>NZ_CP031364.1:1327500-2156350 GCF_017357485.1 Rhizobium sp. ZX09
CAGGCGAAGAAGGACGTGATACGCTGCGAAAAGCCGTGGGGAGCTGCGAATAAGCTTTGATCCATGGATCTCCGAATGGGGCAACCCACCTTAAATGCTTGGAAAATCCAGTCTGTTTTAACGAACGGCCTGGGTTTCCAAGCATTGTGATAAGGTATCTTACTTTCGAATACATAGGGGTAAGAAGCGAACGCAGGGAACTGAAACATCTAAGTACCTGCAGGAAAGGACATCAACCGAGACTCCGCAAGTAGTGGCGAGCGAACGCGGACCAGGCCAGTGGCAATGATGAATAAAGCGGAACGATCTGGAAAGGTCGGCCATAGAGGGTGATAGCCCCTTACGCGTAGAACAGTCATTGTCCTTGAGTAGGGCGGGACACGTGAAATCCTGTCTGAACATGGGGAGACCACTCTCCAAGCCTAAGTACTCGTGCATGACCGATAGCGAACAAGTACCGTGAGGGAAAGGTGAAAAGCACCCCGACGAGGGGAGTGAAATAGAACCTGAAACCGGATGCCTACAAACAGTCGGAGCCCGCAAGGGTGACGGCGTACCTTTTGTATAATGGGTCAACGACTTAGTGTAACTAGCAAGCTTAAGCCGGTAGGTGTAGGCGCAGCGAAAGCGAGTCTGAATAGGGCGATTGAGTTAGTTGCATTAGACCCGAAACCGAGTGATCTAGCCATGAGCAGGCTGAAGGTTGGGTAACACCAACTGGAGGGCCGAACCCATAACTGTTGCAATAGTTCGGGATGACTTGTGGCTAGGGGTGAAAGGCCAATCAAACTCGGAAATAGCTGGTTCTCCGCGAAATCTATTTAGGTAGAGCGTCGACCGAATACCCTCGGGGGTAGAGCACTGGATGGGCTATGGGGACTCACCGTCTTACTGATCCTAACCAAACTCCGAATACCGAGGAGTACTAGTCGGCAGACACACGGCGGGTGCTAACGTCCGTCGTGAAAAGGGCAACAACCCTGACCTCCAGCTAAGGTCCCCAAGTCATGGCTAAGTGGGAAAGGATGTGAGGATCCCAAAACAACCAGGATGTTGGCTTAGAAGCAGCCATCATTTAAAGAAAGCGTAACAGCTCACTGGTCTAAATAAGGGTCTTTGCGCCGAAAATGTAACGGGGCTAAAGCCATGCACCGAAGCTGAGGATTTGCACTTTGTGCAAGTGGTAGCGGAGCGTTCCGTAAGTCTGTGAAGGCGGACCCGTGAGGGCTGCTGGAGATATCGGAAGTGCGAATGTTGACATGAGTAACGATAAAGGGAGTGAGAGACTCCCTCGCCGAAAGACCAAGGGTTCCTGCTTAAAGTTAATCTGAGCAGGGTTAGCCGGCCCCTAAGACGAGGCGGACACGCGTAGTCGATGGGAACCACGTTAATATTCGTGGGCCTGGTGGTAGTGACGGATCTCGTGTGTTGTTCAACCTTATTGGATTGGTTGGGCGGCGAAGAGGTTCCAGGAAATAGCTCCACCGTATAGACCGTACCCGAAACCGACACAGGTGGTCAGGTAGAGTATACCAAGGCGCTTGAGAGAACTATGTTGAAGGAACTCGGCAAATTGCACGCGTAACTTCGGAAGAAGCGTGACCCTTTTGTACGCAAGTATGATGGGGTGGCACAGACCAGGGGGTAGCGACTGTTTATCAAAAACACAGGGCTCTGCGAAGTAGCAATACGACGTATAGGGTCTGACGCCTGCCCGGTGCTGGAAGGTTAAAGGGAGGGGTGCAAGCTCTGAACTGAAGCCCCAGTAAACGGCGGCCGTAACTATAACGGTCCTAAGGTAGCGAAATTCCTTGTCGGGTAAGTTCCGACCTGCACGAATGGCGTAACGACTTCCCCGCTGTCTCCAACATAGACTCAGTGAAATTGAATTCCCCGTGAAGATGCGGGGTTCCTGCGGTCAGACGGAAAGACCCCGTGCACCTTTACTATAGCTTTACACTGGCATTCGCCAAGGCATGTGTAGGATAGGTGGTAGGCTTTGAAGCAGGGACGCCAGTTTCTGTGGAGCCATCCTTGAAATACCACCCTTATCTTCGTGGATGTCTAACCGCGGTCCGTTATCCGGATCCGGGACAGTGTATGGTGGGTAGTTTGACTGGGGCGGTCGCCTCCGAAAGAGTAACGGAGGCGCGCGATGGTTAGCTCAGACCGGTCGGAAATCGGTCGTCGAGTGCAATGGCATAAGCTAGCCTGACTGCGAGACTGACAAGTCGAGCAGAGACGAAAGTCGGTCATAGTGATCCGGTGGTCCCGTGTGGAAGGGCCATCGCTCAACGGATAAAAGGTACGCCGGGGATAACAGGCTGATGACCCCCAAGAGTCCATATCGACGGGGTTGTTTGGCACCTCGATGTCGACTCATCGCATCCTGGGGCTGGAGCAGGTCCCAAGGGTATGGCTGTTCGCCATTTAAAGCGGTACGTGAGTTGGGTTCAGAACGTCGTGAGACAGTTCGGTCCCTATCTGCCGTGGGTGTAGGAATATTGACAGGATCTGTCCCTAGTACGAGAGGACCGGGATGGACGTATCTCTGGTGGATCTGTTGTCCTGCCAAGGGCATAGCAGAGTAGCTATATACGGAATGGATAACCGCTGAAGGCATCTAAGCGGGAAACCAACCTGAAAACGAGTGTTCCCTATCAGAGCCGTGGAAGACGACCACGTTGATAGGACGGGTGTGGAAGCACAGCAATGTGTGAAGCTTACCGTTACTAATAGCTCGATCGACTTCTTCGTTCCCATTGTTCATGCTCATCAAGCGAAGCTTGATGATCTGTTCTGTCTTCACGCTGACGTGGCCTTCGGCCACTACGCTGCAGACGGCGCGCCAAACGATTGGCGACGGACTAGCGTCCTGTATGGGCGCCACGCTCGACCTCGAGCAAGGCAACATACGGATAAGTCACAGAAACGACGTGTAAATTAAAAACGAAGCGCAAGCTTCCCAGCTTCTCGAAAACAACGTTCATGTGAAAACATGAACAATGTTGCGTTTTGCCGACCTGGTGGTTATCGCGGGGCGGCTGCACCCGTTCCCATTCCGAACACGGCCGTGAAACGCCCCAGCGCCAATGGTACTTCGTCTCAAGACGCGGGAGAGTAGGTCGCTGCCAGGTCTGCAAAACGCATCAAAAATCTTCTCATCACATCCCTCGGCCCAGCCGAAAAAAAGGGCCGCCAAAAGCGGCCTTTTGCAGTTTAAGACAAAACTTAAGGAAAACGCCAAGTGCGTCCCTTACAGGAGATAAATTGCTCCGCAATTTACTCCGGCAAAGATCCGTCGTCGCTAAAGCAACGACGTAACCGCGACATTCGGCCTTGCCGAATGCGCTGGACGCGGGGTGGAGCAGCCCGGTAGCTCGTCAGGCTCATAACCTGAAGGCCGCAGGTTCAAATCCTGCCCCCGCAACCACCGACATTTGCAAATTCTCCCACTCGGGAAGCCGATCGAGAAACTCCTCGCGGTAAATGTCGAGCATGATCTCTCTCTTCTCCTCGCTGTCGAGTTCGCCGGCTTCGATCCGATCCATGAAATCCTCGTGGATCTCCGAAATCAGGCGGCTGCTCATGTAGTCGATCACGTCCATCTGGGCGAGGATTGCGGCAATCAAGCCATGCACCTGCAGGCTTGCCGGCTGGTGGCCCGGTGTCTTGCCGATCACCACTTTCTGGACGAGCTGACGCACGATCGGCATCAGAGCGCGCTTTGCATCCTCATTCTTGCCCTTGCGCGCCAGCCGCATGAACTGCCGCATCGACCTCTCCGTCTGTGTTGGATTATGGCGCTGGCGCAATTCCTCGATCTTGGCGATCATGTCCGGGCCGCTTTCCGTGAAACTGGCAATATCCTGTTCAAGCGCCTGTCGTTCGGTTTCGAGCCGGTCGAGCGTGTCATCGAGCGCCGGTAGGCGAGGGCGGCCCTCGGCCGCACGGTCACTGATCTGCTGGATGATGTTCTGCTGCTTGCCCTCGACTTCCACGAGCTTGCGCTTCATCAGGTCGCGTTCGGCAAGCGGACGTTTGAGTTTTGCCGTCTCGTAAGCGATGCTCTGTTCGGACAGTGTGTCGAAGATGCCTTCGGCGAAAAATGCCGCCGGCAAGCAGTCCAACACGCGGCTCTCCAGCTCCTGACGAATGATCGTTTTGCTGTTGCTGCAGCATGCGCCGCCAAGCTCGTCGATCGGCAGGCGTTTCTTGCGGTTGGTGCAGCTATAGCGATCCTTGCCGGAAATCGCGTAGGGGCCGCCGCATTCCTCGCATTCGAGGAGCTGGCTCAAAAGATATTCCGGCCGGTGCGTGGCATTGAGCCGGTTACTCTGCCCGAAATCGAACAGCTCCCCAATCTCCTTCTGCCGGTCCTTGACGCGGCTCCACAACTCGTCCGAGACGATGCGCATCTGCGGCACCTCCGCCAGAACCCATTCGCTCGCGTCATTGGCGCGGGCAGTACGCTTCTCCGTCTGAGGGTTTTTGCGGTACTGGCGGCGGTTCCAGACCATGCGGCCGATATAGCTCTCGTTGTTGAGAATGCCGGTGCCACGGCCGACATGGCCGCGGATTGCAGTGTCGCGCCATTTGCGGCCGCGTGGGCCTGTGACCTTCTCTTCGTTCAACAGGAGTGCGATATCGCGCGGCGACATGCCGTCGGCATAGAGCTGGTAGATGCGGCGGACGATGCCTGCCTTCTCGGGATCGATCTCGCGCAAGCCCTTGATACGGTCGCCGTTAGCGTCGCGCTCCTGGGAGAGCCGGTAACCGTATGCAAGGCAGGTCGATGCCTTGCCCTTCTTCACTGCCGTCTTCATCCCTTCGCGTGTCCGGTACCGGATCTGCTCGACCAGTTCATGACTGAGCGCTGCACGAAGCGCCAGTTCCAGATCGGTGACCGGTGCTCCGGCGTGGACGGTCCAGATGTCGACGTCGCGGTAACGCAGTTCCTTCAGGATCTTGGCGCTGTGCTCGATGTCGCGCGACAGACGGTCGACGGTGACGCAAAGCACGATATCGGTCCGCTCGCGCTTCACATGCGCCATAAGGCCCTGGATACCGGGACGGAGCTGGTAGCTCGTGCCGCTGATCGCGGCATCGGAATAAGTAGCGACCAGCTTCCATCCTCGCGCCTTGACGAAGGCTTCGCCAAGCTCGATCTGTGTTTCGATCGAGACCTCGTGCTGGCGGTCGGTGGAATAGCGGGCGTAAAACAGAACGGTCTTGGTCATACTGAATTCCATCTGAAACATCGTCGTCGTGAGCACTGGCCGGCTCTGCCGGCCAGTGTGTCATCTAGGCAAAAAACTTACGGCGTTCCCACAGGGCCCCGCGCCGCGAAACCCTGGCGCTGCTTGACGCGGGTCCAGAGTTCATCGCTGACGATCCGCAGGGCAGGAGTGAGGTCGCAATCACGGCCCGGTACCCGGGACCGGCCGCTATAGATCTCGTTGTTGAGGATGCCGGTGTGACGTGCGCGGTCACCGCGGATGGTGGTGTCACGCCACCTGAGGCCACGAGGCCCGCGGATACCCTCAGCGTTCAGGGCTTCCGCGATCTTTGCCGGCGACACGCCGTCGGCATAGAGCTGGTAGATGCGGCGGACGATAGCGGCCTGATCGGAATCGATCTCCCGCATAGCCTCGAAATGGTCACCCGCCCCGTCGCGCTGCGTGGAAAGCTTGTAGCCATAGGGGGGGAAGGTCGGTTCGTTGCTCTTTGCAACCAGCATCTCGAGATCGGTGATCGGCGTGCCGATGACCGCCGTCTGTTTGCGGTCGGTGGCGTGGCGGGCGTTAAACAAAGCATTCTCGGTCATAGGGTCCTCGCGGGTCTTATGGGGAAATGGTAGCCTGGCGCGGATCGCTTGGGAGCCCGCGACAGCCGCGAGGTCATCATGTCCTGGCGGTGGTGCGTGATGGAGCAGCGTGGAGCGCGCTGCCCTTGGGTGTCGGAGCGTATCGAGGACTGAGGGCGAGGTGGTCTTGCGCTGCAATAATTGCCGCGATTACGCTCGCCGCGCGGAGGTCGCTATTACTCCATCGCCGCGCGATAGGCGGCGGCGGCGTCGGTGTTGCCGGCAAGGCGGTTGTCCGAACGCGGCATCAGGATCTGATCCTCGATGTTCTCGCGGCTGCCAAGCCAATACCAACCCGTCTCCTTGGGCCGGATCACAAACACCTCGTGCGGCGTGATCTTGATGCGCGCTGCGTTGGTCTCGGCCTTGATCGCCTCGTGGAAAAGCCGGTCGAGCTTGGAACTCGCACCCGACTTGGGCGCCGGCGTTCTGGAGGCGATCTTCGAACGCGCGATGCGGTCGGTCACCACGAAGACGCGGTTGACCTTCTTGCGGCGACCATTTGCGTCGTCGATATCGATGACGACACCACCGCTAAGAACATCACAGAAGACGCCGCCGTTCACCGCCACAGCGTGCGTGCTGAGAAACACGACGCTGGGATGGTCGCGCTCCACGCCGGTGCGGCTCTTCAAATAGGCGGCCAGCGTCGGCTTATGGTGAAGCCAGCGCCAGTGTCCAACATATCCGAGGAGGCGCAAAGCCTGCTCGATCTCGTCACCCCGCGTGTGTCTGATCGGCGGGGTGTAGGAGAAGTCGAGCCAGCCCGCGCCATAGCGCACCTGACGGATGGCATCGGCCGCCTGAGAGACGGTCACGCCAGCGACGGAGGCAATGACGACGGTCCCGGAATACAGGCGAGACCTGGTATCCTTGACTACGTCATACAGGTAGCGGGTCCTGATCGATCCGACGCCGGGCACGGGCTTCGTCGCCGCGGGTTTGACAGGAGCGATTGCGCGCTGAACACGTTCCGCACGATTGCGGAGTGCAGCGTTCACCGCCTCCAAGGGGAACGTCAGAACGTTGTTCTGGCGATCGTCCTCAGAGCGCGCGCGCTTGCAGGACTCTTCCTGCGAAGTAGGGGTATGCGACATGGTGGCTCCTTTCGTGAGCAGATCTTCGTCGTCGTCGACGAAGATCTGCGCGAAGGGCACGATCGCGCATGCGGCCGGTGCAGAACCCCGAGGTGGGTGTCTGGCACTCAAGGTCTCCTGACGGCGGCATAATGGCGCCATCAACATGACGGTAATCGAACATGGGCGCCTCCTTCCGTTTTCCTGGACTGGCCTGGGTTGAACATCGCTGTCCGCCAAAAAACACAGGCGTTCGCTCGCCGCAAGTGGGTGTAAGCCGTTGAAGTTATTCAGGGCGATTGAGTGAATTACGTGACGTTCTCAAAATGGGACATGGCTTTGTATTGAAAAAATTGGACATGCTTCGGAGGGGCCGTGGGCCGGCAACGGCGTGGTAACCATAAGATGCAGCGCCCGTGTGGCGAAGATGCAACAATTTGAGGCCGGCAATTATACCTGATGCGGCGACCTAGTCGACCTGCCGGCATTGCGACGTCGCGTAAACACCTCTGGAAATCCGATTCAGAATCGAACGGCGTTTTATGAAGTAACGGGGGGAAACGTGTCAGAACTTGCAAACGCCGTCAGGCGTTGACCGGCACCTCTTGATGGAAAGGCCGAGATCGACGCAGAGCAGGCCGACGCCGCCTCAAGCGTCCCGATCGGGATCCTCGGGATGGAGAAGGTGGACCTTGCGACGAAACGGCCAGTGGCCTGTGCGGTACTTGGCGACGAGTTCCTCGAAGACGATGTCGGACTCCCGCTCGTCAAATCCCTGCTCCACAAGCATCCTGACAACCCGATCTTGAAAATCCTCCAGCACCTCTTTCGCGTCCCTGGCCGCCATGCTGGAAATCGTCATGAAGAGCGCCGTGCGGGCGATGTCGTCGCGGTCGGGGCGCCTGGCCTTGCGACCGGCATCGCGCAGCTTCTGCTGCCGTTCGCGCTGTTCGCGATTACGGATCTCGTCTGACTTGCTTGCCATGTTGCCACTCCCATACGCCTGTTGGCCTGATTGCCAGACCGGCCGCGTCCCGGCAACGCCATTTGCCCCGGAATCGAAAATCCCGGTTCATGAATCGGAAATCCAAGGCTCGGAATCACGGATACGCAATTTGAAATGAATTGCGGGCACGTTGAACAAGGTCGAGATGACGTGCGGCACCCAAACGGCGGCTGCGGAATCAAAACTCCGGTGTTCTGAATCAGAAATCCGGAACTGGGAATCAACGATACGCAATTTGTCTCGACGTGTGGGCAATTTTAGATGGCGCACCGGCAATGTGCGGTAATCTCGGCCAAATCGCCTCGCTGTATCAAGCAGCGTGTAATTGGACGCCATGTCGTGCTTCCCGTTCTCGATGGCCGCATCTCTTCAGGCCCTTACCAGCAGAGTTGGTTCACCGCCCGGAAACGGCGTATCGAGGCTCAAATTCTGCTGGATTTACTCTGCAGTATATTGATAAGTAAAAAATTATTTTACGACGCGTAAATTTGGTTAATTTGCATAGATATATAAATAATAATCGTATAAATTTAAGTTTATATGGCGTCTATTCTTGAGTGTTTTTTTGGTCATTGTTTGACAGTTACTACGATTGCGCTGAAAATATGTGTGTTCGATCGGCTTGTTGTCGAACGTATCGTGTCAGTAACCAATGGAGTCCTATCGTGACCGTATCCAAAGAAAACACCACCACCCTGCCTGCCGCCTTCGCCCGTCACTACGAAAAGCTCAACATAGACAGCAAACTTCGCAAACGGCTCGAAACCAGTGCTTCCAAGATCTTCGATCTTGGCCGTCGCACGACCGAGCAGACCTTTGAGCTCGGCGACCATCTGGATGAAGCTGCCGTGCTGCTGGACGATGGGGTTTTTGACAAGTGGGTGAAGCTCCGCTGCGGCATCGCCCCCCGCACGGCACGGGGCTATATGTCCGTGTTCCGCAATCTCGCTGACTTCCGGGATGAGCTTGTCGACCTGTCGGTCGGGACGACAGCTCTCTTCCACCTGGCGCACGCGCCGCACGAAAAGATCCGCGAAGCGATCGCCCATGCCGAGGAGCATGGCCAGCTTCGCGTCTTTGACGTGAAAACCATCCTGACCAATGGGGAGGAGGTAGAGGACAAGAAAGTCCAGCGCGACTTCTATGGTGCAGGCGGGGTGACCGGCCTCAAGGCGTTGATTGCGATCAAAGCCCGCGACGGCCTGAAGATGTTTGTCGTGCATATCGACGTGATCGTTCAGGCGATCAAGACGGCGCTGGACCAGAAGCGGGTGATCAAGGAGGCCCTGGCGAGGGAGGTCGAGGATCTCGCGCGTGTCGCGCGCATGGAGCTTGAAAGTCTGGCGCAGTTCGTTGAGCCCGATAGCGACCTGCGTCGTCATCCGCGCTCGACGCAGTTCCCGAAGAAGACCGAATGGGCGGTCGTCAACGAAACGCTGCAGAAACTCGGTCTCGTCGATTCCTGGCCGAAGTCCAAGGACCTTCCGGGCTGGCTTCGCGACGAGGTGGTGCCTGCCCTCGAATGGTCGATCTCGAAGGATCGTAAGCCGAAATGGCCACTGGCTCCGCCGAACGATGCGGTGGCCGTTACGCCGATCTTGGTAGAAGTCGGGGCTGGGGTGGCAACCGAAGACGTGATCGCGGAAAACGGCGAAACGCCGCCGGCCCGCCAGGCGCTCGAAGTGGTGCCGCCGCTGGCGAACGAGGTCGTGGCCGAACGCGATGGCCTGGATGAAGCCTCACCGGCAGAAACCGTCACGGCGTAATTTGCCTCGACGGTCCGGACGGCCGGGATGACCGGCCTCCCAGTCGCATTCTGAAAGGGCCGCTTGTCGGCCCTTTGTCTTGTCCGGGCTTCCGGTCTGGGGCTTCGTGGTCACGGCGCTGGTGGCGAGGTTCGGTGGCCGCCGTGCCAGGGCGGTCGTGAGCCCGGTGTTAACCTTGTACCGGCTTCGTTCTCTTTTTTGATTGACGGGACCTTGAGCCCGGCCCCCGGTCCTGCCAAATTGCGGACGTTCCAGATGGCTGGAACAGACGGCCCAAGCCGATGCGCCAACATCGACAAGGGCCTGACCGTCAACCTTGGTTAGAAGGAATCGGGCTATGAGCACGAATACCGTTTCTGTCCCCGCTGGGGAAGTTCTCCGTTCTGTCATCGAAGCGACCGCCGCTTCGGCTTCCGGATCCCGTCCGCGTCCGTTCGGCTTTGGCCGTGACTTGGTTCCGGCTTCCGTTCGTGAACCGGCAGCATTGCGCCGTCATCCGCATCTGGTTCGCTGGTCGGAAGTCGAGGCAGACCTCGATCTACTGATCGATCGCGCCATTGCCGCAATTGCCGATGGCGAGCCGACCGAGGACGAGATCCTCGGCCACTACGTTCACATCGCTTCGCTGGTCCGGGCGGTGTCGTTCCGCGAGGGCAAGTTGCTGGAGCAGGCGGTCGAACGCCTTGCTAAGGCCAACCCCAACGTCCTCGTCTTGACTCAGTCCCTGAAGCTGCCGCTGGTGAAGGCAGCCATGGAAGCCGTGTCCGGAAACGATTGGACCAGCCTTGATGGCGTGAAGCTCGATTGCGAGGCACCGGCCAAGGGCAGCTACACGCCGGACCTGATCGTTGTGAACCGCGCCCGCCACACCGCCTACATTCTCGACCTCAAGCGTTCGCTTGCGTCGTATGGCGACACGAGCCGCCTCGAAGAGTTGAAGGTCAAGATGATGGCCTCGGCCATGGTTCTGCCGGACTGGCTCTACAAGCACCACAAGCGGCTGATGGTCGACACGGTCGAGGTGGCGATCGTTGATGGCGCCAGCCGTCCGAGCGATCATGCCCACGGTGTTTGGGCGCTCTCCGAAATCGACGACCTGTTGGAGATCGATGGTGTTGCCGCCTGCATGGCCGAACTGCGCCTGCGCTTCGGTGCCAAGGTGCAGCAGCTTCTCGAAGCCGAGGCGCGCAAGGCGATTGGGGTGATGGTGCCGCCTGCGATGGCCGAAGCAGAAGCTATCATTGTGTCGGGGCCCGCTGGCTCGCGGATCGGCGTTGACGGTCCGAGCCTGAATGACGAGGGCGATCTCGGCCGCGTCGATGATGATCAGGATGATGAACCGACACCGGCCTTCATCCGGGTGGGCTTTGCCCGTCGCCCCGCCGCGCATTGATGGCTTGAACGTCGCAGCCTGACGCTTGCCGTCAGAGCCTGCGCGTCGATCGCCGTGGCCTGGAGGCCGCGGCTCCCCCATCCTGTTCTTCTCATCGATGCTGGATCCTAAGGTGGTCCGGCCAGGGAGTTCCCATGTCTTCCGATACCAATCCGGATGTGCCGCCGCGCATCCGCTGCGAGGCGATCTCGTCTTCGACGTTACCGAATGCCATCTGCCATCGTCCGCATTGCGCCGTCCTCGGCTATCCCGGAACCGGCCGCACGAACACGTCTGACGACGATCCGGCTTTCCTGATCGGACTGGCGCTTGGTCATGTCCGGCAAGGTGATGGTCTGACCGGGAACGTGCCGGAGATGGTCCTCGTTCGATTGCAGGCGCATGCCGACATCGGCAACCCGGCCTGCCGTTTGCTGCTCGACTGGCTGGAGCGGCGGAACAACGATCTGGTTGCGCTGTCCTCGCCGGAGAAGGTAAAGCCGTTTCCGGCTCAACAGCGCATTGACCGTCGGATGATCCGGGAGCGGCGACAGGCGGGCCCGGGTAGTTTGAAGAAACGCAGGCTGAAGACGACGCATCCATCGGAGTCCAAAACGGCAATTATTGCCGCGAAGACGGAGGGCCGGATCGATGAATAAACTGTCCCGTCTGTTCATTCGTCGGCTCGAACGGATCGCGCGCCGGGAGGCGCAGCGCAATGCCCATGCCAATGGTCTTCTGACGATGAAGGTCGTTGAGGTCGACGGCCATCTGCTGCGGCGTTACACACCGATCTTCGACATCGGCCGGATGACCGGCAATCCGGATCGTGACCTGGCATGGCTGGGTCGGACCTTCGCCGCCTATCTCCTGCCGCCACCAAAGCCCTCCGACATCATGGTCACGGAAGACCGGTCCGATGTATCGATCCTGACGGTTGCCTCGGAGGAGGGGCGGCGGAATCCCGGAGATCGTGATGCAGCGATGGATCACGCCCGGCGTGCCTATGCCGTCGGTCTTGTTGGTCGGGCGGGGCGGGGGCCGTTGGTCAGTAACATTGTTGCAGCCCTCGTTCTTGCCCGTGCCATTGAGGCGGGTCGTGTGCCGCTTGCCACGATCGTCAGTGCTGCCACCATGTCGGCGCCCGTCGTGTCTTTGCATGCGCCGATCGCCGGCTTCGAGCAGGCGATGCGGCGTTTGATCGAGACGTCGGGCTTTGTGCCGGGCGGTTCCTTGAGCGGGATCGATGGCGAGTATGTCCACGACCACACGAGTTTTGCCGGATCCGAGGGAGGCGGTAGAACCTACATCCAGTTCATCGGACAGAGCATGCAGCGCGTCACGAACGCGGCACTGCAGCGGCGTCTGGTTAATGCCCTGACGCGGGATTGCCCTATCGTAGCGATCGCGGAGAAGGCAGATGCCATCCCTTCGGAGATCAGCATTGCCGCCGACATCAATCTTGCTGCCGGCTGGCTCGATTACCCCTTCATCAGCCGGATGATCGAGGTGATCCATGGCGCTACCGGCATTGCGGCGCTGGAGCGGTGGCCGAATGCCTACGACGCGCATTACCTCACGATCGATGATGTCGTGTTGGCCTTCAGGCCGGGTCGCAGCGCACCGCAGGTCGTCGCCGTCCTGGCATCGCTCACCGAGCGCAATCGCATCGCCGCGCTGGATGGCGATGATGACGAACCCGGTACGACGGATGCCACCAAAACGCCGAAGTCGAAGAAGGACACGGTAGAAAAGACCGCGTCCGGAAAAGACGGCGGCGGCGGGTGGAAGCGAGAGAAGCCGTCGGGTGCCGAGGTCATCCAGCCGGAGCCACGGGGTGAGGGCGAAGACGATTGCCCAGCACTCGTCGTCGAAACCCTGTCAGGATACGGCAAGGCCAAGACCTGGGCGCTAGATCTGAAGGCGGACCTTGCTGACTACATCGCAGGCTCGCTGGCGTGGTCTGACATGAGCAGTAAGCTGTTGCTCTACGGCCCACCCGGGACCGGCAAGACGAGCTTTGCCAGAGCACTGTGCAACAGTCTGCAGGTGCCGCTGGTCGTGACGTCTGTTTCCACCTGGCTACAGGGTGGTCATCTCAATGATGTCATCTCGAAGATGGACAAGACCTTTGCCGAGGCGCGGGCAATCGCCCCTTCCATTCTGTTCATCGACGAGATCGATGGTATCGGCAAACGCCAGCCGGCGGAGCGGGAATACGCGGACTACTGGAATACGATCGTCAATAAAGCGCTCGAATTGCTCGATGGTGCCGTGAAATCCGAAGGCCTGATCATCGTCGGGGCCACCAATCGGCCCGACCAGATCGATGACGCGATCAAACGCTCCGGGCGATTGGAAACCCATATTGAGATCCCTATGCCCGATGTCGCCACGCTTGCGGAAATCTTCATGCATCATCTCGGTGACGATGCTGCTTCGTTGGTCCGTGAAATTGCCTCCGACAACGTTGAGGTCGTGGAGATGGATAACGAGGCCAACGACATGGCCGGAGAAGGAACTGCACAATGACAACGGCATCGAACGACAGTGATCTCGACATCGCTGAGGCGATCTATGCAGCTCTGAAGAAATTGGCGACGCGGGCCATGGGGCTGACCGGAGCAGATGTCGAGCGCATCGTGCGGCAGGCGCGGTTGAAGGCCCGCCGCGAGAAGCGAACGATCTGTTACGAGGATCTTGAGGATGGCATCCGCATGGACCGGCCGCCGGTGCCATATGATTTGCGTTGGCGTTTTGCCATCCACGAGTCGGGCCATGCGGTCGTGCATCATGCGTTGAGGCTTGGCCCGATCCATGGCCTCAACATCGACACGCCCGGCGGTGGCGGCTACAGCCGGCTCGGCTTCACGGCTTCGGGGAGCGACACGCTCGGCTATCGCGAGGATATGCTGGTGATGCTAATGGCGGGCAGAGCCGCCGAGCAGATCGTTATCGGCAAGGTGTCTTCCGGATCGGCTGGGACCGAAGAAAGCGATCTGGCGCGGGCTACGAAGATGGCGCTTGCCATGGAGCGCAGCCTAGGCTTCGGTGCTATCCAGCCGCTGCTCTATCGTGATGATAAGGATCCGACCGCCGTGCTCGATGGCAATCCGGATCTGGCGGCGCGTATCCATGTGCGGTTGGAAATGGCGCTCGCTCGGGCGGTCGAGGTTCTGAGCGAGAACAGGGACAAGCTCGATGCCCTCACCAAAGCCCTGTTCGATGCGCAGGCGTTGGATGGCGAGGCGGTAAAGCGGCTTCTCAAGCACGGTGATCGTGAAAGAGGAAGCTGATAGCCTTCGAGTGGATTAGGAGGAACGATCGTATGAATGTCGCCGTCGTCGCGCATTGCGACTGGAGCATGGACAAGAAGAAGCGCTGGATGGCCGTTGCCATCCGGGATGGGTTGCGTTGGAAAGTCAATGCCCCGGAGTTGGTCGGCGACACGTTGACCTTGATCGATCGGCTTCAAGGCCGATCGGTCGAAAACGGCTCGCTATTGCTGGGCTTCGATTTTCCGATCGGGCTTCCTCAAGCCTATGCCCGCGCCACGGAGCTTGGCTCATTCCGCGACGCTCTTGCAATGTTCGGATCCGGGGTATGGTCGGACTGGTACAGCGTCGCGGATCATCGAAGTCGCATTTCCGTCCATCGCCCTTTCTATCCGGCACGACCGGGCGGCACCCAGCGGTCTCACCTTTTCGATGCTCTTGGCATTGTGAACCCGCTTTCGCTGCTTCGTCTTTGCGAACATGCCACAGCAGACCGGCAGGCCGCCTGCATGTTGTTCTGGACACTTGGCGGAAACCAGGTCGGCAAAGGTGCCATCAGCGGCTGGCGAGAGGTCATCGTGCCGAATCTCAGCGGCATCGGCCTTTGGCCATTCGACGGAAGGCTGCCAGATCTGCTTGCCACAAACCCCTGCGTCATCGCCGAAACCTATCCGGGTGACGTCTACCGACAGCTTGGGATGCCGCGCGGCGGATGGAGCAAGCGGCGGCAGATCGATCGACAGCGTATGGGACGTGAGATGCTGTCATGGCTTGCAGGTCGGCAGGGCATAGATGCTGGCGCATTGTCTCCAATGATCGATGATGGCTTCGGCAACGACAAGGCGGGGGAGGACCGTTTCGATGCGGTCGTTGGATTGCTTGGCATGCTCGACGTCGTCGATGGAAGACGTGACGAAGGCGTCCCGGACATGGAAGCTGTGCGCCAATGGGAAGGCTGGATCCTCGGGCACCATAGATCCGGCGTGCCGTAATCTTATTTGACCTGAAACAAGTTGCCGTCACCATATCTCAAGTCGTGCGTGACCTGAGACAAATTGCGATCATTTGATTCCGAGTTCGGGATTTTTGATTCAGAACACGAAGAGAATGATTAAGCAACGCCGTTCGCGGCAGAGCAACCTATGTTGAAGTGACATGACGTGCCCGCAACTCGAAACAAATTGCGGTCATTTGATTCCAAACTCTGAGCCATTGATTCTCTTTTCGATATTTCCGATTCCGCCAAACGGCGCTTGCGCCGGTCGGCCGGTCCTTCGACCATAAAGGAGGCCGAGGAACAGGAGGACGGGCAATGAATTTGAAAGCGTGAGAGCGGCGGTGGAAAAGTCGGCCACGGTAGCGGCGGCATAATGCTGCTGCGGGCGGAGTAAAATCCGGCCACCTATTTCCTTTCTGCAATGAACGCAGGAGGGACAGGGGATCTACACCGTGGAACTTTATTTGAGGGTTCGCCTGGCTGTTTCCGAAGGGATGACGCAGCGTCAGGCAGCAAAGCATTTCAACATATCTCGCGACAGCGTTGCGAAGATGGTGTCGTATTCGACGCCGCCCGGCTATCAGCGGCGATCACCAATCCGGCGTCCGAAGCTGGATGCGTTCGTTTCGACGATCGAGCATTGGCTTGATGAGGATCTGAAGGTGCCGCGCAAGCAGCGCCATACAGCCAAGCGTGTGTTCGACCGGCTGCGTGACGAATGCGGGTTCACCGGCGGCTACACGATCATCAAGGATTATATGCGCGAGCGGGATCAGCGACGCCAGGAGGTGTTCGTGCCGTTGTCGCATCCGCCAGGCCATGCGCAGGCCGATTTCGGTGAGGCCATGGTGGTGATCGGCGGCGTCGAGCAGAAGGCGCGCTTCTTCGTGCTGGATTTGCCTCATAGCGACGGCTGCTATGTGCGGGCCTATCCGGCGGCGGTGGCCGAAGCTTGGGTGGATGGCCATATCCATGCGTTCGCCTTCTTCGGGGCCGTGACGCAGTCGATCGTCTATGACAACGACCGCTGCCTGGTGGCGAAGATCCTGCCCGACGGCACGCGCAAGCGGGCGACGCTGTTCAGTGGCTTCCTGTCCCACTACCTGATCCGGGATCGCTACGGCCGTCCCGGCAAAGGCAACGACAAGGGGAATGTCGAGGGTCTGGTGGGCTATGCCCGGCGCAATTTCATGGTGCCGATCCCGCAATTTCCGACATGGGATGCGTTCAACGCCTTTCTGGAAGAGCAATGCCGCAAACGTCAGCGCGACAGGCTACGCGGTGAGAGCGAGACGATCGACGAGCGCTTGCAGCGGGATCTCGCGGCCATGCGCCCATTGCCGGCGTCACCCTTCGATGCCTGCGACCAGGCCAGCACCAAGGTGACGGCCCAGTCTCTCGTGCGCTACAAGACCAACGACTATTCCGTGCCGGTCGCCTACGGCCATCAGGACGTCTGGGTCCGGGGCTATGTCAATGAGGTGGTAATCGGCTGCCGCGGCGAGATCATTGCCCGCCATCCGCGATGCTGGGAACGGGAAGACGTCGTCTTCGATCCCGTTCATTACCTGCCGCTGATCGAGCAGAAGATCAATGCGCTGGATCAGGCAGCCCCTCTTCAGGGCTGGGATTTGCCGGACGAGTTCGCCACGCTGCGCCGGCTGATGGAAGGCCGGATGGCCAAGCATGGGCGGCGGGAATACGTGCAGGTTCTGCGCCTGCTGGAGAGCTTCGACCTTGCCGACCTGCATGCGGCCGTGAAGCAGGCCATTCAGCTCGGCGCGATCGGCTTCGATGCGGTCAAGCATCTGATCCTGTGCCGGGTCGAGCGCCGGCCACCACGACTGGACCTGTCGATCTACCCGTACCTGCCAAGTGCGACGGTCGAGAAGACCTCGGCTAAGGCATATATGCGCCTCCTGTCGTCTGATGCGGGAGAAGCCGCATGAGCACAGAAGCACCAGAGATACTTCTCGCGCACTATCTCAAAACCCTGAAGCTGCCGACCTTCCAGCGTGAGCACCACAAACTGGCTCGGCTATGCGCCACTGAAGGCGTCGATCACGTCGGCTACCTGTTCCGACTTGCCGAACGGGAGACCATCGAGCGGGACCGCCGCAAGGTCGAGCGCCGCATCAAGGCGGCCAAATTCCCCGTCGTCAAAAGCCTCGACAGCTTCGACTTCACCGCCATCCCCAAGCTCAACAAGATGCAGGTGTTGGAGCTGGCGCGATGCGAATGGATTGAGCGAAGGGAGAACGTCATTGCGCTGGGCCCGAGTGGCACGGGAAAGACGCATGTGGCTCTCGGCCTTGGCCTGGCCGCGTGCCAGAAGGGCCTGTCCGTCGGCTTCACCACGGCCGCCGCCCTGGTCAGCGAGATGATGGAGGCACGTGACGAGCGGCGTCTGCTCCGGTTCCAGAAGCAGATGGCTACCTACAAGCTGCTCATCATTGATGAGCTGGGCTTCGTACCGCTATCGAAGACAGGCGCGGAATTGCTGTTCGAGCTGATCTCGCAGCGCTACGAGCGCGGGGCCACCCTGATCACCAGCAATCTTCCATTTGACGAATGGACAGAAACCTTGGGATCCGAACGACTGACCGGCGCGCTGCTCGATCGCATCACCCACCACGTCAACATCCTCGAGATGAACGGCGACAGCTATCGTCTCGCCCAAAGCCGCGCCCGAAAGGCCGGCTAAAACTACCCTCAGAAAATCGCCACGCACGCATGAGACCCCCGCTCGGGCTACGCCCTCCCGGACGTCTCATGCGTGCGCCACAAGTGGCCTGGTTTTACTCCGCCGCCTGGCCGGATTTTACTCCGCCGTTGACAGATTGACAGCAAAAACATCAAAAAGCACCGCAATGATGTGCTTCGTCTGACCCAGCTTCTGCCCGGCGATGCCTCGATCACCTTGCCCGATCAAATTCGCGACGACATGCGACGCTTCTTTGATCTGGCAGAGGCGGACGACACTCTTGATCCAAAAGCGCTCAACGTGCCGTTTACCCACGATGAGGCGATTGCCCTTCTCAGGTCTGCCTACAAGTTGGTCGATGCATGAGTCGAACCTTCATCTACAGCTTTACTCCGCCATCGCTGGACCCAGCCCCCGGCGCGACCATCACATTGGACGTCTCCGAGATCGAGGACGCCGGCATTCGCGAGGTGCTGCAAACGCCCGGAGCCGCTTACGGCACATGGTCGATCCTCGATGAGCTGCTGTCGCCGACCGGCATAGGCACTCCGTTCATCTTTAAACAGCCGCTCGGGCAAGCCCGTGAAGTGAAGGTCGCGTTATCGGGCCTGTTCGGCCGGTTTGTCGCCCGTGCCTATCTTGAACGCTACTTTGACCTCTCTATCTTTGCCCATCTCGTCCGGGCAGATCGCGCAGAGCGTCACACAGCAGCCGCGTTCGCTCAGCTTGCATCCACCGGATGCTGCGACCTGAAGCCGACACAGAGGCGATTCCAGACATTGATCGTCCCGATTGCAACGCTGATGCGGGTGATCTCCGCCTCCGTGAAAAAGGCCTGGAGCGGCTGAAAGTCGGTGTCCGGCGCGTGTGTCTGTGCAACGTTTGTCAGCGCCTCGGTCCAGCCAAGCACCGCCCGCTCACGAGCATCGAAGACGGGTGAGTCCCGCCAGACGCCTATCAGGTTGATCCACTGCTCGCTCAACCCATCGCGACGCGCCTCCCTGACGTGCATATCAACGCAATAGGCGCAGCCGTTCATCTGTGAGGCCCGCAACTTGAGCAGGTGCAGAAGCCGAGGCTCAATCCCGGACGCTTTGCGCACATAGGTGTCGAGATCGGCCACCGCCTCATAGGCGTCAGGCGCAATAGCGGGAAAGTCGAAACGGGCCTTCATGGCACTGTCCTTATCTCTTTGGTTCTTGTTCTAGAAGGTTCGCCAGATACCCGGCGTCCCCAGTTCGATCAGGTGATCGTCGGGATCACGAAAGTAGATACTGGTTCCGCCCAGTTCCCAGTGCATCCGCGCTTCGATCACGATGCCCTGCGCCTCCAGATGGTTTTCCCAGCCGGGCAATGCATCCGGGTCGATGGCAAAGCAAAAATGGGACGGTCCGGTGCCGTCGTGATAGGGAATGGTCCCACCCGGCAGTACCAGGTCAACGAGCGTTGCGCCGCGCTTGAACAGCAGCAGAACAGTTGCGTTCCCGGCGTCATAGGCGACGACGCGTTCGTTGCACACCAGATCGGGAAAGCCGAAAACGCGGTCATAAAACTGCGCAGCGCGCGCGACGTCCTGCACGTAGATGGCGGTTTCCAGGATCTGCCGAACTTTCGGCCTCTGCGAGAGAGGCTTTCCGCGATCATCGGTCATGGGTTCCAGCCGCCGCTACCGTAGGGACGGGTTATCACTTCGAGCAGATGCCCGTTGAGATCGTTGAAATAGAGCCCGTGGCCGCCATCGTGGTTGTTCATCCCCGGCTTCCGCCGTTGGGGATCGGCCCAGTAAGGCAAGCTCCGCTTGTCGAGCCGGTCATGCAAAGCGTCGAAACTCGTGTCATCGACGAGGAACGCGTAATGCTGCGGAACGACGGCATGGCCCACATCCATATAGTCGAGGTTGACGCCATTGTCGGTGGTGACCATCCAGAATGGCCCCCATCTGCGCGGCGGCTGGAGCCCAAGCATTTCAGCCAGAAACAGGGCAGAGCCGTGTGCGTCTTGCGTCGCCAGGATCGTGTGGTTGAATTCGATGCTCATCAGTGCTCTCCCATCCCGAAGCTTACCCGCTGTGCCCCGACCCGCCTGAGCGTCGAGGCCACCACGAGCACGGCGATCACCGCCGTGCCCGCCACGATGTAGGCGGCTGAATACCAGCCGAACCGATCCAGTGCGCCGCCGATGGCTGTCGGGCCAAGAATCTGACCGAGATTGCTGCCTTGAATGATCAGACCCAGAACGACCGGAACCAACCCTGCCGCTGGCGCCACGAGTGGCGCGGAGGACAGCAGGATCGCCGGGATCACACCGCCGACAGTCGAGAACAACAGGCACAGGCCGAAGGCCGCACCGTCCGGCAGCACGGGGAGAAAGATCCCGAAGCTGGTCAGTCCCATAACGAGGCACGCGGTGATCAGGAGCGCCGGGCGGCTAAAGCCCCTGGAGAGGAGCAGACCCGCCGTCAGATTGCCGATGACGTTCACGGCCGAGGCCAGTGCGCTGAGCAGTCCTGCCGTCTGGTGCGTCACCTGTAACCGCTCCATCAGCAGCACCGGCAGGAAGCTGAAGACCGCGAAGAACATCATGCTGTAAAGCGCAATGGTGATCGCCAACCCCACAGCGCCCCGGTCGCGTGCCACGGTCATGCTGTCGCGGCGCAAGCTGTTCCAGGACATGATCTGGCCTTGCCCGCCGGCCGGAATGACAAGTGGAACGGCGATGCAGATGGCCAGCGCCAGCGCGCCGCTCGCCCACCACATTGTCCGCCAGTCCTCGAAGAACGGCCCCACCAGCATCGCCGCCGCCATGCCGATTGGCATGAAGCAGCTCCAGAGGGCGAAGGCCAGATCACGATCAGCAGGTCGCGTAACCTCCTGGAGCAATGAAGGCGCCGCGACCGTCACCAGTAGGAAACCCGCCCCTTCGATAATGCGGCCGGTAAACAGGCTGGGCAGTCCCGGTACCGCCGCGCCAAGGGCCGCGCCGGCTGTCGTGACCAAAAGCCCGATGATGAGGATGCGCCGTGCACCGAAACGCGCGACAAACGCCCCGGTCGGAATGCCGCCGACAAGGCCGATGAGCGCAAATATTCCAGTCAGCCAGCCGATCGCCGTCAGCCCGATTCCAAAATCGTTCTGCAACAGGGGCGCTGCAATCGCCGCCTTGCCAACCTGCAAGGCGGCTGCAATCCCGCTGCCGACGATGACGAACACGGCGGTCCAGTGCGTAGACACTGCTTTCGTTGTTGATGGCGTGTCCATCACGAGCCCCTTGCCGCGTACCCGGCCACGAGGGCGGCCGCGATCCCGGCGACATGGCGACCCTGGAAGCGCGCGCCCTCCAGCTCGTTTTCACTGACCTCACGGTGCCCTCCCTGACCATCATCGGCCAGCGTCGATGCACCATAGGGCGAGCAGCCGGTGATTTCGTCCATCCGCATCTGGCCCTTGAAGCTGTAGGGCAAGCCGACAATGATCATGCCGAGGTGGAACAGAACGGTCTGGGTGGACAGAATCGTTGTTTCCTGCCCGCCATGCTGGCTGCCGGTCGAGGTGAAGACGCTGCCTACTTTTCCGACCAGCTTGTCCTCGAACCAGAGCCCGCCGGTCTGGTCGAGAAAGTTCTTCATCTGGGACGCCATATTGCCGAAGCGGGTCGGCGTTCCGATGATGATGGCGTCATAATCCGCGAGTTCGGCCACCGTTGCGACGGGCGCGGACTGGTCGTCCTTGTATCCGGACTTTGCAGCAACCGCTTCGGGAACAAGCTCAGGCACCCGCCTGATCGCCACCGTCGCACCCGCCTCACGCGCGCCATTAGCCACGGCCGAAGCCATCGTCTCGATATGCCCGTAAGAGGAATAGTAAAGCACCAGCACCTTCGTCATCTCGTTGACCTCTCATTGATTTCATTGAGCGAAAGGTTGCATGAAATGGATGAGCGAAATAAGTGATATAAAAATGATATAGACGATCACAAGGAAAGATCATGCTGGATGCCCTTACACTCGATCAGATCCGGACTTTCGTAACAATTGCCGACAGCGGCAGCTTCCGCTCCGCAGCCCAGAAGCTTTCGCGCGTCCAATCGGGCGTCAGCGCCACCATCGCCAACCTCGAAGCCGCACTCGGCGTGGCGCTATTCGACCGTTCCGGGTACAAGCCGGCCTTGACACCGCAGGGGAAGGTATTGCTCGGCAACGCACGCGACATCATTCTGCGCGTGGACGTATTGCGCGCCCAGGCGCGCGGCTTTGCGCATGGCGTCGAGACGGAACTCGCGATTTCTGTCGACACGCTCTTTCCCATGCAGGAGGTCGCACGCGCGATCTCACTGATGCGACTCGAATACCCCGCCGTCGCCGTTCGGGTATGGTCAGAGGCTATGGGTGGTCCGCTCGATGCGCTCAGGAAGAGCCGTTGTACACTTGCCGTGATGGTCGGAGAAGATTTCCGCGACCCGCGCATAAAGTTCGAGCCGCTGATATCCATCAGCCAGGTTGCGGTCGTCGCTTCGAGCCATCCGCTGGCCCTCCGCCATGCGGGCCATCCGCTGGAGCTGATGGATGTTGCCGATCATCTCCAGATCGTTCTGGCCGATCCGTCCGACATATCGGCGGGCCGAGACTTCGGAGTCGTTTCGTCACAGACCTGCCGCGTCAACACGCAGGATACCAAGCACCATCTCATCCTGGGGAGAGCAGGCTGGGGGCGGCTCCCTTATTGGCTCGTTGAACGGGATTTGGAACAGGGAACGCTCGTGCGCCTCAACGTCAGCGCCTTGGGCCGCAATGGGGAGATTAAATCCAGCGCTTATGTCGCCCACCGTCGGGACGAGGCACTTGGGCCCGCAGCGCAGAAACTTGCCGATCTGTTGACCAGCCAGGAATATGGTGATCAGGGTGCTTAAGGACCTCCATTTTAAGGTTCTCACATCCTGATCCAATGTATGCGTCCGACCTCCGCTCCGGCGGGGGCGTTCGTCTTTGTTTCAGCGCTCATGCGGCTAGCGATGCCAACCGCTCCACGCTCTGCCTGAAGACAGGGCACCAGACATCGGCAGTACGATCATATACGTCGGGACCGATCGGAATTCTGCCGTTTCCAGGACATCAGGTAGCGATAGCGCGGCCCATTGCATACGAGTTGGCCGCACCCTCAAACAATTCCCGCTCGCGCGCCAACCCTTCGCCGACGAGATCGAAGAAGGCCCGCACGCGCGCCGTCCCCTTGAGATCGGCATGGGTGACGATCCAGAGTTCGCCGCTCAATTCGGCGACCGGCTCCGGCACGGCTCTTGTCACACCGGCCTCGCTGTCGCCAAGATAACAGGGCAGCAGCGCCAGTCCGATGCCGGCCTTCGCTGCGACGAGCTGGTTGACAAGGCTGTTCGTGCGATAAACGAACGCCTCCGAGGGGGCTGCCTGCGAAAGCCAGTCGGCCGCGGCGATGCCCGAGGCAGGTTCCTCCCAGCCGATAAGTGCATGGCGATCCACGTCGCTGGCGGTTGAGAGCGGGCCACCGTTGGCGTCGAGATAGGTCGCGTTGGCATAGAGCGCCCAGGCGATGCGCGACAGCTTGCGCCCCCAGAGATCGCCTTCCTTCGGACGGATCGGCCGCAACGCGATGTCGGCCTCGCGGCGCGAAAGGCTGAGCACGCGATTGTCGATCGCCAGTTCCACGACGATGCCGGGATGGGCGTGCCGGAACGCAGCGAGATGCGTTGTCAATCGGCTGTAGGCCAGCGTCTCGGATGACGTGACCTTCAGGCGTCCGCACAGACGACGATCACGGCCCGAGATGTCTCGGTCGAGCGCCAGCGCCTCGTCCTCCATGCGCTCGGCGCCGGCAGCCATGCGCGCGCCTGCCTCGGTCGTCTGATAAGCGCCGGCCGGAAGCCGCTCGAACAGCCGCACGCCGAGCCGTTCCTCCAGCGCTTTCAGGCGGCGGAAGGCGGTGGAGTGGTCGATGCCGAGCGCTAGCGCCGCCGCCGTCAGGCTGCCGGCGCGCTGAACCGCCAGCACGAGCCTGACTTCGTTCCAATCGTCCATGCTGACAGGAATAGCATCTTCTTCGCTTGCAGTCACGCAAGCGCCGCTGGCGAAATGCCAATGAGCCTTGCGCTTCCGCTGGCGCTAGATTGGCTTCGACATCAGGCTACAAGCTTCAGGAGATTGGACCATGAAACTCTACTACGCCACCGGCACCTGCTCGCTCTCGCCGCATATCGTGGCGTGCGAAGCCAGTGTCCCGCTCGATCTGGAGCGTGTGGACATCAGGAAATCGCCGCATGTCACTGGAAATGGTGACGACTATACGGCCGTGAACCCGAGCGGCTACGTGCCGGCGCTGGTCCTCGACGACGGTTCGGTGCTGACGGAGGGCGTCGCAATCGTCCAATATCTCGCCGACCTCAGGCCCGGCTCCGGGCTCGCCCCCGCCGCTGGCACGTCGGAGCGCGTGGCGCTGCAATCCTGGCTTAATTTCATCGCCACCGAACTCCACAAGATGTTCAGCCCGTGGCTGTTCCACCCGGAATATGGCGTGCAGGCGCAGGAGGTCGCGCGTGCCAAGATTGCCCAGCGGCTGGCCCATGTTGAGCGTCATCTGGCGGCAGCCGGCCCCTTCCTGCTCGGCGAAACCTTCACCGCCGCCGACGCCTACTTGTTCACCATTGTCGGATGGTCGGATTTCGCCAAGGTCGATCTTGCCGCCTTCCCGCATCTGCGCAATTTCCAGGCTCGGGTCGGGGAACGTCCCGCCGTACGGGAGGCGATGCACGCCGAAGGCATGAAGGTGGCGTCGTGATGGCAGAACCGCTGGCGATGCAATGATGAGCCAGGGTCTTGCATGGCTGCTGCTGATCATCGCCGGCTTTCTCGACGTGGCCTGGGCGATCTCGATGAAATATGCCGAAGGCTACACACGCCCCGGCTGGACGATCCTGTCTCTCGCGTTACTCGCCGCCTTCGTCTATCTGCTCGGCCGGGTGCTGGAGGTTCTGCCGGTCGGCACCGCCTATGCGATATGGACCGGCATCGGCGCAGCCGGAACGGTGCTGCTCGGCATCGCGCTGTTCGGCGAGACGATCAACCTGATGCGGCTCGGCGGCGTTGCGCTGATCGTTGTCGGCATCGTGGCGCTCAAGCTCGCGCCAGCATAGTGAGCGGAGAAAGCCCCATCAGGCCCGATCGGATCATTGTCCCGCGCCGCCGCGAGGATAACCATCAAGACCCCTGGACGGCTTTCAACGTCATTCGGGAGAATCTTGTCCGAGGCGGTTTGCTGGGGCGGCGGCTGGCGTCGGATGGTCGCATTCGCCGCACGCAAGCGCGATCCATAAATGGCATTGATCAGAATGTCGGCCTTAATCGCGCGCTTTGGACGCTAGCCGCAGGCATGCAGCGTTTGAAAAAGGGATGACTGATCGGGACAAGGCCGCCGCCGCTGCGGCCTTGTCGTCTGTCTTAAGACGAAAAGCGACTCGCCGACTCCGCCCGGCCGCAAGACAAGGCAAAGCGTTGTGAGGAATAGCTGCCAATACCAGGCGATGGGCACGTCTCTTGCTGTCAGGATCAGAGGTTTCGTCCGAAGGCTGAGTTCGCAAAGCCGCGATCCTATAGAGCCCGCCGTTCGGGATGAAACGCCAGAAAAGGCTTCAATCCCGTCGATACAGCAAGCTTGCTCACGTTAGGCGATTGCCATGTTTGAGGGTCATCGGCGAAAAGACGATAGCTGCCGCGATAATCGAAGCCATGCGCAGCGGCCTCGTCACGGTCGACAGCAAAGAAGACTTGCGAAATGCCTGCACTACGCGCGCTGATGTAGCACATCGCGCAGGGCTCTCCCGACGCGAGCAGCGTCGCTCCGGTCAGATGGGTCGTGCCGTGCGTGCGACAGGAATCACGTATCGCCTCGACCTCGGCATGAGCGGTGGGATCGTGATGGGCCCGCACACGGTTGACCCCGCGCCCGAGGATATGGCCGTGGCCGTCGACGACGAAGGCGGTGAATGGAATGCCGCCTTCGTGGACATGCTCGATGGAGAAGGCGACGGCCTCCTCCATGAGCTGCGTCAGGCGGGATGAAGCGCCGGCGACCATCAGGATGCCCCCTGGAGCTTCGGACTGTCGGAGAGCTTCAACCAGACGACGCCGGCGATGATCACCGCGAGCCAGAATGCCTGCATCAGCGTCAGGGGCTGGTCGAGAAGGACGGTGCCTGCCGCGGCCGCGCCGACGGAGCCGATGCCTGCCCATACAGCGTAGCCGATTCCGATGTCGATGGTCCGCAGCGCAGCGCTGAGGAAATAGAGCGTCAGCAGGAAGAAAAGCAGTGCGGCGATTGACCAGCCCAGCACCGTGAAGGCCTGGCTGCCTCCGACGCTGATCGCATAGCCAATCTCGAAGGCACTCGCGAGCATCAACATGGCCCAGGCGCGTCCGCTGCTTTGCGGTTGTTCGATTGCATTTGTCATTTCGGTTTCCTTTCAGATTGGGAGTGATTGATGGAGGAAAATTGAGCGTTATGCCGCGCCGCTAAGGCGCAGGCCGACGACCCCGCCGATGACGAGGGCGATCCCAAGCAGCTTCTTCACGTTCAGTTGCTGGCCGAAGAACAGCGCGCCAAGGATGACAATGCCGACGCCCGCGACCGAGGTCCAGATGGCGTAACCAACGCCAACATCGAAGGTGAGCAGCGCGAGACTGAGGAAGAAGGTGGCGATTGCGCCGCTGACGAGAGTTACGGCGGTCCACCCGATATGCGTGAAACCTTTCGCCTTCCCGGCACTGATAGCAACGGAGATTTCAAAGATTACGGCAGCTCCAAGATAAAGCCAGCTCATCGATTTTCCTTTCATTGATGGTTGGGTCTGCCGTTGGAATTATCAGGCGTGGAAAACGCTGGCCAAAGCGTATATCTCAGGGGTTGGATGAATCAGATTCATCATGGACAATGATCAGCCTCGGGAGGTCTATAGTTGCGAAAGCTTCCACCGCTCCACGGCCTGCGAGCCTTCGAGGCAGCGGCCCGGCATCTGCATTTCTCAGCTGCGGCCGAGGAGCTGCATCTGACACCGACGGCTATCAGCCATCAGGTGCGACAACTGGAGGAGATTCTCGGCGTCGAGCTATTTCGGCGCTATCCGCGCCCGGTGCGCCTTACACCTGCGGGCGAACAACTTTTTCCGGTGCTCAGGGACTCCCTCGATCGAATCGCAACGGCCATTGAGCAGTTGTCAGACCGTCAGGATGGCCCGCTGCACCTTTCGGTCACAATGGCTTTTGCCAGCCGGTGGTTGATGCCTCGTCTGCCGCAACTGCGCGAAGAGACAGGATTGAGCGTTGCCATCGAGGCGGATGACCGCGTCGCGGATTTGCACGCCTCGGGCATCGACATGGCGATACGCTATGCCGAGCGCCCCGGCGCTGATGCCGAATGGCATCGGCTGTTTCCTGACCGCCTCGTGCCGGTTTGCGCTCCCGCCCTTCTGCCGGGCACGGAGCTGCTTTCGCCGGATCAAGTCCTCGCCCTCCCGTTACTGCACTATCGCTGGAGATCGGGAGTGGCCAATGCGCCGAGCTGGGAGCGGTGGCAGGCCCATGCACGGGCAGACGGCGCTTCACCGAAAATCAGCCAGACATTTTCCGAAGAAGTCCACGCTTTGGACGCCGCTCTGGCAGGTCAGGGAGCCGTGCTCGCCTCGGAACATCTCGTCGGAGATCAATTGAAGATAGGCGCGCTCCTGCGGCTGTCGGACATCGCCTTGCCGGGGCCAACCTACTGGGCGGTCTTCCTCACGAGCCATCCGGCAAAAGAACGGCTCACGACGCTGTTGGACTGGTTTCGGAAACAAACCTGACGGTCACAGATGCAGATCGTCGTACCGTCGCACCCGCTAGGTCGGCTCAAGCCTGAGAGGTCACGGACTGAAGTCTTCGCAAGAGGAATCAGTTGAGGAAACGGTTCTCACGAAGGACTGCTTTAGCGATACCCACGAACGCGCGAACCTTGGCGGAGGCGGACCTGCCCTCTGGATGCAGGATATGGATGGGCATCGGCGGCTCTTCATACTCGCTGAGTACGATCTGCAGATCTCCTGCCATAAGTGCCGGTCCGATCTGGTAGTGGAGAACTCTCGTCAGCCCCCGGCCTTGTCGTGCGAACGTGATCGCCGCTTCGTTGGTATTGCATTGGAGGGTGGCATCGATTGTCACGCGCTGTTCGTTGGCGAACCGCCATTCAGGCGAGGCCCAGGCGCCTGTCGAGACGGCGATGCGGTGATCCTTGAGGTCCGCTGGAGTATTCGGAATGCCATAACGCTCGAAATAGTCCGGCGATCCGCAGATAACACGCCGGACAGTGCCGACCTTTATGGACGAAAGACCCGAGTCCGGGAGACGGCCGATACGGACGGCTACATCGATCCCTTCATCGATAATATTGACGGGGCGATCAACGAAAAGGGTCTTGGCCTTCATTGCGGGATAAGCGTCGAGATATTGTATCACTATCGGAAGCACATGCATTTGGCCAAACAACACTGAAGCGGTCAGGGAAAGCGTTCCCGTCGGCGTGGCATCGGAGCCTCCCGCTGCGGCCTCTGCTTCAGCGATGTCCGCAAGAATCCGGCGGCAATCCTCGAAATAGCGTGACCCTGTCTCGGTCATCTTTACCGAGCGCGTCGTTCGTACGAACAGACGCGCTCCGATGAGATCCTCGAGTGAAGCGACGGCGCGTGTCACTGCAGGTGCGCTCATATTCAAGTGTCGGGCAGTTTCTGCAAAACTCTCGGTTTCGGCGACCTTCACGAATATTCGCATTGCTTGCCAACGATCCAACTGCTTACCTCCCAGCGCTGGAGACAATGGTAGGGATGTCGTGGGCAAGGAAGCAAGTCTTCATGAGAAACCGACTGTGGATCAGGAGCTCGACTGCCGGAATGCCGCGGCCATCTTCTCGATTTCCGCGCAGCTTCGCGCGCACAGTCCTGTGCGAAGAGCACGCTGACGGTTTTCTTCACAGACCGCCAGCGCCAGGGCTATCGCCATCGATGTCTTGAGATCGAAGCTGAACCCCCTTCGCGCGACGTCTATCTCTGCTCCCTTCATGCCGATGGCGCGTGCGGATGCTTCCTGTTTCCGAAGCAAGAGAGAGTTGTTGCTCGTCGCAGTGAGCGCGAGTTCCACTGACAGTCGGATGCGCTCGTCCAGCTTGAACCCGGTCATGGTCGATTTCTCCCAAACGTGGACCGTGATCCAGAGCATTTCCGCTTTTCTTTGGATCGCGAAACACGCTAACTCTTATATTAATGCGATTCTCGGACACTAAACCGCTTCGCACTTTTGCTGAAATTGCCTTAAAAGCCGAAGTCGCTCAGGTCAGGGTGACCGTCTGGCCGGCGGCCAAGCGGCCAGCGAAACCTGCGCTCGGCTTCAGTGATCGGACGTTCGTTGATGCTGGCATGGCGGGTTCGCATCAGGCCGTCCTCGGCGAATTCCCAGTTCTCGTTGCCATAGGCGCGGAACCATTGACCGCTGTCATCGCAATACTCATAGGCGTAGCGCACTGCGATCCGGTTTCCTGTGAAGGCCCAGAGCTCCTTGATCAGGCGGTACTCCAGTTCCTTATTCCACTTGCGGGTCAGGAAGGCTTCGGCTTCGGCACGGTTTGTAACGAATTCAACGCGGTTGCGCCACCGCGTGTCCAAGGTATAGGCGAGAGCGACTTTCGCGGGATCGCGGGTATTCCAGCCATCTTCCGCAAGGCGGACCTTTTCGACGGCGCTTTGCTCCGTGAAAGGGGGAAGGGGGGGACGAGACATCTTTTGGCTCCTCTGGTTGTCGAAACGACGTTCTCATATGTTCACAGTCAAGGCGGTCTGAAGCTGAAGATCGAGGTCGGGAATGTGGAGCAGTCCCGCCCTCAGACAGCAAGCTGGATACCGCCCCGGTTCTGGTCTGCAGGGACGGCGCAGCAGAGCAGGATCTCGCCTTCGTCGATCGCCGCGGTGGGCTCCTTCACATAGGTTACCTTGCCCTTGATCAGCTTGGTGCGGCATGTGCCGCAGGTTCCCGCGCGGCAACTGAACTCGGGTTCGAGGCCGCGCGCTTCCGCCAGTTCCAGCAGCGAGCCGGAATCGGGCATCCAGCGCGCCTCCTTCAGCGAGTTCGTGAACACGACAGGCACGGGTCGGGTTGATGGCGGTGGGCGGGCCGGAACCGGCACAGGCGCGGCCGAGTCAGAGTCTCTCTTCAGGGACGAGGGGCCGAACGTCTCGGCATGAATGCGGTCGTCAGCGATATTGTAGCCCCGAAGCCCGTCGTAAAGCGCCTGGGTGAACTGCGGCGGGCCGCAGAGATAGAAGTCGTAGTCGTTGAACGGCAAGTGGCGGGTCAGCAGCGCCATGTCGATCCTGCCGACGGTATCGTAGTCGATGCCCATTTCGGCGCCGTCGGTGTCGCTCAGGACCCGAACAACGCGCATCACGCCTTTCGTCGCGTCGGCAAGTTCGGCTATTTCCTTTTCGAAGGGACGCTCGGCCTTTGAACGCGCGGCATGGAACAGCGTGACGGGACGAACGCGCTGCGTGCGAAGCCCTTCGTAGACAATGTGACGGAGCATCGCGAGCAGTGGCGTAATCCCGACGCCGCCGGCAACGAGCACGGCCGGGCGTGTCGCCCCGGCGTCGATGGTGAAGCCGCCGGCGGGTGCTCGCGCCTCGATTATGTCGCCGACGACAACGCTGTCATGCAGAAACTGCGATACCAGTCCGTTCCGCTTGACACTTATGCGGTAGATGCCGTCCGAGGGCGCGACGGAAAGCGAGTAGGTGCGGATCACGGGCTTTTCGCGGCCTGGCGGCGTCACGCGAATCGGCAGGTGTTGCCCGGCGGCATGCGGCAGAAGTCCCGCGTCATCGCCTGGCTGCAGGTGGAACGAGCGGATCGTTTCGCTTTCCTTGACGATCCTGGTAACAGTCAGCGGGCGCCACTGTCTGGCAAGTTCAGCCGCGCGCAGCCGGTCGGCAGCCTGCGCCCAGTTGCCCGTCATCAGGGTACTTGGGGACCAACCGTCCTTTTGGAAGCCCCAACGCAGAGCCAGGGCATTGGCGCGGCGGACGATCCGCCGGGGCTTGAACGCCCAGAGTCGTTCGGCCCCCTGAAAGGCAGCGATCTCGGGGGAGTCCAGAATGACCTCGGCGTCACCGGTCGTTTGCAGCATATCGCCTGTCGTGAAGTCCACGAAAAGCAGCCCCGCCTTGCCGTTCAGCAGGATGTTGCCGAGCGTCGCGAAGAACAGGTTGCCGTCGAAGTCCGGGATCGTCAGCGTCCCGTCATCCCCGACACGGACGAAACCGGCATTTCCGCCACGATGGGAGACATCCACCTGCCGCCTGTCTTCGCGGTCGACATAGGATGCGACGAAGAAGGCGTCGGCGCTTCTGATCATGGCACGGGCCGGGCCGTCGAATTCGGGAAGGTTCTCTATGGTGCCCGAGAATGCCTGCCCGGGTTCGCGAGTGAATGCGAAATCACGCAGTTGGATATAGCGTGGACAGTTTCCGAAGCTCTGGTCGACATTGACGCGAAAGCCGTCCTCCATCGCGGAAACGAACCCGTTCATGCGATTGCGCCGACGGGTATGCATTTCGATGCCGAGCAGACCGACCGGCTTGCCGTCCGCGATGCCCCCGCTGGCAGGGTCGGTTGCGTCCGTCGGCGCCGCAATGTCGAGCACGGCCGGCGAAGGAGAGGACATGAAGCCGGGACGGCCCTCGACGAAGGTCGCCCATGCGTCATCCCCGGAATCGACGCTGCCGAGCACGATCAAGGGGAGATGGGCGTAGAAGTCGCGATGCTGGTCGGGCATGTAGTCGCGGACGACGCGCTGCCCAACGTCGGCCATGCGTTCGACGACGCCCACCTTCTCCTGAAGGAGCCTTTCGCCTTCGTGCCATGTCGGCAGTGTCTTGTCGCGCATGTCCCGCCCTCCAGGAGTGGCAGAGCGCGCGGGCAGGCGCGCTCCGATCGCGTTCAGGCTGCTGCGAGGCCGACCGGCATGCGGACGAAATCCACAAAACCCGGCAGCGCTTCCACACGGCGGAGGAAGGCGCCGACGGCCGGGTAGTCCGAAAGATCGACGTTTCCTTCGGGAGCGCGTGCCACATAGCTGTAGATGGCGACGTCTGCGATCGTCGGGCGGTCGCCAACCAGCCAGTCGCGATCGGTGAGCTGGCTTTCCATTCTGCCCAGTACCGTGTGCGCGCGATTGATGACTTCTTCCGGATTGAACTTGGCGCCGAAGACCGTGATCAGTCGCGCGGCGGCCGGGCCATAGGCGATTTCGCCGGCGGCAACCGACAGCCAGCGCTGGACGGCGGCGGCACCCTTCGCATCTTCCGGCAGCCAATCGGTGCGGGCGGCCTTCCTCGCAAGATAGACCAGGATCGCGTTGGAATCGGAAATGAAGACACCATCGTCATCAAGGACGGGGACTTGGCCGAACGGGTTCATTTCGAGGAAGTCCGTCTTCTTGTGTGCGCCCGACTTGAGATCGACTTCGACCAGGTCATGAGACAGGCCGAGCAGCGAAAGGAAGAGCCGTGCCCGGTGAGAATGGCCCGACAGCGGATGGTGATAAAGCTTCATTCTGCGCTCCTGCGAGTGTCGTCCGGGTCCATTCCCGATCCGCAGTCGCAGAGTGCTACGGACGATATTCAGACAGAACGCCCAAAGTTGGCACTTCATTATTACGCGATTCGTAATAATCGAACTTCTGCACCAGTCGGGAAAACAGGTAGCGCATATAGCGCACGCTGATCCGCTCCCCTGACAACGATACGCAATGATACGAAAGTGTTCCTATTCACGCGTGTCGAGGATTGAGCGGTAGAACCGACTGTGGTCTCCATCAAACCCGTCGATACCCCGTTTGGTCAGTATACTGCGCGTTGGCGGATCGAGATGCCAGATCGCCTTGTCCGAAGCCCCTTCATACCAACGGATGTTGAACGCGCAGAGGTTCTTAAAGAAGAACAGCTCGGCATAGTCGTCTATGTGATCGCGAATCCACCACGCGAGAGGTCGGTAGTCTTCGGTTTTCCTGTAAAATTCGAGATAGGCCGGGATGAAAACGGTTACGGTTCCGCCAAGATGCCCATCGCTGTCGTGCCGGTCCCAAATGTGGCGTGCAGCATTCAGATCATTGTCTGTACACCAGCAGGCGGTGTCTCCCGCTCGAAAACGTTCGTTACAGAAGGCATTCAGGGTTGGAGAGCGGTAACCGCTGCGCACCGACACATGGCCGAACGCGCGTTTTAGCGGCTCCAGCAGCAGCGTTGCGACCGCACGCCCCACCTGCAAGGCAAGCTCAGGATCGTCGGGAACATTCGGAATTCCGTAAAAATTACCGACCTCCGAATACAACATCTCGCGCATAAAGAAATGTTCGGAAAGCTGCTGCCGCCCGAAGTCGGTCAACGCGGCAACATCCTTGATTGGTTGAGTAAATGCCATCTGACTAACTCTCCATGCTGAGCAGGGGGGCACGGCTATCGCTCCCACTTAGCGGTCGTTCAAAGAGACTTTAAGGACACAGCAACCCGATAGGCTATCGGGGCAAGCGCACACGCCAAATTCGATCGTCGTCCACACGATCGCCGAGCTGAAACGTGCATCGTCCTACCTCTTCAAAGCCGTAACGAGCGTAGAATCGCTTGGCACGCTCGTTGTGATCAAAGACCGTCAGGTAAACTTCGCGTGCATTCTCGGTAGCTGCGGTTTCGAGAGCCCAACTCGTGAGGCGATCAGCAACGCCGGTACCATGCCACTGCCGCACGACGTAAAGTTGCTGCAGCTCCAACGCTGTCGGATCCGGATTAACGGCAGGCGCGCGGAGCGGGGTCAGTTTCGCATAGCCGATCGGCTGACCTGCGGCCACCCCCACCAGCCAGCGCACGCCAGGCGCGTTGAAGTCCCGCGACATGGTTCCGCCGGGACGATACACTTCCTCACAAAAACGCTCGAACGCGGCTGGCTCGTAGCGCTGCGAGAAAGTGTCGGTAAATACGCCTCGCGCGACCGGCAGCAGGCGATTAAGCAGGTCTGTATTTGGCTTCAGGAAAGCCACTTCTTCCAACTGCATAGATATGTCTCCCTGGTTGCTTGAACGCGCTTCAAATGAGTTGTTGGAACGTTTTCGCAACTCACGTGCGCACAGGCGCGTTCTCCAGCAGGTCTTACCGACACCTGTCAGTTGCCTGCCTGAACGACGCACTATTCATGACGACAAGACAGAGCGCCGGAGCCACCGCCATGGCGATGCAGAGCCACATGGCCGCATTGGCCGTGTCCATGCCGTCACCATCGCCGCTCGCCCCCGCAAGATTGACCACCAGTCCCGCGAAGGCCGCTCCGAATGCCGTGGCGCAAAGCTGCACCGTCATGATGGAAGAGGCCGCATTGTCTTCCTCGCCCTCTGGCGCCACCTGCAGCACAGCAGTCGACAGATGCGGATAGGAAAGGCCGACGCCTACTCCGCCGATCACCAGAGCTGCACAGATGAGGGTGAGCGGAAGCCAATCGCTGTCCACACTCGGCCAGGGTATGACGACACCGAGCACACCCATGGAGACAAGAGATAGAACCGGCCCTGCGTGCACCGCCCTGATGCGGCGATTACCCTGAAGCCCGGACCCATAGATTGCCGCCGCAGTCCAACCCGCTGACATAACGGCGGCGATGTAGCCGGCTTGAAGAGGCGAGCTGCCATGCAACTCCTGCAGGAAGAGCGGCAGGAAGATCTCGGTGCAGGTGACCGTGACAGCCAGAAGCGCGGACGCAGCGTAGAGGCTGCCGAGCGCTGTGAGTAGTGTGAGCGTGCCGGCCGGGAGCAGTCTGTGCTTCGCCCGACGCTCGGCCACGACCATAAGTGCGACCAGAACCAGAGCCACCGTCATTGCGCCAGCCGTTGACGATATCCCGGCGCCGACGCCGCCCCAGGACGCGGCAAAGACGGCGAGCGTCAGCAGAGCAAGCTGCACGACAGGCAGCGGCTCCATCTCACCCGATCCCTCCTCGCTTGCCGGTAGGACGAGGACTGCCGCGAGAGCAACGATCCCCGCAAGCGGAACCAGGAAGAAGAACGCGCCGCGCCACAGGCCGATCTCGGCGAAGATTCCACCGACCGCTGGACCGAGAAGGGTTGCAATGCCCCACATGCTGGACAGAAGCGCCAATGCGCGGGGCCACAGCGGTTCCGCGAAGACCCGGCGGACCATGGCATAGGCCAGTGCCAGCAATACGCCGCCACCGAAGCCCTGGATGAACCGCCCGACCAGCATGATTTCCATCGTGCTGGCAGTGGCGCATACCAGCGTACCGCCAATAAAGATGACCGTGGCCACGAGATAGCTGCCCCTCGGCCCTCCGCGGACAAGGAGCGGAGAGGATAGCGCTGCGCCTAGGATCGACGCGATGACAAACAGCGTCGTGTTCCAGGCGTAGTAGTCCAATCCGCCGATCTCGCGGACGATGGACGGCAGGATCGTTGTCGAAATGTAGAGGTTGACCGCATGAAGGGCGACCCCGCCGCTCAACGCGAGGGAGCGGATCAGGTTGCCGCCGGAAAGCAGATCGCCCCAGCCTGGCGCGGTTGAAATCGTGTCCGTCCTCGTCATTGAAGAGTCTTTTCTGCGTCGCCGAGACGCGCGAGTTTGTCGGGATTGCGCATGATGTAGACGCCTTTCAGTGAACCTCGCGCGTCGCAGGCGAGGCTGACAGATGCGGCGATGTTCGCACCGTCGAAGACAAGCGCTCCACGGTTACTGTTGATGTCGGCGGGCTGCCATCTGTAACCCTGCCAGTAGCCATGAAGGGCTTCGCCCAGGAAATTGAGCACGTCCGTCTTGCCGAACAGGGGCATGAGCAAGGTTGGGGCCTTGCCGCCGCCATCGGCCCGAAGCTCGATGTCCTCTGCCATCAGCGCCGCGAGTTCTGTGGTCATTCCAGTCGTGACCGCTGTCTGAAAAGCTGCGAGCAGTTCGTCCTGTCGCTCCTTTGGCACGGTCGCACCCGGTTCTGCACGCCCGACACGACTGCGCGCGCGTGAAACCAGCTTGCGGCAGGCCGCCTCCCGGACGCCTAGCGTAGCGGCGACATCCTCGTAGGACTGGTCGAAGATCTCGCGCAGGAGAAAAGCCGCCCGTTCCTTTGGGGCGAGACGCTCCAGCATGAGCAGGAAGGCGAGAGAGAGTGATGCGGACAGTTCCACTACGCTTTCCGGCGTTTCCTCGGTCATCGTCTGGATCGGCTCCGGCAGCCACGCGCCTACATAGTCAATCCGCGTGCGGCGCGCCGAGCGCAGCATATCGATGCAACGGCGCGTACAGGCGGTGGTCAGCCAAGCCGCGGGATCGGAAACAGCCCCGTGCTCAGCGCTTCGCCACTTCAGCCATGTGTCCTGAACAGCATCTTCCGCTTCCGCGAATGAGCCGAGAATACGGTAAGCCAAACCAGTCAGAAACGGCCGCCGGGTCTCGAAAATGTCTGCGTCGCCCCCCATGTCAGTGCGCAGACACTTGAATGCGATTCCACAGATTGATCATCGCAACAGTGGTCGTGAGCGCGCTGATCTCGGCATCGCTGAAGTGCGCGCGCAGTTCGGCGCGCAGCGCGCCATAGTCGGTCTTGCGCTCGATCTGGGTCAGCGCTTCCGTCCATGCAAGAGCGGCGCGTTCCTTGGCGGAAAAGTCGCTCACATGATCCCAAACCACCAAGCGATCAAGCCGTTCATTGGTCTCGCCGTCGTCTCTGGCTTCCTTCGTGTGCATCTTCACGCAATAAGCACAGCCGTTAAGCTGGGATGCACGGAGCTGGACGAGATGGTGTAACATCCGGTCCAGACCATGTTCATCGATAGCAACGTGCACTTTTTCCAGCGCAACGAAGACATTGGGCACAGTCTTGTAATGATTTACGGGCTTATTCGTCATAGTCGTATCCTATAGTGAGCGTTACATCCCTATGACGATCCACAAAGGCAGTTTGTGACGTGCACCTCCAAAAATGTGCAGTGAATCATTTCTCTTGCGCAGTGACTGTTCGCGGACGTTGGGACGTGTACTTCTGAATTTCCCAGATCTGTCCGGTACTGCGAGTGGCCGCTAGGTCTGGTTCATGGGGTTCAAGGATGCGAGCGCCGAGAGCGAAGGGTCGGGATCAATCGTTCCATTTCGCCAATGTGCTGATGACATTCCCTTCGATTTAGAACCTCAGAAGATTGCGACGCCACCGACAAACAGTCAGTCATTGGCGATCAGCCCACCAACGGGGCCGTAGAAAAATCCGAACAGCACAAGCCAAGCGATCCGGACGAAATACTGTAAATTCAGGTATGTCAATCACCCTTTGAAAGCTTAGATCGATGCTCGACAGAAGGGTATCTTTCTTTATGTTAATCACTATAAGACACGAGTAGAAATTATCGATGAACGAGTGTCCATAATCCGCGAACAACATTCTTCTTTATTCCGGCGATTCTAAATGTCATCGGCCCGCACCAGCGGCGTGGATGAACCCCACAGCTTCTTTGTGAACGGGCAGCGCCACACCGGAGCGCATGACGCGCAGTGACTGGCCTCCGCCCTGCTTGCAACCGCCGGCGATGCCGGGGCGGTTTCATCTGACGCGCCGACATGGGCGCCGGTTTCTGCCCGGCCGGAAAGCTGGGACCCGAAAGACGAGTTGTCACGCCTGCCGGAAGACATGTCCGAATCCCCCGATTTCGCCGGGGACCACCCGCGGCTGACCGACGCGCAACTGGCCCGGATCGAACGGGTGGCCGAACGTCGAAAAGTTTTGCGCGGCGATGTCCTGTGCCAGCCGGACGAGAAGGATTTCGCTTTCCATGTCGTCCTGTCGGGTGCCGTGGCGATCATCGGCTACGATGTTGATTTCCGCGCAGAAGTGAGCCGGTTAGGCGCATAATTTCCATTGAGAATTGAGCCATGTGAACCTTCCCCCAACGCGGAGAGCGACGGGGGCAACGGAGTGATCCACATGGGACTTTTAAATATCATTCGTCGGATGGCGCTGCGTGAGAAGCAGTCGATCCGCGAGATCAGCCGGCGCACAGGGCTGTCGCGGAACACGATCGCGAAGTATCTGAACGCTGGTACAATCGAACCAACATTCACCGTACCGGAACGACCGAGCAAGCTTGATCCTTTTGCCGACAAGCTGGCGGCCTGGCTGAAGACAGAGGCCGGGAAGTCGCGCAAACAGCGACGAACACTGAAGCAGGTTCATGCCGACCTAGTGGCTCTCGGCTTTACCGGCTCCTATGGTCGGGTTGCCGCCTTCGCCCGTGATTGGCGAGCGGAACGACAACGGGAGCAGCAGACGACGGGCCGCGGCATATTTGTTCCACTGTCTTTCCGCCCAGGCGAAGCATTCCAATTCGATTGGAGTGAGGACTATGCCGTCATTGGCGGCGAGCGCACGAAGCTGCAGGTCGCGCATATCAAGCTATCGCACAGTCGCGCGTTTTTGGTCAGGGCGTATCTGCTGCAGACGCACGAGATGCTGTTTGACGCCCATTGGCACGGCTTCCGTGTGTTCGGCGGCGTCCCTGCTCGCGGCATCTACGATAATCTATGGACGCCTCCCGGGCGAGAAGAACATTTGGCGGCAACTCGGCATTGGATGCGTGAATCTATCCGGCCTATCGCTGGAGCGATTACGCTCCTGGCCTTGATGGGAGTCCGCTACCTCTGTCCTCATAACATGATCGACCTTTATGGCCTTGTCGTAAATCAGGATCCGAAGCTGCGGTCCGCGCCGTTACGCCATCAGTTCTTACCTCGCATTCATCATTGCCTCATCGGCAACGATTGGCAAATGACTATTGTGCGGCGTATCGCTCCTGTCGTGTGAGCAGGGCCCATGCTATCCGCGCGGTCTTATTGGCAAGCGCTACGATCGCTTTGTTATAACCCCGGCGAGAGACGAGCTCTTTCAGCCATTGAGATCGACGATCATCGTGACTGGCTAGTCGGCTGATAACTGCACGTGCGCCATGAATCATCTGGCGACGTAGATAATGGTTCGCTCGGCGGCCAATTCCGCCAAGCCGTGGTTTGCCGCCAGTCGAGTATTGTCGTGGGACCAGCCCGATCCAGGCCGCCAGCTCTCGCCCAGATTTAAAGTGACGTCCGTCCTCAACGCTAGCAACGAGTGCCGTTGCAATGATCGGACCGACGCCTGGCAGTTCGGACAAACGACGGCAATCCTCTCGTTCGCGGCAAATCTCGCTAATCTTCCTATCAATCTTGGCAATTCGGTCATTCACATCGGTGAGTTGGTCGAGTAGTTCGAGAAATAGCTCGCGCCCGAGATCGGAGAGATCAGCGCTCTCAACAGCCGCGGGCGCCTGGGATACAAAACGCCATGGTCCTTGCGGCAACACGATGCCATATTCGGCGAGAAGACCCCGTGCATGATTGATCAGCGATGTACGCTGGATGATCATACGCTCTCTAACTCTATGCAGCGACTGAAAGTCTTGCTGTGTGGTCGATTTGACCGGCACGAACCGCATGGTCGGACGGGTCGCCGCTTCATAAATTGCCGCAGCATCTACGGCGTCGTTTTTGGAGCCGCGAACGAAGGGCTTCACAAAGCGAGGGTTGATGAGCAGGACCTCTCGCCCGCTATCTTTGAATTGCCGTCCCCAGTGATGGGCACTGGCGCAAGCTTCCATAGCGATAGTCTTTGGAGCGAGTGCGTTAACAGTCTCGGCCAACTTCGATCTGCTGACCTTGCGCGACAAAATAGCGCCATCTGGAGCAATGCTGTGAAGATGAAACGACGACTTTCCGAGATCGATTGCGAGCAATTCGAATGTCATGACTTCCTCCTTTGGTTGGCCTTTCATTCTGAAGGTTCGGAGGGAGGCGTCCATCCCATAACATGAAGACGGCGGTCGATCGTGTCGGTCGCGGCAAAGAGCGGCAGGTCAACATCCGTTTCCTCGCGATGACGAACCATTACGTCTTTGCGCCTGAGTTCTGCAATCCATCGGCAGGCTGGGAGAAGGGACAGGTCGAGAAGAACGTCCAGGATGCCCGTCCGCGGTTGTGGCAACAGATGCCCGCCTTCGCAGATCTGGCGGCACTGAACGTCTGGCTGGAACAGCACTGCCAGGATCTATGGCGTGAGACACCGCACGGCACTTTGCCCGGTACGATCGCCGACATTTGGGCCGAAGAGAAGGCGGCATTAATGACGTTGCCTGCCGCCTTTGACGGCTTCGTCGAGCAAAGCAAGCGCGTCTCACCGACATGCCTGATCACCTTCGAACGGAACCGCTACAGCGTGCCTGCGTCTTTTGCGAACCGGCCCGTCAGCCTGCGGATTTATCCCGAGCGACTGGTCGTTGCAGCCGAGGGCAATATCCTCTGCGAACATACGCGGATCATTGAACGCAGTCACGACAAGCCGCCGCGAACGATTTACGACTGGCGGCATTACCTTGCCGTCATCCAGCGCAAACCCGGTGCGTTGCGTAATGGTGCGCCCTTCCTGGAATTGCCTTCGGCCTTTCGGCAACTACAGGACCAGATGCTTCGCCGTCCCGGCGGTGATCGTGAGATGGCCGATATCCTCGCCCTTGTCCTTCATCACGACGAAGAGGCCGTCCTGCAAGCCGTGGAACTCGCCCTGGAGGCGGGCGTGGCGACCAAAACGCATGTGCTGAATCTGCTGCACATGCTGATCGACGGCAAGACGACCGACGGTCCCGGTATCGATACGCCGCCGGCGCTGACCTTACGGCGTGAACCTGAGGCAAATGTTGAACGCTATGATGGCCTGCGCGTCCGGATCGCAGGAGGTCGCCATGCGTCATGATCCTGCAAGTGCCGCCGTTGTCATCATGCTGCGAAGCCTGAAGATGTACGGTATGGCCCAGGCCGTCACAGACCTGATCGAACAAGGGGCCCCGGCTTTCGATGCGGCGGTGCCCATTCTGTCGCAGTTGCTGAAAGCCGAAATGGCCGAGCGCGAGGTTCGCTCCATCGCCTATCATATGAAGGCGGCTCGCTTCCCGGCTTACAAGGATCTTTCCGGCTTTGACTTCGCCGCCAGCGAGATCAACGAAGCGACAGTGCGGCAATTGCATCGATGTGAGTTCATGGATGGAGCGCACAATGTCGTGCTTGTCGGCGGCCCAGGAACAGGCAAAACCCATGTCGCGACAGCCCTCGGCATCCAGGCCATCGAGCATCATCGCAGAAAAGTTCGCTTCTTCTCGACGATCGAACTGGTCAATGCGCTTGAGCAGGAAAAGGCCAAGGGCAAGGCGGGACAAATCGCCGAGACCCTGGTCCGTCTTGACCTGGTCATCCTCGACGAGCTTGGATATCTGCCATTCAGCGCCTCAGGTGGAGCATTGCTCTTCCACCTGCTGAGCAAGCTTTATGAACGGACCAGCGTCGTCATCACCACCAACCTGAGTTTCAGCGAATGGGCATCTGTCTTCGGCGATGCCAAAATGACCACCGCGCTCCTCGATCGCCTGACCCATCGTTGCCATATCCTGGAAACAGGAAACGACAGCTTCCGCTTCAAAGCCAGTTCCGCCGCCGCAGCACACAAGAGAGGAGAAAAGCCAAGCCCTTGACCAAAACCTGATCAGAAAACCATACTCAGAGGTGGCTCACTTCTCGGTGGAAAAACCGGCTCACTTCTGCGCGGAAATCAACACGTATCTCGCCCAGAAGTCGCATTTAGGGGTGTCTGGAGGAAGTCATCTCACATGCCTCTCAAGGTAACCTCGACACATGATCACGAGCTGTCGGCGTAGGTCCTCGGCAACATCGCCGGAATGGCCTCGCTCGAAGGAATTTCGCACCGCTCCGAAGATGATGGTGACCAGCGTGCGCGTATTCGACCTTGCATCGGAACCGTCGTTGTCGGAAGCGCTTGCGAGCATGGTGGTAACTGCCGCGTCGGTCCGTGCCGCGAAGGCAGATATCAATGCCTCGTTGTCCATCTCCACGACAGATCGGTACAGGGCCCGCGTAACATCCGGTTTATCGGTTTTGGCTTTCCAGTAGGTTTCGATTAGCGCTTCGATCATGTCGCCTGAACGGTTGCCCTGACATTCGCGGCAAGTGGCTTCGATCCTTTCGGCCAGCAGCTCCAGATAACGTTCGTTGACGGCATAGATCAGAGCCTGTTTGTGGGGGAAATATTGGTACATCGTGCCGACCGACACTCCCGCCCGCTCGGCGACGCGTGTGGTGGTAAGTTGCGAAAGACCGTTTTTTACCAAAAGCTGAATGGTTGCCTCGAAAATTGCGTCGAGGGTGGCCGAAGCGCGTCGTTGCTGCGGTCGTTTCCGGGGCTTCAAGGCTTGTGGTGCGGAAGAGATCAAAAGCGAATCCTCAAACTGAACAATTCTTCATATCATGACTGAAAATGCAGATTAAGAAAGGCTTTAGGCATGAAGGAAGAACGCGTCGCGCTCGTAACTGGCGGCAATAAGGGCATTGGTCTGGAAGTCTCGCGTCAACTCGGCATGGCTGGTGTCAGGGTCGTGATCGGTGCACGGGATGTGGATCGTGGCACTACGGCGGCCGCAGAATTGAAGTCGCAGGGCATTGATGCCTTCTGCGTCCAGCTCGACGTCACGGACGAACGGAGCATCACTGCTGCAGCCCAGATTATTGCAGAGACGTATGGCCGCCTGGACATCCTGGTCAATAATGCTGGCATCTTTGATTTTGCAGACGCTCCTCCCAGCCGTGCGGCCATTGATGCTGTTCGCAGAGTGATGGAAGTCAACTTCATCGGCGCATTGGCTGTGACACAGGCGGTGCTGCCGCTGCTGAGTACGTCACCAGCCGGGCGCATCGTAAACGTGTCCAGCTCGCTTGGTTCGCTAACACTGAACGGCGATCCGACATCGACATACTATTCGCAGCAGTTCATCGGCTACAACGCATCGAAGGCATCTCTGAACATGCTGACGATCCAGTTGCACCAGGAACTGAAAGAGACCGGCGTTATCGTGAATTCGGTCAGCCCCGGCTTCGTCAAGACCGACCTGACCGGCTACGGCAATATGACTCCCGAGGAAGGAGCAAGGCTGCCAGTGCAGTATGCGCTGACTGCAACGACATCGGGGACGTTCGTCGAACCGGAGAACACGACGCCATGGTAGGGTGATCTCAAGCTGAGTTCATCGGCCTTTGCCGAGGGATGACTTCTTCGGCAAATCTCACCTTGCGGTGAAACTCCACGGCAGGAGTTCGTCAACCCGGCCCTGCTTGTGACCATTGACAATGGCGGTGAGCGTGGCGGTCATATAGGCGAACGGATCGACAGCGTTGAGCTTGCACGTCTCGATCAACGAGGCGATTGTCGCCCAGTTCTCCGCTCCTGCATCGTGTCCCGCAAATAGAGCATTCTTCCGATTTAATGTTATCGGCCGAATGGTCCGCTCAACGGTATTGTTATCGGGCATGTTGCCATCGGCGTCCCACGAACGTTCGGCAGATTCTATCCTGTCATGTTAGAATTGTCGTGTCGGGACAGGGGCGTCGGAGTGCGAAGAAGCGGGCAGGCCGAATTGACTTTGAGCTGCGAGCTCGCGTTGTTATCTGGCCGCCCCTGCGACTATCCCGTCTGCGCTGCGAGCGCGTATCCGTAGATGTCGCACAGCCCGCGCACTCCCCCATCAACAACATGGAGGATTTGGAATGCGGTCGATCGGAATGGATGTGCATCGAAGTTTTGCGCAGGTCGCGGTTCTTGACCGGGGCAAGGTCACCGAAGAATTCCGGGTGGACCTGGATTACGACGCTGTGGTGGCCTTTGGGCAGAAGCTTCGAAAGGATGACGAAGTTATACTGGAAGCAACCGGGAACACCGCGGCCATCGTAAGGTTGCTGACGCCGTTCGTGGCCAAGGTCGTGATCGCGAACCCGCTTCAGGTGAAGGCCATCGCCCACGCGCGCGTGAAGACCGACAAAGTCGACGCGCGGATTCTGGCGCAGCTTCATGCCGCCGGCTTCTTGCCGGAGGTCTGGGCCGCGGATGATGATACCCTGAACCTGCGTCGTCTCGTGTCGGAGCGCGCGGCGCTCGTGCGATCAGTGCGACGAGTGAAGAGCCGGGTTCAGGCCGTTCTCCACGCCAATCTCGTGCCGAAATACTCGGGACATCTGTTCGGAAAAGATGGCAGAGACTGGCTTTCGAAGGCCCCGTTACCCAAGGCAGAGCGCGACCTCCTCGCCCGCCATCTCGATGAACTGGACTGGCTGAAGGGCAAGCTCGAAAAGCTGGATGGTGCCATGGCCCGAATTGCGCTTGACGACACTCGCACGCGCAAGCTGATGACGATCGCCGGAGTAAATTCCGTGGTTGCCACGGCGGTGATAGCCGCCATTGGCGACATCTCCCGGTTCCCGACGCCCGACCGGCTTGCGAGCTACTTCGGCTTGACCCCACGGGTGCGCCAGTCCGGCGATCGCGGCGCAATCCATGGCCGCATCTCGAAACAGGGAAACGCGATTGCCAGAACGATGCTGATTGAAGTTGCCTGGTCGGCCGCGTCGGTCCCGGGGCCGCTGCGTGCCTTCTTCCTCCGGATCAAGGACCGCAAAGGCCTCAACGTCGCGGCGGTCGCCACGGCGCGCAAGATCGCAAATCTGATCTGGCAGTTGCTGACCAAGGAGGCTCCCTACAGATGGGCTCGGCCCGCCTTTGTCGCCATGAAGATGCGCAAGCTTGAACTTCGTGCCGGCGCAGCCAAAGCACATGGGCCCGCTGGTCCCGCCCGCGATTATTGGATCAAGGAAATCCGACATCGAGAGATGGAGCTCGTTGCACAGGCGGAGGCAGCCTACGCGGCCATGGTCGAAGCCTGGAGAGATAGGCCACCTAAACCACAAAAAGGTTGAGAAAGGGGCTGTTCAACAACATCCGTGTCGATCTCGATCCGACCGTCGGTCAGGAAGATGCAAAGGCCATCCCAGTATTTGGCGATGTAGGAAAGCGCTTCGCCAAGCGGCGATTTGCCAGCGACGCGGGCACGATGATGCGTGAGCCAGTCCCGCGTGTCTGCATGATCCTGCAGCAGGCAATCGTGCTCGGGCTGATCGGCTTCGTCGTTGGCAAGATCACGGCGACCTTTGCAGCGCCGTTGTTTCCGAAATTCGTCCTTCTTCTTTCCGCCGATACGATCATCGGCGTTATCGTTGTCATCGCCATATGCGCGCTCGCCAGCATCGTCGCGATCCGGATGGCGTTGAAGGTCGACCCCGCCGAGGCGATCGGTGGCTGAGATGGGCGGCGGGATACTGATCGAGAAAATCCGCAAGCGATATGGCAGCGGCTCCACCGCCGTCGATGCCCTCAAAGACGTCAATATGCGGGTCGCGCCCGGCGAGGTCGTCGGTTTGATTGGACCGTCGGGTTCTGGGAAGAGTACCTTACTCAAAGCTCTGGGGGCGGTCATCGACCCGAGCGGTGGGCGGATGACCCTTGGTGACGAGCTGATCTATGACGATGGATGGAAGATCCGCGATCTGCGTGCGTTGAGGCGCGACAAGATCGGTTTTGTCTTCCAGGCGCCTTACCTCATTCCCTTTTTGGACGTGACCGACAATGTCGCCCTGCTTCCCATGCTTGCCGGCATCCCAAATCATGAATCACGCCAACGCGCGCGAGAGCTTCTAAAAGCACTCGATGTCGAGCACCGAGCCGATGCGATGCCATCGCAGCTCTCCGGCGGCGAGCAACAGCGCGTTGCCATCGCGCGCGGATTGGTCAACCGGCCGCCTGTCATTCTTGCCGACGAGCCGACCGCCCCGCTCGACAGTGTGCGCGCGTTGACCGTGATCCGGATCCTCAACGACATGGCCGTGAAATTCGGAACGGCGATCATCGTCGTCACGCACGACGAAAAGATCATCCCCACCTTCAGGCGCATCTACCACATCCGCGACGGGGTCACCCACGAAGAAGCAGGCGAAGGGCGCGGCTTCGAAACGGGCCCGTGAGAACGATTATCTTTCCGCTGCAACGATGGCGGTGTTTGCTGACCGGAAGCTGACGGCAATTTCTGCCGATCTTCAGTAGCCCGTCAGTCCCTCTGTGCATGATTTCCTCCATCGACAACACAGCCCAGGAGAAGAAATCATGAGAAAGACATTGGCAGTGCTTGCATTGCTCGCGGTGCTTCCGGCAACGGCTGCGTTTGCTGGAGAGGCGTGCGACGTTCCGCCTCAGAAGAGGCAATCCTTCGAAGCTCTCGGGAAGCTTGCGGGCGACTTCGGATGGACCATCGACAAGATGAAGATCGACGATGGCTGCTACGAACTTCGGGTCACTGACACCAGCGGGAACGTCCTCAAGGTGAAGATCGATCCCGCAACGCTCGAGGTCGTCGATGGCAGCGTCAAGCGCTTCGGCGATGGCAGTACCATCGGTACGTCGCCGGAGACGGAATTGGACTAGCGATGGTTGCCTTGCGAGTAGGCTTAGCCTCGAAGCTGTCTATCTGTGGGTGACACCGGGTCGTCCGGCGGGCGAGCGATCTTGGTCTTGATCGCAGACCTGCCGGGATCCGGTGATCGCCCAATGGCCGTAGACCGTGTGGTTGGCTAGTGAGGTTCCAAATGCCGGTTGTATCTTGAATTAGTCCTTTAGTTAGAATAATTCTAAACTGAACATTTTTCTGCGTTTTCCTTCCATCACGGAATGAGGTTGCGTCGACGCAGCATCATCCCGCTGCACACACAATCACTGCTCGGAGCACCATTCATGCGCGCCCTTCACAAGGAAAATCATCTCATCGAACGGATAGGCTGGCTTCGGGCGGCTGTACTGGGTGCCAATGACGGGTTGATCTCGACGTCGAGCCTGATCGTCGGTGTCGCCGCGGCGACCAACGCCTCGCATGAGATCCTTGTTGCCGGTGTTGCCGGTCTGGTGGCCGGGGCGATGTCGATGGCGGCGGGCGAATATGTGTCGGTCAGTTCGCAGGCCGATACCGAGGAAGCCGACATGGCGCGGGAACGGCACGAGCTGGCGACGCAGCCGGAGGCCGAGTTGGCCGAACTCGCGGCAATCTACGAGCAGCGCGGCGTGGCCCCAGAGCTGGCCCGGCAGGTCGCCGAACAGATGATGGCGAAGGATGCCTTCGAAGCCCATGCGCGGGATGAACTCGGATTGGCGAGCCATGTGATGGCAAGACCGGTTCAAGCTGCGCTGACCTCGGCGGTCACGTTTGCGGCGGGTGCGGCTTTGCCGTTGATCGTCGCCCTGCTTGCGCCGGCCGGAACGGCTGCATGGACCGTGTCCCTTGCTTGCCTCATCGGTCTTGCCATCCTCGGCGCAATCGGGGCACGGGCGGGCGGCGCCAGCATCTGGAAACCGACTATCCGGGTGGTGTTCTGGGGCGCTGTCGCGATGGCCTCGACCGCATTGATCGGCTCCGTGATCGGCCGGGCGGTGTGACGATGAAACGTCTGTCGCTCGATTTCCAGACCGTCATGTCGGCAATTGCGGTCCTCGGGATGATGCTGGCCGTCGCCGGGACCTGGCCGCCGGCGGAAGGCCTTTCCATTCTAAGATCTCCCGGTCTGGCGATGGTCTATTTGGCCGGAGGACTTCCCGCCACCTGGAGCGCCCTGACGGCGTTGTGGCGCGATCATATCCTCGACATCGATCTTCTGATGGTCGTCGCGGCCGTGGCGGCGGCGATCGTCGGGGCGCCGTTCGAAGGCGCGGTGTTGCTGACGTTGTTCAGCGTGTCGACCACGCTTGAGCACCAGGCATTGGGACGCGCGCGCAGGGCTGTTGAGGCGCTCATGGCGCTCCGGCCGGAGACGGCTTTCCGCAAAGGAGAGGACGGGACCACGGTGGAGGTTCCTGCTGCGGAGCTTGCCGTCGGCGATGTGGTGGTGCTGCGTCCGGGCGCACGCGTGCCGACCGACGGTGTGATCCTGCATGGCCGTGGCGGAATCGACGAAGCCAATATCACCGGTGAGTCGATGCCGGTCTCCAAGGAACCGGGCGAGCAGGTTTTCGAGGCGACCGTCAATCTTGACGGGGTCCTTGACGTGACCGTCACCAGGACGGTCGGCGACAGCACGATCGCGCGCATGATCCAGCTCGTCACCGAGGCGCAGGAAGCGAAGGCGCCGTCCGAGCGCTTCAGCGCGTGGTTCGGCCAGCGTTATACGGTCGGTGTCCTGCTGGGCTCCGCTCTGGCCCTTGCGGTCTTCTATTGGCTTGGCCGCGACTGGGAACAGGCCCTCTACAAGGCCGCGACACTCCTGGTCGCCGCCAGTCCCTGCGCGATCGTCATCTCAGTCCCGGCAGCGATCCTGTCGGCGCTCTCCGCCGCGGCGCGAGGCGGCGTGCTGTTCAAGGGGGGCGGTGCGCTCGAAACGCTCGCCGCTGTCGATACCTTCGCGTTCGACAAGACCGGGACCCTGACCAATGGACGTGCAGAGGTTACGCGCATTGTCGCCCTGGATGGTGAGGATCGCCGTTTCCTTTCGCTCCTTGCCGGGCTGGAAGCGCATTCCGAGCATCACATCGCTGCCGCCATCCGTCGTGAGGCCCTGTTTCATGGCGTTGAGCCGGTGGCGGTCGTGGACGTTACGTCGCATCCGAGCGCCGGCATCGTCGGCTACGATTCCTTCGGCCCGATATGGGCCGGCAACGCTCACCTCGTCGAGGACATGGGCGCCTCCGTCGATGATCCGGCGTTCCGTGAACTCGCCGACAGTTCTCAGACCGTGGTCTATCTTGGGCGCGGTGCGACCGTTCTGGGGGCGGTCAGTGTTGCGGACGAAGCAAGAGCCAGCTCAGCCCCGGCGCTGGCCGCGCTTCGCGCCGGTGGCGTCAACCGCATCGTGATGATGACCGGCGACCGCAGGCCGGTGGCCTTGCGCATCGGTACGGAACTTGGCCTTGCGCCCGGCGAGGTTCATGCCGAGATGCTGCCGCAGGACAAGGTGCTCCAGGTCGGCGACCTCGCGCGTGATGGCAAGGTCGCTTTCGTCGGCGATGGCGTCAACGATGCCGCCGCATTGGCTCGCGCCGACGTCGGCATCGCCATGGGCGCGGCGGGGTCGGACGTCGCACTGCAGGCCGCCGACGTCGCCCTGCTGTCGGAAGACATGAAGAAGCTGGCCGATGCGCACCGGCTTGCACGGCGGACGGCCGTCATCATCCGACAGAATCTCGTCCTCGCGATCGGCGCCATGCTGGTACTTGTGACCGGCGGCCTGTTCTTCGACCTGCCGCTTCCGCTCGCGGTGATCGGACACGAAGGCGGCACCGTTCTGGTCGTGCTGAATGGCCTACGCCTCCTGTCGGACCGAATCCGCGCCACCGACGGCTATCTCCACCATTCTCGTCAATATGAGTTCCAGGATCAAACGGGCAGCACGTCCGGATCGCGGGCGACCTCGCCCACCACACCATGATTGGACCCAGTGCTGATTGGGCGGCAGCCGGACCTTCCCTGTCCTAAAAACCGCAAAGGGACACCGATGCTGACTTTGACATCGCTCGGCGCGCCACCGCATCCTTATCGACTGCGGGCTGTTCCAGGGGCTCAAGAACCTGCGCGAGCTTAACTGGGAGAAGCTTCCGGTTCAGCCTGCGGCGATCGGCGCGGTCATCCTGACGCAGGCCCATCTCGACCGTTCCGGATAGTCGCCGGCATCGGATAACACATGCCTCGTCTCACTTGCGCCAGATCAAGAACGTTCCTTTGCCAATGGTGTATCAGGGGGGGAAATGAAGGATCGGATCGTGGTCAAGGCACAAGAACTACCCTCAAGTTTCCACCACGTGCGGTTGGTTCTCGCTCGCGGCAAAGACCATCCGGAGGGAGATCGGGAAGAAGGCTATGATCTTCTGGTTCCGCTCAACCACGAAGGATTCCTTGGTCCGCTGGAATGGAAGAAATCTCGCGACGCCTGTCGCGTCCGATATTTTCGGGACGGTAAGACGGCCCGCATCGGGCTGTTGCGGCGCAAGCCCGGCGGGCAGTGGTATTTCGATTACGAGCTGGGTGATCGGGACGACGAGATCGGTTTCCGCCTGGGCGAGGAGTGCTTCCGTCTTGGCGAATACATCTCGGTCGGGCGGGAAGGCGCGTTTGTCACCTATCAGGTCGCGCGCGTCGAAAAGCCCTGACGCCGGGCGAAATTGCAGAAAAGGAGAAAGAACCTTGTCGAATACACCTCACACTCTTGGCGACGAATTCCCAGACCAGATGGACGCCATTCATGCCCTGAAGGCGAAAAGCCCGGAGTTTGCGCATGTTTTGACGGAATATGACGCGGTGAACGACAAGATTCATCGGTCCGAGACACGTCTCGACGCCATTTCCGAAGCAGCCGAGGCCGATCTGCGCCGCCAGCGGCTGATGTTAAAAGACAAGATCGTGGCATCGCTCCGCAACGCGTGAGGGGACTGCGAGGCCGCGTTTTGCTGCCCCGCTTGCATTACCCGATTTCGGGGAGATCAGCGACACCACTCTCCCCGAAACCATCGCTTACAGCCGACCAGACCGACCCATCAAGGCCCGAGTGTGGCCGCATGCCCGGCCGCAATCTCCCCCTCAATTCACGAACGGCCAAGATACAGAGACGCTGCCATGCCGGCCGCAAGGCCGAGCACGCTAAGGGCGCTGACGGGCCCGCCGATCCTTGAGCCTCCGACCCATGCCGCCATCACGGCTTTGACAAGTGTATTCATGGCCACGGCGATCAGGATCGCATCTGCCGCAAGACCGGGCTCGATCGAATGCGACGCCAGGCGGGCCATGGAGATCGAAATCGCATCCACATCGGCGATGCCCGAAGCGGCGGCGGTCACCAGAACGCCCGCATTCCCGAACGACTGCTGAAGCAGATGCGACACCACCATGACCACGGTGATGAGTGTCCCCATTTTCAGGGCAGGCGCCAATTCCAGCGGGTTGGTGATCGTAAGTTCCGGCTGTTCGGAGGAGCCGCGACTTTGTAGCAGCAGGAGCCCGGCGCCGATGGCGAGCACGCCACCGCCGATGAGCAATGGCCATTTGAGATGCGGAAGCAAGCTTGGGTTCAAGGCCGTCGCCACGACTGCAACGCGGATGATCATGGTCAAGCCGGAAAGAAGCACGCCACAGGAAAGCAGCGTGCTGGACTCGGGGTGCCGGCGGGCAAGCCTTGCCAGCGTCAAGGTCGTCGCTGTCGAAGAGGCGAGCCCGCCCGCGATCGCCGTCATCAGGACGCCAAGCCGGTCCCCGAACACGCGGACGGCGACGTAGCCGGCGAAGGAGACCGCGGCGATCAGGATGGTCAGCAACCAGATCTCATATGGATTGACGGTGCCCCAGGGATCGACCGGCCTGTTCGGCAGGATCGGCAGCATGAGAAAGGTCATTGCCAGAAGCGTCAGGCCCGACCGGATCTCATTCCAGCTCAGCGACGCGACCCAACGATGCAACGGCTCGCGCAGGGCAAGCAGCACAGCCGTGGCAACAGCCCCGGCGATGGCGGCTGCAAGGTCGCCGACGACGGCAAGCGTTCCCAGCAGGAACGTGGCTATGCCGGCGACGACGGATGTCGCGCTGTAATTTCGCTCGGCCCGCGCTTCGAGCCAGTGGTAGGAGGCGAATGCCGCGGTGAACCCGAGGAAAACAAGACCGATCACGAGGCCAGAGTCGAACTGCCGGGCCAGGGCGCCGGTAATGCCGCCGGTGAGACCGGTCAGCGCGAACGTTCGTAGACCTGCCGCGCGCAGATGGTCTTCCTCGTTGCGGGTACGCCATCCACGCTCCAGGCCGATCAGCAGACCGATCGAAAGCGATACCGCAAGGCGGCTGAGCAGGGCGTCAGTGTCCATGGTCTCCCGAGTTGCCTTTCAGCATCTGGCGTCGATGTCGATGATCATTTGTCTATGAAGAACCTTGCCTCAAACCCGTCAATCCTGCCGCTTGCGGGAGATTGGAGTTCTATCCGTCCATTTGTTCCGGCAGCAATGGTCCGGGCGATGGCGAGCCCCAGGCCGGCCCCCTGCACCAGAGCCTGACCGCGCTCGAAGGGCTCGCTCAGCCGCGCAAGCACTGCGGAAGGCACGACCGGGCCGGCGTTCGTGACGCGCAGACAGCCGTCTGCCGACAAGGTGACGGCGACCGGTTCGTCCCGCACGCCATGCTTGAGGGCGTTTTCGATCAGGTTCCGGGCCTCTTCGGCAAATCGCCCTTCCGTGTCGACAATGACATGGTCTGCGCCCACTTCCCGGGCGACGGCGACCTTGTCCTCAGATGAAACCCGACCGATCACCCGGCCACCGCGCAACTTGATGATCTGGGTCAGGAGCAGGCCGACACCTCCTGCCGCAGCGTGAACGAAGGCAACATCACCGGGCTGCACCGGATAGAAGTCGGTCGCGAAATGGCTGGCGGTCAGCCCCTGCATCATGATCGAGGCCGCCGTTCGATCGTCGACCGCATCGGGAACCGGCACCAGCGACGTTGCCGGGATCGCGATCCGCTCAGCATAACTGCCGGGCGCATAGACCCAGGCGACACGCTGGCCGGGCTGAACAGCCTCGACGCCTTCGCCGACTGCCAGAACTCGACCGACGCCTTCGACGCCCAGGATCTTGGGATTGGGCATGTCAGTCCAGGCAATCCCCTGACGCACGCCGATATCCATGAAGTTGACCCCGGCAACCGCGATCTCGACCAGCGCCTCGCCCGGCCCGGCGACAGGCTCCGGTCGCTCGATCTGCTCCAGCACCTCGCGGCCACCGGTCGCGGTCATCACTACTGCTCGCATGTCTTTCTCCTATCTTGAATGATCGTTCCGCAATCGGTCAAAAAAGGGGTCAGCGCAGCGCGCGCATGACCATCTCCTGCAGGGCAGCCAGGGTTGATCGGTCGGCGCCGCCACGCCCGGCGACGCGGATCCCGGCGATATTGGCGATCAGGAATTGCGCGAGAGCCTCGGGATCGAGGCTGGCTGCAACATCGCCCTCACGCTGCGCGTCGCGCATGCGGGCGACGATGGCCATGTGCAATGTCCTGCCCAGTGCCGCATGGATATCGACCAGGTCCGGCCGCGAGGCACCGAACTCGCAGGTCGAGCCGACGCCGAGACAGGGCGTGTACGCTGTCTCCACGACATGGCGCAGCATGGCGGCAATCCCGTCGATGGCGCGCGCGCCGCTGCGAAGCGCCTCGAAATGCGCCGCGCATTCGCCCATGCCGTAGCGCCGCACCGCCGCGCAATAGAGCTGCCACTTGTCGCCGAAGGCCGCGTAGAGGCTCTGCCGCCCGATGCCGATGGCGTCCACGAGCATCTGCGCCGAACTGCCCTCATACCCATGCTCGCTGAACACGGCGATCGCACCGTCCAGGGCAGCATCCGTATCGAATTCTCGAGGTCTTGCCATAAGCCATGTATAGCGATTCTGGAACGATCATTCAAGTTTGGCGGCTCGGTTTTGCTTTCAGCACAATTTGCGGGTGGCAGTGGCCGTTAGGTGAGGATCGCCCGATCGTCAGATCTTCAAGGCGCGCAATCGCAGCGAATTGCCAATGACGCTGACGGACGACAGCGCCATCGCCGCCGCAGCGATGATCGGCGACAGCAGCAGTCCAAACGTGGGATAGAGCGCCCCCGCCGCGATCGGCACGCCTGCCGCATTGTAGATGAAAGCGAGGGCGAGGTTCTGGCGGATGTTGGCCATCGTCGCCTGCGACAGGCGTCGCGCGCGGACAATGCCGGTGAGATCGCCCTTGAGCAGCGTTACCCCCGCGCTCTCGATGGCAACGTCGGTCCCTGATCCCATGGCTATGCCGACATCAGCGGCGGCGAGCGCCGGAGCGTCATTTACGCCGTCACCCGCCATGGCCACCACCTTGCCCTGCGCCTTCAGGCGCTCTACCACCGCCGCCTTCTGGTCCGGCAGCACATCGGCCTCGACCTCATCAATGCCGAGCTTTCTGGCGACGGCTTCGGCCGTGGTGCGATTGTCGCCGGTCAGCATGACGATGCGGATGCCTTCGGCATGCAGGGCCTTCAGTGCCTCAGGCGTGGTCGCCTTGATCGGGTCGGCGATGGCGAAGATGCCGCCGATGGCATTGCCTATCCCGATATAGATCGCCGTCGCACCGTCGCGGCGCAACTCATCCGCCTGCCCGGCGAGCGACGCCGTATCGATCCCATGCTCGGCGAGAAAGGCGGTGCTGCCGAGCACCACTTGCCGTCCCTCGATCACGCCGACCGCGCCCTTACCGGTCGGCGAGTCGAAATCGGCGACATCGGGGATGGCGATCTTTCGTTCCTCGGCAGCCGCCACGATCGCGCGCGCAAGCGGATGCTCCGAGGCTTTTTCAACACCTGCCGCCAGCCGCAGGATGATCTCCTCGACAAATCCCGGCGCCGCGACGATCCGGGTCACCGCCGGTTTGCCTTCGGTAAGCGTCCCGGTCTTGTCGATCACCAGAGTATCGATCTTCTCTATCCGCTCGAGCGCCTCCGCGTTCTTGATCAGAACGCCGGCGGCCGCCCCCTTGCCGATACCGACCATGATCGACATCGGCGTCGCAAGCCCGAGCGCGCAGGGGCAGGCAATGATCAGCACGGAAACGGCCGCGATCAGGCCATGCGCCAGACGCGGCTCTAGCCCCCATACACCCCAGGCCGCGAAGGCGAGCAGCGCTACGGCGATGACGACCGGCACGAACCAGCCCGACACCTGATCAGCCATGCGCTGGATCGGCGCACGCGAGCGCTGGGCATCCGCGACCATCTGGACGATGCGAGCCAGCATCGTGTCGCGCCCGACTTTTTCCGCCCGGATGACGAGCGCGCCGGTCTGATTCAGCGTCCCTCCTACGACCGCTTCGCCGACTACGCGCGTCACCGGCATGGATTCGCCGGTCACCATCGATTCATCGATCGATGAGCGCCCCTGCTCGACCACGCCATCCACCGGCACGGTTTCCCCGGGCCGGACCCTGAGCCGCTCGCCGATCGCAATCGCCTCGACCGGCACATCTTCTTCCACACCGTCTGCCCCGATGCGTCGTGCGGTCTTCGGCGCGAGATTGAGAAGCGCGCGGATCGCGCCGGACGTCTGTTCCCGGGCGCGCAACTCCATAACCTGACCAAGCAGCACCAGCACGGTGATGACGGCGGCCGCCTCATAATAGACCGCGACCGCGCCATCAGCGTCACGGAAAGCCTGCGGGAAGAGCTGCGGCGCGAATGTCGCGACGATGCTGTATCCCCAGGCGACGCCGGTCCCCATCGCGATCAGCGTGAACATGTTGAGGCTGCGGTTGACGATCGACGCCCAGCCACGCGCGAAGAACGGCCATCCGGCCCACAGCACCACCGGCGTCGCCAGGGCGAACTGGATCCAGATCGAGATGTGCATCGGCACCAGATGGTGCAGCGCCGGGATCAGGTGGCCGCCCATCTCCAGCAGGAACACGGGCAAGGCGAGCGCGAGGCCGATCCAGAAGCGCCGGGTCATATCGGCAAGTTCGGGACTGGGTCCGGCATCCGCCGCCGCGATCAGCGGCTCCAGCGCCATGCCGCAGATCGGACAACTGCCCGGCGCGTCCCGGCGGATTTCCGGATGCATCGGGCAGGTCCAGATCGTGCCCTCCGTTACGGCTGCCGTTAACGCCGCAACGGGGTGATGCTCATGGCGATCAAGTCTATGGGTGTGGCTAGGGTGGGAATGATCGCCATGGGTAGCAGCACCCTCATGGTGCGGCTCGGCATGCGCTACCCGTGCTGCATAATGCACGGGGTCGGCGTCGAACTTCGCCTTACAGCCGGCCGAGCAGAAGGCGTAACGCTCGCCTTCATACTCAGCCTTGTGAGCGGTCCTGGCGGGATCGACCACCATGCCACAGACCGGATCATGGTCGACGTGACCGGACGGCGTTTCGCCGTCCGGCTCATGATGGTGATGATGGCCGTGCGCCCCAGTCACCTCGGCGGCGCGTTCGCTCTTCTGATCGTCGTCGGCCATTCATCACCTTTCACACGCCGCGCGTGCCTTCCGGTCTTTGTTCACTCCTCGATCAGATGGAACTCTTCGAGCAGCTTGGCGATCTCGGTGCCTTCGAGCTTCTTCATCAGCAGCTTGCGCAGGAAGGCCGGTCCGGGAAGATCGATGCCCTTGCCGTCCCGCAGCGGACCGATCGCAGCAAGAAGTGTACGAATATCATAGGTCGAGTTGAAGACCTCCGGCACGCCGCGCTCGACATTCATCAGCGTGTAGACGGCCTCCATCGGGGTTCTCACCGAATATTCCGTGGTGAAGATGCAGTCCCGCTGCTTCGATTCCGCGAACTGGCCGATGAAGGCGAAGTTGACCGCGCCCTCCGGCACCACGTCCGGCCGGTCACCCGCCTGGCGCGGCATGAAGAAGGCGGTAATATAGGGCATCATCGTGGGAACGGTGCTGGCGCCGGATGCCGCGAGTTCGGGAATGTCCTCGACCGGCACGCCGAGGTGATAGAGCCATTCCTGGGTTATCTCCTCACCGGTGCATTCCTGCATCGGCTTCTTCACGAAGTCGCCGGGGCAATCGACAAAGAGCGCGTAGAACCAGGCGATCATCTGATCTTTGGGCTGCTTCTTGAAATGCGGCTGGCGATGAACCGTCCAGCTCAGCAGCCACGCCGAGTCCTTCACCGTGACGATACCGGCGGAGACGATCTTGCCGGTAAAGGGGTTCCGCTTGGTGATCTTCTCGACATAGGCCGGAATGCGGGCGTCGAGGGCAGTGATGGAGGCGGAGGCCCATTTCGTCTCCGGGATATGGGCGCCGAACACGTCGGGGCGGCCGAAGGCCGGATCCTTCGCGGCGATGCGGCGCCACAGGTCCCAGGCCGGCGCCGGTCCTTCATTGAGCTTCGCCGGCGTCCTGTGGTCGCCATTGTCGGAATTCTCGGTCAGCGAGCCGATCGTGATGAAGACGAGATCGTCTGGCCCGAGATCGACGCCGCCTTCGACGCCGCGCTCTTTCCAGTGAATGCGGGTCGCTTGCTTGCGGCCGGGCTGGATGTCGAAATCGACATCGGTGACCTCGACGCCGTAGCGGAACGTGACGCCGTGATCGGTCAGCCACTTCACCAGCGGCAGGACCATCGATTCATACTGGTTATAGCGGTTGAACTTGAGCGAGGAGAAGTCGGCGAGACTGCCGATATGATGGATGAAGCGGTGCAGGTAGAGCTTCATCTCCAGCGCGGAATGCCATTCCTCGAAGGCGAACATGGTGCGCCAGTAGAGCCAGAAATTGCTTTTGAGGAAGTCTTCGCCGAAGACCTCGTTGATACGCTTGTTCTCCATCTCCTCGCGCGTCGCGAGGAAGACCGAGAGCAGGTCCTTCTGGGCCTTGTCGTTTAGCGTCAACAGCGCTTTGTCGGGCACGTCCTGGCCCTGGTTCTGCGTCGTGCGCTGGAGCGAAAAGTTGGGATCGTCCTTGTTGAGCCGGTAGAACTCGTCGAGCACGCTGGCGTCCTCGATCTCCAGCGAGGGGATCGAGCGATAAAGGTCCCACAGGCACTCGAAATGTTCTTCCATTTCGCGGCCGCCGCGAATGACGAAGCCCTTTTCGGGCACGTCCAGACCATCGAGCGCGCCACCAGGGATTTCCAGCTCTTCAAGGATGGTGATGCGGTCGCCGGAAACGCCGCCGTCGCGGATCAGGAAGGCCGCGCCGGCAAGCCCCGCCAGCCCCGAACCGACAAACCAGGCCGTCTTCTTGTCGGCGCCCTCGGGCTTGCGGGGACGCACGAAGGCTTCATAGTTTCCGCTGCTATAGTGCATGGCGAACTCCTGTTCTTCTTGTTGGGATCAGTCTGCGGAGGGCTTGTAGCTGTAGAAGCCTTCGCCCGAGGCGATGCCGAGCCTGCCCTTGTCGATGTAGTTTTCCTTCAGCCAGGCGGCGAGCGACTGAGCATGCTCGTCGCCATGCGAGAGGATGTTGTAGGGGGTGTTCAATCCGATGATGTCGTAGATCTGGAACGGCCCCATCGGCGCGCCGGTGGCGATCCGCCAGACCTTGTCGACATCTTCCGGCTCGGCATAGCCGCCGGCCGCCAGATCGGCGGCCGCGTTCAGGAGCGGCACCAAAAGCGAATTGAGGACGTAACCCGCTTTCTCCTTGCGCACCGGGATCGGCACCATGCCGATGGCGGAGGCGAAGGCGATCAGGGCATCGAACACGGCCGGATCTGTGTCGTCCGTGCCCATCACCTCGGCGGTGTTGAACTTCCAGATGCTGTTGGCGAAGTGCAGCGCCAGAAACCGGTCCGGTCGGCCGGTGTAAGCCTTCAGGTCGCTCGGCAGCAGGGTCGAGCTATTGGTGGCGAAGATCGTCCTGTCCGGCGCGAGCCCCGCCAGTTTCTCGTAGAGCGCCTGCTTGATCGAAAGAACCTCCGGAACCGCCTCGATCACGAGGTCCGCGTCCGCGACGGCCGCACCGAGATCGCTCAGCAGAGCGATCCGCTTGAGCGCCCCGGCCGCCTTGCCGCCAGCCGCGCCCGACACCTCGTTCGTGTAGGTTTCGACGAGCGCCGCCAGCCGTGCGCGCGCCTGTTCGAGCGCTTCCTCGCTGATGTCGTAGGCGACAACATCGAAGCCGCTATAGGCCGTCTGGAAGGCGATCTGGCTCCCGAGGACTCCCGTGCCGAGAACCGCCACTTTCCTGATATCGCTCATCCAATTTCCTTCTGCGCGGTATCGTCACTTAGAAACGGAGCCGCCACCTCCACCGGGACGCGGGCCAGCTTGCCGGTTTCCCGATCGACCAGGGCCCATTGGGTCAGCGAGGCGACGATCGTCCGGCCGTCTTCGGCATGGAATTCGACACATCGTGCATAGCGGGCACCCCGCGGCGCTCGGACGACCCAGGTGATCGCACTGACCTCGTCTCCCGCCCGGACATTGCCGCGATAGTCGACCTCATGGCGCAGCACGACCGCGACGAACCGGTCGCGATCCTGCGGCCGCGCGGCCGTCAGCCAATGCGCCACCGACGCATCCTGAATCCAGGTCACCCAGACCGCATTGTTGACATGGCCGAGTTCGTCGATGTCGGCGTCCCGGGCGCGGGAAGCGGATATGGAAGCGCCGATGCTCATCCACCTCGCCGACGAGTGGGTGTCCGTGCTCATCGCAGCCGATGCGTCGACGATCTGACACGATCCCGCTCACGAATACGCCTGCTCCTCATGCGACGAACCCAGTCCTGCCATGGCGCGGAAGAAGCCGACGAGCATCTCGTCGCGCGGCATGGCGCCTTCGACATCGCCCTGCACCGCCAGTCCCATCCAGAGCGCGTAAAGACCGATACCGGTCTGCATCGGCGGCAAGGCCGGACGAAGTGCGAAGCGTTGCGTCAGATCGGCGACGAGCTCACCGAACATCCGATAGCAGGCCGCCTTGCCCTCCCGGTGCCGCTCGGCGAAAGCCGGATCGCGCCGGGCATGGAGCTGCAATTCGATCGAGAGCAGTGACCATTGTGCCTCGTCGGCCAACTTCGCGAGCCGCGCGGCCAGCACCTGCAGCGTCGCCTCGATATCGTCGCCGGAGCAGTGCGCGACCAGGTCGCGAAGCAGTGTGACCTCGTCCTGGATATGGCTTTGCAGGATCTCGACCAGCAGATCATCCTTGCTGGCGAAGTTCGAGTAGAAGGCGCCCTGCGAATGCCCTGCGGCGCTGCAGATGTTGCGAATCGACATGGCAGCGACCCCCTCCTCGATAATCGAGGAATGCGCGGCCGCGATCAGCCGGTCCCGCGTCTGGCGCTGCGTGTCCTTGCGCGTAAGCGGCATGGGTTCATTCTCCAACCAACGGGCGAGACGTGCGAAACCTTTTCGGAGGTTCCGCGTTCTCAGTGAAACCGATATCAACTGATATCCGAAATCAACGGCGATTTCGACCCGAAATCGTTCCTGGGCAACGAAATCTCAGTGTGAAGGAGCGCTCTTGGCTCAAACCTACATTGGCTATTCCCCGGACGTGGAGGTTCTCGGCGAGGACGAGGAGCGGCTGACCGCCGAGATCCTCGAGATCATGGCCACCACCAACCGGCGGGCCTTCGAGCGTCATCGCCACGCCGTGCGCGACGCCCATGCCAAAAGCCATGGGTTCCTGAAGGGCGAACTGATCGTTCACGAACTGCCCTCGCATCTGCGCCAGGGCTTGTTCGCCCGACCCGCCAACTATCCGGTGGTGATCCGCCTCTCTTCGGCGCCGGGCGACATCCACTCCGATACCATTCCCGCGCCGCGTGGCATGGCGATCAAGGTGATCGGTGTCGATGGCGAGCGGCTTCTCCCCGAAGACCAGGGCCACAACCAGGATTTCCTGCTCGTCAACATCCCGACCTTGAGCTTCGGCACGATCGGTAAATATCGCCAGCTCATCAGCCTTCTGGAGAAGAATGCCCATAACCCGGCCTTTCTCCAGCGAGCGATGGCTGGGGTCGCGCGCGGCGTGGAGGCGGCAGTCGAAGCGGTCGGCGTCGAGCCCGGCGCCACGCTGCGCGGGCTCGCTCGCGACAATAACCATCTGCTGGGCGAAACCTATCATTCGATGGCGGCGATCCGCTTCGGCGACCATATCGCCAAGATCAGTGCCGCGCCGTTCTCCGACAACGTCCGTGCACTGACCGGCAAGGATGTCGGCGCGGTTGAGGATTCCACCATGCGCGATCTGGTGGTTGAACATTTCCGCGAGCAAGGCGCAGAGTATCAGCTCCGTGCTCAGCTCTGTGCCGATCTCGACAGGATGCCGGTCGAGGACGCCGCCGTGCTCTGGCCGGAAGACCTTTCGCCGCACCAGCCGATCGCGACCCTGCGCATCCCGCCACAGGAGGCCTATTCGCCGGCGCGGCGCGTCTACGGCGATGATGTGCTGTCGTTCAATCCCTGGCACGGTATCCGCGATCATCAGCCACTCGGCTCGATCATGCGCGTGCGCATCGCCGCCTATGAACGATCCACCCGCTACCGCCACGAAATGAACGCGCAACCGCGCGTCGAGCCGGCGAGCATCGACGTCATTCCGGACTGACGATCCGATCGTCACACGCAATCACGAAAGGAGGCCAGCCATGGCCGAGACCGAAGAAACCCCGCAGATCGATGAAACCCGCTTGCAGGCCATCCGCCGCCGCATCGAGGAAGTGGTTGGCGATGCGCCACAGCTCGCCAAGCTCGCCCTCGAGCAGATGGTGACGAAGCATAATCCCGACCTCAAGGGCACAGCCGGCTCGGCCGGTCGCGTCGGCGCGCAGTCCGGCAATGTCTCCGAGCTCACCGCCATCGCCAACCTCAAGCCCGGCGGCGCGGATCGGCTGAAACGCATATTCGGGCTGGTGAACGGCAATTTCGACGGGGCGCAGAAGGTCGGCACGCTGCACAACATGCGGTTCGTGTTCTTCGACAACGACACCCGCATCCTGTTCGCCACCGCCTATGACGGCGACTGGGACACCTATATCAACGACTTCGCCACCAAGATCCCCGATCTGATGGACCTGATCTTCGCCTCGGTCGAGGGCTGGCCGGGCATCGCCAGCCCCGAGGTCAAGGACTTCATCGCCGAGCATCAGATCACCGCCGCCGGCTGGTTCGTCGCCAATCCGCAGGTCACCGTCGTCGATGTGCGCCGGCTCCAACGGCTCGAACATGCCGTCAACGAATTCCTGGACAAGGTGGGCTGAGCCATGGCGATCCTTCAGAAACTAAAAGAGCACTTCTCGCGGGATAGCGTCACGCTCGACCTGCAGGACATCCAGGCGCTGATCCTCAGAAGCCGGCCGGAACCCTATGTCGGCGTTCACGCCATGCTCCATTTCGACGAGGCAGCGGGAGCCCGCAATCTTCTCGGCCGGCTGGCACCGCATATCGCTTCGGCCGACAATTGGAGCGAGGATCTCGATTTCTGGATCGGCGCTGCGCTCAGCTTCGAGGGTCTGAAGGCGCTCGGCGTTCCCGACGCCCAGCTCAAGACCTTTCCGCTCCCGTTCCAGCAGGGCATGGCCGCACGCGCGGAGCAGCTTCGCGACTTCGGACCCAACGCGCCGGAAAACTGGGAAGACGTGTTCAAGCCGGGCAACTGCCATCTCGCGCTGACCATCTACGCGGTCGACGATGATGCGCTCGACAAGGCGCTGGCGACGGCGCGCACCGAACTCGACCGGAGCAGCGGCGTCACCTTGCTCGGCGAGCATCGCTTCGGCGCGCCGGACGGCGCGAAAAACCCGTTCGGTTTCCGGGATTCGATCTCCCAGCCCGCAGTGGAGGGCAGCGGCGTTGATCCGCTGCCAGGCGAGGAGCGGCCAATTAAGGCCGGCGAATTCATCCTCGGCTATGAGAGCGAGAACGGCCAGCCGCTCGGCATGCCCGAGCCTGCGGTTCTCGGAAGGAACGGCACCTTCGTCGTAATGCGCAAGTATAACAGCCGGGTCGGTTGCTTCAACGCCTTCCTCAAGGCACATGGCGACACGCCGGAGGAACGCGAGCGCCTTGCCGCCAAGATGTTTGGGCGCTGGCGCTCCGGCGCACCCTTGACGCTGGCGCACGATCACGACGATCCCGACCTCGGCGCCGATCCGCAGCGCAACAACGACTTCACCTTCAAGGACGATCCCAAAGGCCGCGTCGTGCCGCTCGGCTGCCATATGCGACGGCTCAATCCCCGCGATTCCGAGTTGACGCTGCTCACCGACGTCAACATCCACCGCATCATTCGCCGTTCCTCGACCTTCGGGCCGGTTTATTCCGAGGATGTGGGGCCTGAGGACGATGCCAACGGCGATCGCGGCCTGTTCTTCATCTTCATCAGCGCGCGTGCCTACGACACGATCGAGTTCATGCAGCAGGAGTGGATCAACCGAGGCAATTTCGTCGACCTTGGCGAAGAGCGCGATCCGATCGTTGGCCTGCATGAGGATGATGGCCGGTTCACGATCCCGCAGGTGCCGGCGCGCAAGCGCATCGACGGTGTGCAGACTTTCAATGTCATGAAGGGCGGCGAATATCTGTTCATGCCAAGCCTGTCCGCGCTCAAATGGCTGGCGGCCGGGAGCTGGGGTTAGGAACCCGCCGGTCAGTCGTTGGCCTTTGTGAAGATGAACGTGCAATTCATCAGGATCGCTGCGCTCGGCCTCACCATGATCTTTGCCAGTCGCGTCTGGCCCGATCGGTAATCCTGACGTCTGCAAAAACTGCCTCTAACGCATGATCGGCGAGGACGCTTCGGTCATCCGGACCGCTTGAGCGCAGGCGTTTCGGATCCCGGGTGGCTTTTGCTCTTCATAAGAGCTTGTCCTTCAGCAGCGTCTCAAGCCAATCGGCAAATACCTGCAGCCGGTGTGAAAGGTGCTGGCGGTGGGGATAGAGTAACGTCATAGGCATCAGCTCGGCTCGATGGCCGGGCATCACCTCGACCAATTCTCCCGCCTCAAGATGCTGTTGCAGCTTCCCTTGCTCCAGCCACTCCCAATCCTCAACACGGCCGCTGGTCAGAGAAGCATAATTGACCGCCCAGTGATCTCCCAGATCTTCAGGAGAGCCTGGCGTGCCATGCCGCGTCACATAGGCTGGGCTGACGACGTTGATCAGTAGCAACTTTCCAATAGGCCGCGCGATCAGGCCTGAGTCGTTGAGCGGCCCCACACGCAGCACACAGTCGATGCTGTCTTCGACCAGGTTCACCGCGCGGTCGGTGACGCCGAGGTCGATGTCGATCTCGGGAAATTTGTCGAGGAAGCCGGGCAAAGCCGGCGCGATGATCAGACGCCCGATCCGCCCCGGGACATCGACCCGCAGCTTGCCCGACGGTTTGGCGGCGGTCTGCCGGAAAAGATTTTCCGTATCCTCGACGTCGGCGATGACCCGCTGGCAGCGCTCATAGAAGGCGATGCCGTCCTGTGTCGGGGAGACCTTGCGGGTCGTGCGGTGTAGCAGCCGCGCCCCAACCCGTCCCTCCAATTCCTGAATGCCGGCCGATACGGAGGACCGCGGAACGCCCAGCGTGTCGGCCGCGCGGGTGAAACTCGCACATTCAACGACACGCACAAACATGCGGAACAGATCGACGCGGTCCAAACAGTCAGAACTCCAATTGTGCTGATTTTCTGACAAGTGATGTCAGAATGATCAGCTTTATTGGCCAATCCTAGCGGATATGGTTGCTCAACAAAAGCGGTCGCCGGTGCGATTGCAGCCCGGCAAAGGAGGCCGTCCATGACCGATCACAGCATCAAAGGCAAAACCGTCATCATCGCCGGAGGGGCGAAGAACCTCGGCGGACTGATCGCCCGCGATCTCGCCGCCCATGGCGCGAAAGCCATTGCGATCCACTACAACAGCGCCGCCAGCAAGGCGGATGCCGATGCGACCGTTGCCGCCGTCAAGGCTGCGGGCGCGGAAGCGGTGGCCTTCCAGGCCGACCTGACCAGCGCCGGGGCCGTCGAGAAACTGTTCGCCGATGCTGTCGCCGCCATCGGCCGTCCGGACATCGCCATCAACACCGTCGGCAAGGTACTGAAGAAGCCCATCGTCGAGATCAGCGAGGCCGAATATGACGGGATGAGCGCCGTCAACTCCAAGACGGCCTTCTTCTTCATCAAGGAAGCCGGCAAGCACCTGAACGACAACGGCAAGCTGGTGACGGTCGTCACCTCTTTGCTCGGCGCCTTCACGCCCTTCTATTCTAGCTATGCCGGCACCAAGGCTCCCGTCGAACACTTTACCCGCGCAGCCTCCAAGGAGTTCGGCGAGCGTGGCATCTCAGTGACGGCAATTGGTCCAGGTCCGATGGATACGCCGTTCTTCTATCCGGCCGAAGGCGCCGATGCCGTCGCCTACCATAAGACCGCCGCAGCTCTGTCGGGATACTCGAAGACCGGCCTCACCGACATTGAGGACATCGTCCCGTATATTCGCTTCATGGTCTCTGACGGCTGGTGGATGACGGGCCAGACGATTCTCGTCAATGGCGGCTACACCACGAAATAGAGTCCTATGTAGTTCTCGATTACCTCCCTGAAGCGCCGTATGGGCAGAGCCATGTCTTGGCGGGGCACCGGACATTCGGCGCGGCGATCTCTTTCAGGGCGACGGGAGGTCAGGAGGCAGCAACGTTGGCTTGGCGGGAGGAGACGAAGCCGCTGAACCCTGCCGTGGCGCCGGCTTTTCGGTGCGGGAGGGCACCATTTTCTCCGTTGTCTGACCGTGCCTCGATCGCTCCAAACGGTCTCTCCAATGGCCTGATCTGGCCGAAGACCGGCTTCGCCTCGATCGCCTATGCCGCAACAGCCGCGTCAAACTTTCTTCCCCTGCCGGCTGCGCCGTCATTCCGCGCGCAACAAGAAAGCCCTCCTTGGCTGTCTAGCCCCATTCTCACCCCCAGCGCGCAACTGCGCCGGGGACCCTGAGCAAGGGGTGCGCCGTCGATCGCCTCCGGCCTGCCGATCGCCATCGAGACCGCATGGTGCGGGCTCGGGAACGGAAAACGGAGATTTACAATGGCGACCATCGGCACCTTTAAGAAGACCGGCTCGAACGAGTTCACCGGCGACATCGTCACCCTCAGCGTCCAGGCCAAGAACGTGCGCATCGTCCCCGACCAGCGCGCCGCCGGCGAGAACGCCCCCAGCCACCGGGTCCTGGTCGGCCGCGCCGAGATCGGCGCCGCCTGGTCCAAGCGCTCCAACGAGGGTCGCGACTATCTGGGCCTCAAGCTCGACGATCCGAGCTTCAACGCCCCGATCTACGCCAACCTCTTCGACGACGAGGGCGAAGATACCTTCTCGCTAATCTGGTCCCGCCCCAACGGCAGGCGCGCCGACTGAGGCTCCCCCGCAAGGCCCCGACCCAAAGGTCGGGGCCTTCATTCAGAACGACCGAATCAGTTTCACTGGATCGCTCCCTAGCGACGGAACCAGCAGCACCTTTTGGCTCGCAAAATAAGCCAAGAACGACTATTATAGTCGTAGTTCTGGCGTGTAGAAAAGTAGGGACCTTCGAGACATCCTTGTTTTTGACTTTCGATCACGAGGATAATCGCGATGATGACATTCCGACGGGAAGTTTCACATAAGCTTTGAATAGCCCCGAGTTTCGTAGACGCCCTCGGGTTAGATTTTCTGCTGTTTCTCGAACTCGACGGGGGACAGCATTCCGTTTCTGACATGCTTGCGTTTCGGGTTGTAGAACATTTCGATGTAATCGAACACGTCCTGGCGGGCTTCGTCGCGTGATCGATAGACCCTGCGGCGTATGCGTTCGCGCTTCAGAAGGTTGAAGAAGCTTTCGACGACCGCGTTGTCGTGGCAGTTGCCACGCCGGCTCATTGAGTGGACCAGATTGTGGTGCTTCAGGAACGAAGCCCAGTCCATGCTGGTGAACTGCGAGCCCTGATCCGAATGGATCAGAACCTGATCCTTGGGCTTGCGTCGCCAGACCGCCATGAGCAAGGCCTGCAGCACGACGTCGGTGGTTTGCCGGCTCTGCATTGCCCAGCCAATCACCCGGCGGGAATAGAGATCGATGACGACCGCGAGATAGGCGAAGCCTTCGCAGGTCCGGATATAGGTGATATCAGTGACCCAGGCTTTGTCCGCAGCCTCGACGTCGAATTGCCGATCGAGCGTATTGTCGACCACGACGGAGGGGCGACCGCCATATTTGCCGGGACGGCGTTTGTAACCGATCTCAGCCTTGATACCGGCAAGCCTTGTCAGACGCGCGACGCGGTTCCGGCAACACATCTCTCCCTGGTCGAGCAGATCGTCATGAAGCTTGCGATAGCCATAGACCTTGCCGCTCTCCCGCCAAGCCTGAAAAAGGAGATCGGTCTGTCGTTTGTCTTCGCTGGCCCGCTTGCTCAACGGGTTCTTCAGCCAAGCGTAGAACCCGCTCGGGTGAACATGGAGAAGCCGACACATCGTCCGCACAGAGAAGCTCAGGCGATGCAGGGCTATGAACGCGTACTTCACTTTGCATCCCTGGCGAAGTACGCGGCCGCTTTTTTTAGGATGTCGCGCTCCTCGGTGACGCGGGCCAGTTCTCTCTTTAGCCGTCTGATCTCCTCGGCCTCGTCGCTAGCCTTGGCGTTCAATGTGCCGAACTTCTTCTTCCACTCGTAGAGTGAATGCTGGCTGACACCGAGCCGCTGCGAAACCTCCGCTACCGGGTAGCCCCGCTCAGTGATCTGACGCACCGCGTCGCGCTTGAAATCTTCCGTGAAATTGCCTTTGCCCATGTAGGCCTCCTGCCTCAAATTTAGGGAAGAAGGCGTCTACAAATCTAGGGGCTATTCAAAGTGTACTGGCAAAACAAGGCGGATGCCTTCCCTTGGTTCATAACCTAAGGCAGATTTTCGGAAAAATACGGTTGGCCATTGACGCGCGTCAACGCGGGCATTCGTCCAGATGGCATCGTTTTCGATCAGTTAAACAGCGAGGAAGCCGAATGCGAGAACGTCAAAGTGAGGAACAGGGCAGGCCAACCCACCAGCAAAAGAGCGATAGGCATCTTGAGCAAAAGCTGTCGTTTCAGGTGCCCGATTTCGAACTCCATAAACACGGAGACGAAGGCTGGAAGATTTTTGCTGTTTCCGACCGGGGTATCCATTGGATCGCAGCGAATTTTAACGAATGGAGCAGTGGTGAGACGTTGCTCACCTTGCAGGAAGCGAACAAATTTCTGCGTGAGGCGAGGAAATTTTCTCTTTGCACGAGTTATAAAAGTCTGAACGGCAAGACCATACTCTGACACATCTCTGTCAGGATCGGCTTGGGACGGGCCGCCGAAGTTGAATCATGGTACCGTGGTTTCCGCTTTTTTGTTTCGCAAGAAGGAAGGGTTTAATTTCTTAATCAGGGAGGTGGAAAAATGCTTGTGCGAGAAATGACACACAATGAATGCCTGGCGGTACTCACGGATGGGAGACTGGCGCGGATGGCATGTGCGAAGGACAGCACCCCTTATGTCGTCCCGCTATACTACGCTTACTCCGGAAATAGTCTCTACGCCTTTTCAATGCCAGGAAAAAAACTGGATTTCCTTCGGTCGAACCCGCGTGCCTGTTTACAGGTCGACAAAAGCCGCGGAGATCATCAGTGGGTGAGCGTTATAGTTGATGCGGCGTTCCGCGAACTGCCCCAGGAAGATCCGCCCGGTGAGGAGCGGCTCCATGCCTGGTCGCTTCTCTCGCACCACTTTGACTGGTGGGAACCGGGTGGGTTGAAACCGCAACCGCAACCTCTTCGCACTGCTTCCCGGCATATATTCTTCGCCCTGGATATCAACGCCGTAAGTGGAAGAGAGGCGAGGCTGGGTGAGCCTGAGCGGGTTTCGCCGCAATGATATGGATGCTGTGAATGCCAACTCAGTCCAAGGCGAGACTGACGGGAGAATGTCGAAAGATTACCTCGGGAGGACTGCATTGTGACGATCTACGACGAACGCGAAAAAATGGCAGAACAACAATATGTCATGCAAATAGAAAAGCCGTTCAGGGTTCGTGCCCGGCGCGACAGATTGCTGGCGAACTGGATGGCAACGCTGCTTGGCCGGGATGTTGAGCGTTGCCTTGAAGAGATAGTTGAAGCTGATTTTTCACGGGGTGAGGAAGGTATCCTAAAAAAACTGGAGCACGATATCGGCGTTCTGGGACTGTCGGACGCGCATGATCTGATACGGGAAAAAATGCATAAATATCTCGCCGATGCCGTGCGCGAGGTCGAAGGGTCGATCGGGCAATAGCACAGGTGCCGGTGGCCGTGACGACGACACATGGACTCGCCGGATCCGCCAGCACTCGCATGTTGCACCACGCGGACGCAGCAGGCCTAAAACTGTTGACTGTCGCGTTCGTTTTACGCTGCTGACGGGCCCTGTGCTTTATCCCAATCGTTGCGCCGTCTCCACACGCCTTGCCTGATATATGCTGCCCGGCTCGTCGTTTCGCGCCCGCTTTGGCAAAGGAGAAAACTCGCCGAACCGGAGCCCGTGGATGGCCAGAATCTGTGGCCCGGTTGACCGTGGTCAATGGCAGTTCTCGCAAGTTCTTCGATCATGACCGCGCTTATAACGAGCAAAGGGAGAATGGTCATGAACGACAATACTCTGTGGCAGAACATTATCGATGCGCTCCACTTCGAACCCAGTATTGATGCGGCGAACATCGGCGTTGCCGTCGATGCGGATCACTTGCGAATTTACTGATCCTTGCGCGCCGCGGCTCCTGGAGAGCCGCAGCGCGGCCAAGCACGCAGCACACGGACTGCTCGTTTCGAGCATAGTCGGGGAGGAGTGTATGATGTTCTCTACGCTACTGTATATCACCAAAGGTAAATCGACTGAGCTGGAGGGCGATACGGCTCTCAGACTGGCAGATGAGGTGGGCAGTCATCTTTCCGTTTTGTTGACGAGTGTCGCGTCGCCTCCGCCGGTTGGTGCACATATGGAAAGTGTCTCCACCGCGTGGCTTGGCGAGCGACAGGCCGATCAGGACAGTTTGGCCAGACGCTCTCTTGCTCTGAACACCTACTTCAAGGACAGGATTTCTTCATACGATATAGAGGAAGCCTATACCGAGATATTCAATATGGACAACGTCGTCGGTTATCGCGCAAGATTTGCGGATGCTGTGGCCCTGGGGCCGGATATTCTGGGTGATCCGTCGTTACGCGATGCAGTCCTTGACGGAAGCCTTTTTCACGCGCGTGTTCCCGTGCTGATAGACCCCCTCAGAAACTTCTCCTGGGACCAAAACTCGGTTCTCATCGCGTGGTCTGACACACCTGAAACAGCCGCTGCGGTCAGGGCAAGCATTCCGGTTCTGAAACGCGCGAGGTCTGTACAGATCCTCGTTGTCGATCCGGATGGCGAACGGGAACTCGCGGCCGAACTGCGCTCCTATCTGGCTCATCATCACATCACGCCGTCGATAGACAGTCTGATGAGCCAGGGCCGGACCGTCGCCGAGACCGTCGAAGTCTACGCTGAACGCATCCAGTCAGGGCTGATCGTCATGGGGGCCTATGGTCATTCTCGGCTACGCGAACGGATTTTCGGTGGCGTCACGCGTAGCCTGATTGAACAGATCAGGCGGCCGCTCTTTCTGGCACGATAAACACTTGGATGAACCCGACAGCCCGGCAGGTGCAGAGGGCGCAAGCCACATGGCTTCACGTCGAAAGGTGAAAAAGATGAAAGCTCTCGTTTTTCAAGGACCGGGCCAAAAAGCGCTTCTGGAACGATCCAAACCCGTCATCCAGGGAGTGACGGACGCAGTGGTGAGGATTACCAGGACAACCATTTGCGGGACGGACCTTCACATACTCAAAGGCGATGTTGCCTCTTGCGCGCGTGGACGCATTCTCGGGCATGAGGGCGTTGGCGTCATTGAGGAGGTGGGCGCTGCGGTGTCCCGCTTCAGGAGGGGGGATCGCGTTCTTGTTTCCTGCATTTCCTCATGTGGTAGGTGTGATTATTGTCGCCGTGGAATGTATTCGCACTGCGAAACCGGGGGCTGGATTCTGGGCACCACCATCGACGGTACGCAAGCGGAATTTGTGCGCATCCCGCACGCCGATACCAGCCTTTATCCCATTCCGGCGGATGTCGATGAAGAAGCTCTGGTCATGCTGAGTGACATCCTCCCAACGGGCTTTGAGTGCGGCGTCCTCAATGGCAAGGTCCAGCCCGGCAATACAATCGCGATCGTCGGTGCTGGTCCCGTTGGACTGGCGGCGCTTTTGACAGCGCAATTCTACTCGCCCGCTGAGATAATCATGGTTGACCTTGACGATCATCGTCTGGCGATAGCCCGTCAATTCGGCGCGACGCACACTATTCGCGCCGATGAACCTGATTTGGCGACGCGTATTTTCGAGCTCACAGATGGCAAGGGCGTCGACACGGCGATCGAGGCGGTCGGTGTGCCATCCACGTTCGAATTCTGCGAGGAGATTATCGCTGCTGGCGGCGTGATCGCCAATATCGGAGTTCACGGCCTCAAGGCAGACCTGCACCTTGAAAAGCTGTGGTCGCGGAATATCGCCATCACGACACGGCTGGTCGATACAATAAGCACGCCCATGTTGCTGCGCACGGTGAAATCCGGCCTCATCGACGCCGGGAAGTTGATCACTCACCGCTTCAAACTGGACGATATTCTCGAAGCCTATGACACCTTCAGCCGGGCGGCCAGCACACATGCGCTCAAGGTCATTATCGAGATGCCAGCGAAACAGCAATCCGGTTTGCAAACGGAAGACAGCCAGTCCGCCCCCGGTGGCATTGCGGGACACCACGACGCTCACCTTGCGACGCGATCCGGCTTGTCAATTGATGTGCGAGCCGTAAGGAGTGACGACGAGCCGCGCCTTGCGGAGCTTTTCAAACACGTCACACCGCAGGATCTTCGCTTCCGCTTCCTTGGCGGTATCGGAGAGGTCAGTCATGAACGTCTGGTCGCAATGACCAGAGTCGATCATCGGTTGACCGAGAATTATCTAGCTTTCGTGGCAGGCACGGATATCCTCATTGCGTCGGCCATGTTGGCCTGCGACGTTTCCGGAGAGAAAGCCGAGATCGCCATCGCCGTGCATGCCGACTACAAAAACAGGGGCGTTGCGTGGGAATTGCTAGGCTTCTTGTCGGACAAGGCGCGTGAAAAAGGCGTTCGGACGTTACAATCGATAGAAAGTCGAGATCATCATGACGCTGTTAAGCTTGAAGAGGAACAGGGATTTGTCGCAAGATCGTTTGAGGGCGATGCGACTCTGGTTCTGATCGAGAAAAATCTCCGGTGAAGCGTCGATAAGTATCGGGCGATTTGCATCCAATCCCGATGCAGCAGAAACAATCAGTCGAAGCGGATTGTTTCAGGTTTCAGCGTCGTCAAGCGCCCGTCTCATCTTTCGCAGTAGCACGGCGCGTTGTTTTTCATCGGCTGCTTTCTCCATCCTCTCCTGCAGGTCGATGATCAGTGATTGGAAATCATTATGCCAATCCCGGTGTCCGACGTGCAGCGGTTCAAGTCGCGGCAGTTCCCGCTGCGTTGAAACAGCAAGGGCGCCCTCGCGCGTGAGGCGATAAGTTGAGTCCAATGCCGGTTCGATGATCGCAAATGCAGAGTTCATTGCGGCGAGGCTGGCGTTCAAACCGGCGATTGCCGGACGTTCGCCGTGCACCAGAAAAACGGCATGTTTGACGGGAAATCTGGCGGCAACCCACGCCGCAAGTTCAGGCCCGTCGGCATGGCCGCTGTAGACGTCGAGTTTGCGAATATTGGCCCGCACGACAATTTCATCGCCCTGGATACGAACGGTAGACGCTCCGTCCTCCAATATGCGGCCGAGCGTGCCGGAGGCCTGATAACCTACCAGCAGGACTGTTGCTTCTTCTCTCCACAACCAGTTCTTCAGACGATGGCGAATACGACCTGCCTCGCACATCCCACTCGCCGCAATCACGATGTGAAAACCCCTGAGATTGTCTATGGATCTGGATTGTTCGGCGGTCTCGGTGAAGCGAATTTGCCGCGAGCGGAGTGCACGCAAGAGAAGCTCGCCATTTTCGAGTTCCCGGGCGTGACGGCTAAAAACTTCTGTCGCCCGCGTTGCCAGTGGGGAATCGATAATGATTGGGCAACTTCTGATGGCGCCCGCATCAAGCAGGCTGACCAGATCCGCAAGAAGCTCCTGCGTCCGTTCGACCGCGAAGGAGGGAATGAGGAGCGCTCCGTTTTGATGACGGGCAGCGAGTTGAACCTCATCTTTCAGCATCCTTCGCCGTTGCTCCGCTGATGGGTCATTGCGATCGACATCACCATAGGTACTTTCACAGACAAGATAATCCAGACCAGAAGGTCCTTCCGGTACTGAGTGGAACAGTTTGTGCTGCGGTCCAATATCGCCGGAAAAAAGCAGGTGCCGGCGCTCCGGGCCGTTTCCAACCTCAACCTCGACAGATGCGGAGCCAAGGAGATGCCCTGCATTCCAGAAGCGGAACCGAAAGGCGGGTGAAATCACCATCCATTTCTTCATGGGATGGGCGCGCATCTGGGTCAGGGCCGCAGATGCATCCATGGCCGTATAGATTGGGACGACGAGCTTTCGCCCCCGATGCTCGTTGCGGCGGTTGAGTTGTTCGACTTCCATTTCCTGGATATGGCCGGAGTCGGGCAACATGACCGCGCAAAGATCAAGCGTTGCAGCGGTGCAGAAAATGGGGCCGGAATAACCATCTTTAACAAGCTTCGGCACGAGACCCGTATGGTCGATATGCGCATGGGTAAGGATGACGGCGTTCAATTTGGTGGGAGCGAAAGGAAAGGGGCGGTAATTCAGTTCCTTTTCGGTTTTAGACCCCTGAAACAAACCGCAATCGATCAATACGCGTTCGTCGCCGTATTCAATGAGAAAGCATGAACCGGTTACCGCGCCGGCCGCGCCATGAAAGGTGATTGACGGGCTGTATGACATTTCGCCTCCGATCGCGTGCCTTTGCTTAAATGGTTGGAGCGGGCAACTGCGGAACGTTAGGGTCCGGGATCTCCGTCATGGCGGCCTCCGTGAGCAGAAGGACGCTTGCCACCGATACGGCATTCTCCAAAGCCACTCGAACCACCTTTGTCGGATCTATAATGCCCTCCTTCAGCAGATCGACATAGCGATTTTGCGCCGCGTCGAAGCCCACGGTCCCGTCGTCGTCAAGCATTCGCGCGATAACGACACCCGCATCTGTGGCCGAGTTCTCGGCAATCTGCCGCGCCGGCGCCTCTTGCCTATTGCCTCCGAGCTGAAGAGAACATTCTTATGGGACATGGAACTCTCGTTACTTTGCTGCGACCGAGGCGACACATGACCTCCGCCCATCAATTCAATCACAATGGAGGTGTCGGCAGAGGAAGCGTTTGACCGGCGTCAACGACGTGATGATCCCCGAATTCGCTTGGAAAAGGATTGACGCCGGTCAAGGGGTGTTGTTCCGGCAGCTCTATAATGGCCTGAGCAACAAAAGGAGGGATCAATGATGAGCGAAATCATTCCTTACAACGCCTGGATACTTGTGGCAGATGCCAAAAGGGCGCTGCTCCTGCGAAACGCGGGAAATGCCGCGAATATCATGTTGAAAGTCGAAGAAGTTATCCAGGCACCCCCGAATGGACCAACGCGTGACCACGGCACAGATAGGCCCGGTCGAACCACATCTGGCAGTCATCGTAGTAGTCTTGGCAATGCCGACCTGCACCGACTGGAGGAAGAACGCTTCTTTTCCAACGTTGTCGAAAAACTCCAGTCTGCCTGTACCGACAGGGACGTTCACAAGCTCTACGTCGTGGCGCCGCCCAAGGCGCTTGCAGACTTGCGTAGCGCCATGCCGGACACGCTCAGAAAAATCATAGTTGCCGAACACGACAAGGATATCGTCAATCTTCCGGTAAACGAGATAGAGAAGTATTTTGTGTCATAAGTCCGTGCGCCCGACGGGATGCTGACCAGGATTGGGCGCGGCACCGGTAACCGCGTTTGGCGAGAAGGCGTTCCTCCTCGCAGATATCGTATCCTGCGCCAGATCGGGCTGGTTGCTAGGTGAATCGGCAAAGATGGGCCAATCACAAAAAAGGGGTGGAGCGGCGTGGGTTGCCTGCAACCTTCGCCATCCCACCCTACTTGAAATCAGGCCGCTCTGACCTCGATTTTTCTTTCATTCTTCTTTGCCTCCTGGCTCTTGGGGAGCTTGACCGTCAGGACGCCTTTTTCGAACATTGCGGTTACTTTGTCAGCGTCGACGTGATCCGGCAGGGAGAAGCTGCGCTGGAAGGAGCCATATCGCCGTTCCGAAAGGTGATATTCTTTTTGCTTGTCTTCCTTTTCTTCGCGTTTTTCCCCACGGATCGTCAGCAGGCCATTTGAAAACTTGACCTCGATATTTTTCGCATCGAGTCCGGGGCATTCCGCGGTTACTTCGTATACATCGTCTTTTTCGACCAGATCGACGGCTGGCGCGGTGTTCCATCCGTTCGGCAGGTGGCCGGAGGAGAAAAGATCGGGCGCGTGCCAGGATGTGGGCATGAAATCATCGAAAAGACGATCGACTTCCGCCCGAAGGGTTTCGAACGGCGACCAGAAATTTCCTGCGGGCGTCACCGGCTTTTCCTTGTTTTTCACTGGAAGTTTGGTTGGGGCCTCAGCCATGATAATTCTCCTGTTCTCCAAGAAAGATATCGGTCGAAAAAGCAGTTGAAAGCCATTTCAACCACTTGCGGCTCTTCAGTGAGCATGCCGATTCAACCGTGATGCAACGGGTCTGGCATTGATGGGGATCAATGTCGCACTTCATCTGCCTTGCAATTCGCGGCCAACAGGCCTGGCTTCTTGTGCACCGGATTCGACAAATCGGTTGACGAAGATCATCGCGGGGCTGCGACGTTCGGTTCAGGCTTGGTTTATTGGTTGGACGATTTACGGGAAGGAGCCACGTCGATGTCAATTAAAACCATACTTGCTGTCCTTGGCGCAAAGCATGCGGCGGCGGATGCTAGTCAGGCTGTCGAACTCGCCCGCGAGTCGGGCAGCCACTTGTCTATCCTGGTTCTCGGCGCGGCGCTGTCGCCCGTGACGGCTGATTATCCTCTCACCACCGCCTGGCTGGAAGAGAGACAGAAAGAAGTCGATGAACTCATAAGCGCCCGGGTCGAGGCCGAAGCCCTTTGTCAGAAAAACGGCGTGTCCTACGATGCGGACCAGATTTACGATGATCGCTTCATCCTTGAAAACAATCTCTGCACACGGTCGCTGTATGCCGATATCGTTCTTGCAGGCAACGGCATTCGAAAAGACGGCGATCTTCGCAAAACGGTCATTGCCGCAACGGTGTTCGATGCTCGTAGCCCGCTGGTTTTTCTGGCGCCGGAATTAAAAACGACCCTCAGGCCAAAAAAGGTGCTGCTTGCCTGGAATTCCCGACCTGAAGCGGCTCGGGCGGCCAAGGAGGCCCTTCCGCTTCTGGTACAAGCGGATGCGGTTCATATCGTTCTCGTCGATCCGGACGCCTCCTACTATTCGAATGGCGGGGAACCGGGGGCAGATGTGGCTGCCTTTCTTTCCCGCCATGGCGTCAAAGCAGTCGTCGAGCAGTTGGCGAGCGCCGAAAGACGTGTAGAAGGAGTTCTACAGCAGCGTGCACGCGAAATCGGCTGCGATATGATCGTCATGGGCGCCTATGGGCATTCGCGTCTGAGGGAACGGATATTCGGGGGCGTCACGGCTTCGATCTTGGAGGAGTGCCAGATACCGGTCTTTCTTGCCCGATAGCGATCAGGTGCGATCATCATGGCTGGCGCCGGTGGCGCCAGCCAGCTTTCATGCGGAGCGCCCGTAGCGCATTAAGTACGACCGCGACGTCAATTGCCTCCTGAAGAAGTGCGCCCTCGACCGGTTTAAGAAAGCCGAGCGATGCAAAGATCATCGCGCCCACCGATAACCCTATTCCGGCTATGACGCTCTGCATCGCGATCCGCCGGCAATCCCTTGCGATTTTGATGCCGTCGCTGATGCGTTCGAGCCGCTCGGAGAGCAGAACCGCGTCGGCTGCTTCGGCTGCGGCCGCCGATCCGTGTAAGCCCATGGCAATCCCAACATCGGCTGCGGCGAGCGCCGGCGCATCGTTCACGCCATCCCCGACCATCATGGTTTGCGCCAGATGCGCCTCCTTCCGAACAAGTTCGATCTTCTGTGCCGGTGTCAGCCCAGCGCGGATTTCGGACAAAGGCAAACCGCTGGTGATGGCACGAGCCACTTCGGCGCGGTCGCCGGTCGCGAGGACAAGACGGTTGAGCCCTAGTCGCTTCAACTCAGTCAGGGTTTCTCTGGCGCCCTCGCGAAGCGCGTCGCTGAAATGCAGGGTGCCGGCAAACCTGCCGTCGAGGACAACGGCCGCGCTCATGATTTCAGCCCGATCGGGGGAGGGCGTATCGGCAACCTTCGAGGCGATGTACTCCAGGCCGCCAATGGCGACCTCGGTGCTTCCGACGTATCCCGAGATACCTTCGCCGGGCTTCTCCGATACATTGGTTGGCGGCGTCAGGACGAGGTCGCGCTCGAGCGCTGCGGAGACCACCGCACGTGCTGCAACGTGGTTTGAGCCCTGATCCAGCGAGGCGATCAGCCGCAGCAGTTCGTTCTCGTCCTTTACTGCATTAATGGCCACGAGATGTGGTTTGCCATCGGTAAGTGTCCCGGTCTTGTCCAGAACCAGCGTTTGTATCTGGCCGAGCTTTTCGAGAATGTCGGCGCCTTTGACAATAAGTCCAACGCCAGCGGCCCGCGACATGCCAGCTGTCCATGCAACCGGAACGGCCAGGATGAGAGGACAGGGGGTCGCAACGACAAGCACGGCCACGGCGCGAACGGGATCGTCCGTCAACAGCCATGCGAGGCCGGCTATCGACAAAGTGACGCACAGGAAAGCGAAAGCATAACGGTCGGCCAGCCGTGACATGCGGGCCTTACTGGCATGTGCGGCCTCCACCAGCTTGACGATCCCGGCATATGTACTTTCCCTGGCCGATTTTGTCGCTGTCATTTCAAAGAGGTCGCCTGCATTGGCGGAACCGCTCATGATCGGCTGCCCTCTTTTTCTGTCAACCGGAAACGCCTCCCCGGTGAGCGCCGCCTCGTTCAGAACGGCGTCCTGGATAAGTATGCCGTCGGCTGGAATGATGTCGCCCCTGCGCACGACAAGCTGGTCGCCGGGTTCAACGAGTTCGATAGCGATCTCGTCCAGAATTTTCCCCTGACGGCGGGTCACGATTCGAGGTGCCCGCGTCAACAGCGCTGTCATCTCACGTCGGGCGCGACCCTCCGCGATACTTTCGAGATATTGCCCGCCGGAATACATCAAGGCGACGACGGCAGCAGCAAGATTCTCCCCGAAAAATAGAGCAGAACTCATCGACAGCAGCGCAATCGTATCGAGGCCGAATTCCCGTTGGCGCAGGCTAATGACAATCTGAGCCGCAAGCGCCAGAATTACGACGAGTGTGGCAACTGTCAGCGCGCCGTCGTAGACTCCATCGAAACCGGCCAGCAAGCCCAGGAGGGCAACGGAAATCCCGCCAAGCGAGGTAATGACGAGGATTGGTCTGAATCGCTTCAGAAGATCGGCAAAAGACAGATGTCGCACAGCGGTTTTTCCCGGAGAAAAAGGTGAGGTCGATAACACCCGGACTGTGCCAGACCAGGTTCTGGGCCCGCTTGTTTCCGGAGCGAGCATAAAAGCAAATCCTCCTTGCGATGGCATGCCGCATCATCCGGTGTAGCTGGTCGTGGTGGCATCCGCGCTGCGTGACCGGCCGCTGACGAATTTCTCGACTTCCGTCACGACAAGGAGTGTTGCCGAGACTATCAGCATCAATGTCCATTCGAAAAGGGAGATGGGCGTTAGCGACAGGGCATCCTGGAGCCAGGCGCTATGCATGGCGCCGATGTGAACAAGCTGGGATAGCCCGACGGAGACCATCAAGATCGGATTCCCAAAGAGGGGTGTCGCGAAAACAGACCGTCGTTCCGAACGGCATGCCACAGTCTGAACATTCTCGAACAGCACGAAGAGCAAGAGTAGCAGGTTGCGGGCTTGTTCTACCGTATAACCGGTCGCCAGAAGCCAGTAGAAGACGACGAAGCCGCCACCGCCGATGACAAGAGTGGACTGGGCAATGCGGCGGATCATCACGCGATCGAAGATTGGCTCCCGGGGATGTCTGGGCGGTTGAGATAGCTCGTCACCCTCCGGTTTTTCGCTCGCAAGCGCCACATCCTGAATGCCATTGGTGACAAGATTGAGCCAGAGAAGCTGGACGGGCAACAAGGGCATCGGAAAACCCACCGGGATTGCAACAAGAAAGAGAAAGATCTCTGCTGCGCCCGTCGCCACGGACATCAAAATCACCTTGCGAATGTTTGAGTAGGCTGTCCGTCCTTCGCGGATGCCGCTTACGATCGATGCGAAATTGTCATCGGTCACAATGATATCGGCGCTTTCCTTCGCGACATCTGTGCCCTTGAGTCCCATTGCAACCCCCACATGGGCGTGCTTCAGCGCTGGCGCATCGTTTACTCCATCGCCGGTGACGGCGACAAAGTGGCCGTTACGGGCCATAGATTGAACAATTGCGAGTTTTTGTGAGGGGTCAACCCGAGCATAAATCCGAGCCTTTCCGGTGAGTTCGTCCAACTGGGTCGTTCCAGCCGCCTGTGCCCGGTCGACGGCTTCACCAGTGGTAATTTCTCCCGGCCCAACCTTGAATCCTGCCTGCCTCGCGATGGCCAGAGCCGTCCTGGGATCGTCGCCCGTCACCATTGCCAGTTCAACCCCTGCCGTCCTGCACTCCTTGATCGCCATGGGTACTTCCGGCCTTATCGGATCCCGCATGCCGACAAGACCCAGGAACACGAGGTCGACAAGATGATGCGGGCCAAAGTTCAGGTCAACTTCGCTACGAATCTCACCTTCCGCAAATGCCAGCACCTTCAGGCCGCAGCTCGCCATTGCATCCTTCTGGGCGATCAACGAACTGCGGTCGATGGGGACTGCGCTGTCATCCACCTTCATCCGGTCTGCCATCTCGATCAGTGTCTCGGGAGACCCCTTGGCGAAAACGCGAACATGCTCGCCGTCGCGATGGAACGAGGCGGCATATTTGAGGTCCGGCTCATAGGGGATGCGACTGATTAATGGAAAATCTGTCGATAACCGGGCCTGATCGAGACCAATTCTGGACGCCGCTACCAGCAGCGCGACGTCGACGCGATCACCAACGCCATCCATGCCGGAAGCACTTTCTGTCAGTGAACCTTCGTTAGGTAAGGATGCAGCGCGCAAAAGAGCTGCGGTTCGCGCTCGAACGGCTGAAGGAGCGTTGTCAGTTCCAGCAAGGTCGCTCGTATAAAGATTCCCGACGGCGTCAAGCTCGAAGCGGTTGCCACCCGGAAGGCGGATTTCGACAACGGTCAGTTCGTTGAGTGTCAGAGTGCCGGTTTTGTCAGTCGCGATCATCGTGCACGAACCCAGTGCTTCAACCGCCGGCATGCGGCGCACGATGACATTCTGATTTGCCATGTGACGCATGGCGACGGCCAGTGCAATGGAGATGGCGATCGGTAGTCCTTCGGGTATAGCGCTGACAGCCAGTCCCACCGACATCAGGAAAAGCTCGTTCCAAGGCAAATCCTGAAAGAAGCCGATTGCGACCAATATCACGGATGTTACGCCGACCGTCCAGGCGATAAGGTTCGAGAAATGTGAAAGCCGGATCATCAACGGCGGCTGGGCGGTATCTGCCTTGCCAATCTCTACGGCGATCTTGCCGACTTCAGTGGCTTGGCCGGTGCCGGTGACAATTCCCCTGCCGCGACCACGCGTGATCAGAGTGCCGGCAAAGACAACGCACGATCCGTCCTCTGTATCGCGTATGCCGAAAGGCCTCGCTGTCTTTTTGATCGGGGCAGACTCGCCCGTCAGGAGAGATTCGTCACAAACGAGGTTTGTGGTTTCGATCAGATCAATATCGGCGGGAACCCGCTGGCCGGCATCAAGTACGACCAGATCTCCAGGCACCAGACATCGCGCCTCAACCTCACGCATCTCACCGTCGCGAATGATCGTTGCATATGGCTGCTCAAGTTTACGGAGCGTCGAGGCTTCCCGGCCTGCGGTGTATTCCTGCAGAGTTCCGATTATCCCGTTCAATAACAACACTGCGCCAATAAAGGCGGCATCCTGCACCTCGCCGGCGAAAAATGAAACGGCTGCGGCTAGTAACAGGATGTAGATCAGCGGGCTGCGGAACTGCCGCACGAACGTCGTAAATGGCGAGGGAGCATCACCTCCCGGTAAGACGTTTGGTCCGTAGAGACTGAGACGGGCCTGTGCATCTGCCTCTGAAAGGCCTTTTGCCCAGGCCCCGGACTGTCCCAACGATGCGGTCGTAACGACCATCTGCGCTCCCTTTGACTGCTTCCACGGTGAGATATTCAGAACCTGCCCGATACATGCAGGAGCACGTCTCTCATGTAGCGTCCTGAGGTTCGTTGTCGCCGGAAGATCGGAAGATGCCTTTGGGGAGCATTTTGCCTGCCGCGTAATATCTGGCATTGATCGCGGTCAATTCCAGACAGCGGGATCTACGTTTGATCTGCCGACTGAGGAGAGTTCGACCATTTCCAGTCGCGGACCTCAGGCATGTCCTCGCCATGTTGCCGGACGTAACGATCATGTTCGGTGAGTTTTTCTCTCAGCATGCGAATGATGCCAGGAACCCTGTCTTTCAATCCCGGCACCCTGTCGATTGCTGACAGAGCGAGGTGAAACCGGTCAAGTTCGTTCAGAACCGTCATATCGAACGGCGTCGTCGTCGTGCCTTCTTCGATGAAGCCGCGCACGTGAATGTTGCGATGGTTAGTGCGTTTATAGGTCAGGCGGTGGATAAGGTAGGGATAGCCGTGATACGCAAAGATCACGGGTCGGTCAGGAGTAAATATGCGGTCAAACTCCTCGTCTGCCAGACCGTGTGGGTGATGCTCTTTCGATTGCAGCGTCATCAGATCGACGACGTTGACGACACGGATTTTCAACTCAGGGATCGCCTCGCGCAGCAGGCTTACAGCAGCCAGAGTCTCCAGGGTGGGGACGTCGCCTGCACAGGCCATGACGATATCGGGTGCTATCGCTTCCTCCTCGTTGCCGGCCCATTCCCAGATGCCGATACCAGCCTCGCAATGCTTCACCGCCTCGTCGATGGTCAACCATTGCGGTTCCGGCTGTTTTCCCGCGACGATGACGTTGATGCGGTTCCAGGTCTTCAGGCAATGGTCGCCGACCCACAGCAGCGTGTTGGCGTCCGGCGGCAGGTAGATGCGAACGATATCGGCTTTCTTGTTGGCGACGAGATCGACAAATCCCGGATCCTGATGGGAGAAGCCGTTGTGGTCCTGCCGCCAGACGTGCGAGGTCAGCAGATAGTTGAGCGAGGAGACGGGCTTGCGCCAGGGGAGCTCCCGGGAGACCTTCAGCCACTTGGCATGCTGGTTGAACATGGAATCGACGATATGAATGAAAGCCTCGTAGCAGGAAAAGAAGCCATGCCGTCCCGTCAGCAGATAGCCTTCCAGCCAACCCTGGCGCAGATGTTCGGACAACACCTCCATCACCCGGCCTTCGGGTGACAGATGCACATCATATGGCCTGATGTCCTGCATCCACACGCGGTCGGTGACTTCGAAGACCGCACCGAGGCGGTTCGATTCCGTTTCGTCCGGCCCTAAGATGCGGAAATTGGCGTTGATGGCGTTGAGCTTGAGGACGTCGCGCAGGTATTTACCGAGGATTTCGGTCGTCTGGATCATGAGCGCGCCGCGCTTTCCAACCGGGATCGCATAGTCGCGGATATCCGGCACCTGTAGCTCCTTACGCAAAAGGCCGCCATTGGCATGGGGATTGGCGCCCATGCGCCGCGCGCCGCGTGGAGAAAGGGTGCGCAATTCTTCCTTCAGGCAGCCGTTCGCGTCGAACAGGTCTTCGGGGTCGTAACTGCGCATCCATTCCTCTAGGATCCTGCGATGGCCTTCGTTTTCGCGGCAATTGGCGACCGGCACCTGATGCGCCCGCCAGAAATCCTCGACCCTCTTGCCGTCCACCTCTTTAGGCCCTGTCCAACCCTTTGGGCTGCGCAACACGATCATCGGCCAGCGCGGCAGACCCTCCAGCCTGCCGCGACGGGCCTCAATCTGGATGGCGCGGATGCGGTCGAAGGCATGATCGAGAACCGTTGCCATTTGCAGGTGCATCTTTTCAGGGTCATGGCCTTCGACAAAGAAAGGCTCGTAGCCGTAGCCCCGGAAAAGATGGTCGAGATCCGTGTCGTCGATGCGCGCCAGCAGTGTTGGATTGGCGATCTTGTAGCCGTTCAAATGCAGGATGGGCAGCACAGCTCCGTCGCGTACAGGGTTCAGGAATTTGTTGGAATGCCAGCTGGCGGCGAGCGGTCCGGTCTCGGCTTCTCCATCGCCGACAACGCAGGTGACGATCAGGTCCGGATTGTCGAAGGCCGCCCCATAAGCATGCACCAGCGCATAACCGAGTTCGCCGCCTTCGTGAATGGAGCCGGGTGTCTCGGGTGCGGCATGACTGGGTATGCCGCCGGGAAACGAGAACTGCCTGAAAAGCTTCCTCATCCCTTCGGCGTCCTCGGAAATCTCGGGGTAGATTTCGCTGTAAGTTCCTTCGAGATAGGTACTCGCTACCATTCCAGGCCCGCCATGGCCGGGACCGCAGACATAGATCATATCGACATCGCGGTGACGGATGATACGGTTGAGATGAGTGTAGATGAAGTTTAGACCGGGCGTCGTTCCCCAATGGCCAAGCAGACGAGGCTTGATATGTTCTGCCTCTAGCGGTTCGCGCAGGAGTGGATTGTCGAGCAGATAGATCTGGCCGATGGAAAGGTAATTGGCAGCGCGCCAGTACCGGTCCATAAGCAACAGCTCCTGATCGCTGACGTGGCTCGCTTTCGTCGAAACATCTGTGGGCTGCATGTTCGGCTCCTTGGAATTCGGTTCGGGTCGTGATGTGCGGCAGGTTTCATCCGACAGGGGCGATAAGGGAAAGGCATTCCTCGGCGATCATCTGCTCTTCATCTGTCGGAATGACATGCATGGATATGCGGCTTGCCGGGGTGCTTATCGTGAGCGCGTTGCGCCGGTTGGCCTGCTCGTCAAGCTCGGCACCCATCCAGAGCAACCGGCTGGCGACCATGGCGCGAATATCCGGTTGGTTTTCGCCAATGCCGGCCGTGAAGACCAGCCCGTCCAGTCCGCCGAGCGTTGTGGCAAGGCGGCCGATCTCGCCCGCGATCCTGAGGGTAAAAAGCTCGATGGCCTCCCGGGCGTGCGCGCTGCTGTCCCCGATCAGTTCGCGTGTGTCGCCGCTGAGGCCCGATACGCCGAGTAGACCGGACCTGTGATAAAGCATGTCCTCCAGTTCCTCGCGTGTTTTCCCGAGTGGTCCGAGAAAGTGCAGCAGCACACCCGGATCGACCGCGCCCGGGCGGGTGGCCATTGGAATGCCGTCGAGGGTGGAAAATCCCATGCTGGTATCGCGGCTCTTGCCATCGTCAATCGCGCAGAGGCTCGCGCCGCTGCCGAGATGAGCGATGATGACTTTCTTGTTAGCGATGGCCGGAGCCCTGCTGGCGAGAGCGCCCGCCACGTAGCGATAGGACAGCCCGTGAAAGCCATAACGTTTGACACCCCGGTCGTGCCAAACCCGAGGAATGGCAAGGCGACGGACGAGATCGGGCTGCGTCGTGTGGAATGTCGTGTCAAAGGAAGCGGTCTGAACGAGCTTCGGGCGCAGGTGTTTGAGCGCCCTGACAAGACGCAACGCCTGGGGCTGATGCAGTGGCGCCATGTCGACCAGCGAACGGATCTGTTTCAGCGCCTCATCGCCGATCCGGACCGGCCCATCGAAGATATCGCCACCGTGAACAATCCTGTGGCTTGCAGCAACAACACGATCGAGATCAAAATGGGTAGCCAATGCGCCAAAGACCTCCTCCATCAGGCCCGCGAGATCATCACTCGCAGCCCTTTTCAAGGGCAGGTCGAACGTGGTCGGTCCCTCCACCAGATGCAGCGTTAACGGCAGAGCCGAAAAATCCACCACAGCCTTGCCAACACGTTCCGGCATCTGCCCGATCAGACGGAAAACACCGATTTTTACTGTTGAGGAACCGGCATTAAACGTCAGCAGGATGGCATCGTTCATGTGAACTCTCCGTGTGCGGCGGGTCTGTCGTCCGCGCCATGGCGCTCGGAATGGCGTGATAGTGACGTCCTTGTTGGGAACTCTACTGTTTATCTATCGGTGACTGCCGAGGCTTGCGCCTTGACATAGCGCAATCTCCGGCCCTTTTTTGTTCGTCCTTTGGTGACAGACCGATGTTCCATCGGAGGCCATTGATCGCTGTCAATGTAAAAAGCTCTTCGACACCCGATGATCAGGACGGTTACTCGGGAGATTCGAAATGTCGGGAGATTACGAGGTCGGCGCGCTCACTATCGCTAATGTAGCCCGTGCTTATGCCGTCATCCAGCATCTTTTTTCTGCAGTATCCTTCCAGGAATGGCAGGCCGCCACGGACACTGATCGCAAACGGCGCGATTGGTTGACTGTCACCGATAGTGCGGGAGCAGTGCGCGGCCTCTGCTATATGTTCGTCACCGGCCATCCGTCATCCCTTCAGATGGAGGTTCCGGTTTTTGCTTCCTTCAGTCTGTTCGACGAGAGGAACGTTGCGCGAATGCTGTTTGATGAAACCAGGGAAAAAGCCCGGGAATTGAAATGCAGGCGCATTCATTTCTGGCCTGCTGGACCCAAAGGCTGGTCGATTGTCACGAACCCCAACAGGCGGCCCCCGACTGTGGGTCTGGTCTATGATCTTCGGACCGCTGATGACGGCGTACCTTCCAATAATGCAGCGAAAACGTAACCAACACCACGAACTGATTTGATGATACCCGGATGCTTGCTGTCGATTTCTATCTTGCGGCGGAGACGTGCGACTTGAGTGTCGATCGACCGGTCGAATGTATCAAGGCGGCGTGCTCGTGTTTCTTCCATGAGAAACTCACGCGTTAAAACCCGTCCCGGATGCCTGGCAAAAGTGACGAGCATGTCGAACTCACCGGTGGTGAGATCGAGCTCACGACCGTCTCTGGCGAGAAGTGTGCGACAGGACACATCGAGCGACATGCCTTCGAAGCGAAATACCTCATGTCGCTGCTGAGGACTTCCTGATATACGACGGCGCAGAACGGACTTCAGTCTTGCATGCACCTCGCGAAGATGGAACGGTTTGGCAATATAGTCATCAGCTCCGAGTTCGATACCCAGAATTCTATCGACCACGTCGTCACGACCTGTCAGCATGATAATCGGAACATCCGAAGCCGGTCGGATTTCTCGAACAAGATCGAGGCCGTCCTGTCCTCCGGGGAGCGTGAGATCGAGCAGAATGGCGTCGACCTGGTTGTGCCTCAGATGCGACTTCATCTGGACGCCATCAGCCGCAGCGCTCACTCTGTATCCCTCTCCTTCAAAAAAACGGGTGAGCATATCGCGAACCCGCGCATCGTCATCGACAACAAGCAGATGGTGTTGGTCTCCAGGCATTTTCACAATCCCGCGTTACAATTTGTCACAGACCGAAACCTGTCGTCTTCTTTCCGGCATCACTCCGCTATTTTTGTCCTGCTTACTCCACTGAAAGCCAGATGGAGGACATCATGCATATTCTGGATGAGCTTTGCCCACCTGCTCGTGAAATTCCGGCGCCTGTCGATGGGATATATTGGCTGCGGGACGTTTTCCGTCATCAGCCAGCAGAACATCTAATGGCCGGGCGTTCGGTGTTTCTTGAAGGTGACGAAGCAAATCATGTTTTCCAGATTACAGAAGGTGTACTGCGTCTGTTTAAAATTATAGCAGATGGCCGTCGCATCATCACCGGGTTTCTTTATGCCGGCGACATTCTTGGCATATCTGCAAGAGGACGCTATCTCTATAGTGTGGAAACAGTGTCTCGCACGACCTTGCGGCGTGTCACACGCAAGCAGTTCGAATATGCCATAAGCGAAAATCACCGACTCCAGCCAGAAGTTCTTTCCGTTGTCTCCGACGAGATAGCCGCAGCCCAGGAGCAGATGGTTCTGCTGTCCACCAAGAACGCCGAAGAGAGGCTTTGCACGTTTCTCATGAAGTTCCCGGTGCGCAACGGGCTGCCTGGAGAAGATGCGAGAAGGGTGGAACTTCCTATGTGCCGACAGGACATAGCCGACTATCTTGGAATGACGATCGAAACCGTTTCGCGTACTTTCACGAGGCTAATCAGCAAGGGCGTTGTACGGATTGAGAATGCCGTTGCACGTCAGACTATCCTCATCGAGAAGCCGCTTCTGCTTGCACAATTGGCAGGCGACGACGATGATCGTTTCGGCGTTCGGCAGATGGTCGTTCATGGTGGACGACACCGCTATCAGTGAACGCTGCTCGATAGGACAAAAATGCCTGAAACTTCGGAAATGGAAGAGCGTGGCAGGCTACAACTTCAGGCCGTTACCACACTTCTGGATGATGCCAGCATCATCGTCCACGAAATGGACGGGACGATTACGAGATGGACCAGGGGTTGCGAACATCTTTACGGCTGGAGCAAAGAGGAGGCGGCCGGAAAAATCGTTCACCAGCTTCTTTCAACGCAGTTTCCATTGCCGTTGCCAGAGCTTCGAAGGCAGGTTTCCAAAAATGGGGCATGGAGTGGCGAGGTCGTTCACCTTCACAAGGACGGTCACAGGCTTCTGATTGCAACGCGATGGGTGTTCGTTGATTTTGGCGGCGACCGTTCACCCGTTATCGTCCAGACGAACAATGATGTAACGGACATGAAAAGAATGCAGGATGAGTTGGCCCGGCGCGAGGCGCATCTTCTTTCTATCCTGGAGACGGTGCCTGACGCGATGGTTGTCATCGACGCCGGCGGTATTGTCTCGTCTTTCAGTGCCGCTGCGGAAAGGCTCTTCGGTTACGACGCGGGCGAGGTTATCGGGCAGAATGTGAAGATGCTGATGCCGAACCCCGATCGGAAGGCGCATGATGGATACATCGCGCGTTATCTGTCCACGGGTGAAAGACGCATCATCGGCTACGGACGTGTGGTGACCGGGCAGCGCAAGGATGGGTCACGCTTCCCGATGGAGCTGTCGGTGGGCGAGGCGATCGCCAATGGTAATCGCATTTTTACCGGTTTTGTCCGCGACTTGACCAGCAGGCGAAAAATAGAGGAGGAGCTGCGCCAATCGCAAAAAATGGAGGCGATCGGGCAGCTGACCGGAGGACTGGCGCACGACTTCAACAACCTTCTCACGGTTATCAGCGGCAATCTTGAAATGGCTGAGAGCAGGCTCAGCGATGAGGGTGTCCGGCATCTGCTTCGTGAAGCTCAGGATGCTGCGCAGGACGGCGCAAAACTAACGAACCAGCTTCTGGCCTTTGGTCGCCGACAGTCGCTCAACCCACGGCAGTCGGACATCGCCGAACTCGTCGGCGCGATCTCTGATTTGTTGCGGCGGACACTCGGTGAGGCGATCGAATTCAAAACGGTCGTGACGGGTTTTCGCAACGAGGCATTCGTCGATGGCTCGCAATTGCAAAATGCTCTTCTCAACCTGGTCATCAATGCCCGCGATGCCATGCCGAAAGGCGGAAAGCTGACGATCGAAATATCGCGTGTCAAGCTGGATGTGGACTACGCGCGTATGTATCCGAACTTAAAACCAGGCAACTATGTGCAGATGTCGGTCACAGATACGGGGACAGGCATGACGGCGGAGGTTCAGGAAAAGGCGTTCGAACCCTTTTTCACAACCAAAGACGTCGGAGCCGGTACCGGCTTGGGTCTGAGCATGGTTTATGGCTTCGCCAGACAATCCGGTGGCAACGTTCAGCTCTATAGTGAGCAGGGGCATGGGACAAGTGTGCGTATTTTCCTCCCCGCGGCCGAAGATGCCGCTATGCCACCGGAGGGTGATATCAAGGATGTCTCAGCCCCGATTGCTCCTGGCGGCGGTGAACGAATTCTCGTCGTGGAGGATGACGCCCGCGTACGCCGTGTGGCTGTCGCTCGGCTCGTCGCGCTCGGTTACAGTGTCGTGGAGGCGTCCAACGGCGCCGAGGCGCTCCAGCAGCTTGAACGCCATTTTGATATCGCGCTTCTTTTTTCCGACATCGTGATGCCGGGTGGTATCGCGGGCGATGAGCTTGCTGACCTCGCGCGCGGTTTGCGGCCCGATCTCAAGGTTCTGTTTACGTCGGGTTATGCGGAGCCCGCGGTCGCGGAACGGCAGTTGGCCATGAAGGGAAGCTGGCTTAAAAAACCCTATACCGCCCGTGAACTGGCCGTCAGACTACGCGAACTCCTCGACTAGGAGGCAGTGTGCCATGACGATCACGATGGTGACCATATTGGCCTTTGAATAGCGTCTCGTTTTGCTTTTCCCGGTACCCATCAAAGCGTCCCATGGCCGCAAGCGCCTTGTCAAGGAAGGCTTCCCTGCGTTCAAAACGTTGATCGTTTTCTACAATCCTGCTGTCTTGCGTGTCGGTGGAGAAGTCAGCTTCAAGATATTTGCAATCTCGTCGCAACAGGCTTTTAGGCTCCTGGACGTGTCGATCCTTCGCCACTTCATATCGCCTATTCGTCGGGCAAGTTGCATTTGTAATATGTCGACGGTGGCATCCGATGGTCCACCGATCCGGTCTTGAATACGTCTCCAAAGGATTGCGGGGTCCGTATCCAGCCAAAATCCGCGAAAGTCGGCTCGGTGTGCTCGCGCAGCGGCTTCTATGGCGCTACGATGATCGGCGCGATCAAAGACTGCATCTGCCACCACGCAACTGCCGTCCGCCAGAATGACATGCGTTCTTAAAACCATTTCTGCGTAGACTCGCTCGGATACCTCCTTGCCATATGCCGCTTCGGGGAGCCGCGTTTCGGCCGGAACGCCGTGCAAGGCCTTGCGGATACGATCACTTTCAACGATGCGCGCGCCCGGTGCCGGGCCGAGCAAAGGGGCGATACTTTCCGCGACGGTCGTTTTTCCAGAGCCGCTCAAGCCGCCTATGGCGACCAACTCGGGTGACCAAATGTCCAGCAAGCTTTGCGCCAACACGAAATAGGATCTGGCTTGAAGGGAAAGCGCCGCTCTGTCGCGCTTTGTCGCGTCAGCTTGCGTCGCGATCACATGGGCTCTCACGGCGGCCCGCACGGCCAGAAAAAACGGCAGCAGAACGAAGCCGTCCTCGTTGTCGGATTCGTCGAAGTACCGGTTCATCACCAGGTTTGCGTAATGGTAGTGTCCCTCGTGCCAAAGGTCCATGAGAAGAAATGCCAAGTCATAGAGAACGTCGATGGTGGCGATGTCATCATTGAATTCGATACAATCGAACAATCGTGGTTCGCCTTGAAAAAGGCAGATGTTGCGCAGGTGCAGGTCGCCATGGCAGCGCCTGATCTTATCGTTGCCCGCTCGTTCACGCAGCCGTTCCGAATGACGCGTCAGGGTTTGGCGGAAGGAATGGCCGAGGTGATTGATCTCCTCCAATCTAAAGACGGAACTCGTTTTGAGGGCGGCCTCGTTAATATCGAGAACCCGTTCCATCTGGCGACGACCGTCGAGGTCATGTGCAATGGTTGCCCGCTCGTGAAAGTGGACGATCATTCGTGCCGTTGAGGTCATCAACGCATCAGCAAGTTTGTTCGCGGCGGCAAGATGATCGAAAAGCTGGTTCTGATCGAACCTCGTCATTTCTATGACGGCATCGAGAAGTGTACCGTCATCCGCGAAGCGGATCTCCCCGTCTACGCCTCTGGAAATGACCTTGACGCCAAGATAGAGGCCGGGTGCCGCCGGAGAATTGAGGGACACTTCTTTAAGGCACGCATCCAGCCGAAGATCGGGGCTCGAAAAATCGAGATAGGGCAGCTTTACGGATTTTTTGAGTTTGTAGGCTTTGGTGCCGGTCAAAAAGACGATGGAAATATGCGTTTCAATCGTCTCGACGCGTTCTGCCGCTCCAAAGGAGGCAGGATTGCTGAGAAAGGCGATAACGTCCTTTTGCGTGTCGAGGGCCATTCCAATTCCCCTGTGTTTGAACCCGTCTTGCTTCCGCGCAAAAAAAGACGCGAAAATCGTCGCTCAGAATGCGTCCACAAACCTTTGACCTCAGAACAATACATACCGGGCGATGAACGCGCGCATTGATGAGAGTCAAAGATTTTACGAAACAGCGCTGCGTCATTTGGTCATCGGTCGATGCGGCTTGACGCGTCCGTTTGTTGATCGCGATCAATGTCGCTGATCCATACGGGCATAGCGGCTGCTGCGGGTGTGGCGAAGAGGTAATCACACCGTTCACTCCGACTAACCGGCGAATGGACTTCGATGGAGAACCATTTCGCTCAGCCTTTCCGTGGGTAGGTGGGTAGCTGGACGTTGCAGTGCCACTCGCGCTGCAGCATACGGCGCGATGAGGTCATCGAAGCCGGGGCGTGGAACAATGAACAGATCTAGGCGAAGCGTCGTTGTGACCGTGGCGAGAAGCAGAGGTGCCATGGCCAGATCAATACCGCGCCACCTGCCACTTCTTCTGCCCCACCCAAGGTGCCGGAAAAGAGGAAGGGCTTCATCGATCGCTTTAAGGACTAGCTCGGTCTTTGAGCAGCGTGATGGAGAGTGCATATTTAACTAAGCCGCATCATCGGGCATCGCCGGTGCGGCTGTCCGCCTGCTGCTGGATATGTTGGAGGCAGAAATAATTGCCGCTAATGCGGGGCTATCTAGCCGAATTTACAAGTCTCTACGCGTTCAGGCCCCCGCAACCAAACCCCTACGCTACAGTATTCCACAATAGCCAAAAAACTACGAGCCAGCGCGCTAAACAGCCACGATCAAACAGGCTAATCCTCGGCATGAAACACTAAATCCAAATCAACAGGTGCAAAACGGTGGGCTGCGCGCCTTATGACGGATATTGGCCTGATAGCCATTCCGTCGATCGCCGCCGGTGTCGTGATCGGGAAATCAGGCTTCTCGCCCCCGCCATGGTCTGCCGGGAAACAGCAGAGATCGGGTTGACGGAGCATGATCGAGGGGCATAGGCCCGCGCCATGCCATAGCGAAAGGGCGGCGGACGTCCTAAAAAGCGCGCCGTTTCACGTCGGAGATTCCGACGACGCTTTCGCTTTTCGCTCTTTCCGCGTCACTTCGTTGAAATTCGGGTGCTTTTCGGGCGATCGACCGACGGATGCATGGGAGAAAGTGGAACCCGATGGACCGCCTGAGCTGCATCACAGGCGTTCTATTGCGCGGCACGCCGCCATCCTTGGGCCAGTCTCACCACGGTTAATTCAGTCTCAGGCCCGATCCGGGATCAAAGACGTGAATATCAGAAGAGGCAACTTCGACTCCGATTATTTCGCCAATTGCTGGTCGTATCTCGGCGGGCACGGAAATGTTGATCTCGTGGCGATCATTCTTGAGGCAGATCAGGCGTGTCTCGCCGTGGAACTCATTGCGCTCAACGGTTCCACGAAACGCCTTGGCATCGTGGTTCAAGCGGAATGATCCCGGCCTGATCCCGACGGTGACCTCACCGGAGCGCAGACCGGCAGGGGCAGCAAACTTCACGAGATCGTCGCCAACGCCCTCCGGCGTCATCTGCAATTGCAGGAAATTCATGTTCGGCGTGCCGATGAAGCCTGCGGCAAATATGGTTCGGGGTGTCTGGTAAATTTCTTCAGGCGTGCCCATCTGCTCGATCCGTCCGTCTTTCATGAGGACGATACGATCGGCAAGCGTCATGGCTTCGAGCTGGTCATGAGTGACGTAGATGCTCGTCGTTTTCAGGTCCTTGTGGAGCCGTGCGATCTCAACACGCAGACTGCCCCGCAGCTTTGCGTCGAGGTTCGAAAGCGGCTCGTCGAAGAGAAAAACTTCCGGCGTCTTGATCATGGCGCGGGCAATCGCCACACGCTGTTGCTGTCCGCCCGACAGTTCCGTGGGCTTGCGCGCAAGGTAGACGCCAAGTCCCAGCGCATCGACCACGGGTGCAAGACGCTGATCGATTGCAGACTTTCCAATACCGGCCCTCTCGAGCCCGAAGGTGATGTTGTCCCGTACGCTCATATGAGGGTACAGCGCATAATTCTGAAACACCATGGCGATGCCCCGGTCGCCGGGGTCGCGGTCGTTCATCCGTTCGCCGCCTATGAGAAGATCTCCGCCGGAAATTTCCTCAAGCCCGGCAATCATTCGCAGCATGGTGGATTTCCCGCAGCCTGACGGTCCGAGAAAGACGACGAATTCGTGGTTATCGATCTTGAGGTCAAAATCCCGCATGACCTCCAGCGAACCATAGACTTTCCGGATTCCCCGGCACTCGACGGTGGCCATCAATGCGTCTCCCCATTCATCACGATCTGCAGCTTCACATCTTCAGGCCGGCCTTCGGCCGCCCGCTCGAAAGCGGCAATCGATTGATCGAAGGCATAGGTGCCGGAGACCAATGGTTTCAGGTCAACCTTGCCGGCGGCAATCAGCGCCAATGCGCGATCGAATACGTTGGCGTAGCGGAAAACCGTCTCGATACGGCATTCGCGGAAGCAGGCTGCTGCAAGGTCCACGGCGACGGGTTCCGGCGGCAGGCCGACGATAACAACCGTTCCGCCTGGGCGGACGACCTTGAAGAGATCGCGGACCGCAGCCGGCGCGCCCGAGCATTCGAAGACGATGTCCGCTCCCCAACCTTCGGTTTCCTCATTGACCGTCTGAACGAGATCGACCTCCTTCAGGTTGACACCGGTTATGCCGCCATAGCTTTCGGCAAGTTTGAGCTTGGTCGCAGAAATGTCCGAAATGAACACCCGAGAGCAGCCACCGGCCAGAGCGGCGAGCGCCACCATGATGCCGATCGTCCCGCAGCCGGTAACGACCGCGGTATCGCCAGGCGTGATGTTGGCCCGGGCGGCCGCCTGCATGCCCACGGCAAATGGTTCGACCATCGCCCCTTCGGCAAAGGAGACATTGTCCGGCAGCTTGTAGGTGAAACTCGCCGGATGAACCGTTTCGGGGCAAAGCACACCGTGCACCGGTGGCGTCGCCCAGAAGGTGACAGCGGGATCAACATTGTAGAGGCCGAGTCGCGACGCGCGAGATTTCGGATCGGGAATGCCGGGCTCCATGCAGACGCGGTCGCCCGGCTTCAAATGCGTTACGTTCGCTCCGGTCTCGATGACAGTCCCCGCGGCCTCGTGGCCGAGCACCATTGGTTCATTGACGACGAAGTCACCGATGCGCCCGTGCGTATAATAATGCACGTCGCTGCCGCAGACACCGACGGTATGCAGACGAATGCGAACGTCATCCGGCCCCAAGTGCTGCGGAATTTCGATGTCGCGCAGGGAAAGTTCGCCGACACGTTCGAGGACAAGTGCTTTCATGGGTCAGTCAACCTTGATCAGTTTTCTTGGAAAATGCGGCATTGAGGCCACCTGCAAGCACGCCGAGCAGGATCAGTGGCGGCAGCGACAAGAGGACGACGGCAGCGTTGAGGATGCCCCACGGCACGTTCATGCCGAGCTGCGACATTTCGGACGCGATGATCGGCAGGGTCTTCGCCTTCGAGGTCGTAAGCATCATGGCAAGCAGGAACTCGTTCCATACAAGAACGAATGAGAAGGCGACCGCGCCAAAGACCTGGAAACGGGCAATTGGCAGGGCGATGCGGAAGAACGTCGCATAGGGACCAAGTCCATCCACCCGGGCAGCCTCTTCAACGTGAAGGCTGACGCGCTCAAAAGCCGGCACGGAAAGCCATATGGTTATTGAAGCGGTGACGATGAGATAGGTCACGATCAGCGAAAGTCTCGTGTCGTAGAGATCAAGACCAAGCCAGATGACCAGCATGGGAATGGCGATTGCGACGGGCGGCAGGAAACGGAGCGACAGGACAAAAAACTGCGCTTCCGCCGTGATCCTGTTCTTGAATCGGGCAATCACATAGGCGGCGGGCACACCGAGTACTGCGCCGAGGACGACCGCGCTCGAGCAAATGATCAACGAGTTGGTGAGCGCGCGCGCGACCGAACGGCGATTGAGCACATAGCTCATATTGTCGAGGACAGGCTGGAAGACGAGTTTGGGCGTCGATACCAGCAGGTCGGCATTGGTCTTGAAAGCGTTGAGCAGGGTCCAAAGCAGCGGCAGCACGACAAGTGCGGCGGCCAGAACCAGCAACACCCTGAGGAAGAAAGTGGAGACTTTCATCGGTTCAGCCTCTTCCACGTAAAGGTAAAGGTGACGATGGTCAGGACCATCATGATGACAGCCATGGAGGAGGCGTACGAAATCTTGCCGGCTTCGATGAAGCCCTGCGAATAGGCGTACATGTCCAGCGTCTCGGTAGAGATGCCGGGACCACCGCGCGTCATGACGTAGACGAGATCGAAGGAACGCAGGCTCTCGATAGCCTTGACGAGGAGCAGGCTGATCAAGGGTGCTTTCAGCATCGGAAGCGTTACAAAACGATGGATTTCGAAGCGGCTCGCGCGATCGATACGTGCGGCTTCCAGCGGCTGCTGCGGCAGGGATTCCAGAAGCTTCAGGATGATGACTGCAAAGAACAAACCCCACTGCCAGACATCAACGAAGGCAACGGCAAGAAGGGCGCCGAGGGGTGTCGACAGAATATCGGGCGTAATGCCGGTGAGTTCCCTGACCGGCCAGGTCAAGGCGCCGTAGAGCGGATGAAAGGCGAATTTCCAGACGAAAGCGGCGCAAACCCGTGGCAAAAGAACGGGAATGATGAAAAGCACGCAGAGAACGTTTCGTACGCGAGGGCTTGCGGCCTCGAACATCGCAATCCCGAGAGCAAGCCCGGTCACCATGGTCATTGAGACGCTGATCACCTCCCACTTGAAGGACACCCAAAGCGCGTTCAGAAAACGTGCATCTGAAAACAGCGCGGCATAATTGGCAAACCAGACGTAGTCCGCGTCGGGCGCAGACAGCGTGCGGTTTTGCAGGGAGATGTTGATGGCGTAGACCGTCGGCACGAGCGCCAGAACGATCAGGATGCTGAGAGTGGGTCCAAGAAAGACGTAAGGCAGCGAGCGGCCGCGGCGCATGGCAGATCCTCGGGTGGGGAAAAGGGGGCGCGTCACTGGACGCGCCCGTCAGACGGCTTGGGAGGCGTCAGAGTTTGGCGGCGAAAGCTTCGAGTTCGTTGAGCGTCGCCTTGATATCGGTGCGGCTGCCGGTGATCAACTCTTCGAGCATGATGCCCCACTGGTTGCCCAGTTCCTGCCAGCGCGCATCCTGCCAGAAGGTCACGGTGGTCTTTTCACCGGTCGCGGCCATGGCGTCGGCAAGGTTCTGGCCGAAGGTCTTGGCATATTCCGGGCTCTGGTAGGTGCTGGTGCGCGTCAGTTCGCCCGGCTGGCCGGCGGCGAGGCGGCGTGCTTCCTGTTCCTTGGATGTCGCCCAGGCAACGAAGAGACCGGCGCAGGCCTTCTCCTCGTCAGTCTTGTTGGCCTTGGAAGCAATCGCAAAACCATGGGCGTAACCGGCGCCGGGCAGCGGCGACGGCGGAACCGAGAAAGCCACCTTGTCCGCAACCTGGCTCTGGGCCTTATCGACGGACATGCCGCCAAGAGGTGCGGATTCGATGATGATCGCCACCTTGCCGGAGCGGAAAGCGCCGGTGGACTCGTCCCAGGAGCCGGTCTGCGTGCCCGGTGCGGAATATTTAAAGAGCTCGAGATAGGTCTCGGTCGCCTTTACGGCCGCATCGGAATTGAAGGCAGGCTTGCCATCCTTGAACCACTCGCCGCCATTTGCCTTGAAGAACGGCATCCAGCGCCAGACATTGGCGCCTGAACCGCGCTGACCGCGCAGCGCGGTGCCGTAGACGCCATTGGCCGGGTCATGCAGCTTCTTCACGGCGGCAAAATATTCGTCCCATGTCTTTGGCGGGGCGATGCCCGCCTTTTCCAGAAGGTCGGTGCGATAGACCATCAGGTCGCCGCCGCCCTGTACCGGTGCAAACCACTCCTTGCCGTCGTAGGTCGCAGCGGCGCGCATGCCGGCGTCGAAGTCCTTGTAGTCGTATTCTGCCGCGTAAAAGCCTTCGAGCGGAACGATCCACTTTGACGAGGCAAAAAGCGCCAGATTGGCTTCGTCAACGTAATAGACGTTGAAGCTACCGACTGTCGAGGCGTCGGCCTGCGACTTTGCGCGGCGATCATTCTCGTTGAGATAGCTGATCTCGAAGCCTGCGCCAGATAGTTCTTCGAACTCATCGACATATTTTTCGAGAAGGGTCAGTCCGTCGCGCGGCTGTGCCAGAACACGCACGTCGCTCGTGCATTGTGCGGCGGCAAACGCGCTGGACGCGGCAAATAGGGCAACAACCGCGCAGCCTGCGCGGAGAGCATTGAGTGTCATGATGTCCTCCCTTGGTGGCAACTCCCGTGCCATCGACGCGTCCAGATTTGCGCAAGCGACGGGCGCAAACTAGTTGGCGTCAGTCACAGAACTGGTATTATCTTGACATTTGTACGCCATAACATGAGCAGATGAATGCGTATTGCATCAGACTTTCCTCAATCAGTATCTGAGACCTTCACCGCCACGCGCGAGCAGATCGTCTTGCCCAGAGGCGCTTCCTATCTGATCCGCCGGGACGATTATCCCAACCCGATCTGCATCTGGAACTATCATCCCGAATGGGAAATTCACTTCATACCTGATGCTACCGGCTTCGCTTATGTGGGAGACTACATCGGTTCGTTCCGTCCGGGGCATCTGGTGCTCACGGGGACAAATCTTCCCCATAACTGGATTACACCGGGCGCGCCGGCCTTGCCCGGCCGTGACATGGTCCTGCAGTTCGACGCAGATGCCTTGATTGGCGTCCGCTCGGTCTGTCCGGAGTTTGACGTGCTCTACCGACTGAAACCCCTGGCGCAACGCGGGATCGAGGTTCTGGGGGAAGACGCGTTCACTATCGGGGCGAAGATCCTCAGGCTGCATTCGGCAGGACACCGCGGCGGACTGGGCCTTTTTCTGGAAATCCTCGAGGATATCGAAACAGCCGCCGAGAAGCGGCTGCTCGCCAGCGAACACTTCATATCCGTTTATAATCAGGTGTCTGACCGCAGACATCGCAGGATCGATCAGGCGATCCAGATACTGCAATCGAATCCTGCCGCGCAAATGCGGGAAGTGGCAGAACTGGTCGGCTTCGAGCCCTCCGCATTTTCGCGTGCCTTCCGGCGCCTGACCGGCATGAACTTCTCCGACTATAGCCGTTCGGTGCGTGTGTGGCGCGCGAGAACCCTGCTTGCGGAGACCGAGACATCGATTACGGATGTCTGTTTCGAGGCGGGCTTCAACAACCTGTCGAACTTCAATCGTTACTTTCGGATGGAGATGGGGCTTACACCTCGAGCCTACAGAAAGGCCGCTCGTATCAGGGCGAAATCCGTTATCGCAGGACCATCAGCGAAATAGGGTTTGCCGATGGCCTGAACGGGCCAGCCTGTGCAACACTTTCTGACGCAGATGCGTTCTATGCCGCCAGCGTTCGTCTTTCATCGCTGTGGGGTATGCCGCAAAGGCGGGCGGATACCTGGACCTATGGGCGCCATCAACAGGAGGAGTTCATGCACACAGGTATCAAACAGCTGATCGGAGCGCTAACGCTTGCGGTTGCTCTATCGGCGCAATCCGCTTCCGCCGCCAACCCAAAGCCGGTGCCGGTTGCGAGCGATCATTACCGCGGCACGTGGCTTGAGATTGGCCGTATGCCGATGCTGCTCACGGACGGCTGCGTCGCCGGCTATTCGACATACCGGCAGGGCAGGGCTGCAAACGAGGTTCTGGTGGAAGACGGCTGCCGGGTCGACACTCCGCAGGGCCGGCTGAAAACCATCAGGGGCGTCGGCAAGATAGAAGACTTCGGTTCTGCGAATGCAAAGATTCGGGTTCGCTATCCTCTCCTCATCACTTTCAACTATTGGGTCTTGTATAAATCCCCGGACAAATCGTGGTTCATCAGCGCCAATCCCTCCACGGATGACGTGTGGATCTACGCCAGAAGCGTGCCCTCCAAAAGCAAACTTCAAAGAATGATCGCAGAAACGCGCAAGCTGGGTTACGACGTCAACAAGCTTGAGTTTCCAGCTCAGCGCTAAAGGACCCTGACGATGCTGCATTCCCTCGCAAATGGTTACAGGGCGATCGTGATAGGGGCATCCGGCGGCATAGGAGGGGCTTTGCTGTCTCTCCTTCAGACAGATCCTCGCTGCGCGCTCGCCCTGCCACTCTCGCGCAGCGGAGGTGATCTTGATATCATCGACGAGGCGAGTGTCGCCGGGGCTGTCAGCCGTCTGTCAGATCTGCGCGGCTCGTTCGATCTGGTCTTTAATGCAACGGGTGCGCTGACGATCGATGGCGTCGGACCGGAAAAGACGATCAAGGCGATTGATCCTTCCCAAATGGCCAAACAGTTCGCTGTCAATTCGATCGGACCAGCTCTGCTGCTGAAGCATTTTGCGCCGCTTCTGAAACGGGAGGAACGGTGCGTTTTTGCCTCGCTGTCCGCACGCGTCGGATCGATAGGAGACAACAGACTGGGCGGCTGGATTTCCTACAGGGCATCGAAGGCCGCCCAGAACCAGATAATCCGAACCGCGGCGATCGAAATCGCGCGTACCCATCCGCAGTCCATCGTGGTGGCGCTCCATCCGGGCACGGTGGATACTGACCTCTCGCAGGCCTTTTCAAAGGGCCGGGAGCGCTTTTCACCGAAACACGCCGCAGCAAGTCTCCTCGCAACGATAGATGGACTTACGCCCGCCCAGACAGGGCAGTTCTTCGCCTATGACGGCCGCAGGATAGAGTGGTAGGGCCGTGACAGCGGCGAAGGGAGGCGTCAAACACCTCCGTCAAGTGATTAAACTCTACCTCCCGGGGTCCGCTGCAGCCGATCATAGGAACTGGCAGGTCTCCGTTACCGCGACGCCATGAGATCATCTGTTTCCCGGTACCTGTCCGTGTGAAAGCCCAGCTTGATCAAGCCACGGCTGACCTCCGCCGCATTCATGAATAAATCCCATATCAGGCCGCTGCGATGGTTTTCCATCATAGCAACCACAGGCCCCTGATCGATGGCGAGATGGGTTTTTGAAACCCAGCCGGTGGACGGCTGGAAGGAATCCATCAGGCCGAAACGACCCCTCAGTGCGCCACCACGCCATTGCAGAAAGCGCACAGCCGCCCGTATCGATCGAACCGGCAGGAACGGTATGCTAGAGAGCGCAGCCGTCGTGGTAATGATGCCATGGTCATCGGTCGGAGAATTGACGGCATACCCCTTCGGCCCGTCGCAGGCCGATAGACCCCATCCGTCTTCCGGCGCATAACGGGTGCTGCAATACCGATAGTTGATGAGGCTATGGGCATGGACCTGCTCGAGATAATCATTGCAATAGGCATCACCCAAACCGCGCGGATCGAGAGTGCAGAATGAATATTGCGACAGGAAGAGCGGACCTCCATACGGCTCGCCGAGCGGCAGCCTGACGCCAAGATATTTCGCGCCGTTTCTGATCTCGCCATCGCGCGCCCAGCCGGAGTGGTAGGAGACCGGGTTTATTGCATGCGCGGCCGATCCTGCCGCAAGAACGTAAGTGACCAGAGCCTCGTTCCATCCCGCAATCGGCAGGTTCTTCGCCCAGCCGAAGCGGGGGCTCCAATGCCAGTAGAGAGGGCCGGGCTTTCCCTGTGTAAACCAGTTCCACTCCACTGCCTCCACGATGTGGGTAACCGACCGGCGCAGATCCATTTCCGTCGATGTCGGCTCGTCGAAGAACTCGCGGGCGCAGATCAGTGCCTGAACCAGAAGTGCAGTCTCAACCAGATCGCCGCCGTCATCGAACTTCGCAAATGGAATTGTCTTTCCGCCGGAGCTGTGGACAAAATGCGGAAAAGCGCCGTGAAATCGCTTCACCGCGCCGAGAGATCGCAGCATAAGGTTCGCCCGATCGATCGCCTCCTGCCGCGTAATCCAGGACCGGTGAACGCCGACAATGAGCGCAAGAAATCCGAACCCCACCCCCGATATGGATGTGATTTCGTGAATCGGCTGACCATCTGATCCCATGCGGTCCCTGGGAAGTCCGCTCTCGCGATGGCTGCCGGACCAGAAGTAGTCGAAGGTAGTGCGATGCAAGTCATCAAGTTCAGCAGAAAATTCGTCCGTCACCTCAAACCTCGAATGATCCGCAGCAAATCGCAACCACATCCGCAAACAGGCTTATCCGACTTGGTCATTGATTCCAAATACCCGTGGAAGTGGTGGACATCGGATTGGTAGACAAAATCGGGGCCGGCTTCTGTCTCGCGCCAAGGGAACATCGTCGGGTCAGCTTGGTTGAAATCTGTGACCACATCCGATCATATAAGATCAGTTAGAGACCAAAGCTCCCATGATCCTATCAATTTCCGGCCTCAGAAAGACCTATCAGACCGCCGAAGGGACGATACCGGTTCTCAATGGCGTTGATCTGAGCGTTGACGCGGGAGAGAGCCTTGCATTGACGGGAGAATCCGGCAGCGGCAAAAGCACGCTCCTGCATCTTGTCGGCGGCCTTGATCTGCCCGACAGCGGCACCATCATGGTGAACGGCCGTACGATCACCGATCTTAACGACAGAGACCGCGCAATATTTCGCCGGCATGACGTCGGTTTGATTTTTCAGCAGTTCAATCTGATTCCGAGCCTCGATGTCGGCTCCAATGTCTCTTTCCACGCAAAGCTCGCGGGCCGTTTTGATCGGACGTGGGAAAAGACACTGGTCGAAGCCCTGGGAATTGCGGCGCTCCTCGACCGTTATCCCGAGCAGCTCTCGGGAGGGCAACAGCAGCGGGTTGCGATTGCAAGGACGCTTGCGGCCCGGCCGCCGCTGATCCTTGCCGACGAACCGACCGGCAATCTCGACGAGAACACCGCAGATATCGTTATCGACATCATGCTGCGACTGACGACGTCAGCGAAAATGGCGCTTCTGCTCGTCACCCATTCCAGCCGGCTCGCCGCAAAACTCGATCGGCGCATTGCCCTCAGCGGCGGAAAGGTGTCGCAATGAACGCGACCGCCTTCAGTGCGCTGCTCTCGCACTGGCGCTACAGACCACTGCAATTCTTGATGCTCGTCATGGGCGTGGCGCTCGCGACAGCGCTATGGTCTGCCGTACAGGCCATCAATTCCGAAGCGCGTGCCAGCTATGACAGGGCGGCCTCGCTATTGTCTCAAAACCAGCTGGATCAGCTGGTCGCCAAAGACGGCGGCATGATAGCCTTGGAAACCTACGCCAGACTTCGCCGGGCCGGCTTGGATGTCTCTCCGGTCATCGAAGGTCAACACCGGTTCGGGACGACGCGTATCAGGCTGATCGGCATTGACCCGTTGACGATGCCCTCGGATGGATCGGTACTTCCCCCTTCGGACCGATCCGGCCTTATAGACTTCATGACGGCGCCCGGCGTTATGATTGTCTCACCGGCGACGGCCAGCGCCTTAAAGGATACGGCGGGTCTTGCCGTCAGACCGACGGCTAATATTCCCGACGGGGCGGCTTTCGTCGACATTTCCACTGCCGCCCGCATCCTCGAACGCAAAGGAGATCTCAGCCGCATCGTCATTTCACCCTCACAAGCAGTGGATCGTCAGGCAATCGCGGTTGCAGCACCGGACCTGACAATAAGAGAAGCGGGCGGGCGATCGGACGTTGCGCGGCTCACCGACAGTTTTCATCTCAACCTCACGGCATTCGGCTTCCTTGCTTTTGTCGTTGGTCTGTTTATCGCCTATTCCGCAACCGGTCTGTCATTCGAGCAGAGGCGAGGCACCTTCAGAACCTTGAGATCGCTCGGCATCTCGCTCGGCTCACTCACGGTGATGCTCGTTTTTGAAATTACGCTTTTTGCCCTCTTGTCCGGCGCCTTTGGCGTCGTTCTCGGCTATGTCATCGCTTCTGCACTTCTGCCAGGGGTTGCCGCGACGCTCAGTGGGCTTTACGGGGCGAGCGTTTCAGGCTCACTTTCCATCAGGCCTGAATGGTGGCTGGCTGGTCTAGGCATGGCGCTGATCGGGACGTGGCTTTCCTCGCTGCAACATCTATGGCGTGTCTGGCGGATGCCGATATTGTCCACAGCGCATAGCCGGGCATGGACAATGGCATCAGTCAGGGGGCTGGTGCTACAGGCAACAATCGGCACATTTCTGATCGTGCTGTCCGGCCTGCTTGTCTGGACTGGCAGTGGGCTCCTATCCGGATTTGCGGTTCTGGCCGCGCTGCTGCTCGGCGCGGCATTCATTCTTCCTCCTTTTCTCTCCTTTGCCATGAAGGCAGGCGAACACGTTTCCCGACACATACTGGTGCGATGGTTCTTTGCAGATACGCGTCAGCAATTGCCCGGGCTCTCCCTTGCTTTGATGGCATTGCTGCTTGCGCTATCGGCCAATATCGGCGTCGGCACGATGGTCTCGAGCTTTCGAGAGACATTTCTGTGTTGGCTCGATCAGCGACTTGCAGCAGAGGTCTACGTGACAGCGCGAGACGAGACGGAAGCCGAGAAGCTACGCCAGTGGTTTCCTCAACATACACGTGCGGTTCTGCCCATCTGGAGCAGCCGTGGTGACGTCTCAGGCGAACAGGTCCAGATTTTTGGTGTCGCCGATGATCCTACCTACAGGGATCATTGGCCGTTGATCCTTCGCTCGCCTGCGACCTGGGATGAAATCGCGAGCGGCCGGGGCGCAATCGTCAATGAGCAGTTGTGGCGGACCGGCAAGGCTTCACCTGGCCAGAAAATCCAATTGCCAGGTGGCTGGAGCGCTACCGTCGTCGGCGTATTTTCGGATTACGGCAATCCGTCCGGACAGGTGATTATCGGCATTGATGCTCTTGTTGAGCACTATCCGGATGTCGAAAAACTGCGATATGGCCTTCGCCTTGCGCCGGAGGAGGTGGCGGATTTCCGACGCAGCCTGATGGACGAATTCGGCCTGCCGGAAGCCAATATCGTTGACCAGGCATCTCTAAAGCGGCAATCCGCAGCCATTTTCGAGCAGACCTTTGCGGTGACGGGCGCCCTGAACGTCCTGACGCTCGGCGTTGCCGGTTTTGCGATGTTTTCAAGCCTCTTGACGCTCGCCTCACTCCGGTTGCCGCAACTGGCCCCGGTCTGGGCGCTCGGACTTCGCCGTCGTGATCTGGCGTGGCTGGAGTTTATCCGCACACTCGCTTTGTGGTTCATAACTTTCGTGGCCGCCATTCCCGTCGGGCTTGCTTTGGCCTGGGTTCTCCTCGTGATCATCAATGTGGAAGCGTTCGGATGGCGGCTGCCGATGATCCTCTTCCCGATGGAATGGCTGAAACTGGGCCTTGTCGCCCTCGTGGCCGCCATCATGTCGGTTTTGATCCCGGTCCGGCGATTGGCGAAAACGACACCCACGGACCTTCTCAGGATATTTGCCAATGAACGCTAGGTCCATCATTCGTCTTTTTTTCGTCTGTTGTCTTCTCGCGCCTGCGGCATCGTTAGCGCAGGGTTTCGCCGGACTGGGGTCGAATGCGGAAGGCTTCAGCGTTCCACGACGAGGGGTGCCGCTGGTTTTTCCACGGGAGCATGGGCCGCATCCGGACTTCAGGATTGAATGGTGGTACGTCACCGCAAATCTCCAGACCGCCGATGGCGAGCAGCTAGGGGCTCAATGGACGCTTTTTCGTTCGGCGCTCCAGCCCGGCGAGCGGGCAGGATGGGCGGATCCGCAGATCTGGCTGGGCCACGCCGCCGTGACAACCGCCAGCCGCCATTATGTTGCCGAAAGACTGGCGCGCGGCGGCATTGGACAGGCGGGTGTCGTGGTCGCTCCTTTTAAGGCATGGATAGATAATTGGGAGATGAAGACGGCAGTGACTGGACATGCCGACCCTCTCGACAAAATTGATTTGAACGCCAGCGGCAAAGGTTTTCATTATCAGCTCAAACTTCAGGCGAACGGCCCGTTGGTTCTTCAGGGGGACGGGGGCTTTTCGGTCAAATCAGCCGCCGGGCAGGCCAGCTATTATTATTCCCAACCCTTCTACGAGGTCAGCGGCAACGTCGTTCTTGAGGGCCGGGTCCTGCAGGTGACAGGCAAAGCCTGGCTCGATCGTGAGTGGTCATCCCAGCCCCTCGCTTCCAATCAGACGGGATGGGACTGGTTTTCCCTCCACCTCGCATCCGGCGAAAAGGTGATGGCGTTCCGGCTGAGAGATGACGAAGGAGGTTATACGTCTGCCAACTGGATTTCGGCCGATGGCACGACCTCGCCGGTCGATCCCCGGGGGATACAGATTTCGCCCTTGCGGACCGCAACGGTGAACGGCAAGGCGGTTCCGGTGGAATGGAACCTGAAGATTCCAAGCCGGGGTCTCGACATCAAAACGACGGCGCTGAACGAGCAGGCATGGATGGCGACCTCGACCCCTTACTGGGAGGGACCAGTCGAATTTACGGGAACGGCCTCGGGACGAGGCTACCTGGAAATGACCGGTTATTGAACTCGGCTCTAAAGCGTCCGGGGTCTCACCCGGGGGGAAAGGGCACTTATCTCTCTTCAGACTATTAATCAGGCGGTCCTTGCAAGCCGCCTGATGGTTTGCGGCGGTTGTCCATACTGCCGCATGAAGGCATCGCGCATGCGCCGAAGATCGACGAAACCACTTTCGCGCGCGATCTGATCCATCGGGTGCCGGGTCTCCTCGATCATCAGGCGAGCTGCCTCAAGGCGGATTTGCTCCACGGCCTTGGCGGGTGTCTGGCCGGTTTCGGCATGAAACGCACGGCTGAACTGGCGGGGCGAGAGTGCCGCGACCTCAGCCAGTTCCTCGACGGTCAAAGGGTTGGCAAGATGTGTCTTTGCATGGATCAGCGTCTTCTGGATGCGGTCACTGCTGGGTGCAAGTTGGAGCAATTCAGAATGTTGCGACTGACCGCCGGCCCGGCGATGATGCATTACAAGTCTTCGGGCTATCGCGCCTGCCACATCGCGTCCCAGATCTTTTTCAATCAGTGCCACTGCGAGATCCAGGCCGGCGGTCAGGCCGGCCGATGTCCAGACCGGTCCCTCGTTGATGAAGATGCGATCGTCTTCAACGCGCACCTTTGGGAAGGACCTGCGCATCTCCTGCGCATAGGACCAGTGGGTGGTTGCGCGCCGTCCGTCGAGAAATCCCATTTGCCCAAGCAGAAACGATCCGGTGCAGAGCCCTGCGACCCGCCGCGATGCCCTGGCCATTGCGCGCAAGGTGGCAAGCGTTGCTTCATCCTGCTGCGGAGGCGGAATGAGGCCTGCCAGAAGAAGCAGTGTATCCACCTGTCCCACCTCATCGAGTTTTGTGGTCGGTACGGAAAAACCGCTGGACGACATGACAGGGCCACCTTCGACCGAGGTGATCGAGAGCGTATAATAGGTTTCATCCTTCAACACATTGGCCAACTCGAAAGCAGCCTGGACGCCCAGCGCGAGAAACTGGAAACCCGGCGTCAGCACCATGGAAATATGAGGCACCCGTTCCTCCTATCCTGTGTCTTAAAAACGTAGTTTATACGTCATATCGGACAAATGTCATTTGGTCCATAACGTCCGTGTCGAAAGCGATGGCGCTTTCCCCCGAACAAGGAACAGATCAATGACCACAAAGGGAACTGCACTCATCACCGGCGCCTCAACCGGCATCGGCGCAATCTACGCTGACCGTCTAGCCGCGCGCGGTTATGACCTGATCCTTGTAGCCCGAAACGGGGACAAGCTGCAGTCGCTCGCCTCTGAGATATCGAACAAGACGGGTCGTGTGGTTCAAGTGCTTGCCGCCGATCTGGGCGATACGGCCGATCTTGCCCGCGTTGAAAAAGTGCTGCGTGAAGACGCCAACATCACGGCGCTGGTCAACAACGCCGGTATCGGCACCCACACGACGCTGCTGGAAAGCAATGTCGATCGCATGGAAGCCATGATCCGGCTCAACGTGACCGCTTTGATGCGCCTGACATACGCGGCAGTGCCAGGCCTGGTGGCGCGCGGCGGCGGCACGGTGATCAATATCGCTTCGATCGTTGCGGTTGCGCCAGAACTGCTCAACGGCGTTTACGGTGGTACCAAGGCTTTTGTGCAGGCGTTTACCACATCGCTCAATCACGAACTCGCGGACCGTGGCATCCGGGCGCAGGCCGTCCTGCCCGGTGCTACCCGCACCGACTTCTGGGCAATCGGAGGCCTGCCGGTCGAACATCTTCCCGACGAGATCGTCATGCAGGCCGAGGATATGGTCGATGCCGCGTTGGCCGGGCTCGATCAGGGGGAATCCAGCACCATTCCCGCGCTCAGGGATATCGAGCTATGGCACGCCTATGAGGCGGCACGTCTCGCGCTCGGCCCTCAGCTTTCCGCCACCCGGCCGGCAACGCGTCTGATCGCGGCAGCCTGAAACGTCCGCGCCCTTTATGGTTTGAGACAATCGGAAATCTTCGCCGCAGCGTATCAATCGGCGAACGGCACGGTGGCCTCGCTTGCCCATGGACCACCGAGATATCTCCACAGGTCAAGCCCTACAATCGTGATGTCGTGGGGAGAGAAGCCATCTGCAAGCGTGCGATAAAGCTCGTTCGCCTTCGCTCGCGAAGCCTTGTTTTGAACCGTGATGTGCGGTCGCCACGCCTGCATGTCTTGGGAGCCAAGCCATTGGACGAAATCGCTCCGCAGGGCACCACGAACCGAGTTCAGCGTCGCGCTTTCGATCGTGAACGCGACGCCAGAACCGAGATGACGGACACCGCTGACTTGGGCCGAAATCACGCTGGTACCTTTCGCAATGGATCGTAGGCTCTCGCCAATTACGTCCACATATTCGCCCGGCAGGCGGTAAAACATCGTCAGATGCGCCCGCAGGAAATTCCGGTCCTGCGGGAAATATTGCTGACGAAGCAGATCGAAGGGCATGAGATCGTGCTCTGCGATGCGGGCTGTCAGGATCATCGGATGGCGTGTCTTCAAATTAGCGGATCCGGGCTTGTCGCCCGGGTTTCCGAAGCGATCTCGGTGGCAGTGGCATCCCGTCGCAGCTCCTAGAACTCGATGACCTGGCGTACAGCGCTTCCGTCATGCAGGCGGTCGAAACCTTCGTTGATATCCTCGAGCTTGAGCCTTGCACTGAGCAAACGGTTCACCGGCAGCCGCCCATCACGGTAAAGCGCGATGAAACGCGGAATATCGCGGACGGGCACACAGGTGCCGATATAGCTGCCTTTGAGTGTCCTCTCCTCGGCAACCAGTTGCACGATGTTCACCGGCAGGGTCGCGGACGGCGGCGGCAGGCCTGCGGTCACGGTCGTGCCGCCGCGTTTGGTCATCCTGAAGGCATTTTCGAGAGCGCGAATGGAACCGGCCATCTCGAATGCATAGTCAGCGCCACCGGAGGTGAGCTGTCGAACCTGTTCGACGGCATCTTCATCGCGTCCGTTCACCACTGCTGTCGCGCCAAGTTCACCGGCAAGCGCCAGCTTTTCCTCTGAAAGATCGACGGCGACGATCTTGCTGGCGCCAGCCGCCCGGGCTCCCAGCACCGCGGCAAGACCAACGCCACCCAGCCCGATGACGACGGCAGTCGAGCCGGCCTTGATCTCAGCCGTATTCACGACTGCGCCCACGCCCGTCAGAACCGCGCAGCCGAAAAGCGCGGCTTCCACAAATGGCAGGTCGCGGTCGATCTTGATAAGCGAATTGCGCGAAACGACGGCATATTCGGCAAAAGCGGATACCCCGAGATGATGATGGACGGTTTGACCGCGATAATTCAGCCTCATCGCGCCGCCGACCAGTGTTCCTGCTGCGTTGGCCGCAGCACCCGGTTCGCAAAGCGCTGGCCGACCTTCCGCACAAGGCAGACAATGCCCGCAGCTCGGCATGAAGACCATTACGACGTGATCACCCGGTTCGAGGTCCCGGACCCCATCCCCAAGGGCCTCGACAACGCCGGCTGCCTCGTGCCCCAGCGCCATCGGCATTGGCCGGGGCCTGTCACCGTTGATGACGGAAAGATCGGAGTGACAAAGGCCGGCGGCGCGGATGCGAATGAGGACTTCGCCGGGGCCGGGCGGCGAAAGTTCGATTTCCTCAATCGCAAGAGGCCTGCTTTCGCGGTAAGGAGGAGACACATTCATCCTCTGCAACACAGCTGCTTTGACCCGCATTATTCCCTCCTTACCGACTCTCCCCAGAAATACACGATATCCGTCCACCAGTAATGCAAGGAGTGGCATAAACTGTTTTGAATTGGATTGACCAACCCGTCCGGCGTGCAACAACCGCCGAGGAGCGTCGTCTTGTCCCGTATAGCCAGCGCGGTTTGAACGCGACGGTTTCGACGGCGAAACGCGCTCCGCGCGGCCTTTGCGCGTGGACGCGAAAGCAATGGCCAGATGCTACAGACCTGCTTTGGAGCAACGCAGTGAACACTCCGCTCGATATCGACGGATACGGCGGTAGAACTGGGTGCGCTCGAGCCCGAAATGAGCGCCCGCTCAATCACGAGTTTCGAAGAACAGTGGCAAGATCAGGATTTGCTCTTCACGAGAATCGCGCCGATGGCAGGAAAACCATTCGATACTCTTTGAGACCAAGGAGGACGCCATGAGAGCTGCTGCTTGATCACGGAAACCACGTTGCTGATTTTCGATCGGTTGAAACATACATGGCAACGCCTTCACCACGTGGATCGTGGGATCCAAGAATCGTTTCTTGATCCTGGATGCAGATGACGCCCGCCTGTCCGAAAATCGGCGACAGTGCCGGCAGTGGCAAGACGTCATGCCCAAGCGCAGTCAGTCCCCCGATAATGTTCGCGTCAGGCGACTGCTCGACTTTCAGGCTGTGATGCACGTCGGAAAATGTCTTGCCAAGCAGAAAACGAGGTTGTGCCAAAGCCTGTTCGGGCGTCATGCCGTAGTCGAGCAGGCCTGTGAGCACCAGCGACAATGTCTGCGGCTGGCCATCTGCCCCTTGCGTTCCGTAAAGCAAATAGGGGGATCCATCCTTGAACGCGATGCCCGGGTTGAGGGTATAGAAGGGCCGCTTTCCAGGCTTTATGGCGTTCGGATGGCCGCTTGCAACCGAAAACGCCGCGCCGCGGTTCTGCCAGATGACGCCGGTGTCGCCAACGACCACGCCGCTGCCCCAGTCGAAATATGTGCTCTGAAGCACGCTTGCACAGCGCCCCTGCTCGTCGGTTGCTGCGAAGAAGACCGTGTCACCATGCTGGTAAGCATGAGGCCATTCGAGCGCCCGCTCGTGGTCGATGGCCTGAGCTTTCTTCTCAAGCCGGGTTGGGTCAAGAAAGCCGGTGGAGTTGCCGTCGGCGAAATCCGGGTCGGCGATATGCTCGCGATCGAGGAACGCCTGTTTCACGGCTTCAACCAAAAGATGGTAACGCGCTGCGCTTGATGGCGGTAGTGACGCCAAATCCAGGCGGGACAGAATGCCAAGGATTGCAAGTGTGGAAACCCCCTGCGTCGGCGGGGGCGGGGCGAAAAGCGTTACGCCGCGATAGTCCTGCGACACGGGTTCCGCATCGCGGGTGCGGGTGAGCTGCAAGTCGGCAGCAGTGATCGGCGAGCCCAGCGAAGCCATCGCCTCTCCAAGGCGGCGCGCCAACTCTCCCTCATAAAACGACCGATGGCCATGCTCGGCGATGTGCCGAAGGGTTCGAGCAAGCGGACGTTGCGTGAAAAGGCCCATGCTCGCTGGATGATCAAACGCGGCTGCGAAACCCGGCCAGTGGGCTATTTCGGGGCGTCTGAATTCAAGCCAGAAATCTTGTGTGTTGCCCGGCTGGTATCCGTTTTCCGCAAAAGCTATTGCGGGCATCAGAAGATCGGAAAGCTGCTCGCGGCCTTGCCAATGCTGCTGTCCAAACGCCAGGGCATGACCCCAGCTATCTACGGCGCAGGCGGTCGTGATCATGGAAGAGGGGCCGCGTAGCGGGATTGCCGTCTGATAGTCGGGAAGGACCGCCGCGGCCTGACCTATTCCCAGAAAGGACCGGCAGAGGCCCTGCTTGTCGGCGACCAGCCATACGGCATCGCCGCCCAGACCGCAAAAATGCGGCATCACCACCGCAAGTGTCGCAGAGATCGCAACGGCCGCCTCGATAGCATTGCCGCCACGTCTTAGTACCGCTGCGCCGGCTTTGCTTGCCAGGGGATGTGGACTGGTGACCATTCCCGGCAGGGCAGCTTCCGGCACACGTAGCGACATGATATTTCCTCTCTTGACCGACTGGCCGGAAACTTCCGGCCAGGGATGTACATCGTGGCTCGCTCAGTCGATCTTGTAGGCGAGCTTGCGGTCGTCCAAGGACGGCAGGAACTGGCGGGTGAATACCTGTTCGGGCTTTGGCTTGGAAGGCAGCTGATAGCCTTCGGCGACGATATCGATCGAGCGCGCAAGACGAGCGTCATCAACGTCGCCGAGGCCGAGCCTTTCGACTTCCGGTGAGATGATCAGGTTCTCGTAGGAGAATTTCATGCGCGCAAGTTCGAGTTCTTCCTTGGCAAGATTGTCGTAGGCCAACACGGCCTCTATGCCTGCTTTGGAATTCTCGGCGATTTCCCTGGTGGCCTTGTTCACCGCGCGTACCAGTCCTTCCACCGCTTTCGGGTTTTCCTTGACGAGTTTCTGCGACACCATCATGCCGTTGGCGTAGAGATCAAGGCCATAATCACCGAAGGACAGCCAGTTATAGTCCTTTGCCGGGTCCTGGCGGTTATTGATGAGGTTGAACCAGCTGGTGATGTTGAACACGAGGGCGCCGTCGATATCGCCCTTGATGAGCATCGGCTCCTGCAGGTTGGGACCCATGTTCTCGATCGCGACCTTGGTCATGTCAACCTTGTTGATCGTACCCAGCACGTTGACGAGGCGGGTTGTAGGTGTGCCCTGCGCGCCGCCCAGCTTCTTGCCTTCCAGATCGGCCGGCTTGGTGATGTTGGTTTCCTTCTTGCTGACGATGGCGAAGGGCGGCTTGCTCCAAAGCTGGTAGACCATGACGGGCACGTCGTTCGGCCGCGTGGCGGCATTCTGGATGATGGCATTGATATCGCCGAAGCCGGCATCGTAGACGCCCGACATGATACGCGTGACCGTTGCCGCCGAACCTTCGCCCTGATCGATGGTGACATTGAGGCCCTCGTCCTTGAAGTAGCCCTTCTGCAAGGCGAGCAGGAAGGGGGCGTCCGAGCCTTGCGTCTTCCAGCCGAGGGTGAACTTGATATCCGTGTCAGCCCGGGCGACACCGCCGAGGCAAAGGCTAAGTGCAAGAGTCGAGATCAGTTTCTTCAGCATGTCTGGCTCCATTTGTTTTGAGTAGATGTTCAGGCGGCAGTGAAATCCTGGCCGCGGGCGGCCCAGCCAGTGACGCGTGCCTCGATAAGGGAGAAGGCGACGTAGAGAAGCACCCCAAGAAGGGCGAGGATGAAAAGGCCGGCAAAGACCAGCGGCACATCGAAATTGGACGAGGCCGACATCATGACATTGCCGATCCCGCGGTTGGAGGCCACGGTTTCCGACAGGACAGAGCCGACGAAAGCGAAGGTGACGGCGATCTTCAGCGAGGCGAAAAAGAAGGGCATCGTACGCGGCAGTCCGACATTCCAGAGGATGTCTAGCTTGCTTGCGCCCAGCGATTTAAGCACGTCCTCCAGCTCCGGCTCGGTCGTTGCAAGGCCGGTAGCGATGTTGACGACGATCGGGAAGAAGCACATGGCGAGCGCAGTGAGAATTGCCGGCACGGAGCCGGAGCCGAACCACAGAACGAAGATCGGCACAACTGCTACCTTGGGGATCGACGAAAAACCGATCAACAGGGGGTAAGCCGTATCGTAAGCAACGCGCGACACGCCGATTGCAGCCCCGATGGCAACGCCGACCGCCACTCCGAGGACAAAGCCAACCATCGTCGTCCAGAGTGTCTGGATTATATGTGGCACGAGGATCGGAAAGCGCTCGACCAGCGTCTGGAAGACCTGGCTTGGACGCGGCACGACGAGATCGGACACCTGCAAGGCGATACAGAGAATTTCCCAAAGGACGAAGAACGCGAGGATGAGAGCGGCGGCCCAGAAGCGGCGGCGCAATTCATAGGTCATGGGTCAGGCTCCCTGGATAGCGGTGTCAGACCGGGCATCGATGATGAGTTCGCGCAGGCGCTGGTTGAGCGCGACGAAATCGTGCTCGAAGGTCATTTCGATTGTGCGGGGGCGGCGGAAATCGACGGGGCTATCATCGATAATGCGACCGGGCCGCGCACTCATGACGCAGATGCGGGATGCCAGGAAACCTGCTTCCTTCAGGTCATGGGTGATGAGCAGGACGGTCGGCTTGCGCTTCATCCAGAGCGACTGCATCGTGCCCCATAGTTCTTCGCGGGTAAATTGATCGAGCGCGCCAAAGGGTTCGTCGAGCAGAAGCAGGCTGGGTTCGTGAACGAGCGCTCGGCAGAGATTGGCGCGCTGGAGCATTCCACCGGAGAGCTGCCATGGGTAATGGCTGGCGAACTTGTCCAGGCCGACATCTGCAAGCAAGGCGCGGACCCGGTCGCGGAATTCACCGTTTTTCTTCGCTCGGTATTCGGCACGGAACGGCTTCACGATCTTGAGTGGCAACATCACGTTGCGCTCTATCGTCAGCCAGGGAAGCATGGTCGGGTTCTGGAAGGCCATGCCGATGCGCAGCGCCTTGGCGCCAACTTCTCGCCCGCCAACGATGACCGCGCCCCTGGTCGGCTGCAGCAGGCCGGCGGTAAGCCGCATGATCGTTGACTTGCCGCAGCCGGAGGGGCCGACGAGTGCCACAAATTCCCCGTCGGCAATGCGCAGATTCGTCTCTTGCAGCGCAACGACTGCCTGTTCCTTGCGGCCGAAGGAAACCGCGGCTTGCGAGAGCTCCACGGCGGGAGCGGCGGATGTCGTCAGTTGAGGCACAGTCAGCATTAGGTCACCGTGAAAAGCGTTTCGATAACTGTATGCAATCGACGTGCCAACATACATGCATGTTCAATTGTCTTGTTCTGCATGCGATATCTCCGACGTGTAAAATGAATGCACTAATTGTATGCATGTGTTTTGGGCATTTTTGATTTGCCTTGCATTTAAATGCGGCAGCGCGCCGAGTTGATTTTCCCCGTCGCCTCGCTTATCGATTGGCCGGAGAAGAGGGTTGGCAATGACCGGAAGTAAACGTTCGGTAAGAGGTGAAGGGGATCGCGTCGCAGCGATTTGTACGGCTCTGCGCCGTGCCATCATCGAGCGGGCGCTGCAGCCGGGTGACCGGCTGCCGGAGGATGCGCTCGGTGAGCGGTTCGGTGTCAGTCGCACTATTGCCCGTCACGCGCTCGGCCAGCTTGCGGCCGAAGGTCTCGTCGACCTTCGGCGAAACCGTATCGCCGTGGTCGCTACGCCATCCTTCGAGGATGCACGGGATATTTTTGACATCCGCCTTGATCTGGAAAAGCAGGTGGTGAGACGTCTCGCGGGCAAGTTGACGGATGCGCAGGCCAAGCAGCTGAAGGCAATCGTCGAGGCCGAGCATGAGGCCCGGCACGGGCCTGAAGGCGCTTCGATCCGCCTCGCCACAGACTTCCACGTGCTTCTGGCAGAGATGACGGGCAAGCCTATCCTGATCCGATATGTTACGGAAATCTGTTATCGCGCAGGCCTGTCGCTTGCTGCCTTCGGGCGGCCACACTCTTCCGACTGCGCGGTCAGCGAGCATCTTGACCTGATCGAGGTGATCCGCACCGGGCCGGCGGAGAAGGCTGAGGCGATGATGGTCGAGCATCTCGAGGCGGTTGCCTCGCGGGCGCTGTTGCAAAGCTCTGGCGCCAAGCCACGCGACCTGATGGATATCCTGGCGCCTTATGCAGACTGAAAGGAGCCGGGCTCCTCTGACGTTTAGCGGGCGACGGATGGGTCGAGTATCCATTCGGCGCTGTCGTTCCAGACGTCCGTATCCAGGATCAGGCCGTCACGCACGGTGAATCGGTCGATATATCGGTTGTTGTCGAAAGGGGTGCCGTCCGGCCATTCGCCGTAGAGATAGCCGAGGCTATAGATGATGGTTTCCGTTTCGCCAGGCACGACGTCGTAACGCTCGATACGCTTCTTCACCCATTTATAGCGAGCCGCGTTGAAGTCGGTTGGGCCGCTCGGTGTGTCAAAAAGCCGATTGCCGGTAAAGCGGCAGATGAAGCCCGGGGCGACATAGGTCGCGGCGCGAGCAGGATCGCGCGCCATTGAGGCAGCGAGATAGTCCTTCACCGATTGCAGATCGCGTTCTGTTGCCTCGTTCATGGGAATCTCCAAATCTGTTGCGAATGTTTCGTCAAAAGTGCATACATTTATTGTTACGCAAACTACCCGTCGAGTTGCAATATGTCATTTCAAGAATCCTTCGATCTTGTGCTGCGCGATGCACGCGTGAACGGATGCGCCGCGCTGCAGGATATAGGCGTCACCAATGGCCGCATTGCCGCTATCGGTCAGATCGCGGCGGGAGCAGGCCGGAAGGATGAGGCAGTCGGTGGGAGGCTGGTGCTGCCGGGTTTCGTCGATACCCATGTTCATCTCGACAAGTCGTGCCTCTTGTGCCGTTGCAGCGATGCAGGAGGCGGGCTGAAGGGCGCGATTGCCGCGGTTGCCCGTCTGAAGCGGGACTATACGGTCGAGGACGTCTATGCCCGCGGAGCCCGGACGATAGAGATGGCAATTGGCAAGGGTACGATGCACATGCGCACCCATGTGGAGGTTGATCCGCGGGTGGGCTTGCGCAGTTTCGAGGCGATGAAGCGGTTGAGACAGGATTATGCTTTTGCACTTGATCTTTCCATCTGCGTGTTTCCGCAGGAAGGGCTGACCAATGATCCGGGCACGGAGGAATTGCTCGAACAGGCGCTTGCCGAAGGTGCGGACCTTCTCGGCGGCTGCCCCTATACAGACAGCGATCCGTCTGGCCAGATGGAACGTCTTTTCGCCTTGGCCACGCGACATGACGTGGACCTGGATTTCCATCTGGACTTTGACCTCGATCCAAGCTGGGGGCATCTTGAGGAGATTTGCGACCGGACGGAAAAAGCCGGTTGGGGCGGGCGGGTGGCTGTCGGCCACGTGACCAAGCTCGCAACCATGAACGAAGCAATATTTGAACGTCGGGTCGCGCGGTTGTTCCAAGCGGGCGTCGCGGTAACGGCGCTGCCTTCGACCGATCTCTATCTGAACGGTCGGGAAGCCGGTTTTCGCGCCGTGCGAGGCATAGCACCCGTGCATATCCTCAAGGATCGGGGTGTCACGGCATCGATCGCCAGCAACAACATACTCAACCCGTTCACGCCCTTTGGCGACTGTTCACTTCTGCGCATGGCCAATCTCTACGCCAATGTGATGCATCTCGGGCCGGAGGATTTCGCGGCCTGCCTGGATCTCGTCTCGGAGGATGCAGCCCGGCTGATGCGGATCGACGGTTACGGGCTGGATGTCGGCGCGATGGCCGACATCCTCGTAATGGAAGGCGAAGACGAGACCGAGGTCTTCGGCGGGTTGGGCGAGCCCGTCATGGGTTTCAAGCGGGGGCGCAAGAGTTTTGTCAGGCCAGCCGCTACGGTGCTCCGGCCTTGACATTTTTGGAGCACCGCTGCGTCGTTCTGGTGCTCCTCCGGCCTGCGGTCCCGGTGGGCCGGCGCCGGGCCCGAACAGGATACTATCCTGCGAAGCGCTCTTATTCCGCTTTAAGGTTGTTTTCCCGCACGCAATAGCACGAGGCTACGGTCGATCAGAACATATTCGGCGGCTTCGATTTTTCGGTCAGTCGCTTCGGGATCGACTGTCGTGAGGACTTCCACCCATCCTCCGCTTACCTCCGGAAGAGCGAATGGAACGGACCCGTCATGGGGATTGAACAGGATGAGGATATCATCCCAACCTTCTTCCTCATCGTGATCGCGGCCAACACGCAGCCCGATGGTGGTGGCGCCGGGATCATCCCATTGCTCCCGGGTCTGCTCGCTGGCCGCCGGATTGTACCACGTTATGACCATTCCGTCGCGCCAGTCGTCGCGCCTCAAAATCGAATGTTCGTGACGCAGCGAAATCAATCTGCGGGCGAAATCGCGCAGTTGTGCGGCGCTTGCGGGTAGATCCTCCCAATGCACCCAGCTCAGTTCGTTATCCTGGCAGTAGGCATTGTTGTTGCCCATCTGGCTGCGTCCAAACTCGTCGCCAGCCAGAAGCATCGGTGTTCCGTGAGAAAGAAAAAGCGTCGCAAGAAAATTTCGCTTCTGACGGTCGCGGAGAGTAATCACTCCCTCGTCATCGGATGGCCCTTCCACGCCAAAATTAAAGCTTCGGTTGTCGCCATGACCGTCCTTGTTATCCTCCCCGTTCGCCTCATTGTGCTTGTCGTTGTATGAAACGAGGTCGTTGAGCGTGAAGCCGTCATGCGCTGTCAGGAAATTTACGCCGGACCAGGGACGACGACCGCGCAAGTCATAAACATCGCCGGAGCCGAGGATACGGGCGGCGAAATCCCGGGTCGTCCCATCCGTGTTTCTCCAGTAATCCCGCACGGTATCGCGGTACTTGTCGTTCCACTCGGCCCAGCCTGGCGGAAACCCGCCGACTTGATAACCGCCTGGCCCAATGTCCCATGGTTCTCCAACAAGCTTCAGACGTGACAGCACGGGATCCTGCCCGACGGCATCGAAGAATCCGCCGCGCTGGTCGAACCCTTCCGGCTCGCGTCCCAGGATCGTGCCGAGATCAAATCGGAACCCGTCGATCTCCATCTCCTGCGCCCAGTAGCGCAACGAGTCCGTAACCATCTGCAAAACGCGCGGGTGGGAAGTGTTTACCGTGTTTCCGGTGCCGGTGTCGTTGATGTAGTAGCGCGGCTCGTCCGGCATTGTGCGATAATAGGAGAAGTTGTCGATGCCTCTGAAAGAGAGGGTTGGTCCCATCTCATTGCCTTCGGCGGTGTGATTGTAGACGACGTCCAGGATGACCTCGATCCCGGCACCATGAAAAGCGCGAACCATGTCCCGAAAGCCCTGGATGCCCCGCGGACCCATGTAGCGGTTCGCCGGAGCAAAGAAGGCAAGCGTATTATATCCCCAATAGTTTTTCAGACCTTTTTCCAGCAAATGGGCGTCGTCCGGAAACCAGTGTACCGGAAGCAGTTCAATGGAGGTAACCCCCAGACTCTTGACGTAGTCGACAATCTCTTTCTCCCCAAGGCCCTCAAATGTGCCTCGTAGAGCTTCCGGAACGGCGGGGTGAAGCTGCGTGAAACCCTTGACGTGGGTCTCATAAAATATTGTCTTCGACCAGGGGACGTCGCGGCGCTGTTGACCCCTCGGCGCGTCGGACCTGGCGACCACGCGAGCCTTTGGCACAAACGGCGCGCTGTCAGTGTCGTCGAAGGACAAGTCCTTGTCCGGACTGTCTGTCACGTAAGCAAATTGCGGCTGCCCCCACTCTATGTCGCCCACGACTTCGCGCGCATAGGGATCGAGCAGAAGCTTGTTAGGGTTGAACCGGTGCCCGCTTTCGGGTTCGAACGGGCCGTAGACGCGGTAACCGTAAAGTGCGCCTTCTTTCAGGCCCGGTACATAGCCGTGCCAGACCTCGTTGGTGTATTCCGGAAGCTCGAGGCGTTCGATCTCCGCGGTCCCATCGCTTGAAAACAGGCAGAGTTCCACCCGCTCCGCATGGGCGCTGAACAGCGCGAAATTCACGCCATCTCGGTCCACAGTCGCGCCGAGTTGACGGTGGTCACCGGCGAGAATACGGGAGTTTCTGCTGATCATGGATGCCTCTGGAAAACGGGTGGGATCTTGCGGGTGAGTGGAGACGCGGTGCTTTCGTCGCATGAGAAACACGGATGCGTCAGGAACGTTCCCTCCCGTATGGCGACAATCTTGCAGCCAGAGGCATGGGAAATTCGGTTTCGCGAGTGAGTTATCCGATGTCGGCCGGAACAGATAAAGACCGACGGGCGCTGATATTATCGCCCCGGCGATGAGCGACTGTTCAGGACGTTGCGCCGCTCCTGAACAGTCTGGCAGTTTTGTGGTGAAATCGAGCTTCCGTTACGTTTGCGGTGACAGGTTTTCCTCCGCTGCGCCGTCCGGGACCGGGGCGTCGACCGGACCGAATTCACTTTCCCACTCGGCACTTGCGGCATGCCACTGCTCTTCGTCCTGACCTTCCGGACGACCGGCCTGCTCCCACAGTTCGTAAGCGCGCTTCGAAATCCATTCCTCGCGATCGGTGCCCATTTCATTCTCCCTTTGAGGTGTGAAGCAATATTGTCCTGCCCCAACCTTCGCCACCAACGAAAGTTCCGGTCGCGCCGCGTGGGCATCAGGCAACCGTCACCATTGTTGTCCGCGAACATGGCGATCTCACTGAGGCGGACGGCGCGCCCGGTATTGTGAGAACAGGAAGAGCCCGGAACAGCGGAAGCAGCCGGAGTGTGTGAGGATGACCCCAAAGGCGGGCATAGCGTGAACGACGCGGCGGCTCAGTCCGGATTTAGATGGCGTTGCAGGCCTTGTGTCGGATGATTTCTGGACGGCGGATGCCGAGGGCTCGCTTCACGAAACTTCGAGCGTCCTGACGAAGTCGGCAGTCTGATGCGCGTGAACACGCGTGAAGCGGATCAACTCATCGAAGTGCCGCTGCATCTTTCGGATGGATTCAGCATTGTTCAGCACGAGATACATGCCGCCGACGAAAATCGCAGCGCGTTGCGATCCGAAAATCGTATAGGGCACGGAAAACCGTTCTTTCTCATTAAACAGGAACAATCTGAACGACGGATAGAGTTCATTGATCAGGTTTGACATGTACTGAAGCTGCTCGGCACGTATCTCCCTTTTCAGTCCCCGCCACATGCCGCTCCCCTGGGCAAAGGCCTCAAGTGTCTCGCGTGGCATACACACTTCCATGTCCGTGCCGGGTTGACGATTGTAATCGAGCCTGAATGCCGTTTCGCTTGCTTGCGCCTTGACGCTTTGATGCGCGGATCTCGCCTCGAATGCGATGATCTGTGGCGTGCGGAGCAGGTCGGGAATACGGGCCGGCACGTAGCGTATCTTGGAGCCGGCGGCCTCTGCATGCCATTTCATCAGGAGGGTGTCGGTGTAGTCTTCGCCACCTTCCTCTATCTCGAAGCTCGGGCGCAGTTCGCCCATCAGCCCCGGATCGTGCGAAATGCCAAGCAGCCAGTCCAGTGAAACGGAATGACGTTCGGCAATATTCAGAAGCGTTTCAACGCGCGGCAGCCGCGCCGAATCGCTTGATAGAAGCTGCGACAGAGCCGACCGGTCGATCCCGATTTCGGCTGCAAAGGCCGAATGACTTAATCCAGAGCGGGAAACCAGCTCCGTCAGCCTGATGCGAAACAGGTTGGAAAGCGCGCGCTTGTCCACTTTTCACCTCGTTGTTTACAATTATCACCATATTCTACTTTTTGTGATCAAAATCAACGGTTGGTAACCATAATCCCGTTGTGTACCGCGCCCTGGGATGAAAATCTCTCATTACATTCTAATCGAGGGATATTATGAGTGACATTGCCAGTGAATCCAACGCAGTAGGCCGGCCTCGCCCGAAGTCGCTCAGGATCGAGTGGCCGACGATAGGATTGCTGATCGTCTGTTATGGTCTCTGGGCCGGCGCTGGTTACGCCCTCTATCCGTTTTATCCGTTTGCAGCGCTTGTCTTGATGGGCATCGCTGTCGCGTTGCATTCATCACTTCAGCACGAGGTGCTGCATGGGCATCCGACCCGCAACGCAAGGCTCAATGAAGCGCTGGTGTTTGCCCCGCTTGGCATTTTCTATCCCTACCGCAGCTACAAGCGGACACATCTGCAGCACCATGCGGATGAGCGGCTGACGGACCCGTTCGATGACCCGGAAAGCTATTACCGCGCCATGGGCGACTGGGAGACTTTGCCGGGATTTTTAAAGACATTGCTCGGATGGAACAACACGCTCATTGGACGCCTTCTGATCGGGCCGCCGCTGATGGTCGTCGGATTCACGATATCGGAGTGGCGAAAGATCGCCAAAGGTGATCGGCGGGTCATCTATGCCTGGGTCCTGCATGTGGCTGGTCTCATTCCCACGTTGCTGGTCATATCCCTGCTGTTCGGTATTCCGCTCTGGCAATATATCGGTGTCGCTGCCTATCTCGGCATTTCCATCATCGCCATCCGCTCCTATTGTGAGCACCAGTGGGCCGAGCGGCCGGACGGGCGAACGATCATCGTCGAGAACTCCGTTCTGGCCCCCCTGTTTCTCTACAACAACCTGCATTTCGTGCATCACAAGCTGCCGACTGCAGCGTGGTATAAGCTGCCATCGCTTTATAAAGCCAGACGCGCCGAATGGCAGACGATGAACGAGGGCTATGTTTTTGCCAATTACTTCGAGGTTTTCCGCGCTTTTGCCTTCCATGCGAAAGAGCCGGTAGTGCATCCCGTACTGGGACGGCCCGAATTGGGTCCCGCAACACCGGCCGTGGCCTATGTGCCAACTGATTTCGTAGCCTACGTGATGCCCGATAATTCCTTGAGATCGGACGCCTCAACGTGACCTTGATAGCGGCGCTGCCGATGTATGACTGGCCGGAATTGCGTGCTGAGACCGATGCCGTGTGGGCGGGAATGCGCGTAAGATTTCTTGCGCAAGGTATCGGTGCTCCCGAGCGTCTTGTCCGGAGCAACGCAGATATGCCGCCTGTTCCCGGTGGCATTCGTGATGAGGCAGGATCCGTCATCGCTCCGGATCCTGCCACGCTTGATCCTTTCTCCCTCGATCTCGCAGTCTTGTGGCGCCATCCAAACCTTCTCGTTTCCCAGACATGCTGGGGTCCTATGGAGCTTGGCCTCGAAGATCACGTCGAGGTCATCGGTCAGGGCAATTATGACGGGATCACAGGCGGCGCGGGTGCATTTTACTCAAGTGCCCTCATCGCCCGGATTGGTGAAGGCGGCGACGATGTCGCCCCGTCCGAGGAAGGCGAGGCAATTCTGCCGCTCGGATTTTTCGGTCAGAAAAGGCTGGCGTTTAATGAGCACCGGTCCCTGTCCGGTTATCTCAGCCTCAAACGCGATTTACAGGCGGCCGGTCAAGGCCTCGATATGTTCCGGGAACTGGTTGAGACTGGCTCGCACCGCGCTTCGGTGATTGCCGTTGCCCACGGTGATGCCGATATTGCCGCGATTGATTGCAAATCCTGGATGATTGCCCAACGATATGAGCCGGCAGCAGCAGGCCTTCACGTTGTCGGCTGGACCGCTCGGCGCAGAGGCCTGCCCTTCATCCGCGCTAAGGGTATGGATATTAAACTCGCGATGTGACGGAGAAGCTGGAAACAGTGTGGCCGTCAATCGGTTTTGCATGTGTCTGTAGCGCCGCCTGATATCAGTTTGGCGGCGTGTTTTGCGACATAAGGGATCGGATAGCCTCGATGTCCGCCGAGGGCGGCCGGTCATCTGAGTAAGGGGCGACATGGGTGCGGAGCAGGCCGTAGAGCGCGTCGGTACCGGGCGCCCTTGCCGCAACGGATTGAATGAAATCATGCGCCTGTGTCGCCGCCATCCATTCTATCGACAGGATATATTCGGCATTTTCGATAATTGCGAGGAGCTTGTTGGCGGCGGCGGTTGGATGAGCCAGGAAGTCTTCTTGCAGAGCGGAGGTCAGCCCGCCATCGGTGGAAGCGGGCGCCGCAAGGCGCCGGTTTTCGTTGGACAGCGCAGCTGCGGTATATTGCGCGATCATGAAACCGGAATGGCTGCCGGGATCGGAAGCGAGAAATGGAGGAAGCCCGCTCACCAGAGGGTTGACGAGCCTGTCAATCCGCCGTTCGCTCATCGCCGCGATCTGGGAGAGTGCGATGGCAAGACTATCGGCTGCCTGTCCAAGGGCCGGGGCCACCGCGTGAGCCTGCGACCATACGATGGGCTCTTCCGGTGACCCGGCGAGCGCCGGATTGTCTGTCACGGAGGCCAGTTCTCGGTCGATGATGGTCGCGCAGCTATCGAACACATCGCGTGCCGCGCCATGCGCGTGGGGAATGGCGCGCAGGCTGAGGGCATCCTGTGTACGCTTGCCAAGCGACGCTTCGATGAGACCGCTGCCTTCAAGACGCGTCCTGAGGGCTTTTCCCACCGTTGCCATGCCCGGTGAGGAGCGTAGCGAGAGCACGGCTTCTTCGAAGGCCGACATCTGGCAACCGACCGCTTCCAGAGTCAGCGCGGCAATAGCATCCGCCCAATCAAGCAGCCGTGCTGCGCGTGCCAGAGCGACACTGGAGAGGCCCGTCGCACATGACGTGCCATTGACAAGGCTCAAACCTTCCTTGGCGCCAAGAACGAGCGGTTGAAGGCCCATTTCCGCCAAAGCGTCCCGACCGCTGAATGATTTGCCACCGAGCTTTGCCCTGCCTTCGCCAATCAACACGAGCGCAATATGGGCATTATGTATCAAATATCCGGCTGACCCTTTTGAGGGCACATCAGGGATACAGTCGCATTCCAGGAACCTCGTCAGATGGGCAACGATCTCCCTGCGGACACCGGAGTAACCATGGGCGAAGTTGGCTATTTGTGAGGCAATGATTGCGCGTACCTCGTGACGGCCAAGCAATGGGCCGACGCCGCAGGCGTGACTGAGAACGATACTGCGGGAAAGCTTTCCCTGGGCAGCGCGATCGACCACCGTGTCAGCCAGAGCGCCAACACCTGTGTTGACGCCATAGGCACGGATACCGTTTTCAACGATGCCGTCGACAATTCGGCTTGCCCTTTCGATCCGCCGGTAGGCTTCGTCCGAAAGGACGAGATGATCGCCTTGGCTCACAAGGGCGACATCGTGCCAGCTCAGGGCCTTGTCCAGCATGACCGTCATGAGGTTCTCCTCGAGGAACGCCGTCTAGACGGAAGACGACGACATTGTGTTGCCATTGACTGATCCGGTTTGTACGCCTGCCTGTGTATCAGGTGCTGTACAGGCGGTAGCGGCTTCCGGGATAGAGCAGGCGCACCGACGAGATGACGCCAACGTCAGACCATGTCCGGCGTCGCACCAGAAGGCAGGGCTCTGCTTTGGAGATCGCCAAAAGCTTGCATTCCCACGGCTGCGCCGTAACGGCCTCGATATGTTGTTCAGCCCTGATGATCGGTGCCACGGCGGTGAGATAGCCGTTCGGCGTTCTGGTGCTGAAGTCCTGATTGACGTAATCCGGAACGATCCCGTGGTTTACGAAACGATCTTCGATCTGCATCGGGACGGAATCTTCCGCGTGGACGATAATCGAATGAGCAACCGTCGCGCCCACATCGACAGAGAGCGCTTCGGCGAGTTCGGCATCGCATGTCTCCATGCGAAGCAGAACGATCTTTGCCGTGTGAATGCCGCCATTCTGGTTGATCTCGTCGGCAATATTGGGAACACTTTGGAATTGGGACGTTCGCTTTTTACTTGCAACGAACGAGCCTTTGCCTCGGACACGGACCAGAAATCCTTCGTCCGCCAGTTCGCGCAGCGCCCGGTTGGCGGTCATGCGGCTGACACTGAGCATGTCCACGAGTTCATTCTCCGATGGTACACGCTGGCCGATCGACCATTCGCCCGTTTCGACGCGGCTGCGAACGTAGTCCTTGAGTTTGACGTAAAGCGGCGGGGAAATTGCCGCTTCATCCTGCCGATTTTCGACCTGTTTCTTTACCGTGTGCATGGGTTCCAAGTCGCTTGGTCGTCACAGCCCGAAATCTCGGCGTCTGACATAGGGAAATGCATGTATGCGGGTATGGGTGTGCCATACCCGCAAATGATGGTCAGTTCAACTTGTGGGCCGTGAGCCACTCTTCGGCGACGACGTCGAAGCTGTCATGATTGGCCAGTCGACCGTTCATGACGATGAGATCCTTGGTGGTCAAGGCTGCGGATACGGCGTTGAGCGTCGTTGTCACGACATCGCTGACCTTTGGTGTCGCGATAACCGGGACGATGTTCTGTGCCGGGAAGAGGTTCTTCACATCTTCAAGAATGATGAGATCATTGGCGGCAATGGCGGGATCCGTCGAGAAAAGGTTTGCCGCCTGCACCTGATCGTTCACCAGCGCAGACAGCGTCAAGGGACCGCCGACATCGAGCGACTTGAAGGACTTGAACTCCAGGCCGTAAATGTCCTTGAGGCCGATGATGCCTTCTTTACGGGTTTTCCATTCCGGCGGACCGCCGAGCACCAATTCTGAGGCGACCGGTGCCAGATCGGCAATTGTCTTCAGCTTGTATTTCTCGGCGGTTGCGCGTGTCACGGCGACGCCGTCCGAGTCCTGTGCTTCAGATGGCGTCAGCATCGACACGCCCTTTGGCAGAGCGGCCTTGAGCGCAGCCGCCACGTCCCCCGGTGCGTGCGCCGTGGCGTTTTTGTCGAGATAGCTCAGCGTCGCACCCGCATATTCAGGCAGGAGATCGATCGAGCCGTCGAGCAGGGCGGGGATGTAGACCTCACGGCTGCCGATGCTGAGTTTCGTCTCCACCTTGATGCCCTTTGCAGCAAGCGCCTTGGCGTAGATGGTCGCCAGAAGCTGGCTTTCGGGGAAGTCGGCAGAGCCGACGATGATGGTCGAGGTGTCCGTCCGCGCCGCCGGGGCCGCGCCCAGCGGGTCGGTCTGGCCAAACGATGTGGTCGCCGAAAGCGCCATGAAGGCCAATGCGCCAGCGACTTTTAAAATCCTGAATGCCATGCAGCTGCTCCTCTTGTTTTTTACTGGGTGAAAATGCGTCGGTCTTTCGGGCATGTCGCGCCTAATGGCGGCGCGACAGTCCGGGTGAGATCGTCAGCTTCGAGATGATGCCTATAGTCAGGTCGACGGCCAGCGCCAGAGCGCCAACAAGCACGGCGCCCGCTGCCATCTGATAATAGTCGTTTTGCGCCCGCCCATCGATGATCAAGCGGCCCAGTCCGCCGAGTGACACATAAGCGGCGATCGTTGCGGTTGAAATGATTTGCAATGTGGCGCTGCGCAGGCCGGAAAAGATCAGCGGCAGTGCGCATGGCAGTTCCACGTCGAAGAGAATGTCGAGCGGGCGTTTGCCCATGCCGCGCGCCGCATCGACAGCGGCCGGATCAACCGCCGCCACGCCGGCATATGTGCCATTCATGATGGGCGGCACCGCCAGAAGCACCAGAACGACGATGCTGGGGAGAATAAAGGCCATGTCTGACGAAAAGACGGGTCCGAATAGGATTACCAGCAGAACGATCAGGCCAAGGCTCGGAAGTGCACGCAAGGCATTGGCAAGACCGGCGATCAGGAAAACGCCACGGCCGGTGTGTCCGACATAGAGGCCGACCGGCAGGCCGATCAGGCACGCAAAAAAGAGGGCGATGGAACTATACACCAGGTGCTGCACAATAAGCGCGAAGACACCGTCATTGCCGGTCCAGTGTGCCGGGTTTGAAAACCAGTCGATCATCTTTCAGCACCTCCAGCCTGCCACGGTGTGAGACGACGCGCGATGAAAAGCACAATGCCATCCAGAAGGACCGCCAGAACAATACACAGGATAATGCCTGCAATGATGGGTGTCAGAAAGCGCAGTTGCAGTCCCTGTGTGAAAAGCAGGCCGAGCTGGGGTGTCCCCACGAGCGCCGCGACCGAGACGATGCTGACATTCGAAACCACGGCTACGCGCAGGCCCGCTGCAATCACGGGAACGGCGAGGGGAAGTTCGACGAAGAGCAGACGGTGCATGGGGCGATACCCCATGGCATTTGCGGCCTGGACAACATCCGGCGACACCGACTCCAGTCCGTCGCTGACGGTTCGCACCAGAAGAGCCAGCGCATAGATCGTCAGCGCGACGACGACGTTCAGAGGATCGAGGATGCGTGTACCCAATACGAGCGGCAGAAGGACGAAGAGCGCCAGCGAAGGAATGGTGTAAAGCAGCCCGGCTGCGCCGAGCATTGCAGAGCGAAAAAGACCTGCCCGCTGCGCGAGCCATCCGAGGGGCAGCGCCAGGATGAGTCCGATCACAACGGGGATGACGGAAAGCCATACGTGCCAGGCGAACAGTTCGGCGATGCGGCCGGATTCGCGGTATAACCAGTCGAACCTCATGACCTCGTCCCCTGACGGCCGTTGCGCGCGGCCTCAATCGCGGCCACAACATCAGGCAAGGTCACAGTGCCAACGAGTTCGCCGGACGGCCTCACAATAACGCCCCGGCCTGAAGGTGAACTGAGCGCCGCGTCGAGGACGTGGCGCAGGCTGCTCCCCTCCACAGCGAGGGTCCCGCTGAGATTAAGGTCGCCTTCGCGCACGGTATTTCCGGTGCTTTCAACGTCCACCCAGCCGAGCGGACGATTTGCGGCGTCGGTTATCAGGACCCAACGGTCTGTGGCAATCTGACGGAGTGACTCGGGACTGGTGCCGAGGGGCGCCGTCGGCTCCTTGCCAAGAGAAATGCCTTCCTTGAACTCGGCGAAACCGAGGATCCGGTAGCCGCGATCGCGGCCGATGAAGTCTGCGACGAATTCATCCGCCGGCCGCGCAAGCAACTCCTGTGGCGTGGCAATTTGCGCCAGCGTACCGCCGGTGCGCAGCACCGCCACCTGGTCCCCAAGTTTCAGTGCCTCGTCGATATCATGTGTCACCATGATGATGGTTTTGCCGATTTCGCGCTGAAGACGCAGGAATTCATCCTGTAACTGCGCGCGAACGACCGGATCGACCGCACTGAAGGGCTCGTCCATCAACATGAATTTCGGATCCGACGCCAAAGCCCGGGCAACGCCAACACGCTGTTGCTGTCCACCGGATAGCTGCCACGGATACCGATCGGCAAAGGCAGCCGACAGTCCTACGCGCTCCAGCAGATCGTGCGCGGTGCGAAGCGTCTGCTGCTTGGGGGTGCCGTTTAGGCGCGCTGTCGTCGCTATATTCTGCACCACCGTTCGATGGGGAAAGAGACCAGCGTTCTGGATGACATACCCTATCCGACGCCGCAACAGCGCTACGTCCATCTTGTCCGTGGGTTCGCCGTCAAGAAGGATCGACCCGGACGAAGGCGTGATCAACTGGTTGATCATGCGCAGCGATGTGGTCTTGCCGCAGCCTGAGGGGCCAACGAAAATGGTCAATTTTCCTGTCGGCGCGGTGAGCGACAACCTGTCTACAGCCGTTGTCGCGCCACGATAATGCTTGCTGACCTGATCGAACGTTATCACGCACACAATCCTCTGTAGCCGGGGTTTTTGACCACCCTCTATTGCTGCCCTCAAGTTGTCTATACAATCACGAAGTTTTCGATTTCGCAAGCGGGTGTGCCTAAAGATTTCGCGTGTCGCGATTTTGATAATTCTTTGGGCGATTTACGCGGGGTGTGGGGAACGTGACCGTTTGAAATTGAAAGAGAAATCGCCTCGCACTGTCTTTCGCCCAAGTCGGTGGAAAGGGGGCTGCCCCAGTTAGCAATCACGATGTCGAGAAAAAATTCTGCGCGGGCTGAGCGCGGGGCGACGGTTAACGTTGGCTTCGTTTCGGAAACTCAGCGGCAGACATGTGTGTTGCCGGTGAATGATGCCGCTCGCACCGTTCCCGTAGATAAGCCGCTGGAAGCTCGCGCCCGGGTCGTGGCCCGTTGGCTGGAACGGCGCGGCTTTGAAATTGCTCTTCATCTGCATGGTTCCGAAGCCGCTGCCGCATAAGCTCTTCTCTCGCACTCGGGTTTGCGTCCGGCGAGCTCTCTGGCTAGCCTGTACGGCGCTCCCGCCCGGGGGGGGCGAGTGGCGCGAAGTGAACGGTGAAAACTTGGCGTTGCAAGGCACCCCCCACCATCCGTTAGTGTGAAAATGATCCGTGGAAGCGAGGGGTGATGGTCGAATACAATCCGGGCGCGTCTTCGATATCGTTTCAGGTTTGCGTTATTGGGGCGGGGCCGGTCGGGCTCGCGCTTGCCTTTGCCCTCGAAAGACAGGGTGTAAGTGTTCTGCTGGTGGAGGCGGGCCGAAATGGCCATGATGGACGGCTTGCCAGCATTACAAACCACCACCATGCGCCTCTGGCTTCTTCGACGGCAGGAGGGCTCGGAGGAACCACGTCACTGTGGGGCGGGCGTTGTGTGCCGTTCGATGACATTGATTTTCTCGAGCGTGCGCATGTTCCCAATTCCGGGTGGCCGATCGGTCATGGGAGTATAAGCCGCTATTATGCCGATGCCCTGCACTTTCTGAATGTCAGGGCTTCGGCTCTGTCGCCGGGCGTCGGTGCTTCACCGGCAGGAGATGTCCATCTTGACTCTATCGAGTGGTGGAGCAGCCAGCCGGACCTTGGCGTGACATGCCGGGAGCGAATTGAAAAATCCCGTTTGATACATTTTCTTTCGGATACATCCGCAACCACAATCGATGTCGACGCCACGGGGGCGGTTACGGATGTCCGGCTCAGCAACGGGCATGGCGACATGCGTGTTCCGGTAACGACGCTTGTGCTGGCCTGCGGCGGCGTGGGCAATGTCCGCTTGCTTCACGAACTACGCAAAAAACAGCCTGAGCGTGTTTCTCCGACGCTCGGGCATTATTATCAAGGCCATCTTACCGGTTATATTGCGGTGATCGAGCTTGAGAATGACGCCACGGTGGAACAGCTGTCTTTTCAAAGAGCGCCTTCCGGCGGAATTTTCCGTCGAAGGTTCCAGCTTTCAGGCGATGTCCAGCAGCGTCTGGGTCTGCTCAATTCCGTCTTCTGGCTCGACACCATCTCCATATCGAACGCGCTTCACCATTCTGCCGGTCTTTCCGCCCTCTTTCTCGCCCTGCAATTAACCGGACTTTATGGTCTGCTGGCCAAGGGTAAGGCCGCAGGGTCCCGCCTGAGCACAGGCGTTCGTTATCGCGAGCATTTCAGGAATCTGGTCCCTACATTGTCGGCTTTTCGCGATCTGCAGGCCACAGTCGGCCAGCTCCTCCGCCGCCGCGATCGCAATAAACCGCTCGTGAATCCGGCACGGCGCTATCTCCTGCGTTATCACGCAGAGCAAATACCTGATTACGCCAGCACGGTTCTGCCGCCTCCCGCCGGCGTGGAGGATCGGCCCGCCGCTGTTGCGATAGACTATCGGGTCAGCGAGGAAGATCTTGAGTCGATCGAAAAATCCCATGCTTTTCTGGATCAGTGGCTGCGGGAAAATGGGGTTGGGAAGCTCGACTTTCTACACCCCTCTTCAGAGCGGAGGCAGGCTCTTCGTGTTCAGGCCTATGACGGGTTCCATCAGATCGGCTTGACCCGGATGGCCGCAACAGCCGATGCGGGCGTGGTCGACAGTGACTGCAAGGTCCACGGTATTGCCAATCTCTATGTCGCCGGGAGCTGCATGTTCCCGACGGGCGGGCACGCCAATCCCACCTTGCCGGCCGTGGCGCTTGCCATGCGGCTTGCCGACCATCTGGGCCAAAAGCTCAAGGGCCACGAGCCAGCGTTCCACGCCGGTCCGTGAAATACCTCCTCACGAAATGTTAAATCTCGGAACTCCTTTCGAGCCGCGCAGTTCGACTGGTGCGGGCCATGAGGCGCGCGAGTGATAAATCACCAACATGAGGAGACATACCATGGCAAATCAGGGTGGTACGCACGAACAGCACGTGAAAGCAGGCCAGCAGAGCCATAAAGGCAGCGATAAGCGTTCGCAGTCTGCATCGGCCTCCGGCAGCGGTGACAACGGCAAAACCCGCGGCGGCACGCATGAGCAGCATGTGAAGGCCGGCCAGCAGAGCCATAAAAACTCCTAGTGACTACCGATAGCCGAAAGATCCCCGCGCGCGCCGCGGGGATTTCTTTTGTTTATTTTGTGAAGGAAAGCTCCATGACCGGTTACCCGCAGCCCCCTTTTCCAGAACAGCAACAGAAAATCCCAGGCCGTACCAATGAGATGTCACCTGTTCCTGATCACGGTGAAAAGACCTATGTAGGGTCTGGCCGACTGGAGGGAAAAAAGGCGATCATTACCGGTGGCGACAGCGGTATCGGGCGGGCAGTCGCCATCGCTTATGCGCGCGAGGGCGCCGATATATTGATAGCGTATCTCGACGAACACGATGACGCTGAAGAAACGAGGCGTCTGGTGGAGGAAGCCGGACGCAGGGCGGTTCTGGTGGCGGGCGACATCCAGTCATCCTCCCATTGCCGCCAGATTGTCGAGAAGGCCCGTACGGAACTGGGCGGCATCGACATCCTCGTCAACAACGCGGCCCATCAGAACACCTTCACCGAAATAGAAGACATCAGTGACGACGAGTGGGAGATGACTTTTGCCGTCAATATCCACGCAATGTTCTATCTGACGAAGGCAGCCGTTCCACATATGAAGGCCGGGGCGGCAATCATCAACACCGCCTCCGTCAATTCCGACAGTCCCAATCCGACTCTCCTTGCTTATGCGACCACGAAGGGCGCGATCCAGAATTTTACGGCTGGCCTGGCGCAGCTGCTGGCGGGAAAAGGCATCCGGGCGAATGCGGTTGCGCCCGGTCCGATCTGGACACCCCTCATACCCTCCACCATGCCCGCGGAAAAAGTAGCCGAGTTTGGCAAGCAGGTGCCGATGAAGCGCCCGGGCCAGCCGGCCGAATTGGCGACAACCTATGTCATGCTGGCTGATCCTCTTTCGAGCTATGTGTCCGGCGCAACCATAGCCGTGACCGGCGGCAAGCCGATCATCTGAACCCGGTGGGCAAGCCGTGTGGAGGGGCGCGTGCCTGGGTGACGGGTTTGCTGCCTTGGGGCTCGCTTCGGCCGCGGCGATGACCCCGACAGCGTCGTATCGTGGAGCCGAATACGACTCTCTTGGAAAATGAGCATCCCGACGGCAATCGGCGGGGTGCGACAGGAGCGAGGAACGGACAATGACCACAGCAGCCGATATTCTGGTGGAGACATTGATCGAATGGAACGTCGATACCGTCTTCGGTCTTCCGGGCGATGGTATCAATGGCGTGATGGAAGCGCTGCGCAAGCGTCAGGACGCCGTAAGGTTTATCCAGACGCGGCATGAGCAGTCTGCGGCCTTCATGGCGACGGCCTACGCCAAATGGACGGGAAAGCTGGGGGTCTGTCTCGCTACCTCGGGACCCGGCGGCATCAATCTGCTGACAGGCCTCTATGATGCCAAACTCGATCAGGTTCCTGTCCTTGCGATCACCGGGATGCAATATCATGACCTAGTCGAAACCTTTACGCAGCAGGATGTTGACCTGACACGGGTCTTTGAAGATGTCAGCGTCTACAATACTGTTGTCAGCGACGCGGCACATATGGAAAATGTCGCCAGCCTTGCCTGCCGGACCGCTCTCGCCCGCCGCGGTGTGGCGCATCTTTCGGTCGCCATCGACACGCAGGAAAAGCCGGCAGAAGAGGAAGGCCGATCCCGGCGAAACCTGCCGAGGCACGTTCCGAATGAATGGTTCTCTTACCGCCACGAACCCGCTGACAATCTTGTCCGAGAGGCCGCCGGCTTGCTCAACGACGGAAAAAGGGTGGCTATCCTGGCCGGGCGCGGTGCTATCGAAGCGCGCGACCAGCTGAAGCAAAGCGCGGAACTGCTGGGCGCACCGGTGGCGAAGGCGCTTCTCGGCAAGGCGGCCTTGGATGATGACGACCCATACACCACCGGCGGTATCGGTATCCTGGGCACTGCACCATCCCAGGAAATCATGAAAAACTGCGACACGTTGCTGATTGTCGGATCGACTTTTCCCTATATCGAATTTTACCCTGATCCCCGGGCAGTCAAGGCAGTCCAGATAGATCTCGACCCGCAACGCATTGGGCTTCGTCATCCCGTGCAGTGTGGCCTTGTGGGCGATGCGCGCGACATATTGCGCCGCCTGAACGCCATGCTGGACAAAAAAGGCGACCGGTCTTTTCTTGAAGCCGCACAGGACCAGATGCGCGGGTGGCGTGATCAGATGGCGCTTCTCACCTCGGACCGCTCGCACCCATTGAAGCCGCAGCCGGTGGCTCATGCCTTCGGGCGACGCATGGGTTCGGACGCAATGCTCGTGACCGACTCAGGCCAGAATACCGAGTTGGCGGCGCGCCACATCGATCTTAGGACCACAAACGCCTTTTCCGTTTCGGGTGCACTCGCCTCGATGGCCTCCGGTTTGCCATATGCCATTGCCGCAGGACTGGCGTGTCCCGGCCGACATGTGCATGCGGTTGTGGGCGACGGCGGCCTTGCAATGCAACTGGGCGAATTTTCCACCGCCGTGCGGCATCGCCTGCCGCTCAGGATCCTGATCATATGCAATGGAATGTTGAACCAGATCGCCTGGGAGCAGATGATGTTCCTCGGCCACCCGCAATTCGCCTGCGAACTCGCGCCGATCGACTTTGCCGCGGCGGCAGATGCAATGGGGGGAAGAGGTTTCACGATCTCCACATTTGATGAGATCGAGCGGGTTCTTGACGAGGCGTTCGCAGTGGAGGGACCGGTCATTATCCAGGCCAATGTCGATAGATACGAACCGATGATGCCACCGAAAATGCCGAAGGATTACGCAGCAAACTTCAAGAAGGCTCTACCGGAAACCTCTGGCCATCAGCGGATAGAAGAAAACATCGCGCGCGAACCGCTGCTGACGATGATGCGGGGCGGAGAGAACGCTGAAACCGACGGGGACTGATCGGTGCCGGTTGGGAAGGCAGGTGACCGCCCTTGGCTGATTGTTCAGCTACGCAGGCCTCCTGAACGGTTCCCCCGGCATTCATGTTGCACGCACCGGATGTCATGACGTCATGGACGTCATCAGCGCCTCTGGTTGGCGAACACACGATCGGTTTACGGTTCAATGCTGTGCATGCTGTTCATTGCGCTTGCGGGTGGCCGCAGCCTTCTTGGCGGAGGCGGACCGTTCGGCCTTGGGTCTCGCAGCCGCGGCCTCGCCGCCCTTGCGGCCACCCTTTTTCGATGGCGCGTGGTTTTCCGCGTGTCCGCGGCCGGCGCCGGATTTCTTGCCACCGCCGCTCTCCTTGTTCACCGTAGCCCAGGCCCTGCGTTCGGCCTCCTTTTCGGGTACGCCACGATCCTCATATCCTTCTTCGATATGTTCGGCCTTGCGCTTCTGCTTGTCCGTGTAGGACGATTTGTCGCCGCGGGGCATCGCGTTTCTCCTGTTTTTGAAACGCTCCTAACTTGCCTCGCCAGGTGATGTTCCCGCCGGCTGAGGTTCGCGCTTTTCTCTCAGGGGTATCAATTGCCGCCCCTGGGACGCGCATGAAGTCAAAAAACGCCTGTCAGGGAACAATTGCCGCAGTGCCCGGTTCGAGAGCGGCCCGTCCGATGGGCTGTGTGGCCAAGCGCTCCGAAACTGCCCCTGGCTTGGTCACCGTGGACGACCTCCCCAACTGGCCTCCTCCAAGATGCTTTTGGGGAGGTCTCTTTTTGAGATATCGCAGTTTCAACCTGTGTTGCCTGCCAGCCCGGGATTCGACCTCGCACACGACCATGTCCTATTTGCCCGCCGCCTTGATGATTTCGGGAGAGGCGCCGTATTTCTGCTTCGTGTGACGGTGGTAGGCAAGGAATTCGCTGGCGGGAAGCGCTTTCGCAAACAGCCATCCTTGACCGAAATCCACACCCTGACCTTCCAGATAGTCCCGCTGGTCTTCCGCCTCGATACCTTCTGCCACGGTGAACAGGCCAAGCGCTTTCGCCATGCCGATGATGTGTGATGTGACCGAACTCGTTGCGGTATCTTTGCCCACCGTGTCGACAAAGGATTTGTCTATCTTCAACGCGTCCAGGGGAAGGCCCTGCAAATATTGAAGGCTGGAGTAGCCGGTTCCGAAATCGTCGATCGCCACCGAATGGCCGCGCTGGCGCGCCTCGGCAAGGGTGACCTTTGCCGCGTTGATGTCGATGAAGCCACGCTCGGTGGCCTCAAGCCAGATCTGCTCGGGCCGGATGTCTGTATGCTGAAGCTTGCTGGCGATGACCGCGAGAACACGCCCAGACTTGATGTCGTCCGCGCAGAGATTAATGGCGATGTGCAGGGTTCGGTCCTCGACAAGCACCTTGCGAAGATCGGCGATGACGGCGTCGATGACCTGATCGGTGATCGGCATGATCAGGCCGCTTTCTTCCGCCAGGGGGATAAACAGGTCGGGGCGGACAAGCGTACCGTCCGGCCGCCTCCATCGCACCAGCGCTTCCGCCCCAACGCAGATGCCCGTCTTCAATTCCACGATGGGCTGGTAATGAACGATGAATTCCCGTTTGCGAACGGCTATCTCGAGCTCCGCGAGTGGCGACAGGCGCCTCTTCGACAACCATGCCACGATGCCGACCACAAAGGCCGCGACAATTGCCCCGGCGGGAAGAAACAAGATCCGTTCACGCCGCACCTGCTCTGCGACGTTGGAACGTGGCTCCATCGCAATCGCCACCAGATCGTCATGGCGGCTGACAGCATAGATGGTGTCTTCCGTCATGCCCTTTTCGGGCTTGCCGAGCGGTGCCGGCACCAGGGCGCGGTCAGGTGCATTCAGTTCATTTATCAAAATGCCCCGGTCGTTCGTAAGAGCGAGGGACATGCTGTCGTCCATGAGGATGTCGACAAAACGCGAGGGTTTGACAAGTGCGCCGTGCGCGCCGTGGTGAAGGGCGATCATCCGTGTGCCGCGACTGGCGCTTGGCTCCACGCGAATAGCCACCTCTAATCCCCGACCGGTCGTAAAATCGATCGGCGATTGGCGTATCGTTTCCTGGGTGGCTCCCCAGGAGGTGCATTTCAGGACGCCGTTTTCGAAATATCCGATTTCTTCCACTGAGGGTGCATTTATCGTCAGTCTGCGCATCAGTTCTATGTGGTCGTTGGAACAGGAAGGCAAGCGGGCAGCTTCCAACTCATCGAGCGCATTCTCTGCGTCCCTGAACGTGTCCGACGCCCGTTGAATAGCCTGATCGGCAAGCGTCTTCAAAATGTCCTGATCCTTCCTGACCGCGATGATCCATGATGCGTAGGCCATGGTGGCGATCGGTATCATCGCGCCGAGAAGCCCCAGAATTATTCCAGTCGTGATGACGCGGTTTCGTCTTGTTTCCATCACCGGTCCCTCGGCATGTGCAATGCTGGCCCCATAGCCATCAACCCCATGAGATATTTCTGCCGCAGATGGTCGCCTGCCGATGTGCACCCGGAAGGGGCGTCCGAAGGTTTGACCAAATGGCTGCCCTGATCGCTGGATACACGTTTTCGTTGAGCGGGTCTTGATCCGATCTGATCCCTCGACGCAATTCCAAGCTCTGTCGGAATTATCTCAACGATCCGGTCTGCCGTTACGCCGGATTCTTACGGGTGGTTTCTCGGGCTTTGTTAAGGGTCGCTGTTCATCTGAGGTTCATGTGCAGGAGGCGAATTTGTCTCCGGTCGCTCCGCCCAGCGGCACGATAGAGGCTCGTTGTTTTAAAAGAACAACGGGCCTCTTTTGGTTCTGGGGCAAAACTGTATTGCGTTCATCCAAAAGCCGCGCGAATGCGGTGGCCTTGGGTGGAATGTTTCAAGGGGTCAACCCTGGAAGAACGGCACGGATGTGATCACCCAAAGCCCTGGCCGCCGGGGAGCTCTGCGGGCCGGAGCATTCGATTGCTATGCCGATTGTCGGCAGCGGAGGCAGCCAGCTTTTAACGACGTGCAGATCCGGTGGAACAGCGGTTCTCGTGAGCACGCTGATGGCATGGCCGGATCGCGCAATTGCGATGAGGCCCGCTAGGCTGTTGCTGGCAAAGGCGATCCTGTAGCGGCGATTGGCTGTTTCCATGGCGTTGCACGCCGCGCGATGATCCAGCGTCGCCGGTGCCGAAAGAGCGAGCGGCAGCACATCCTTGGCAAGAAGTTCCGTGTCCGGCCTGTCCGCCACCCAGACGAAGCTTTCCCTTCGAAGAACCTCGGAGTGATCCGGTTCCGAGCGCGAAACCAGCGCCATGTCGATCTGACGGCGCTGAAGGAGAGGGCGCAGCTCTATCGTCGGCGCGCAGACCATACGCAAATCCACTTCCGGATAGGTGGCGCAGAAGCCCCTGAGCAATTCGGGAAGAAAGGCGATGGAATAATCTTCGGGACATCCGAGGCTAACCGTGCCTTGGACCGTGGCGCCGTTCATGTCGGCGAGGATTTCGTCATGACGGGCAAGCAGGGTGCTGGCATGGGCCAGCAGTTTTTCGCCCGCCGCCGTCACCCGTACGCCCGCACCGGTTCGTTGCAGTAACGGTTGCCCCACCTGTTCTTCCAGCCGCTGCATCTGTGTGCTGAGCGCCGATTGCGTGCGCCCCACCTGCGTCGCTGCGGTGCTGATGGAGCCTGCGCGGGCAACGGTGACAAAGTTCTTCAGAAGTGTGAGATCAAGCATGGCGATATCAAAATTATCTATATCCGCTTGAAATACTATCAATTGGACTGCCGCTGCAAGAGCCTGTTATCGTCCGGCAAAATCAGACACAGGGAACCGCGGCATGGACGATCTTTCGAAGAACTTCACATCGTTGAATGAGGAGCCGGCCTTCTGGGCGGCGGCCAACAGACATCTCACCCGTTATGGGCCTGCCTTCGAGGAGATCATTGTTGAGCGGGCCGAGGGGAGTTTCGTTTATGATGCGGATGACCGTGCCATCCTCGATTTTACCTCCGGCCAGATGAGCGCCCTGCTCGGGCACACCCATCCCGACATCGTCGCCACCGTCAACCGGCAGATGGCGTCGGTTGCGCATCTGTTTTCCGGGATGTTGTCCCGTCCCGTGGTCGAGCTCGCGGCGAGGCTGGCAGCCCTCGCGCCCGGTCTCGACCGGGTACAATTGCTGACCACGGGCGCCGAATCCAACGAGGCGGCCATCCGTATGGCGAAGCTCGTCACCGGTGGCCACGAGATCGTCGCTTTCGCCCAGAGCTGGCACGGCATGACCGGCGCAGCGGCTTCCGCGACCTATAGCGCCGGCCGCAGGGGCTATGGCCCTGCAACGGCTGGCTCGCTCGTCATCCCCGCACCGAACGCCTATCGTCCGCGATTCAGGAATCCTGATGGATCGAATGACTGGAAGGCGGAGCTTGATGACGCCTTCGAACTGATAGACCGCCAGTCCACCGGCAACCTTGCCGCCTTCATTGCCGAACCAATTCTGTCGAGCGGTGGCATCCTCGAATTGCCCGTCGGCTATCTTGCTGCGCTCAAGAAGAAGTGCGTCGAGCGCGGCATGCTGCTCATCCTCGATGAGGCCCAGACCGGGGTCGGAAGGACCGGGCACATGTTCGCCTTTCAGCGGGATGGCGTTACACCCGACATCATGACGCTGTCAAAAACGCTGGGGGCCGGCCTCCCGCTCGCCGCGGTAATGACCAGCGAGGAGGTGGAGCAGAAAGCCTTTGAGAGAGGTTTTCTCTTCTATACGACCCACGTGTCGGATCCGTTGCCTGCGGCTGTCGGCGTTACGGTTCTCGACGTGGTGGCCCGCGATGGCCTTGTCGAGCAGGCAATCGCCCGTGGCAACCGCCTGAAGGAAGGCCTTCTGTCACTTCAACAGCGGTTCGAATGTGTCGGCGACGTGCGCGGCCGCGGGCTTCTGCTGGGGCTTGAGGTCGTGGCCGACAGGCATACGAAAGCGCCCGGTTTCGAGCTCGGCGCCCGCATCATGCAGGAGGCGATGCTGCGAGGGCTCAGCATGAACATCGTCAAACTGCCCGGCATGGGCGGGGTTTTCCGCATTGCGCCGGCGCTCACCGTATCCGATGTCGAGATCGACCTCGGGCTGGAAATACTGGCGGACTCAATCGAATCCGCCCAGGCGACGCGGTAGCATGTCGATGCCGGGCTTGTTTCCTGAAAATCAGGCGAGAAGCGCCGGCGTCTTCCGAAGTGCTTCCGCCCAGACCGCGTAACCTGCGGTGTTAAGGTGAACCAGGTCGGGAAGATAATAACGGAACATCGGCAGGCCGTTTTCCCCCATAAGGCCGGCATTCGGGTCCAGCCAGACGGCGTCGTTGGAGTTTTCGCACCAGTCCTGCGCCATGCGGTTGAAAAGGTCGAATTCGCCACGATAAATCCAGCGCGCGGGGCTGTGCTTGATGGCCAGAACAAAAACCTGCGTCTGCGGCAGCGCCTGCAGGATGCAATGCCTGAGCGCCTGCAGATGTTGCAGCGCCGTGGCCGCCTTTAAGCCATCGCTGGCTATGTCGTTCTCGCCGAAATAGAGCGCCACTCTCCGGGGTCTCAGCGGCAGCAGGAGTTTTTCCATGTAGTGAACGGCCGAGAGGCAGGTGCCGCCGCCAAAGCCGAGATTGACGATGTCGAGCGTGCCCAGATCTTCGGCGATGGAGTTCCATATCCGGAAAGATGAGGAGCCATAAAAGGCAATCGGGTCCTCCGGCAGCCCGAGTCGCTGAAGGCGCGTCAGGATGGTGAGGATATCGTTTTCGTAACGGCTGGTGCCGATGCTGGCCGGGTAATCGTACATGTTGGTCCCTGGTATTGTGAAGGCCGGACACCAGGTGTCCAGCCGGCGTTTCCATTCAGGAAAGCGTCTTCTGCAGAACCGCCAGGGCTCCCTTCGTTAACGCGTCGTCATCGCCCATCGATGTTCTGAGGCCAAATACGCCTGCGGCAATCAGATAGAGATCGTTGAGCCCATCATTGCCCACAATCGCCGCATCGTCTCCCTCTGCGTACCATCCCGCATCGCGGGCCTGCCGAAATTCCTGTCCGATGACCAGCCCACGGACATAAGACCGCAGCTGCTGTGCCGACAGTTTGCCGGCGAGCCCGCCGGTGCGTGCGGAAAACAGCAGCGACAGCATGGCTGCGGATTTTTTGGCCTCTTTCAAACCCCACAGGTATGCCTCCGGATCGTCGACCGGCGGCTGTGCGGAACCGCGCGCGATGAAGGAGTGATTGATGAGGAGGTTGAAGATTTCACCGGTCACGAATGTCTGGAAACCGTCGATCCGCCCTGCCTTCACCCGTGCCCATTTGCTGTGTGTTCCGGGGATGATGAGGGTGACGTCTTCCGTAAGGCCGTGGCCGACGATCTGGGTTTCCTCGCCGCGCATGACATCCGGAAACGGCTGGCGGCCGGGGTCGTTCAGGCCTGGCAGGAATACAAGGTCGGACCCATTGGGCAACGTCCTGCGCACCGTGCCGGCGGCAAGTTCCGCCGGTCCCGCCGGGCAGGGCACATAGGCCACCTCGACCCAGCCGTTGCGGCTGGTGATCATGCCGAGCGCGGCCACGGGCAGAGCGCCGTGTTTTGAAAACCAGGGGGCGAGTGCGCTCATGAGGGCAGGCTCATGTTGCCCTTCGGCAAGGCTCGAAATGCCGTCGGCGGCTTCCAGATGTTCAAGTTCCGCCCCGTCGTTACCGACAAGCGCCGCTCGCAATGATGTCGTTCCCCAATCGACGATGATCGATGTCGCCCGTGCTGCCATTTCCCTGAACCTCCTCGTTCATTTCATCTGGGGGCTTGTCATACGGCTCAAGTCTATGTAGTGTCAATTAGTGAATTCAAGGTATCAATATATGATACTTAATTGGGAGGAGTAAGATGGTGGCTGGCCTGAAGGGAATTTTGCCCGTTTTGCCAACGCCTTTTCTGGCGGATGGCGGTATTGACGAAGCGGGTATGGAGCGACTGGTGATCTTCGCGCTCGAAAAAGGCGTGGATGGTGTGGTGTTCCCGGGTTTTGCCAGTGAGGTTGAGACTTTGGATGCTGCAGAGCGTGCGTCGCTGCTGAAGATCGTTGTTGATGCTGTTGCTGGCCGGGTGCCGGTCGTGGCGGGCGCGAGCGCGGCAGACTGGAGAGACGTGGTTGAACATGGCCGCGCCGCATCTGATCTCGGTATTCGCCACCTGATGGTTCAGCCGCCAAAATCGGTCGGGACGGATGCGCCGGCGCTGATCGAGTTTCTGGGTAAGGTTGTCGAGGCGCTGCCCGGGGTTGAAATCATCCTGCAGAACGCGCCTGCGCCGCGCGGGTCTGATCTGTCGCCGGAGGCGATTGTCGAGATCGTCCGGTCTCTGCCGCAGGTCACCTACGTCAAGGAAGAAACGCTGCCGGCCGGTCCCGCCATCAGCCATATCATTGCCCATGCGCCCTCAACATTGAAGGGTATCATCGGCGGCGGCGGCGCCCGTTACATTCTGGATGAATATGCGCGTGGCGCGACCGCTGCCATGCCGGCGCTGGAAATCGTCGAGGAACACGTGGCAATAGATCGCGCTCTCCGCGCAGGCCGTCAGGATGAGGCCCGGAAAATCTATGTCCGCACTCTTCCGCTTCTGGTTCTGCAGGCGGTTTATCGCATGCGGCTGACCAAGTACGTGCTGGCCCGCCGTGGGGTGATCGAGGGTCTCGGTGTCCGCGCGCCCACCCCGGAACTCGACAAGGCGGCGATTGCCGATATCGACGCCAACCTCGTCGAGCTCGGCCTTGTCGCCCCGGAGGCCGCATGAACAGCCCCGTTGCAACAATCGAAGTCTTCACGCTGACCCAGCCACGCAAGGTTCCCTATCTCGGAGCGCTGCGGGAAGGTGAAGTGGTCAACCCCAATGGATACATCGTCAGAAAGGGCAACCGCACGGTCTATCCAACCTTCGACCGCAGCGTGCTTCTGCGAATGACGACGGAAGCCGGCACCGTCGGCTGGGGTGAGACCTATGGCATCGTTGCGCCCGGTGCGGTGGCGGCTCTCATCAACGACCTGCTGGCCGGTTTCGTGATCGGCCGCGATGCATCCGATCCATCGGCGATCTACGACGATCTTTACGATATGATGCGCGTGCGCGGTTATACCGGTGGCTTTTACGTGGATGCGCTTGCTGCAATCGATATCGCCCTCTGGGATATTGCCGGACAGGAAGCCGGAAAATCCATTCGAGACCTGCTGGGTGGCGGCGTGGACAATTTTTCGGCCTATGTTTCTGGCCTGCCGGAGAAGACGCTGAAGGCGCGCGGAGAGCTGGCGAAATACTGGCAGGATCGTGGCTTCGATGCCTTTAAATTCGCCACGCCCGTTGCCGATGATGGGCCGGCGGCGGAACTTGCCAATCTCCGGCAGGTGCTCGGCCCGCAGGCGAAGATCGCCGCCGATATGCACTGGAACCAGACACCGGAGCGGGCGCTGGAGCTCATCGCAGAAATGCAGCCATTCGATCCATGGTTCGCCGAGGCGCCCGTCTGGACGGAGGACATTGCCGGGCTGGAAAAGGTTTCGAAAAATACCGACGTGCCGATCGCGGTGGGCGAGGAGTGGCGCACCCATTGGGATATGCGCGCCCGCATCGAACGCTGCCGTATTGCGATCGTGCAGCCGGAAATGGGCCATAAGGGTATCACCAATTTCATCCGTATCGGCGCTCTCGCAGCCGAACACGGCATCGACGTTATACCGCACGCTACCATTGGCGCCGGCATATTCCTTGCCGCCAGCCTGCAGGCATCGTCGACGTTGCCGACGCTGAAGGGGCACGAATTCCAGCATTCGATCTTCGAGCCGAACCGCCGCCTGCTGGAGGGCGACATGGATTGCCGCGAAGGCAGGTATCACCTGCCGTCGGGTCCGGGACTGGGCGTAAGACCGTCGGAGGCGGCGCTCGCCCTTATTGAACGTATCTGATTTGGTTCTTTGGAGGAGGAAACCATGACCAAAAGAATGAAGAAGCTGGCGCTGGGTACCGCGACCGCCGTTTTGATGACGATGAGCGCCGTTGCCCCTGCCATGGCCGATACCGTCCTGAAATTCATTTCCTGGCAAACGGATGACGCGGGAACGGGTGAATGGTGGCGTTCGGCAATCGCCGCCTTCGAGAAGCAGCATCCCGGCGTGAAGATCGAGTTCACCAAGGCGGAACGCAGCTCCTACGCGGATACGATGACCACGCTTTTCGCTGCCAACCAGCCGCCGCAGATCGTGCATCTCGCATCCTTCGAGTTCCAGATGTTCGCCGACAGCGGCTGGCTGGAGCCGCTCGACCCGTGGCTTAAGAAGGACGGCATCGACATGACCGGCTGGGCCGGTCAGCAGAAATGCGAATGGAACGGTGAGACCGTGTGTATCATGACGAACTACTTCGGCTTCGTCATGGCTTATAACAAGAAGATCCTGGATGAGGCGGGCGTCGCGGTTCCGAAGACCTATGACGAGTTTCTGGCGGCCGCAAAAGCCACCACCAAGGATTTGAACGGTGACGGTATCATCGACCAGTTCGGGACCGGCCACGAGACCAAGGGCGGTCCCGGGCAATATCTGACGGAGATGCTGAACTACATCCTCGACGCCGGCGCCTACTGGACCGACAAGGACGGCAATATCACCATCGATACGCCGCAGATGGTGGAGGGTCTTTCTCGCTGGAAAACCGTGATGAAGAGCGGTATCAGCCCGGTCGACATGAGCGCCAGCGACGTGCGCAAGCTTTTTGCCGATGGCAAGATGGCGATGCGTCTCGACGGGCCTTGGCTTTACGGCACCACCGAGAAGGGTTCAGCCAAGGCTGACATCGTTTACGCGGCACCCCCGCTTCATCCGCCGCTGGGTGGATCGTCCAACGTGCTCGCCATGCCGGCCGATATTCCCGATGACCAGAAGGCGCTCGTCTGGGATTTCATCAAGCTGACGATGTCGCCGGAGTTCCAGCGCAGTTATGCCACCCTTGGCGGCAACACCCCGCCAAGCCCCAAGGCCGACGTGTCGGGTGTCGAAAAGACCATCCCGCATTTTCCGGTACTGATCGAGACGATGAAGGCCGCATCCGAGGCGGGTATCGACCGCATTCCGACCGGACTTGAGCTCTTCTACAATGAATTCAGCAAGATGGTGATGGAAGAAAGCCAGCGGATGATCATTCAGGACCTCGATCCCGCGGAGGTGGCAAAGACGATGCAGGCGAAGGCCGAGGCCATCAAGGGCTGATCCCGTTTTGCCATGGCCCGCCTGGCGGGCCGTGGTTACCATCCGCATCCGGCAGGAGGACCATCCATGACCGCACCCGCTCGGGCCGGGCGCCGCAAGTTCTTTGATCTTGCGCGTCCCAGCCGGCAACATCTCCTCGGCTATATTCTGATCGCACCCGCGGTCCTGATGGTTGCCGCCATCATCGTCTGGCCGCTTGTGCTGGCCATCGACCTGTCTTTCCAGCAGGTCAAGATACCGCGGCTCGGTGGCGCAAGCCGGCCGTTTTCACTCAGCAATTACACCTGGCTTTTCTCATCGCCGGAATTCTGGCTCGCCTGCTGGGTGACGCTGAAGCTGGTTGTCGTCGTCACCGCGGGCAGCGTGGCCGTTGGCCTCAGCACAGCGCTTCTGGCCAATAACCGCTTCAAGGGCCGAACCGTTGCGCGGCTGGGAATGGCGCTGCCCTGGGCAGTGCCGGAAATCATCGCGGTCGTCATCTTCGCATGGATGTTCGATACGTCCTTCGGGCTGTTCGGATGGCTGGCGATAAAGCTCGGTTTCACCGACCAGATGATCCCGTGGGTGAGCAGTTCGACAGCCGCCTTCTGGGCTGTCGCTATCACCATGGTCTGGAAGGGTTTTCCTTTCGTGTCGATCATGTGCCTCGCTGGTCTGCAATCCATTCCGGCCGATTATTATGCGGCCGCCAAGGTGGATGGCGCGAGCGTCTGGCAGCGCTTCCGCTGGATCACCATGCCGCTTTTGATGCCGGTGCTGGGCGTGACGCTGGTGCTGACGCTTCTGTGGGTGTTCCGCGACTTTTCCATCATCAAGGTTCTGACCGGTGGCGGACCGCTGAGGTCGACCCAGACCCTGTCGATCATGACCTATGACCAGGCCTTCCAGTATCACAATTTCGGTCGCGCCGCCGCCGTCGGCGTGCTGACACTGGTGATCTGTATCGTCGCGAGCCTTCTGATGCTCGGCCGGCGTTCGAAATCGATCTATTGAGGAGGCTTTGATGAAACGGACATTTTTACAGAGCCTTGCCCTTTACGCGACTGTCATCTTCACGCTGGTGATGATCCTGTTCCCGGTCTACTGGCTTCTGGTCACGGCGCTCTCCACCACCGATGAACTGTACCGCCTGCCGCCGACCTTCTGGCCGGATGATGCGCAATGGGACATTTTCGCCAGGGTCTGGGCGGCGAAGCCGATCCTGCTATGGCTGTGGAACTCGATGCTTGCGGCCGTCGGCTCGGTGGCGCTGTCGATGCTCGTCTCCGTCAGCGCCGGTTATGCGCTGTCGCGTTATTCCATGCGGGGCGGCGCGACCATGGGTCTCTTCGTCCTGACAGCGAAGATGCTTCCTGCAACGCTGCTCGTCATTCCGCTGTTTTCGATCTTTTCCAGCTTCGGTCTGATCGGCAGCCTCTGGACACTGGTGCTGGCGCATTCGACCATGATCATTCCTTTCGCCACATGGATGCTGAAAGGCTATTTCGACACCATTCCGAAGGAACTGGAGCAGGCCGCGATGGTCGACGGTTGTTCGCCGATCGGTGCAATGGTCCGGGTCGTGCTTCCGATCGCCACACCCGGTCTTGCTGCCACGGCACTTTATGCCTTCGTGCTCAGCTGGGCGGATTACGCCTATGCCCGCACCTTCCTCGTCAACTCGCCGGACAACTGGACGGCCAATCTCGGCATCACTACGATGCAGGGCGAATACGTCACCTACTGGAACGACATTTCCGCTGCATCCGTGTTCATCGCGCTGCCGATCATCGCAATCTATCTGTTTCTGGAACGTTATTTGGTCGGCGGACTCACCGCTGGCGCGGAGAAGTAAGCATGGCCAATATTTCCATTCGCAATGTCAGCAAGTCCTATGGCGCCCTCAACGTGCTCAGGCCCTTTTCGCTCGAGATCGAAAACGGCGAGTTCGTGGTGCTGGTCGGGCCTTCCGGCTGCGGCAAGTCGACGATGCTGAAAATCCTTGCGGGCCTTGAACCGGCAAGCGAAGGGCAGATCTTCATCGGCGAAAACGAAGTCACGGATCTGGCGCCGGGTGACCGCGACATCGCCATGGTGTTTCAGAATTACGCGCTTTATCCGCACCTGACGGTCCGGCAGAACATCGGCTTCGGCCTGAAGATGCGCGGCACGGACAAGACGGAGATTGATCGCCGGGTGGATGACGCGGCGCGCATTCTTGAGGTAACGCCCTATCTCGATCGCAAGCCAAAGGATCTTTCGGGCGGACAGCGGCAGCGCGTGGCGCTCGGCCGAGCCATCGTGCGTCAGCCGCAGGCCTTTCTGATGGACGAACCGCTGTCCAACCTCGATGCCAAGCTGCGCGTCCACATGCGTGCCGAAATCGGCGCCCTGCACAAGCGTATCGGTGTCACCACCGTTTATGTGACGCATGACCAGGTGGAAGCCATGACCATGGCGGACCGGGTGGTTATCATGCAGGGCGGCATTATCCAGCAGATCGCGGCGCCCGATGAGCTTTTCAACAATCCGGCCAACCTCTTTGTCGCCGGTTTTATCGGATCGCCCGGCATGAATTTCCTCAACGCGGAACTGCGTGACGGCGCGCTGACTGTTTTCGGCCAGAGGGTAAACCTGCCGGCGGCATCTGCCAGGCAGGGTAGCGTGATCGTGGGCTTGCGGCCAGAGCATCTCGTTCTGGGCGATGGGCCGGTGACCTTCAGCGTTCGTCCGACGCTGGTGGAAAGTCTGGGATCGGAAAAATACGTCTATTTCGATGCGGAAGGCGCAAGGGTCGCAGATGGCGAGGAGGGCAGATCCAAGGGGCTGATCGCCCGCGTCTCGCATAGCGGCAACCTTCGGGCTGACGAAGCGCTTCAGCTCGGCTTTGATCCGGCACAGCTTTATCTCTTCGACGCAAAGACCGGAGCACGGCTATGATCCTCGTCACCGGATCGGCAGGCCGTGTGGGTCGTGCTGTCGCCGCTGCCTTGCGCATGGACGCTCGGGCGGTCCGCGGCTTTGACCTTCGTCCGTCGGGTACGGGTGGTGAGGAGGTCGTCGGATCGCTGGAGGACGGGCAGGCGCTGTCCAAAGCCATGGAAGGTGTGAGCGCCGTTCTGCATCTCGGGGCCTTTATGTCATGGGCGCCGGAGGGCCGGGACCGCATGTTTGCGGTCAATGTCGAAGGCACGCGCCGTCTTCTGGATGCGGCCGCAGCCGCAGGCGTGCAGCGGTTCGTCTTCGCCTCGTCAGGAGAAGTCTATCCGGAAAATCGCCCCGAATTCCTGCCGGTCACCGAGGATCATCCGCTTCGCCCCAATTCGCCCTATGGCCTGACCAAGCTTCTGGGCGAGGAACTGGTTCGCTTTCACCAGCGGACTGGCAGCATGGAAACCGTGATCCTGCGCTTTTCTCATACGCAGGATGCGGCTGAGCTGCTGGATGAAGACAGCTTCTTCTCCGGCCCGCGTTTTTTCCTGCGGCCGCGCATTCGACAGCAGCGGAATTTCGGGAACGTTGCGATTGCCGAACTGCTACAGTCCCGGGATATCGGCGAAGCGTCGCATATATTGGCGCGCAATGAAAACGGCCGGCCATACCGCATGCACATAACCGATACACGCGATATGGTGGCGGGGATCCTGCTCGCCCTCGATCACCCTGATGCGGCGGGCTGCATCTTCAATCTCGGCGCGGATGAGCCGTCCGATTTCGCCGAGCTTCTGCCGAAAATTGCCGCGGTGACCGGCCTCCCCATCGTGACTGTCGATTTTCCCGGCGACGGCGTTTATTACCATACGTCCAACGCGCGGATCAAAAACACCCTGGGGTTTGAGGCACAATGGACGATGGACCGGATGCTGGAAGAGGCGGCCGCCGCAAGGCGGCAGCGTCTCGCGAAGGAGACGCGATGAAACCCGAGACACCGGGCGGCACCGCTGCGCTGGCGAAGGGGTTGACCCTTCTCGACATGGTGGCCGATGCGCCGGAGCCGCCGCGTTTTGCGGAACTGTTGCGCGCATCCGGCCTGCCCAAGCCGACTTTTGCCCGCATCCTGCGCACCCTCATAGCCTATGGGCTCGTCCGTCAGGATGAGGCGCGTGGAACCTATGTTCTGGGCCAGCGCTTTCTCGAAATGTCCCACAAAGTCTGGGAGAGCTTCGATCTGGTATCGGCCGCGACACCCGAACTCGAGAGGTTGGCTGCCGAACTGGGCGAGACCGTAGCGCTCTGCCGGCTGGACGGCATCATGACGCAATATCTCGCGGAACGTTCTCCAAACGGTCTCTCCGTGCGGGTAGAAGTGGGACGCCGGGTTCCTTTGCATTGTACCGCGCCGGGCAAGGCGCTGCTTGCCTTTCAAGACCCTGCTGTCGGCCGTTCCCTGCTCGATCGGCTGACGCTCGATGTGCAGACGCCGCGGACGATTACCACGCTCGATGCACTTCAGGCCGATCTGACGCTGACGCGGGCGAGGGGTTACTCGATCTCCTATGAAGAGCACCTGCCAGGGGTGAATTCCGTTGCCGCACCCGTCATGGGCCGTGACAATACGCCGATGGGTGTGCTTGTCGCGCTCGGGCCGTCGTCGCGGCTCGATGCGTCCAACATTCATCCTGCCGGGCGTGAACTGATTGCCGCTGCACGCCGGATTACCGGCGCCGCCGGGGCTGTCGCCATCAGCTCGCGGCCACGACCGCGTTCGGCAACAGGACGCCCCAGCGCCGAACTCAGCTGCATTCTTCCCTGGGGGGCGCAGCTTGGGGAAAGCCCGGTCTGGCATGAAGGCGAAAACGCGCTCTACTGGGTGGATATTCTGCACCCCGCCGTCCATCGTTTCGATCCCGCCACCGGCCGTAACGAAACCTGCGAGACAGGTAAGCTGGTCAGTGCCGTCATTCCAGTCTCCGGAGGGCGATTGCTGGTGGCGTCGCAGGATGGCGTCGAATGGCTGGACTTCACTTCGGGCCGGCTGACACCCTTCGTCAGCCCGGAGGCTGGCATTGGCGATAACCGCTTGAACGATGCCAAATGCGGGCCGGACGGCGCCATCTGGGTCGGGTCGATGCGCATCGATGCCTCCAAGCCCACCGGCGCGCTTTATCGGATCAATGCCGATGGGGCATTCGAACGCAAGGAAGGCGGCATCGTCGTCTCCAACGGTCTCGGCTGGAGCCCCGATGGCAGGACCTTCTATTTCGTCGATACGGTGCCCGGCCTTATCCATGCCTATGATTGTGATCCGACGACGGGCGCCCTGTCGCAGCGCCGCGAATTTGCCCGTATTCCCGTGGCCGACGGCCGTCCGGACGGCCTCGCCGTGGATGCGGAAGGCGGGGTGTGGTGTGCGATCTGGGACGGCTGGTGCGTGCGCCGCTATCTTCCGAACGGCAAGCTGGATCAGGTGATCGAGATGCCGGTGCCGCGCCCGTCGAGTGTGGCCTTCGGCGGGCCGGACCTGTCGACGCTCTTCGTCACCAGTGCCCGCACGCGCCTGCCGGCATCCACGCTCGCCGACGCCCCGCTGTCTGGTGGCCTGTTCTCCTGCCGCCCCGGAATTGCCGGCGCGCGCATTTCACTGTTCGAAGGATAAATTATGCGTCTTGAAAGCGTCTTTGGTTTGAAAGGCCGCACGGCGCTCGTCACCGGTTCCAGCCGCGGCATAGGGGCAGCCATAGCGGAAGGGCTGGCGGGGGCCGGCGCGCATGTCATCCTGCATGGCGTGAAGCCGGGTGCGACAACCGCCGTGCGGCAACGCATCGCGGACGGCGGTGGCTTGGCCCAAGAGCTGGCCGGTGATCTCTCCGAACCGGGCGCCGGGCGCGATCTTGTCGAGCGCGCCGAGACGGTCGCACCGGTTGATATTCTCGTCATCAATGCGAGCGCCCAGATCAATGCGGTACTGTCGGAGCTGAAGCCCGATGATCTGGCGTTTCAGCTGGCTGTCAATCTGGGGTCGACAGTGGACATGCTGCAGACGATCCTGCCGCGCATGGCGTCGCGAAAATGGGGAAGGGTGGTTTCCATCGGCTCGGTCAACCAGTTGCGGCCGAAGGGCATCGTCACCGCCTATGCCGCCACCAAGGCTGCGCAGCATAATCTGATCCAGAGTCAGGCGCGCGACTATGCGAAGGACAATGTTCTCCTCAACACTCTAGCGCCCGGTCTGGTCGATACGGATCGCAATGCCCATCGCCGGGACGAAGACCCCGAAGGCTGGGCTGAATATGTCCGGACCCTGAACTGGATGGGACGAGCCGGTCAGCCGGAGGAAATGGTGGGCGCCGCCATCTTCCTGTCTTCGCAGGCCTGCAGCTTTATGACCGGCGAGACTATTTTCCTGACGGGCGGTTACTGACTTCTCCGCATATCCCGCGCGGAGAAGCGTTTTTGAAGCGTCTACTCATGAGAAGCGGTGCGGTCCGTCCGCTTCAGTGTCCACCAGCCCGGATCATTCGGCGGGCTGCGCTGCCGTGGACCCACCCGGATGCCTGCGCTCCGCCGAGAGGCTGCGCTGACCAAGCCCAATGATCGTCACCGTTGAAAGGCCTGCGGCGACCGACACCCAGAAGCCATTGTCCGGGCCGAAATTGTCGATCACCCATCCCGAGACGAAAGCGCCCAGTGCCATGCCGATACCGATACCGGTCATGACCCAGGTCACGCCTTCCGTCAGCATCGATTCCGGCACCCGGCGTTCAATCAGGCCGAAAGCGGTGATGAAAATGGGAGAGATTGCCACACCGCTGAGGAACACGGCAAAGGCAAGCAGGGCGACACTGGATGCCGCGACGAGGAGCGGCAGCGCCGTCAGGGCAAGAACGCTGACAGCGATCAGCAATTGCCGCTGCAGCGGCGTTTTCGGGTTGAGCGCACCAAGAAGCAGGCCGACGACGAAAGAGCCAATGGCATAGACGCCGATGACGAGGCTGGCTGCCTCCGGCTGGCCGAGTTCCTTGGTGATGGCGACGGCGCTCACCTCGGCGGTGGCGAAAGTCGAGCCGACAAAGATCAGCGCGACCGTGATGATCTGTACCGGACGCAGCCATATTGCAGAACGCTGCCGACGGCCGCCCTCGACCGGACGCACTTTGGGTTCTGTGGATCGCTGCAGAAGAAAGGCAAATGTTCCGACCGCCAGAAATGCCGTGCTGATCATCATGCCCGCTTCCGGGAAAAGCGAAACCGCAAGCCCGACGGAAAGCGATGCACCCGCAATGTAGACAAGTTCGTCAGCCGCGGATTCAAAGGCAAAGGCCGTATTCAGTTCCGGCCGGTCCCGAAAGAGTTCCGTCCAGCGGGCCCGCATCATGGCGGGGATGCTTGGCATGGCGGCGGCGAGGAAAGCGGAAAGAAACAGCGTCCACGCCGGCCATCGCTGATTGGTGGCGATGATCAACGCCGCAAAGGCGAGGACGGATAGAATGGTCGCGGGGATGAGAACGCTGCTTTGGCCCCGGCGGTCCACCAGCCGCGAGATTTGCGGCGCGACGGCGGCATTGGTCAGCGCGAAGGTTGCCGATACGGCGCCTGCCAGCCAATATTCGCCATGCGTTTGCGACAACATGGCCACGATGCCGATCGGCGCCATGGCGATGGGGAGGCGGGCAAAGAAACCTGCAGCTGAAAAGCCTTTGGCGCCTGGAACCCGGAAAATTTCTCTGTATGGATTAGACATCGGATGCACCTTGTTTAGGGAGTATCCACCACACACATACGTGGCGTATGTGAATGAAATAATTGCATACGCGGCGTATGTCAACTAATATACGCGACGTATGTGGATGCTGGAGCAAAAATGCGCAAACCTCGCAGTGAAATGATTGCTGAAACGCGGGCAAAGCTGCTGGCTGCCGGACGCAGGGCGTTTGGCAGTATTGGTTATGCTGAGGCCTCCATGGATGATTTTACCGCCGAGGCAGGGCTGACCCGTGGTGCGCTCTATCATCATTTCGGGGACAAAAAGGGTTTGTTGCTGGCGGTGGTGGCCGAGATCGACGCGGAGATGACAAAAAGGCTTTGCGAGATTTCTTCGAGAGCCTCGACGCGTTGGGAAGGGTTTGTCGAGGAGAATGTCGGCTATGTCCGTATGGCGCTTGAACCGGAAATCCAGAGGATCATGTTTCGCGATGGACCGGCCGTACTTGGCGATCCATCCCGCTGGCCAAATGCCAACGGCTGTATTTCCGCTGTTTCGCGCAGTCTCGATGCGCTCAAGCAGGAGGGAACGATCGCCGATATCGATTCCGAGGCGTGTGCCCGTTTCATCAATGCGGCGAGCAGCAGCGCCGCCCAGTGGATTGCCAATTCTGACGATCCGGAAACAACGTCGGAACGGGCCGTAAGGAGTTTCCGGACCTTTCTGGATGGATTGCGCATCAGCAAGGGCTGATCCCCGGGCGCCAGTGCCCCGACACCCGATCCTGCAATGTTATCTCGCCTGCCCGGCATGAATCGGGAAAAGCAGCTGCACCCTTGCGCCCTCACCGGGCTTTGAATGTATGTGGGCTTCGCCACCGCTCTGGCGCACGAAACCATAGACCATGGCAAGTCCCAGGCCTGCGCCTCCATGGTCCCCCCGGGTGGTGAAATAGGGTTCGAAGGCCTTGTCCACGGCCTCCGGCGTCATGCCGATGCCCTCGTCCGAGACGGTTATCGCCAGAGTATCCTTCTCGCAGGCCGCCTCGATTGAAATCAGGCCGCCGTCCGGCATGGCGGCCGCGGCGTTGAGGCAGAGATTGAGGATGGATTGCTCGAAGAGGGCGGGGTCGAGCGGGATGGCGGGAAGATCATCATCGAGATCGAGTGCAATACGGCATTTGGGGCCAACCGCGATCTCGAGAATATCGGCCATGCCGCGCAGGAGATTGGCCACGTTAATGCAGCTTGGATGGATGGGCTGCTGGCTGCCGATGGTCAGCATGCTGCTGGCCAGGGAGCGGCCGCGATCAGCTGCCTTGCGAATGCGGGCAATGTGCCGGTTCTGGCGGTCATTGAAACCGGCCTCTCGCTCCAGAAGGCCGAGGCTGCCGGTGATAATGCCGATCATGTTGCCCACCTCGTGGCTGACCTGGTGGGTCATGCGCATGATGCCGTCCAGCCGCTGGGCCTTGACTGCTTCCGCCTCCTGCCGGTCTAGCGCGGTCACATCGCGGGCAAGCAGCACGATGCCGCCATCCGGCTGGCGCGACATCGATATTTCTATAACCCGCTGGTCGGCAGTTCGATGCCGCACCACGGCGCGCTCCAGCAGGTTCCCATGCCCACCATCGAAGGGCAGCAGCGTCGAATCGATTTCGGGAATGGGCTCGACGAACCGGCGGATCGGCAGCTTTCGGGACGAGCCGGAACGCCCGACAAGTTCGATGATGCGGCGGTTCATGGTGATAGGCCGCCCGGCCGGATCGAACAGCGCTATTCCCTCATTCATGTTGCGGAATGTGGAGCGGATGGTGCGGGCTGCGGCTTCGGCCGTACGCCTGAGGCGAGAGACACGGTCGACGCTGTCGTGGAAGGCGCGAAACGCGTCGAGCAGGCGGATGAGCTCCGTCTCGGGACCCGTATAGGAGGGCGGCCCGACATCCGTTTCCCCCTTGGCGAGGGCATTCATGCCGTTGGAGAGCGTCACGATCCCGCGCGAGACACGCATTACCGACCGGATCGAAAAGATCGCCACGATGAGAACCAACAGCGAGGCAACGGCGACAATGATCAGCAGCCGGTTGAGAGCATCGGAGGTGGAGATAAGATCTTCGTTCAGACTGCGCGCGACCGCATCGCCCTGCGTTTCGGTCACATGCGAAAGATCGCGCGAGACGGTGTGAAGGCGCGAGACAGAGGCGCGGATCGCGAACATCTCCAGAAGGTAACGGCTCTGGGCCTCGAAAACCCGCTCGTAGGGCTGAAGCTCGGCAATGGGCAGGCGCTCGCCCGGATAACCCTGCTGACGCGCCGTTGTTTCCGCCACATAGCGGCGGCGCAGTTCGCCAAGCTGAAAAAGACTGTCGGACGCGGACGCGGCCTGTACGATGCCGTTCATCCGCCGTCGCAGCTCCGGATCGAGGATACCCTGACCGGTAGCGATTTCGCCAAGCGCGGCTGCCGCCTCCGCCTTGTGGCCCTGCGCGGCATCGGCATCCTTAGCGAGATCGAGTGTCTGCGCTCGGATACGCTGCAGCAGTTCAACGATACGCTCACTCGCAAAGCCGCGTGCTGCCCGCTCGCCGCTGCCCGGCTCTGTCATCTGCAGAAGCAGATCGACCTGCTGGACAACGGAGCGGCTTTCGCTGGAAACGCGATAGGGCGAGGCGGCATTCATCAGGAAAGGTGCACTGGAGACGAGATCGGAGACCTGCCGCGAGACCAGCGAGGCCTTGGCGAGACTGGAGAAGGCCTGCAATCCATAGGCCGCCATTTCATCGCGGGCGCGCTGCAATCCGTAAATCGCGATGGCGGACAGGCTGAAGACGAGGACGCAGGTAAAGACGATCGCAAAGGGCAGGCGAAAGGCGATGGAGGAAAGGAAGGAGCGGCTGATCACGGGTAGGGCTCGCCCTCATCGGTGTGGAGCACGTAACCCTTACCGCGCCGGGTCTTGATATGGCGCGGCAGATCGGGGTTTATCTCGATCTTGCGCCTCAGCCGCAGCACCAGCACGTCGACGTTTCTGTCGATATAACGGTCGCTCTCCGAACCCAGCCTGTCGAGAATCTGGGAACGGCTGACGGGCTGGTTGGGCGTCTCGGCAAGAATTTCCAGGAGCGCGAATTCGGCGCTCGTCAGTGTCCGGCTGCGGTCCGCGAGGCAGACAGCGCGGCGTGCATCAAGATCAATCGCCCAGTCCCCAAGCCGCAGCGCCGCGCGCCCGTGGTCACGCTCGCTGTCCTTCTCCTGTTTTAGCGAGGGAATTGTCCGGCGCAGGACGGCCTTGATCCGCGCCGTGAGCTCGATTGGTTCGAAGGGTTTGACCACGTAGTCGTCGGCGGCGGTTTCCAGGCCGAGCACCCGGTCGGCGGCACTGCCGGCGGCGGTGACCATGACGATGCCGATGTCGATCTGGCTGCGCAGCCGCTGGGCGAAGGTGCGCCCGGACGTGCCAGGCAGATTGTGATCGACGAGGACGAGCTGCATCCTGTCCTTTGCCAGTATCTCGGCGGCCTCCTCTGCGGAGCGCGCACAGGTGGGCAGCCAGCCCTCGGCCTCGACGAGATCCGAGATAAGCTCGGCCATATCCGGATCGTCCTCGACGATCAGAATGCGAACCTTCTGATTAAGCACTGCAACTTCCTCCCGCCACCATCATAGGCATGGTGGCGGCTATCTTCAAAGGCTCGCTGGTTATCTCTCCTGTCATAATTGTAATATCTGTAATCTTGTTCGGCAGTGCGGTGAAAGATTGGTAACCATTCTTCGATTGCGGTGCGGACAGGATGTGACATGCTGTTGATGGAGACTGGAACGGGGAGGTTCCAGGCAGGGAGGCTTAATTGAAAGCATTGACCGCACTTGCGGCGAGCATGGTCCTTTGGCTGTGCGGCGCAGGGCATGGCATGGCCGAACCGAAGTTGAACGTCCTGTGCGGCGTCGATGAGGCCTGGTGCGTGACCATGCAGCGGGCATTCGAAGCCAAGACCGGACTTGAAATTTCGATGGTTCGCAAAAGCACCGGCGAAATTCTCGACCAGATTCGCGCCGAGCGATCCCATCCGACAGTCGACGTGTGGTGGGGCGGCACCGGCGATACACATTTGCAGGCAGGTTCCGAAGACCTGCTGGACGAATATCGGCCCGCCAATCAACAGGATCTGTTGCCCTGGGCGCAGAACTTCAATGCGATGTCCGGGTCGAAATCGGCTGGAATTTATGCTGGCGCGCTCGGTTTTGCCTATAATTCGGAACTGCTTGCCAAAAACAGCTTACCCGCACCCACCTGCTGGAAGGATTTGTCCAAGGACGTCTATCGTGGCCATATCCTGACCGGCAATCCGAACTATTCCGGCACGGCTTTCACTATGCTCGCCACGCTGGTGCAGCTGTTCGGCGAGGAAGAAGCCTTTGGTTTCATGACGAAGCTGAACCTCAATGTCGTGGGTTATACCAAGGTCGGTTCGGCACCCGTCAAGGCGGCGGCGCGGGGTGAGGTTCTTATCGGGATTTCCTTCATGCATGATGCCGTGACCCAGAAGATCGAGGGTTTCCCGCTGGTCATCGTCGCGCCCTGCGAGGGCACCGGCTACGAGATCGGAGCGGTCAGCATCGTCAAGGGCAACCACAATACGGCGCTTGCGCAGACCTTCGTGGAATTTGCGCTGAGCCCTGAAGGACAGGAAACCGGCGCCATAGCCGGCCAGAACCAGGTGCCGTCCAACGCCCGGGCGACATTGCCGCTGACGGCACCTGATATATCGATGATCAAGATGGTGGATTACGACTTTGCCACCTTCGGACAGCCGGAAGAGCGAAGTCGATTATTGAGCCGCTTCGACAGCGAGATTCACCCGAGCCAGACCCAGTAGGGCCAAATACCAAAAATCCCGAAACGACAGCACGCGCGCCACAAGGTGCCGCGACCGGCAGCGCCATGTCTGCACGTGACCCGAAATTCAGACGCAAGCTACAGGAGGATAACCATGCGACTGACGATACTTTCCACTCTGCTTTTTGCCGGTACGGCACTGAGCGCCGTTTCCGCGCAGGCGGCCGGCGAACTGAACCTGATCTGCTCGGCCGATGTCGTCATCTGCGAACAGATGAAGGGCGATTTTGAAAAGTCTCATGACATCAAGGTCAATATGGTGCGCCTGTCTTCGGGCGAGACCTATGCCAAGGTGCGCGCGGAAGCCCGCAACCCGAAAACCGATATCTGGTGGGCCGGCACCGGCGACCCGCACATGCAGGCGGCCTCGGAAAACCTGACGCTCGAATACAAGTCGCCGATGCTGGACCAGTTGCAGGACTGGGCGGTCAAGCAGGCCGAGAGCACGGGTTACCGGACTGTCGGCGTTTATGCCGGTGCGCTGGGCTGGGGTTACAACACCGAGATATTCAAGTCCAAGGGTTACAAGGAGCCAAAGTGCTGGGCCGACCTTATGGCGCCGGAACTCAAGGGCGAAATCCAGATCGCCAATCCGAACTCTTCGGGTACTGCCTATACCGCGCTTGCCTCACTTGTGCAGATCATGGGCGAGGATCAGGCCATCGATTACCTGAAGAAGCTCAACGCCAATATCTCGCAATATACCAAGTCCGGCTCAGCACCGGTCAAGGCGGCGGCGCGCGGCGAGACAGCGCTCGGCATCGTTTTCATGCATGATGCGGTGGCCCAGACCGCAGAAGGTTTCCCGGTCAAATCAATCGCTCCGTGCGAGGGCACGGGTTACGAGATCGGCTCCATGTCGATCATCAAGGGCGCCCGCAACCTCGACAATGCCAAGACCTGGTACGACTGGGCGCTGAAGCCGGAGGTCCAGTCGCGCATGAAGGACGCCAAGTCCTTCCAGCTGCCGTCCAACAAAACGGCGGAAGTGCCGAAAGAGGCACCGAAGTTCGAGGACATCAAGCTCATCGACTACGACTTCAAGACCTATGGCGATCCTGCCAAGCGCAAGGCGCTGCTGGAACGCTGGGATCGCGAAGTTGGCGCGGTCGCCAACTGATCTGAACTCCGGCGATCGGCATCCCGGCTTTTGAAGCCGGGGTGTCCGCCACTCTTTCATCGGCATGAAACAAGCGAGGTCGGCCATGACACGTGGCAATCGCAGGCTGGACATCGTCCTGGCGTTCGGGGCTTTTGCCCTCATTCTTCTTCCCTGGTATCGCATCGAAGGCGGCTTTTACAGCTTCCGCTGGCTGTCCGGGTTTTTCTCCTCCGCCAGCAATGCGCCAGGTGTGTTGCAGATACTGTCTTATGGAAAACCATGGCTGGTGGGGATTGTCATTTTCTTCCTTGCCGCATGCCTCGTCCGGCCGATCCCTGATCCGATGCGCCGGGGCGGTCTACTTGCATTCTTTGGCGCTGCTGGTCTCGTCTTCCTTGCTTTGCAAGGGCTGGCCATCGGCTTTACCGGCTGGACCTGGACAATCAACGAAAATCTCTTCGGCATGCTCGCCGATGGCCAGCCGTCCATGGGGGCGGGGGCCGTCGTCATGTCGTTCGTCTTCGTGCTTCTTTTTGCCTTCGGGCTTGCCGAACGTGGTGTCATGAAGGGCGATGCCTTTGTCGTCGGCGCCATTTCCGTTCTGGTTTTCCTCGTTGCGGTTTTTGTCTTCTATCCGATCGGCAGTATGCTGGTTGCGTCCGTTCAGGATTTCGACGGCTCCTTTAATGCCGATGGATTCATTCGCAATATCAAGGATCCCGGGATATGGAGCCTTGGCTGCGTCGTGGGTGAGGAGCGCTGCGGTGTTGCCTGGCGCACGCTCTTCCTCGCGCTGATGACCGCCTTCGGTTCGACCGTGCTCGGCCTTGGCTTTGCCCTGATTGCCACCCGCACGCGCTTTCCCTTCAAGAAGGGGCTGCGGCTCCTGACGGTGCTGCCAATCATAACGCCGCCTTTCGTTATCGGTCTTGCCCTGACGCTGCTCTTCGGCCGCGCCGGCGTCGTCACCGAATGGCTTTCCTATCTCTTCGGCATTGAGCCAGGTCGCTGGCTTTATGGCATGACCGGCATCTGGATCGCGCAGGTTCTTTCGTTCACGCCCATCTCGTTTCTGGTGCTGATCGGTGTAGTCGAAGGGGTGAGCCCCTCCATGGAGGAAGCCTCTCAGACGCTGCGCGCCGACCGCTGGCGCACTTTCTGGCGGGTTTCCCTGCCGCTGATGAAGCCCGGTCTCGCCAATGCCTTTCTCATCGGCTTCATCGAAAGCATGGCGGATTTCGGCAACCCGCTGGTGCTTGGCGGCACACACGGCGTCCTGTCGACGGAAATCTTCTTTGCTGTCGTTGGTTCGCAGAACGATCCGTCGCGCGCCGCGGTTCTGGCGATCATCCTGCTGTGTTTCACGCTTTCGGCGTTCCTTGCCCAACGCTTCTGGCTGGCAGGCAAGAATTTCGCCACGGTGACGGGAAAGGGCGACAGCGGCGCGCATATCGCGCTTCCGCGTGGCCTGTCCATCGGCGTTCATGCCGTTGTCGTGCCGTGGATGATCTTCACAATCGTCGTTTATGGCATGATCCTTGTGGGCGGTTTCGTGAAGACCTGGGGTCTCGACAATTCCCTCACCTTCGACCATTACCTCCGCGCATTTTCCGTGAGTTTCTCCAACGGCTCCATCGCGTGGACCGGCGTTGCCTGGAACTCGTTCTGGACGACCATGAAGATCGCGCTGATTTCCGCTCCGCTCACCGCCGCAGTCGGTCTTTTGACGGCCTATATCATCGTGCGGCAGAAATTTGCCGGGCGGAACCTGTTTGAATTTGCGCTGATGATGAGCTTTGCCATTCCCGGCACAGTCATCGGCGTCAGCTACATAATGGCCTTCAACCTGCCGCCGGTGGAAATGACCGGCTCGGCGCTGATCCTGATCGCCTGCTTTGTGTTTCGCAACATGCCGGTCGGTGTGCGCGGCGGAATCGCGGCGATGAGCCAACTCGACAAGAGCCTCGACGAGGCCTCGCTGACGCTGCGGGCCAACAGTTTCCGCACCATTCGCAAGGTCATCCTGCCGCTCCTGAGGCCCGCGATCACGGCCGCACTGGTCTATTCCTTCGTGCGCGCCATCACCTCCATCAGCGCCGTCATCTTCCTCGTCAGCGCCGAATACAACATGGCGACGTCCTACATCGTCGGCCTCGTCGAAAACGGCGAATATGGGGTTGCGATTGCCTATTCCTCCATGCTGATCGTGGTGATGATCACCGTCATTGCCGGCTTCCAGTTCCTCGTTGGCGAGCGTCGGCTGCGGCGCGAAAACCGCGTCGCTGGCCTACCATCCGCTTCCCCCGTTCCTCTTGCCCAGGAGAAAACCGCATGATTTCCGTTAAGCCCGGCTCCGTTACCTTCAAGAATGTCCGCAAGACCTTCGGTGCTTTCACCGCCATACCGGACCTGTCGCTCACCATCGAACCAGGCACTCTGGTAACCCTGCTCGGCCCATCCGGCTGCGGCAAGACGACGACGTTGCGCATGCTGGCGGGCCTCGAACACCCGACGTCCGGCCGCATTCTCATCGGCGATCAGGATGTCACGATGCTGCCAGCCAACGAGCGCGATGTCTCGATGGTCTTCCAGTCGTATGCGCTGTTCCCGCACATGACGGCGCTCGACAATGTTGCCTATGGCCTGCAATCCTCCGGGCTACGCAAGGCGGAAGCGCGGGAAAAGGCGGAAGAGGGGTTGAAGCTTGTCGGCCTTGCCAGCATGGGGCATCGCCTGCCTGCCGAACTTTCCGGTGGGCAGCAGCAGCGTGTCGCGGTTGCCCGTGCTCTGGTGCTGGAGCCGCAGGTGCTGCTGCTGGACGAACCTCTTTCGAACCTCGATGCCCGCCTTCGCCGCCGGGTCCGCACCGAAATCCGTGAATTGCAGCAAAGACTTGGTTTCACTGCGGTTTACGTGACGCATGATCAGGATGAGGCGCTCGCCGTCTCCGACCGCATCATCGTGATGAAGGATGGAGAGATCGCCCAGTCTGGCGCCCCGCGCGAGCTGTATGAGGCGCCAGCCTCCGCCTTCATTGCCGATTTCATGGGTGAGGCGAATGTCGTGGGCTGCGAAGTGGTAAGGCTGGATGGACCGGACGCAATGGTCCGCGTTGGGGGCATCGATTATCGGCTTTCCGCAGGCAACGCCAAGCTGGGGCCGGCGAAGCTTGCGGTTCGCCCAGGCTCGATTTCAATCGGTCAGCCCGGCGGGCAGGGGGTTGCCGGGCGGGTGCTGCACAGCGCCTATCTGGGCGGCCACGTGGAATACGAGGTGGAAACCGAGATCGGCACGCTTTTCATCATCGATCATATGGCGGAAACCGGCCTGCCGCCGGCAAGCGACGTCACACTCGGCTTCAGGAACCGCGGGATCGCTTTGATCCAGGCCTGATCCCCAGGCAAGCCAGATGCGGTTCCGGCCCGCTTCTGGCTGCCGACGCGCGGTCAGCACGCCGCATTCCAGATCGCCGCCATGCGGGGCGAATAGCTCAGGCAGACGAATCAGTCCTCATGTCCGGCTCCGGAAAGGACACGACATCGCGCCAGTGATGAGAAATTGCAGGCTCCTCGATACAGTTTTTCCTGTGTGAAGAAAAACCGGTTGTTCCGGCGGATTTCTGTTTACTTTTGCCGAGGTTGCGCGCCATCACGCTGACTGAATTCGCTGCCAGGCGTATCGTAAACCACGGAGGATGAGATGAAGGCACTGGTGCTGGAAGAAAAAGGGAAGCTCGCGCTCAGGGACTTTGACATTCCCGGTAAACTCGGACCGAAGGATGTGCGTATCCGCACCCACACGGTCGGCATTTGCGGCTCCGACGTCCATTATTATACACATGGCAAAATCGGACATTTCGTCGTCAACGCCCCGATGGTGCTCGGGCACGAGGCCTCTGGAACGGTGATCGAAACCGGCGCCGAGGTAACGCATCTCAAGGCTGGCGACCGTGTTTGCATGGAGCCGGGTATTCCCGACGCAACATCGCGCGCGTCAAAGCTCGGCATCTACAATGTGGATCCGGCCGTCCGCTTCTGGGCGACGCCCCCTGTGCATGGTTGCCTGACGCCGGAGGTCATTCATCCTGCTGCTTTTACGTACAAGCTGCCGGACAATGTGTCCTTTGCGGAAGGCGCCATGGTGGAGCCCTTTGCCATCGGCATGCAGGCGGCGCTGCGTGCCCGCATCCAGCCGGGCGATGTCGCCGTGGTAACAGGCGCCGGTCCGATCGGCATGATGGTGGCGCTTGCCGCGCTCGCGGGCGGCTGCGCGAAAGTCATCGTCGCCGATCTTGCCCAGCCCAAGCTCGATATCATCGCCTGTTACGATGGCATTGAGACCGTCAATATCCGCGAGCGTAACCTCGCCGAAGCGATCGCTGAGGCGACGGACGGCTGGGGCTGCGATATCGTCTTTGAATGCTCGGGCGCAGCCCCTGCCATTCTTGGCGTTGCAGCCCTCGCACGACCGGGCGGCGCAATCGTGCTCGTCGGTATGCCGGTCGATCCGGTTCCGGTCGATATTGTCGGCCTTCAGGCCAAGGAACTTCGGGTCGAGACGGTTTTCCGCTACGCCAATGTCTATGATCGCGCCGTGGCGCTCATTGCATCCGGCAAGGTCGATCTGAAGCCGCTGATTTCTGCGACCATTCCCTTTGAAGACAGTATTGCCGGTTTCGACCGTGCGGTGGAAGCGCGGGAAACGGACGTCAAACTGCAGATAGTGATGCCGCAATAAGTGCCAGACATTCGCTCGCTGATGCATAAGCGGCGAAACGTGCGCGGAAAAGTATAAGTAGGGCCCGCCTGTGGCAGGCGGGCCCTACTCCAAAAATTCATCACAGATCGCCTCCTGTTGAGAATTGTTTGGGCGCATCACGGCAAATTGAGCAAAAAAAACAGGCTCTCCGCAACGTTGACTGTCAATCACGTTGAGGCACTATTCAATTTCTGGCAAAAAACAGTCAAAAAAGTATCGGTAATTTCTCCGGCGTGATGTGGATGTTTAGCCGCGGCCCGCCCTATGCTCCTCATCAACGCCTGGGACGAGCCATAAAGAGGAATGGCTTCGCTTCGCAAATGCGGCGGACGTGACTGATGGGAGGAACCATGATGCAGCCCGATCTGGAACTGGTGCACATCCGCAAGGGCGAATCTTTCGCAGCCTGGCGGCATGGCTATCCGTTCCGTACCGTGCGCTGGCATTATCATCCCGAATATGAAATTCATCTGGTCGTCGCGACGTCAGGCACCTTCTATATCGGTGATTTCGTCGGCCGTTTCGGCCCCGGCCAGCTCATCATGACCGGCCCCAATCTCCCCCAGAACTGGATCAGCGAGATCGAGCCGGACGAAATCGTGCCGACGCGTTCCCTCGTGATCCAGTTTCCGGAGAGTTTTATCGAGGATGCCTGCGCCTCCATGTCCGAGATGGAAGTGGTGCGCGGCCTGCTGGATCGCAGCCGTCGCGGTATTCTCTTTGACGACGAGACGAGCGATCGCGTTCGTCCGCTGATCCTTCGGCTTATCGAGGCGCAGGGCCTGACGCGTCTGGCACTTTTCTGGGAAATTCTCGATCTCTTGGTCAATGCGCCGACATCCGAGGTGCTGGCAAGCCTCAGCTACGAACTGGATCTGACCGGGATTGGCGACAGCGGCATCAATCGCGCCCTCTCTCATCTGCGCGAGCATCTGACCGAACAGGTGGAGGAAATCGATCTCGCCGACATGGTGGGCCAGAGCCCGAGCGCCTTCTCCCGGGCCTTCAAGCGCCATACCGGCACGACGCTGGTGCGCTATCGCAATCAGTTAAGGATCGATCTTGCCTGCCAGATGTTGCTGGCGGATCAGGATGTGAAGGTGGCCGAGGTCTGCTACGATGTTGGCTTTTCCAATCTTTCCAATTTCAACCGGCATTTCCTGAAACTCAAGGGAATGTCACCGTCGAGGTTCCGAACCATTTTTGCGGCCCAGAAGGCAGCTGTTATGGCGGAGTAAACCAGCGACACATCGCCGATTTTTACCAATTCGGGCAGAGGTCTGTCCGGAAACGGGCACTTGTTGCCCCAACTTTCCTAATGGGAGGAAGAGTGAGATGAAAATGAAATCCAAGTTTCTGATGGCGACAGCCGCAATTGCAATGATGGCCGCTCCGGCGCTGGCGCAGGAAAAGCTGAAGATCGGCATGACCTTCCAGGAGCTGAACAACCCCTATTTCGTGTCGATGCAGGAAGCGCTGAAGGAAGCCGCAGCAAGCATCGGCGCTGACGTTGTCGTGACCGATGCCGGCCACGATGTGGCCAAGCAGATTTCTGACGTTGAGGACATGCTGCAGCAGAAGATCGACATTCTGCTTCTCAACCCGACTGACAGCGCCGGCATCGAAGCAGCCGTTCACGCTGCCAAGGCTGCCGGCGTAATCGTCGTTGCTGTTGACGCCAACGCCAACGGCCCGGTCGACACCTTCGTGGGCTCGAAGAACCGTGACGCGGGTTACAAGTCGTGCAAGCATCTCGGTGACGCGCTCGGCGGCAAGGGTGAAGTCGCCATTCTCGACGGTATCCCGGTCGTGCCGATCCTGCAGCGCGTCGAAGGCTGCAAGGCAGCTCTCGCCGAATTCCCCGAGATCAAGCTGGTCGACACGCAGAACGGCCGCCAGGACCGCTCCGTCGCTCTCGGCGTCGTTGAAAACATGATCCAGTCGCGCCCGAACCTCGCCGGCATCTTCTCGGTGAACGATGGCGGTGCGATGGGCGCTCTGGCTGCTATTCAGGGTTCCGGCAAGGACATCAAGCTGACCTCGGTCGACGGTGCTCCGGAAGCTGTGAAGGCGATTGCCGAGGGTGGTCCCTTCATCGAAACCACCGCGCAGTTCCCGCGTGACCAGGTTCGCGTTGGCCTTGCCATGGCGCTCGCCCAGAAGTGGGGCGCTCGCGTCGTGCCGAAGGAAGTCCCGATCGACGTTATGGTCGTCGACAGCAAGAACGCCGGCGAGTTCAGCTGGTAAGAACTCCTCCCAAGCCCCGTCCCCATCTCGTATGGGGGCGGGGTTAAATCCCGACCATTGAGGAGGGTGAAATGCTGGAACTGAATGGAATAAGAAAAAGCTTTGGCAAGATCGAAGTCCTGCGTGGCGTCGACCTTGAGGCGCGCGCCGGCGAGGTGCATGCGCTTCTGGGCGAAAACGGCGCCGGCAAATCGACGCTGATGAAGATCCTGTGCGGCATTTTGCAGCCATCCGAGGGAACGATCCGCATTGACGGCAAGGATCGCCGCTTCGCCAATTACGATGAGGCGATTGCCGCCGGTGTCGGCATCGTGTTTCAGGAATTCAGCCTGATCCCTTATCTCAACGCCGTTGAAAACATGTTCCTCGCCCGCGAAATTCGCGGGCCACTGCGCCTTCTGAACAAGGGCGCGATGCGCAAGCGCGCAGCCGAAATCATGGGCCGGCTCGCCGTGGATGTTCCGCTGGACGTGCCGGTGCATCGCCTGTCCGTCGCCCAGCAGCAATTTGTCGAAATCGCCAAGGCGCTGTCGCTTGATGCCCGCATTCTCGTGCTCGACGAACCCACCGCCACACTGACGCCTTCCGAGACCGAACATCTGTTCAAGGTCATGCGTGAGTTGCGCCGTCAGGGCGTGGCAATCATCTTCATTTCGCACCACCTCGAAGAAATATTCGAGATCTGCGACCGCATTACCGTTCTGCGCGATGGCGAGTTGATCGGCTCGTGCCTGACCTCGGAGGTCGATAACGATCGGCTGGTGGAGATGATGGTCGGCCGGCGCATCGAAGCCAGCTTCCCGCCCAAGCCGCAACTTGATCCTTCTGCCGCAAAGGTGATTGAAGTCGAGGAGCTGCAATTGAAGAAGGGCGGCCCTGTCTCGCGTTTCGCGCTGCGCAAGGGCGAAATTCTTGGTTTTGCCGGGCTCGTTGGCTCAGGCCGCACGGAAACTGTTCTCGCCATGCTAGGGGCGCATTCAGCCTCGCGCCGCAAGATCAAGCTCGATGGTGTGGAGACGCGTTTTTCCGGCCCCGATGATGCGCTGATGCGCGGCATTGGCCTGCTGCCGGAAAGCCGCAAGGAAGAGGGCCTGATCACCAGCTTCTCCATCCTGCAGAATATCTCGCTCAACAATTACGGCAAATACCGCAAGGCGCACTGGTTCCTCGATCTCAAGAAGGAACTGGAGTACACGACAAAGGCCATGGCGCAGGTGCAGGTGAAGGCACAAGGGCCTTACGCCCGCGTCGACACGCTGTCCGGCGGCAACCAGCAGAAGATCGTTATCGCGCGCTGGCTGAACCACGACATGCGCGTGCTGATCTTCGATGAACCGACACGTGGCATCGATGTCGGAGCGAAGGCAGAAATCTATTCGCTGATGCGCGAATTTGCTGCCAGGGGCCATTCGATCATCATGATCTCCTCGGAACTGCCGGAAGTCATCGGCATGTCCGACAGGGTCTGCGTCTTCCGGTCCGGCGGCATCGTTGCCACGGTCGAGGGAGACGACATCAATTCAGAAACAATAATGACAAACGCCACCACCGGGAGAGTTGAACATGTCGCTTGATGCAAACACCGGCGTTGCCGCGAAAACGGGCGGTTTCAGTCTCAGTGCCATGCTGCGCTCGCCGCTCGCCCTGCCGCTGGCGGGTCTGATTGTCGTATCCATCCTGATGGGGCTTGCGAGCGACAATTTCTTCAGCCTCAACAACATCATGAACGTGTTGCGGCAGGTTTCCGTCGTTGGCATTCTGGCCGTCGGCATGACTTTCGTCATTCTGACCGGCGGTATCGACCTGTCGGTCGGCGCTGTCATGGCGCTTATCGGAACGCTTTCCGCTGGCCTGATGGTGAACACCGGCCTCTCGCCTGCAATTGCGCTGCCGGCCGGCCTGTTCATCGGTCTCGGCATCGGCATCTTCAACGGGGCGCTTGTCGCCTGGGGCAAGATGCCCGCCATCATCGTCACGCTCGCCACCATGGGCATGGCCCGTGGCCTTGGCCTTATCTATTCCGGCGGCTACCCCGTCAGCGGTATTCCGAGCTGGATTTCCTGGTTTGGTGTCGGCCGTATCGGTGTGGTTCCCGTCCCAGTCGTCATCATGGTGGTGATCTACGCCATCGCCTGGGTGCTGTTGCAGCGCACCGCTTTCGGCCGCCACGTCTATGCGCTCGGCGGAAACGAGCTGGCAGCCCGTCTTTCGGGCGTGAAGACCCAGCGCGTCAAGCTTGCCGTCTATGGCATCTCGGGCGTCACGGCAGCATTTGCGGCACTGATCCTCACCGGTCGCCTGATGAGCGGTCAGCCCAATGCCGGTGTCGGCTTCGAACTCGATGCCATCGCGGCCGTTGTTCTTGGCGGCACGGCGATTGCAGGCGGCAGGGGCCTCATTCTCGGCACGCTCATCGGCGCGGTGCTGCTCGGCATTCTCAATAACGGCCTCAACCTGATGGGCATCAACCCCTATCTGCAGGATGTCATCAAGGGCGGCATCATCCTGCTGGCCATCTATATCGGACGGGAATGGCGCTAAGCCGGCCCGGAAATATCTTCATAAACGCAGGAGAATTAAATGTCTGAATCGCTGCAAGGCAAGATTGCGGTCATCACCGGCGCCGCATCCGGCATCGGGCTTGCCACCACAGAAGCGCTGTTGGAACAGGGCGCGACCGTTGTGATGGTCGACTGGAACGAGAAGGCCCTGAACGATCTGGTTGCCAAGCTTGGCGACCGTGCCATCCCGCAGGTCACCAATCTGCTCGATGCCGACAGCTGCAACGCGATGATCCCTGAGATCCTCAAGAAGGTCGATCATATCGACATTCTCTATTGCAACGCCGGCACCTATATCGGCGGCGATCTTACCGAGACGACGCCGGAAGCCATCGACAAGATGCTCAATCTCAACGTCAACGCCGTCATGAAGAACGTTCATGCCGTCGTACCGCACATGTCGGAGCGCAAGACCGGCGATATCATCGTCACCTGCTCTATCGCCGGCCACTTCCCGACCTATTGGGAGCCGGTCTATTCCGGCTCGAAATGGGCGATCACCAGCTTCGTGCAGGGCATGCGCCGCCAGATGATCCCGCACGGCGTGCGCGTTGCGCAGGTCTCCCCCGGCCCGGTCGTTTCCGCACTGCTGGCCGATTGGCCGGAGGAAAACCTCCGAAAGGCCAAGGAATCGGGCAGCCTCATCGATGCGAGCGAAGTGGCCGATGCCGTTGTCTACATGCTGACACGCAAGCGCACCGTTACCATCCGCGACATGCTGGTCTTGCCGACCAACTTCGACCGCGTTTAAAAACGTCTGGAGCGGCGGGAAAACCGGAAACGGTTCCGCCGCTCAAATCTGTTCAAGTACCGGATCATCCGCTCCGAGGAGTATCACAAATGGCTTCCTATCTCGTTGGTGTCGATGTCGGGACCGGCTCGGCGCGGGCCGGTGTCTTCGACGTCTCGGGCAAGCTTCTCGCCACCGCCAAGCGTCCGATCAGCATGCATCGCGAAGATGGCGGCATTGCCGAGCAATCGAGCGCGGAAGTGTGGCAGGCGGTTTGCGACAGCGTCCGGGATAGCGTCTCACGCGCTGGTATCGATCCTGTCGAAGTTGCCGGCATCGGTTTCGATGCCACCTGCTCACTCGTCGTTCGCGGGCCGGACGATGAGACCCTGCCAGTTGGCGCTGCCGATCATCCCGAACGCGATATCATCGTCTGGATGGATCACCGTGCCGTTGAACAGGCGGAGCGCATCAATGCCGGAGAACATGCGGTTCTCAAATATGTCGGTGGCCGCATCTCTCCCGAAATGCAGACGCCGAAGCTTTTGTGGCTTCGGGAAAATCGACCGGATGTCTATGCCCGTGCCGAACACTTCTTTGACCTGACGGATTTTCTCACTTGGAAAGCCTCCGGTGCACTTGATCGATCCGCCTGCACGGTCACCTGCAAATGGACCTATCTCGCCCACGAGAACCGCTGGGATTCGGAATATTTCAACAATATTGGCCTTGGCGATCTGGCGGAACAGGGCTTCCGCCGCATCGGTGAAAGTGTCGTCCATCCGGGCACGGCGCTCGGCTCCGGTCTGACAGAAGACGCCGCAAAGGCGATGGGGCTGGTCGCAGGCACCGCCGTTGCTGCGGGCCTGATTGATGCCCACGCCGGCGGCGTCGGTACGGTTGCTGCGGGTGGCGATGCTTCGAAATGCCTTGGTTATGTTTTCGGGACCTCGTCCTGTACCATGACGACGACAGCCGAACCCGCTTTCGTGCCTGGCGTCTGGGGGCCTTATTACTCGGCCATGGTTCCCGGTGCGTGGCTGAATGAAGGCGGCCAGTCTGCTGCCGGTGCGGCCATCGATTATCTGGTTCAGCTACATCCGGCAGCCCCCGAAGCGAAGGTGCTTGCCGAGAAGGATGGCAAAGCCTTACCGGTCTGGCTTGCCGACCGCGCCCTCGGCCTCGCCGAATCCGCTTCCGCCGCAGCAAAGCTTGCAGAGGATTTTCATGTGGTGCCGGAATTTCTCGGCAACCGTGCACCCTTCGCCGATCCCCATGCCCGCGCGGTGGTTGCCGGGTATGGCATGGAAACCGGCGTGGATTCCCTTGTCGCGCTTTATGTGGCCGGGCTTCTCGGCCTTGGTTACGGGCTTCGTCAGATCATCGAAACGCAGGCCCGCAACGGCGCGCCGGTGGAAACCATCAGCGTCAGCGGCGGTGCGGGTGCCCACCCGCTTGCACGGCAGTTGCTGGCCGATGCGACCGGGCTTCCCGTCGAATTGACCGAATGCGAGGAGCCGGTGCTTCTGGGTTCCGCCATGTTGGGCGCCGTCGCCGCAGGGACTTATCCGGACCTGATGGCGGCGATGCCGGCAATGTCGCGTATTGGCAGCAGTGCAACGCCCGATCCTGGTTTCCAGAGGGTTCACCAAGCGCGTTACGACGCGTTTCTGACGCTGCAGAATGCGGCCCGCGCCATTCGTTCCGCTAGCCATTCCTGAGCGCCGTCAAAATAACTTAGATCATCCGGCCGCATTGGCCGCAAATAACGAGGATTCCATGCAGTTTTCCGGAAAATCCGTCATCATCACCGGCGCAGGCAAAGGCATCGGCCGCGCCTGCGCGCAGCTGATGGCCGCACGTGGTGCGGAGGTCGTGGCGATCAGCCGCACGCAGTCCGATCTCGACAGCCTCAGAAGCGAAATCGGCGGACGTTCGATCCGTGCCGATCTTGCCGACGTCGCCGCCACCCGCGCCGCCATGGCCGAAGCCGGCACCTGCGATTTCCTGATCAACAGCGCCGGCATCAACGTGCTGGAAAGTGTGCTTGACATGAGCGACGCAGGCTACGAGGCCGTGCTGGGCATCAATCTGCGCGCAGCCATCATCACCTGCCAGGAATTCGCCCGCGCCCGTGTTGCAAGGGGCGGCGGCGGCGCCATCGTCAACATCACCTCGATTGCAGGGCATCGCGGCTTTCAGGATCACCTGTGTTATGCGGCGTCCAAGGCCGGGCTTGAGGGCGCAACCCGCGTGCTTGCCAAGGAACTTGGCCCGCATGGTATTCGCGTCAATGCCGTCGCGCCCACCATCACACTCACTGAACTGGCTGCGGAAGCATGGAACGATCCGGTCAAAAGCCAGCCTATGATGGTGCGTCATCCGCTCAACCGCTTCGCAGAAGCCGAAGAGGTGGCGCAGAGCATCGCGCTGCTGCTTTCCGATGACAGCAAGATGATTTCCGGCGCCGTATTGCCAGTGGACGGTGGCTTCCTCGCCGTTTGAGCAAAACAACAGCTGCTCTCGGCGCAGGCCGATTGAAACCTGAAAAGATCGATGCGCGGGGTGCGATACGCATTGCCCGCGCATTTCATCTATGGCGGATGGAGTCAGTTCAGGTCCGGGTGCCGGCCGACGAGCTGACTGCGTTTCGCCTGCAGAATTTCTTTCTGCTGTTCCAGTTTGAGAAGCTCCTCGTCAATCTCTTCAACGCTTTTTTCGATGTGCAGATATTGCGCGGCGAGAAGCGATTTCGCCTCCTTGCGGCTGGAGGCGTTGGGCGTATCGCCATAGAGAGGCCGGTTCGCCGTCTCTTTCAGGAAGAAGGTCGTGACAATGCCGAACACAGCGGCGACCATGAGGTAATAGGCCGGCATATAGATGTTGTCCGTCGCCTCCACCAGCCAGGCCGTGACCGTTGGCGTCAGACCGGCGACGATGATCGAGATGTTGAACGCGATCGCCAAGGCGCTATAGCGTATGCGCGCCGGGAACAGAGCGGGCAAGGTCGAGGCCATGATTCCGATCAGGCAGTTCAGCGCGACGGCAAGAATAAGCAAGCCAAAGAAAATCTGGACCACCTGCCCGCTGGCGATGAGATGGAAAGCCGGTAGCGAGAGAAAAAAGATCGCCGTGCTGCCGACAGCGAGGAAAGGTTTGCGGCCTATCCGGTCGCTCAAAAGCCCGATGGCCGGCTGGACGAACAGCATACCCACCATGACGGCGATGATGATGAGGACGCCGTGATCCTCGCTGTAATTCAGCGTCTTTGACAGGTATGTGGGCATGTAAGTCAGCAGCATGTAGTAGGTGACATTGGTGACGAGAACCATGCCGATGCAGATTGCCAGCGAACGGAGATGTTTGCTGGTGATCTCCGCGATGGGGACCATGGGCCGTTCCTTCAGCGACTGACGGTCCTCCTCTTCAGCGCGGTGAAGGCGTTCGGTGAAAGCCGGCGTCTCCTCCGCGGCGTGGCGAAGATAAAGGCCGATCAGTCCGAGCGGAGCGGCAAGGAAGAACGGAATGCGCCAGCCCCAGTCGAGAAATTTCGCCTCGCCCATGGCGGTGCTGAGCAGCACCACCAGTCCCGCGCCAAGCACAAAACCGGCAATCGAGCCGAAATCGAGCCAGCTGCCGAGATAACCGCGTTTGCGGTCGGGCGCATATTCCGCCACGAAGATGGCCGCACCGGTATATTCTCCGCCCACGGAAAAGCCCTGAACGAGCTTGCAGAGCAGCAAGAGGATAGGGGCCCAGATGCCGATGGTCGCATAACCCGGAATGAGGCCGATGCAGAAGGTGCTGGCCGCCATGATGATAATGGTGAGAGAGAGGACTTTCTGCCTCCCAAACCTGTCGCCCATCGCCCCGAAGAAAACGCCACCTAGCGGACGAATGAGAAACGGCACCGAAAATGTCGCAAGTGCCGCCACTGTCTGAACGGCGGGGGCAGCCTCCGGAAAGAAGACCTTCCCAACGGCGTAAGCGACAAAGCCGTAAACACCGAAATCGAACCACTCCATGGCATTTCCGAGGGCGGCTGCCGTCACGGCTTTTTTGACTTTCTCGTCATCGATGACGGTCACGTCGTCAATGCTCAGCGGGCTGGCCTGAATCTGACTGTTCAATTGTTGTCCCCTTGAATGCCTTGCAACCATTTATTGCGCGACGTGAAAATGCGTGACATGCGCATGTGTTCCATTTGCAGGCGGAAGCGGTGCGGGGGCGGGGTGTGCCCCAATAAACGAACGCCCGGCAATGGCCGGGCGCTTCTGAAATCTGGTGGGATGTATTCAGTGACGATGCTCGGGCATGTCCTTCAACTGATCCTTCGTCCATGAGGTCACCGCGTGGACATCGCCGTCCTCATCGCGCATAAAATCGAGATCGCTGAGCGGAACTGCGACGGGCTTTGCGCCGATGCCGAGAAAGCCGCCGACATCGATGATCGCCGTGCTGCCGGCGCCGACGCCGTGTACGTGGTCAACCTTCCCGACCTTGTGGTCATCGGCGCCATAGACGGTCGCGCCTTCTAGAACCGACGGCGTCAGTTCGGTTTCAACCAGACGTACGTGATTGCTGTGATCCATTTTTTCCTCCTGTCGTGGTTTACAGGAACGAAACTCCCGCGTTGCAAAACCGTTCCATTGGCTGTTGCTCGCAGTCATTGCGCTGCCTTGCGAACAGACCTGCACGCTTCCGGAATGAACATGTCGATACTTTGTCATTCGATAGTCATGTTTGACCGAGAAAACCCTCTTGAAATTAATGAACGCGTGTGCAATATGAACACGCGTTCACTCAAAAGAAATGGTTTTGCGCATGGACTCGATGCCCTATCCGGATACATTGGCAGCTCGCGCTGAACTGTGCCGCAGCGTTATTTTATCCGCCGGCGAACTGGTACTCAAAGGTTTTCAGGGTGAGGCGACGCGAAGCTTCTCCATGAAGGGGCCGCAGGATTTTCTGACAGTGACCGATGCGGCTTCCGAGGCGCATATTCGCGGGGCGATCTCGGCTTGTTTCCCAGACGATAGTTTCTTTGGTGAAGAAGGCGGCGGTGAGATCGGCGATCGGGTGTGGGTCGTCGATCCCGTTGACGGTACCGCGAATTTCGCGCGTGGCATCCCGCATTTCTGCATCTCCATTGCTTATGTCGAGAAGGGGCGAACGGAAATCGGCGCGATCTATAATCCTGCGCTTGACGAGCTTTATTTCGCGCGTCGCGGTGAAGGAGCAACGCGCAACGGGCAGCCGATTCAAACCGCGGAAACGACGCGCTTTGATGCGTCATCGATCGAGATGGGCTGGTCGACCCGGGTCGCGAATTCCACATATCTCGATATCGTCAGGAAGCTGCTCGATATGGGCAGCAATGTTCGTCGTGCAGGCTCTGGAGCGCTGGCGCTTGCCTATGTGGCCGACGGTCGTTCCGACGCCTATCTCGAATTGCATATGAATTCATGGGATTGTCTTGCAGGCTTGCTACTCGTCAGCGAAGCTGGCGGCGATGTCTGCCCATTTCTGGAGATTGGCAGTCTTCGGGATGGCGGGCCTGTTCTGGCTGCGGCCCGCGGTGTTGCCAGAGGCGTCAGCCAGGCAGCGAATATACCCCTTGCCGAAAGGACGCCGTCGGACCGGCAGCGCGCCGCCTCGGCCTGATTTCAGGCGAACACCTGTTCGGGGTGTTCGCGCATGTGGAGGAATGAAATGGATGGACCCGTTTATGCCCGCCCGGCAATCAGCCTGATTGCGGAAGGGCTCGGTCCGCATAATGCCGCCCTTTACATCGGCGGCAGCGATGGTGCTGGCGACCGGGAGCTTCTGCGCCGGCACGGCATTACGACCGTCGTTAATTGCGCCGTCAATCTTGATATCAATCTCGTGCAGACGATGGCCGAAGAAGGCGACCGGCGGGCTGTGGGTTATGGTGACATCCGCTATTACAAGCTTGGCCTGATCGACGGCGATGGCAGCCCTGACACCATGATGCTGGGCGCTTATTACATACTCGATGGCGCACTTCGCCAGACCATGCCGAAGCGGGAGACTTATCCCTTTGTCGATGGCGGCAATGTGCTTGTCAACTGCCGCAGCGGCCGCAGCCGTTCCGTCTCGCTGGTGGCGCTTTTCCTGCACAAGCAGCAGCCCGACCTCTATCCGACCCTCGACGATGCGCTGGCCGTGATCCGCACGAAACGGGAATTGCGGCCTGACGAATGGTTCGAGACGCCGAAACCGATGCTTTATGCCGCCGCCCGCCGTGCTTCCGAATGGATCGACTTGGTTGAGGGCAGAAAGATCGCGCAATCATGCTGACACATATGCTGCCTTCCGTTGCCGTCATTGCCGATGCGCATTTTCATGATACTTCAGCGGATTTCGGGTTTCCCGGCATCGAAATCGAAGGCGAGCGCATCACCATGCGCAGCTGGTCGGAAACGCGTGAATCCACCCGGGTTTTCAACGAGAGCGCGGATGCATTGCATGCGGCGCTGGAAGAGGTGCGCCAGCGTGGCATTCGCCATGTGGTGCTGCTCGGCGATTATACCGATGACGGCCAGCGGGTGACGACTGAAACGCTGAAGGGCATTCTGGAACGCCATCGCGATACCCATGGCACCGCTTTTTATGCGCTGCCCGGGAACCATGACATTTTCGGCCCTTGCGGCCGAAATCACACCAAGGAATTCCTGACGGAGAACGGCAAAGGCGTCCTGGTTTCCAGCGATGCGCGCCGCACCGGGGAAGGGGTCGTCATAACCGACCGCATGTACTGCGAAGGTTATCCCGCCGGCCTCGATCCGATGGGGGCTTTCGGTTATTTCCGCCAGCCGGATTATCTGCATTGGGAGACGCCCTTCGGCGCGTCCGACGCGCCGGAAGACCGGCTCTACGACGTGCGCTCTCCCGATGGGCGGAATATCTATCGCTTGATGGACGCCTCCTATCTTGTCGAGCCGGAAGAGGGCCTCTGGCTCCTGATGATCGATGCGAATATTTTCGAGCCGCGCGACGGTGTCTTTCAGCGAGGTGAGGAAGCCGCCTTTACCGACAGCACTTCGGGTGGCTGGAACGCGCTCCTGCGTTGCAAGCCCTTCATCATTGACTGGATTGCCGACGTGCGCCACAGGGCGGAGCTGCTCGGCAAGACCTTGCTCGGCTTTTCCCATTATCCGGTGCTCGATCCCTTCGATGGAGCAAGCCGTGCCGAAGGTGCCCTGTTCGGTGAAACCAATGTCGTGCGCCGTACGCCACGCAAAGCGGTGGAAGACGCGCTGGTGCGGGCTGGGTTAACCGTCCATTTCAGCGGGCACCTGCATGTCGAGGGCGTGACGCAGGGTGGGGAGGGTGATAGGTCGCTCACCAATATTGCCGTCCCTTCGCTCGTCGCCTTTCCTCCCGGATTCAAGGTCATCCATCCAGCCCGGCAGGACATCAGCGTGGAAACGGTGGAAATGACCGCTCTGCCGGTCAATGACCGTATTTGCCAGGGTTACGCGCAGGAGACGGTACTGGCAGGTGAAGAGGACGACCCGTCTTTTGCAGCCGGTGATTATGGTGGGTTCCTGCTTGGCCACAAGCGGGCGCTGATCAGGCATCGCTATTTCAGCAAGGAATGGCCGGCAGAGATCGTTGCGGCAATCTCCGACAAAACCGTGCAGGAGGTTCTCCTCCTGCTTGGGCAGGATGGCCGCGAACTGTCTGATGGACTTGCGCTGTCATTCGAATTGCCCATGTTCGAGCTGATTGCCGACTGGTATTGCCTGCGACAGGCGGCGGGTCTAGCCCTGCCGCATATCCCGCATGAGCGGCTCTGCCTCTATCGGAAATTGGCGCAGCGTTTCGGCCGCGCGCCGGATCGTCACGACGGGTCAGTCAGGAGTTTTATCGAAATCTTCCTCGGAGCGCTCGGCCTATTTCTTGAGCGTGCAGAAGGCAGCCCGCGCGACATTACGCTTCGGCTCGGGTCGCAGCGTGAACGCGTTGCGGTTTGATCCGACGATTTGCGGAAGGGGCGGTCTATCATGGCTGGGTTGATTGCTGTCCGGCCGCCGGGACGGCAGGCGGGGGGATTGAATGGAATCGGTCGTTGTCGGCATCAACCTGTTCGGCGCCGTGGCTTTGCTGCTTTTCGGGCTTGCGCAGATAAAGGATGGCATGTCACGCGCCTTTGGTGCGAGGCTCCGCATCGGTCTGGCCGCCGGCACGCGCGGCCGGTATCGTTCCTTCTTCGCTGGTCTCGTGGCGACAATCGCCTTGCAGAGTTCCACTGCCACCGCGCTGATGGTCGCCTCTTTCGTCGAGAAGGACCTCATCGCGCCGGCCATGGCGCAGATCGTCCTGCTCGGCGCCAATGTCGGAACTGCGATGACGGCGTGGATTGTCGCTCTCGGGCTTGGCTGGCTGTCGCCGTTGCTCATCCTTGCGGGTGTCATCCTGTCGCGTGGCAAATCGGTGCAGCGGCAGGGAGGCGGGGCGGCGGTGGCCGGTGTCGGTCTCATGCTGCTGTCCCTTCATCTTCTCTCGGCTGCAACTGATCCCATCAGGCAGTCGCCAGCACTGGGTCTCTTTATCGGCATGCTCGGTGATGCCTGGCCTGTGGCGCTGATCTTCTCCGCCGTCCTTGCTGTTCTTGCCTCCTCCAGTCTCGCCATCGTCGTTCTGATCCTGTCGCTTGCCGCCAGCGGCGGCATGGAAACGAGCCTCGTGATCGTTCTGGTGCTCGGCGCCAATCTCGGCGGCGCGGTGCCGCCGGTACTGGCGACGCTGAAAGCCCCGATCGCGGCACGCCGGGTGACGGTGGGAAATCTCGTCGTCAGGGCCATCGGCTGCCTCGCAGCGCTGCCGCTCGCCGGATATGCCGCGGCCCTGCTGGACATGTCACCCTTTTCGCATGCGAATCTAGCGGTGGATGCGCATCTCGCCTTCAATTTCGCTGTTGCCGCCTTCGCGTGGCCGCTCTCGCCAGTGCTTCTGCGAGTAACGACGATGCTGCTGCCGGACAGAGAGAGCACCGAAAACAATCACAGCTATCTCGACAGTCACGATCTCGATCAACCGGTTGCGGCGCTTGCCGGCGCAAGCCGCGAGGTGCTGCTGGTCGGCGACCTGATCGAGCTTATGCTGCGGCAGGCGAGTGAGGCCATGCGGGACAGTGATGCCGCAAAGCTCAACGATATCAGCAGCCTGGAGGGCCGGGTCGACCGCTTGCAGCATGAAATCAAGGTTTATGTCTCGAAGGTCGGACAGAATGGCCTGGCCCGCAAGGACCAGCGCCGTGCGATGGATATTGTCGAATATGCCATCAATCTCGAACATATCGGCGATATCATCGAGAAAGGCATCCGTCCGGAGATCGCCAAGAAGATCGATCTCGGCCTCCGCTTTTCCGATGATGGGAAAAGTGAACTTGAGCGTCTTTTTGCCGTCACGCTCGATAATATCCGCATGGCACAGTCCGTTTTCGCCACTCGCAACGCCGATCTTGCCCGTCGGTTGGTGGAAGTGAAGGAAGATGTGCGGCGGCTGGAAAAACAATCGTCGGAAAGCCATCTCCAGCGCCTGCGCGACGGCCGGGTTGACAGCATTCAGACGAGTTCGGTGCATCTGGACATGTTGCGTGATCTCAAGCGCATCAACGCCCATCTTGCAGCCGTTGCCCACCCGATTCTCGATGAGAGCGGGCTGCTGATCGAAAGCCGGATCCGGCAGGCGGGTTAGCGTGCGGTAATGCGCTCCACCATGGAAACGGGCACGACCTGGAGCCGCGTTTCCGGCTCGTCGCTGTCAAGAGCGGTCAGGACCTTCTCCGTCAACGCGTCGAAGGACTGGGCAACGGTCGTCAGCTGGTAGCTTTTCCAGCCCGCCTGCGGAATGTCGTCGAAGCCGACGATCGAGATGTCTTCCGGCACCCGGCGGCCCATTTCAAGACGCGCGGCGTCCATGAAGCCGAGCGCGAGCAGATCGGTCACGCAGAAAGCGCCATCGATGGACTTGTCCGCCAGCAATTCGCAGCCGGCCTGATAGCCGCTGTCATAGCTGGTCGGACCACCGGACCAGGGCACGACCTCGATACCTTCAACCGTCATGCGCTGGGTGAAGGCACCGGCGCGGCGCAGCTGAGCCGGCGTCTGGCTACCGCTGGAAACGACCGCGACTTTCCTGCATTTCGCCGCCACAAGCCGCATGGCGGCAAGATCGGCGCCATGGGAATCGTCGCTCAACACCATATTCGTGTCGGTGCGATCAAGACGCTGATTTATGAGAATGAGGCGCACGCCATTGGCGATGCATTCATCGACGATCGAAGCCGGCGGTTCGCCGGAAAGGACCACGATGGCCTGCGCGCGGAATTCGAAGAGAAGCTCGATCAGCGGCGCAATGTCCTTGCGGGCATCTGCCGCATTCAGCAACAGGCATTGCAAGCCCCGGCGCAGGAGGCCGATGCTGAGGAGATCGAGCTGTTTTGAAATAAATGGGGAGCTGAGATTGGCACCGACGACCCCGATGAGATTGGAGCGGTCGTTGTTGAGACCCTGCGCCAGACGGTTGACGCGGTAGCCGAGTTCCTGTGCGGCTTTCAGCACCTTGCGCCGGACGGCCTTCGATACGCTGCCGCCGGGTGTGAAGGTACGAGAGACGGCGGAGCGTGAAACCCCGGCCTTTTTCGCCACCTCTTCGGCCGTCACGAACCCTCTTGCCATCCGACTCCCCCGGTTCCGAAATCCAATGCCTGATATCACAGGCTACGGGATGTCGGCTATTCCAATTTCACCAGCACCCCGTCACCCTTTAGAAAAGCTCTCTGGCGTTTCAGGAAATATCCAATCCGTTCCACAGGCGTCGGGACAGGAAAAACATTTCCTGCCCGGCGCCGTTCAAAAATTACAGTTTTGTGACAAAAAAACGTTTGAAAACAGATAAATAAGTTAATGATCACGTGTGCATTTTTTCATTGACAAAACGTCTTTTAAGGCGGATCATGCATTCCAAGGTAGAGTGATATATGGAATTTTTATTCCATAATCGCTTTGCCCGCGATGTTTTCGGGAGGAGCTGGGATCATCGTTGTGAGCGGGTAAAACACCCGCTTCTGAAGCATAGATGCATTGCTGAAGGTTACGCACGCGCCGCCTGTTCTACGGGTCGCGCGAAGGCAGGTTTTTGCCGGCGCGTGAGGGCAAAGCGTGGCCATATGGGGAGAGAGAATGGCTCTTTTAAGCGAATCGACGAAGGCGGAGGCGCTGGGAAGTCCCCCGACGACCGCGCCTTCGGCATGGCAGGCCTGGCGGTATCGTCTCAAGGTCGCACTCAGGGAGCCTACGACGCTGATCGGCGTTCTGACGGCTCTGCTTTTCACCTATCTGATCGTCGTTCCGATCATTTCGATCATTCTCGATGCCGTCCGCGTCCAGTTCGGCCACGAACGGCGCCTCGGCAAGGATGTCGGCGATCTCACGCTTTATTATCTCGACAGGGCGTTTTTTTCGCCCGTCGCATCGGATCTTTTCTGGCGTCCGCTCTTCAATACGTTGACCGTCGCATTCGGGGCGATTGCGCTTTCGCTCGTCATCGGCACCGTTCTTGCCTGGCTTATCAGCAGAACGGACATGTTCGGCCGCCGCTGGTTCGCCACGGCCTTGATCGTGCCCTATATGCTGCCGGCCTGGACCTTCGCGCTCGCCTGGACGACGTTGTTTAAAAATCGCACCGTTGGCGGCCAGCCCGGCTGGTTCGAGGCGATAGGCCTCACGCCGCCGGATTGGGTCGCTTACGGACGTTTCCCGATCACCATAATCCTTGCCCTGCATTACACGCCTTTCGTCATCCTGCTGTTCGGCTCGGCGCTTCGCCGCTTCGACTCGCAGCTTGAAGATTCCGCCCGCATTCTCGGTGCCCATCGTTATCAGGTCGCCCTGCAGGTCATCCTGCCGCTGATGCGCCCGGCGCTATTGTCCTCGATGGTGCTGATCTTTGCGAAATGCCTTGGCGAGTTCGGCGTACCCTATGTTCTCGGGCTGCCCGTGAAGTTCGAGGTTCTCTCCACATCGCTGTTCCGCAGCATTGCGTCGCGCCAGACGGGTGTTGCCGGTGTCGTCGCGGCCTCGATCATGCTCATCGGCATCATCACGCTCATGATCGACGCCCGCCTCGTTCGCGAAGCCCGCCGTTTCGTGACCATTGGTTCGAAAGGCTCGATGAACAGGCAGAGCCGTCTCGGCAAGATGCGGCTTCCGGCGACGGGCTTCGCGGCTGCCATCTTCGTTCTCAGTGTCGGCCTGCCGCTTCTGACCCTGGCGCTCTCGACGGTCATGAAAATGCCGGCCCGCTTCACGTTCGACAACTTCACCCTCGATTACTGGATTGGCAGCAACCTCAACACCGTCGCCTTGCAGACCGGCGTGCTCCTGAGCCCCGACCTATGGGCTGCCGCAAAAAACACGATGATGATCGTCGGGCTTGCCTCGCTCACATCGGGCATTCTTGGCCTGCTCGTTGGTTATGTCGTCATCCGCACGCCGGTGCGTGCCCTGTCCGTCTACCTGCGACAGGTGACGTTCCTGCCCTATCTCGTGCCCGGCATTGCCTTTGCCGCCGCCTATCTGTCGCTCTTTGCCGTTCCGCGTGGGCCGATGCCGGCGCTCTATGGCACGGTGACGATCCTCATCCTGGCGCTGATCGCTGACCAGATGCCCTACGCTTCGCGAGCCGGCATTTCCGCCATGACGCAGCTTGGAAAGGACCCGGAAGAGGCTGCCCAGATCGCCGGTGCAGGCTGGTTCCGCCGCATGATCTCGATCGTCATCCCGATCCAGAAAGGGTCGCTGGTGACCGGGGTTCTCCTGCCCTTCATTTCGGGCATCAAGGGTCTCAGCCTCTTCGTGATCCTCGCCGTGCCGAGCACGGATGTTCTGACCACCTATTCGCTGCGGCTGGTCGACTACCACTACACGCAGGCTGCCAACGCCGTGGTGCTGATCATCGCCGCCATTGCCTATTTCGGCACGCTGTTGGCCCAGAAGCTGACCCGCACAAATCTTGCAGAAGGACTTGGAAGCTGATGCCTACCATCAACCTGCGCGGTGCGCAGAAAAACTACGGCGTGAATTCCGCGAATGCGGTTTCCGATCTCGATCTCGAAATCCGCGACGGCGAGTTCATGTGCCTGCTCGGGCCTTCCGGCTGCGGCAAGACCACCACGCTTCGCATGATAGCTGGCCTCGAAAACCTCTCGGGCGGAGAGATCCGCGTCGGCGACCGGGTGATCGATTCCGTGACCGAAGGCATTTTCGTGCCGCCGGAAAAACGTGAAATGGGCCTTGTTTTCCAGAGCTACGCGCTATGGCCGCATCTGACCATCGAGCGCAATACCGATTTCGGCCTGCGCCTGCGCAAGCTGCCGAAGGCCGAGCGTGAAGCCCGTGTCGAGCGCGTCATGCAGGCGCTCGACATCGCCAAATATCGCGACCGCTATCCGTCGCAGCTTTCCGGTGGTCAGCAGCAGCGTGTGGCGCTTGCCCGCATGCTCGCCGTCAATCCGGGCGTTCTGCTTCTCGATGAGCCGCTCTCCAATCTGGATGCCCGGCTGCGGCTTGAAATGCGCGCCGAGCTGAAGCGGCTGCACAAGGAATTCAAGACGACCATCGTCTTTGTGACGCATGACCAGTGGGAAGCCATGACACTTGCCACCACCATTGCCGTCATGAACGAAGGCACGCTGCAGCAGATGGGCACGCCGAACGATATCTACGACCGTCCGGCCAATCGTTTCGTCGCCGAATTCGTCGGCAGCCCGCCGATCAACATACTGACTTTCGGCCAGCCCGGGGTGTCGGACATAGCGGACAGCGCGGAAGCCTATTTCGCAACCCGTTATCCGCAACTGCGCGGCATTGCCTCGATCGGCATGCGGCCGGAAGCCATGGGTTATGTGATGAAGTCCGAGGATGTGCCGCAAGGCAGCTTCGCCGGCGAGATGACGGTGACCGGCGTGCTGCCGACCGGCGGCAGCTGGATTCTCGAACTCAGAAGCGAGAACCACACGCTGTTCCTGACCACCCACTCCCTGCCGCGTATCGACAGCGGCGACCGCGTGTTCTTTCACGTGCCGCCCGAAGCCCTTCACGCCTTCGATGCCAGGGGGCAGAGGATCACCGAGGCGGACGCCGTTCTGCGCCACAGCACCTACAACTGAAAACGCCGCCGAGACGGCTGAAGGAGAAGCAGGATGAAGCGGACAATAGCGGGCCTGAGCCGGCTCTTATGCGCAACGGCGATTGCCGCAACGCTTGGCGGCGTGGCGAAAGCGGGAGAGCCTTTCGACCTCAATGCCCTGATCGAGGCGGCGAAAAAGGAAAAACCGATCACCGTCTATGACAGCACGGGAAAGATCGTTGAAATGGCGAAGAACTTCGCCGCGAAATACGGTGTCGGCGCTGAGGGCGCGAAGGTGAAGGCCTCCGCCCAGCTGGAGATGATCATCCGCGAGGCGCGCGCCAACAATATTCAGGGTGACGTCTCGATCATCAGCGATGCGCCGGCCGCGATGGCGCAGCTTATTCCGCTCGGTTTTGTCGAAAGCTGGCTGCCGCCGGATATGGCCGGCAATATTCCGCCGGAGTATCAGGACCCGCTGACCGTCGTCACCAGCGCCAATGTCTGGGCTTATAATAGCGAACTCTTCGACAAATGCCCCGTTTCCAATATCTGGGAACTGACCGACCCGAAGTGGAAGGGGAAGGTGGCGATGCAGGATCCGCTCGGCAAGGCATCCTATGTCGACTGGTTCAACCAGATGGCCAGCCACGGCGATGGTGAAGTGAAAGCGGCCTATAAGGCGCTTTACGGCAAGGACCTCGAAACCGGGGAAAAGAGCGCGACGGCAGCCTGGGTGAAGGCGCTTGCCGCCAATGCTCCGCTTCTGACCGACGCCGATGCGGCTGCTGCCGAAGCCGTTGGTGCTCCCGGTCAGAAAGAACCCTTCATGGGCCTCATCAGCTCGGCCAAGTTCCGTGACAATGCCGAGAAGGGCACGAAACTCGGCCTCTGCAAGGAGCTGAAACCCTGGGTCGGCTGGCTCTATCCGGGCGTCGGGCTGATCACCAAGGGCACGAACAGCCCGAATGCGGCGAAGCTTTTCATTCACTACATCATGACTGCCGAAGGCATCGCGCCGCAGGCGATCGACGGCAAAATGTCGACCAACAGGGAGGTAAGTCTGCCCGCCGACGAGCCATCGGGTATTGGCGCCGTCCTCGATAACATTCTGCCCTACAGCATGGCGACCAGTCTTGAAGACTGGGATGCGCGTGAAACCTGGCAGGACTTCTGGCGTGTGAACTACAAAAAATAATGGGGGACCAATTCGTGACGATCATGGCTAGGAATAATAATGGCAACGAGCGCAGGCGGCGGGGGACCGCCTCCGCACTTTGCCTCGGCGTCTCGCTGGCACTTGGCGGGGCCGCGCATGCGCAGGAAGCCTTCAATCTCGATGCGCTCATCGCTGCCGCGAAGAAGGAAAAGCCGATTACGGTTTATGCGGTGACCGGTAAGATCGTGGATACCGCGCAGGCGTTTACGGCCAAGTATGGCGTGCAGGCCAGCGGCAAGAAGATGAACGAGGCGACGCAGGTCGAGCTGATGATCCGCGAACATCGGGCTGGCAATGTCGTCGGCGATGTGAGCGTGGCCACGGATGTTGCCTCCGCCATGGGTGAGCTTCTGCCGGCAGGTATCGCTACCAGCTGGACGCCGCCTGATATCGAAGGCGATATTCCGCAGAAGCTGCGGGATCCGCTCGTGGTCGTCTCAGACCCGCATGTCTGGACCTACAATACCGAGAAATACGACACATGCCCGGTCACCAACATCTGGCAGCTGACGGAGCCGCGTTGGAAGGGCAAGCTTGCCATGCTCGATCTATTCGACAAACCGCTTTATGCCGACTGGTTCAACCAGATCGAAACCCACCACGATGCCGATGTCGCCAAAGCCTACGAGGACCTCTACGGCAACAAGCTGGAAACGGGCGAAAGAAGCGCAACGGCTGCCTGGGTGAAAGCCTTTGCCGAAAATGCGCCGCTCCTGACGGATTCCAGTTCGGTGGCGGACGCTGCCGGTGCTCCGGGACAGACCGATCCCTTCTTCGTCATCACCTCGGTCGCGAAGTATCGTGACAATGAAGCCAAGGGGCTGAAGCTCGGTCTTTGCAGCGGTGTAAAGCCATTTTCCGGATTCCTCTATCCCGGTTTCGGCCTGATTGCCGGGCAAACGAAAAGCCCGAATGCCGCGAAACTCTTCCTGCATTATCTGATGACGGAAGAAGGCATCGCGCCACAGACCGCTGACGGCAAGCTTTCCGGCAATATGAAAATCGCCCTGCCGGCGGATGAGCCTTCGAGGGTCGCCGATCATCTCGATGAGCTGATGGCTTTCGACGCCGCAACGGCGGCCGACGATCTCGACAAGCGCGAAGGCTGGCAGGATTTCTGGCGTGTGAATTACAAAAAATAAACGGAAGGCGGGGTGCAAACCCGCCTGTCTTTTCCTTGGGAGGGGAAACGATGCGAAAAATGAAATTGAGGGCTGCCTCGGCCATGGCCGCAGGTGCAATGATTATAGGCGCTTCCGCTCTGGCCGCCGCGGCTGAAGAGCCCTTCGATCTCGACGCCGTCCTTGCGGCGGCAAAGCAGGAGAAGCCGATCAACATCTATGACAGCACCGGCAAGATCGTTGAGATGGCGGATAAATTCAGCGCCAAATACGGGCTGAAGGCGACGGGCGTAAAGGTCTCCGCCAATAGCCAGCTGGAGATGATCATCCGCGAAAGCCAGTCGAACAATGTGCAGGGGGATGTGGTGTTGATTACCGATGCGCCCTCTGCACTTGCCCAGCTTCTGCCGGCGGGTTTTGTGGAAAATTACCTGCCGGGCGACATGACCTCGAAAATTCCGGCGCAGTTTCAAAACCCACTGGCCATTTCCACCAACGCCAACGTCTGGGCGTATAATACCGAAGCCTATGACAAATGCCCGGTGACGAATATCTGGGAACTGACCGAGCCGAAATGGAAAGGCAAGGTCGCCATGGTCGATCCGCTCAGCAAGAGCACCTATACCGACTGGTTCAACCAGCTTGAAGCCCACGGTAATGAAAAGATAGCGGCGGCCTATAAGGCTCATTTCGGCAGGGAGACGGAGGAAAAGAGTGCGGCAGCTGCGTGGATAAAGGCGCTGGCTGCGAATGGCCCGCTCGCCACCGACGGCGACGACCCGGTTGCGGAAGCGGTCGGCGCGCCCGGCCAGAACCAGCCCTTCTTCGGCCTGCTAAGTTCAGCCAAATTTCGCGACAATGCCGACAAGGGCTACAAGCTCGGCCTCTGCACCGACCTCGATCCCTGGGTCGGCTGGACCTATATCAAGCTCGGCCTGATGGCCTCCAAGACCAAAAGCCCGAACACGGCCAAGCTCTTTATCCACTATATCCTGACGGAAGAGGGCATCGCCCCGCAGATGAAGGACGGTAAGCTGCCGACCAATACCGACATCAAGATGCCGGATGATGAGCCTTCGGGGCTGATGAATGTTGCCGACCGGCTGATGGGATACAATTCTGCTACGGGTCTCGATGATTTCGATCGGCGCGAGGAGTGGCAGGATTTCTGGCGCGTCAACTACACGAAGTAATCCCGGCTGGCGCGGTCCTGGCCGCACCGCCTCCTCCTTTTTGCGAATGAACGGAATGGACATGCCGATGCAGACCTCATTGAGCGAACGAAATCCTGGAGATGAGGGCGCATTTTCCCGCTCCGTGCGGTTGATGAAAATCGCCGAAACAGCGGCGCGTGCCGTGCGCGATCCTCTGCTTGCGGCATTCCGATCGGATATGACAGTGGACTACAAGGTCGATCTCCACGATATCGTGACTATCCACGACAAGCGCGCTGAGGTCGCCATTCGCACCATCATTCTCGAACGGGAACCCAACTCGGCCATCATGGGTGAGGAGGGCGGCCAGATCGGTAGCGGTGAGGTGCAATGGTATGTCGACCCCATCGACGGCACGGCAAATTTCGCCCGCGGCCTTGCCTTCTGGTGCGTGTCCATTGCCGCCGTTATCGACGGGAAGGTTGTTGCCGGCGTGGTTTATGACCCTGTCGCGGAGCAGATGTTTTCGGCCGATGTCCAGGCGTCTTATCTGAACGGCGAAAGGCTGCGCTCGCGTAGCGTCTCGGACGAGACACGGGCGACGCTCATCACCGGCTATCCCGTCTCGCGCGATTTCCGGCTGGATGGGCGGGAAGCGGCGCTCGCCAATTTCGGTACTCTTACTGAGACCTTTTCTACATTGCGCCGGCCCGGCAGCGCTGCGCTCAGCATTGCTCACGTCGCGGCGGGCTGGACGGATGCGGCCGCTGGTTTCGGCGTCAACGCCTGGGATGTGGCAGCCGCCATCCTCATTCTCAAAAATGCCGGCGGCGCCTATGAACCTCTCACTCTTGGAAAGGTGGCGGAAGGCGCCGCCGAATTCCTTTGCCCGGGTTATATAGCCACGGGTGAGGGGGCCAACTATCCGACATTGCAGCGGGTGGCACGAGCCATATCCGCAAGCCGCAGCGCCAAGACGTCGGTGCAACACGGGCCAACCGCCGCAGAAAACTGAAAAAGCAAAGATATGATGGCTGCCGTACCGGTGCCGGGGAGACATGACATGCCGCAACCGCAACAGACCATAGCCCGAGAGCAGGAGAGCGGCGAACTGCCGAAGCTCAGCCGCATCTATGAACGGCATCCGCTTTATGGTGTCGATCTCTTCATTTCGGGCAAAGAGGGTGCGAGCGACCTCAATCTTCTGCGTCAGAACGGCATTACCACCGTCGTCAATTGCGCCGTCAATCTGGACTTCAATTTCGTGGAGCAGTCCGATGTGGTTTCAGATCATGAAGGCAGCGTCTATGGGCCGGGCGAAATCCGATATTACAAGATCGGTCTGATCGACGGAGCCGGGAATCCTGATACCCAAATGGTGGCAGCCCATTATATTCTGCGGGCGGCGCTGGAGCAGATTCTGCCGGAAAAACCATCTTACCCCCGCCGGGAGCGCGGCAATGTGCTCATCAATTGCCGGGGCGGCCGTTCCCGCTCTGTCGCCGTCGTCGCGCTCTTCCTCCATCTCACACTGCCAGCGGAGTTTCCGACCCTGGACGACGCGATAAGCTTCGTTCGTCTGAAACGAGAACTGCCGGAAAATGAGTGGTATAAGGCTCCGAAACCCGTCCTGGCCGAAGCCGCTCGGCGGGCTGCCGGCTGGATCGCGATGATCGAGGCGGCCCACTGAAGAAGGCGCTCATTCGGGCCGCGCTTCCCATTCCGCACAGGCATCTCGTTTCTTGTCGATCTGCAAAAAAGAAGGGTCGCTGGGCGACCCTTTAGTCGGGGATGGGAAAGAAGTATCAGGCAAGTCCGCCGATATGGAACGTCTTTATTTCCAGATATTCTTCGATGCCGACCTGCGCGCCTTCGCGGCCAAGGCCGGATTGCTTGACCCCGCCAAAAGGCGCGACCTCGGTGGAAATCGCGCCGGTGTTGAGGCCCACCATTCCGAATTCCAGCGCTTCACCCACGCGCCAGGCGCGTCTGAGGCTTTCAGTGTAGAAGTAGGCCGCAAGCCCAAACGGGGTACCGTTGGCGATGGCGATCGCCTCTTCTTCCGTTTCAAAACGGAAGAGGGGAGCGACCGGGCCGAAGGTCTCTTCGCTTGCCAGACGCATGCCGGTCGTTGCGCCGGTCAGCACAATGGGGGCGGTGTATTGCGGACCTTCTGGTAGAGGGCGGGGTCTGGTGATGATCTTCGCACCTTTGGCCACGGCATCTTCCACATGGGCGCGGATCTTCGTTATGGCCGGCTCATTGATCATCGGGCCGATGGACACACCGGCCTCCGTTCCGGGACCGACCCGCATGGCATCAACGCGATCCGCCAGTTTTTTTGCAAAGGCGTCATAAACGCCTGCCTGAACGAGAATGCGGTTGGCGCAGACGCAGGTCTGCCCACCATTGCGGAACTTCGAAACGAGCGCGCCTTCCACGGCCAGATCGAGATCGGCATCGTCGAAAACGATAAAGGGCGCGTTGCCGCCCAGTTCCAGCGAGAGCCGCTTTACACTGTCGGCAGCGCCTCGCATCAGGAGTGAGCCAACGCGGGTTGAGCCCGTGAAGGAAATTTTCCGCACCGTCTCATTCGCCATGATTTCGTTGCCGATATCGGTCGGCATGCCCGTCACGATGTTGATGACGCCAGCGGGAATACCGGCCCGTTCGGCAAGAACACCGAGCGCCAGTGCCGAATAGGGCGTGAATTCGGAAGGCTTGATGACGACGGTGCAGCCGGCGGCAAGCGCGGGTGCAACCTTGCGCGTGATCATCGCGTTCGGGAAGTTCCACGGGGTGACGATGCCGCAGACGCCGACCGGTTCTTTCAGCACCACGATGCGCCGGTCCGGTGTCGGTGAAGGGATGGTGCTGCCGCCAATACGGCGAGCTTCTTCCGCGAACCATTTGACGAAGGATGCGCCATAGCGGATTTCTCCCTTCGCCTCCTCAAGCGGCTTGCCCTGTTCCGTGGTCAGGATCAGCGCAAGATCGTCCATATGCTCGATCATCAGGGCGAACCATTTTTCGAGAAGGGCCGCCCGCTCGGCATGGGTCTTTTTTCTCCAGGGGCCGAAGGCCGCATCGGCGGCCTCCACCGCCGCCCGGGTTTCCCTTCCGCCCATATCCGGCACGCTGCCGATGACTGCCTGCGTTGCCGGGTCGATCACGTCGACCGCCTTGCCCGATGCCGCTGCCTTCCATGCACCGCCGATCAGGCCGGCCTGGCGAAAGAGATCCCTGTCCTTCAAACCTTGCATCATCCGTCTCCGAAATCAGTCGAGCGCTGCGAGAACTGCAGCCGTTATGGCGTCCGTCTCATCCCTGCCCGGCACGGTGCCGATACCCCGGCCGGTCGTCGTTTCCAGTGCGGCCATAACCCGAGCCGCGGCATTCTTTTCCCCGAGATGCTCGAGCATCATCGCCCCCGACCAGATGGCGGCGATTGGGTTCGCGATGCCGAGATGGGCGATGTCAGGCGCTGAACCGTGCACCGGCTCGAACATGGAGGGCGCGCTGCGGTCGGGATTGATATTGGCGGAGGCGGCAAATCCGAGACCGCCCTGAATGGCCGCGCCCAGGTCGGTCAGAATATCGCCGAAGAGATTGGAGGCGACGACGACATCGAGGCTTTCCGGCGCCATCACCATGCGCGCCGCCATGGCGTCGATGTGGTAGCTGGAAACCTCGACACCGGGATATTCGGCGGCGAGCCTGTGCGTTACCTCATCCCAGAACACCATCGAATATTTCTGGGCATTCGACTTGGTGATCGAGGCCAGCTTGCCGCGACGTTTCTGCGCCTGTTCGAAGCCGAAACGCAGGATGCGCTCCACGCCCGTCCGCGTGAAGATCGAGGTTTCCACGGCCACCTCATCGTCCGTGCCCTGATGGACCCGGCCACCGGCGCCGGAATATTCGCCCTCGGTATTTTCGCGAATGCAGAGGATATCGAATCGATCCGCCTTCAACGGACCTTCGACACCGGGAAGCAATCGGTGCGGTCGGATATTGGCATATTGCACGAAGGCCTTGCGGATCGGCAGCAGCAGGCCGTGCAGAGATACCGAATCCGGAACTTCGGCCGGCCAGCCTACGGCCCCGAGGAGTATGGCGTCGAAACCGCGCAGGGTCTCAATACCGTCCTTGGGCATCATCGCGCCGGTTTCCTGATAGAACGCGCAGGACCAGGGGAACTCCGTTCCTTCAAGCGCAAAACCGGAGGTTCTGGCGGCGGCGTTGAGTACCTGCCATGCGGCATGAGTGACGCTCTTGCCGATGCCGTCGCCGGGAATGAGTGCGATGCGATGCGTTTTCAAGAAATTTCCCCTGTCACAGTCCAATCAGGACGCTCTTGCTCTTGCGGTTGGCGAGATAGGCTTCCCGTCCGAGATCCTTGCCGATGCCGGAACGTTTGTAGCCGCCGGTAGGCAGAATGTGGTCGCGCGAGCGGCCGTAACGGTTGACCCAGATCGTACCCGCCTGGATGGCGCGGGACAGGCGCATGACGCGTGAGACGTCACGGCTGAAAAGACCCGCCGCCAGACCGTAGGTCGGATGATCGGAAAGCGAAAGAGCCTCTTCTTCCGTGCGGAAGGTCTGCAGCGTCAGCACCGGCCCGAAGATCTCCTCGGTCACGGCGGGGGAGGTCTGGTCGACATTGGCGATCAGTGTCGGCTGGTAGAAATAGCCGGGGCCGTCCATGATCGCGCCACCGGTAAGGCATTCGCCGCCATGGGAGACCGCCGCCTGCACGATACCGTCGATGCGCTTGCGCTGCACCTCGGAGATAATAGGCGAATATTGTGTTGTCTCGTCCCAGGTGGGCCCGGGCTTCACCGCCTTCATGCGGGCGATGATTGCGGCGGAGAGGGCATCTACCGCACTGTCCTCCACGAGGATGCGCGAGCCGGCCACACAGGCCTGCCCGGCATTGGAGAGAATATTGCCGGCGATGGCCGTCGCCGCCTTTTCGATATCCGCATCGGCGAAGACAATCTGTGGGCTCTTGCCACCAAGTTCCAGCGTCATGGGCTTGATCCCTGTACGGGCGATATTGGCCATGATGGCGGCTCCCGCGGCGGTGGAGCCGGTGAAGCTCACCTTGGAAATCTCGGGATGGCCGGTGATGGCGTTGCCCGTGACGGGACCGTCGCCCAGCACGATGTTGATGAGGCCGGCGGGTAACCCGGCCTTGATCGCCAGCTGCGCCATGAAAATACTGGAGAAGGGCGTCATCTCCGAAGGTTTCAGCACCACGGCATTGCCTGCCGCAAGCGCCGGGCCAAGCTTCCAGCCAGCCATGGAGACCGGAAAATTCCACGGTGTAATCGCACCCACCACGCCATAGGGCTCCGTCATGATCATGCCGAGGCTCGTGTCGTCGGTCGGCACCAGATCGCCGCCTTCCTTGTCGGCGAATTCGGCGAAGAAGCGGATTTGCTCGGCGGTCACGGCGATATCGCCGGCGATCAGTTGGCCTACCGGCCGGGTCGAGGACAGCGCCTCGATCTTTGCCAGCGTCTCGGCTTCCTGCTCTATCAGGTCAGCCCAGCGTTGCAGGACCCGGGTGCGCTCGCGCGGGCGCACCCCGCCCCAGTTGCTGCTTTTCAGTGCGGCCTTGGCCGTTTGCACCGCTTCATCCACCAGGGCTGCATCCGCCTTCGGGCACCCGGCATATGGGGCCCCGTCCGATGGGCGGTGCATGTCGATACCGTTTTCAGCGGTGACGAGCCTGCTGCCGATGAAGTGGCCGATTGGCAGGGACAGGCTGTCTGGATCGAAGCTGAGCGTCATGGGAAATCCCCTTTGAATATGCCCTCAAAGCTAATTCCTGTCGGCAAGCGAAATCGACCGACTGCAGCCGTGGCAGTGAACGAAAATCCCGTTTTACCGTTGCCAGACAGCGCAATCTTTGGTGCGTGCTGTCTGCGGCCTCTCGCCGGTTCCCGTCATCGCCGGCAACCTGGAAAACCGGCGAGATACGCCTCATCCGTTCACTGTGACGTAGATTTTGCGCACCGTCTCGATGGTCTTCCAGACGCCGACGAAACCGGGTTTCATTACGAAACTGTCGCCCGCCGTATAACGCTGCGGTTCGCCGCCATCAGGGGTGATTTCGATGACGCCGGCCAGAATATGGCAGAACTCGAAGGTCTCACCTTTGATGGAACGGCTTTCCCCCGGTGTCGCTTCCCAAATGCCTGTCTTCACGGTTCCGTCGCGAGCTTCGTCAAGCGCCCAGGTCTTGAACGACGGGTCGCCTGCAATGAGGCGTTCTGGCAGCGCCCTGGAGGCCTTGGGCTCGAAGTCGGGGTTGGTATCGATGGGCTTGAGAAGCAGCATGAATTTTCCTTTCTGAAACAGGCGTGATGATCAATATCCGCGGCGGCGGTCGACAAGGCCGAGCGGTTGAAGACCGGTCTCGTGGCGTTTGATGTTTTCGACAACGGTGCGTGCCGCGGAATGGGGCTGAGTGACGCTGGCGATATGCGGCGTCAGGAGAATTTTGGGGTGGGTCCAGAAAGGATGGTCTTCGGGCAACGGTTCGGGATCCGTAACGTCGACCACTGCACCCGAGAGCCGGCCTTTATCGAGCGCATCGAGGAGTGCGCCGTGATCGAGCTGTCTGCCACGTCCGGCGTGAACAAGTCCCGCGCCATCGGGTAAAAGGCTCAGGCGCTGGGCGTTGAGAAGTCCGGTGGTCTCGTCCGTCAGCGGCAGCAGGCAGATGAGGATGTCGCTGGTGGAGAGTGTGGCTTTCAGCCCATCATCGCCATGGTGACAGGTGACGCCATCGATCTCGCGCGGCGACCGGCTCCAGCCGGCGAGCGGAAAGCCGAAAGTTCTTAACCGCTCCAGCGCTGCGACGCCCAGCATGCCGAGGCCAAGAACGCCAATCCGGCAGTCTTCTGCCTGCCGTTGCGGCAGCGTCTTCCACAACTGCTGCCGCTGCTGTTTCAGATAGGCGGGGAGATTGCGGTGAAGGGCGAGCACGCCGAGGCAGATATATTCCTGCATCATGCGGATGATCCCCTCATCCACCATGCGTACGACTTTCACCGTCTGCGGGACCGTATCGATGTGAAACTGGTCCACACCGGCCCCGATCGAAAAGAGGATTTCGAGGTTACGATAACGCGCTATATCCTCCGGCACCGTCCAGGTGATGAGGTAACGGACTGCATCGGGATCGACCTTGGAGGCATCCATTGCGAAGGGGAGATCCGGCAATTCGTCAGCCAGGGCCTGCCGGAAGATTTCGCCGCGTCTGGCGTCGGAGTTAAAGAGAAATGTCATCTGATCCGTGGTCTCGAGGGTTCATGCCGTGCAGCGCCGGCCGAGCATTTCCAGCATCGACTGGCAGGCGGAAAGTTCGCCCGCTGTTATGAATTCGTCCGGTTTATGGGCGCGGCCGATATCGCCGGGGCCGCAGATGATGGCGTCGATGCCCGCTGCCTGAAAGAGCCCGGCCTCCGTGCCATAGCTGACGGCCGCGAGACCGGGAGTGCCGGTCAGCTCCTCCAAAAGCGAGGCAAGCGGGGCCTCGGCGAGAAGCGACAGCGCCGGATAGGCGCTCATCGGCAGCCATTCGATATCGACACCTGTCGCGGTGAGCGCCTCCACGCTACGTCGTACCGGCTCCAGCAGGTCGATTGGCGAGACACCTGAAATAGCCCTTGCCTCCAGTTCGATGGCGCAATGATCGGGAATGATGTTGATCGCCTGTCCGCCGTTGACGGTACCGATCTGCAGGGACGAGTAGGGCGGCTCGAAGGTCTTCTCTAAAGGACCCTGGGTCAACGCGTCTGCCGCCTCCACCGCAGTCGCGATGATGCCTGCCATCAGATGAATGGCGTTCACTCCCTGATCGGGCCGTGAAGAATGGCCTGACCTGCCACGGATGCTGACCCGAGCCGCGGCTTTTCCCTTGTGGGCACGCACGGAACGCAAATTGCTGGGCTCGCCGATAATGGCGCCCGCCGGTGGCGCGCACAGTTCCGGCAGGCGCGCGATGAGATGGGGAACACCGCGGCAACCTGCCTCCTCGTCGTAGGAAAAGGCGATATGCACGGGGCGCTGAAGCGTCATGCGCGAATAGGCAGGCGCTGCGGCGAGGACGGTTGCCAGAAAACCTTTCATGTCGGTCGTCCCGCGTCCGTAAAGCCTGTCGTTTTCCTTTCTCAGCCGGAATGGATCGGAGGACCATTCCGGTTCTCCGGCGGGTACCACATCCATGTGGCCGGACAGAATGTAACCGGCCCGATCGGCCGGTCCGAAGGTGGCGAAGAGATTGGCACGGTCTCCCTCCGGCCCCGGAATCACGGATACTCTTGCGCCATGGCTTTCCAAATATTCGGCAATCCATCCGGCAATGTCGCCATTGGCCGTTCCCACCACTGACGGAAAGGCGACGAGACGCTCAAGGATTTCGATTGCGTTCATGGTCGTCCCCGTTGGCCCGTTATGATGGCCGCATTGCTCATTGCAAAAGCTTAGAACGGCCGAAGGCGTTTATCTGCTGAAAAGCGAGGTATTTCGGTAGATTGTTGTGTCCTTCCAGTGCTTTCAGAAAATTCGTGCTGGCATGGCTCGTTATCCTCGGACGTCATGGCTTGGACGCCGGGAACGCTGGTTCCCCGCGCTGGAGGGAGTGAGAGCCGTTTGCGATGGAGCTGCTCAAAGTCGATAGTTTCGAGTTGCGGACCGTGGATATTGCCGATGTGGAGGCAGATCGTCTGCACGCCCTCTCCATGGCGGTCGGATGGCGCTATCACGCCAATGAATGGTGTTTCCTGCGGCAATGCGGTGTCGGTCTCGCTGCGCTGGACGAGATCGACCGTGTTGTCGCGACAGCGATGCTCTTTCCCTATGATCAGGGTTTCGCGACGCTCGGCATGGTCATCGTATCGCCACGTCTGCAGGGGCGTGGCGTGGCGCCCTGGCTGGTGCGGCAGCTTCTGGCGAAATACCCGGCAACCGTCTTGCGGCTGAACGCCACCGACGTTTCACGTCGTCTTTTTGCAGGGCTAGGCTTTTCCGGAGATGCGGAAAAGGTGCAGCTGTTTCGGGGCAGGGCGCGCTCCCCCGTGCAGACACCGGGGCTTGGCAGAAAGCAACGGATCGAGCCCCTCTCGGAAGATCATTTGTCGGCGGTCGTGACGATTGACCGGGTGGCTTTGGGCGTATCGAGGCGGGGCGTGCTGCAACGCCTTCTGCGCGACAATACTGGCTATGGCCTTTTCGAGGTCGATCGTCTGGTGGCTTTCGCGCTGCGCCGGGCGGCCGGGCGAGGTCACATCGTCGGTCCGGTCGTCGCAGTTGAGGAGAAAGATGCGGTCGCGCTGGTGAGTCGGCATTTTGCCGATCTGGACGATCAGCTCGTCCGTCTGGATGCCGTGCAAGACCAGGGCGTATTGACCGATTTTCTGACGCAATCCGGCCTGGTCGTGATCGAAACTCTTACCACCATGTCGAAACAGGCGCCGCAGCCTGCGGGTTCGGGTCCGGCGAGGATTTTCGCCCTTGCGGGTCCATCGCTGTGCTGAAGCGCAGTTTTGAACCGCCTCAATTCGACTGATTATGTGGTGGTCCTGTTTCGGGCGTCGCCCGACGCGATGCGTTCCGCTGCGCTAGAAACATGCTTTGATGATTGACGCACTGCCCCTTGACCCTTATGTGAGAAAGCGACGGTTCCTGCAGCCGAAAGGCGAAGGGATTAATAGGGAACACGGTGCGGGTGATGATTATCGCCCAATGCCGTGGCTGCCCCCGCAACTGTAAGCGGATTGCCGCTCATCCTCGTGACGCCGATGGCGTCATGCCACTGCATTCTCCGGAATGCGGGAAGGCAGATGAAAGGCGCAAATCCGTGAGTCAGGAGACCTGCCGTCAAAATATAAACCATCGTTACGGGCGGGGAAGCCCGGAAGAGGAGATTGTAATGTTATTTCATAACATTTGGTTTGCGTCCTGTTACCGTTCTCCGTACAAGACGTTCCGTGGTTGCTGCGCATTCTGACGCCGCTGCTCTGGAACAAGCGATTTCATTTCGATTGGAGAACACATGTTTCATTCTGGACGCCTGCCGGTCCGCGCCGGCTTTCTCGCTGCTGCGCTTGCAGTTCTGCCCGCCGCCACCGCCACTGCCGCGGAAACGGTATATCCCTTGACAATCAAAAGCTGCGGTCACGACATCACTTTCAAGCAGCCGCCCGCCCGCGCCGTCTCCGTCGGCCAGAGCACGACTGAGGTTCTTTATCTGCTCGGACTGGCCGACAAGGTCGTTGGCACGGCCCTGTGGATCGGCCCGGTCCTTTCGGGCTATGAGGAGGCCAATTCCAGGGTGGAGCGTCTGGCCGACAATGATCCTAGCTTCGAGGCCGTCGTTGGAAAGAGGCCGGACCTCGTCACAACGCAGTTCCAGTGGCAGATCGGCCCCGAGGGCGTTGTCGGTACGCCGGCGCAATTCGCCGAACTCGGCATTCCTGTTTACACCTCGCCGGCAGATTGCGTGGGCAAGGACAATTCCGGGGGCGGCGACGGCGTGCGCAAGGCCGGCTTCACAATGGATTTGATCTATCAGGAAATCCGCGACCTTGCGCAGATTTTCAACGTCCAGGATCGCGGCGAAGAAGTGGTCAATGATCTCAAGAAAAGGGAAGAGGCTGCCCGCGCAAAGATTGCTTCCGCAAACGGCAAGCTTTCCGCCGTCTTCTGGTTCTCCAGCGCGGAACTGGATATCGATCCCTATGTGGCGGGCCGCAACGGCGCGCCCGGCTACATCATGTCGGCGCTCGGCCTGAAGAATGTGATCGAGAGCGACGAAGAATGGCCAACGGTCGGTTGGGAAACCATCGCCAAGGCCAATCCCTCGGTGATTGTGGCCGGAAAGATGGACCGCCGCCGTTTCCCGGCTGACGACATCGCCGTCAAGCAGAAATTCCTCGCCACCGATCCCGTGGCCAGCATCATGCCAGCTGTCAAGGAAGGTCACGTCTTCGAGATGGATGCCCAAGCGATGAACCCGACCATCCGGACGATCGAAGGCATTGAAACGCTGGCTGAGGCAATTTCGGCTGCCGGTCTCGCCAAGTGAGCGGGTTTTCAATCCATCTCGGCAGAGGAGGGCTGGTTTTTGCCGCGCTCGCCCTGCTGCTCGGCGCGCTGATGGCCGGGGCGGCCATCGGCGAAACCGCCATTCCATTCGATGTGGTGGCGAAAACCATCGCCAACCGGGTGTTTGACGCCGGTTATCCGCTGGAGCCGCTGGATGAGGGAATTGTGTGGAGCTATCGTCTCAGCCGCGCCGTCGTGGCCGCCTGCTGCGGGGCTTCACTGGCGCTTGCCGGCGCGGTTCTGCAATCGCTGCTGCGCAACCCGCTTGCCGACCCCTATATCCTCGGTATTTCCGCGGGCGCCTCCACCGGAGCGGTGGGCGTGGCCCTTCTCGGCTTTGGGGCGGGCTTTCTGACAATGCCGGCGGGGGCACTGATCGGTGCCTTCGTCGCATTCTCGCTTGTCAGTCTTCTGGCGGTGCGTGCAGGGCACGGCAACAGTGCCATCATCCTGGCCGGGGTGGCCGGTTCGCAACTGTTCAATGCCATGACGTCCTTCATCGTCACCAAATCCGCCAATGCCGAACAGGCGCGCGGTATCATGTTCTGGCTGCTGGGGAACCTCTCGGGCGTGCGCTGGCCGGATGTGTGGCTGGCCCTGCCGGTCAGTGTTGCCGGTCTTGCGGTTTGCCTCTGGCACGCCCGGGCGCTTGATGCTTTCGCCTTCGGCGGGCAGGCGGCCGCCTCGCTCGGCATTCCGGTGCGGCGGACCTATGCAGTACTGATCTCGGTTTCGGCGATCATGACGGCGGTGATGGTCTCGCTGGTCGGGTCCATCGGCTTTGTCGGCCTCGTCATTCCCCACGCGGCACGCATCTTCGTCGGCGTCCGCCATGGGCTGCTGCTGCCGGTGACAGCATTGACCGGTGCGGTATTCATGATCATCGCCGATATTCTCTCCCGCATTGTCATTCCCGGGCAGGTGCTGCCCATCGGTGTCATCACCGCGCTTGTCGGCGCGCCCGCCTTCGCCTTCATCCTCGGACAGAAGAGGGGACGTTCGTGAAGCTATCCGCTCATGACCTGAAATTTCGCGCAGGCAATATCGACATCGTACGCGGTGTCTCGCTCGATGTCGGTTCCGGAGAGTTTCTCGGCATAATCGGCCCGAATGGGTCCGGTAAAAGCACGCTGCTCTCCATGCTGGCCGGCATCCGCAAGCCGCGCCAGGGTCACGTCATGCTCGGCGGCGATCCGCTCGCCTCCCTCGGACGGCGTGAACTCGCTCGCCGGCTGGCTTTTGTGGAGCAGCAGGCCGAAACCACCGAGCGCATCACGGCACGACAGGCGGTGGAATTGGGGCGCACGCCCTATCTCGGTCCACTTTCGGCGTGGTCTGCGCATGACGACGCGATCGTCGAGGCCGCGCTCGATAATGTCGACATGGCCGACAAGGCGGAGCGCAGCTGGCACCACCTTTCCGGTGGTGAGCGCCAGCGACTGCATATCGCCCGCGCATTGGCGCAGGAGCCCAATATTCTGCTGCTGGACGAGCCGACCAATCACCTCGACATCGGCCACCAGATCGGCTTGCTCGATCTGGTGCGCCGGCAGGGATTGACCGTTGTGGCGGCCCTTCATGATCTCAATCACGCCGCCATGTTCTGCGACCGCATCGCCATTATGCATCGCGGTGAGATGATCGCCATCGGCGCGCCGCGCGAAGTCCTGACGCCGGCAACGGTAGCGTCCGTCTTCGGAGTGGAATGCGTTGTGACGGTTGATGGAAGCGGCTTTTCGCACATTCGTTTTCTGCCGGCCCACGGACGGGCCGATCATGCAAGAAAGGTCATGGCATGATGAAATTGCTGAGGCTTGCAAGAGTTGCAGGCGTTGCCCTCCTCATGGGGTCGGGTTTATCCGTACATGCCTCGGCAGAAACGTTCGAGGTGAAAATGCTGAACAGGGGCGAGAAGGGCCCAATGGTGTTCGAGCCCGATTTTCTGGAGATCACCGCCGGTGATCGCGTCCGCTTCGTGCCGACCCACAAGAGTCACAATGCCGCGACCGTTGAGGGGATGGTTCCTGAAGGTGTGGAAGGTTTCAAAAGCCGGATCAATGATGAATTCGAGACCGGTTTCGACAAGCCGGGTTTCTACGGTATCAAATGCTCACCGCATTATGGCATGGGCATGGTCATGCTGATCAAGGTCGGCGATGCGACCCTGCCGCAGAGCTACCGGACGGTCGACATGCCAGCGCGGGCAAAACCGCGTTTCGAGGAACTTTTCGAGCGCGCGGAAAGATGAGGGGCCGGTCAGTCCGTGCAACAGGGCCGGGAATGATCCGCCCCCAGTCACCGTTGCGCATTGGTCATCAGAAGACAGTCTTCTACGGTCAGCGACTTGACGCTCTGGATCTCACGGTCAGGCCTGAGGACACAGACGGAGCCTCAGGTTTTGCCTGTGATGTCCGGCTTCACCGCGCAGACTGCATAACGATGCTGCAGCCCCCGGAGTATACCTTTCAGCAGGCTGAAATTTTTCGCCTGGGCGCGGTGAATGGCCTGGAGTTCCTGATCGATTGCGACAGGTTCGAAACCCGTCTGTCGCAGAAGCGCTGCAACCTCGCCGGCTCTCGCACCGTTTGAAAAATAGACACGCGACAGGATGCTGGTGAAGGTGTTTTCCGGATCCGCTGGCTTGTGCGGCTGATCCGGTTTGACCAACCCCAAGCCTTCGAGACCTGCCGCAAGTTTCTTTACCAGTTTTTCGCGCCAGCTGGTATTGACGAAATCGCCATCCACGATCAGCAGGCGTCCACCCGGTTTCAGCACTCGGAACCACTCCGCGAAACTTGCCCGTGGATCGACCAGCGTCCAGACCAGATGGCGGGTGATGATGACATCGGCGCTCTCATCCGGCTCCATCGTGTTTTCGGCATCGCCGACGAAGAAACGGATGCTACGCCCACGGCTTTTTGCTTTTTCACGGGAAAGCGCCAGCATTGTTTCGGACCAGTCCATGCCGGTAACCTGAAATCCGAGATCGTCCATGAGGTGAGAGATGACGCCGGTGCCGCTGGCAAGATCGAGCGCGCTGCGCCCCTCACCCGGACCAAGATGTCTCAAGATCAGCGCGTGCCACGCCTCGCGCTCCTCTTCGGAGAAAATTTCATGGCCGGGGGACAGGTCGAAAGTCGCAGCGCGGCCGGACCAGTAGGCTTTGATTTCGTCTCTCAGGCTGTCGTTTTTGCCATATTCTATGGTGTCGATCATTGGTCTTCAGCTCATGTACCGGTCAGTTAAGAATGGCTCTAAAACATAAATGTTGACTAGTATAGTCAGAAAATAATACAGCCGCGCCAGTCAACACTGGAGAGCAATATCCGATGCGCATCTCAGCCAAATCTGCGGCATTTGCCCTTGGCCTTCTCGTATCTGCGGCATGGCCGGCATTGGCCGAAAAGGTCACCGTCAAGGATGTGACCGGCCGGGATGTCGAAGTCAACGTTCCCGTTTCGCACGTCATTCTCGGCGAAGGCCGGCAAATTTACTTCCTGGCGGCGCTCGACAAGGAAAACCCTTTCCAGCACGTGGTCGGCTGGCGTGACGATCTGTCGAAGGCCGATCCGGAAACCTACGACGCCTATCTCGCCAAATACCCCGATATCGCCAAGCTGCCGACTTTCGGCGGCATGAAGGACGGCACCTTCGATGTCGAGCAGGCCGTTGCCCTGAAGCCCGACGTCATTCTGATGAACATCGACGCGAAGACGGCGACCGAAGAGGCAGGTTACATCGAAAAGCTCGCAAAGGTCGGCATTCCGCTGGTCTATGTCGACTTCCGCGAAAAACCGATGGAAAACACCGAGCCGAGCATGCGTCTGATGGGCAAGCTGATCGGCAAGGAAAAAATCGCGGAAGATTTCATCACGTTCCGGGCGGAATCCATCGCGAAGGTAACGGACACGCTTGAAAAGGCAAATCCAAAGAAACCTGTAGTGTTCATGGAGCGTGCCGGCGGTTACTCCGACGATTGCTGCATGTCTTTCGGCAACGAGAATTTTGGCAAGATGGTGGAGCTGGCGGGCGGCATCAACATGGCCAAGGATATTATTCCGGGCACCTTCGGCACCGTCAATCCTGAGCAGATCATTGCCTCCAACCCGGAGCAGATCATCATCACCGGCGGCAACTGGAACGGTTATGTTCCCGGCGGCAACTGGGTCGGCGTCGGTTACGGCGCGGATGTGAAGGAGGCCCGTCGCAAGCTGGAAAACCTGACCAAACGCCCGGCTTTCACAGGCGTCCAGGCCGTGAAGGATGGCAATGTCCACGCCATCTGGCACCAGTTCTATAACAATCCCTATCAGTTCGTGGCCATTCAGGAAATCGCCAAGTGGCTGCACCCTGATCTCTTCAAGGATCTCGATCCCGAAGCCACGTTCAAGGAACTTCACGCCCGCTTCCTGCCGCTTGACTACAAGCCCGGCTACTTCGTTTCGCTGAAGGATGGGAAATAAGACAGGGACGGTGAAGGAGGAGCGCCGGTCCACTCGATGGATGAAGCCGCAGCCACGCGGCTTCATCGTTTTGTTTTGAACTTGATGAGGACCTTCTCATGCGGCTCAACGCCCTCAGGCATCTTGCGATGCTGGCCTTCTCCCTTCTCGCCGCCGCGGCTCATGCGGGGGAGATCATCGATGTCACCGGACGCAAGATCGAGCTGGACCTGCCGGCCAAGCGTGTCATCGTTGGCGAGGCGCGTCAGGTTCACGTCATCGCGGCGCTGAAGGGCGACCAGACTTTCGATACTATTGTTGGCTGGCGTGACGACCTGCTCAAGAAGGACCCGGACAGCTACGCCGCCTACGTCGAGCGTTTCCCCGAGATCGAGAAACTGCCGCGCTTCGGTTACATGCCACAGGGGGATTTCAGCCTCGAGTCGGCCATCACGCTTTCGCCTGATGTCATCACACTCAATCTCGAAGCGGAGAAATCAGCCAAAGAAAGCGGTTTCGAAGAAAAAGCCGAAGCTGCGGGTATCAAGGTCGTCTATCTCGATTTTCGCATCGATCCCGAAAAGAACAGTGAAGCCTCGGTCGAAATCCTCGGCAAGCTCTTCGGTGCCGAAGAGCGCGCGAAGGACTTCATCGCCTATCGCCGTGCCGAAATCGCCCGTGTGACCGACCGGCTCGCCAGCGTCAGGGACTTGAAGCGCCCTAACGTCTTCATTGAGCGTTCGCCCGGCATTTCTGGTGAAAACAACTGCTGCCGCACTTTTGGCCCGGCCAATTTCGGTGCCATGGTCGATCTCGCCGGTGGTCGCAATATTGCCGATGGCATCATAAAGACGACCTTTGGCGACCTCAATCCCGAACAACTCGTCGTTGCCGATCCCGAGCACGTGATTGTCACAGGTTCGAACTGGGCGGCTGAATCCGACATCAATCAGTTCGTTCCCGTAGGACGCGGTGCGGATATGGCTCTTTCCCGTGAGCGACTGGCCAACCTGATGAAGCGCACGCCGTTTCCGGAACTGACGGCCGTCAAGCAAGGCAACGTGCACGCCGTCTGGCACCAGTTCTATGGTGCGCCTTACGAGTTTTTCCCGATCCAGCAATTCGCCAAGTGGTTTCACCCGGACCTCTTCGCCGATCTCGATCCGGAAAAGAATTTCGAGGAGTTTCACCGGAAATTCCTTCCCGTCACCTACAAGCCCGGCTATTTCGCCTCGCTCGAAAAAGGTTTGAACCAATGAGTTCGCTGAATGAAAGCGCCGTTGGCGTCAGCGGGCGCGATCAATATCGCGCCCTTGCCGCGCGCAGGATCGTCATCCTCTTCGGGCTTTTCATCGCCCTGTGTTTCAGCATGGCCGCAGACATGGCGCTCGGTCCCGCTCGCTACACCCTCTCCGAAGTGCTTGCGACCATCGCCGATCCAGCCGCAGTGGGAAACCAGCTGCGTGTGGTCATCTGGGACATCCGCATGCCGATCGCGCTGATGGCGGTCACAGTCGGCGCGTCGCTTTCGGTGGCGGGCGCTCAGATGCAGACCATCCTGTCGAACCCGCTCGCCAGTCCGTTCACGCTCGGCATCTCGGCCGCCGCAAGCTTCGGTGCGGCGCTGGCGCTCGTCGGCGGGGTGGCGATCTTTCCGGGCGCCGTGCACTACATGGTGCCGATCAATGCCTTCATCATGGCAATGGTTGCGGCCCTTTTCATCCATTTCGCGTCAACGCTTCGCGGTGTGACGGTTGAAACGATCGTGCTGCTTGGCATCGCACTGGTCTTTACCTTCAATGCGGCGCTGTCGCTGCTCGAATACCTCGCTTCCGAACAGGCGCTTGCCGCCGTCGTCTTCTGGACCATGGGCAGCCTGACGAAGGCGACCTGGGACAAGGTCTATGTCACCGCCGCCATTCTTCTCGTTACCGTGCCGATGTTCATGCGAAATGCCTGGGCGCTGACGGCGCTCAGGCTTGGCGATGACAAGGCGGCCAGCATGGGCATCAATGTGCGCCGTCTGCGGCTGCAGACGATGCTGACGGTCAGCCTGCTGGCCGCCATTCCGGTTTCTTTCGTCGGCACAATCGGTTTTGTCGGGCTGGTGGGGCCGCACATCGCCCGCATGCTGGTGGGTGAAGATCAGCGCTTCTTCCTGCCGGGTTCGGTGATCTGCGGAGCATTGCTGTTGTCTGCAACCTCGGTCATCAGCAAGATACTCATTCCCGGCGCTGTTCTGCCGATCGGCGTCATCACGGCGCTGGTGGGCGTACCTTTTTTTTTCGCGCTTATTTTCGGTAACAGGAGACGCGCATGGTAGCCCTCGCATTGAAGGATGTTGGCGCCGCCTATGGGCGCACCACGGTTCTCTCCAAGGTGGGCATCGATACGCTCGAAAGCGGTAGCGTGACAGCGGTGATCGGCCCGAATGCCGCCGGCAAGTCGACGCTTTTCAAGCGCATCGCCAGCCTGATCTCCGGTCCCGGGCTGGTGGAACTTTCCGATACCGCCCGTGGAGACCGAGCCATCTGCTACATGCCGCAGGACACCGGCGCAAACGCGGTGCTGACGGTCTATGAATCCGTTCTGCTTTCCGCCAAGCAGGGCGGCGGCTGGCGCGTTCAGGATCATGAGCTGTTCGAGATCGACGCCATTCTCAAGGCGCTGAAAATCCATGACCTTGCCTTCCGCGGGCTTGGCGAATTGTCAGGCGGCCAGCGCCAGTTGGTCTCGCTGGCACAGGCGCTTGCCCGCAAGCCGGAGGTGCTGCTGATGGATGAGCCGACTTCCGCACTCGATCTCCACCGGCAGATCGAGGTTCTGGGCTTCGTCACCGAACTCGCGCAGAAGACAGGCATGATCGTGCTGATTGCGCTGCATGATCTCAACCACGCGCTGCGCTATTGCGAGAAGACGATGGTGATCGCACAGGGCGAAATGGTGGTGAGCGGCAGCACGGAAGCGGTGATAACATCCGACATGCTGCGCGAAATCTATCGCATCGATGCACGTATCGAACCCTGCTCGCAGGGCAGGCCGATGGTCATCGTCGACGGGGCAATCTGACGATGGAAGAACCCGGCTGCAAGAATTGCCGGGTTCCTTGTAACTCGGGCCATGGGCCCGCGTCGGCGCACTAATTCTCGATGATGAGGATGGTACGGACAAGCTCGATGTATCCGCCTGGGGCGCAACATCGGTGGACGATTTGTTGTGGTATGATGATAATGGAAATGCCGTTATCCTCTCGGCCAGACACGTCCGTCTCCGTCACGCTGAACGGGGTCGATGTCAATGTACTCGACGCATCGGACTTCATTTTCGCCAGCGCATCGGCGCTTGCCGCGTAAAGGAAAAACCGGCTGTGGGCTTTCAAAACCAGCAGCAGACACCGCCGCAGTCCCTCACTGCGGCGGTCGTTTCGCCCCTCAAGACTACGTTTTTCGGCCTCACGCTCGTCAGCGGTGTCGTCAACATATTGGCGATGACGTCGCCGCTTTTCATGTTGCAGATCTATGACCGGGTACTGGCAAGCGGCAGTCTGCCGACCCTGGTCGGGCTCGCACTTCTTGCTCTCGGGCTTTATGGTTTCCAGTGCCTGCTCGATATCATCCGTGCCCGTGTCCTGATCCGTATCGGCGAAGACTTCGACTTGCGCTACTCCCGCAGAGTGCATGATGCCGTGGTGCGCCTGCCGCTCGTCAACCGCATGCCGGGTGACGGCCTTCAGCCGCTGCGTGATCTCGACAATGTACGCGGCTTTTTATCCGGCACGGGTCCGACTGCCTTTTTCGACCTGCCGTGGATGCCGCTTTATCTCGGCATATGTTTCCTGTTCCATTTCTGGATCGGTGTAACGGCGCTCGCCGGCGCTGTGCTGCTGGTCTCGCTCACAATTTTCACCAATATCTTTTCTCAAAAACCAATCCGCGACACCATGGTGGAAAACATGGTCCGCAACCGGCAGCTGGAGGCCTCCCGCCGCAACGCAGAGGTGGTGCAGGCCATGGGGCTTGGTGGCCGGCTCGGTAGACGCTGGCAAAATTCCAACGAGGCCTATCTTGCCGCCAATCGCAGGGCGGGCGATGTGGCAGGCGGCCTCGGCAATATCGCAAAATCGCTTCGGGCCGTTCTACAATCGGCAATTCTTGCTGTCGGCGCTTGGCTCGTCATCGAGCAGGAAGCCTCCGGCGGCGTGATGATCGCCAGTTCGATCATGATGGGCCGGGCACTGGCGCCTGTCGATCTCGCCATTTCCAACTGGAGGTCCTTCGTGGCCGCCCGGCAGAGCTGGGCACGGCTGAGAGAGCTTTTTTCGCAAATGCCGGCCGATGCCGCTGCCATGGCCCTGCCGAAGCCAGAGAAGGAATTACGGGTCGAGAATGTCACCATCGTTCCGCCGGGCGGAAAAAAGCCCATCGTTGCTGGGCTCGGTTTCGTCGTGACAGCCGGAAACGCGCTCGGCATCATCGGTCCGTCAGGTTCGGGCAAATCGACGCTATCGCGCATTCTCACCGGCGCGTGGATGCCTGCCGCCGGCAAGGTGCGGCTTGATGGCGCAAGCTTCGATCAGTGGGACCGGGAAGCGCTTGGCCGCCACATCGGTTATCTGCCGCAGGGTGTGGAACTTTTTGAAGGCACCATCGGCGAGAATATCGCCCGTTTCGCGGACAACCCAGATCCCGAAGCCGTCATCGCTGCAGCTAGGGCTGCCGGCGCACACGAGCTGATCCTGCGTTTCGAAAAGGGGTATGACAGCGATATAGGCGAGGCGGGTTCAGCTCTCTCGGCCGGGCAGCGCCAGCGCATCGGTCTGGCCCGCGCTCTTTATGGCAATCCCTTTATCGTGGTGCTGGATGAACCCAACGCCAATCTTGACGCGGAAGGCGAGGCGGCAGTGGTCCGGTCGATTGCCTCCGTCAAGGCGCGCGGTGGTATTGCCGTTGTCGTCGCCCATCGGCCAAGTGCCATCGGTGCGGTGGATTTCATCCTGATGATGGAAGAGGGAAGGATGAAGGCCTTCGGCCCGCGCGACGAGGTGCTGTCCAAGGTGCTGCGTGTTCCGCAGGGGCAGGGCGGCAAAGGTTTCACCGCATCCGCGCAAACGGTCTCACCGCTGCGCGTCGTGGCCAATACCCAGGCCCGACCCGCCGGGCTGGAAGACGGCCGTGAAGAGAATAGCCGGCAGGAAGAGACGGATGTCAAAGATTGATCAGCGCAGCAGCGTTTCCCGCTCCATCCGCAAGCATCTCTTTGCGGGACTCGCCGCAAGCATTGCGCTTCTGGCCGGTGTCGGCGGCTGGGCCGCGACGACCCGTCTTGCCGGTGCAGTCGTCGCCTCCGGTCATCTGGTTGTGGATTCGTACACGAAAAAGGTCCAGCATCCGAGCGGCGGTGTCGTCGGTGAAATTCTTGTGAATGAGGGCGAGAGGGTGAAGGCCGGCGATGTGGTCATGCGTCTCGATGCGACGCAGACCCGTGCCAATCTCGCCATCGTGACCAAGCGCCTGGACGAACTGACTGCACGGATGGTCCGACTGGAAGCCGAGCGGGACGATTTGCCTGAACTCGCCTTTCCGCGGACTCTGATCGCGCGCATGGATGACCCGAATGTCGCTTCTGCCATGCGCAGTGAAAAGAAGCTGTTCGAATTCCGCAAGTCCTATCGAGAGGGCAGGAAAGCGCAGCTGTCCGAGCGCATCACCCAGTTCGAACATGAGATCGAAGGTCTGAAGGCGCAGGAAGTGGCCTATGATAACGGGCTTGCGGTGTTGCAGGCTGAAATTGCCTCGCAGAAATCGCTGCGCGAACAGGGCGTCGTCTCCGTGCAGCGGCTGAACAGCCTGCAGACTCAGGCCGCGACATTCGGCGGGGAGCGCGGCGAAAAAATCGCCTATCAGGCACAGACTGCGGGGCGCATCACCGAAACCAAGCTGCAAATCCTTCAGATCGATCAGGAATTGCGGACCGAGGTCGGGAGGGAACTGCGCGAAATACAGGCCCAGATGGGCGAATTCGTCGAGCGCAAGGTTGCCGCCGAAGATCAATTGAAACGCATTGATATCGTCGCGCCGCAATCCGGCACGGTGCATGAAATGGCTGTGCATACGGTGGGGGGCGTTGTAACGCCGGCAGATCCGATCATGCTGATCGTACCTGACGGAGATGACCTTGCGCTCGAGGTGCAGATCCTGCCGAAAGATATCGACCAGCTTCAGGTGGGGCAAAAGGCCATGCTGCGCATGACCGCCTTCAATCAGCGTGTCACGCCGGAGCTGGAAGGTCATGTCAGCCGCATTGCGGCGGATATCACGACAGATCAGCGCACCGGGCTCTCCTATTATCTGGCACGGATTTCCGTCCCGGTTACCGAGCGGAAGAAGCTGAACAATGCGCCGCTGGTGCCGGGCATGCCCGCCGAGGCCTTTATCCAGACCAGCGAAAGAACGGCGCTGTCCTACATCGCCAAACCGCTGACGGACCAGATCAGCCGCGCTTTCCGGGAGGACTAGGAATTCGAACCCGACCTGAGGGCGTTATCCACCGTCGCCAAAACGGAAGCCGGCAAACCCTCTCGTTTGCGTCGGGATAGCCCAGACGCCGCCCGAAAATGGCGCTTTCTCAAGCCGGTCTTCGGACATGTTGTGGCGGTGTGATGTCAGGAAAAGGATGCTGAAATCAGGCCCTCCGAAGCAGGGCATCGTGGGGTGAGGGACAGGAGCCGCAATCGCGTTCGTCAGCTTGCCGTCGGGCGAGAAAATGTTCAACACGCCAGCGGAAACGCCCGCGCTGTAATAGTTGCCGTTGCTATCGAGACAGCCGCCATCGGGTCTTCCTGTTTCTTCGGTCATCCGGGCCACCTGTACGCCCTCATCGAAGGTGCCGTTCAGGCGGTCGAATTTTCGCCGGCGTATCCATTTCTGGACGGAATCGCTTTGCCACATGATTGATCCGTCGGCAGAAAAAGCGAGGCCGTTCGGGCATGTCAGCCCGGTCTGCATGCGCTCGGCGCTTTTTTCGGTGATCCGCCAAAGCTCGCCATGGGGCTCCATGTCCGAAAGCGGCACATTGTGCATTGTTCCCACCCAGAAAGCGCGGTCGGGGCCGATCCGTCCGTCATTCAGCCGGCAGGGGATGCCTTCGGGTGCCGGAATGGAATGGAGGAGACGCGTTTTGCCGCTTTCCGGATCGAGGATGACGATGTCCATGCCACAAGTGACGATGAGTTCGCCGTTCTGGCAAAGGCCGAGACTTGAAACCGTCCTAGGGAACGGCCATTCTTGATAGACGCCGGACTCAAGACCTGCGCACCGCACGGTCTTTCCGAGAATATCGCACCAGAAAAGCACCTGTCGCCGCTCGTCCCAGACAGGGGATTCCGCCAGTGTACTCATCGTGTCGCACAGAAGTTTCGTTTGCGACATGGCAAGCGCTTGTCCGGGATTTGCCGTATTCATGATGTTCGAACCGTTGAAAAAGATGCCGCAGAATTACTCGAAATAGTCCTGGTGGTTCTCGAAGACTTGCGAAAGAATGCCGAGGACACGTCTCAGATGTTTGCGCAAATTATCGGTCGCGCGGACTTCGTCTCCTGCCCTGATTGCGTCATATACCGCCTCATGTTCGGAAAGCAGGCGTGCCATATGCGCTTCGTCGGTTATGGCGAGTGCGCGCAGGCGATCCAGCCCCGCCTTCTCGCGGATCAGCAGGGATTCCAGTCGTTCAAGCCCCGTCGCGGCGGCAAGCGCGCTGTGGAATTGGTCGTCATGAACGCGGAAAGCCTTTCTGTCTCCATTGCGCATTGCTGTCCGCTGGCCGTTCAGGGCGTGTTCGATCTCCTGTTCCGCTTCCGCAGTCAGGCCGATCTGGCACAGCCTGCACACTGCCGCCACCTCAAGTGCCTCGCGGATGAATTGCGCGCTGCGGATGTTCTTTTCCGATAATCTCGAAACATAGGTGCCGCGGCTTGGAAGCGTCACGATCAAACCATCGTCGCGCAGACGGCTCAGCGCCTCCCGCACCGGGGTTCGGCTGGAATTGAACGATTGTCCGATTTCGTTTTCCGAGACTGCCTGACCGGGAAAAAGCTCCCGCGAAAGGATGGCGGATTTCAGCGCGGAATAAATCTGGTCCACGACCGGACGGTTAAGGTCCAGTCGCTCCATTGTCGGCACGGTGCCGCCTGTCACGGGAATTTTCGGCATATACCCTCCAGCGTTCTCATAACCGGTATACCGGAACACAAGTCTGTTGACAACCGGCATACCGGTATGCAAATGATTGCGCATTGGGAAGGAGGCTCCCGAAATGCAAAATATCAAGACCTGCGTCATCGTTGGTGCCGGAATGGTAGCGAAGACGCATGTGCTTGCCTGCGCGGCAAGCCCTGAAAAAATTCGCCTGAAAGGCATAGTCGACGGTGGCTCCGGCCGCGCTAAGGCGCTGGCCGCCGAAGCCTCCAGACACACCGGATATGAAGTTGCGGTTTATTCCTCAGTCGAGGAGGCGGCGCGCGATACGGATGTCGATTTCGCCATCATCGCAACACCGCCAAATGCCCGTATTGATATCGTCGGGAAACTGGCGAAGGCGGGCAAGCACATCCTGATGGAGAAGCCCGTCGCTCGCAATACGCAGGAAGCAGACGGTCTCGTTGCCCTTTGTCGCGAGGCAGGTGTTACTCTCGGCATCATCTTCCAGCACCGCATGCGGGCTGCATCGCAAAAAGCCCGTGAGCTCGTTGATGGCGGCACGCTCGGCGCGCTGGGCCTCTGCGAAATCTCCGTGCCCTGGTGGCGCGCGCAATCCTATTACGACGAACCGGGTCGCGGCACGCTGGCGCGCGATGGCGGCGGCGTCCTGATCTCCCAGGCAATTCATACGATCGATCTGGCATTGAGCCTGACGGGGCCAGTGGCCCGTGTTCAGGCCATGGCTGCGACGACGCGTTTCCATCGCATGGAAACCGAAGATTATGTTTCTGCCGGGCTGCGCTTCAAGAACGGTGCCGTTGGCTCGCTCGTTGCAAGTACCGCAAGTTTCCCCGGCGCTGCGGAATCGATCCTGCTGCATTTCGACAATGCCAGCCTGCGGCTCGCTTCGGGTCTGTTGCATCTCGACTGGCGCGATGGCCGGCAGGAGACTTTTGGCGGCGCGGCCGCTGGCACGGGCGGCGGCGCCGACCCCATGGCTTTCACGCATGAATGGCATCAGGGCGTCTTCGATGATTTCGCAGACGCCATCTCTTCAGGACGCCCGCCTGTTGTCACCGGCGAAGCGGCTCTTTTGTCTCACAGATTGATCGACGCGATCATCAACTCGGCCGACACCGGCAAGGAAGTGGAACTGCAGGATGAGTAAAGCAATCAAGTTCGTCGCTCTCGGTATTGAGCATCGGCATATTTTCGGCATGGCCCAGAACCTGCTGGATGCCGGCGCCGAATTTGCCGGCTGGTGGACTGAAGGCGAGCCCGATGTCGTGGAAGGCTTCGTCAAGCGCTTCCCGGATGTGCCGCGCGCAGCATCGAAAGAGGCGCTGCTGGCTGACGGCACCGTCGATCTCGTCGTGATCGCCGATATTCCCTCCAAGCGCGCCGATCTCGCAATCGCCGCCATGGAAGCCGGCAAGGATGTCATGTCCGACAAGCCGGGCTGCACCACTTTCGAACAGCTTGATCGCCTCCGCCAGACAGTCGCAAAGACCAAGCGCATCTGGACCGTGGATTTCTCCGAGCGCTTCGAAGTGCCGAGCGTGACCAAGGCGGCGGAACTCGTTGCACAGGGCGCCATCGGCCGCGTCATCCAGACCGTTGGCCTTGGCCCGCACCGTCTGAACCGCCAGATCCGCCCGAAGTGGTTCTTCGAGCGCGAAGCCTACGGTGGTATCATCACCGACATTGCCAGCCACCAGATCGACCAGTTCATGTTCTTCACGGGTTCGACCGAGGTTGAGATCGTGTCCGCCACCGTCGCCAATTACGCCAACCCAGGCGATCCGGGCCTGCAGGATTTCGGCGAAGTTGTGCTGCGCGGCGACAAGGGCCACGGCTATATCCGCGTTGACTGGTACACACCGGATGCGTTGCCGACCTGGGGTGACGGCCGCCTGACCATTCTCGGCACCGAGGGTTACATCGAGCTGCGTAAATATGTTGACGTCGGCAACACCGAAGGCACGGACCGCCTCGTTCTCGTGAATGGCGACCGCTGCGAGTATATTGATGCTTCCGGTGCTGGCCTGCCCTATTTCGCTCGCATCTGCGACGATATCCGCAACCGCACGGAAACGGCGATGACGCAGGAACACGTCTTCAAGGTCTGCGACCTGTCGCTGCAGGCACAGGCCAAGGCTGAGGGAGCCTCGAAATGATTGGTGTTGCCATCATCGGCGCCGGCATCGGCGCCCAGCATCTGGGCGGCTATCGGGCGCTACCCAATCGCTTCGTCGTCAAGGCAATCTGCGATCTCGATCTGGAGCGCGCGCGCTCCGTCGCCGGCGATGATACCTCCATTCGTCTGACCACCGATCTCGATGAGGTTCTGGCCGATGAGAGCATTCAGCTGATCGACGTCTGCCTGCCGCCGCACCTGCATTTTCCGGTGACGCTGAAGGCGCATGCGGCGGGCAAGGATGTGGTCTGCGAAAAGCCGCTGGTCCGCTCTCTGGAAGAAGCCAATGCGCTGATCGACTCCGTCAAGAAGACCGGTCGCGGCGTGTTTCCCGTGTTCCAGTACCGCTTCGGACACGCCATGCGGCAGATGCGCGCGCTCATCGATGCCGGTCTTGCCGGCAAGGCCTTCGTCGCGAGCTCGGAAGTTCACTGGAACCGTGGCGCGAGCTATTACGACATCCCCTGGCGCGGCACCTGGAAGGGTGAGTGCGGCGGTGCAATCCTCGGTCATGCCATTCATGCCCATGATCTTCTGAGCCACGTCCTCGGTCCGGTCGAGGAAGTTTTCGCCATGGCCGATACGCGGGTCAACACCATCGAAACCGAAGACTGCGCAGCACTCAGCTTCCGCATGAAAAGCGGTGCGCTCGCAACCAGCTCGGTCACGCTTGGCGCGGCCGAAGACACGTCGCGCCTGCGATTCTGCTTCGAGGGCTTCACGGCGGAAAGCGGCACCTTGCCGTATCGTCCGGCGGAAGACACCTGGCGTTTCATTGCCCGCGCCCCGACGACGCAGGATCAGATCGACGCTGTTCTGGCAACGGTGGCTGATGGCGAAAACGGCTTTGCCGGTTTTGTCGAAGCTATTGCCGACGCGATGGAAGGACGCGGCGGCAAGGAAGTGACGGTTCATGACGGCTTGCAGTCAATCGAACTCGTGACAGCCATCTACCGATCGGTCCGGGAAGGAAAGCCGGTTCGTCTGTCCGACGCCGCCGAAGGTGAGTGGATCAAGGGCTGGGCTCCGAGCGCATCCGCAAAAGCATAATCATCTAACGGGAGGAAACCAGATGACCAGAAAATACAGCATGGCACTGGCGCTCGCCATTGGCGCGGCGTCCTTTGCCAGTGCCGCGCAGGCGGCCCAGGAAGTGCGCTTCACCTGCGCTTATGACGGTAACGGCTGCGAAATCCTGAAGGATATTCTTGCACGTTACGAAAAGCAGCATCCTGATGTGAAGATCGTCACCGATGTCGTGCCCTACAAGGCGCTGCTGGAAGGTCTGCCCGTTCAGCTCGCGGGCGGCAGTGGTCCTGACTTCGCAACCGTGACCGATCTTGGCGGTCTCAACCGCTATTATCTCGATCTGACACCCTATGTGGACTCGAAATATTGGGAAGACAACTTCTCCAACGTGCTGAAATGGTACCGCAGCGGCCCTGACGACAAGGGCATCTACGGCATGCACACGCAGCTCACCATCACCGGCGCCTTCATCAATCGCACCCTGTTCGATCAGGCAAACGTCGCCGTTCCCGGCAAGGATGCAACGCTGGACGACTGGGCGAAGGCCGCCAATGCCGTCGCCAAGGCAACCGGCACGCCTTACCCGATGGCGATCGACCGTTCCGGCCACCGCATCGCCGGCCCGGCCATTTCTTACGGCGCGAAGATTTTCGACGCTGACGGCAAGCCGATCCTCGTCGATGAAGGCTTCACCACGTTCGTGAAGAAGTTCGTGGAGTGGAACAAGGACGGCACCATGGCGCGTGACGTCTGGGCTGGTCAGGGCGGCAATACCTACCGCGACGCCGCGCAGGAATTCATCAACGGCCAGCTGGTCTATTATTATTCCGGCAGCTGGCAGACAGCGCGCTTCGACAGCCAGGTGGGCGACGCCTTTGACTGGGAAGTCGTGCCGCAGCCCTGCGGTGGCGCAGCCTGCACCGGCATGCCTGGCGGCACCGGCATCGTCGGTTTCAAGCAGACCAAAAACCCGAAGATCGTTGCCGACATCCTGAACTTCCTTGCTCAGGACGAAAACTATCTCGACTTTACGGTGCGCACCCGCAACGTTCCGGCCAACAAGTCGGTGGCTGACAAGGGCGTGACCTATACCGGTGCGACGCCTGCGACGCAGAAGGCCATGAATGCCTGGCTCGACCAGATCCCCGGCCTCAGCCCGATTGCCTACGCCTACCAGGGCTACAAGAACAACCGCGCCATGTTCAACATCTCAGTCCAGCGCATCACGCAGGCTATCGTCGGTGAAAGCACCGTTGATGAGGCCATGGCCCGTGCGAAGACGGACCTTGAGGAAGCGTTGAAACAGGCGAAGTGATCCATCGCCTTCCGGCGCGGTGCATGCCGCGCCGCGCCGGATCGAAGGAGGACCCTCATGTATAAATTTCTTGCGCCCGTCATGGGTATTGTCGAACTGCCCTTTTCCTTCCTGCAGAAGGTTCTTGGCCACAGGCGGATTGCGTGGGTGTTTCTGACGCCCAACCTGATCCTCTTTGCGGTCTTCGCCTTCCTGCCGATCCTGCTGAACATGGCCTATTCCGTGACCGGCAGCGAACACATATTGCTTTCCGAGCGCCCTTCGGTGGGCGGCGAAAACTTTTCGGTCCTTCTCTCCTGTCAGAATTATCTCGATCCCAATTCCTGTGCGCGCGACCTGTTCTGGCGCTCCGTCTGGAACACGCTGTTCTTCGTCGTGCTGCAGGTGGGTTTCATGGTCGGCTTTTCGCTGATCACGGCCATCGTGCTGAACCGCGATATCAGGGCGCGCGGCTTTTTCCGTGCGGTGTTCTTCTTCCCTGTTTTGCTGTCGCCTGTCGTCGTGGCCTTGATCTGGAAGTGGATACTCCAGCGTTTCGGCGTTCTCAATGCGGCGATGGAAGGCCTGGGCCTCGGTTCGGTGGACTGGTTGCTCGAAGCCAATCTTGCCTTCGGTTGGTCGGTCTTCCTGTCGGTCTGGGCGCATATGGGTTTTTACACGCTCATTCTCCTCGCCGGCCTTCAGGCGATCCCGCGCGATGTCTACGAGGCGGCGCAGCTGGACAAGGCAAGCCCATGGCGCATCTTCCGGCGCATCACCCTGCCGCTGCTTGCGCCCACCATGCTCGTCGTTCTCGTCCTGTCGGTCATCAAGGGCGTGCAGACTTTCGATGAAGTCTTTGCCTTTACCGGCGGCGGCCCGGGTTCGGCGACGACCTTCATCATTCAATTCATCTATCAGACCGGCTTTGCCGGGACGCCCCGGAATTTCGGACTTGCGGCTGCCGCTTCGCTGCTGCTCGCCGTGGTGCTCGTGGTGCTGACCGCCCTGCAATTCCGGGCAAACAGGAGCAAGGTCGATGGCTAGGATTGGCGCATTTCTGACCCGTACCCGCGGCCGTAACGGCAAGCTGCATTGGACCGACTGGCTGTCCTACGCCTATCTCGGCGTGGCCGTGCTGATGATGTTTGGTCCTGTCGTTTGGCTGGTGCTCTCGTCGTTCAAGACGGAAGCCGATCTCCAGCGCTTTCCGCCACGGCTGCTGCCCTATAGCCAGGAAACCATCGTGGTGGACGGGCAGCCAAATCCGCTGCCGGCCTATGTCGACAAGGATGGCCGCAAGCTCGGCATGATCAGGCGTATCGGCCTCGTGGCGCAGGTGGTTGATCCCGCCAAGCCGGCGGAAGTGCTGAAGATGCAGTTCAACGAGCTGAAGCCGGCCGAAAAGGTGGCGCTGGCGACGGAAAACTACACCGAGCTTTTCCAGCGCTTCAATTTCCCGCTCTATTTCTGGAACTCGACCTTCATCACGGTCACCTCGACCATCATCATGCTGATCGTCAATTCCATGGCGGCCTTCGCGCTCTCGAAATATCAGTTCAAGGGCAGGGGCGCCGTGCTGGCGCTGGTGGTCGGTACGCTTATGATCCCGCAGACCGTCGTGCTTGTGCCGCTGTTTCTCATCACCAGCCAGCTCGGTTTGATCAACAGTCTCTGGGGCGTCATCATTCCCGGTGCGGCAACACCGACAGGCGTCTTCCTGCTGCGGCAATACATGCTGACGATACCGGACGAGATCCTCGATGCGGCGCGCATGGACAAGGCCAGCGAGTGGAAAATCTACTGGCGCATCATCCTGCCGCTCTCGGCACCCGCGCTCGCGGTTCTCGCGATCCTTGCGATCATGTGGCGCTGGAACGACTTCCTCTGGCCGCTGATCGTGCTGACCCGCAACGACAACTTCACCCTGCAGCTGGCGCTCAACTCCTTCCAGGGCGAGATGACGACGGAATGGAGCAATCTTCTGGCCATGACGGTGCTGACACTCGCCCCGATCGCGCTGGTCTTCATGTTCCTGCAAAAATATATCGCCACCGGCATTGCGTCCACGGGCGGCAAATAATCCTCAGGGAGGAAATACGACAATGGCAAGTATAGAGCTTCGTCAGGTCAAAAAAACATATGGCGCCCTCGATGTGATCAAAGGCGTTGATCTCGATATCAAGCACGGCGAATTCTGCGTATTCGTCGGCCCTTCCGGCTGTGGCAAGTCCACCCTGCTGCGCATGATCTCCGGCCTAGAAGAGTTGAGCGGCGGCGATATCGTCATCGGCGGCGATGTGGTCAATACGGTGCCGGCTGCGGACCGCGGCCTTGCGATGGTGTTCCAGTCCTACGCGCTTTATCCGCATATGACGGTCCGCGAAAACCTCTCTTTCGGTCTTGAGAACATCGGCACGCCGAAGAAGGAGATCGCCGAGAAGATCGCGCAGGTCGCCAAGATGCTGCAGATCGATCAGCTTCTCGAGCGTCGTCCCAAGGATTTGTCGGGTGGGCAGCGCCAGCGCGTCGCCATCGGCCGCGCCGTGGTGCGGGAACCTCGCGTGTTCCTCTTCGACGAACCGCTTTCCAACCTCGATGCGGAACTGCGCGTCGATATGCGCGGTGAGATTTCCAGTCTGCACCGGCGTCTCGGCAACACCATGATCTACGTCACGCATGATCAGGTGGAAGCCATGACCATGGCCGACAAGATCGCCGTTTTGCGGGCTGGTAAACTCGAACAATTTGGCGTGCCGCTCGATCTTTACAACCGCCCGGCCAATCTCTTCGTGGCAGGCTTTATCGGCTCCCCGAAAATGAACTTTTTCGCAGGCGAAGTGTCTTTGGACGCGACACCTGCGCTTAAAATCGCGACGGGCGAGACTATCCCGCTGCCACAGACCGGCTTTGCCTATAAGCCCGGCCAGAAGGTGACGCTCGGCATCCGCCCGAACCATGTGGAGCCGGGCGAGGGCGGCGCGTTGACCATGTCGGTGCGCACGGCGGAACAGCTGGGCGGCGAGTCCTATCTATACGGCAATCTCGGTGACGGCACTCCTGTAACGCTGCATCTTTCCGGCCAGACCTCGACATCGGCGGGCGAAGTCATCCGCCTGTCGGCGCCACTTCAACACGTCCACCTTTTCGACACGACGAGCGGGCTGACGCTCCGGCAGGACTGACAGCCTTAGGCACCACCCGCAACGTAGGACCAATGACATGACCGATAAAAAACTCCGCTCCGACCGCTGGTTCGCTCCCGACGACCTGCGCAGCTTCGGCCACCGCTCGCGCATGATGCAGCTGGGCTATGCGGAGGAGGATTTTATCGGCAAACCCGTCATCGGCATCCTCAACACCTGGTCGGAGCTCAACACCTGTCATTCGCACTTTCCAGAGCGCGTGCAGGATGTGAAACGCGGCGTGTTGCAGGCTGGCGGCTTCCCCGTCGAGATGCCGTCGCTTTCCGTGGATGAGAGCTTCACCAAGCCGACATCGATGCTTTACCGGAACATGCTGGCGATGGAGACGGAAGAAATGATCCGCTCGCATCCGCTGGATGGTGTGGTGCTGATGGGCGGTTGCGACAAGACGACGCCGGGCCTCGTCATGGGTGCGATCTCGGCCGGTGTGCCGATGATCTATCTGCCCGCCGGCCCGATGCTGAGCGGAAATTATGCCGGTAAGGTGCTGGGCTCGGGTTCGGACGCCTGGAAATATTGGGATGAGCGCCGCGCAGGCAATGTCACGGACGAGGAATGGCGTGGCGTGCAGGGCGGCATTGCCCGTTCTGCCGGTGTGTGCATGACGATGGGCACGGCCTCGACCATGACGGCCATTGCCGACGCGCTCGGCATCACCCTGCCGGGTGCCTCCTCCATTCCGGCAGTCGATTCCGAACATCAGCGGATGTCTGCAGCCTGTGGCCGCCGCATTGTCGAGATGGTGTCGGAAGACCTGACACCGAACCGCATCCTTACGGCGGCAGCTTTCCGCAACGCTGCCATCGTCGCCATGGCGACAGGTTGTTCCACCAATGCCGTCGTCCACCTCATCGCCATGGCGCGCCGCGCCGGCGTGCCGATGACGCTGGATGAGCTGGACGAACTTGGCCGCGTTACACCGCTCATCGCCAATGTCCGCCCCTCCGGCAAGAACTATCTGATGCAGGACTTCTTTTACGCCGGTGGCCTGAGGGCGCTGATGAAGCAGCTAGAAAGTCGTCTCGACTGTTCCGTGCTGACAGTGACTGGCCGCAGCATGGGCGAAAACCTCGAGGGTGCAAAGGTCTACAACGACGACGTCATCCGCTCGCTGGACAATCCCGTCTATGCGGAAGGCTCGCTTGCGGTGCTGCGCGGCAATCTCTGCCCTGACGGTGCCGTCATAAAGCCCGCCGCCTGCGACCCCAAACTCCGTATACATCAGGGTCCGGCGCTGGTGTTTGACAGCTACCCGGAAATGAAAGCCGCCATCGACGATGAAAATCTCGATGTGACGCCCGATCATGTGCTGGTACTGCGCAATGCCGGTCCGCTCGGCGGCCCCGGCTTCCCGGAATGGGGCATGTTGCCCATTCCAAAGGCGCTGATCAAAAAAGGCCACCGCGATATGCTGCGCATCTCAGACGCCCGCATGTCCGGCACGTCCTACGGTGCCTGCGTACTGCATGTCGCACCGGAAAGCTTCGTTGGCGGTCCCTTGGCGCTCCTGAAAACGGGCGATATCGTCCGCCTCGACCTGCCGCAGCGTCGTCTCGACATGCTGGTCAGCGAAGAGGAAATCGCTCAGCGCCGGGCGGCATGGCAAGCGCCTGCGCCGCGTTATGAACGTGGGTACGGCTATCTCTTTTCCAAGCACGTGACGCAGGCGGATCAGGGTTGCGACTTTGACTTCCTGCAGACGGATTTCGGCCGTTCCGCCGGCGAGCCCGATATTTTCTAAGAGGCCCCATCATGTTGAAGCGATTGCTCATCACCGGTGCCGGCGGCAAGCTGGGCAGCATGTTGCGCGGGCGGCTTGGCCATGTTGCCGAAACCCTCCGTCTTTCTGATGTGGTCGATCTCGGTTCGCCAGCGCCTCATGAAGAGTTCGTCCGCTGCGCGCTGGAGGACGAGCAGGCAGTTTACGATCTGGTCAAGGATTGCGACGGTATCGTCCATCTCGGCGGCATTTCCGTCGAGAGGGCTTTTGACCCGATCGAGGCTGCCAATCTGCGAGGTGTTTACAATCTTTACGAGGCGGCCAGAGCACACGGCAATCCCCGCATCCTTTTCGCCTCCAGCAACCACACGATCGGTTATTATCCGCAGGGCAAGCAACTTAGCCCTGAGACGCCTTTTCTGCCTGATGGCCTCTATGGGGTTTCGAAGATTTTCGGCGAGGCCATGGCAAGCCTCTACCATTCCAAATTCGGACAGGAGACGGCTATCGTGCGTATCGGCTCCTGTGACGAGAAACCCACGAACTGGCGCATGTTGTCGACCTGGCTCAGCTACGGTGACTTCGTCTCTCTAATAGAGGCGACCTTCCGCGTGCCGAAACTCGGATGCCCGGTTATCTGGGGCGTTTCGGCCAATGACGACAGCTGGTGGGATAATTCCCATGTCGATTTTCTCGGCTGGCAGCGGCGCGACAATGCCGCGCGCTACCGGGCTGAAATCGAGCGCGATGTCCCGCGTCCCGATTCTGAGGCCGCGATCGCAAAATATCAGGGCGGCATTTTTATCGATGAGCCCATTCATAGGACTTGAAACACATCCATCCGCCATTGCGAGGAGAATGATATGAATAATGAAACAAGCGAAAAACTGCTGACGATTTCCGTGGCCACGCTGGCGACAGCGCTTTACAAGCGCGGCCTGCGAAACCAGGTCATTCAGGGCGTGCGCCCGCTGGGTTACAAGGGCAAGAATATGGTGGGCCCGGCCTTCACCCTGCGCTACATGCCGGCCCGAGAGGATCGCAACCAGCTCGTAGAATTCCGCAATCCCGCCCATCCGCAGCGTGTTGCCATCGAAACCTGCCCGCCGGGCCACGTGCTTGTCATGGACAGCCGCAAGGACGCCTCTGCCGCCTCGGCCGGCGATATTCTGGTGACGCGTCTGATGGTTCGCGGTGGTGCGGGCATCGTTTCCGATGGCGGTTTCCGGGATGCGGCCACCATTGCCGAACTGGACATTCCGGCCTACCACACCCGCCCTTCGAGCCCCACCAATCTGACCAAACACGAGGCCATCGAGATCAACGGCCCCATCGGCTGCGGCGATGCACCGGTGTTTCCCGGCGACATCATCGTGGGTGACGCCGATTGCGTCATCGTCATCCCCGCCGGCATTGCCGATGAAGTGGCGACGGAAGCGGTTGAAATGACAGCCTATGAGGATTTCGTGGTAGAGCAGGTCAAGGCCGGCCAGACGATCATCGGCCTTTACCCCTGCACCAAGGAAGAGCACCAGACGGCCTTTGCCGAATGGCGCAAGAAGAATAACCGCTGAGCCTCATAACCAGCCCAGTGCTTTCGCCGCGCGGATCGCCTCCGCGCGGCGTTTGCAATCCAGCTTGCGGAACAGGTTGCCAAGGTGAAACTTCACCGTCACTTCCGAGATGTTGAGCGTCTGAGCAATCTTCTTGTTCGACATGCCGCTGGCCAATAGTTGCAGCATCTGTGCTTCCCGTTGAGAAAGGCCGCCATGCAGCGCCCGAGCCTGCGGTGAGTTCACCGAGGCGGCGAAAATAGACAGCGCGGTGCGGACATCGGATGAGGTTTCGATGAAACTGCGGATGCGGCGATTGTTGAGAAGCGGCGAAAGGAAGACGCGCTCTTCCGACAGCACACCGTTGCAGCCAAGGCGGGTCGCCGATTCAAGCGCGGTGAGTATATGCGCGCGGGCGGCGGCGTTGTCACGGCGCTGGTGCGCGGCATAGCTCTGCCAGATTCTCAATGCGACCTTCTCGCGATTGGTGACCTTTGGATTGGCGATCATCGCATCGATTTGCCGGGAGAGATAGGCGCGGGGTGTGAACAGATGCACCGCATCGCGCAGCCAGGCCATGACATAGGCGATTTCATCACGACGTGTCAGGCGGGAGAGGTCTTCGTGGGCGCTCTCCACCCAGTTACGGCCCATGGGCATGCGAACTGCTGAAAGCGTCGCTGCGGCATCTGCCCAACGGTTGGCGTTCTGATAGGCGATGGCCGTTCTGATCTCCATCATCGCATGAAACTGCAACCCCTCCGACAGATGAATCCAGAGTCCGTCCAGAAAACCCGGGCGAACGGTCATCGGAAAATGGTCGATCAGCACCTGCGAGGCGTAATGCAGTGCAAACTGCATCAGACTCGGCCAGATTTCGGCGGCGGCGAAATGATCGAAGTCATGTTCGACGAAATGCAGCAGGTCGCGCGGTTTTCCAGCCTCATAGGCAAGGCAGGCTTCCGCCAGTCGCAGCATCCGGAACTCCTGCACGGCATCATGCGGCACCTGTTCCAGACGTACGCGCGCTTCCTGCGCCGCCCGGCGCGCCAGAAGCACATCGCCGCTCATCAGCCGCAGCACGATCTGGTGCAGATGGATGAAGAATTCGAGCAGAGGCTGTCCGCCCATCTTGCGCAGATAGATAAGCGCGCGGGCGGCGGCCGCCTCTGCCTCGCGGAAATTGCGACGGCGGATTTCGAACTCAAGCAGCGCATTGTAATAGGCCGCCCATTTCCCGTGATCGTCCATGGGGTAATCCGCCATGAACTCGCCAAGCCGCGTTATCACTGCGTCATTGGGCGTCAGGTCCTCGGCGATCATCAGGTTCAGCCGGAAGGTGCGGGCGGCGAAGGAAAACCGCGAGCCGCGGGCTAGCACCTTCAGCGGGTCAAGGTAATCCGAGCCGAGGCTTTTTCCGAGCAGATGGCGCACGCGCTGCAATTCGCCCTGTTTCAGCAAGGCGCGGGTAACCGCGAAAAGGACGGTTTCATTGGAGGTGATCATATCCTGCGAAAACCGCATGATGATTTCGCGAAACCTGTCGACGCTGCTTCGGTAGATGAGTTCCCGCCCATGGGCGCGTTCGAGGATTTGCGCGGCATGGGTCTCGTAACCGCGATCGAGCAGCATCGCCATGGCTGCGAGCGAATGCCCTGCCTTTTCGAAGGCCGAGGCGACCTCCACCACGGCGCTGCCGGCCTGCAGGGTGGCGAGGCGTTCTCTTGCCGCGATCGTTAGGAGCCGTATCAGTGTGCGGTGATTGTCGGGTTTTCCCGTCAGAAAGGGCGGAAGAAGCATGGCCCAGTCAGCATCTGGGGCGGCGGAAGGGTTTTCGAGCCAGAAGGAAAGCTCGACGGTCTGGGCGGGCGTGAGATGGGGCAGATAGCTTTCGCGCAGATAGTCGGCGCATAACGTGTCATCCGGCAGGCGCGCCAGCGAAAGAAAGGCTGGCCATCCCGCGTAATCCTCGAGCGCCAGCCGTCGTTGCCCGGGCGGAAGGTCGTCCGCCTCATCTGGCCGTAAGGCGAGTTCTTCCGGTCCAATGGTGAGCGAGCCGTGATGCAGGATGTGACGCGCCATGCCGCTGATCCTCTGGTCTGGCCGGCAGGCGATGACGACGAAACGCACCGATTCCAGAATGGGGGCCGGCATGCGTACCGCCCTTGCAAAAACTGGAATGTCCCACAGCAGGTTGCCATTGACCGCGTCATCGCTTTGCGGCTGGTGCGTGCGGCATATCTGAGCTCCGAGCTCCTTTGCCAGCGTCTCCAGCAATACGCTTTTTCCCGCACCCGCCGGTGCGCGCAGAAACACCACGCCCGCGGTTTCGCTGGCAATGCGATTGCAGAGGTGGGTCCGGGGCAGAAGCATCATGGGAAAGGGATAGGATATCAGTTTCAAAAAACCTATACTCATTCTTTAAAAAACTATACCTTTCAGCGATTGTTCGAATGGCCATGTGGTGAAAACTTGTGCTCAGGCAACCGATGCACAAGGAACGTTCCACCGATGCAGCAACATCCGCTGGTCGCGATTTTGAACAGGCTCGGCACCTTCGTGCTGGTCATGATCGCCCTGTCCATCATGATTTTCGTGCTGGCCCGCGTGGTGCCGGGAGATCCCGCCCGCATGGCGCTGGGGCCGGCTGCAACGCAGGAGCAGGTGGATGCGTTGCGCGGGCAGATGGGCCTCGACAAGCCGCTCGCCGTTCAATATCTCGATTATATCGGCAATGCATTGCATGGTGATCTGGGCTTCTCGCTGGTTTCGCAGCGCCCCGTTACAACCGATCTGGCGCAGACTGTTCCTGCGACCGTCGAGCTGGTGCTGGTCTCGGTCATCTTCATGTTCCTCGTCGCGATCCCGCTCGGCGTTATCACGGCCCATTATCGCGACCGGCCGCTGGATCATATCGGTCGCATCCTGTCGCTTACCGGGGTCACGATCCCAAGCTTTCTCTTCGCCATCACGCTGCAATTGCTGGCAGCGCGCTTTCTCTCCGGCTGGCCGATCATCGGCAGGCTCGATCATTCGCTTGGCTGGCAGGGTGGCCCCACCGGTTTCATCCTTGTCGACGGCATGCTGGCCGGACGTTTCGACGTCGTGCTCGATGCGTTGAAGCATCTCGCGCTTCCGGCTTTTGCGCTTTCCATGGCCGGCATCGGCCAGATCACCCGCATCACGCGCTCCTCTATGATCGAGAACCAGCGCAAGGACCATGTGCTGACCCTGCAAAGCTTCGGCGTGCCGGAGCGGGTCATCATCTTTCGTTACCTGCTGAAGCTCTCTTCCATCGCGCCGCTGACGATCATGGGTCTCGAATTCGCGTCGCTGATCGGCAATGCCTTCGTGATCGAGATGGTCTTCGCCTGGGGTGGTTTTGCTTCCTACGGGCTCAACGCCATCCTGCAGAAAGACCTCAACGCCGTGACCGCCGTGGTGCTGGTGGCCGGTCTGTTCTTCATCGTTGCGAACCTGATCGTGGATGTTCTGATCTCGATCATCGACCCGCGCCTGCGCCGCAAGGAGGCTCGCTGATGGCCGATATGAAAATGCTCGAACCCACTGATCGAGGCTTAAGCGCCGGTTACATGATGTGGTATCGCTTCAGCCGCAATCCGGCGGCGGTCGTCGGCTCGCTGATCCTTCTGTCGGTGCTTATACTGGCGGTCTTCGCACCATGGCTAACGCCCTATCCGAAACATATCGGCGCGGTTGTCGATTTCCGCGCCCGCCATATGCCGCCGGATCTGGAACACTGGTTCGGCACCGACAAGGCCGGGCGCGATATCTTTTCCCGCACCATCTTCGGGCTGCGTGTCTCGCTGCTTCTCGTCATCGGCGTGCTCGGTATTTCGGTTCCGGTCGGAACTGTGCTCGGCCTGATCGCCGGTTATTTCGGCGGCTGGACGGAAAAACTCATCAGCGGCCTGACGAATGTGATGCTGGCCATGCCGCCGCTCGTCATGGCGCTTGCGGTTTCCAACCTCCTGGAACCGACGCTGACGAATGCCATGATCGCGATCACGCTGCTGTGGTGGACCTGGCATGCGCGGCTGATCTATTCGGTGTCGAAATCTATCGCCTCGGAAGACTATATCGAAGCGGCACGTCTTGCCGGTGCAGGCCCGTTACACATCCTCTTCCGCGAAATACTGCCCAACTGCGTTTCGGTCATTTCGGTCAAGACGACGCTCGATGCCGCCTTCGTCATTCTGTTCGGCGCGACGCTGAGCTTCCTGGGTTTCGGCGTCAAGCCGCCCACGCCTGACCTTGGATCGATGGTCGCCGACGGGCGCCAGTTCATGCCGGATTTCTGGTGGGAAGTGCTCTGCCCCGGCGCGGCCGTGCTTTACGTGACGCTGGGTTTCAATCTGCTGGGCGACGGCCTGCGCGACATGTTCGACGTGGAAAGCTAAAACCATGACTGAACCGCTTCTCAAGGTCGAAAATCTCAACGTCACTTTCACCAATTACGGCCGCACCCGGCAGGTGCTGCGCGATGTCGCCTTCACGGTTGCCGCCGGCGAACGCGTGGCGTTGATCGGCGAAACCGGGTCGGGCAAATCCGTCACGGCCAAGGCTATCATCGGCACTTTGCCAAAAAACGCCGCAATCACATCAGGTGCCGTCGTCATCGATGGCCGGGATGTGCTGTCCATGCCACGCAGGGAGCGTGAGGCCCTGAAGGGGACCGCGTTTTCACTGATCATGCAGGACCCGCTCTCCTCCTTCAATCCGGTCTTCAAGATCGGCACACATCTCGATGATGTCATGCGCTTCGCCGACAAGCGCGATGGAATCAACTCGTCCAAGGCCGAGCGTCGCAACCGCATTGCTGCCGTTCTGCGCCGGGTGCAGCTTGCCGACACCGAGCGGGTGATGAACGCCTATCCGTCCGAACTTTCGGGCGGCATGCGCCAGCGCGTGTTGATCGGGCTTGCCCTGCTGCATCAGCCGAAGCTCCTGATCGCGGACGAGCCGGGCACGGCGCTTGATGTGACGACGCAGGATGAAATCCTCAATCTCATCAACCAGCTGGTCGCCGAAGAAAACATGGCGCTCTTGATGATCACCCACAATCTCGGCGTCGTACGCAAGGTGGCGGATCGGGTCGTGGTCATGCATCACGGCGATATCGTCGAGACCGGACCCTGCACGCAAATCCTCCATAGCCCTGCCAAGGATTATACGCGCTCGCTTCTCGATGCCGTGCCTCCGCTTTATGGCCCGCGCGTCACCGATCTGGCGCAGAGCACGCGTTCGCCCATCGTCACCATCGAAGGGCTGAACAAGATTTATGGTCGGCGCAACGGTTATCACGCCGTGCGGGATGTGAATCTGACGCTGAAGGAAGGTGAGGTATTCGGCCTGGCCGGTGAATCCGGCTCCGGCAAAACTTCCGTCGCCCGTATGATCATGGGCCTTTCGCGCCCGACCTCCGGCAATCTTGTCATTGACGCTCCCGCGCCTGCGCGCGGCAAGCGATTGACGCAGATCGTCTATCAAAACCCGGGCACCTCGCTTAATCCGAAGCGCACGGTGAAACAGACGCTTGCCTTGCCGCTTAAATCCATCGGCATGGATCGGCAGGCGCGGGAAAACCGCATGCAGGAACTGATGGGGCTGGTGCGGCTGCCGCAATCCTATCTCGGCAAATATCCGCATGAGCTGTCCGGCGGCCAGAAGCAGCGTGTGGCGATTGCCCGGGCGTTGGCGGCCGAGCCGAAAATTCTCATCCTCGATGAGCCAACGGCCGCACTCGATGTGTCCGTGCAGAAGACGGTTATCGACCTTCTGCTGCAGCTGCGTGAGGAGCTTGGCCTGACCTATCTGATGATCTCGCACGACCTGTCGCTGATGCGCAATTTCTGTTCGCGCATCGCCATCATGCTGCGGGGCGAGATTGTCGAAGAGGGCGTGACGTCGGCGGTCTTTGCCGAACCGGCCCATCCCTATACCCGCGCCCTGATCGCGGCCATCCCCGTCGTCACTGACGAGGAAGAACGTCTCAAACCCACGGTGACCGAGGAAGAGCGCATGCGCTTCCTCGTCAAAACGACCGATTGATGAAAGAGGAGCCTGACGTGTATCGCGTTGGAATTGACGTCGGCGGCACAAATACCGATGCCGTTGTGTTGCAGGATAAGACCGTTCTGGCGGGGGTGAAGGCCTCCACGACAGAGGATGTGACGTCAGGCGTCATCGAAGCCCTTGAAAAGGTCATCGAGGCATCGGGCATAGACAGGGCTCGCATCGGTGCCGTGATGATCGGCACCACGCATTTCACCAATGCGGTGATCGAGCGCCGGCATATGGACGAGGTTGCAGCCATCCGGCTCGGCCTGCCGTCCGGTGCCGGCCTGCCGCCCATGGTCGACTGGCCGGATGATCTGAAAGAAATCGTCGGCAACCACGGTTATCAGGTGCGCGGCGGTTACGAATTCGACGGTCGCGAAATTTCGCCGCTCGATGAGGACGAAATCGTCCGCATCGCCGCCGATATTCGCGCCAAGGGCCTGAAGGCCGCCGCCGTGACCTGCGTTTTCAGCGGCATCAACGATGCGATGGAACTTCGGGCGAAAGAAATCCTGCAGGAACGCTGCCCGGGTCTACCGGTGGTGATGTCCAAGGATATCGGCCGCCATGGCCTGCTTGCACGCGAAAGTGCGGCAATCATGAATGCCAGCCTGCTGTCGCTTGCCGACCGCACGGTTGCGGCTTTCGGCGAAGCGCTGAAGGCTGCGGGCATCACCTGCCCGTTCTATATCACACAGAACGACGGTACGCTGATGGCGGCTGATGTGGTGCGCGGTTTCCCCGTGCTCACCTTCGCCTCCGGTCCGACGAACTCCATGCGTGGTGCGGCCTTCCTCACCGGTCTCAAGGATGCCGTGGTCGTGGATGTCGGCGGCACCACGTCGGACGTCGGCTCGCTTTCACACGGCTTCCCGCGTCAGGCCTCGACCACGGTGGATATTGGCGGCGTGCGCACCAATTTCCGCATGCCTGACGTTTTCTCCATCGGTCTCGGCGGCGGTTCCCTCGTGGTCAATGGCGACCATGGCCTGACTGTCGGGCCGAAATCCGTTGGTTACCGCGTCCGCCGCGAGGCGCTCTGCTTCGGTGGCTCGACCCTGACGGCGACCGATATCGCGGTTGCCTCCGGCAAGGCCGATGTTGGCGAGAAAAAGCTGGTTTCCAGCCTTGACAAAAAGCTCGTGGATGCGGCCGTCAACAAGATCAACGACATGCTTGAAGCCTGCGTGGAGCGCAGCCGCATCTCATCGTCACCAGTGCCGGTTATCGCCGTTGGCGGCGGTTCCATCCTGATGCCGGATCGCATCGGTGATCTTGAGGTTATCCGGCCTGAGAATTTCGCGGTGGCCAATGCCGTTGGCGCGGCCATTGCGCAGATCAGCGGTGAGACCGACCGGGTCTTCTCACTCGTCGATGGACGCACGCGCGAGAGCGCACTGGCGGAGGCAGAAGCGGAGGCCCGCGAAAAGGCGGTTGCCGCCGGCGCGATTGCCGCGACGCTCGAAGTGATCGAGCGCGAGGATATGCCGCTGGCTTACCTGCCCGGCAACGCCACCCGCATTCATGTGAAAGTTGTTGGAGAAATGGGAGCCAATCATGGCTGAGACACGCAAGCTGAAATATGACGAGGCGGCATTGCGGACGCTGACCCGTGAGGACCTGGACGCATTGGAAATCGGCGCCGGCATTCTCGGCACGGGCGGCGGCGGCAATCCCTATCTCGGCAAGCTTCTGGCGCTGGAGGCCATGAAGGCCGGCTACGAGATGAAGATTCTCGCAACCGACGCCATCGAGCCGGACGCGCTCTGCATGTCCATCGGCGGTATCGGCGCGCCTGTCGTCGGCGTCGAGCGCATTCGAGAAGGTCGCGAAGGCCTGCGTTGCCTGCGGGCGATGGAAGAGCTGATCCGCACGCCGGTTGACGCCATCGTCTGCGAGGAAATCGGCGGTTCCAATTCCATGAACCCGCTGGTGACGGCGGCGCTGGGCGGCCTGCCGATCCTCGATTGCGATGGCATGGGCCGGGCTTTCCCGGAAATGCAGATGACCACCTTCTCCATCTATGGCCATAGTTCCACGCCCTCGGTGATGTGCGATCTGCACGGTAATGCCGTCATCTTCAGCCATGCCGTTTCCGAGGTCTGGCACGAGCGTATGGCACGCGCCTGCGTCGTCTCGCAGGGCGGTGGCGCCATGCTGGCGACCGCGCCGATGCAGGCGCACTACGTGCACCAGTATGGCATTCCGAAAACCTACACCAAGGCCATTGCCATCGGTGAGGCAGTGATCCGCGCCCGCAAGCAGCAGGAAGACCCTATTGCTGCAGTCTGCGCGCTCGAAGGCGGGCGGCGCATCTTCAACGGCAAGATCACCGATCTGAAGCGCCATCTTCGCGGCGGTTTCGCCGTCGGCGATCTTACGCTCTCCGGCTTTGATGATTGCGCCGGCCAGACGGCGGGCGTCGCCATCCAGAACGAATTCCTGCTGTTTTCCCGTGACGGCAAGGTGGAAGTGACGGTTCCCGATCTGATCGTCCTGCTCGATGTCGACACCGGTTATCCGATCACCACCGAAGTGCTGCGCTATGGCCAGCGCGTGGCCGTCATCGCCATTCCCTGTCACGACCTGCTGCGCAGCGCCCGCGCGCTTGAGGTCGTCGGGCCGGCGGCCTTCGGTTACCCGGACATTCCTTTCTCACCGCTGCCCGTTCCGGTCAGCAAGGCTGCCTAACCATAAGCGGGCCCGATGACCCGCAATAAAGAGGAGAACGATAATGAAAATGCCTGTAGTTTCTTCCCGTCTCGCCGCACTGGCGCTCGGCACGGCGCTCGCGTTGCCGGTCCTTTCTTCTGCGGCCCTTGCGGAAGACAAGGTGTCGGTCGCGGTCAACACCATGCAGATATTCAGCTCGCTCGACCCGGCGAAAGTGACTGACTACACCGGCTACATGGCCATCGTGAACATGTATGACGGACTTACCACGGTGAACGCCAAGGGCGAAATCGTGCCGCATCTGGCGAAATCCTGGGAGATTTCCGCGGACGGCCTGACCTACACCTTCCACCTGCGCGACGATGCGAAGTTCCAGGACGGTACGGCAGTGAAGGCGGCCGATCTTGCCTGGTCGATCCAGCGCCTGCTCGGCATCAACAAGGGCCCGTCGAACCTCATCGTCGGCGTGCTGAAGCCCGAAAACGTTACCGCGCCTGACGATGCCACGCTGGTCATGAAGATCGAACGCCAGTTCTCGCCCTTCATGGCGGCGACGCCGCTGATGATGGCAATGAACAAGACGCTGATCGAAGCCAATGCCAAGCCCGAAGACAAATGGGGTGAGGCTTATGTCGGCGAACATTCCGCCGGTTCCGGCCCCTACAAGTTGATCAGCTACAACCGCTCCGCCGACATGGTCATCGCCCGCAATGCCGATTATTTCCTCGGCTGGACCAAGGGCAAGCCGATCGATGAAGTGCGCTTCGTGCAGACCAGCGACGACGCCACCGTCAAGGCGTTGGCGGAAAAGGGCGAGCTCGGCCTTTCCTCGCACGGGCTCGGCAACGACACCTATGAATCCATCGGCCGGATGAAGGGTTACAAGCTGATCCAGACCCGCACCGCCGGCGGCTTCGTCATCAAGCTCAACACCAAGGTCTATCCGACCGACGACGTCCACGTTCGTCGCGCCATCGCCTATGCGACCGACTACAAGACGATCCAGGAAGTGATCTATCCGGGCTTCGATATGAAGGGACCGCTCTCTGACGCGTTCAAGGACGCGCATAATGGCGATATCCAGCCCGGCGTCTACGATCTGGAAAAAGCCAAGGAAGAGCTGGCGAAGTCGAAATATGCCGGCCAGAAGATCACGCTCGTCAACAGCTATGTCGCGTCGCTCGCCTTCGAGGCGGAAGTGGCGCTGCTGTTGCAGTCCAGCCTCGAGCAGATCGGCATCACGCTCGATATCAAGCCCGAGCCGTGGAATCGCATCGTCGAGCTTTCTTCCAAACCCGAAACAACGCCGGCATCGACGCAGGTGAACATCTCGCCAACCTACCCGTCGCCGGATTCGATGTTCTACAACCAGTATCATTCCAAGGCATCCGGTACCTGGATGTCGATGGAATGGCTGCAGAACGCGGAAATCGACGGGCTGATCGACAAGGTTCGCGCCACCACTGATGTGAACGAGCAGAACGCTACCTACAAGGAGCTGCAGACGAAGATCGTTGATCTTCAGCCTGACGTCTGGGCGGTTGCGCCGAACCGCCGTTATGCGGCGAACAAGTGCCTTCAGGGTTACGAGTTCATCCCCATGCAGAGCTGGGACCTGAACTTCTCCAACTTCCATTGGGACTGCAAGGCCGAGTGATCTTTACCTTATGAAAACCGACCCCGCCCAGATGGCGGGGTTGGCAGACTTGGAACTTCAAAGGGAAGGAGCATCGCCTGCGGCCGGAAAGGCTGCGGCATGCCCGAGGATGACGCATGATCCAGGAATTTTCCGAAGACGATATCGAACCTCTGGCCACCGGTGCCTGGATTCTGGGAACGGGGGGCGGCGGCAATCCCTATATCTCGACGCTCAATCTGCGGCGTCTCTATGCCGAGGGGCGACGGGTCAAGGTCATGGATCCCATGGCGCTTGCCGATGACGACATGGTTGCCGTCGTCTCCAAGATGGGTGCCCCGCTTGTCGGTCAGGAACGGCTGGGAGACCCCGTGCATCTTGCCCGCGCTGTCGAGGTCATGGAGGATTATCTCGGCAAGCCGTTCCGGGCGATCATGAGTGTGGAGATCGGCGGCTCCAACGCGCTCTCGTCTTTCCTCGCTGCCGCCGTCCTCGACCGGCCGGTCGTCAATGCCGACGCCATGGGACGTGCCTATCCCGAAGCGCAGATGACATCCTTCGCCATCGGCAACCTGCCGATGTTTCCGCTGTCGCTGGTCGATGTGCGCGACAATGAGGTGATCGTAACGCGGGCAGCCTCATGGAAATGGATGGAGCGTATCTCGCGTAAGGTCTGCACCGAAGTGGGCTCCACCGCCGCCACCTGCAAGGCGCCGCGCACCGGCAAGGAAGTGAAGGAGTGGGGCATTCATTATACCGTCACCAAGGCGACCGAACTCGGGCGCGCGGTGATGGAGGCGCGTGCGCGCCATGACGATCCCGTTCAGGCGGTTCTCGACCACGAAGGCGGCAAGCAGCTGTTTCGCGGCAAGGTGGTGGATGTGGCCCGCGAGACCACGGGTGGTTTCCTGCGCGGCAGCACCACCATTGAAGGCATTGATGCCGACCGTGGCTCGCGCATGGAGCTCGCATTCCAGAATGAGTGGGCCGTTGCCTTCCGCGATGGCCAGCCAGTCGCCATGACGCCGGACCTGCTTTGCCTTCTCGATACGGTTTCCGGCGGCGCCATCGGTACGGAAACGGTGCGTTACGGCCAGCGCGTGACGGTTGTCGCCCTGCCGGCACCCGAGCTTTTGACGACGCCTGCCGGCATCGCCGCCGTCGGCCCGCGCGCCTTCGGTTATGACATTGACTTCAGATCGGTATTCCCATGAAACGCATCGGTATTGACGTTGGCGGCACCAATACGGATGCCGTTCTGATCGATGGAGACACCATCGTCGCCTCCATCAAGGTTCCGACCACGCAGGATGTCCTGTCGGGCGTAAAAGCAGCGCTCGCCCATGTGTCCGGCCATGTCGGCGCGACGGATCGACCGATCGACGCGGTGATGATCGGCACCACCCATTTCACCAATGCAGTGGTGGAGCGCGCCCGGCTGGAACGGGTTGCAGCCATCCGCATCGCTCTGCCGACCGGTTCTTCGCTGCCGCCCATGTGCGACTGGCCAAAAGATTTGTACGATGCTGTCGATCCGTTGATTTTCATGGTCCATGGTGGCCATGAATATGACGGCAGCCCGCTGGTGCCGATGATTCCCGATGAAATTCGGGAGGCTGCGATGAAAATCCGCGATGCGGGCATCACTTCCATCGCAATTTCGGCAACCTTCTCGCCGCTGACAACGGAATGCGAAGTGCGGGCGGCGGAAATCGTCCGTTCGGTCATTCCCGATGCACGCATCACGCTTTCCCATACGCTTGGCCGCATCGGGCTTCTGGAGCGGGAAAACGTCGCCCTGCTGAACGCGGCACTGCAAACCCTTGGCAGGACAACCGTTCAGGCATTTTCGGATGCGTTGCGCGAAGCAGGTGTGAAGGCGCCATTCTATCTGACGCAGAATGACGGCACGGTGGCGCTCGCGGATGTCGCCGCTGCCAACCCGGTGCACAGCTTCGCTTCCGGCCCGACGAACTCAATGCGGGGTGCTGCCTTCCTCACCGGGCTAACCGATGCCATGGTGGTGGATGTCGGCGGCACGACTTCCGATATCGGCTGCCTTGTCGGCGGTTTTCCGCGGGAAGCGAACAATATCGTTCATATTGGCGGGGTGCGCACGCTCTTCCGCATGCCCGATCTTCTGCCGATTGCACTCGGCGGCGGCACCATCGTTGATCCTGAGACGGGCAAGATCGGTCCGCGCTCGGTCGGTTATCGCATCCTGACGCAGGCCCGTGTTTTCGGCGGCGAGACGCTCACGACATCGGACATCGCCGTAGCGGCGGGCCTGATCGAGATGGGTGACCGCGACCGTGTCAAAGGCCTCGATCCGGCTTTCGTGCAGGCCACACTCCAACGCATCCGTGACATGGTGGCCGACAGTTTCGACCAGATGAAGACCTCGGCGGAAGATGTGCCGCTGGTTGCCGTCGGCGGCGGGGCGTTTTTGATTCCCGAGACGGTTCCGGGTGCGTCGGAAGTGCTGCGTGTGGAAAATGCCGGCGTTGCCAATGCGCTGGGCGCGGCGATGGCGCAGGTTTCCGGCGAGGTTGACCAGGTCTTTTCCGGCCTGAGTCGCGAGGAGGCCCTTGCGAAAGCAGAGACCGAGGCGCAGAACGCGGCGATTGCTTCTGGAGCGGAGCGAGCGAGCCTGAAGACGCTCGAGGTGGAAGATATCCCGATTGCCTATCTGCCTGGCTGCGCGCGGCGGGTTCGCGTGCGGGTCATCGGCGATATCGCCTTTCATTGATGGTAAGAGGCCCTGCGGTTGGCGGGGCGACGAGGGGAGAGAACATGACGAAGATCGCACTGGCCATTCACGGTGGTTGCGGCGTTATGCCGGAAGACAGCATGACTTCAGAGGAGTGGACCGCTGCGCGCGATGATCTGGCAGCGGCGCTGCGTGCCGGTTATGGCGTATTGAAGGCTGGCGGAACCGCGCTTGAGGCGGTCGAGGCGGCGGTCGTTGTCATGGAGGACAGCCCGCATTTTAACGCAGGGCATGGTGCCGCACTGAACGAGAACGGCATCCACGAACTCGATGCCTCGATCATGGATGGTGCCACATTGGCAGCGGGCGCGATCAGCGCGTCCCGCGCCATTCGCAATCCGGTGAAAGCAGCCCGCGCACTGATGGCGGATGACCGTGCCGTCTATCTGACGGGGGAGGCGGCCGACCGCTTTGCGGAGGAAAAGGGGCTCGCGACCGAGCCGCAATCCTATTTCACGACTCAAAAGCGCCGTGAAGCACTGGCGGCGATGAAGCGCCATGCCGCCGCTGGCACAGAAGCGACGGAAAACGAGAAACACGGAACCGTGGGTGCGGTGGCGCTCGATGGGGCGGGCCATCTTGCCGCGGCCACCTCGACAGGTGGCTACACCAACAAGCCCGATGGCCGGGTGGGTGACAGCCCGGTGATCGGGGCAGGCACCTATGCACGGGATGGGGCCTGCGCGGTTTCCGGCACCGGCAAGGGCGAATTTTTCATCCGCTACGTCGTCGGTCACGAGATCGCATCCCGCGTCGCCTATCTCGGTCAGGATCTGGAGACTGCTGCTGGCAATCTCGTCCATAAGGATCTGGCGCCCTACGATATTGGCGCGGGTCTTGTGGCTATCGATGCCGAAGGCGGGATTGCAGCGCCCTACAATACCCCCGGCATGTTCCGCGGTTGGGTTACCTCCACGGGTGATGCTTGCGTGGCCACCCATGACACCGTGTATTCGGTGGAACTGTAGGCAGTTGCCGCGTGCGGGATAAAAAACCGGTGACATGAAGCGTTATCGGCGGCAAAACGTCAGAACCGAAACCGGCTTGTCTCTTCATCCATGGTGCTGGCCTCATGAACATCAAGCAGCTCGAAGTTCTTCGCACGCTTCTTTCCACCGGCTCGACCATCGCCACGGCCAAGGCAATGGGGCTTAGCCAATCCGGCATCAGCCGGCTGCTGGCGCAGCTTGAGGCCGACCTGTCTCTGACGCTGTTTGCCCGCGACAAAGGGCGGCTCATTCCGACACCGGAGGCGGTGCTGCTTGCGCGGGATGCGGAAAACGTGCTGCTTGCGGTCGACCGCATGTCCGGTCATGCGGAAGATTTGCGGAATGGTGCGGCTGGTCCGGAAATCGTGCGCATCGGGCTGCCTAGCAGTATGTGGGAAAATTTCGCTCCCGCCATGCTGATCGACTATGTCCGGGATTTTCCCGGCGTTCGCATCGAGACTTTTTTCGAGACGACGACCGCCATCAACAAGCTTGTCGGCGAGCGGGTGATTGATCTCGGTTTCCTGCGGATGGAAGGTGAGATCGGGCCGGGCATCGATGTCGAGCGTGTCGCGACCGGCAACAGTGTGTGCGTGGTCCGGGAGGATCATCCGCTGGCAGCGCTTGACGAAATTACCGTGAAGGACCTGCGTAACATTCCGCTCATCCTGATTGGCCGCCAGCGGCCAAATCGCATGGCGCTCGATCAGGTGTTCAAAAAGGCTGGCGTCAAACCGATGGTGAAGATCGAGACTCACACCAATAGTTCCGCCTGCGCCTATGTGGCGCACGGGTTAGGGGTAACGATCATCAGCAGTTTTTATGCCAACCTCTATCGGCACCTGCCCGTTGTCGCGAGGCCGTTCGTCCCGCAGGCGACGCAGGAGTTCGGTCTTGCCCGCGCCTCCGGAGCGCCGCTCTCCATCGCTGCGCAGGCGCTGAGCGATGCCTTGAAGCGGGAAATTCAGCTCTCGCAAAAGATCGTCTGAAGCGGGATTTTGGGCGGAAGATGTCCTTGTCCTCATCAGGATGACCGCGCCGTCATTCTGCATAGATGTATGACGTTTATGCATAATATTGCGTGATATTTCTCAATCCGTCATAGTCGCCAGCAATGAAACCGATAGAGGCGGGCTGTCATTACCTGCCATCAATCGTGGGGAACCGATGATAAGATTCATACTGAGCCGTCTTTTGATGGCGCTGCCGACGATCGCATTCGTGTCGATCACGGTGTTTGCGCTCATCCGCTTCATTCCCGGCGATCCGGCCGCCCTGATGCTGGGCGACATGGCGCAACCGGAACAGATCGAAGCCATGAGGACCGAGCTCGGCCTCGACAAGTCCATGCCGCAACAGTTCGTCATCTGGGCCGGCAATGTGGTGCAGGGCGATTTCGGTCGCTCCATCGTCAATGACGAGCCGGTGCTGCCGTTGGTCGTCTCGCGCTTTCTCGTCAGCGCCGAGATCGTCGTGGTCGCGGTGCTTCTCGCCAGCCTGATTGCGGTTCCGGCAGGCGTGATCGCCGCCTGGAAACAGAACAGCCTGACTGATCTCGCGCTGGTCGGAACGGCGACGCTGCTTCTGTCCATTCCCACGTTCTGGCTTGGCCTTCTGCTTCTTCTGTTTTTCGGCCTGAAACTCGGCTGGCTGCCGGTGCTCGGATATGTGTCGATCAGCGACAATCTCGTCGGCGGCATGCTTTATCTCGTCCTGCCCGTCATGACGCTGGTAATCCACGAAATGGGTGTTCTGATCCGCATGGCGCGCGCCTCGACGCTGGAGGTTCTGCGGCTTGATTACATCACCCACGCCCGCGCCAAGGGCCTTTCGGAAAGCGCCGTTCTCTGGCGGCACGCCTTCAAGAATGCCTTTGGCCCGACCTGGACAATGATCGGCCTCATCCTTGGTAATCTTCTCGGCGGCATCGCCGTCATCGAAACGGTGTTCACCATTCCGGGCCTCGGGCGGTTGATGGTCGACAGTATTTTTGCCCGCGACTATCCGGTCATTCAAGGCTGTCTGCTGTTCGTCTCGCTCTCCTATGTTCTGGTCAACCTGTTCGTCGACCTCCTCTATCCCCTCTTCGATCCGCGCGTGGTTGCCGAATGAAAAAGTTCACACTCAACGGGCTTATCGGCGGCTTTCTCATCGCCCTCCTGCTCATTACCGCCGCAACCGGCCTGTTCTGGACACCTTATGATCCAATGAAGCTCGGTTTCGCCTCGCGTCTGGCCAGTCCAAGCGCCAGCCATCTTCTCGGCACCGATGAATTCGGGCGCGATGTTTTGAGCCGCCTGATGGTCGGCGCACGTGCCAGCGTCTGGATCGGCTTCCTGACGGTCAGCTTCGCGACGATCTGCGGCACGCTGATCGGCCTTGTCAGCGGTTATGCGCGGGGCTGGGTGGATGGCATCATCATGGCCATCAACAATGCGCTTCTCGCCTTTCCCGGCATTCTGCTGGCGCTGGGCCTGCTCGCGGTGTTCGGCGCAAACCAGTATGGCATCATCTTCGCTCTAGGTATCGCTTATACGCCATCCATGGCCCGCGTGGTGCGCGGTGCCGTGCTTTCTCTGCGTGAGCGTGAATTCATCGAGGCGTCGCTGGTGATGGGCAATGGTGAAATCTACACCATGTTCCGCCACATCCTGCCCAATTGCATCGCGCCGATCACGGTTCTTGCCACTTCCATGTTTGGCTGGGCCATTCTGTCGGAAAGCGCGCTCTCCTTCCTTGGCCTTGGTGTGCCGCCGCCGGCCCCCACCTGGGGCAATATGCTGGCCGCCGGCCGACCCTTCATCCAGCAGGCCGTGTGGCTGGGTCTTTTCCCCGGTCTCTGCATCGCGCTGACGCTGCTCGGCATCAATCTTTTGGGCGATGCCCTCCGCGACAGGCTTGACCCGCGCATGAGAGGTCTCAAATGACTGATAATACACTTCTCACCGTCCGGGGCCTTTCGCTCGAAGTCGCCAGAACCGGCCATCGGGTGGTCAAGGATGTTTCCTTCGATATAGCCGCGGGCGAAATCTTCGGCATCGTCGGTGAAAGCGGTTCGGGTAAGACGCTCGCCACCCGCGCGCTCATCTCGCTTCTGCCACCGGCCATCGCTGTCACCGGCGGGTCGATCGTCTACAAGGGGCAGGATGTGATGTCTCTGCCGGTGAAGGCGCTTCGAAGTCTGCGCGGCGCAGAGATCGGTGTGGTGTTTCAGGAGCCAATGACCTCCCTCAATCCATCAATGACGATAGGCCGGCAGCTGGAAGAGGGGCTGATCCTTCACACGAAACTGTCGGGAGAAGAGCGCCGCGCGAGAATTCTCGACATGCTGAGCCGGGTCGGCATCCGCGATCCCCAAGGCGCGTTGACGGCCTATCCGCATGAGTTTTCCGGCGGTATGCGCCAGCGCATCATGCTGGCCTCGGTCATGCTGTTGAAACCCGCTTTGCTGATTGCCGACGAGCCGACGACGGCACTTGACGCTGTCATCCAGCGCGATGTCATGGAACTGATGGTGGAGCTGACACGTGCGGAAGGCACCGCCGTTTTGCTCATCAGCCATGATCTGCCGATGGTGGCGCGTTATACCAGCCGCATCGTGGTCATGGAAAAAGGCGCGATTGTCGAGCAGGGCCGTACCGAGGACCTGCTGGACGCGCCGCAGCACCCCTATACGAAAAAGCTGCTTTCCTCCCTGCCGTTCCGCGGCGAGCCGCGCCGTATGGACACCTCCAAGGCGCCAATGGTTTCGGCCCGCGATATCGTTGTGGATTATGCCGGTCGCAAATCGCTGCTGAAAAAAGCCAAACCGAAGCGGGCGCTGCATGGCGTCAGCATCGATATTCATGAGGGTGAGGTCGTGGCGCTCGTCGGTGGTTCCGGTTCCGGCAAAACGACGCTTGGCCGCACCATTGCCGGACTCGTCAAGGAAAGCGAAGGGCATATCCGCTTTCAGGGCCGCGAGCGCAACGAGGACTGGAAGGATTATCGCCTGAATTGCCAGATGGTGTTTCAGGATCCCTATTCCTCGCTTGATCCGCGCATGACCATTCAGGCGCTGGTGGAGGAGGCATTGCGCCTCATGCCTGACCTCGATCAGGCCGCCAAGCGCAAGCGGGCGCTGGAAACACTGGAGGAAGTGGGGCTCGGCGCTGACTACGCCGCCCGTTATCCGCACGAGCTTTCCGGCGGCCAGCGCCAGCGCGTGGCGATTGCCCGCGCCATTGCCCGCCGTCCGCGGTTCCTGATTGCCGACGAACCGGTCTCGGCACTCGACGTCACGGTACGGGCGCAGGTGCTCGATCTCTTTTCCGATCTGCAGAAACGTTACGGTTTTTCCTGCCTGTTCATCAGCCATGATCTCGGTGTGGTGGAGCAGGTGGCCGACCGTGTCGTCGTCATGCAGGACGGGCGCATCATCGAAGAGGGTGACCGCGACACGATTTTCGACAGTCCTAGAGAGGCCTATACGCGCCGGCTGCTCTCGGCCATTCCCGCCCTCGACCAGAATGAAAAGGGCGGCGTGACACTGAAATGGCGTCTGGAAGATGAAGTTTAACAGGAAGATGACAATGACAGTGGCTGCCCGACTGAATGCGATCTGTGATGCACAGCCTTTCGTGACGCGCTTCATGGTGCGCAATCTCCTGACCGGTGAAGAAATCGGGCGGGGAGAAAACGAGGAGACGCCATCGGGCAGCACCCGCAAGACTTCGATCATGATGGCCGTGCTCAAGGCCGCCAGCGAAGGTCGGATCGATCTCGACCAGCCCGTCATCTACGAAAAGCGGCTGGCGGAAGAGGTGGCGAGCGGCATGTTCCGCTACATGACGCCGGGTATCGTGATTTCGCTACGCGATGCCGTCGCCGGCATGATGGTGCTGAGCGATAATGTCTGCACCAAGATGGTGCTGGAGAGGCTGACGCTGGAAGAGGTGGACGGCTATTGCAAATCGCTCGGCATGTCCAACACCCATCATCGTTTTCTCATTCCGCCATTGGCTCTGGCGGCGGACCATCCGCTTAAAACCGTCACCACGACGTCGGCGGCGGACCAGGTGTTGCTGTTGCAGACCATTCTCGATGCCCAGTCCTCGCGGCAAGCGCAGGCGAAGCTCGGATGCAGCCCGCAATTGTGCGAATGGGCCATGCAGACGCTGAAGAACCAGATTTTGCGTTATGGAATTCGCTCCCGCCTGCCCTTCGAGGCTGTGGTGGCCAGCAAGAGTGGGCGCGGCAAGCGTGGGCGTATGGATGCCGGTATCGTCTACAGAAACGGCGCGCCGTCCTTCATCATCACCGCCTATACCGATGAGGTGCCGCAAACCATGCCTGACGGCACGCCGGGATATACCATCGCGCTCGAAACGATCGGCCGGCTGGCGCAGGCGTGCTGGGATGGCTTTCATCAATAACAATCAACGACAACAGAGAGGGTAGAACAGTGAAAAAACTTCTTCTCGCAGGCGTTGCCCTGCTCGTAACGGCCAACATAACCGCAGCACGCGACATCACCATTGCGCAGAGCTCGGATCTGCGCAGCAACAACCCGGGGGTGAACCGCGATGGCAATACGGATGGGGTCATCCTGCATATCGTCGAGGGTCTCGTCGGCTATAACAATGCCGGTGAGGTGAAGCCGCTTCTCGCAGAAAGCGTCGAGGTCGCCCCTGATGGCCTGACCTATGCGTTCAAGCTGCGCAAGGACGTGAAATTCCACAACGGCAAGCCGCTCACCGCAGAGGATGTCGTCTGGAACTGGACGCGTTACCTGAAGCCGGAAACCAAATGGGCCTGCCTCAACGATTTCGTCGAGGGCGGCGCAGCACACGTCACTGGCGTCAAGGCCACGGAGGCTTCCACTGTCGAGATCACCCTGGAAAAACCATCCGGCGTTTTCCTGGGCCTCATGTCACGGCCGGAATGCGGTTATACGGGCATGATCTCACCGGAATCGGTTGCTTCCGACGGCAGTTTCGTCAAGCCGATCGGCACGGGGCCCTTTCAGTGGGACGAGTGGAAGAAGGGCGAGTATATCCGCCTCGCCAAGTTTGCCGACTACGTTTCGCCGGCAAATGACAGCAAGCCTGACGGCATGGTCGGCTCCAAGCGGCCGCTGGCCGATGGCGTCAAGTTCATGGTCATCCCCGATGCCTCGACCGTGAAGGCGGGTCTTGAATCCGGCGTGCTCGATACGGCCGAGATTTCTCCCGATCTCATTCCGGAGTTCAAGACCAACGAAAAGATGCAGCTCATCGTTTCCCGCAACAACGGCAAGAACCTGTTCTACATCCAGACCCGTGACAAGGTGCTGAGCAATCCCGGCGTGCGTCGCGCCATGGCGATGGCACTCGATCTTGATGAACTGGTTGCCGCCGCATCCAACGGCACGGGCGAGGCCAACGGTTCGATGGTTTCGCAAGATTCTGTATATTATGGTGAGACCCAGAAGAAGCGTCCGGCCTATGACATCGAGGCCGCCAAGAAGGAGCTTGAGGCGGCCGGTTACAAGGGCGAACCAATCTCGATCATCGCCAACAAGCGTGGCAACGTGCCGAGCTTCCCGGCCGCAGTCATGGCGCAGGCGATGATGCAGCAGGCGGGCCTCAACGTGCAGATCGAGGTGCTGGACTATGCCACCCAGGTGGATCGCCGCCGCTCCGGCAATTATCAGGTGATCTCGCAGTCGGTCGCTCCGCGCCTCGACCCGGCGCTGATGTATGCCTTTTATGTCGGCAACAAGGACAAGAACGCTTCCCTGATGTGGGATGATCCTAAGGCGATCGAACTGATGAAGGCCGCCTATGTTGAGGCCGATCAGACGAAACGCCAGAAGATTTTCGATGAGTTCCATGAGCTGATGCTGAAGGAAATGCCGGGTATCTTCCTCTACGACATGGTCGATGTCTGGGGCGCGACGAAGAAGCTGAAGGGCCAGCCTGTCTGGCAGTCGAACGCTCGCCTCTGGGAGGTCTCGGTCGACAACTGACCCACCCTTGCCCGCGCCGGCGGCTGACCCCGGCGCGGGCTTTCCATTATTAAGCGCGGTAATTTGGCGGTACCTCTGCCGAAGCGCCTGCGCGTGCCCGAAAAGGGCGGAAATGCGAGGAAAAGCCATGAACCGTGATGCCGTGATGTCGATTGCCGCCGAAATCGAGGCGATGAAGCGTGATTTCACCACTTTGAGCGACAGCATCTGGGATTTTGCCGAACTCAAATTTGAAGAACGGCAATCTGCCGGCATTCTGGCCGCCGCGCTTGAGGAAAATGGCTTTGCGGTTCGGCGCGGTGTGGCGGGCATGGAAACCGCCTTCATCGGCGAATTTGGCAGGGGCAAGCCCGTTATCGCCTTCCTCGGTGAATTCGATGCGCTGGCCGGCATGAGCCAGGTGGCTGATGTGGCGAAGGTGCAGCCGCGAGAGGAGGGCGCCACCGGCCATGGCTGTGGCCATAACCTGCTCGGCGTCGGCTCATTGATGGCCGCTATTGCGCTCGCCCGGCATCTGAAGGCCAATAATATGCCCGGCACCGTGCGTTATTACGGCTGCCCCGGCGAGGAGGGCGGTTCCGGTAAGACCTTCATGGTGCGTGCCGGCCTTTTTGACGATGTAGATGCTGCGCTGACCTGGCACCCGGCACCGTTCAACGGGGTACGCTCGACCAATAATCTGGCCGTGCTGGAATATTTTTACCGTTTCAAGGGTGTTGCGGCCCACGCTTCCAATGCAGCCCATCTCGGCCGCTCGGCGCTCGATGCCGTCGAACTCATGAATGTCGGCGTCAATTTCCTGCGCGAACACATGCCGCAGGATTGCCGGGTACATTATGCAATCACTGACACTGGCGGCAAGGCGGCCAATGTGGTGCAGGCCAAGGCGGAAGTCCTTTATCTGATCCGCGCTCCGGAAATGCGTCAGGCGCTTGATCTCGCCGCGCGGGTGGACAAGGTGGCGCGCGGTGCGGCACTGATGACCGAGACCGAGGTGGAGATCGTCTTTGATACCGCCTCCACCAATCTCCTGCCCAACATCGCGCTGGAAACGGCGATGCATGAAAACATGGTGGCGCTTGGCCCCGTCGCTTTCGACGAAGCGGATATCGCTTTTGCCAAACGCATCCAGGACACTTTCACCGACGAGGCGATCAAAAGCAGCATCCGGCTCTACCAGATAAAGGGCGATGTCTTTTCCAACCGTAAGATCGACGGCTCGACGCCCCTGCATCTCGGCTTGCGGGATTTCGAGGGGCATTCGCATTTTCGGGCCGGCTCCACCGATGTCGGTGACGTCAGCTGGGTGACACCGACGGCACAATGCTGGACACCCGCCTGGGCGATCGGGACCAATCCGCATACCTGGCAAGTGGTGGCACAAGGCAAAACTCCTGCCGCCCACAAGGCCATGGTGCATGCCGCCAAAACGCTTGCAGCGACAGGTCTTTCACTGATGACATCGCCGGAACTGCTCGCCAGTGCCAGGAAGGAATGGCAGGAAAAGACGGAAGGCAGCAAATATGTTTGCCCGATTCCCGCCGATGTCATGCCGGGCTCCCACCGGTAAGGCGCTACGCACCACTTTTGCCGCTGCCCCGTGCCGCCGTATTTCCACAGGTGGCATGGAAGACCCCCTGGCTGTTTCGAGCGGAATAAAAGCCGATGCGCCGCCGGCCTTCTCCAAGGAGAGCCGGTGAATGCCGGTTTGGAATAAATCTTCCATCTCAGTCGAGTTCTTCCCGATTTCGAGCCGCAAACCATAATTTCAACGGCTTATGGATCCCGGCCTCCCGGTTGGGAACGAGGCCGAGCGAGCCTCTGCATCTTCCACGGCTATGCGATCCGGAAGGCGCTTTCTCCGCAATTTCCCATCATCACAGCCTTGTGCACCACTCCGCTGCGGGGCTGCGAAGAAAACATTGACGTTCGAACCAAAAATGGAATAAATATATCGAACAGGCAGAAAATCGGTTTCATTATTCCGTTTTCTGATGTGAGGAGGTTGCGGCGGGCTTTCGGGTTCGCCTCCGGCTGGGAGAGGCGGCGCCGGACGCCACGGAGGAGAAAAACAATGAAGAAATTTATCATCGGCGCAGCTATGTCTGTGCTTCTCGGCACTGCGGCACATGCGGAAACCGTAGGTGTCTCGATGGCGCTGTTTGACGACAACTTCCTGACCGTGCTCCGCAATGGCATGCAGGATTATTCCAAGGAGCTGAAGGGCGTCACCCTGCAGGTCGAGGATGCGCAGAACGACGTCGCCAAGCAGCAGAGCCAGATCCAGAACTTCATCGCTTCCAAGGTCGACGCAATCATCGTCAACCCTGTGGACACGGATGCGACGGCGGCCATGTCCAAGCTCGCGGCCGACGCCAAGATTCCGCTCGTTTACGTCAACCGCCAGCCGGTGAACGTCGACAGCCTGCCGGACGGACAGGCCTTCGTCGCCTCCGACGAAACGGTGGCTGGTACGCTTGAGGCGAAAGAGGTTTGCCGCCTCCTCGGTGGCAAGGGCAATGCCGTCATCATGATGGGCGAGCTCTCGAACCAGGCGGCGCGCATGCGCACGCAGTCTGCGAAGGATGTCTTGAAAACCGACGAATGCAAAGGCATTTCCGTGGTTGAAGAGCAGACCGCCAACTGGCAGCGCACGCAGGGTTCCGACCTCGTGACCAACTGGCTGTCGAGCGGCATCGAGTTCAACGCCGTCATCGCCAATAACGACGAAATGGCGATCGGCGCCATTCAGTCTCTGAAGGCCGCTGGCAAGGACATGAAGGATTATGTCGTCGCCGGTGTGGACGCCACGCAGGATGCTCTCGCCGCCATGCAGGCGGGCGATCTCGACGCCACCGTCTTCCAGGATGCGGCAGGCCAGGGCAAGGGCGCACTTGATGCCGCGCTGCAGCTCGTCAAGGGCGAGAAGGTCGAGAAGAAGGTTTACATTCCCTTCCAGCTCGTCACGCCTGAAAACGTCAAGGACTACGTGGCCAAGAACTAATGGCCGCCTTCCGGCATCTGCGCCCGTTCAGATTGATATTGGAGGCAGATGCCGGTTCCCGACGGCGCCGAACAAGCTCCGGCGCATGAGCGGATCGTGATTGAATTCCAGTGAATTCAAAGTGTTGCAGCGCCCTGCATATTGTGGTGGACATGGCGCTGTAAGCCTCCCCGGAGGCAAGGTGCGCCATTGGGCGAAGCCTGTTTCCGGTCAATTTTGTCTATTGTGGAGGATGAGATGGTCGTCAGTCCATCGACAATGGCCGCCGTGCGCGCCAGCGGCGCCGTGCCGAATGCGGAATACCTTCTCGCCGTCGAAGGCATACGCAAGGAGTTTCCCGGCGTGGTAGCGCTCGATGATGTGCAGTTCAAGCTAAAGCGCGGCACCGTGCACGCGCTGATGGGCGAGAACGGCGCTGGAAAATCGACTCTGATGAAGATTCTGGCTGGCATCTACCAGCCAGACAGCGGCGAAATTCGCCTGAAAGGCGCCGACATTCGTCTCGATTCCCCGCTTGATGCGTTGGAAAACGGCATTGCCATGATCCATCAGGAATTGAACCTGATGGCTTACATGACGGTCGCGGAAAACATCTGGATCAGGCGGGAACCCAAGAACCGGCTGGGCCTAATCGACCATGGCGAGATGTACCGCCGTACCGAAGCCCTGCTGGATCGCCTCGGTATCGATCTCGATCCGGAAACGCGGGTCGGTGAGCTTTCCGTCGCCAGCCGTCAGATGGTCGAGATCGCCAAGGCGGTTTCCTACGATTCCGACGTTCTCATTATGGATGAGCCGACATCCGCGCTGACGGAGCGCGAGGTGGAGCATCTCTTCCGCATCATTCGCGATCTCAGGGAACGCGGTATCGGCATCGTCTACATCACCCACAAGATGAACGAGCTGTTCGAAATCGCCGACGAGTTCTCTGTTTTCCGGGACGGTAAATATATCGGCACGCATGCCTCTACCGATGTAACGCGCGACGACATCATCCGCATGATGGTGGGCCGCGAGATCACGCAGATGTTCCCGAAGGAAGAGGTTCCTATCGGCAACGTTGTGCTGTCGGTCAAAAACCTGACGCTTGATGGCGTGTTCCACGATATTTCCTTCGACGTTCGCGCCGGTGAAATTCTCGGCGTCGCGGGCCTGGTCGGTTCCGGTCGTTCCAATGTTGCAGAGACAGTCTTCGGTGTGACGCCCGCGTCTTCCGGGACGATCAGCATCGATGGCAAACCCGTTTCAGTCACCAGCCCGACGGAAGCCATTCGTCATCGCATGGCGTTTCTGACCGAGGATCGCAAGGACACGGGATGTCTGCTGATCCTGAACATTCTGGAAAATATGCAGATCGCCGTTCTGCAGGACAAATATGTCGCCAATGGTTTCGTGCAGGAAAACGCGTTGTCGGACGCCTGCGAGGAAATGTGCCGCAAGCTGAGGGTGAAAACCCCGCATCTTTACGAGCGCATCGAAAATCTTTCGGGCGGCAACCAGCAGAAAGTGTTGATCGGTCGCTGGATGCTGACCAAGCCGCGCATTCTGATCCTCGATGAGCCGACGCGCGGCATCGATGTGGGCGCCAAGGCGGAAATTCACAAGCTCGTTTGTGAGATGGCGCGCCAGGGCGTCGCCGTCATCATGATTTCCTCCGAAATGCCGGAGGTTCTGGGAATGAGCGACCGCATCATGGTCATGCATGAAGGTCGGGTGACCGGCTTCCTTGATAGAAGTGAAGCCACGCAGGTTAAGGTGATGGATCTCGCATCGCGGTGAGGCGCGCCGGGATTTCTCGAGGAGGAACAGATATGAATAGCAACGCCGCCGCCACTCCGGAGCTGGATGCCAAATCCGGACGCAAACCGCACCGGCGCATACCGCCGGAAGCCAATATTTTCTTCATTCTGATCGGCATAGCGCTGATTTACGAGATTCTCGGCTGGATATTCATCGGCCAGAGCTTCCTGATGAACCAGCAGCGACTGACCATCATGATCCTGCAGGTCTCCGTGATCGGCATCATAGCCGTAGGTGTGACACAGGTCATCATTACCGGCGGCATCGATCTGTCCTCGGGGTCGGTCGTCGGCCTCACGGCGATGTTGTCCGCTAGCATGGCGCAGTCCTCAACCTGGCCGCGGGCCCTTTATCCCGGGCTCACCGACCTGCCGTTCATCATCCCGCTTGCTGTCGGCATTCTCGCCGGCATGTTGGCCGGTTTCATCAATGGGCAGCTCATTGCCCGCACGAAAATCCCGCCCTTCATTGCCACTCTCGGCATGATGGTGACCGCGCGCGGCATTTCCAAGTGGTATACGAAGGGTCAGCCGATCTCCGGCCTGACCGACGGTTTCAATTTCATTGGCACAGGCATCTGGCCAGTCGTGGTGTTCCTGCTCGTGGCAATCATTTTCCACGTCGCGCTGCGTTACACCCGCTATGGCAAGTTCACATATGCCATCGGTGCCAATGAGCAGGCCGCACGTGTATCCGGTATCAATATCGAGGCACACCTGATCAAGGTCTATGCCATCGCCGGAATGCTCGCCGGTCTCGCCGGTGTTGTCACCGCAGCCCGCGCTCAGACCGCGCAGGCCGGCATGGGCGTGATGTATGAACTTGACGCCATCGCCGCGGCCGTCATCGGCGGCACCTCGCTATCCGGCGGCGCCGGCCGCATCACCGGAACGGTAATCGGTACGATCATTCTCGGCGTCATGACATCGGGCTTCACCTTCCTCCGAGTGGACGCCTACTATCAGGAGATCGTCAAAGGTCTCATCATCGTGGCGGCCGTCGTCGCTGACGTCTACCGGCAGAAGAAGCGCGCCAAGCGTTAAATCCTCCTCCCAGACCTTGGGGCAGGCCTTCAGGCTTGCCCCTTTTTTGTGTCCTCATGCGGCGAGGGGATCAGCAGCGGCTCATGCTTTGCTGTTTCGATAGTCGTGAACGGCTTTGCCGAAGGCCTCGAACAGGGCGCGGGAGGGCGCGTCCGTCTCGGCCCAGTATTCCGGATGCCATTGCACCCCGACAGCAAATCCTTTTGCGTCAATGACAGACACCGCCTCTATTGTACCATCGGCGGCCGTCGCCTCCACCTGCAGGCGCGGCGCGGTTTCGGCAATGGCCTGCCTGTGTAGCGAGTTGATCTGGATTTCGCCCGACATGCCGAGATGCTGTGCAATGCAGGAGCCTTCGCGCACATGCACTGGCTGGCGGATGGCAAAGGCGACGTCGCGGTCGTCATGTTCCGGCTTGCGGTGGTCCCATATGCCCGGCTGCTCCTGAATTTCGGACGCCAGCGTTCCGCCCAGCGCCACATTCAGTTCCTGTATTCCTCGGCAGATGGCCAGCATCGGAATGCCACGCTCGATCGCACGGCGAATGAGCGGCAGGCTGGTGGCGTCGCGGGCCTGGTCGAACGGGCCGTCGCTCTCCCGCGCCTCCTTTCCGTAGAGGGAAGGGTGCACATTGGTGGCGGAGCCGGAGACGAGCAGGCCATCCACCCGGTCGAGAATGGCGTCCACGTCGTTTCCGTCCTCAAAGGCCGGCACGATGAAGGACATGACACCAGCCACTTTCAGGGCGGCGGAAACATACTGGTTCTGCGCGGCGTGCCAGTCGGCTCCGGTAAAATGCCTTATGTCGGCGGGGACGGCGATGATGGGTTTTGGCATGGCGGCTCCGGAACGAATCTTCGAAATATGTGCGACCGCCGGCGAACCAAGTCAAGCATGCCTTTGCCTCCTGCTGATCCGGCATGCGCCTAAAGTATAAGGCGATGCCGAGATATTTCAGTTGAATATAAAATGCGAAGAAAATTCCCGGAAACACGGCGTTTTTCCGCGATTAATTCTTGGTGCGGGTGCTTGTCAGTCGGGCGATAACCGTGCTTACTTCGCTACAATGCCTGAACAGCAACGAGGGGAATTCAAAGCTGCAGGCAGCGTTCATATCTGGGAGGATATAGATGGATCGCCGTTCCTTTATGAAAAAAGGTGCGCTCGCGGGAGCTGCCACTGCAGCCCTTGCCGCGCCCGCCATTGCGCAGCAGAATACCAAGATCAACTGGCGCCTGACGTCGTCATTTCCGAAATCGCTTGATACGATCTATGGCGGTGCCGAGGATATTGCGAAGCACGTCGCTGCCGCCACCGACGGCAATTTTACCATCCAGCCCTTTGCCGCCGGGGAAATCGTTCCCGGATTGCAGGCGGCCGATGCCGTATCGTCAGGCACTGTGGAAATGTGCCATACCTGCTCCTATTATTATGTCGGCAAGGATCCGACCTTCGCGATCGGGACGGCGATACCCTTTGGCCTGAATGCCCGCCTGACCAATTCGTGGTTCTATGAAGGCAACGGCAACAAACTGCTCAATGAATTCTACGCCAAACATAACCTCTACGGCATGATTTCGGGCAATACCGGCGCGCAGATGGGAGGCTGGTTCCGTAAGGAGATCAACACGGTTGACGATTTCAAAGGCGTCAAGATGCGCATTGCCGGCCTTGCCGGCAAAGTGGTTGAAAAGCTTGGTGTCGTGCCGCAGCAGATCGCCGGCGGTGATATCTATCCGGCGCTGGAAAAGGGCACCATCGACGCCGCCGAGTGGGTCGGCCCTTATGACGACCACAAGCTCGGCTTCCAGAAGGTCGCAAAGTACTATTATTATCCGGCCTTCTGGGAAGGCGGCCCGGTCATTCATTCCTTTGTCAATCTGGACAAGTGGAACAGCCTGCCCAAGAACTACCAGACGGCGCTGCAGGACGCCTGCGCCTTCGCCAATACCAGCATGATGGCGAAATACGACGCCAAAAACCCGATTGCCATCAAGCAGCTCGTTTCTGAAGGCGCGGTACTCAGACCCTTCAGCCAGGAAATTCTGGAAGCGTGCTATAAGGCGGCCCTTGAGGTATACGCCAATATTTCGGCTTCCAATCCGGACTTCAAGAAGATTTACGAGGACCAGGTCGCCTTCAAGCGCGAAGGCTATCTGTGGATGCAGCTGGCGGAATACACCTTCGATACTTTCATGATGATCCAGCAGCGTAACGGCAAGCTCTGATTATTCAGTAACGGCGGCGGACCGGGCAAAGGCCTCGGAGATTTCGGTCTCCGGGGTTTTTGTTGCGCGCGTACCCTCATGCATTCGACAACAAAGGATGGTTTATGATCGGGTCCTTCGGAGCACAATCGCAGGATGGGCGACCAGCCGGAGTGCCGGCTGAGATCGGCGCCCCCAGCCCCGACCATTGGTCTCAATTGTGGACGTGACGCGATGTGGAAAATGCTGAGCGTTGCATTCGTCATCAAGAAGAACCGGACAGGCAGTATAGTGACTGCCCGGGTCCGTTTCTAAAGAGAATGAACGGAAGGCGGGGGCGTGCCTCGTCTTCGCAATCACAGGCGTTTCCGCTCCCTTACAGGATGCCTGTCAAGGCCCGATCTTCGGCGGCTCGCTCAGATTTGGCATGCCCGGCATTCCTCCTGGCTGGCCTCCTGGCAAGCCGAAATTGGGCATGGTGTTGCCACCCTGATTACCGAAGGCGGGCACCTCGATCTTGATGGAATTCAGATCGACGTCGGGAGCCTTGTCTATCCAGTAGGTGACGGATTCCGGCCAGAATATCACGATGGCGACGAGGATGAGCTGCATGCCGAGCCAGGGAATGGCGCCCATGTAGATATCCGATGTCTTGACGGTGCGCGGCGCGATGGAACGCAGGTAGAACAATGCAAATCCGAAGGGCGGGTGCATGAAGCTTGTCTGCATGTTGATGCAGATCAGCACGCCGAACCAGATGAGGTCAATGCCGAGCGACTGGGCTATCGGCGCCAGCATTGGAATGACGATGAAGGCGATTTCGAAGAAATCGAGGAAGAAGGCGAGGAAGAAGATGAAGATGTTGACGAAGATCAGGAAGCCGATAGGACCGCCCGGAATGCCCGACAACATGTGCTCGATCCAAAGCGAACCATCCATGCCTTGGAAAACGAGCGAAAAGCAGGTCGCGCCGACCAGGATGAACACCACCATCGACGTGATGTGCATGGTGGAATGCATTCCCTGCTTGACGAGGTCCCAGCTGAGCCGCCGATGTGCCGCCGCCAGCGCCATCGCGCCGACAACGCCGAGCGCTCCGGCTTCCGTCGGTGTTGCGAGGCCGAGAAAGATGGTGCCGAGCACGAGGAAGATGAGCACGATGGAGGGGATCATGCCCGCCAGCACACGCAACACCAGCGCCCGGTTAAGCTCACCGCGTGCCTCCGGCGGCAAAGCCGGAAGGTCCTTGGGCCGCACGATCGACATCAGCAGGATGAAGAGCATGAAGATCGCCACCTGCAGGATCGACGGACCGATCGCGCCGAGATACATGTCGCCCACGGATTTACCGAGCTGGTCGGCAAGGACGATCAGCACCAGCGAGGGCGGAATGACCTGTGTGATCGTGCCCGAGGCGGCGATGACGCCGGTGGCAAGTCGCGGATTATAGCCGTATTTCAGCATGATGGGCAGCGAGATGACGCCCATGGTGATGACCGAGGCCGCAACCGTGCCGGTGATCGCGCCCAGGATCGCGCCGACAATGATGACGGCATAGGCAAGTCCGCCCGGTATAGCGCCGAAAAGCTTCCCCGTTCCTTCGAGCAGGTCTTCCGCAAGGCCGCAACGCTCCAGAATAGCGCCCATGAAGGTGAAGAAGGGAATGGCCAGCAGAAGGTCGTTCGAAACGATGCCGAAGATGCGCAGGGGCAGGGCCTGAAGAAAAGCCGGTGAAAAATGCTCGGTGAAGATGCCGATGACGCCAAAAACGAGGCCGACCGTGGCAAGCGAGAAAGCCACCGGAAATCCGTAAAGCATGAAGATAATCATGCCGATGAACATCAGTGGCGGAAGAATACCGTATTCAAACATGGGAATATCCTGAAGGTTCAGATCGGCGCGATCATTGCAGGGGTTTTTCGTACTTCGTATCGAGCGCATAAAGCCCGTTGAGGGCGCCTATGCGCTTGATGAGTTCGGAAAACCCCTGAAGAACCAGAAGGGCGAAACCGGCGAAGATGATGAGTTTCACGGGCCAGCGGATCAGGCCGCCGGCATTGGAAGACATTTCGCCCTGATTCCAGGACAGCGTGAACATGGGCCAGGACAGCCAGGCTAGATAAAGGCAGCCGGGCAGCAGGAACAGCACAATGCCGATAATATCCACCCAGATGCGGCTGCGTGGCGAAATCGCACCATAGATGATGTCGACCCGAACATGCTCGTTCATGCGCAGCGTATAGGAAGCGCCGATCAGCACGATGAAGGCGAACATGTACCACTGGATTTCGAGCCAGCCGTTGGAGCTGTAGTTCAAGGCGTAACGGACCATCGCGTTACCGGCGCTGACGAGGCAGCAGATGAGCACGAGATAACCGGCGACCTTGCCCAGTGCCTCGCTCGCAGAATCTATCAACGCACTTATTTTTAAAAGCGATTTCATGACTTTCCCCTCTTCCCTTGCCGGGCCCTTTGCGGGTTTATGGCGGAGAGCAAAGCCCGATACCCCTGCAACGGCCGCGCCTCCACGCGCGTCCGCACTCATCGGTTCCGGAGTTCCTCCCCACAGAATCCGTGTATGGGTAGGCGGTTCGAAAAGCAACCGAAACCGCACGCAAAGAGCAAGAACGGTGGCCCTTTTCAACTATTAACGAAAGAATGTTGCCGGAAGGCAAGTATTGTCCTTGAGAGCCGGTCCGACGGATGGCGGCGTGACACTTTCGTGCGGAACGCATTGCGCTTTTCGACCACTTTATGTTACCTCTGGCACCGGAGAATCCGGCATGGCCCGTGATCGTCCGCGGGGCAGATTTCCCCGCGGGACGGGAATGACGGATGGAGCAAAGGGGAAGTGGAATGAGCGAACACCATACAGGTCCGGTCGAACTTGGCGCTGAAATGAACTACGCCGAACACGAAAAGACCTATAACGGTTTTCTGGCCTTGACCAAATACGGCACGATGATGCTGTGCGTGCTGATGCTGGCCATGGTTGCCGGTTTTTTCACATCCGCGGGCTTCCTCGGCGGTCTCGTTGTCTTTCTCGTTCTGTCGGCGGCCGGTTTCGTTCTGCTGCGCTGATCGAACCGTTTGCGCGCTGTTACCCTTACGGGTAAGGGTTCTGCCGCACAACCGGGAAGGCCGGGCATGAAACGCCTTTTATCCTGTCTGCTTCTGTTGATTGCGGTTGCATGTCCCGTCTCCGCGCGTGATCTCTCTCCTGCCGAGCAGGAGAGGCTGCGTGCCCAGATCGAGCGTTTCAGCACCGCCCTGAATGCGCAGGATTTCGAAACGGTCGGCAAGACTGTGCCACCGAAAATCTTCGAGTTCATCGCCAGTGACGCGGGTGTCACCATGGAGCAGTTGCGGAGTGCCTTGACGGCGCAGATGCAGATGGCGCTCGCGGCGGTCAAGATAACCGAATTCACCATGGACGCGCGGGCGATCAGCCTGACTGAGACGCCGGATGGCACGCCCTATGCGCTCATTCCGACAAAAACCGTGATGGAAACCGGCGGCCAGACCATAGAGGCGAAGTCCCACACGCTGGCGCTGATCGACGGTTCGGACTGGTATTTGCTCCGGGTGAGCGATCAGCAGCAGGTGACCATCCTGCGAAAGGTCTACCCGTCCTTCGCGACGGTGGAATTCCCTGACGATTCCACGCAGACGGTGAAATAACCCGTATTGCTGGCGAGGCCGGGCCCTGGTGTTGCCAGTGCTACCCCATTTCAGGAAAAACGTCCCGGGCGGAAGGGATCGACCGAGATCGACGTTTCGTCGCCGTTTGCCATCTGCGTCACCAGCCGGGCTGTGGCTGCCGACTGGGTCAACCCCAGATGACCGTGGCCGAAGGCGTAGATAACGGAGGGTGTCGCCCGCGCGGTGCCAATGACGGGAAGACAGTCCGGCATGGAGGGGCGGAACCCCATCCATTGCCGTCCGCCTTCCAGTTTGAGGCCGGGAAGGAAACGTTCCGCTTTTTTCAACATGGCTTCCGCGCGGCGGAAGTTCGGCTTCAGTTCCAGTCCGCCGAGTTCGACGGCGCCGCCGACGCGGATGCCAGTCGACAAGAGGGTCACGACGAAGCCGTGGTCGTTGAAATAAAGCTGGCGTGTCAGGTTGAAAGCACCGACAGGCAGGGTCGTGTTGTATCCTCGTTCCGTTTCCAGCGGCACGATGTTGCCAAGCGTCGCCGCAAGTTTTTTGGACCATGCTCCACAGGCGATCACCACTTTGTCGGCGTCGATCTTGTCGCCGTTCTCCAGCGTGACGATCGTACTTTCGCCCACTGCGTCGATACGCTGAGCTTCGCCTTTGCGGAGGCTGGCTCCTCGTGAGATCACAAGATCAAATATGGCGCGGGTGAAATCATAGGGATCGGAGACCTGCAGGCCATCCGCCGAAAACACCGCATGGCGGAACTGCGGCGCCAGGCCCGGCTGCAGCTCTTCGATTTCGTTGCGGTCAACGCGCTGGAATGCGAAGCCGGCTTTTTCCTTTTCGTCCCAATCCCTACGGGCGGCGTTGAGGCTCGCCTCGCTATCATAAATATCAAGCGTGCCGGTTTTTGAAATGAAGGGCGAGAGCTCGGGCATGGCAGCGATGTGGGCCATTTCGATGGCCGCCAGCCGGTTGATTTCCGTGAGTGATTTCAGCCCATGGCGGAAATTGCGTTCGGCGCTGGCGCGCCAGAAACGCCAGAGCCATGGGGCGATCTTTGGTGCATAGGCCGGCGGCACGCTGAGCGGTCCGAGCGGATCAAAAAGCCAGCGCGGGGCTTTTTTCATGATACCGGGCGCGGGAATGGGGATGATTTCCGGAAAGGCCAATATGCCGGCATTACCGGAACTCGCACCGCGGGAGATGTCGCCACGCTCAAGAAGCACGACGTCACGCCCGGCATTCTGCAGATAAAGCGCTGCCATGGAACCGATAATGCCGGTGCCGACCACCAGCACGTCGCATTTCAGGGTTTTGGTCATCGGCGCTCCTGCAATACAAATCTCTCAAGCCCGCCATAACAATGAATGCAGAGGGTATGAAAGGTCGCATCACGCTGCGGCGATAGAAATATCAGCACTGTGGCAAATAAGCGGTTCCGCGGTGGGGGAGGCCGCCATGCACATCAGTGCGTTTTGCCCATCGGCTAGGTCGCGGCTTAGATAGTTATGAGCCATTATTAATCGCTATTTAACAGTGTCTGGCTAGTTTCGCGTGCAGTCAGGCCCATCCATGTTCATTCCTTCTCATTGGGAGGGGCATTGGGTCTGCGCAGCGGTTAATTTGGGGGTTTTAAAGGCATGTCTCACTTTTCCAAGCTCGGTCTGGATGCATCTGCGGTACTTGACGCCCTGAACCGTTCGCAGGCCATCATCGAATTCGATCTGACCGGGAAAATTCTGAAGGCGAACGACAATTTCTGCAAAGCGGTGGGTTATCAGCAGTCCGAAATCATCGGACGGCACCACAGCATGTTTGTCGCTCCCGAAGAGGCTGCCAATGCGGAATACAAGGCGTTCTGGGCGAAACTCTCGCGCGGCGAATATGATCAGGGGCAATATCGGCGCCGGGCAAAAAACGGCGACGAAATCTGGATCGAAGCTTCCTATAATCCCGTCTTTCGTTTTGGTAAACCTTACAAGATCGTCAAGGTTGCAACCGATATTACCGCGATCAAGCGCAAGAGCATGGAAGATGACGGCAAGCTGGCCGCTCTCTCCCGCGCGCAGGCCCTGATCGAATTTACACCAGATGGGAAGATCCTCAGCGCCAACGAGAATTTCCTAGCGGCGCTTGGTTACACGGCGCAGGAAATTGTAGGCAAGCATCATTCGATGTTCTGTGAGCCAGCTTATGCCCAGTCCCAGGAATATCGCGATTTCTGGCAGGAGCTAAGGAGCGGCCGTTTCTCTGCCGGGCAGTTCATGCGGCTCGGAAAGGACGGCAAACGCGTTTTCATCCAGGCCTCCTATAATCCGATACTGGATGAGCAGGGCCGTGTCTTGAAGGTGGCGAAGTTTGCCTTTGACGTGACGGACCGCATGTATGCCGTGGAGGAGCTTGGCGCGGCGCTTGAGCGGCTCTCCCAATGCAACATCCGCGTCACGCTGGACAAACCGTTCGTGGGTGAATTTGAGAGCCTGCGGCGCGATTTCAACAAGTCCATCGCCGAATTCCAGAAGACGCTGGAGAATGTTCTCGGCCAGACGGGCGATCTCACCCGCAGCAGCCAGGAAGTCAGCGAGGCTTCCGTCAATCTGGCCGAACGTTCGCGCGAGCAGGCCGTAGCGCTCGAAGAAACCTCTGCGGCACTGGAGGAAATCACGGCGACGGTTCGTTCATCCACGGAAAACATGAAAGAGACACGCAAGCTGGTTCAGAGTGCACGCACATCCACCGCGGCCTCGACCGAGGTTGTTGAGCGCACGGTCAATGCCATGCAGCGCATCGAGACAGCATCGCGGGAAATCAGTCAGATCATTGGTGTTATCGATGAGATCGCCTTCCAGACCAACCTTCTGGCGCTGAATGCGGGTGTGGAAGCCGCCCGCGCGGGTGAAGCCGGCAAGGGCTTTGCCGTGGTGGCGCAGGAGGTGCGCGAACTTGCACAGCGTTCCGCTGGTGCCGCCAAGGAAATCAAGGCGCTGATCAACAATTCCGGCAGCGAGGTCCTCGAAGGGGTCAGGCTCGTCGGTGAAACGGGCGAAGCGCTGAAGCAGATCGACGCGCTGGTCAGACATATTGACGGCAACGTTGACATGATCGCCAAGGCAGCGGACGAGCAGGCCGTCGGCATCAGTGAGATCAACAAGGCGGTCAACCGGCTGGACCGGATGACGCAGGAAAACGCCGCCATGAGCGCACGCACCACCGTAATCAGCACCACGCTCGCGCAGGGTGCGGATGCATTGGCCCAGCTTGTCAGCCTGTTCAAACTGAATCGCCGCACGGTTCAGCGTGAGGATGGCGCCTCTATACGGTCTGATTTTTCGACAGCCGCTCGGCAAGATCAGGAAGTCGGGCGCGCCGCAGCATGAAGGGAGCCGGCTTTCGCCGGCCCCGCTTATTGCTAATCATCAATTGAGGCGGATGCCTTTGATAGGGCATCTGCGCGCGGTTATCCCCGCAAGGCCGGGCGCGTGATGCCGAGGTGGTCGCGCAATGTGGAGCCCTCATATTCCCGGCGGAACAGGCCGCGTTCCTGCAAGAGCGGTACCACCTCGCGATTAAACTCCTCCAGCCCGCCGGGGAAGAACGGTGGCATGACGTTGAAGCCATCGGCTGCGCCGTTCTCGAACCATTGCTGCATCCTGTCGGCAACATCGCTCGCCGTTCCCATGACGATATGGTGGCCACGGCCGGCCGCGACGCGCAACGCCAGTTCTCGGATCGTGAGCTTTTCGCGCCGTGCCAGCTCGGTCAGCAACTCTGCGCGGCTGCGCAACTGGTCGGAGATGGGAAGTTCGGGCAGCGGCCCGTCGAGATCATAGTCGGCCAGGCTGTGGCCGATGCGCTCTTCGAGCAGCGGCATCGCGCTCTTGATGTCCGTCCAGCGGTTCAGTTCCTTCAGCTTTTCACTCGCCTCCCCGAAACTCCTGCCGATGATCGGCATGAAGCCGGGCATCACGGCAACGCTGGCGGGATCGCGGCCGAACTTCTCGACGCGCGCCTTGAGGCTCGAGTAGAAAGCCTGCGCTTCGGAAATCGCCTGTTGGGCGGTGAAGACGATATCGGCGGTGCGTGCGGCGAGATCCTGACCCGGCCCGGAGGAACCGGCCTGGATGAGAACCGGATGGCCCTGCGGCGAGCGCGGAATGTTGAGCGGTCCCTTGACGGTGAAATATTTGCCTTCGTGGTTGAGAACATGGACTTTCTCGGGATCGACGTAGCGGCCCGCCTGCTTGTCCTTGATGAAGGCGTCGTCATCCCAGCTGTCCCAAAGGCCGCGAACGACGTTCACATATTCTTCCGCCACCGCATAACGCTCGTCATGCTCCGGGTGGTCCTTGGAGAAATTTGCTGCCGTTCTTGCGTAGGAGGTGGTGACAATGTTCCAGGCCGCTCGACCATGGCTTAAATGGTCTATGGAGGCGAAGGCGCGAGCGGTGTGATAGGGCTCGCCATAGGTGGTGGAGGCGGTTGCGGCCAGCCCGATCTTCTCCGTCACCATTGCCAGCGCGGCAAGCAGGGTCAACGGCTCGAAACGTGCGATCATCGAAGGATGGGCGTCGACGCCGCTGGTCAGGCCGTCAGCCAGGAAAACCATGTCGAATTTCGCCGCTTCGGCCATTTTCGTTACGCGGGTGAGCAGATCGAGGTTTTCGCTGCCGGCCTCCGCATCGGGGTGACGCCAGCCGGAAACGTGGTGTCCGGCACCCTGCAGGAAAAGGCCGAGATGCATCTGTCTTTTGCGGGTCGTGGTCATGGGGATCATGCCTTCATGTCAGTCGAGTTATATTGGCGATACCAGAAGCATTTCGAGCTTCCTGAGGTCGGCTGCGGTTTTCATGGACCGCACCAAGGCCGGGATACCGGCGAATTTTTCACTGCCGCCGGTCACGTCGGCAAATTTTTCGGCCGGGTCATCAATGCCGGGAAGCCCGTCGACGCGGCGCGATAGGACCGTACCATCCTTCTTCGTGACATCTATCACCACGAAACGGGTGGTTGGGTCTGGCGACAGGCGGCGAGCGGTCTCGTCATACCGGCGCGAGACTTTCGCAGAAAGGCCGAGCAGGTCGGCGCGTGCCGGGCGTTCGTCGAAATGGCTAATCCCCAGTGACCCGTCCGTCAGCGCCGCAGCGAAGACATATTCGGGGCTGAAGCGCGCGTCTATGCCGGTTGCGGGCGTGGCAGGGCCGACAAGCGCGGCATCGCCGCCGGGTGGGAAGGTGATGGTGACTGCCTCGATTTCTTCCGGCTGCAGATCATGGGTGCTGCGCAGCGCCAGCGCGCCCACGGCGACGGGGTGTGCCGCGGTACAACACGGGAAGGCCTTGAGAGTCAGGCCCGGCGAGACGATCTGCCAGGGTGCGCCCCAGCCGGAGAGAACACGCTTCGGCTGCTCGGCGCCGAAGGCGAAGGCCGAATAAAAGCCGATGGAATTTTCCATAAAATCCGGCGCGCCCTGAAAGCCGGATCGTGCCAGCCGTGCTGCGGTGAGGCCGGCACGCGTGGCGAGCCCCGCATGGAGCGGCTTGGCGTCATAACCGAATTGCAGGCGAAGCCCGGCCGATTGCGTGGCGGCGAGGCCGAGCGCCACGGCCGTTGTCTGCGGATCGAATTTCAGCAGATGGGCGATCGCCGCCGCGGCACCCATGGGGCCAAGTGTGGCGGTGGCGTGGAAACCATTTTCGTAATGTCTGGTGCCGAGCGACAGGCCAATGCGGGCCATGGTTTCCAGCCCGACGATATAGGCGGCGATGAATGCATCTGCCGTCGAGCCTTCCTCGACCGCAACAGCCAGCAGGGCTGGAACAATGGCGACGGTGGGGTGGCCGCGCACACTGCCATGGACATCGTCGTAATCAAGCACGTGACCGGCATGGCCGTTGATAAGGGCGGCGGTGAAGGCATCCGTACGCAGATCGTGGCCGACGATGCCGGCTGCGCCTTGCGTGCCTGACGTGAAGGTGTCGATCAGGATTTTCGTGCTCCTGTCGGCAGCGCCGCCCAGCACGCAGGCAAAGAAATCGATCAGTGCCGTGCGGGCAATGGTGACCGCCTCTTCATCGTGTAGCGGATCGGAAGCGGCAATGGCTCCGGCAAGACGAAGTGTGAGTTTTTCCTCCGCGACCATGGTATCAGATCCCTTCGCCGTCATTCACGCGCGCGCCCTGTCCGCCGAGGCCCTTGACGAAGGCGTTGATGCGCGGATTGGTCGACTTGTAGAATATGTGCTCCGGCGTGCCCTGATCGACGATCAGGCCGTTTTCGGTGAAGACGATTTTGTCGCTGATTTCTTCGGCAAAGCGCATTTCGTGGGTAACGAGAATGCTCGTCATGCCGTCGTTGACGAGGTCGCGGATGACGGCGAGCACTTCCCCAACCGTTTCGGGATCGAGTGCCGAGGTGACTTCATCGAACAGCACCAGCTCCGGCCGCATGGCGAGCGCGCGGGCGATCGCCACGCGCTGCTGCTGGCCGCCGGAAAGCTGGCCGGGATAGGCGTCGACCTTCTGGGACAGGCGGACCTTTTCCAGCAATTCGCGGGCATGGCGCTCCGCTTCCGTTTTTGGCGTACCAAGTATTTTGATCGGCGCGATGGTGATGTTTTCCATCACCGTCAGATGCGGGAAGAGGTTGAACTGCTGGAACACGATGCCGATCCGCTTGCGCAGCGCGATGCGCTCGGCCTCGGTCTTCAGCTGGTCTACTCGCGTGCCGCCAACGGTGATTTTGCCCGATTGCGGAATGAGCAGGCCGTTGATGCAGCGCAGGATGGTGGATTTGCCGGAGCCGGAAGGGCCGATGATGGAGACGGCGTCCCCCTTGTTGACGGTGAGATCAATGCCTTTCAGAACCTGGTTGTCACCAAAAGCAAGATGGATTGCTTCGAGTTCAACAAGCGGCTGGGCGTTTTGGGCGATGGATGCGGACATGGCTTGTTCCAATCAGCGGGAAGCGAAGCGCCGCTCGAGGCGCTGCGTGAAACGGGAGACGGGATAGCAGAACAGAAAGAACGCCATCAGAACGGTGAGATAGACCACAACGGTGAAATCGTTACGCTGCACGGCGGTGCTGGCGTCGGTCGCGGCGTGAAGAAGCTCATGCACGCCGACCAGCGAGGCGAGCGCCGTGCCCATAGTGATCGACGCATAGAGGTTCATCCACGGCGGCAGGGAGCGTTTTATGCATTGCGGCAGGATGATCCAGCGCAGTGTCTGGTTGCGCGAAAAGCCCAGCCCCTGAGCGGCTTCCCATTGCGCTGTCGGAATGGACTGGATGGCGCCGCGGGTGATTTCGGCGATATGGGCGCTGGCCGGAATGGCAAGGCCGACAACCGCCTTGATCCAGTCCGGAAAAGGAATGTAGTTGCCAAAGGCTACGATCTCGAAGGGGAAGATGTAAGTCGCGGCAAAGATCAGCACCAGATGCGGGGCATTGCGGAAAATCTGCACATAGGTCAGTGCCGGTGCGCGAACCAGACGGTAGGGCGCTAGCTCCATGATGCCGAGAAGAACGCCGATAAATGTGCCGATGGCGATCGCCAGAATGCTTATCAGCACATTCATGGCGAAACCCTTGGCGAGATAGGGCAGCCATTCCAGCAGCACCTGGCCGAGCGACGGATCGAGGACCAGCCACAGGATGACTGCAACCAGGACGCCCAGCAGCAGAATGGTGCCGAAAGGCGGCTTCTTCACCGCCCGTGTCGGAGAAACCACCGCACTCATTGACCGAACCCCGGAACCGCAAGACGCCGTTCAAGCCAGAGACCGGCCCTTGCGACGATGAAATTGATGACGCTGAAGAAAACGAGGATAACGATCATCAGCTCGACCACATTGTCGCGCTGCGTCCAGATCAGGATGGAGGCATAGGTGATCTCACCCACGGCGATTGCAGAGCCGACTGTGGTGAGCTTCACCAGATTGACGAGATTGTTGATGATGGAGGGCAGCGCTGTGCGGATCGCCAGCGGAAACTCCACATAACGCAGAATCTCGAAGGAACTGAAACCGATTGCACGCGCTGCCTCGATTGTGGTGCCGGGCACTGCCTCGATGCCGCCGCGCAGCGCTTCGGCATGGAAGGCGGCAATGTGCAGTCCCGTGACCGCAACGACCCAGAAAAACGGTGTCAGCGGATTGTTCTGCGCGCCACCCAGCGCATTGGAAATCAGCATGTTGAGCACGAGGAAACCGCACATCAGCTGTACCAGCGTCGGCGTGTTGCGCGTCAGTTCCACATAGGCGCGCACGGGACCGGCGAGCCAGGTCTTCCCGGATGTGAGCATTGCCGCGAAAATGAAGCCGAAGACGAGGCTGAGCGGCAAGGTGACGGCAACGAGGATCAGCGTCATCTTCATGCCGTCGAGCCAGATCTGAACCTCATAGCCGCTGTTCAGAAAATCATAGTTGAGGTCAAGATGCGCGGCCAGTTCTATGAAGCGCGCTGTAAATGAATCCTGCATTGGAAATCCATGCTGTTATTGCGGGTGCCGCCACGCGGGCGGCGCCAGAATGGCCTGCCATTATAAAGCAGAAAAGAACGGCAGGTGAACCGGCCGTTCCTGATGATCATGGGAACCATCTCTATGCCATCGTCCTCACCACGTTGCGGCGTGACGGGGGATGACAGGAAAGCCCTGCGCCTGACCTTTACTGCGCGGCGGACAGCTTCTTCTGTTGTTCTTCCATATAGCCGATGCTCGGCAGACGGTTTGCCTTAGCGAATTCCAGCATCTTGCCGGAAGCGTGCAATTCCTTGACGATCTTGTCGAGAGCCGCCTGCGTGTCGCTTTCACCCTTTCGCAGCCAGATCACGGAATCCGACGGTATGAGATCTGTGGGGATGAGGATGCCGTAATCCTTCCACTCATCAGCGCGGTCCTGAAGCATCAGGCTCAGCGTGCCGTTGACGTGAACGGACACATCGCAATTGCCACCCTTCAGCGCCAGCAGCGATTCCGGCTGGCTCGGCAGCGCCTTTACCTGCGCGCCATATTGCTCGATCAGCGGCTGAGTGTAGTTGGAACCTTGAGACACGCAGGCGATCTTGCCTTTCAGGTCGGACCAGTCCTTGATGCCAGAGTCTTTTCGACCGATGGCGGCGCCGCCCTGACGGTCATAGGGGGTGGGCACGTAGTCGAGCGTTTTCGCACGTTCTTCGGTGTACTGCATGTTGGCGATAAGAATATCGACCTTCCCCTGCTGCAGGAACTGCACACGGTTTGGCGGGGTCACCGTCTCAGTCACCAGTTCAACGCCGAGACCTGCGGCGAGCGCCTTGGCGACGTCGATGTTGAGGCCCTTCTGCTCCTGCGTTTTTGGATCAATAAAGCCGAAAGGAGCGCCGGAAAGAATGACGCCGACGGTGAGCTTGCCGCGACCCTTGATGCGGTCAAGCGTTGCATCCGCGTGAGCGGCAGTTGCCAGCGAGGCGATGACAACGGTTCCGGCGATGAGTTTCGCGGCAAACTTGGGGAGGGAGAAGGCCATGGGTATTTCCTTTTGCTTGTGGCTGGAACCTACATGACGGACTTGCAGAGAGCGAGAATTGGCATTGCGCAAAAAATACTATGAATAGAAACAAGTTCCAATAATGTTGTCAGGCAGAAAAAATATCCTAATAATTTAAAATCGTAGAATCTTGTTCTTTAGGTTTTAGTGGTGTGCGGCTTGTTTCAACCAAGAGGCGAGAAGCAAGCCGCACTGCGTTTCAATTATCGTCCGGCATTATAGGCCGCGATTGCTGCCATGTTGACGATATCGCTGTCCTTGGCCCCCATCGAGGTTATCTGCACCGACTTGTCGAGGCCGACGAGGAGAGGGCCGATGACGGTCGCACCGCCCAATTCCTGCAGCATCTTGGTGGAGATGGAGGCAGAATGGATGGCGGGCATGACCAGCACATTGGCGGGGCCGGAAAGGCGCGCGAAGGGATACTGGCTCTGCATGCGGTGATGGTTCAGCGCCACATCCGCCGACATTTCGCCATCGACCTCGAAATTGACGTTGCGCTTGTCGAGAATTTTCACCGCCTCGCGCACCTTGTCGGAGCGTTCGCCGACCGGCTGGCCGAAGGTGGAATAAGCGAGCATGGCAACGCGCGGCTCGTAACCGAAACGGCGGGCGAGGCCGGCTGCCTCCTCGGCGATATCGGCAAGGTCCTCGGCATTCGGCATGTCGTGCACGGCCGTGTCGGCCACGAAGACGGTGCGGTTGCGCGAGACAACGAGGGATACGCCAATGACGCGATGGCCGGGCTTGGTGTTGATGCAACGGCGGATATCTTCCAGCGCCGTCGAATAATTGCGCGTCACGCCCGTCACCACCGCGTCCGCATCGCCCATCGCCACCATGCAGGCGGCGAAGTGGTTGCGGTCGTTGTGGATCAGGCGCTGCACGTCGCGCAGCAGGAAGCCGCCGCGCTGCAGCCGCGCATAGAGGTAATCGATATAAGCATCGACCCGGCTGGAGAGGCGAGCATTGGTAATTTCGATATTGGCGCGGTCGAGATCGATACCGGCACGCTCCGCATTGGCCTTGATGATATCGTCACGGCCGAGCAGGATGGCGGTACCAAGCCCTTGAGCGGTAAACGAAATCGCCGCGCGCATGACCTGTTCTTCTTCCGCTTCGGCAAAGACCACGCGCTTGGGCGAACGACGCACACGCTCGTAAAGGCGTTGCGTGGTCGAGGCCATCGGATCACGACGGGCCGAAAGCTCGCGGGCATAGGCGTCGAGATCGGGAATTTCGCGCTGGGCGACGCCGGTTTCGATAGCGGCTTTTGCCACGGCGACAGGAATGGCGGAGATCAGGCGCGGATCGAACGGGACCGGAATGATATATTGCGGTCCGAAACGCGGGCGGTTGCCCTGATAGGCCGCGGCCACATCGTCAGGCACGTCTTCGCGGGCCAGATCCGCCAGCGCCTGCGCGGCGGCGATCTTCATGGCATCGTTGATCTGGCGGGCACGCACATCGAGCGCGCCGCGGAAGATATAGGGGAAGCCGAGGACGTTGTTGACCTGGTTCGGATAGTCGGAACGTCCCGTCGCCATGATGGCGTCATCGCGGATGCGGGACACTTCTTCCGGGGTGATTTCCGGGTCGGGATTGGCCATTGCAAAGATAATCGGCTTCGGCGCCATGGAGCGGATCATTTCTTCGCTGAACGCGCCCTTCTGTGAGAGGCCGAACACCACGTCAGCACCCTTCATGGCTTCCGCCAGCGTGCGATTGTCGGTTTTCACCGCATGCGCGGATTTCCATTGGTTCATGCCCTCGGTGCGGCCCTGATAGATGACGCCCTTGGTATCACAGAGCGTGATGTTTTCCGGGTTGAAACCCATGGCCTTGATGAGGTCCATGCATGCGATTGCGGCCGCACCCGCACCGTTGCAGACGAGCTTGGTGGTCTTGAAGTCACGTCCGGTCAGTTCGATGGCGTTGATGAGGCCGGCGGCGGCAATAATGGCGGTGCCGTGCTGGTCGTCATGGAATACGGGAATATCCACCAATTCGCGCAGGCGGCTTTCGATGATGAAACATTCCGGCGCCTTGATGTCTTCCAGATTGATGCCGCCGAAGGAAGGGCCGAGGTAACGCACGCAATTGATGAACTCATCGGCGTCTTCAGTATCGACCTCGAGATCGATGGAATCGACATCGGCGAAACGCTTGAAGAGGACCGACTTGCCTTCCATGACCGGCTTCGAGGCCAGCGCGCCGAGATTGCCCAGCCCGAGGATCGCGGTGCCGTTGGAGATGACGGCCACCATGTTGCCGCGTGTCGTATAATCGTAAGCGGTCGCCGGATTTTCGGCGATGGCTTTCACCGGCACCGCCACGCCGGGCGAATAGGCGAGCGACAGATCTCGCTGTGTTGCCATCGGCTTCGTCGGGGTGATTTCCAGCTTGCCCGGCCTGCCTTCCGCGTGGAAATCCAGGGCTTCCTGATCCGTAACCGATGTTCTTGTGCTGGCGGGCTTGGTCGTGTCGGACATGGGCTGTGTGTGCTTTCGTGTCTATAACAATGTAAAAATATCCGCCGTTGTTATTGTATTTTTCGCGCGCCTGCCAAGCCTTGAATGTTGTTCAGTGCAGCAAATTTAAGCGGGATGAAATTTGCGACCGATTCAATCGATTAATTCCGCGTCTTGCTTGTCAAAGGCTCAGTCTGTAGGCTCGGCGGGCCATATTCACGAAAGCTTCGACATGCAGGGCAAGCGCGCCGCGCCTGACGAGCAGCACGCAGTCGGACCATGCCTCCGCGCTATCGAGTGACACGGCGGCAGTGCCCCTTGCGGAAAGCACCGTGCTTTCCGGCAGGATGGAAATGCCTGCACCGGCCTCCACGAGCGCGAGAATCGTATTGACGTTGGCGATGCGCATGCCGACTTGCGGCGTGCAGCCGGCATCTTCGAAAAGCGAAAGCGCGCTGCTGCTGAGGCCGAGGCCAATCTCGTCAACCGGCAGCAGCAGTTTTTCGTGCAGGATATCGCTGACGGAAACCTGCGGGCGCTTGGCGAGTACGTGACGTTCCGGCAAAGCGACGCAAAGCCTCGAGCGGTCGAACGGCATGGTTCGCAAGGTCTGCGGCAGCGTGGGAAGAGGCGCGCGGATGAAGGCAACGTCGGTCTCGCGGGTCGTCACCTGCTCGATCAGCTGTTCCATTGTCATGCCGGGCAACAGTTCAAGCGTCACGTCTGGGTGCTCGTCACCATAGCGGGTAATGAGCGCGGGTAGTTTACGCTCGGCCATAACACTGGTGCCGTAACCGATGCGCAGCGTGCCAAGCTGGCCGCGGCGGATCTGCTGCGCCCTTTCCAGCGCACTTTTGGTGCGTGCAAGGATTTCTTCCGCCTCGATGAGCATGGACTGACCGGCCGGGGTAAGTTCCACACCGCGATTGATGCGGTGAAAGAGCTTGAAGCCCAGATTTTCCTCCAGCTGTCGAATGCGCTGGGTGACGGCGGGCTGGGCAATGCCGAGCTGCAGGGCGGCGGCACGAAAGTTCCTCGCCCTTGCCGCTTCCACGAATATCGTGAGTTGACGAATATCCATTGGGAGATTTCTTTGTTTTGTCGGGTGTGATGTGATATAAGCATAGCTTATCGAAATTGCCCAGCTTGCGCATTGTTATCTTGTCGCAGGCGACGTTATACCGCAGCCAGTGTTTCGATCGTCTTTGCCGCTTTGCAGACTTTGATGGGAGAAACCGGGGAGGATTTGTTCAAGCATCTTGCCCGCCGTCCATGGGGCCGGCGGTTACCTGCAGTGAATGGGTCACGCATGACAGTCACGACGGAAGTCTTCCCCACCATTGTTCCCCGTTCAGCCGCGCCGCCTTCGGCGCATTTTCGCCTGGCCATTGCGGCCGCAGGCTGTCCCGGCATCGCCGGACGCTGAACAATCACCGGGCTTCAGCCTTTTGGGGCAGCTCTTCTAACCGGACATTCTTTCATGGGTAATCCAGCAACTTCTTTATCGCTCCCAGCCAGATTGTGGCTGTTGGTGCTCGGCGCTGTCATCGTTGCGGCAGGCCTGTTCTTCGCCATTGGCGGCGGCCAGCTTGTGGCCCTCGGCGGCAGCCTCTATTTCGTCATGGCGGGCATCGCGCTCATCGTCTCGGGCCTGCTCATCCTGCTGCGCAAGCCTGCCGGTGCGGTTCTCTTCGGCCTTGTCTTCGTCCTCACCGGCATCTGGGCGGTGTGGGAAGCCGGCTTGCACTTCTGGCCGCTCATTTCACGCCTTCTGGCGATGGGCGTCGGCGCCATTGTCGTTGCGCTCTCCTATCCTCTCTTGCGTCGCGCGGCCGGCAAGGCTCCGGCATACGGCGCCTCTTTCGCCATTGCCGCCATTCTCGCCATCGCCGCCGGCGCGGGTTTTGCCGGCATGTTCGTGCCGCACCCCACCGTCGCCTTCAATGGTGAACCGGCAGCCCTGACGCCTGTCACACCGGAAACGGAGCAGAAGAACTGGGAACATTACGGCAATACATCCGGCGGCAGCCGCTTTGTCGCTCTCGATGAAATCACGCGCGACAACGTCAAGGACCTCGAAGTCGCCTGGACCTACCACACCGGCGATACCCCGATCAGCCCCGGCGCGAATGGTGCGGAAGATCAGGAAACGCCGCTGCAGGTTGGCGACACCGTGTTCCTGTGCACGCCGCACAACAATGTCATCGCTCTTGATGCAGATACCGGCGCAGAAAAGTGGAAGACGGAAATCAACGCGAAATCTTCCGTCTGGATGCGTTGCCGCGGTCTTGCCTATTTCGACGCCAAGGCGCCGCTGAAGCAGCCGACCGCACCGGGTTCCACGCCGGTTACCCCGGCGGTGGTGGCCGAGGGCGCGCTTTGCCAGCGTCGCATTCTGATGAACACCATTAATGCGGAACTGATAGCGCTCGATGCCGACACCGGCGCGTTTTGCCCTGATTTCGGCACCAACGGCCGCGTCGACCTGAAGATCGGTCTCGGCGATGCGCCGGACCCGCAATATGTGTTGACCTCCGCACCTACGCTTGCCGGCACGACTGTCGTTGTCGGCGGCCGTATCGCCGACAACGTTCAGGTCGATATGCCCGGCGGTGTGATGCGCGGTTTCGATGTGGTGACGGGCGCGCTTCGCTGGGCCTTCGACCCTGGTAACCCTGATATTACCGGACTTCCGCCCGAGGGACAGACCTACACGCGTTCCACACCCAACGTCTGGGCGTCCATGTCCTATGATCCGGAGCTGAACACCGTCTTCATGCCGGTCGGCAGCCCTTCGGTGGACTTGTACGGCGCAACTCGCACACCGCTCGACCATAAATATGGTGCTTCGATGCTGGCGCTCGATGCCACCACCGGTCGCGAAAAATGGGTCTACCAGACGGTTCATAACGACCTCTGGGACTTCGACGTGCCGATGCAGCCAAGCTTCGTCGATTTCCCGAAAGCGGATGGAACCACTGTTCCGGCACTGGTTTTCGGCACCAAGGCGGCGCAGATCTATGTTCTCGACCGGGCGACAGGCCAGCCGCTGACCAAGGTTGAAGAAGTTCCGGTCAAGCCCGCCAATATTCCGAACGAGCGCTACGCGCCGACACAGCCACGCTCGGTCGGCATGCCGCAGATCGGTGCGCAGACCCTGACGGAAGCGGACATGTGGGGCGCGACCCCGTTTGACCAGCTTCTTTGCCGTATTGCCTTCAAGGGCATGCGTTATGAGGGCCTTTATACGGCGCCGGGCACGGACCTCTCCCTGTCGTTCCCGGGCTCGCTCGGCGGCATGAACTGGGGCGGTCTTTCGACGGACCCGACCACGAACACGATCTTCGTCAACGACATGCGCCTCGGTCTCTGGATCCAGATGCAGGAAGCGGCACCGACCAAGGCTGTCGCGAGTGGCGGCGAAAGCGTCAACACCGGCATGGGCGTCGTTCCCATGAAGGGCACGCCCTATGCGGTGAACAAGAACCGTTTCCTGTCGGCTCTCGGTATACCCTGCCAGGCCCCGCCCTATGGCACGATGACCGCTATCGACATGAAGACCCAGAAGATCAAGTGGCAGGTGCCCGTGGGCACTGTCGAGGATACCGGTCCGCTCGGCATCAAGATGGGCCTTCCGATCCCGATCGGCATGCCCACGCTCGGCGGCACGTTGGCCACGCAGGGCGGTCTCGTCTTCATCGCCGGCACGCAGGATTATTATCTGCGCGCTTTCGATACGGCGACCGGCAAGGAAGTCTGGAAGGCCCGCCTTCCGGTCGGCAGCCAGGGCGGCCCGATGAGCTACAAGTCTCCGAAGACCGGCAAGCAATATATCGTCATCTCAGCTGGCGGCGCACGCCAGTCTCCTGACCGTGGCGACTATGTCATCGCCTATGCATTGCCGGGCTGACGCTTGCGTCACGCCTCACTTGAAGCCGGCCCCGGGAGCAATCCCGGGGTTTTTATTTGCTCTGCATCGATCCGCGCGAAGAAATCGAGCGGAACCTCACCTGTCGCGTGGCGTTAGGAAAGCGTGCCGGGGCAGACACCCAGCCGTTCACCAAGCTTTCACAAGGGGGATTTATGAACTTGCGCTTGTCCGCCCGTGAACCGGTGATGGCGGTATTGGGAAATATGTATATTGTCCGGCGCGCCGGGAAATTTTTTGACGTTGGAAAGGTTTTATTGTGAAGGAACAATCTCGAAAGATCACGCCGGTTCTTCTGGCCGGTGGTGCTGGCTCCCGACTTTGGCCGGTCTCGCGCGATCAGTTGCCCAAGCAGTTTCAGCCGCTGGTCGGCAATCTTTCGACCTATCAGCAGACCCTGCAGCGGGTGGGTGACGAAACGCTTTATTCCGAGCCACTCGTCATCACCAACGAGGATTTCCGTTTTTTTGCCCGCCGTCAGGCGGAGGAGATCGATCTGCCGGCCACCGTGGTGCTTGAGCCCGCCCGCCGTGACAGCGCCGCCGCCATGGCCGCCGCCGCTGTGCTGGCCGAGCGCCGCGAGCCCGGATGCCTGGTTCTGGCGCTTGCTGCCGACCATGTGGTGCTCGATGCCGACAAGTTTTCCGATGCCGTGAAACTCGGCGCCAAAGCAGCCGATCAGGGCAATATCGTCGTCTTCGGCCTGGTGCCGACGGAGCCGCGCACCTCCTATGGTTACATCAAGCCGGGCGAGGCGATTGATGGTGAAAAGGATCTGAGCAAGGTCGAGGCCTTCGTGGAGAAGCCTGACATGAAGACGGCGATCTCCTATCTCGAAAAAGGCTATCTCTGGAATTCCGGAAACTTCCTGTTCCGCTCCGACGTGATGATTGCCGAACTGGAGGCCTTTGCGCCGGAAATTCTGGCCGCGGTAACGCAGTCCGTCGAGCAATATGAAAGCGACCTCGGCTTCGTGCGTCTGCATCAGGAAAGCTTCGAAGCCTCGCCCAAGAATTCCATCGACTATGCCGTGATAGAGAAGACCAGGCGCATGGCTGTCGTGCACGGCCATTTTCGCTGGTCGGATATCGGCAGCTGGGACGCGATCTGGGAGATCGCCGACAAACACAGCAATGACAATGCGCTGGAAGGCAACGGCGTCTTCATCGATTCCGAAGGCTGCCTCATCCATTCGACGCAATTGCTGACGACGGTAGTGGGCGCGAAGGACATGGTGGTGGTGGCCACCAAGGATGCGGTTCTGGTGGTGCCGAAGAACCGGGTGCAGGACGTGAAGGGTCTGGTGGAGACGCTGAAGGACGGCGAACATGCGCCACAGACGCAGACCCACAAGCGCGTTTACCGGCCCTGGGGTTACATCGAGCACATGTATGTGGACGAGCGTTATCGGGTTGGTCATATCACCGTCGATCCCGGCCACCGCATCTCGTTCCAGAAACACTATCACCGCTCGGAACACTGGATCATCGTCAAGGGAACGGCCACCGTGACGATTGGTGACGAGACCCGGCTGCTGGCGGAAAACCAGTCGGTCTATATCCCGATCGGCCAGCCGCACCGTCTTGCCAATGAGGGGCAGATCCCGCTCGAACTGGTCGAAATCCAGACCGGAGCCTATATCGGCGAGGACGATGTCATCCGCATCGAGGACGATTACAAGAGGCAATAGGCGTTACCTACGCCAAGAGAATAAGCGAAGCGGACGTCTGCCCGCTTCGCCTTTTGGTTCAGGCCGCCAGTGCATTTATACAATGGGCAAAGCCATGAGAGAGAATTGCCGCCTCCAGTCCCCGGCGCCAAAATAGCCATCCGAAGATGAGTCCGGGAATAAAATTCCCGGTCAGCACTGCAAGGACGAGTGCCGGCCGGGGTTGCGCGGCAATGGTAAACAAAAACGGCAGATGACCAGCGGCGAACAGAGCGGCAGCGATCACGATGGCGGCGCACATTATGAACGCTCGAACCTGCCCGCCTCCTGTAGAGCGCCAGAGAATCCACGCGAAAAACGACATCATGCCCCATCGCGTCAATAGCTCTTCGGTGACGCCGCCATAGAGAAGCCGGGTGGCGAGGGGAATGTCAAATCTGGTCATATTTGCCATGGTTGCTGCATCTGTGACCAAGGGCAGGATCGCCGACGAATAGACGATCGTCACAATGGCAACGGCAACACCCGCAGCAAGTGCAGGAGGCACTTGTTTTCGCAGTACCGCACGCGGATCGCCGCCCGTCAGCCAGCTATCGATCAAAGGCGCATGGAGTCCGATTTTTGCGGCGAGGGCTTGGCCGGTGGCGACCGAGGCGACGGTCAGGACTGCTGGTTGGAGGAGTATCAACAGGCGCATCGACATTGAAACCTGCTGCCCCGGTATGAGCTGCTCAAACGCGGCGAGTAAGAGCGATGCAACGCCGATCAATCCGATGATCAGGAGAATATGCCAGCGTTTCATTGTCTCTTGCACCTGTTTCTTGCTGCGCAGGGTTTTTAAACCAGTGGCATTGCGTGTGGATTACGGCGCGCAAGCCCCTCTACCGTCCGCCTGTCAGGCGAATTTTGCCATCCTTCGAGACGCCGCTGAATGCAGTAACGAGATTCGTATTTTAGGCGGTTGCCTAATCAAAAATCTTCGCATACGTTCCAACTGCAACGTTTCAGTGAGGGAGGAGACTCATGCGAATGCGTGTTATTTCTGCGGCTTTTCTGGCCAGCGTGATGATTCCGGCGGGCATTGCCGGGGCGACTGATCTTGAGGTGACCCATTGGTGGACATCTGGCGGCGAAGCCGCAGCGGTGGCCGAACTGGCCAAGGCTTTCGACGCGACCGGCAATAAATGGGTGGACGGCGCGATTGCCGGTTCGGGCGGCACGGCCCGGCCGATCATGATCAGCCGCATCACCGGCGGCGATCCGATGGGCGCCACCCAGTTCAACCACGGCCGGCAGGCGGAAGAACTCGTGCAGGCCGGCCTGATGCGGGACCTGTCCGACGTTGCCGAGAAGGGTAAGTGGAAAGAGGTCATCAAGCCGGCGAGCCTGCTCGACAGCTGCACCATCGACGGTAAGATCTATTGCGCGCCGGTCAATATCCATTCGTGGCAATGGCTGTGGCTTTCCAATGCGGCGTTCAAGAAAGCGGGCGTCGAAGTTCCGAAGAACTGGACGGAATTTGTTGCGGCAGCGCCGGCGCTGAAAAAGGCCGGTATCCAGCCGCTCGCGCTTGGCGGCCAGGCATGGCAGGCGAACGGCCTGTTCGACACGCTGACGCTTTCGATCGGCGGAAAGGACCTTTATCAGAAGGTCTATGGCGACAAGGATGCCGAAGCGGCGGCAGGTCCTGAAATGGCAAAGATTTTCGCGGCTGCCGTCGAGGCGCGCGACATGGCCAAGGGCACCAATGTTCAGGACTGGAACCAGGCCACCAACATGGTCATCACCGGCAAGGCCGGCGGCCAGATCATGGGCGACTGGGCCCAGGGTGAATTCCAGCTCGCCAACCAGAAAGCCGGCACTGATTATTCCTGCCTTCCTGGCCTTGGCCTGAGTGAATACCTGACCACGGGTGGCGACGCCTTTTATTTCCCCGTTTTGAAGGACGAGGCGAAAACCAAGGCGCAGGATGTTCTTGCCGCGACCATCGTTGATCCGAAAACGCAGGTTGCCTTCAACCTGAAGAAAGGCTCGCTGCCGATCCGCGGCGACGTCGACCTGAATGCAGCCAATGACTGCATGAAAAAGGGTCTAGCAATTCTGGCCAAGGGCAATGCGCTGACCAGCACCGACCAGCTGATTTCCGCCGATACGCAGAAACAGAAGGAAGATCTGATGGCGGAATTCTTCGCGGGCTCGATGTCGGCGGAAGACGGGCAGAAGCGTTTCGCGGACATTATCGGTTCGGCTGACTGATCGTAATCTCTTCGGATCGGGAGCGGTTCGCCGCTCCCCTTCCAACGTCCGGGCTATGCCAGGATAACAGGCAATGGCCGGAGTTTCACGCGGCGAGCTCCGTGCTCGGCCGTTGACTGTAACGTTACAGGAGGAGGTAACATGGCAGGTCAAGCGCGCTCACGGCGGCCCAACCAGCTTTTCCGCAATCTCAATTCGAAGATTGCCTCCATTCCGATGATACTGACCGCCGTGGTGATCTTTCTTGGCGGCACGGTCTGGACGGTGGTTTATTCCTTCACCAATTCCAAGCTTCTGCCGCGGGCGAACTTCATCGGTTTCGATCAATATGAGCGGCTGTGGGCCGCGCCGCGCTGGATCGTCTCAATCCAGAATCTGGCGATTTACGGCATCCTGTCGCTAATTTTCAGCCTTGTCATCGGCTTCGTGCTGGCGGCGTTGATGGATCAGAAAATACGTTTTGAAAACGCGTTCCGCACCATCTTCCTGTATCCTTTCGCTTTGTCCTTCATCGTTACCGGCCTCGTCTGGCAGTGGCTGCTGAACCCGGAATTTGGCATCCAGTCCGTTGTCCGTTCGCTTGGCTGGGAAAGCTTCACGTTCGACCCGCTCTACAATTCCGAGATCGTTATCTATGGCATTCTGATCGCGGCGCTCTGGCAGGGCACGGGGCTCGTCATGTGCCTGATGCTGGCCGGTCTTCGTGGCATTGATGAAGACATCTGGAAGGCGACGCGCGTTGACGGCATTCCGATGTGGAAAACCTACACCCTCATCATCATACCGATGATGCGTCCCGTCTTCATCACCACGCTCGTCATCATCGCCAGCGGCATCGTCAAGGTCTACGACCTCGTGGTGGCGCAGACAAGCGGCGGGCCGGGCATCGCGTCCGAGGTCCCGGCAAAATATGTCTATGACTACATGTTCCAGGCGCAGAATCTGGGGCAGGGCTTTGCCGCCTCTACTATGATGCTCCTGACGGTTGCGATCATCATCATTCCATGGGCCTACCTTGAATTCGGAGGCAAGAAACGTGGCTAATCTCAGCACATTGAACACGGTTGTTGCCGCCAACGATGCGGTTTCCAATGAGCTCTCCGGCCCGCGCGGCAAGAAGCCAAGGAAAACCTTTTCCCGCCGCAACATCATTCTCTACGGCACATTGTTCGTGGCTGCTGCCTATTACCTGCTGCCGCTATACGTGATGGTCGTTACCTCGCTGAAGGGCATGCCGGAAATCCGGCTAGGCAACATTTTCGCACCGCCGGTGGAGATTACCTTCGAGCCTTGGGTCAAGGCTTGGGCGAATGCTTGTACAGGGCTGAATTGCGACGGGCTTTCGCGGGGCTTCTGGAACTCCGTACGCATCCTCGCGCCGTCGGTCGTCATTTCCATCATCGTCGCCTCCGTCAGTGGCTATGCCATGGCGAACTGGAAGTTCAAGGGATCGGAGTTGTTCTTCTCCATCCTCATCATCGGCGCCTTCATTCCCTATCAGGTGATGATTTATCCGATCGTTATCGTGCTTCGCGAACTGGGCATTTACGGCACACTGAGCGGCCTCGTCATCGTTCACACCATCTTCGGCATGCCGATCCTGACGCTGCTTTTCCGCAACTATTTCGCCTCGCTGCCGGAGGAACTTTTCAAGGCGGCGCGGATCGATGGTGCCAATTTCTGGCAGATTTATTTCCGCATCATGCTGCCCATGTCACTGCCGATCTTCGTGGTGGCGATGATCCTGCAGGTGACCGGCATCTGGAACGACTTCCTGTTCGGCGTGGTGTTCACGCGGCCGGAATATTACCCGATGACGGTGCAGCTCAATAACATCGTCAACTCCGTGCAGGGCGTGAAGGAATACAACGTCAACATGGCCGCAACCCTTTTGACCGGGGCCGTGCCGCTGATCGTCTATTTCCTCTCCGGCAGGCTTTTCGTCCGCGGCATTGCTGCAGGCGCAGTAAAAGGTTGAGCTATATGAACAAAAGCGTTTCCATCCGCGATCTTTCGCTGTCCTTCGGCGCCGTTACCGTGCTGAAAGACCTCAATCTCGATATTTACGACGGCGAATTCCTCGTGCTGCTCGGCTCTTCCGGCTGCGGCAAGTCGACCCTTCTCAACTGCATCGCCGGCCTTCTGGAGCCGACCGACGGACAGATATTCATCAAGGACCGTAACGTTACCTGGGAAGAACCGAAGGATCGTGGCATCGGCATGGTGTTTCAGTCCTATGCGCTCTATCCGCAAATGACGGTGGAAAAGAACCTTTCCTTTGGCCTTCAGGTCGCCAAAGTGCCGAAAGAGGAGATTGATCGCCGGGTAAAAAGGGCAGCCGGCATCTTGCAAATCGAGCCGCTGCTGAAACGCAAGCCGGCCGAACTTTCCGGCGGTCAACGCCAGCGCGTGGCGATCGGCCGGGCACTGGTGCGGGATGTGGATGTCTTTCTGTTCGATGAACCGCTCTCCAACCTCGATGCCAAGCTGCGCTCGGAGCTTCGCGTCGAAATCAAGCGGCTGCACCAGTCGCTGAAGAACACCATGATCTATGTGACGCACGACCAGATCGAGGCGCTGACGCTGGCTGATCGTATCGCCATCATGAAAAGCGGCGTCATCCAGCAGCTGGCTGACCCCGTCACCATCTACAACAAGCCACGGAACCTGTTCGTCGCGGGCTTCATCGGCTCGCCCTCGATGAATTTCCTGCGCGGCGAGCTGATCGAAAAAGACGGCAAGGTGGTCTTCACCACCAATGGCGTGACTTTCGCACTGGACGGTTATCATGCGGAAACGCCGCTTGTCGCCGGTCGCGCGGTGGTTCTGGGCGTTCGCCCCGAACATGTGCGCGTTGATGCCGATATCGTCGGCGGGGAGGTGCACGAGGCGATCGTTGATATCGAGGAGCCGATGGGCGCCGACAATCTGATCTGGCTTAAACATGCCGGGCATACCATGTCCGTGCGCGTTGGCGGCCACAGACGGTTTTCACCCGGCACCAAGGTGCGCCTTGGCCTCGACATGACCATGGCCTCGCTGTTCGACGCGCAAGGCGAGGAACGGCTCTAAAGGGCGCTGACCACTCCCACACATTCCCAAGACCCACATCTCTATGGAGGAGACAATGACAGAACACGGTTTTCAGCTTTACAGCGCCCGTAATTTTCAACCCTTTGCCGATATTCTGAAGAAGCTTTCAGCGGCGGGTTACAAACACGTGGAAGGTTACGGCGCCATGTATGCTTCGCTGGATGAAGCCGGCCTGAAAGGTCTGCGTGCCGAACTGGACGCCAACGGCCTGACCATGCCCACCGGTCATTTCGGTCTCGATCTTCTTGAAGGCGATCCCAAAAAAGCGCTGAATATCGCCAGCGCTCTGGGTGTGGAGGCAATCTATTGCCCTTACCTTATGCCCGACCAGCGCCCTGACGATGCCGCCGGCTGGTTCGCCTTTGGCAAGCGCCTGCAGGAAGCCGGAAAGCCCTTTGTGGATTCCGGGCTGGTCTTCGGTTGGCATAACCACGACTTCGAGTTCAAGACGCTTGCCGATGGCTCGACGCCGCAGGAGCAGATATTTGCCGGCGGCCCCGACCTGAAATGGGAGGCGGATATCGCCTGGATTATCAGGGGCAATGCCGATCCGCTCGCCTGGATCGAAAGCTACGGCAAGCGCATCACCGCCGTGCACGTGAAGGACATCGCGCCCGCAGGGGAGAATAAGGATGAAGATGGTTGGGCCGATGTCGGCCACGGCACGGTGGACTGGAAAGGCCTCGTCGCGGCGCTGAAGACGAAATCCGCCACGAAACATTTCGTGGTCGAACACGACAACCCGAAAGACATCGATCGGCTGATTACCCGTTCTATCGCGTCGTTCAAAACCTATTAAGTCTCAGATTTCGGAGTTTCATCATGGCCAGAGATCTTGGCGTCGGCATCATCGGATGCGGCAATATCTCGTCTGCTTATTTTTCGCTGGCACCGCTCTTCAAGGGCATAAAGGTGCTCGCCTGCGCTGACCTCAACCGCAATGCAGCGGAACTGAGAGCGGAAGAATTCGGTGTTGTCGCGCAGTCCATCGAGGAATTGCTCGCCAACCCGGAAATCGACGTGGTGGTGAACCTTACAATCCCCGCCGCGCATTTTCCGGTATCGAAAGCCATTCTCGAGGCGGGCAAGCACGTCTATTCGGAAAAGCCGCTGGTGCTGTCGCTGGAAGAGGGCGAGGAGCTGCGGCGCATCGCCCGCGAGAAGAACCTCTCCGTCGGCTGCGCACCGGACACCTTCCTCGGCGGCGCGCATCAGCTTGCCCGGCAATATATCGATGACGGCAAGGTCGGCCGCATTACGTCGGGCACATGCCATGTGATGAGCCCCGGCATGGAAATGTGGCACCCCAATCCGGGCTTCTTTTTCCTCAAGGGCGGCGGGCCGATCCTCGATCTCGGTCCGTATTACATCGCCAATCTTATCAACCTCATTGGCCCGGTGAAACGTGTCGGCGCGCTCACCTCGATGGCAAATCCGACCCGTACGGTGACCAGCCAGCCGCTGAACGGTGAGGTCATCCCTGTCGAGACCCCGACAAATATCCATGCCCTACTGGAATTCGTGAATGGTGCGACGATCACGCTTTCGGCGAGCTGGGATGTCTGGTCGCATCGTCATGCCAATATGGAACTCTATGGCACGGAAGGCTCGATCTACGTGCCGGATCCGAATTTCTTCGGCGGTGTTGTCGAAGCCAGCGGTCGCGACAAGAATATCCAGCCGCTGGAAGACTGGGCGCACCCCTTCGGCATCGCCAATCAGGAAAGCCCGAACGGCCCGCGTGCAAATTACCGCACGGCCGGTCTTGCCGATATGGCGATTGCCATTCTGGAGGGGCGCGACGCCCGCTGCTCGCTGGATCGTTCCCTGCACGGTATCGACGTGATGACGTCGATCCTGAAGTCCGGCGAAGAGGGCCGTTTCATCGAGATGACGACGACCTGCACGCAGCCGGCCGCGCTCGGCATTGAGGAGGCGCAGGCGTTGCTGCGCTGAGGACGGAAGATCATTCCTTGAAAAGCGGTGAAGGTAACTTTGCCGCTTTTCGTGATTTCAGCTAGGGCCTTCACAAATTCCCCGCTTTGCTTTAAAGCCGCCCCTGTAATCCGGTCGCAGCCCACCCGGTCAAAACAAGGGATCCCAACTTATGAAAACCATCGTCATCTGCTCCGGCGGATTGGACTCCGTTTCGCTTGCGCATAAAATCGCCGCGGAACATGAACTTTTAGCTCTCGTCTCCTTCGATTATGGCCAGCGCCACAGGAAGGAACTGGATTTTGCCGCCGATTGCGCCAGACGGCTCGGCGTGCCGCATCATGTCATCGACATCAGAACCATCGGCGCGCATCTCACCGGTTCCGCACTGACCGACGATGTGGAGGTGCCTGATGGCCACTACGCCGAAGAGACCATGCGCTCCACCGTGGTGCCGAACCGCAATGCCATCATGCTCACCATCGCTTTCGGCCTGGCTGCCGCGCAACAGGCGGAAGCAGTGGCGATTGCCGTTCATGGCGGCGATCACTTCATCTACCCGGATTGCCGGCCGGGCTTCATTGACAGCTTCAACGCCATGCAGGCGCATGCGCTTGAAGGCTATGCTGATGTGAAACTTTTTGCGCCCTACGTCACCGTTTCCAAGGCGGCCATCGTGACCGATGGCGCGAAATATGGAACGCCCTTCGGTGAAACATGGTCCTGTTACAAGGGCGGCTTGCGTCACTGCGGCCGCTGCGGCACCTGCGTGGAGCGGCGCGAAGCCTTCCATCTTGCCGGCGTCACCGATCCGACAGACTATGAGGACCCGGATTTCTGGGTGGCCGCGACCCATGCTTTTGCGGCGCAGGAGGTGCGTTGATGTTCCGCATCACCAAGGAATTTCACTTTTCCGCCTCGCACCAGTTGAAAAGCCTGCCGTCGGATCACCAGTGCAATCGGCTGCACGGGCATAATTACATCGTCGAAGTGGAACTGTCAGGCGAAGAGCTGAACGAGCACGGTTTCGTGCGCGACTATCACGAGCTCGCACCGTTGAAGCGCTATATCGACGATCATTTTGATCATCGTCACCTGAATGATGTCCTCGGCCATGACCGGGTCACGGCGGAATGCCTGGCGAAGCATTTCTATGACTGGTGCAAGGATCGTCTGCCTGAAACCAGTGCCATCCGCGTTAGCGAAACCGCCAAGACCTGGGCAGAATACCGGCCATGACGGCGGCCCAACAAAAGAGTGCAGCGAAGGACACCACGATCCGCATCAGTGAAATCTTCGGCCCGACCATTCAGGGCGAAGGTCTGCTGATCGGTCTGCCGACGGTTTTCGTTCGCACTGGCGGCTGCGACTATCGCTGTTCCTGGTGCGATACGCTGCACGCGGTCGATAGCGATTATCGCGACACGTGGAAACCGATGCCGGTCGATGCAATCTGGCAGGAGGTGCGGCGGCTTTCCGGTGGCGTACCGCTGACGGTCTCGCTGTCTGGCGGCAATCCGGCCATCCAGCCGCTTGGGTCGCTGATCGCAAAAGGGCAGGGTGAAGGCTATCGTTTCGCGCTGGAAACGCAGGGCAGTATCGCCAAAGACTGGTTTGCCGATCTCGACCATCTGGTTCTGAGCCCCAAGCCGCCATCGAGCGGCATGGGAACGGACTGGCAGGCTTTCGAAGACTGTCTTGCCGCTGCCGGCGAGGGGCCGCAGGTGGCCCTGAAGATCGTGGTCTTTGACGATGCGGATTACGCCTATGCCAAAGCGGCATCCGCGCGTTTCCCGCATTTGCCGGTTTACCTCCAGCCCGGCAACCACACCCCGCCGCCGCCGGATGACGACGATGCGCGTGTCGATATCGATGGGGTGATGGACCGGATGTTGTGGCTGGTGGACAAGGTTAGCGAAGATCGCTGGTTTTCCGCCCGCGTGCTGCCGCAGCTGCATGTCCTGTTGTGGGGGAACAAGCGCGGGGTTTGAGGGGAGTTATAAGTTCCCTCCGTCATGCCGGACCTGATCCGGCATCCAGGCAAGGCGCGTCTGCGCCGTGAAAAGAGTTTTTTGCGATCAAAGACTTGATCGCGCTGGACCCCGGATCAAGTCCGGGGTGACGGAGAGCGAGGAGCCCTTCGCAGCAATCCATGCGGCGGCTTGTGCCGCCGCACTTTCGCACATCAAGCCGAAACGGCCAACTCGCGTCTCTCCCGATCCGCAATGATCGACAGATCGAGTACCTTCTGCAGATTGGCGGCGTGGCGGAAGTCGGGATCGGCGACGCCGCCTTCCATCACGGCCTTGGCGAATTTTTCGTAGTTCGTCGGCACGGGATCGACATCGATCGTCTTCCAGATCGCCTTTTCCACATCCTCGCCGATGCAGGCACGCAGGCTGGAATAGTCGGGCGTGTGAATGACTTCGAGTGCGCCCTTGTCGCCGTGGATGCGCAAACGAAGTTCGTTGAGGTGGCCCGTCGCCCAGCGGCTGGCATGGATGACGCCCATGGCGCCGTTTTCCAGTTCGGCCGTCATGGTGAAGCTGTCATTTGCATCCAGATCGTAAGCGCCGATCTTGTTGCCCTCATATTTGTCGAAGGTCTTCAGCCGAGTGAAGATGCGTTGCACATCGCTGCCCGCGCCATAAGAGGCGAAGTCAAGTATGTGGATGCCGACATCACCCAGCACGCCGTTCGAGCCATGCTTGGTGGAAAGCCGCCACAACCACTTGCTCTCCGTCATCCAGTCGCCCCAAGCCTTGGAAACGAGCCAGCTCTGGAGATAGGAGGCTTCCAGATGGCGAACCTTGCCGATCTTGCCGGCCAGCACCATCCCGCGCGCCGCCTGCAAGGGGGCGACGTTGCGATAGGTGAGATTGACCATGGCAACGAGGCCGGCCTTTTCGGCCGCGTCGGCCATTTCGGCGGCATTCGCGTAGTTTTCCGCCAGCGGTTTTTCGCAGAAAACGTGCTTGCCCGCCGCAAGCAGCTTCAGGCTCGTGGGGTGATGGATGGCATCGGGCGTGACATTCGCCGCCGCATCGAATTCACCCCAGGCAATGGCGTCATCCAGCGAAGTGAAAGAGAGCGGGATGTTATGGCGCAGCGCAAAGGCCCGTGCCACCACGTCGTCCACATCCACCGCCGCAACCAGTTCGACGCCGGGGATCTGAGAGAAATATGTGGCATGGTTGTTGGCCATGCCACCGGTTCCGAGAATGAGAAGTCTCATGCCAGTATCTCCAAGCCCTTACCTGTAACCTGCTTCGCCTGCCTTATGCAGCTTGGGACCACGTTCCTCGATAGGCTCAAGCGCCTTATCGACGGGAACATTCGGCGCGTCGTGAATACTCTTCAGGGCGCCGACCGGATTATAGGCCCATTTTACAGAATTGCTGATGACCTTCTGCACATTGGCGTCGTGATAGGTCGGATAAGTTTCATGGCCGGGGCGGAAATAGAAGATATTGCCGGCACCACGACGCCAGGTGAGACCCGAACGGAAAACCTCACCGCCCTGGAACCAGGAAATGAAGACGGTCTCGAGCGGCTCCGGTACGGAAAACTGCTCGCCATACATCTCCTCGTTTTCCAGCTCGAAATGCTCGGGCAGGCCGGCGGCGATCGGGTGGCGGGGATTGATGGTCCACAGGCGTTCGCGTTCGCCCGCCTCGCGCCATTTCAACGCGCAGGGCGTACCCATCAGGCGCTTGAACGGCTTGGAGAAGTGGCCGGAATGCAGGACGATGAGGCCCATGCCTTCCCAGACGCGCTTGGCGACGCGCTCCACAATGTCATCCTGAACTGCGCCGTGGTCCTTGTGGCCCCACCAGACGAGAACGTCGGTCTTGTCGATACGCTCCTGTGAAAGGCCGTGCTCCGGCTCCTGCAGCGTGGCGGTGGTGGCGTTGATCTCGGGATTTTGGTTCAGCGCTTCGGCGATGGTGTTGTGCATGCCGTTTGGATAGATCGAACGCACCGTCTCATTGATGTGTTCGTGAATATTTTCGCCCCATACAACGGTGTTGATGGTCATTCTCATGCTCCTTGGTGAAAGCCGGCTACTTGGGTTGTCCCGGCGGAAGTTAGGTTCAGGCGGCGCCGCGAGCAGGGTTGCGGGCAATGGCCCGGCCCTCGGCGTCAAAACGGTGGATCTGCGCCGTATCCGGCACGATGGTGATACGCTCGCCCGCCTTGCGGCCGGTCACGCCCTCTTCACGTACGACAACGGGCTCGCCGGCGCCGATCTCGACATAGATGTAGCTGTCCGATCCGAGCATTTCCGAATGCACGATTTCTCCACTCCAACCGCTGCCGTCGCTGGCGATGGTGATGTGTTCCGGCCGGACACCGATCGTTTTTGCGCCTTTTGATTCCGCATACTTGCCTGCCAGGAAGTTCATCTTCGGCGAGCCGATGAAGCCGGCGACGAAGGTGTTGACAGGACTTTCGTAAAGCTCGAGCGGCGTGCCGATCTGCTCGACCCGACCGTCGCGCAGGACGCAGATGCGGTCGGCGAGTGTCATCGCCTCCACCTGATCGTGGGTGACGTAGATCATCGTCGTGTCATGCATCGAGCGATGCAGCTTGGCGATCTCGAGACGCGTGGCCACGCGCAGCGCCGCATCGAGGTTGGAGAGCGGCTCGTCAAACAGGAAGACCTTCGGATCGCGCACGATGGCGCGGCCGATGGCGACACGCTGGCGCTGGCCGCCAGAAAGCTGCTTCGGCAGGCGCTCCAGATAGGGCGTGAGCTGCAGCATCTCCGCTGCCGCTTCGACGCGCTTCTTGCGCTGTTCTTTGTCTGCGCCAGACAACTTCATGCCGAAAGCCATGTTTTCGAACACGGTCATGTGCGGATATAGCGCATAGGACTGGAAGACCATGGCGACGCCGCGTTTGGCGGGCGGCAGGCGGTTTACTGTCTCACCGTCGAAGGAGAGCGTGCCGCCGGTGATTTCTTCCAGCCCGCATATGACGCGTAGCAGCGTGGACTTGCCACAGCCTGAAGGGCCGACAAAAACCATGAATTCGCCGGAGCGGATATCCATGTCGATGCCCTTGATGACATCGAAGGCGCCAAAGGATTTGCGAAGATCGCGCAATTGAATGGTGGTCATGATGTTTCTCCTAGCCTTTGACGCCGCCGGCCGTGAGGCCGGAGATGATGCGTCGCTGGAAGATCAGAACGAGGACGACGAGGGGCGCGGTAACGATGACGGACGCGGCCATGATCGTTCCCCAGGGAATTTCGAACTGTGAGCCGCCCGACAGCAGCGCGATGGCGACCGGCACCGTGCGCTGCTCGTTCGATGAGGTGAAAGTGAGCGCGAAGAGGAACTCGTTCCATGCCGCGATGAAGGCGAGGAGCCCCGTAGTGACGAGCGCCGGCCACATCAAAGGCATGAACACTTGTGTGATGATGACCCAGGGCGATGCACCGTCAACGATGGCTGCTTCCTCGATTTCGATCGGCAGGTCGCGCATGAAGGTTGTCAGGACCCAGACCGTGAAAGGCAGGGTGAAGATCATATAAGAAAAGATCAGCGCCAAGGGCGTGTTGAAGATGCCCGCCCAGCGGATCAGTTCAAACAGGCCGGCGAGAACGGCAATCTGCGGGAACATCGAAACCGACAGAATGGTGAGCAGCAGCAACGCGCGGCCCCTGAAGCGGACGCGAGCCAGCGCATAGGACGCGGTGACCGCCAGAAACAGCGACAAGATGACGACGGATGATGCAACAAGCAACGAATTGCCGAGATTGCGCAGGAACGTGCCGTTGCCAATGACGAAACTGTAATTGGTGAGCGAAAATTCGCGCGGCCAGTAATTAACCTGGAACAACGCCGAGCCCGATTTCAGACTGGTCAGGATCGCATAATAAAACGGGAATACCGAAATCACCATGATGACGGCGACCAGCGCATAAAAGGCGGTGGTCTTCAGGATGCTGGGCAAGGTCATCGCTGGGCTCCATCGGTGTTGACACGCCCGAGCCACATATAGATGACCGTGATCGAGGCGATGATGAGGAACAGCATGGTGGAGGCGGCGGCGCCATAGGCGAACTTGTCGAAATCGAACAGATTCTCGCGCGCCAGCACCGACATGGTGCGGGTCTGGGCATTATTCGGCGTCAGGATGTAGATGAGGTCGAAAACGCGCATCGCATCCAGCATACGGAAGATGACGGCGACCATCAGGGCAGGGCGGATCATCGGCAGGGTGACGCGGAAGAACACCTTGACGGGGTGGATGCCATCCACCTTGGCCGCTTCATACATGTCCTTCGGCACCATCTGCAGACCGGCGAGAATGAGCAGCGCCATGAAGGGCGTGGTCTTCCAGATGTCGACGATAAGCACGGCGATCATCGCGGTCTCGGGGTTGGCGGTCCAGGCGATCTTGTTGGAAATCAGCCCGAGGTTAAGGAACAGGTCATTCAAGATGCCGAACTGGTCGTTCAGCATCCACGCCCACATTTGCGCGGACACGATGGTGGGAATGGCCCATGGCACAAGAATGGCAGCGCGCACGAGGCCGCGTCCCTTGAATTCGGCATTCAGCACCAGAGCGACGATGAGGCCGAGCACGGTTTCGAGGCTGACCGAAACGATGGTGAATTTCAGCGTGTTGAGAACCGCCCCCCACCATGCGGGATCTGCAAGAAGGCCTCGATAGATCGTGCGGCCGCTGCTGAGCGTGATCCAGGTGAGATAGTTCTTGAGGCCGACGAATTGTGCTCCCTCCAGATTGGTGAGCGAGGCGTCGGTGAGGCTGAACCACACGGTGCGCACGAGCGGCCAGCCCGCCACCAGCGCCAGCACGAGAAATGTGGGGGCAAGGAACAGCCAGGCGGATTTTAAGCGTTCTGACTGTAGATCGGAACCTGTGCCGGATGCCGTGACCGGTCTTTGAAGGGCGATGTCGTTCATGGGGATATCTCGCGGTTGGGGCGCGGGAGACGATCAGGCGAGACCGTTCCCGCGCGGGCCGGATTACCAGCCGTTGCCTTTGAGATCTGTCAGTTCAACCTCGAGAAGCTCAAGATTTTCAGCGGCCGTGCCGTTGCCGGAGAGCGTGTTGTGGACCGCACCCCAGAACTTGGCCGAAACCTCGTTATATTTCACCTTGGCCGAGGCGGAAGGACGCGGGACGGCGGTCTGGAAGATCGGCTTCCATGTCGGCATGAAGGGCTGCGCGGCCGCAACATCCTTGTCGTCGTAAAGCGAAGCGATCGTCGGCATGTTGGAAAGCTGAACGGCGCGCATCTTCTGGGTTTCCTTGGATGCGATAAACTTCACGAGCTCAATGGCAGCTTCCTGGTTGGCTGAATATTTGGATACGGCGAGATTCCAGCCGCCGAGCGTTGAGGCCGGTGCCTCGCCCTCGGCGCCAGCCGGGAGCGGTGTTACGCCGAACTTGCCCTTGATGGCGCTGTCGTCGCCATTGCCGAGCGCGTAGGCGTAGGGCCAATTGCGCATGAAGACGGAGTTGCCGGTTTGCCAGACGCCGCGCGCTTCCTCTTCCTTGTAGGCAAGCACGCCCTGCGGCGCGATGGTGCCGACCCATCCCTTGGCAGTTTCGATGGCGGCAGCAGCCTTTTCATTGTTGACGGAGATATCGCCATTGCTTTCGACAATATGGCCGCCGCCGGCGGAAGCAATCCATTCCAGGGCATTGCAGGTGAGGCCTTCATAGGCGCTGCCCTGGAAGACAAAACCCCACAGGTCCTTCTTGCCCGCTTCACGCTCTTTGTCCTGGATTTCCTTCGCGGTTTCGCTCAGCTCCTTCCAGGTTTTCGGCGGTTGCTTGCCGTATTTTTCTATCAGGTCCTTGCGATAAAACAGCGCGGGCGCGTCTGTGAACATCGGCATGGCGACGAGTTTGCCGTCCACGGTTTGCGATGCGACGATGGAGGGGAAATGATCTCCGATGACATCCTTGGTCGCCGCGGTCAGGTCCACGAACTGATCGGCAAGCTGCGGCGCCCAGATGACGTCCGTCTGGTAGACATCGACATCCTTGTTACCTGCGGCAAGCCACAGCCGGTACTGGCTGAACTGCTCGCTGGAGGATGATGGCATGGTGACGAGATTGACCTTGTGGCCGGTTTGTTTTTCGAAAGCCGCAATGCGTTCTTTGAAGAATGCGACGTTCTTGCCGGTGGAATTGGCGGCGATGGAAATCTCGGCCGCCTGCGCGGAAACGGCGGCGGAAAGTACGCTGCCGCACAGGAACAAAGTCTTCATGGAAATATTCATTGTCAAACTCCTCCGTTGACGCTCCCGATTGTCCTCAAAATTGAAAGCGCTTTTGACTAAAAGGAAGCTCGCAAAAGCCGGGCAATCTGTCAATACTCTTTCTAATCGAGCGAAAATCGGGCGTTTTTGCCTGCAAATTTTCATCATTTGCCTTTCAAGATGATGGACTGTAAGGTTTCAGGTGGGAAGAAATTGAAATCGTTTTCAATTTTTGTCGACTTGAAAAATCCGCAGCGGCGACGCATGCAGGGGGCGAATTGGCAAAAAAATATGAAGCTCAAGGAATTCGCAGAAAAGGTTGGCCTATCGCCCACCACCGTTAGCAGAGCGCTGGGCGGCTATCCCGAAGTGCGTGAGGAAACGCGTCAGCGGGTCATGCAGGCTGCGCTCAAATACGGGTATTTGCCGAATGCCAACGCGGTGCGGTTGGCAACCGGCAGGGCCGGCGCTATCGGTGTCGTTATGGGCCGGTCGGGCGGAGGACATTTCTTTTCGGAATTCATGGGCGGCATGGCCACCCGGCTGGAACGGGAAGAGACCGACATTCTCGTCAGCGTGACAGTTGACAACAATCTCGATGAGGAGCTGGCTATTTTCAGCCGGCTGGCGGCGAGCGGTCGTGTGGATGGCATTATCGTGCACTCACCGCGTCCGGAGGATGAGCGTATCGCACTGCTCAACCGGCTCGGCGTACCCTTCATCGTGCACGGGCGCTCAAAGACACCCTTCGAACATGCCTGGCTCGATATCGACAACCATGATGTGACCTATCGCCCGACGATCCATTTTCTCGAGCGCGGCCACCGGCGTATAGCTCTCATCAATGGGCCGGTCGGACGAACCTTCGTACGGGATCGTGAACAGGGTTTCCGCGAGGCGCTGGCTACCCACGGCATTACGCCCGATCCGCGCTTCATGATGAACGAGCACTTCAGCGAAGAGACCGCGTTCCGCTTTGCCCGTTCGCTGCTGGAGCAGACACCGCGCCCGACAGCCTTTGTTGCGGGTGCCATGATGACGGCACAGGGCGTCTACCGTGCTGCGACCCAGATGGGGCTGACAATCGGCAAGGATGTTTCCGTCATCGCCCATGACGATGTGTTTCCTTACCTCACGCCTGAAAGCATGATGCCGCCGCTTTCCACCACCCGCTCGCCCATGCGCATGGCGGGAATAAGGGTGACGGACCTTCTTCTGCAGATCATCGGCGGTCGCCCCGTCCGCGAGGTTCAGGAACTGTGGCCTGTGGAGCTGATTTTGCGAGAATCGGTCGGCCCTGCCTGAGCTTTGGGCCATAGCTCACTGATTCCACTCCATTTTGTGAACGCCGATTTAGAACGTTCGCCTTTCGTCATCTATACTACAGCATCGTCTCATGTATAATCGGAAGGGTATCGGGTTCATGGAACAGAGACCCGGACCGGCGCGTTGAGGGACGTGTCGATGGAGGACGATGGATGTTTGAATTTTTAAAACCGCAACAGCAGCCTGTAATCGATGACGTCGAGGCGACCGGCACCTATGCCGATGCGTTGCTCAACGTAACGAGCCCGGAATTGACACGTTCCACGGCCCGCGAACACGGGCATGAAGCCCATTCACGCGATTATTGTGAGAATCGCGACATTTCCCGTGGCGCTCTCGGTTTTGCCTGAGCGATCACGAAGTCTCCCTCAAAAAAAACGGAACGGACGGACCGCGCCTGCGTTTCCTTTCTACGACCCGCAGGGCGACGCAACTTGATCCAGAGGACCTTCCCGGCTTTATGACCGATGGGCGAACTGGGTGTTGCGCCGTCTGAGTGACGGCGTTGCAACGCAGTGTCGCGATAGATCAAGAGCAGCGACTTCCGTGAGGTCCGCGGCGCTGACATCAGGAGACCGCAATGACGACAATTCCGGTTGAGCCCTATCCGGAACCGCCGATGCCGGTTCCACCCCAGCCCGACATCCCCCCGATCAAAGAGCCGGAGCCCGATCGTTTGCCGGACGAGGTGCCCACACCCAATCCCGACGAAAACGACGAGCCCCCGAAGGTGTTTTAGGCCGGATCGGGTGACTCGAATTTTTTGCTCACAAAAGGTGAGTGCGCGAGTCCGAAACGCCAAGGATAATCGATCGCTCGGCTGATGCCGATGCGCCTGCCGATGCTGACGGCGGTTGCGGTTTTCGGCAGCTGCAGGAAAAAAGGTGGCGCCTCGAGCGCGGCGCCGTCCATCTCTCCGGTGATGGCCATTGCCTGGCAAAGCCTTCCCGGGCCGGAGCATAGGAGTCTGAGTTTGTCAGTTCCCCGTCGCAGTTTCATCATGTCGATACCGGTTCGCGGTTCGATCGCGCGAAGAAGCACGGCTGAACCGGGGGAACAGACGAAGTTGGCGCACCAGTGAATGCCGTATGACCGGTAGACGTAGAGACGTCCGGCCGGCCCAAACATTGCCCGGTTGCGCGGGGTTTTCCCATTGAAACTGTGCGACGCCGGATCATCTGGATGATAAGCTTCGGTCTCGACGATGACGCCGCCGGTATTGCCGACGCGAAATTCCGCTCCGATGAGCGCGCGGGCCACATCCACTGCGTCGCGAAGGAAAAAACTCTTGTCCATTTCCGGACCAAAGACCTGATTCATCGGAACCCCTTCCACGCTATGTCGTTCTGAAGTGAGCTTTTACTCATTTCCCGCATCGGCCTTGTCGATGAATTCCAGCCGGAGGGCATGTCATGCAACTTTCGACGACTTATGTAAAACGCAATGACGGATCTATCTCCGTCGAGTTTGCCGGCAGCGACGGCGATCACGTTTCGGTTCGCCTTGCCCATGGCCTGGAAGGGATCGACGACGCGGAAGCGATTAAACGGGCGAGCGCCGTGATGGTCCAACTCACCGCATTTGGAACGCGCCAGGGTGCCGACGCACCCTCGCAATTTTCCCGCCTTGGAACGGCTCAGAATGATGGAACGCGCGATCAGGGTGAGCGCGTGCAGGCGAGCGCCCGGACCGCGAGGGACCGTGACGTTCTGGAGGAGGAGCTGGAAGAGGGGCTGGAGGACAGCTTTCCGGCCAGTGATCCCGTCTCGGCGACCGTTACCTCCATCGCCTCGCGAAAAGGGGGGCTGTGACATTGACTGTTCGTAAAGTCGCTCTCGTGACCGGGGCCGGTTCAGGTATCGGACGCGCCGCCGCCCTTCATCTCTCCACCCAGGGTTTTTCGCTCGGGCTGCTCGGGCGCACGCAATCCGAACTGGAGGACGTTGCCGACGACATTACCGCCCGTTCCGGCGCCTCGAAAATTCTCATCGCCGACGTGTCGGATGAGGAGGCCATGCGGAGCGCCGTTGCAGCGCTGGTGGAGGATTTTGGCCGCCTTGACGTCGTGGTGGCCAATGCTGGCGTCAACGGTGTCTGGGCGCCTATCGATGAACTCAAGCCCTCGGAGTGGGACGACACGATACGCATCAATCTCCGCGGCACCTATCTCACGGTTCATGCCAGCGTGCCACATCTAAAGGCGGCAGGCGGCGGTTCGATCGTCATTGTCTCCTCGATCAACGGCACGCGCACCTTCACTTCGCCCGGCGCGACCGCCTATTCGGTCACAAAGGCAGGGCAGCTTGCCATGGCCCAGCAACTGGCGCTGGAGCTTGGGCGGCACCGCATCCGCGTCAACGCAGTGTGCCCGGGTGCGATCAAAACGGCAATCGACGAGAATACGAAGATACGCGCACGGGAAAAAACCGAGGTGCCGGTTCGCTTCCCCGCGGGAGATATTCCGGTGACGGGCGGTGTGGCGGGAACGAGCGAGGATGTCGCCGAGCTGATCGGTTTTCTCGCCTCCGATGCGTCCCGCCACGTGACCGGCACACCGGTCTGGATCGACGGCGGCCAGGGGCTTCTCCGCTAGATGCTTCTCCGGCGTCATGCCCGGAGACCATCACGGGCTTGTGTCCCTATGATTAACGAAAGGGTAACGTCTGTTCACGAGACTTTGTCCATGGATGAGGTTGCCGTGTTGTGGCCACCTTCGATAGTTAAGCGTCTGCCGGAAAGGCGGGCAAATCAGGCGGGCGGAAATATCCATGGGTATGCAGGCTGTGCTGAACTTCGCGGTGGCGGGGTTGCGGCAAAAGTTCAAGACGGGGGCAAGACTGGCTGCGGTCATCGCGATCGGCGGTAGCCTTGCCGCGTGCACCTCAATGGGTCTCGACAGCGTGAAAAAAGATCCGCCGAAGCTGTCGTCCAAGATGATGGCGCAGATGTCAGCCAAAAGCATGCGTCCGGAAAGCCCGGTTCTCGTTCGTATCTTCAAGCAGGAGAGCGAGCTCGAGGTCTGGAAGATCGACAAGACCGGCAATTATGCGTTGCTGAAGACATATCCCATGTGTCGCTGGTCCGGAAAACTCGGGCCGAAGATGAAAACGGGAGACCGTCAGGCGCCGGAGGGTTTTTATCATGTCTCGGCCGGCATGTTGAACCCGAATTCGCAATATTACGTCTCATTCAATCTCGGTTATCCCAACCGGCTGGAATCCGCGCTCGGCTATACCGGCGAGGCGCTGATGGTGCACGGCGCCTGTTCATCTTCCGGCTGCTACGCGATGACAGACGCGCAGGTGGGTGAGATCTATGCCATTGTCGCGCGTGCGCTGCAGGGTGGGCAGGACCGCTTCCAGGTCCAGGCCTATCCCTTCCGCATGACCGCAAGGAACATGGTGGCGCACCGGAACGACCCCAACATGCCCTTCTGGAAGACGCTGAAGGAAGGTTACGATTATTTCGAGGTGACGCGGCGCCAGCCCAAGGTCTCCGTCTGCGGCCGCCGTTATGTCTTCAATAGTGAATTTGCCGAAGGCGAGCCTGCCGATCCGCTGGCAGCCTGCCCGCCGTCCGTCAACGAGAATGACCCGCTGGTGGCATCGAGGCTGGCCGAGGAGCAACAAAAACTTGCCGCGGCGATGAGCGAGGGAACTTCCGCCCCCCTCAGCGCGTATGTAGACGGCGGCATGCATCCGAGCTTCAGGGCCATACTGAAATCGAGCGGCGCCAAGGCAATGGCATCGCAGGTTTCCGGCACGAAGTACCCTATAAGCCGCCCCGAGGCGGCGCTGGCAGATCCCTTTGCCAGTGTGAGATGACGTAAATGAGGTTTTTCAATTGAACGAGACGATGACGACCCGGCGGGGTTTCCTGCTTGGAGCAGGCGGTTTGGCACTGGCCGGACTTGCGGGTTGCAACACCACGGCACGTGAAACCGCGAGGCCGACCGCTCCCGCGGAAGATCCGATGTACGCGCTGATGTACGGTCCGAAACCGGACGAGCAGTTTCCGCTGCCGGAAATTCCCTATAAGCGCATTCCGCGCCAGTTCCTGCGGCAGATGGTGGCGAACCCGACCGGCGAGCGCCCCGGCGTGATCGTGGTCGATACTGCCAACCATTTCCTTTATCTGACCTATGAAAACGGGCAGGCCATGCGTTACGGCGTGGGTCTTGGCCGCGCGGGCTTCGAGTGGTCAGGCCGCGGCGTCATCCAGTACAAGCGGCAATGGCCGCGCTGGACACCGCCAGACGAAATGATCGCCCGTCAGCCGGAGCTGGAGCCTTATAGCAGCCGCAATGGCGGCATGGAGCCGGGCCTCAAGAATCCGCTCGGTGCGCGTGCACTTTATATCTTCAAGGATGGCAAGGACACGATCTATCGTCTGCACGGCTCGCCCGAATGGTGGACAATTGGCAAATCCGTGTCTTCGGGCTGCGTTCGCCTGCTGAACCAGGACATAGTCGATCTCTACAATCGCGTGCCAGATGGGACGCCGATTGTGGTGACAGCGCTCGGTCCCGCACAGCAGGGTGTGCCGATTGGTCAGGAAGGCGTGCCTGTCGCGCAATATGGCAATGGCGCGGTCGGTGACGGTTTGTCACAGCCGATGCAGACCTACTGACCTAGGAGAGAGGTGGGCCGCCGGCAACGGCGGCTCAACCGCGTCGGGCGGTCCGCTGTCGGCATCATTCATGGCGTTGTACCTCCCAGGTAAACGACGCAGCACGTTACCGGTGCCCCGCCGGAACAGCGGGGCTTAGCCAGGGAATGTGTTCTGGCACAGCCCTCTAGCCGACTGCGCGGCTCATGGGCAACATTTCATCGAAATGGACCGGACCGGCCATAACCAGCGGCATGCTCGCCTCAAGGCAGGCGGAGATGAATGCTTCCCGCGCCACTTCCGCGGCTTCGAGCCTGGACAGCGCGGCGCGGCATTTTTGCACGGCGCGCTTATAGCGTTCACCACGGCGAAGCGGCCATTCGTTTTCCAGAAAATCCAGGGCGTCGTAAACGCTGAGAAACGATCTCTCAAGGCCGCATTGCATGCGCACCCGAACAGGCGCTCTAAACAAAACTTCCGGGCTGTTCATCTTTACCTCCAATCTTAAACAACCAGATCAAGAAGCCTGAAAAATATTGGAGCGGCGGTGCCCCGGATCAAGATCGGAAACACAAATTTTCGCTGCGCAGATAAGTGTCGGCACCTAGCGTTGTTCTTTATCCTCCCTGTGCGGACAGCGCTTCATCATTTTGTCGATGGCCGCCCTATCACCTGCAAACCGTTCAAACAGTTCTGCCGCCTGCACCAAGCCCAACGCATATATTTCCTGAATCTGTTCGATAGTGTAGTTTCGGGTGTTCGCATCGTTCATTTTTCAGCCGTCCTTCTTGCGATGAACGCGCGGAGGATTGTGAAGTTCTGCTGCCGGGATCCGGCCTGAAGAATTTCGCCGGCGCGCCGCCTGATCAACTCGCACGTCCGGGTGCGAGCCTAGCCGTGTCGCGCCAGCTTCTCCATCACACAAAGATCACCAGCAGCCATCTATCGTCAGTTTTTGTCGAGGCCCTGGGCCATTTCCAGATGATGCTGGAGCGCCGGTAAAGTTTTTGCCGCCCACGCCTTAAGCTCCGGATTATCGCCGCCCTCGGCGTAGCGCTTGAAAAGATCAACGGCGTCTTCATGCGCATCGACCTGATCATCGATATATTCTTCGTTGAACTCGTTGGCGTCGAGTTTTGCGAGGTCGTCCACTTCTTCCTTGTGATCATCTGTCAGAGCGGTGACCGGTGTCCCGTTCACCTTGCCGCCGGATAACAGGGTTTTCAGTTCCGAACTGGTTTTCTCATGCTCGGTGATCATTTGCTGCGCAAAGGCTTTGGTTTCCTCGTTCCCTTTGGTGAGGGCGAGTTTGCTTGATTCAATTTCGAAGATATCGCTTGCCGAGGCCTGCAAGATGAAATCCTCGGTTTTTGGCGCGACGCCAAGTGCGGAATTGACGCCGGTGGATTCCGTCGCGGATTGCGCCAAAGCAGTTCCGGCGACGAGTGCGAACGCGAGGGAAAGAATGGTCTTCATTGTTGAGCCTCCTGATGGTTGAGGCTCCACCAACCGTGATGGGCAAGAAATGTTCCTCGGGGTGGAAGAAAAGCCCGCTTGAACGGCGTTGCCGGTTGCCGGAGTTGACGCATCGCCTCGGGATAATGTCCATGCGAGGCGGGCACTCTGTACGGGCCAGAATTCAGGGGTCGACTTCGATCCGAATGATGCTATGGTTCATACATTGCTACCAACCGAATTCGTAGGCGGTGGCAACTGAGGGTTACTATGTGCTCCCGCCTGCTTTTTGCGGAGATGCACATATGTTGCATCCGTCAAATTTCGAATATTGTCTGCTACGACGAATTCTCGTTCGTTGGGCCGCCCGTTTCACATCAGATGAGACGTTGCAGGCCAAACTCGTGGAAAAGACGATACGCAAAACTCTTCAGGATTTTCTGCTGAAGGATGATGGTGCAGCCATCGACCTCGAGTTGCTCGCGACGATGCGCCGGTTGGCGTTATGCGAGTTTGGTGTGAAAAGAGATCAGCAAAATCAGGCGCCGCCGGTTGACGTGGCCGAAGGACGCGGCGCATCTCCGCAATAGCGGTATCTCCGCAGTGATATCTCTCCGACTGCGCCATAGGGCGGAACGGAGAACGGTGGCCGGATAACGGCAGTTGGCCGCAATTTTCTTTCTTTTCCGTTGTCGGGAATGTTTTTTCCTTTCCGCGATGCAATAGAGCGGTTATTTCCGCGTCAGAAAACGCGCACTTTGCTAGATGTGCGCAGCTATTGACATGACCCGGACCCTTTGATGACGACTGACGTTCCCTGCGCATTGGCGGTTGACGATATCCACAAGAGCTTTGGTTCTCACGAGGTTCTGAAAGGTATTTCGCTCAAGGCGCACAAAGGGGACGTCATTTCCGTCATTGGCTCCTCAGGCTCCGGCAAGAGCACCTTCCTCAGATGCATCAACTTCCTCGAAGTTCCGGATCGTGGGCGCGTTATCGTGAATGGCGAGGAAGTGGCCGTGAAGTACGGTCGGGACGGCAATGCCCTGCCGCAGAGCTGGCGCCAGGTGGAGCGTTTGCGCACCGGTCTTGGCATGGTTTTTCAGAATTTCAATCTATGGGCCCACCGCACTGTACTTGAGAACATCATAGAAGCCCCGGTGCATGTGATGGGCGTGAAACGTGCGGAAGCCATCGAGAAGGCTGAAGCGCTGCTGCACAAGGTCGGGCTTTACGCGAAGAAGGATGCTTATCCGGCGTTCCTGTCCGGCGGTCAGCAGCAGAGGGCAGCCATAGCCCGCGCGCTCTGCGTGGAGCCGGCGGTGATGTTGTTCGACGAACCCACCTCGGCGCTGGACCCGGAGCTGGTCGGCGAGGTGTTGAAGGTGATCCGTGATCTCGCCGAGGAAGGCCGCACCATGCTTCTGGTGACACATGAGATGCGTTTTGCGCGCGATGTGTCGAGCCATGTCATGTTTCTGCATCAAGGCCGCGTGGAAGAAGAAGGACCGCCGGAACGGGTCTTCGGCAATCCTCTGAGTGCAAGGTGCCGGGAATTCACCGGCGCGCTCGCGAGCTGATTTTTTCGTAACAGGAGATTTAAATGAAATTCTTCGCCTCAATGCTGGCCGGTACGGCTTTCGCACTCTCCGCTTTCTCCGCCAGCGCAGACGTCCGCTTCGGCGTCATGAACGAAAGCTATCCGCCTTTCTTCGCGCAGGACGCCAGCGGCAAGTGGCAGGGCTGGGAAATCGACCTGATGGATGCCGTCTGCGCCGAGATGAAGGAGAAATGCTCCATCGTCGCGCTATCCTGGGACGGTCTCATTCCCGCGCTTGAGAGCAAGAAATTCGATGTGATCTGGTCTTCCATGTCCAACACGCAGGAGCGTCAGAAGGTGATTGGCTTCACCGACAAATATTACAATACTCCGAGCAAGCTGATCGGGGCCAAGGACGGAAAGCCGGGGGCAACGGCTGAAGACGTGAAAGGCAAGACCATCGGTATCCAGGTCGCCACCATTCAGTCTGCCTATTATGCAAAGTATTTCAAGGACGTAGCCGACGAAAAAACCTACCAGACGCTGGATGAGGCGTTTCAGGATCTGGCTGCGGGTCGTATCGATTACGTCTTTGGTGACTCACTTGTTCTCGATACGTTCCTGAAAAGCGATGCCGGCAAGGATTGCTGCGCGGATGCCGGCAATGTTGCTGACGACCCGGAAATCCTCGGACTTGGCGTTTCAGGTGGCGTACGCAAGGACGACACCGAACTGAAGCAGAAGCTGAACGCCGCCATCGCCGCCGTCCGCGCCAGCGGCAAATATGATGAGATCACCAGGAAGTACTTCAGCTTCGATATCTACGGCGCGAAGTAATCCGGGTCGGGTTCGGCAGATGGCAAGCCTGGATACAATGTTGCAGCTTCTGTCACCCTATCCTCCGGGATGGGGTGGTACCCTGTTGACGGGTGCTGCAGCGACGCTTGCCATCTCGGCCGGGGCCTATCTCATCGGCATCGTCATCGGCATGGCGGGCGCCTTGGGCAAGCTTTCGGGCAACCGCGGGCTCGAAACCGTCCTCAATCTCTACACCACGCTTATCCGCTCCGTGCCGGAACTGATCCTGATTGTGGGGCTTTATTATGCCGGAACCGACGGGCTCAATCGCCTGCTGCAGCTGGCTGGATTGCCGGTGCTCGAGGTCAACGGCTTCATAGCAGCAGTGGCGGTTCTGGGCTTCGTGCAGGGCGCTTACATGACGGAAGTGCTGCGCGGGGCGATAATGGCGATCCCCAACGGCCAGATCGAAGCGGCGAGGGCTTTCGGCATGTCTCCCCTCCTGAGGTTTCGCCGTGTCGTTCTGCCGGCGCTTTTGCCCAATGCCCTGCCGGGGCTTTCCAACCTGTGGCTCGCCGTCACCAAGGACAGTGCGCTTGTCGCCGTTGTGGGGTATCAGGAACTGGCGCTCGCGACCCGGCTCGCCGGTGCAAGTACTAAGCAGTATTTCCTGTTCTTCGTGGCTGCGGCCCTGATGTATCTGGCGATCACCCTCGTCTCCAATGTCATCTTCAGGCAGATCGAACGGCACGTGCGCCGTGGTCAGCCCAGCCTGGCGTGAGGGAGATTGGCGATGGATTTTTCCTGGGTCGGGAAATACTGGCCGCTTCTTCTCTCCGGAGCATGGCAGACGATCGCCCTGCTCGTGATCTCCGTCTGCTGCGGTTTCGTTCTCGCCATCGGACTTGCCTTCGCGCAGGTCAGCGGCGGCCGAATGACCCGGATTCTCGCGCGTGGTTATTGCACCTTTTTTCGGGGCACGCCGCTGCTGATACAACTCTGGCTGCTCTATTACGGCGTGGGGTCGCTCTTGCCCATGGTGCCGGGGCTGCGGCAAAGCTTTCTGTGGCCGGTGCTGCGCGAAGGTTTCTTTTTTGCGGCGGTCAGCTTCACGCTGAACTACGCAGCCTATGAAGCCGAAGTTCTTCGTGGTGCGTTGCTGGGCGTTCCGAAAGGCGAACTTGAGGCGGGCAGGGCCTTCGGCATGAGCCGGTTCACGCTGGCGCGCCGCATCTGGCTGCCGCGCGCGATCCGCGCGGCGCTGCCGACGATCGCGGGTGAAGTGGTGATGCAGCTGAAAGCCACGCCGCTTGCGTTCACGGTGACAGTCATGGATCTTTACGCCGTCGCCTACAAGGTGCGGCAGGACACGCTGCTGGTCTACGAGCCGCTTTTCGTCGTGACGATTTTTTATCTCATCCTCACCGCCATCATTGCCCGCTGCTTCGGTTTCATCGAGGCGCAGGTGCCGGTGCGCCGATAGCCTATCAAGGAGTTCTCATGAGCGATATTCGTATTCTGGACGGTGGCATGAGCCGTGAATTGCAGCGGCTGGGCGCTGAACTGAAGCAGCCCGAGTGGTCGGCGCTCGCGCTCATCAACGCCCCGGACATCGTCCGCCAGGTGCATGCGGAATTCATCGAGGCCGGCGCGGATGTGGTGACCACCAATTCCTATGCGCTGGTCCCTTTTCATATCGGCGAAGACCGGTTCAACAAAGAAGGTGCTTCACTGATCGCCCTTTCCGGTCGCCTGGCGCGTGAAGCGGCGGAGGCTTCGAAGCGTAATGTGGCCGTGGCCGGCTCGCTCCCTCCGATCTTTGGCTCCTACGAGCCAGAAAATTTCGATCCCTCTCGCGTTCAGGACTATCTGAAGGTGCTGGTCGAAAATCTTCAGCCACATGTGGATGTCTGGCTTGGAGAGACCCTGAGCCTTGTCGCTGAGGGTGAGGCGGTGCGGCAGGCGGTGGCCGAGACGGGCAAGCCTTTCTGGATTTCCTTCACGCTGAACGACGAACCCGCTCAGGTGAACGGTGCGGAGCCCAAGCTGCGTTCCGGCGAGACCGTGCGCTCCGCCGCCGAATGGGCCGCCGGATCAGGTGCCACAGCGCTGCTCTTCAACTGCAGCAAGCCGGAAGTGATGAGGGCTGCCGTGGAAACCGCAGCCGCCGTCTTCAAGGAAAAGGGTGTTGCTCTGGATATTGGCATCTATGCCAATGCCTTCGAAGGCGAACAGGGCGACTCCGCCGCCAATGAGGGGCTGCACGGCACGAGAGCGGATCTGACCGATGATGTCTATTCCCGCTTCGCCTGCTCCTGGGCAGATGCGGGGGCCACCCTGATCGGTGGCTGCTGCGGTATTGGCGCTGCGCATATCCATACGGTTGCCGATACGCTTCGCCGGCGTGGCACTGGCAGAACGATCTGAAAAGAGAGCCCCCTTGTCGAAAAGGTGCGTGCCATCGCCAGCCGCCTGGCCAAGCTCAAGCGCCGGTCCCGGCCGCATGGTGATCTGACAGGGCACATATGGCGTCCCACGGGCGAGGGCGGCCTGCGCTCGATTCAGGAACATTCCATGTTACTGGTAGAAAAGTGAAAAAGGCTGCAATTTAGATTGCAGCCTTCCTGTTAAATCCAGTTATTCCGCTCTTTTCAGCGCGTCGCCGAGAATGGAAACGATGTCGTCGAAATGGGATTTTTCGGCGATCAGCGGCGGTGAAAGAGCAATGATGTCGCCGGTGACGCGAATGAGCAGGCCACGTTCGAAGCAATCCACAAAGACATCATAGGCACGGGCGCCGATCGCGCCGTCGCGCGGCTGGAGTTCTATGCCGGCGATGAAGCCTATGGTGCGGATGTCGATGACGTTGGGCGAGCCCTTGAGCGAATGAATGGCATCGTGCCAGGCGTCCTGCAATTCGGAGGCGCGGGTGAAGAGGCCCTCGTCGCGATAGATGTCCAGCGTTGCGATGCCTGCCGCGCAGGCGACGGGGTGGCCGGAATAGGTATAGCCATGGAACAGTTCTATCTGGCTTTCGGGGCCATGCATCAAGGCATCATGAACCTTGCGGCTGGTGAAGACCGCACCCATGGGGATAGCTCCGTTTGTGAGCCCTTTCGCCGTGGTGACGATATCGGGCGTCACGCCGAAGTAATTGCTGGCGAAGGATGAGCCCATGCGTCCGAAACCGGTGATGACCTCATCGAAGATCAGCAGAATGCCGTACTTGTCGCAGATGGCGCGCAGGCGTTCCAGATAGCCTTTCGGTGGCACGAGGACACCGGTGGAGCCCGCCACGGGTTCCACGATGCAGGCGGCGATGGTTTCCGCACCGTGCAGGGCGACCAACCGTTCCAGATCGTCCGCGAGCTCGGCGCCGTGCTCTGGCTGGCCCCTGACGAAGCTGTTCTTCGTAAGATCGTGGGTGTGACGCAGATGGTCGGCGGGGATTTGCGGGAAGACGCGGCGGTTGTTGACGAGGCCGCCCACGGAAATGCCGCCGAAACCGACACCGTGATACCCGCGTTCGCGGCCGATGAGGCGGCTGCGCGTCCCCTGGCCAATGGCGCGCTGATAGGCGATCGCGATTTTGAGCGCGGTATCGACCGATTCCGATCCCGAACCAGTGTAGAAGACGCGGTCCAGTTTGCCGCCTTCCGGGCCGGGGGCGATTTCCGCCAGCCGTTCGGCAAATTCGAATGCGACCGGGTGACCCATCTGGAATGAAGGTGCGTAGTCCATAGTGGAAAGCTGATGCTTCACTGCGGAGGCAATCTGCTGGCGTCCGTGGCCGGCATTAACGCACCAGAGGCCAGCCGTTCCATCGAGAACCTGACGGCCATCATTGCTGGTGTAATACATGCCTTCGGCGCTCGCCAGCAGACGGGGATTGGCCTTGAACTGCCGGTTGGCGGTAAAAGGCATCCAGTAGCTGTCAAGCGATGTGGAATTAGATCGGCTCGGGTTGTCCATCACGGTTCTCCTGTTCGTGGCCGACGATTGAAAGCTATTTTCTTCACCGAACAAGCCCTTTTCTCCATGTGGCGAAGTGATTGAAAATACTGTAGGCGTGAAGATGGGTTTTCGATATTTCGAACAACGGCAACGGGGGCGACGGGATGTCGGTGGATATAGGGGGACGTTTGCGCCATCTGCGGCTGCGTCACAATATTTCCCAACGGGAACTGGCAAGGCGTGCTGGTGTCACTAATTCTACGATTTCCCTGATCGAATCTAACACCTCGAACCCGTCCGTGGGCGCGCTGAAACGCATTCTCGATGGCATACCGATAGGGTTGGCCGAATTTTTCGCCTTTGAGCCGGATACGAGCCGTAAGGCTTTTTATCGGGCGGACGAGCTGGTTGAAATTGGCAAGGGCCCCATCTCGTTTCGCCAGGTGGGCGAGAATGTCTTCGGCCGCAGCCTGCAGATACTGAAAGAGTGCTACCAGCCCGGCGCCGATACCGGCAAGGTGCCCTTGGTCCATGATGGCGAAGAAGGCGGCATTATCCTTTCAGGGCGACTGGAAGTGACGGTGGACGAGGAGAGGCGGGTGCTCGGCCCGGGTGATGCCTATTATTTCGAAAGCCGAAGGCCACATCGCTTTCGCTGCGTCGGACCGGTGGCCTGTGAGGTCATCAGCGCCTGCACACCGCCAACCTTCTGATTCCCCCAAATTGGGGCCTGGAACCACCTTCAGGACAGGCGCGCAGGGCTGCGTTCAAAAAAAGTGGCCGTTAGCTATGCGGCTTTTGCGTGGCTGCCATGACAATAATGCAGTTTCTCGCCACTCTTTTGCCGCCTTTGCCGCCTTTTAGCGATTTTTCTATCGCTTTTTCTTGGCGAGGTGCAGGTAGGGGGCAAAAAAATCCCAGCCGATATGTCAAATTTTATATGCATTGCCACAATCTTGCTGCGCCGCAAAAAAATTTAATAGTCTGTCATATGCCGCGCTGTTCTTAACGTTCCTGTCTCATCTCGCCAAGTTATAAGAAACACATAAGAAAAGGCTATCGCTCGCACAAAAACCAATACATGCGACGGCGTCACCCATGCTCTCAAGACATGGCCTTCAGCACATTTGTTGCTTTTTTATGCAACCGTTAATATTGCCCGGACGTTGATCGGCCGCTCACGCAAGAAATCGCATAGACGGTTATGGGCAATGTGCCTTACAAAAAATCCATTAGCATCAAATTCCGAACACAGACTTGTTATCTCCTTTAGACGGAAAGACGCGCCTCCGGGCACCGACCAATCGCAAAACATAAATGGAGTTCTCTCTATGAAGTCCGCGACCCAATCGGCTGAACAGACACTCAGCAGCTCCGAAGATTTCGATGTCAGTTTCCCTATCGGGGGCATCGCAAAACGCAGCTTCGATATGACATCGGCTGCTCTTGCGCTGCTCATCTTCAGCCCGATATTCCTGCTGATCGCCGTTCTGGTGAAGATGTCCGACCCCGGCCCGATCTTTTATGGTCACCGTCGTGTGGGACATAATGGCCGCTATTTCCATTGCCTGAAATTCAGGACGATGGCGATGAACGGCGATGAGATCCTGCGGCAATATCTTGCCGCCAATCCGGAAGCCGCCGAGGAATGGCGGGCTACCCGCAAGCTCAAGAACGATCCGCGTGTTACGGCCGTTGGCGCCGTGCTGCGCAAGCTCTCCCTTGATGAACTGCCGCAGCTCATTAACATCCTTCGTGGTGAAATGAGTGTGGTTGGCCCGCGTCCCGTCGTGGACGAGGAGCTGAGCTACTATGAAAGCGCTGCCGCCTATTATCTCAGCACCCGCCCGGGTCTGACCGGCCTGTGGCAGATCAGCGGCCGTAACGATGTGTCTTACAAGACTCGCGTTGCTTTCGACACACAATATGTCCAGAACTGGTCGATGCGGCAGGATGTCTTCATCATCGTCAAGACCATTCCCGCCGTGTGCCTGTCACGCGGAAGCTACTGAAAACCGATATTGAGTTCGGCTATATCGATCTTCGCTTCGACACGCACCCCGACCGGGATCCCAAGTCCGGTCTTCGGGTGCGTCATTGGTGCTAATCATACCGGCCGCTTCTTGCGGCGCCGCCTTGCCGGTCGCGCGACGGCCTGATCGCCTGTATGGCGATCCGCTAACAGGGAGTTTCCCGATGAACGGCTTTTCCGCCGCCCACCGCCCGTTTGTGGCCCTCGTTCTTGCTGCTACCGTCGCTTTTTCCGCGCCGCTTTCCACAATGGCTGCGGATGGCGCTCAATATAAGCTCGGTACCGCGGACAAGCTGCGTATCCGCGTTGCCGAATGGCAACCGGCCGACGGCAGCATCCGCAACTGGGACGTCATCAACGGCGACTATTCCGTCGGGCCCTCCGGTACGCTGTCCTTGCCCTTCATCGGTCAGCTGGACGTCGCAGGCAAAACGCCTTCCGAGGTGAGCGACCAGATCGGCGCTCAGCTTCAGAGCAAGTTCGCCCTCCGCAACCTGCCTTCGGCCTCCGTAGAGATCGCCCAGTTCCGGCCGATCTTTCTGAGTGGCGATGTGCAGACACCGGGTGAATATCCCTATGCCCCCAACATCACGGTGCTGAAGGCTGTCAGTCTTGCAGGCGGCTTGCGAAGGTCCGACGCCGAACAGCGTTTTGCGCGCGACTTCATCAATGCACGTGGTGACGCCGCCGTTTATGATAACCAGCGGGCAAGGCTGCTTGCCCGCCAGGCGCGGTTGATCGCCGAGGTAAAGGGCGATCAGACGATTACCAAGACGCCGGAGATGGAAAAGATCGCCGAGATCGACACGCTTCTCGCCAGCGAAAGCGCGCTGATGAAATCGCGGACCGAGCGTTATACACTTCAGCTCAAGGCGCTGACGGACTTGCACGCGCTTTTGCAGAGCGAAGTCGAATCCCTGAAGAAAAAGTCGGAAACGCAAAACCGGCAGCTTCAACTCGCCAATGAAGACCGCGACCGCGTCAACAGGCTGAACGAGCAAGGCCTTGCCTTGTCGCAGCGGCGCATTTCGGCAGAAGAACGTGCGGCCGAGGTGGAATCCACCCTCCTCGATATCGACACGCAGTCGCTGCGCGCCAAACAGGATATCAACAAGGCAACCCAGGACGAGATCAACCTGCGCAACGACTGGGTGGCGCAGCGCTCCAAGGAGTTGCAGGACACGGAAGCGGAACTCGACAAGCTCAATCTGCAGCTGACCACGAGCCGCGAATTGATGTCGGAGGCACTGGCGCAATCGGCCGAGGCGATCCGCTTCGATCCATCGGGTAAGTCCGCGACGATCAGCTATGTCGTGGTACGTGAGGAAAACGGCAAGCCGAAGGAGCTGAAGGTCGATGAAAATGCCTTACTTCAGCCCGGCGACGTCATCAAGGTCTCTTCTGAAATCCTGATGCAGTGAGGTTTCAATGCGGATCGCCAAATCGGCGCTGATCGATCCCGAACGCAATGAGATTTATGGGATGACGGCCGTTGCGCTGTCATTCTTCGTTTTCGCCTATTCGTCGCGTTTCGGGCAAATCTCGGTTCTGGCCTATTATGGCATGTGGTTGCCGCTGGTGGTGGTCGACTACCGGCGCGTGCTCGGCAATTATCCGCGTTATCTGTGGATTTTCGGCTTCGGCATTCTTACCGTCCTGTCCAGCTTCTGGTCGGAAGCCGTATCTGTAACCATGCGCGCCTCCATCCAATACATGACCCATATCGTTTGCGCGCTGATTGCCATGCGCGTGATTTCCATCCGGACGCTGACGCGGGGCGCCCTGATTGGTATCGGCGTCGTCCTGCTCTATTCGCTTCTGTTCGGCATCTATCTTTTTGACGCGCTTGATGGGACCTACAGTTTCGTCGGTGCCTTCTCATCCAAAAACCAGCTCGGTTTCTACGCGTCGCTGGGCGTCATTTTTGCTGCCTCGTCTGTGCTGGTACTCAAGCAAAGGGGCATCTGGCTGCCGATTGCAGGCGTGACGGGACTCTTGTCTGCCTATAGCCTCGTCGCATCGCAGTCTGCCACCTCCGCCATTACCACCGCGGCCGTTGTCGCCCTCATCATCGGTTTTATCCCGATCGGGATGCTTTCACCCGCAAACCGTAAAATGATGTTTTTTGCTCTCGGCGGTCTCGGCGCGCTGCTTGCGGTGGCTTCGCTGCAGTTCGGTCTGTTAGATGCCATTCTCGGTATCTTCGGCAAGGATTCGACGCTGACCGGCCGAACCTATCTCTGGCAGCAGGGCATAGAGGCTGCAAAGCAGGCTCCGATCCTGGGGGTCGGCTACCAGGGATTCTGGGTTGCGGGTTTTGCCGATGCCGAACGGTTGTGGAACGACTTCTTCATCACCGGCCGCAGCGGCTTCCATTTCCACAATACCTATATCGAGACAGTGGTGGAAAACGGCTTTGTCGGCATGATCCTGCTGGGCATGGTGCTTTACGGCACGCTGCTGGGACATCTGAGATCGGTGCTGATGCGTCGAAGCGACCCGCAGGGCGTTATCCTTTTTGCGATTTGCGCGCTGTTCGTGGTGCGATCCTTCGTGGAGATTGACATCATCTTCCCCTATCAGATCGGTTCGTTCCTGCTTTATTTCGCGGCCGGAAAACTTTGCCTTCCGGTAAAGGCGGCGCGGAACGGTGAGACTCACCCCGCGATCGGCATGAGGCTGCAGACCAGACCCTAGAGATAATCCGCCGAGACATGTGGACTGGCGTGAATGAAGCTCCACATATCCTTGCTGACCTCGACAATGTCGGCGATTGATTTTTCGAGCTGACCGATTTCCTTTTCGTCCATGCGCTCGACCTTGCCGTAGCGGACCTGGCTGTCATCTTCCACCAGACGCATCAGCTGGGTGCTGGCGATATCGCCCTTTTCGTCAAAAGAATAGATGCAGTGATTGTATTTGTTGCGCGTCTTCGCTTCCCTCTTCAGCCGCGCCATGATGGAGAGGACAGTCTTCCGGTCCTTCGCGTCGGTGGAGGGAAGCTTTGCCAGGCGTTCGATGAGATCCATGCGCGCCCGTGTGGTGTTGAGGGTGAGGAACACGACGATGGCAGCCTCCTTGTCCACTTTCAAAAGGTGGACGATCAGATAGATCATCAGGCTCTCGGTGTTGGTCCACACATAGTTCAGCCTGCCGACCAGCAGCAATACATCCGACATCGCCGCCATGACGCTTCTCCCGCCCCGACAAAACATCCTTAGACATCATATGCCGACTGTCGCGGAAAAGACAGGGTAGGTTACTGATATCTCTTCATCTTTCCTTGAAAGCACGGGACATGCTGTCAGCGATCGGCTTGGTCAGATATTCGAAGAAAGTACGCTCCGAAGTCTGGATCAATACGTCGGCAGGCATGCCCGGCACTGGGCGGAAATTATGGACCTTGGCGATTTCCTCATCGGGCACCTGCACGCGCACGATATAGACATCCTTGACCTGCAGACCGGCGTTCTCCTCGATGCTGTCGGCGGAAACGTAAAAAACCTTGCCGTTCAGGACCGGCGTGGTGCGGCGGTTGAGCGCCGAAAGACGGATCGCTGCCGTCTGGCCCTCGTGCAGCTGGTCAATTGAGGTTCTGAGCACCTGCGCCTCGAGGATCAGCGGAACATGGGCCGGCAGGATTTCCATGATCGGCTTGCCTGTCGTGATGACGCCGCCGGGTGTGTGATAATAAGCGCGCACGACAGTTCCGTTGACGGGGGAGCGGATGACGGTGCGCTCCAGCACTTCGGCGGCCCCACGGACCTGTTCGCGCACGCTGTCGAGATCGGACTCCGCCGTCTCCAGCGCATCAAGCGCCGCCTGCTTGTTGGCGTTGACCGCAATGATCGCTTCCTGCTTGAATTTGGCGATTTCCGCTTCGCTCTGGTTCATTTCGCCGCTCAGGCGGGCAATGTCCCCCATCGCATCGGCAATGGCGCGCTCCAGCGCCAGCATGTCGGTCTTGCGGATGACACCATCCTTGGCGAGCCTCTCCTTGGAATCGCGTTCCTGTGTGAGAAGCGCGAGTTGCCGGTCGAAGGACTGCTTCTGCCCGTCATAACCCGCATAACGAAACTCCAGCGACCTGATGTTCTTCTCGATCAGGTTCAACTGCTCTTCGAGCTTGATGAGTTTGCTGTGGAACACGATGTTCTGGCTCTGGATGATGGCGTTGATATCCGGATCGCCGGCTTCCTTCATGACGATGTCGGGCACCTTGAAGCTCTTTGCGCCCTGCGCTTCGGCGCGCAGGCGCGTGACGATGGTCTCAAGCCGAAGCCGCCGCAGCTGCAACATGCGTTCGTTGGCGAGCGCCGTCGTCTTGTCGAGTGTGAGCAGCACGTCGCCCACCTTGACCGTGTCGCCTTCGCTGACCATCATCTCCTTGATGATGCCACCTTCCAGATGCTGCACGACCTTGTTATTGCCGGTGGCGACGAAGCTGCCCTGGGCGATGATGGCGGAGGAGAGCGGCGCGGTGCCAGCCCAGTACCCGAACCCGCCGAAGGAAGCGAGCAGCACGGCAAGACCGATCGAGCTGTGCAGGCGGATTGAGCGCGGTACCTCGCTGTACCATTCCAGCTGACCCTGTGGTTTGACTTCGGCAATGGCGTTCTTTTTCCTGAACATGACGGTCCTCAACCCTCGATCTGCGGGGACTGGCTGGCCTGGCGGCCATTGCCGGAGAGCGCTTTCAGCACGTCCATCCTTTCGCCGAACATGGCGACCGACCCGTCTTTCAGCACCATGATCTTGTCGACGCATTGCAGAAGCGCCGGCCGCTGGGTGATTGTGACAGTGGTGATGCCCTGTCTTTTGGCGTGCAGCAGCGCCTTGGCCAGGGCCTGCTCACCCTGGGTGTCGAGGTTTGAGTTCGGTTCGTCCAGTACCACGAACTTGGGATCGCCGAAGAAGGCCCGAGCAAGTGCGATGCGCTGTTTCTGCCCGCCGGAAAGTGGTGCGCCATCGGCGGCGACCACGGTTTCATAACCCTGCGGGAAACCGGCGATCAACTCGTGAACGTCGGCCAGCACTGCGGCCTCATAGATTTGCCTGTCCTCTATATCGTCGCGCATGCGGCAGATATTGGCCTTGATGGTGCCCGGGAACAGCTGGACGTCCTGCGGCAGATAACCGATGCTTTCCCCGAACTGCCGCTGGTCCCAGTTGCGTAGGTCCATGAGATCGAGACGAACATTGCCCGATGTAGGCAGGATGGAGCCGACCAGCATTTTGCCGAGCGTCGTCTTGCCGGAGCCGGAATTGCCGATGATGGCAAGCGATTCACCCTTTTTCAGCGAAAAAGAGATGCCGTTTAGGATCACTTTCTTCTGCGGCGGCGGTACGAAGAGAATGCGCTCAACATCCAGGCGTCCTTCCGGATTGGGAAGGCGCAGGCGTGGGAAATTGAGCGGTGAGCTGATGAGGAGCTGCTTGATGCGGCCATAGGAGGCGGCCGATTTGTTGAACTGGTGCCAGCCCTCGATCGCTCCTTCAATGGGCGCGAGCGCACGGCCCGAAACGATGGAGGCCGCAATCACCATGCCGCCTGTCAGCTCGCCGGAGAGCGACAGATGCGCGCCCCAGCCGAGAAGCGCAACCTGTGTGATCATACGCGCGGCCTTGGACACGCCAGAGAACATAATGTTTCGATCCTGTGCGGCCACATGCGATTTCAGCGAGCCCGCCGTTTCGCGGCCCCACATTTTTACCGCTTCGGGGATCATGGCGAGCGCATTGATGATCTGCGAATTGCGCGACATGGAATCGAGATGGAAATTGGCGCGGCTCAGATAACCCGAGGCTTCGGAGAATTGCCGTGCGGTGAAGCGCTGGTTCAGCCAGGCGATGGTGAACAGCACGGCGCAGCAGACCATGATGATAATACCGAGATGCGGATGGACCAGATAAACCACCACGATGAAGAGCGGCATCAGCGGCGCATCGAGAAAAGCGATAAGGGTTCCCGAGGTGAGGAATGAGCGCAATTGCTGTAAATCCTGCAATATCTGGTAATCCTTGCCGCTGCCATGCAGGGAGGCGCGTGCGGCGGCAGACAGGATGGGAGCGCCGAGCTGGACCTCGAGCTCCACAGCGGTACGCATCAGGATGAAGCGGCGGATGGCATCCATGAAAGCCTGCAGCAGTACCGCTCCGAGAACCGCGACCGTCAGCATCACGAGCGTATCCATCGAGCGGCTCGTCAGCACGCGGTCCGAAATCTGAAACAGATAAAGCGGTATGGCGAGAAGCAGGACGTTGATGGCGACGGTGAACAGCATCACCACAATCATGTTGCGGCGTACCGCGGCGATACCCTTGGCAAGGCTTGCGGCGAAATTGATCGGTTCGCTGCGTTTATGAAAGCCGCTCTGGCTGCTGCCACCGCCGCCGCCACCGCCGCCATTGCCCGTTGGTTCCTTGCCATCGCCGCCACCGCCCGTCGCCGGGCGGCGTTCGTTTTCACGGATCGGACCATCATTGTTGTCGATAGTCTTGACGAAGGGGAGGTCGGGCGCGCTCTTCAGTTCTGCATTGTCGATCTTGGCTTTGGGGGCAGGTCGCGACGCGGGGTGTGGCTCCTGTTTCGGTGCCGGGTTTCCCGATGGCCTATCCCGCAATATGCTGGATTGCGGTGTCGTCGGCGAGGGCGGTAGCGCCACCTCCGGACAGGGCGGGGTTGCCCCAGCGATCTGTTCCGCACCCGACAACTGGCGAAGGTTCTCTACGGCTTCATTGATAGCTGAAATACAGGCGTCCGTCAGCTTGCTGTCTTCCGCGTCCTGATCCAGCGGTAAATCCAGCGAGCGTCCATCCGCAATCGTTCTTCTTGAAATATGATCCATTTTTATCGGTCCCCTCGGTGATCTTGCGGCTTTTGCGGTTACACAGGCGGAACTGCCGCCGGCAAAACCTATGCGGTGACCGCTTGCATGACGTCGGATGAGTGGGCATTGGACCACGACAGGTCGTGCCCGGCATTGATGACGCCGTCGGATTCGTTTTCGATGGTGGCGGGATCGTCGTGCAGAAAAGCGATGACCTCGTTCGCAAGTTGACCCGGTTGCGCCGGCTGCGACGTATCGTTTTCGATGATGCCGCCCTGTATCAGAATGGCGTCGGAATAAACGCCGCCGGCAACATAGGTGGTGGAACCGAAGCTGTCGTAATCAATGATCTGCGCGAGATTGATGACGGCATTGCTGCCGGTATCGATATGGACGTCGGCATTCTCGTTGTTTTCGAGCACCTTGGCCGCGGCCTGGGTAACGTCGTCGGAATCGCCGAGCACACTCACCTGCTTGATGATGCTGACATCGTAGAGATTGCCAGTGATGTAGAGCACGTTCAGTCCCTGGTAGCCGGCAAAATTGCTGTCATGCGCAAGAGCATCCGGCATGTTCGGATCGCGCTCATTGATCGCGGACACCGTCTGCGCCATGTAGTCGGGCATCGTTTCGAAACGGTCGTTGGAGCCGACGTTATAGATGGAGGCATCGTTCCAAAGGAGATTGTTGCCGGATTGAATAGTGGCGCCTCCCGGTGCATCGGGATTGGCGCGGGCCCAGTCATTGTCGTAAAGCACGGCGATCTGGCTGATGAGGTTCATGTCCAGCACATTGCCGCCAACGATGATGAGGTCATACTGCATTCCGATGCCGAGGAAATTCGCAATATTGAGTGCGGCATTTCCCCCTGTCAAAAGACTGACGCTCGCACCGGAGGTCGTGATCGTCATCGTGTCGTTGTCGCTGACGAACTGGTATTGTTCGATCCAATGCACGAAGGAAACGTCACCCTCTAATACGCTGACGCGCCACGCGGTGGGGAAAATCGGCATTTCGCCGGTTTCAGGGCTCTCCGCAGCCGTATTTTCCGCGCCGGGGAAAACGCTGCGTTCGAAATTGGCGATGTTGTAGGCGGCCGTGTCGGCCTGATCCTCGGAACGGGTGAAAACGGAAGCGATTTCGTCCCTGTCGCTATAGATATAGGCCTGGGTGATCGCATCGATCTGGTGGTAGTCACCCATCACGGCGGTGACGGAGGTCATGACGGCGGTATTGACCAATGTGGCGACGTTGGCGACGACATTGGCGCCTGCGGCCACATCGAGACTGTTGCCGGCGGGACTTTCTTCATGCAGCGCAACGTCACTTCGTTCCGGTTCTTCCGGAGGCTTGGCAATGCCGCGATCCGGCATGTAGTCGTCCAGCGCCGGCTTCTCAGCGGCGGCAACGCCATTGATATAAAGACCATTGATGTCGTTGCCGGCCAGGACGAAATCCTCATCTGCGCCGGTCCCGAGTGAGGTAACGTCGTTGTCGCGGGCGTGCTCGATATAATCATGCGCGGTCTTGGCGAGAGCCTGTAGCGCATCATAGCTGTCGGTGCGCTGGAAACCGGAAAAAGGGGTGAAGACGGACGCTTCGTTGTAGAATTCGACTGTACGTTCAGTGACGAAGCTGGTGTCGCGGGCCACGTTGGGGCCGTCCGTCATATTCAGATAATCATCGTCCCGAAGAATATTCACCTGCGCGACATGGGCGACAACCGAGCCTGGGCCGGTATGAATTACCAGCTCACGTTCGTCCTCGAAGGAAAGGCGACCTGGAAAGCGGAAATTCGCAGCGGAAATATCGACCGGTATCGAATTCGCAAACTGCTGCATGTCATGTTCGACCGTGCGTGCGAAATGCGGCGGCAGATAATCGAAGTCGTAATAGCCTGCATGGTACTTGACGCCAGGATCGTAGTCCTGAAGTGCAACGTCATAGTTCTTGTCGAGCAGCCTTGCCGCTTCCTCTTCCGGCAGTTGCTCAGGCCCGGAACGTGCGGGGCCTTCACTATAGTTGTTTCGCAGACGCGCTTCTTCGGCCATCGTGTCGAACAGGCCGATGAAATGCGCGATCATGTCTGAAATCTTGTCGATATGCATTGGAGGTCCCTCCCCGATCATTGCGGTACGTCACAGATGTCGGGCGGCACACGTCTTGCAAGCGGTGCTTCTTTGTCGCCAGGCCTGTCTATGAACCGCAAACTGCACCGGCGGACGCCGGTGCAGCTCTTTTCGTCAAGAGATGGTTGTCAGGAGTGATCCTCACCGACGTCCGAGACACTGGAGTTGCCCCCTGTGACCGTGACGTCAACGGCATTGGAGAGCATGTTGGCGCCCTGCACCAGCTCCAGATGGAAGCCGGAATTTGCAAGGATTGCCGATGCGTCGGCCGTGCTGGTGCCCGCTGCGTCGTCGCCGGCCTTGAGATCCCATCCCTTGCCGTCGATGCCTTCTGCGCCATAGGCGTCGCCTGCATTGGCGCTCAGGTGGTTTTCGGCGCCACCGTTCTGCATCTTGATGTCGTAAGCCTCATCCTGATCCGCCAGGTGATTGGCCTGCACGAGGCTGAAGCCCGTATCGTTGCCGTCACCGTTGAGCGAGTCGTTGAGGATGCTGTCGACATCCAGGGTAAAGGAGAAGTCGTCACCCAGATTGAAGGTGAGGTCTCCGCCGGCGATGCCGAGATTGCCGACATCCTTGACGCCCGTGATGTTGCCGAAGTCGTCATCCGACTTGTAGAAACTGTCCGAGGAGTTGAAGCTGCCGGAGGTCGATGTTGTCGTGGTGGTGGTGTCGTTGTCGGAATAGGTGAAGGTCTTGTTGTCCGAATCCGTCACCGTTTTCACATTGGTGTCGTTGTCGCTGTACGACTTGCTTTCATAGCTCCAGTCGTAATCGGTCTTGATGTCGGTGTTGGTTTCGGTGCTCGTCTTGGTCGTCGTGTCGTTATCGCTGTACGACTTGCTGTCATAGCTCCAGTCATAGTCGTTATCGCGATTGTCACCATTGCCGACTGCAACATCGATCTTGGCATCAACATCCACATTGGTGCTGTTGTCGCTATTGTCGTTGTTGCGGTTCTCACCGTTCGCGGTGCCGACGTTGCTGTCTTCCACCTTGGCGTCATTGGTAGACGTGTTGGCAAAACCATCGGAAAGCGCGCCGATCTTGGTGATATCGTCGTCGCTGCCAGCGGATTTATGATCATAACCCATTTCGATTTCCTCCGAAAAAGCTCGGAGCAGCTTTCGAAATCCCTCTCATCTCAAACGGGATTTTTTCGCGCTTGCTCCGGATAGCATGAAGATTGATGTTTTGCAGATGGACTCGGTTACGCATCATCTGCGGTTCGGTATTGGCCCGTGGACGGGCTCTTTTTGTTCAGCCCTTGTGCGCTACTCGATAAAACGGCGCACAAATCCGTTCCTCGCTCCAGCAGGGGAGCGCGGTGGCTTCGTCTTTTCGCTTGCATGTTTTCTTGAAAAGGGTCCGGCGCTCTCAAACGCACGTCAAGGCCGGAAGTGTCTTTCCATCAGCCGCCGTTCAGCGACGGTCAGACTGTGCCGCAGAAAAATTGCGCTTCCTAGATATCAATTTGGGCTAAACCTATCGGCGTTCCACTCGGATATATACGTCGCCAGCGGTTGTCTTGGGCATCGTTCGCCGGTTCATTCTCGAAAAAATACCGCTTCGACAGGGCAGAGCGGCTCTTTCATGAAACATGGTTTATTTCGGTGGAGAGATGCTCTCATCCCGAAAAGGCACAGGCTTCGGCATGTGCAGCAGGCGAGCTATGTCGAGGGATATCAACTGAAAGTTACATTTCGTCGGAACGCAAAACCAGCACGAAAGCTTTTCCGATATATTTGTTTTTACGCCGGCTCCCGGTTCACTGATTCTGATCCGGCTTAACCTATTTTGTATGTCAATTGTAAAAAATAACCCGTTTGGGCCATTTATTTACACAGCTTTTCGTATTAGCGTGTACGAATTAACGGGTGATTAATAATAGTTGACATGACATGAAGCGGAGAAACGCCCCCAAGTTTTAAGGGGTAGGTCGCCGGGCGGATGACAGACTGCGCAATCAAAAGAAAGTAATGCGTAAGCGCTTGAGGGAGGCGTCAATGTTCATGGGAACGTCAGATTATGCGGCAAAACAAAAAAACGCCGTTACACATATAAATGGAACTTTATTGATCGTAGCGGATCCGGACCTGTTTTCCGAGTGCCTAATGGAGGCGTTGGGCAAAAAGTTCCCTACATTCTCCGTGGTAAGCGTGACATCGTCAGCAACGATTGACGATGATTACGGCGCCGATGTCCGGCTCGTATTGCCCTATCGCCTGGCGGGCGAGCGGCTTCACAGCGTATTGTCGGCGATCCGTGAAAAACATCCTGAAGCGCCGATTGCGCTTGTCGTGGAAACGATCGACAAAATTGAAGAGCCCCTGAAGCGGCTGGTGGGAATGCGCATCATCGATGGTGTGCTGCCGCTCAATCTCCGGCTCGACGTCTTCATGGCGGCGGTCGACCTGCTCATGAAGGGCGGGGAGCATTTCCCGGCGGCCCTACTCGGCAAGCTTACGCCCTATTCCGCCGCAGCTGGCGGTAAAAGCGTGCAGAACAGCGCTGTCATCGCCAACCGTGCTGACGCCCTTGCCGAGAGCAGGAGCGACATGGCGACGCTGACGACGCGGGAGGTGCAAATCCTCGACCTGTTATGCAAGGGCACGCAGAACAAGATCATTGCCGACCGGCTTCATCTGTCCGAGAACACGGTGAAGGTCCACGTTCGCAACATCTACAAGAAGATGAACGTTCGCAACCGCACGGAGGCGGCGTCGCGTTTCTTCAGCAAGGATGAAGGCGCGACGTTCTCCGGCTGGAAGAACTGAGCGTCGAGCTGCCAGAGGCAGCCCGGACGTTATGCAGGAGGCTCAGGGCCTGAGGAAGCAGCGGGACTTTTGCCCAAATCCGCTCGGCGAGCAGATATAGGGAGAAGAGCCCGAGTAGGAAGGTCGCGATACTGTCGGAGTGTCCGAAGCATCTGCAACAAGCGTAACGGCTGCGTTGCCGGTTTTTTGATAGCCATAGGCCGCCTTCGCCGGCGTGACACGGCTCTTGATCGTAGTCGGGCTGGCCGATGCGGTCGTGAGAACGGCGTCTTCGACGACGGAACATGAAGCGGTCGCGAAAGTGAAAGTCAAAAGTGCGCCGGCAACGAGCGCAAGACGACATTGACGGACTGTTTTGCCGCCACGGAAATAAGGCATTTCATTCATCATGTGTGTCCCCTGAAATCGACTGTCTGTCGCATCTCGCCGGGCGGTTTTGTTCCCGGTGGACCGAGCCTTACAAAACCAGGATAGCCCCGACTGGTTGAGCGAAGCTTGCGCTAATGCTCAATAAGAAAGGCATAATGGAGGCGTAGTTAAAAAGTATTAAATCAACGAGCTATTTTGAGTAATTTTGGGTAATGAATTGTAATATTTCGATAAATTGAAGTTGACCTGCTTTTGCCTGCGCTTATCATGAAAGTGGAAATTTATCGGATGTGAATATTAAAACCTCAGGAAGAAGAAAAAATAGAGGGATGATATTCAGTAGCGTCAAATGGAGAGTTTAATTCACTTAGTTGAATCGGCTGTGCTGATTCACCGTGGGGAGGTGTGTTATGCGTAATTTCGTTCCCAACGAACATGATAACGGCGTTACCATTTACTCAGATTGGAAACCCGGGCAACGGGTACTCGTTAATGGTGGCGCCGGTTTCCTGGGCTCCCATCTCTGCGAGCGGTTGCTGAGCAGCGGTCACGAGGTGATCTGTCTCGATGATCTTTCGACCGGCCGTACCGCGAATGTGGAGCATTTGCGGAACAATAAGCGGTTTCTGATGGTCGAGCACGATGTGCGCAAGCCCTATGACATCGATGTTTCGCTGATCTTCAACTTTGCCTCTCCGGCTTCGCCGCCTGATTATCAGCGCGATCCCGTCGGTACCCTTCTCACCAATGTACTCGGCGCAGTCAATGTGCTGGAAGTCGCGCGCAGATGCGGTGCTACCGTGGTGCAGTCCTCGACCTCGGAAGTCTATGGCGATCCCCACGTCAATCCGCAACCGGAAACCTATTTCGGCAATGTAAATACAATCGGGCCGCGAGCCTGCTACGATGAAGGGAAACGCAGCGCGGAAACGCTGTTTTTCGATTATCACCGCACTTTCGGTGTCGATATCAAGGTCGGACGCATTTTCAACACTTACGGGCCGCGTATGCGCCCTGACGACGGCCGTGTGGTTTCGAACTTCATCGTCCAGGCGCTGAAGGGGGACGACATCACCATTTACGGTGATGGCAGCCAGACCCGTTCTTTCTGCTATGTCGATGACCTGATCGATGGCTTCCTGCGCTTCTCGGCCAAACCGAAAGACTGCACCGGGCCGATCAATCTCGGTAATCCCGCAGAAATTCCGGTGCGGCAGCTGGCCGACATTGTTATCCGGATGACAGGTTCTCGCTCTCGCATCGTCCATCTGCCTGCCGCGATCGACGATCCGCAGCAGCGTCGTCCGGATATTTCGCGGGCAAACGAGCTGCTGAAATGGCAGCCGCGTGTACCGCTCGAAATCGGCCTTGAAAGAACGATCGTCTATTTCGATGCGTTGCTGGCGGGCCGGAAAGTGGCGGAGGCCGTATGAGATGCCCCGCACAATCCTCGTCACGGGCGGGGCCGGATTCATAGGCAGCCACATCTGCAAGGCGCTGGCGCAATCCGGCTTCAAGCCCATAGCTTATGACAATCTATCGACCGGTCACGCGGATTCGGTCCGCTGGGGTCCCTTTATCGAAGGCGACATTCTGGATCGTGGTATCCTGAAAGCCACGCTCCAGGAGTTCTCGCCAGCCTTCGTTATTCATTGTGCCGCCAACGCTTATGTCGGCGAGTCCGTCGAGGATCCACGCAAATACTACCGCAACAATGTCGGCGGCAGTCTTTCGCTGCTGGACGCCTGTCTTGACCAGAATATCGGCGGACTGGTGTTTTCGTCCAGTTGCGCCACCTATGGCGTGCCGCCGCAACTGCCCATCCGTGAGGAGACGGCACAGACGCCGGTCAATCCTTACGGCCGCACCAAGCTGATCTTCGAGATGGCGCTAGACGATTATGCCGCGGCCTATGGTCTGCGTTTCGTTGCACTGCGTTATTTCAATGCCGCCGGTGCGGACCCGGATGGCGAGCTTTGCGAACGTCATGAACCGGAGACGCATCTGATTCCACGTGCGCTGATGGCCGCTGCTGCAAGGCTGCCGCAACTCGATGTGTTCGGTGCCGATTACGATACCAGTGACGGTACCTGCATTCGCGATTATATCCATGTCAGTGACCTGGCCGATGCCCATGTCGCCGCCGTCAACTATCTTGCCGATGGCGGCGAGACGTTGCGTGTCAATCTCGGCTCTGGTCACGGCACATCGGTCGGTGACATCATTCGGGCAATCCATCGCGTGACGGGGCAGGAAGTCCCTGTTCATTTTGGCGCACGGCGCGCAGGAGACCCTCCGGCGCTCTTTGCCGATATAGAACGCGCAAGGCAGACGCTCGGCTTTGCGCCCAGGCGCTCCGATATAGACACTATCATCCGCACGGCCGGTCCCGGTTTTGGACTGGAGGTGCTGTCATGACGATGCGCTCCACACCCTCCGTCGCATCCCCCCGCGCCGCTGCAGGCGTGTTGCGGATGCTGCCGATCTTTACAGGCTGGAACCGCCTTGCCTACCTGCTTGGCATCGGTGGCTGGCTGGTGACGCTCGCCTATTTCTGGATCTGGTGGCTCGATCGAGATCGCGTCATCGACTGGCCCTACTACTCCGTGGTCACGTTGGCGCTGGCGTGGATCACGCTTCTGCCATCCTATTTCATCTTCATATTTCTCAACGCGAGGGTTGTTGACCGGCGCTCGCCTCTGCCGGGGGGCAGGGTGGCGATGGTGGTCACCAAAGCGCCGTCGGAACCTTTCGCGGTGGTGGAAAAGACACTGCTGGCCATGCTGGAGCAGAAGGGTCTGGAGTTCGACGTCTGGCTTGCCGATGAAGCCCCGGATGCGGAAACGTTGAAATGGTGTGGCGCGCACGGCGTTTTCGTTTCCACCCGACAGGGCATTGCCGAGTATCACCGCAAGACCTGGCCGCGGCGCACGCGCTGCAAAGAGGGCAATCTCGCCTATTTTTACGACCGTTACGGTTACGAGCGTTATGATTTTGTCGCCCAGTTCGATGCGGATCACGTGCCGGAACCCGACTATCTGAGCGAGGTAATCCGTCCCTTTGCCGATCCGAGGATTGGATATGTGTCCGCCCCAAGCATTTGCGACGCCAATGCCAATGAAAGCTGGGCCGCACGCGGAAGGCTTTATGCCGAGGCAAGCCTGCATGGTGCGCTCCAGCTGGGATACAATAATGGCTGGGCGCCGCTTTGCATCGGCTCGCATTACGCCGTGCGCACGAAGGCTCTTCGGGAGGTGGGCGGCCTCGGGCCGGAGCTTGCCGAAGATCATTCCACCACGCTTTTGATGAATGCCGGCGGCTGGCGCGGCGTCCACGCCGTCAATGCTATCGCCCATGGCGACGGGCCGGTGACCTTTGCCGATCTCATCGTTCAGGAGTTCCAGTGGTCGCGCAGCCTTATGACCATTCTGCTGCAGTATTCACGGCATTACGTGCCGAAGCTGCCCGCGCGACTGAAGTTCCAGTTCCTGTTTTCGCAACTCTGGTATCCGCTGTTCTCCGGCTTCATGGCTCTGATGTTCGTGCTTCCGGCCGTGGCGCTGGTGAGAGGCCATGTGCTGGTCAACGCATCCTATCCGGCGTTTCTGGCGCATTTCCTTCCGGTTTCGCTGATCATGATCGTGTTTGCTTTCTTCTGGCGGGCCACGGGCGCGTTCCGTCCGCATGATGCGAAGCTTTTCAGCTGGGAGGCCATGGTGTTCCTGTTCCTGCGCTGGCCATGGTCGCTTATGGGTGTGCTGGCCGCCGTACGTGACACGATCCGTGGCGATTTCGTCGATTTCCGCATCACACCCAAGGGCACGCAGGCAAAACCGCCGCTGCCGCTGCGGGTAGTCGCACCATACATGGTCCTCGCGGCGCTCAGCCTTCTTTCCATGGTTCTGGCGCCGCGCCAAAACGGCGCGGAGGGGTTCTTTATCTTCGCTGCCATCAATGTGGCGATCTATGCGGGCCTGTCGGTGTTTCTGCTCATCCGCCATGCAGTGGAAAACGGTTTGCCGAAGCTGCCGGCCCTGCGCGGTGGAGCGAGTGCTGCCGCCTGTTCCTTGCTGCTGGTGGCGGGAAGTGCTGCGGAGCTCAGCTCCCATGCGATTGGTGGGCTGGAAGCTCTCTCGCATGGACAACCCTATATCAGTTTTACCGAAACACGGTTCACGGTCGCAGGCGCGGGCGCGGAAGGTGCAAGGTCGGTGCGTCTGAAACTGCGCATTGCACTGCCTGGACTGCGCGGGCCGCAGGAAATGCAGGCAGAACCAATCGTTGCGCCGCCGCCAGCGGTGGCAACCGGAGAGATCATGCTGGCCGACAATAGGGTCGGACAATGAAGGAGGAGGCTGTGATGAAAACAACAATAAGCACATGCGGATTCTCCGCTTTCGTACTCTGTCTTGCGGTGGTCGCGCCAAGCGTCGTCCATGCTGCAGGCGGCACGAAGACGCCGAAGCCGCTCAGAACCAGCGAGGTCGTGGAGATGTATTTCGACAAGACCTGGAAATGGGATACGGGCGGCGGGCGCTTCATCGCCGACGGCCGTAAATTCATCGCTGCAACGGAAGAAAAGGGCAAGAAGTCCATCGGTGAAGGCCGCTGGACTGTCGATGCCAATGGCACATTGTGCATGCGCGCCACCTGGAAAGCCGAGGCGGGAAGCGGCAAGGCCGATACCTGCTTCGACCATGGCCGCATCGGCAACGTGCTCTACCAGCGCAAACAGGGCGGGCAATGGTACGTGTTCCGGCACAATCCGCCCCGCCCTGGCGATGAATTCCTCAAGCTCGTCCGCAAGGACGATGTCACGCCGCAGATCGCCGCCTACGACAAGGCGATGACGGCAACAAGGTAAGGAGTAAGGTGTCATGCAGATAACAAGACGAACACTTCTGTTCGCGAGTGGTGCCGCCGCAGCCTTTACCGCCGGAATGTATCCGGTGCTCAAGCTCGACGCGCAAGGGGTCGCCCCCATGACCTCGACGGGCATGAAGACGCTTGCCGACAAAAGACCGACATTGCATGCGGACGGAATACGTTTCGGCGCATATGATCCGCACGGCGATTTCACCGGCCAGTCCGGGGTGGCGACGGAACACCTGTTCTTGCCCTGGGAAGACGTGGATCTCGATAGTCTCGCACTTGCGGATGCCTACGCCCTGGAGCGCAAGCGCAATGTGATGATCACGGTCGAACCCTGGTCGTGGGACGTCAACTGGCGCCTCTCTTCAGACGAGTTGCGCCGCAAGGTTCTGAGTGGCGATTACGATAAGAACATGCAGGCGATCGCCGCACGCATGTCGGCGATGAAGAGCCCGCTGATCCTGCGCTGGGGACAGGAAATGGAAGACACGACCGGCCGCTTCTCGTGGTCGGGCTGGAACCCGCGTGATTACATCACCGCCTACAAGCGCGTGGTGGATATGACGCGCAAGGCGGTTCCAAGCGTGAAAGTGATGTGGTCACCGAAAGGTCTGGATGGTTTGCGGGCCTATTATCCCGGTGACAATTACGCCGATCTGGTCGGTCTGTCGGTGTTCGGCCTCGAGGATTACGACAAGATCGAATATGGCGCGCCGAAGACCTTCACGGATCTGCTGCGCAAGGGCTACGGACTCGTCGAGACCTTCGACAAACCAGTCTGGGTCGCAGAACTGGGTTATGAAGGCAGCGATTCCTATGTTCGTCCGTGGATGAACGACGTGACGCTTAAACAGGCGGATTTTCCAAAGCTGGAAGAAGTCGTCTACTTCAATGACAAGGACGTTCATGCCTGGCCGCACAATCTCGGCAGACCTGACTGGCGCGTGGTGCGTCCGGCCAAGGTTTGACCGGTATCAAAACCGGCGAGCGGCGATGCCGCTCGCCCGGTAAGTGACGTTCCTCACCCTGCTGCCAGCACCGCCTTGGCCTCATAGATGGCGCAGACGATGTGATAAAACGTGCTTGCCGGCGCCGGTTCGTCGAGCATCGGCCGGTCCGCCGGCCATTTGTCGAACCACAGGCCCTTGACCGGCGTGTCAAGGAAAGGCTGCAGCGCGCCGATGGCGCTCAGACCAGAGGCAAGGTAACGCTGCCGCTCCTCGCCATCAGTCACACTGGCAAGCCGCACCGCCGCCTTCAGCCATTCCGTCTGCGGCCATAGTCGCGCAAGCCCGTCACGCATCGAAAAATCGTCGTAAAGGCTCATTACCGCCACCTTCCGGCGCGGGCAGATGCCGTAGGCCTCGCCGATCTCGAACAGGCGTTTTGCCTTCCTGATCGCTTCTTCGTTTCCACGCAGGCTGCCCCAGCGCACCAGAAGCCAGGCCCATTCGAACTGGTGGCCCGGCTCCATGATCCGGCCCTTCTCCCCCTCGTAGGGCGTCCAGTCATGGGCGAAGAATTCGCGCAGGCCGCCATTGCCGTCATCGATGAAGCGGGAAAGTGCGAGGCCGGCAATCTCGTCCGCCAGCGCCGACCACGGGCCGTCACGATCCTGTTCTTCCCATGCCAGCATCGCTTCGAAAAGATGCATATGCGGATTGGAGCAAAGCGGTGTGCGCGGCGGGTTCGCCTCCTCGAAGCCGGCGACCGGGTGTCTATAGTCGCGTTCGAGAATGGCAAGGATTTCGAGCGCGCGGCTGCGCATCTCATTCCTCCGCTCGGGAAGGACCGCAGCGGTCTGCGCGGCGGCGAAAAGCGCAAAAGCCTGGTTGTAGAGATCGAAGGAGGGGTCGATCAGTTTTCCGGTCTGGTCGGCCAGGTTGCCGTAAAGGCCGTTTTCAAGGCGATAGACCTCCTCGAACCAGGACAGCCCGTGCAACACTGCGTCTTTCCAGGGTCCGTGCCAGCCATGCTGACCGGCGGCGGCATAACAATAAGCCTGGCGCGGCTGGACGCGGGCGCGGCGGTCATCGGAAAAAACCGGTTTCGCATCCTGACCGAGACGCTCATAAAAGCCGCCATCCGGCCGGGCTGACCCCGCCTCCCACCACAATGGAAGGGCATCCTCGTCAAGCCATTTGCGTAATGTTCCGATCTCCTCGGCAAGTGTCTGCGCGATACTCGGAAATTGCATGGTCATGCGGTAACTCTCTGTTTTTACAGTTGAATAAATTGAGATCAATAAAAATACGTAACTATGGAGGCAAATAGACCATGGGGCATATTGCGCTGCAACCGCAAAAATTATCGATCTGACGCAAAGCCAACCCGCAGCGGCGTGATTGGTTCCACCTTTTTGCCCTTCGCCAATGGCAGCGAAAAAGCGATTCGCACGCCATAAACTATCAGAAATTACAACGGAAATTTGCGATTGCTTATTCGCAGTCCTCACGTATTTCGTAACAATGGTCTGGTCATTGGTGATTCGGTTTCCTTTTAATCTGGGCGGCGTCGGGGAAAAAAAGGGGCGAAGGGCAGTGAAATTTTCTGCCTATACTTCATTGCTGTTTTCCATTGCGGTTCTTTCTGGCTGCAATACTCCCGCGGGCGTTCGGTCGTTCGGCGGGACGCAGCTTCTGTCCCCCTCCGAAGCGCTGATTTTTCCGCCGCCTGGCGGTCCCGAAATCGTTACCGTCGTCAGCCGTACTTATTCCAACGCCGTGGCGCAGCAGGTCATATTGCGTTCCGAGGCTGCTACGCCGGGACAGAATTATCTCAAGGCGGAGTTCTTCGGTCCGCAGCAGGCGGGCGATACAGATCTCGATTCCCTGGCGTTCACCGGTTTCAGGGCTTCCTCCCTCGCACGGGAAATCCGTGCGGAATTTCCCGGTGAAACTATCGCCATGTCGGCAAATTACCTACAGAACAGTTACGGCGCGTTTTCCTATGCCGCTGGCAAGGGACGTGGTGAGGATACCTGCCTTTATGGTTGGCAGGATATACGTTCTCCCGAAAGCATGCGGCAGGATTTCCGCAATCTGGGGCGCATCAAGGTGCGGCTACGCCTCTGTCAATCCGGCGCAAGCGTCGAGCGGCTTCTGGCGGTGATGTATAATTATACCATCACCGGGACTTATGCCTCGCCAAGCTGGAACCCCTACGGCACGCCGCAGGCGGTGGACAAAAATCTCGGCCGTCCCGGCAATCCGGTCTATCCGATAAAGTCGGAAGAGGTGCCGATGCGACCCGGCGGCGAGGTGACCGCCAGCGTGCCGGTCCGGCCGGTTCGTCGTGCGGCGGCCACTGCCCCGGTCCAGCCGGAACAACAGCCGATGCCGCCCGTTGCAGCAGTTAACATTCCTTCGCCGGTATCGGCGGGTGCGTCGGGTCAGCCTGCGGTGACGGCCTCGCGCGCCGCCGGCGGTGGGGCAGTCACAGGCCAACAGCAATCATCGCGCGTACCGCAGGTGTCCATTCCCTCGCCATCGTGCCTTTCGGGTTCGGGGGCGGGCCAGGGATGCAGATGATGGCGGGGACGAGAGCGGAGATTCCGGGCCGAAATTCCGGATGGGGACGAGAACGGAAAGTTTCTGGATGAACAAGGCCATCACAATCATTGTCTGGTTGCTTGTGTCGCTTTGCGTTCTGGCCATCATCACGATGCCGGTCAGCTTGCAGACCCACCTGGTCGCAACGGCAATCTCGCTTATTCTCCTCGCAACGATCAAGGGCTTCAACGGGCAGGGGGTCTGGCGGCTGGTGGCCCTCGGTTTCGGTACGGCCATCGTGCTTCGTTACGTCTACTGGCGCACGACAAGCACGTTGCCGCCCGTCAATCAGCTTGAGAACTTCATTCCCGGTTTTCTGCTCTATCTGGCGGAAATGTATAGCGTGGTGATGCTGGCGCTCAGCCTTGTCATCGTGTCCATGCCGCTACCGTCGCGCAAGACCAGGCCCGGCTCGCCCACATACCGTCCGACAGTGGATGTCTTCGTGCCCAGTTACAACGAGGATGCGGAGCTTCTGGCCAATACGCTGGCGGCGGCCAAAAACATGGATTATCCGGCGGACCGCTTCACGGTCTGGCTGCTGGACGATGGCGGCTCGGTGCAGAAGCGCAATGCCGCCAATATTGTCGAAGCGCAGGCCGCGCAGCGCCGCCATGAAGAGCTGAAGAAGCTCTGCGAAGACCTCGACGTGCGTTATCTGACGCGCGAGCGCAATGTCCACGCCAAGGCCGGAAATCTCAATAACGGCCTTGCCCATTCGACCGGCGAACTCGTCACGGTCTTCGACGCCGACCACGCGCCCGCGCGCGACTTCCTGCTGGAAACCGTTGGTTATTTCGAAGAAGACCCGCGGCTGTTCCTGGTGCAGACGCCGCATTTCTTCGTCAATCCGGATCCGATCGAGCGCAATCTGCGAACCTTCGAGACGATGCCGAGCGAAAATGAGATGTTTTACGGCATCATCCAGCGCGGTCTGGATAAGTGGAACGGCGCCTTCTTCTGCGGTTCCGCCGCCGTACTGCGGCGCGAGGCCCTGCAGGATACCGAAGGTTTCAGCGGTGTCAGCATCACGGAAGATTGTGAAACAGCCCTCGCACTGCATTCCCGCGGCTGGAACAGCATCTATGTGGACAAGCCCCTGATTGCCGGGCTGCAGCCGGCCACTTTCGCAAGCTTCATCGGTCAGCGCAGCCGCTGGGCGCAGGGCATGATGCAGATCCTGATTTTCCGTCAGCCCCTGTTCAAGCGTGGCCTCACATTCACGCAGCGCCTCTGCTACATGTCCTCGACGCTGTTCTGGCTATTTCCGTTTCCGCGCACGATCTTCCTGTTTGCGCCGCTGTTCTATCTTTTCTTCGACCTGCAGATATTTGTGGCCTCGGGCGGCGAGTTTCTGGCCTATACGGCCGCCTACATGCTCGTGAACCTCATGATGCAGAACTATCTCTACGGCAGTTTCCGCTGGCCGTGGATATCGGAACTCTACGAATATGTGCAGACGGTTCACCTCCTGCCCGCCGTCGTTTCAGTGATCTTCAATCCGGGCAAGCCAACCTTCAAGGTCACGGCGAAGGATGAATCCATCGCTGAGGCGCGGCTCTCGGAAATCAGCCGGCCGTTCTTCGTGATTTTCGGATTGCTGGTGGTGGCGATGATCTTTGCCGTCTGGCGTATCTACAGCGAGCCCTACAAGGCGGATGTCACGCTCGTGGTCGGCGGCTGGAACCTGCTGAACCTCATCTTCGCCGGTTGCGCGCTGGGGGTCGTTTCTGAACGCGGCGACAAGTCCGCCTCGCGGCGCATCACCGTGAAGCGGCGCTGCGAGGTCAAGCTTGAGGGCAGCGACACCTGGGTGCCCGCTTCCATCGACAATGTTTCCGTCCACGGTCTGCTCATCAATCTATTCGATAACGCAACCACGGTCCAAAAAGGCGAGACTGCGATCGTCAGAGTCAAACCCCACAGCGAGGGCGTGCCGGAAACGATGCCTCTCAATATTGTGCGGACGGTGCGAGGCGAGGGGTTCATTTCGATCGGCTGCACCTTCTCCCCGCAGCGGGCCGTCGATCACCGCCTTATCGCCGACCTGATTTTTGCCAATTCCGAGCAATGGAGCGAGTTTCAGCGTGTGCGACGCAGGAACCCCGGCCTCATTCGCGGTACGGCGACCTTCCTGGCAATATCGCTCTTCCAGACGCAGCGTGGTCTCTTTTATCTGGCGCGCGCGCTGCGGCCGGGTTCCAAGGCCGTCAAACCTGCCGGAGCCGTAAAATGACCGGCCGCGGACCTATCAGGCAGTCGCTGACAGTGATGATCTGGGGTGCAGTCGCGACGAGCGCCATTGCGCAGTCATCCCCCTTCGACATGTCCCCGGAAAGGCCGGCCCAGACCGTGCCAAAGCCCGCGGAGCCGCCCGCCATTTCTCCGGTGGAACCGCGTCGTGAGCCGGAGGTCCCGACGCCGGCGCAGCCACCTGTTCCGCCACCTTTCGCGGCTCAGCCTGCGCCTTCCCCAGACGTGACGGCCCAACCGCCGCCGGTTCCCCCGGTGACCGTGCCCGCGCGCCGGGAAAGCATCTCACCCGGTTCCATGCGCGCCTCGTCTTCTTCAGCGGATGGCCGCCGCCGCTATATCCTTCCCTATGAAAAGCTCAGCCTTTCGGGGGAAATGGACCGGCGGCAATGGAGTATCTATCTGACGCCAGAGCAGGTGAATGCAGCCGTATCGCTGAATGTCGGTTATCAGAACGCGATCGTTGTTGCCCCGGAAAGCTCGAACTTTCAGGTCAGCGTGAACAATGTCGGGCTTGGTGCAGCGCGTATCGAGGCGCCGGACAGTCAGGGGAATATTTCCCTTAAAATTCCGCCCGGTGTCCTTCAGGTCGGCGCGAATGTCGTGTCGCTCGGGGTGCAGCAGCGCCACAGAACAGATTGCACGATCCAGTCCACTTACGATCTATGGACCGATGTCGATCCGGCAAATACCTTCATAGGCTTTAACGCCGATGTTGCGGGCAGTTTCGCCAACATCGACGACATCCAGGCGACCGGACCGGATGGCAAGGCGACGACGTCGATCGAAATCGTGGCACCGGCGCTCGGCAATCCGGCATTTGCGGATTCTCTCCTGCGTCTTTCGCAGGCGCTGGCGCTCAGAACCCAGATGCCGAACCAGACGGTCCGTTTTGTGACGGCCCCTCCCGTCGAACGTAAAGCGGGAACGCTTTCGGTCCTCGTCGGCACCGCTCGGGAAATCGCCGGCATGGCCGGAACTTTGCCACCTGAAGCATCAGCGGGCGCTTTCGCAGGCTTCGGCAGCGCCGTCGCGGGCGGAGCGTCGCCGCTTCTCGTCACCGGTCCGACCCCCCAGGCGGTGCAAGCGGCGATAGAGACGCTGTTTTCCTCGATCTCGCGAACACCGGGCGCTCAGCGAGCCACTTTTTCGACGCGCAGCTGGCACGCACCCGATGTGCCACTGATCATGTCGGACCGTCGGATCGCGCTTTCGGAACTCGGTATCGAAAGCAGCGAGTTCAGCGGTCGGCGTTTCCGCAATGAATTTTACATCGGCATGCCCGCCGATTTTTATGCGTCGGCCTATGGCGAAGCGTCGCTTCTCCTGGATGCAGCCTATTCCTCGCAGGTGTTGCCCGGCAGCCATGTCGACATCTATGTCAATGACCAGATCGCCTCCACCGTGCCTATCTCCAATAATGGCGGGGGTATTTTTAGACATCTGCCGATCAATGTGACAATGCGGCACTTCAAGCCGGGTCCGAACAAGGTGACCATTGAAGCGGTGCTGATGACGGCGCAGGATCAGGCCTGCGCACCGGGTGCGCCAGCGAGCGCAACGCCCCGTTTTGCATTGTTCGACACATCGGAAATTCATATTCCGGACTATGCGCAGATTGGTCGCAAACCCGATCTCGCTGCCATGGCTGGCGCCGGGCAGCCCTACCGCACTGGGACTACTCCCGTCGCCCTGTCTCTTGATCGTTTTGACACGGACACGATGTCCGCGGCGGCCACGCTCATCAGCCGGCTGGCGAGCGTGGCGGGGCATCCGATCGACATTGAGACCGTCGCGTCGCCACTGGTGATCGGCGACCGTGACGCGTTGTTCGTTGGTACGATCTCACAATTTCCGCAGGCTTTGATCAGCCAGTTCAATCTCGTTCCCTCCAGCCAGATCTCCTGGAAAGTGGGAGCCGGTGTTCAGCAGCCTGCCCAAAACAGTGAAAACCTCTTTAATGACTGGCGTGAACGGGTCGACGGCGGCATCTGGGAAGGACAGGTTTCGTCCTTTGAGGAATGGATGAAGCGCAACTTCGACCTGAGTTCGGATACATTGCGCTTCCTGCCTGCAGCCGAGCAGCCCTATGCGCCGCCTGCCAATGTTTCCTTCATGCTGGCCCAGGGACTGAGCCCGTCAGGTGAAGGGGTTTGGACGCTCGCAACCGCGCCAAGTTCGGGAGAGCTTTTGGGGGGCATGGCGGCGATGACGCGTGAAAACCGGTGGGGTGGCGTCACGGGGCGTGTCGCCGCTTACGACGCAGGTGCTGAAAAAATCGAGACCGTCGAAGTGGAACGGCCATATCTTTATAGCACCCGGCCATTTTCCTTCTCGAACTTCAGGCTGATTGCGGCCAACTGGCTGTCTTCTAACGTTCTCTCCTATTCATTGGCCTTCATTGGGTTCGTGTCGCTCCTCGGTCTTGCGACATTTGCCATGCTGCGCATGATGGGGCGACATCGATGAAGAGCGGAATTTCGAAACTGGCCGGTGTTGTCGTCCTTTCCATCATGACGTTGCTGACAGCCGTTTCAGCGGGCCGCACCGCGTCGATCTCGCCGGAGGCATGGTCGGCCTATAAGAGTGCGTTTCTCGATCCCGGTGGCCGCATCATCGATACGGGCAACGGCAATATCAGCCACAGCGAGGGTCAGGGTTATGGCATGTGGCTTGCGGTATTGTCCGACAGCCTCGCCGATTTCGAGCTGATCTGGAGTTTCACACGCACCGAACTGCTGGTGCGGGATGACGGACTGTCCGCCTGGAAATGGGATCCGCGCACACGTCCGCATGTGACCGATATCAACAACGCTACGGATGGCGATATCCTGATCGCCTATGCGCTGGCGCTGGCTGCCGGGCAATGGAATCGGCAGGATTACGCCGAGGCATCCACAGCCATGGCATCCGCCATCCTCAAAAAAACCGTGGTTCAGCGCGCAGGCCGTACGTTGCTCCTGCCGGCTGCAACCGGTTTTGGCGAGGGAGACCGAGATGACGGTCCGGTGGTTAATCCGTCGTATCTGATATTCGAGGCCTTCCCGGTTCTCAATCTCGTCGCGCCGTCGCCGCTCTGGAAAGCGGTAGCCGATGACGGGGTGACGCAGATTGGTGCCTTTGCCTTTGGCGAGAGGAAACTACCGGCCGACTGGGTATCGGTGCGGACGCGAGCCCAGCCGGCATCGGGTTTCCCGCCGGAGTTCGGTTACAATGCGGTGCGCATTCCGCTTTATCTCTCTCGGGCGAATATGGGCTCGCCCGACCTGCTCAACCGGCTGAAGAGCGGCATGACGCTGGAAAGCGGTGCGGCCGGCACTTTCGATCTGAAGAGCGGAGCGGTCAAGGATGTGCTGTCGGATCCAGGCTATCGCATCATCCCGGCACTTGCGGCCTGTGTCGCAGGCGGGGCCGCCGTTCCGGAAGAACTGAAGAGCTTTCAGCCAACACTTTATTATCCTTCCACATTGCATCTTCTGGCATTGTCGTTTCTGGCAAGAAATAACGGGGAATGCCGATGAACAAGCCTCTATCGACTTCGGCCCTCATCCTGCTTCTAGTCGCGCTTGCAGCCTTCCACTGGCGTGGCAGCATTCTCAGTCGCGTGTCGGACGTCCACACCTCCGCGGTGGGGGACAATCGCGCCGCGCAGCGTATATCTCCTGCGGCAAATCCGGCGCAAATCAACGCTTTTGTCAAGAATCGCGAGATGGCGCAGTTAGCGCAGTCCTCGACCCCACCGGTAACCGTGCCGGCAACCGAGCCGCGACCGTTGCCACAGACCGGCGCCCAGACAATGCAAACACAGACGGCGCAGGCGCCTGCCGCGCGCGTGGCGGAGCCGGCGTCGGGTGATATGCCGGAAGTCGATCTCAGTGCATTGCGCTATTTCGCCGCGAGAGGCGATACGCAACGCCTTCAGGCCGAAATCGCGCGACTTCGCACGCTTTATCCAAACTGGACGCCACCGGCTGATCCGCTTGCTGTTCCGGAAAATGGCGATGCAAAGCTCGATGCCATGTGGCAGCTTTATACCGACGGCCGTTATGCCGAGGTCAGGAAAGCGATTGCCGACCGCCAGCAGACAGAGCCTGGCTGGCAGCCGCCGGACAACCTGACCGGCATGCTGTCTCTGGCCGAGGCGCGTCAGCGCCTCATCAACGCGTCTGACCTCAAGCAATATGCGACGGTGGTGGATACGGCCGCCAATAATTCCGGTCTGCTGACCTGCAGCGAGGTCGACGTTCTGTGGCGGGTTGCCGATGCCTTTGCCAATACGGACAGGATGGTACGGGCGCGCGACGCCTATCTCTACATTCTCAACAATTGCACTGTCGCAAGTGACAGGCTCGCCACCGTGCAAAAGGCATCCGCGCTGCTGCCGGCGGAAATGATGGGTGAGCTTCTGGCCAAGGAAAAGCCCGGCGCCGATGGACAGCTGGAATTCGAGCCGGTCAAGAACGATCTCGCGCGCCAGTTCGTGGCGAAGGCAGGAGAGAAAGAGGGGATCACCGTCCCTTCTGCCTATCTGATGCGGCTTGAACGGCTTGCCGAAACGGAAAAGCTCGCAAGCGACGCGCTGCTGCTCGGCTGGTATAATATTCGCCAAAAAAATATGGCGGAGGCCGAAAAGTGGTTCCGCAAGGCGCGAGAGGAAGAGGACAGCGCGTCGGCCTCGCAAGGGCTGGCGCTGGCGCTGATCGACCGCAACGAGCCGCGTGAAGCCGAGGACGTCATGTACAAATGGCGCGCGACATCCGACGATGCGCTCGCAACCTATCTTGCCGCAACCGCCAATCTTCTCGCGCTGGAGCCGCCCGTGGTGCTGCCGCCGGATGTACTGCAGCGCATTGCAGCGGAAACCGTTGCGCGCAAGGACGCGGCGACGGCACAACAGTTCGGCTGGTATTCGCTTGCGTTCCGTCAGAGCCAGCTCGCCTTGCAATGGTTCAGCACTGCCCTTGGCTGGAAAGCGGATGATGAGCCGTCTGCCTATGGCGTGGCACTGAGCTATCACGACCTGCGCAACCTCGCTGGCCTACGGGGCATTCAGCAGCAATGGGCGGGTCGCTCGCAGCGTATTGCCGATGTGGGTACTGCACGCATGGTGGATCAGTCCGGCCAGCCGGCCGTGGCGGTAACCGCGCCGCCTCTCGCCACCGCCCCGCAGCAGACAGCACCCGTGCCTCAGACGGCGCAGGGAGGGACGGTGACCTATGTTCAACCCGTCGTCCAGGCGCCTGAACCGTCACGCAAGCAGGCGGGACTGTCTTCGTCAGCGCAAAGAGCAAACAACACGGCTTCGCGTCCACGCTCTTGTGCCGCCTATCCTGATCCGCAGCGATTGCCGCCGCAGCAGGCGCTCGATCTCGGCTGGTGCCTGATGGAGACGAATAGACCGGCCGAGGCGCTGAAAGCTTTTGAAGCCGCCATTGCCGGCGGCCAGTCGAGTGTCAAAAGCGATGCGGCCTATGGTCAGAGCCTCGCCTATCTGCGCATGGGGCTGACGGATCATGCTGCGGTCTCGGCGACGAAATCGCGCATGGATCGTCCGCGAGCCACGGAGCTGCAGGTTTCGATCCTTGCCGATCGCGCGGTTTCCGCCTTTCAGTCGAAACGTTATGCCGAAACGCTTCTGCTCCTCGACCAGCGGGCTCGGCTGGCTGACGAGCGTGCTGATCTGATGGTGCTGCGCGGTTACTCCTATCTCGCCATGCGCCGTTATGGGGAAGCCGCCCAGATATTCGAAAGCCTCGCCTCCATCGGTAATCGCGATGGCATCAGGGGGCTCGCGGCAGTGCGCGCCGCCCGGCCGAGCAACGGTCCGCAAGGCGGTTGACAGCGGCCGGCGTGCAGCCGGCCACGGCTTATTTCCCGCCAGTGAGATTACGAATGAGCCGCATGAAGATGCGCGCACCGATACCGATCAGTGCGTCCGGAAAGTCGTAGTCGGGGTTGTGCAGATTGGGATAGTCCCGGCCTGCGCCGAGAAAGAACATCGCCGACGACGAGACGCCACGGAAACGGCCGAAATCCTCGGAAGCGCGCATGGGCAGACCTTCGGAACCGTGGGAGATTTTCTCGTCGTCCAGCGCCTGCCGGATATGATCGACGGCGTCCGGAGCGTTTTCGCAATGCAGGAAAATATCGTCATAGGTGATATCGAGCGCCAGCCTCTCTTCGTCTGCCACCCCTTTTGCGAGCGTCTCCGCGGCGTTGCACAGGTTTTCCATCCGGTCGTCGGTCAGCGTTCTGAGTGTCGCCCAGATTTCCGCGTCAGCCGGGGAAATGCCGAAGGCCGCTTCCCCCATGATCGCGTGGGTGATCGTCACCATCGAAAAATCCGGTGCCGGCGGAAAACCGGAACCGAGATCGCTCAGGGACGGCATCAGCCTCGTAATCGCCCGCATGGGGGAAATGCCGTGTTCCGGTGAGGAAGCATGTGCCGTCTTGCCCGCTAACGTGATTTTGATGCCCCGCGATGCGCAATTGACCGGCCCTTCCACCACGCTGACATGGCCGAAGGGCAGGCCGGGGAGGTTGTGAAGTGAAAATGAATAGTCCGGTTTTATCTCCGCAAAGCGGGCATCGGCAATAACGGCGGCTGCGCCCGCACCGGTTTCTTCCGCCGGCTGAAAGAGAAGAATGACCCGTCCTGTCTCCGGCCGCTGGCGGGCAAGGCCAAGCGCCAGTGCCGTCAGAATGGTGGAGTGGCCGTCGTGACCGCACAGATGGCCTTTTCCGTCGACGCTCGAACGATATTCAACTTCACCCTTTTCGTGGATAGGCAGCGCGTCGATTTCCGAGCGGATCAGAACCGAGGGGCCGCTTCTTCCGCTGTCATAGACAGCCGCCACGCCATGGCCGCCGAGGCCGGCAAGAAGCCGGTCAGGTGGTGCCTGCTCAAGAAAGGCACGGACGCGGCGGGCGGTTTCTTTCTCCTCTCCGGAAATTTCCGGATGGCGATGCAAATCGTGGCGAAGCTCGATGAGATCGAGCATGTCCTTATTTGTCAGAAACATCAAAATTCCCTGCAGGTCGGTCGGCGTTTTGCTGCCGCAACTTACAGATCATTGTCTTCAATGCAAAACCTTTGGCGGGTGCCAGCGCTTGCCCGCCGTTTTCGGTTTGACGGTGAGCGGGATGACATCGGCAGGGAGTGGGATCTTTGTTTTCGTCAGTTCCAGCCGCGCAAGTGCGGCGCGCGCCTTCTCCGCATATTCGAGATGTTGGGCCTCGTCCGAATGATAATGCTGCAATCTTTCAAGGATTTCGGCGCCTTCCATCTTTCTTTCGGCGGCGATGAGAGCAACGGCGCATTTGTAGAGCGCTTCGCGGTGGAACGGCGCGCGATTGGTGACCTGGCGGAAGGCCTCGGATGCCTCGTGATAATGCTGCTGCGCCAGCCGTGCCTCACCGATGCGAAGCCAAAGCAGAACCGGGTCCTGGCCGCTGGCGAGAAGCGCCAGGAAGGCGATCTCCGCCTCCCGGAACTCGCCCCGATCAAGAGACAGGTTGGCCAGCCCGAATTGGGCGCCGGAATGACCGGGCGCTGCGGCAAGCACCTGGCTGAAGGCGATGCTTGCGGCAGCCTTCCTGCCCGCCTTGTAAAATTTGAGTCCCTGTTCGTAGACAAATCGGATACTGCGCGGGTGAAGCGTGCCGCCGAGATTATCACCCGAGCGGGTGCGAAACAGCGTGCAGCTCAGCTTCTGCTCCTCCGGCCCGAAGAAATATTTATAGGGCTCGTTGCCACGCAGGAAGTCGTAGGTCTTGAAACCCTGCTCGATTGCCCTCCGGATGCAGTACCCGTGCAGCACGAGACCGGGGGAAGGCGTCTTCCAGTTCTCGTCGCGGCCGGTGATGTAGAACATTACAGATTTTTTCCGGCGATCGATGATGTTGGCGAGTGCGCCAAGCGGCTGGTCGCCGAACCACAGCACAGGTACCTCTAGATCACCGCGAATATAGACATCCATCAGCATCTGGCGGGTCGCGCCGATCAGGAGCTCGGTGCGTTCCCTGCCCTTATGCGGCGCCCAGCGGATGCGCCAGAAATCGAAGAGGATGTCCATGTCCCGCTTGATGGTGTCTTTCGTCGCGAAGCTGATGCGATATTCGTCCCCGCCCTCGACCTTTCTCATGAAACGCCTGAGCTTTTGCCGGGTCTGGCTGCTCATGTGGCTTTCAAGATACCCGTCAAACGTGTCCGGCAGGGTCACCACCGGGCAGATGCAATTGTTGATGTTGTAGGGGTTGGTCGGCATATTGTCGCGGAACATGACGAGCGGGCCCTGAAGCGCCCTGATCATGGCATCGCGCCGTTCCGGCGGGCCTGAAAGATAATCGAGTTTCAGCTCGGTCCAGTTCTGTTGTCTTATATAGGCGCAGAAACCGGCGACGGCGTGATCTTCATAGTCCGGCAGGGTGATGAAACCAGTATAATCCGCGGCAGCATTGCCGGCCATGACGATGCTGTCGTGAAAGCGGCCGGTTTTCTTGTCCGGTTCGGTGACGATGCGCAACGGAAAAAACGCCACATAGGGCGAGCCTTCCGAACGTTCCCTCAGAGCCAGAACGAACCAGCGCCTGCGGCGCGGCATGTAATCGCGCAGCCAGCCCCAGGAGAGAAAATGCCGGGCATGGGGATCGGCCATGAACACCGAGTCCCAGTTTTCCCGAACCGCCTCGAAGCCGGCGTCGGTGTCAATGATGTCGATGCGCATGTGTCCCCCTCCCAATACAGATCACACATTCGGGAGGTTTCATTTTATGGGCAAATGATCCGCTTCAAATATTCCCTTCGGGTGAAACCCCCGCATCAAATGGGATTAGCCCGCGAGCGGCCTTGCTTCGGCCACCGCGACAAAAAAGCCCTTGTCACCCGGCCGAAGCGCTCTAACATGCGTGTTGAATGCGAGGCCGGCTCAACGATCCGCATGGCACAGGAGTTCTCTATGGCTGTTCCTTACATGCTTCTGACCGGTGCCAGCCGGGGAATTGGGCATGCCACCGTCAAGCTGTTTCAGAAAAAGGGCTGGAGGATCCTGACCGTTTCGCGGCAGCCCTTTTCCGAGGAATGCCGCTGGCCCTCCGCACGCGAGAGCCATATCCAGGCCGATCTGGAAGACCTGTCGCGCGTAGAAGACCTGGCAGATGAGGTGCGTTCACGCCTGCCTGAAGGAAAGCTTGCGGCGCTTGTCAACAATGCCGGAATTTCGCCGAAGGGCGAAGGCGGAAGCCGCCTCGGTGTGATGGATACGACGGCGGATATCTGGACGCGGGTGCTCAATGTCAATCTCGTCTCAACAGCGCTGCTCGCCCGCGCGCTCCTGCCGGAGCTGGAGGCGGCGAGAGGCTCGATCGTCAATGTCACCTCCATCGTCGGTTCGCGGGTTCACCCCTTCGCCGGTGTTGCTTATGCCACGTCGAAGGCGGCACTCGCCGCACTGACGCGCGAACTGGCGCATGAATTCGGTCCGCGGGGCGTTCGAGCCAACGCGATTGCGCCGGGGGAAATCAATACTGCCATTCTGTCTCCGGGTACGGCCGAGCTGGTGGATGCCCAGGTTCCGCTCGGGCGGCTCGGCACCACGGCGGAGGTGGCGCAGACAATCCTTTTTCTCTGCTCGGAACAGTCCAGCTACATCAACGGCGCGGAAATCCACATCAATGGCGGACAGCACGTCTGACGCCTCAGTCAATCAACCGAAACGGAGCCATTATCGATGACCATCCTGCCGAATTCCGTCGAGGCACGCGATATCGCCTATCAGATGCATCCCAATGTAAATCTGCGCAAATTCGAAAAGACCGGTGGTCTGGTGATTGAAAGCGGCGAGGGCATCTATGTCACCGACAGCAGTGGCAAGCGATACATCGAGGCGATGGCGGGACTGTGGTCGGTGGCGCTCGGTTTTGGTGAACAGCGGCTGGTGGAAGCGGCGACAAAGCAGATGCAGAAGCTGCCCTATTACCACACCTTCTCCTACAAGACGCATAGCCCGTCCGTCGATCTCGCCGAACTGCTGATCGAGCTTTCGCCGGTGCCGATGTCGAAAGTTCATTTCACCTCCTCCGGCTCGGAAGCCAACGATCTGGTCGCCAAGATGGTTTGGTATCGTTCGAATGCGCTGGGCAAGAAGGACAAGAAGAAGATCATCGGCCGCATCAAGGGTTATCATGGCGTGACCATCGCATCGGCCTCGATCACCGGCTTGCCGCGCAACCATGAGAGTTTCGATCTGCCGCTGGACCGCATGCTGCATACGGCCTGCCCCTCCTATGTGCATTTCGGGAAGGAGGGCGAAAGTGAGGCGGATTTCACCGCGCGTATCCTCGGGGAGTTGGAGGATCTGATCCTTCGCGAAGGTCCCGAAACCATCGCCGCCTTCTGGGGCGAGCCGGTAATGGGCGCCGGTGGCGTTCTTTTGCCGCCGGAGGGCTATTGGGAAGGCGTACAGGCGATCCTGAAGAAATACGACATCCTGCTTGTGGTGGACGAGGTCATCTGCGGTTTTGGCCGCACGGGCAAGATGTTCGCCTGCGAGACCTACGGTATCAAGCCGGACGTGCTTGTGGTCTCAAAGCAGATTTCGTCGTCCTACATGCCGCTTTCGGCGATCATCATGAATGACAATTTCTATCAGCCTATCGCCGATGAGTCCGACCGTATCGGATCGTTCGGCCATGGCTACACCGCCTCCGGCCACCCGGTCGCAACGGCTGTAGGGCTGGAAAACCTGAAGATCATTCAGGAACGCGATCTGGTCGGCAATGTCGCGCGGCTGGAAGGCCGGTTCCTTGATCATCTGAAGGCACTTGCGGATCACCCGCTCATTCATTCCTCGCGCGGTATCGGCCTCATCGGCGCGCTGGAGGTGAAGCCATGGGAAGGCTTGAAGCCGGGCGATACGACGTTTGCCCTTGCCGCCGCGATTGAGGAGGAGGGTGTCATCACCCGGCCAATCGGTGAATCCATCTGTTTCTGCCCGCCGCTGATTATTACCGCGGAGCAACTGGACGAGCTGTTTGCTGGTGTGAAGCGCGGTCTCGACAAGGTTGCGGCCGCCCGAGGCTGAAAATTTTGGCAATTGTGCCGGCCGGTTGATCCGGCCGACCTATCCCCGGTAGGCCACGAGTACCGCACCGCAGGCGATCAGCACGACGCCGAGCCAGTTGGGCAACGAAAGCCTTTCGCCCAAAAACAGCACTGCAAAGACGGCGACAAAGACGACACTGAGCTTGTCGATGGGTGCGACACGGGCGGCGTCGCCAATTTTCAGCGCCCGGAAATAGCATATCCAGGATGCGCCGGTTGCCAGACCGGAGAGCACGAGGAAGGACCAGGTTTTCCCCGAGATGGTGGAAGGCTGCTGCCAGTTGCCGGTGATATAAACCATCAGGCCTGCGGCAGCGAGAATAACGATGGTTCGGATGAAAGTGGCGAAATCGGAATTGACGTTTTCGATTCCGATCTTGGCGAAAATGGCAGTCAGAGCCGCGAATGCGGCCGATAACAGGGCCCAGAACTGCCACGCCAGGAAAATGTTTCTCATATGGGCCACTCCATTCATCGCAACGGTTCTTGTTTGATCTGGCCTACAGCATCGCCCGTCCGATAAAAACTGTTTTCCGAGACCTGCTCAAACGACAAAGGCCGACACATCGAGATGACGCGCCGGCCTTCATGCGAGGCCTGTCCGGACGAGGCCGGGCAGGCAGGACCTTGGGAGGTCGTATTACTCTGCCGGCTGCACCGAGGCCGGAAGCTGATCCACATCGGCGATGCCGGTGAATTCTTCCTTGCCGCTGAGCACGCGGGCAAGCTGGTCCTGGTCCAGTTCGCCTTCCCAGCGGGCGACGACGATGGTGGCGACCGCATTGCCGACGAAGTTGGTGAGCGCGCGGCATTCCGACATGAAGCGGTCGATGCCGAGGATCAGCGCCATGCCGGCGACCGGAACCGAAGGCACGACTGACAGTGTGGCCGCGAGCGTGATGAAGCCTGCACCGGTAATGCCGGCGGCACCCTTGGAGGAGAGCATGGCGACCAGCAGCAGCAGAATCTGTTCGCCGAAGGAAAGGTGAATACCGGTCGCCTGCGCGATGAAGAGGGCTGCCAGCGTCATATAGATGTTGGTGCCGTCAAGGTTGAAGGAGTAACCGGTCGGAATGACGAGGCCAACGACGGAGCGTTTGCAGCCGGCCTTTTCCATCTTGCTCATCAGGCCAGGCAGCGCGGCTTCGGAAGACGAGGTACCGAGGACCAGCAGCAGTTCTTCCTTGATATAGCGGATCAGCGCGACGATGGAGAAGCCGTTATAGCGGCAGACGGCGCCGAGGACCACGAACACGAACAGGAAGGACGTGACGTAGAAAGTCCCGATCAGCATCGCAAGATTGGTGACGGACGAGATGCCGTATTTGCCGATGGTGAAGGCCATGGCGCCGAAAGCACCGATCGGGGCGGCCTTCATCAGAATCGCGACCAGCTTGAAAATCGGATACATCAGGGCGTGCATGAAATCGGTGACCGGCTTGCCCTTTTCGCCGACGACGCCGAGCGCGATACCGAAGAGCACCGAGAAGAACAGCACCTGCAGGATATCGCCGCTGGCGAATGCGCCGACGATGGTCGTCGGGATGATGTTCATCAGGAAGCCGGTAATGGTCTGCTCATGGGCCTTGTCGGCGTAGGTCGCGACGGCCTTTGCATCGAGCGTTGCCGGATCGATGTTCATGCCCGCGCCGGGCTGTACGGTGTTGGCGACGATGAGGCCGACGATAAGCGCAAGGGTGGAGAATACGAGGAAGTAGATCATGGCCTTGCCAGCCACGCGGCCAACCTTCTTCATGTCGTTCATTCCGGCGATGCCGGTTGCGACGGTGAGGAAGATGACGGGCGCGATGATCATCTTGACGAGGCGGATGAAGCCGTCGCCGAGCGGCTTCAGTTCTTCACCGAAGGCCGGATAGAAATGGCCGAGTGCGATACCGGCTATGATGGCCACCAGAACCTGAAAATACAGATGCTTGTAGAATGGCAATTTGGCGTGGCCCGCGGCCACGGCTGTCGTATCGATCATGTTTTTTCCTCCTCGGCCTCACCCTGCCTTGATTGGCCTCCCGGGATCGCCGTGTCGTTGACGGCTTCGCGCCGATTGCGGAGTCATGTGCAATACGCATGCCAGACTTGATTATTTGCCGTAACTGACTGATTCAAAAAGTTCTTTTTTGGAGGGATAGAAGACGCGGCAGTTGACTGTGCGGAATTCCGGACAAAAACTCTTGCGGTCTGTGCGTAAATCCGCACAATTGGCTTATGAGCCAGATAGAGAATTCACTTCATTCCCAGGCGAAGCGACGGGCGCAATGGCTGGCGCTCGCGGGGCTTTGGCTGCTTATCGGTTTTGGCATGCTGCTTGTCGCCGATGAATTTGCCCGCCATCAGGCCCTGCGTGCGGCGGGTTCCGAGGCCTCCACCGATGCGGAACTGAAGATCGCCCTTTTGAATGTTGCGCTGGAGCGGCCGCGGGCTATTCCGCTGGTTCTTTCCGGCGATCCCGATCTTGCCGTCGCTCTCGATGGCGGCGGCTCTTCGGCTCTTGATCGGCTCAATCGAAAGCTTGAAGGGCTTATCGAAGGAACCCAGTCCTCTGTTATTTACGTGACCGGGCCGACCGGCCTGACCATCGCGTCGAGCAACTGGCGGCAGGCGGACAGCTTTGTCGGTTCCAACTATGCCTTCCGTGAGTATTTTCAGGCGGCGATGAAGACTGGCATGTCCGAACATTATGCGCTCGGCAATGTCAGTCGCCGGCCAGGTCTCTATATCTCCCGCCGGATCGATGCGGCTGATGGCCGGCCGCTTGGCGTCGTGATTGCCAAGGTCGAGTTCAACCGGCTGGAAGCGGACTGGAATATCGGAGGCAAGCCGGTCTATGTCGTCGACAGAAACGGTGTCGTGCTGATGACGAGCGTGCCGGAGTGGCGCTTCAAGACAGTCGCGGCCATCGACGAGGCGCGACGAAACACCATTTCCGAAAGCCTGCAATTCGGCAATGAGGCGCTGGCGACGCTGCCTTTCCGAACGGCTCGATCACTGGGCGACGGTGTTCCGCTCATCCACGTTGATGAGCCGGGGCGCGAACGCGGCGATTATCTTCGGCTGGAAATGCCGGTGCCGACGACATCCTGGACCCTGCATTATCTTCAGCCCGTCGCACCCGCTCTGAATGCCGCCATCCGCGAGGGCAGGGCGGTGGCGCTGGCGACGCTCATGCCGCTGATTGCGCTTTCGGCGCTGTGGCTGTGGCGCAGGCACAAGGCTCTGAAAGAAAAGGAAGAAGAACAAAGGGCCCGCGCCGAGCTTGAACTTAAGGTACAGGAGAGAACCCGCGATCTGACGAAGACGCGCGATCATCTTCAGGCGGAAATCGCCCTGCACGAAAAGACCACCGGGGAGTTGCGCAATGTCCAGCATGAGCTGGTGCAGGCCAACCGCCTTTCCATTCTTGGGCAGGTGGCGGCTGGCGTGGCGCATGAGATAAACCAGCCTGTGGCGACAATCCGCGCCTTTGCCGATAATGCGCGCACTCTGCTGAAGCGTGAACGTCTGGCTGAAGCCAGTGAAAATCTTGAGGACATTGCCGCCCTTACCGAGCGTATCGGCACGATTACCAGCGATCTGAAGATACTCGCGCGCAAGGGCCGAACCGGCGCTGAACCTGTCAGTGTTCGAACCGTCATCGAAGGCGCGGTGATGCTGCTGCGCAGCCGTTTTTCCGGTCAGATGGACGCGCTCGATATTGTCTTGCCCGATCAGGATCTGAAAGTGCTCGGCAGCCGCATCCGGCTGGAGCAAATCCTCATCAATCTTCTGCAAAACGCGCTGGAAGCGACTGAAGCGATTGATACGGCCCGGGTGGAGGTGCGTGTTCGCGAAGAGGGCGACGCGGTTGTAATCTCGGTTGGCGACAATGGCGGGGGCATTCCGGAAGCCATCCGTGCCCAGCTTTTTTCACCCTTCAATACCTCCAAGGAGGGCGGTCTCGGCCTTGGCCTTGTCATCTCAAACGATATTGCTTCGGACTATGGCGGGCGCATTGAGGTGACGAGTGGCGAGGCAGGCACGTGTTTTTCCGTATATCTGAAGCGAGCATGACATGACGGCGGATGGTACTATATTTCTGGTCGATGACGACTCGCAGCTGCGCAAGGCGATGGTGCAGACGCTGGAGCTAGACGGGCTGCCGGTCACTTCCTTTTCCCGAGCCGAGCAGGCGCTTGCAGCTTTGAGTGAAGATTTCGACGGCGTCGTTATCACTGATGTGCGCATGCCAGGCATGACCGGGCTGGAATTTTTCGACCATGTCCGCAAGATCGATGCGGACTTGCCTGTCATCCTCATTACCGGCCATGGCGATGTACCCATGGCCGTTGATGCGCTCCACAACGGCGCCTATGACTTCATAGCCAAGCCGTTTCCCGCCGAACGGATGGTGGAAAGCGCCCGCAGAGCCCTCGAAAAACGCCGCCTCGTGCTGGAAAATCGCGCGCTTCGCCGGGCAGCCGGGCAGGCGGAGGACGACCTGCCGCTGATCGGGCAAACACCCGCCATGGAGCGCTTGCGCACGACGCTAAGGCATATTGCCGATACGGATGTCGATGTGCTGGTGGCCGGCGAAACGGGCAGCGGCAAGGAAGTGGTGGCAACGGCCCTTCATCGTTGGAGCAAGAAGCGCGCCAAGGGCAATTTCGTGGCGCTGAATTGTGGTGCGCTACCGGAAACGGTGATCGAAAGCGAGCTTTTCGGCCATGAGCCGGGAGCATTTACCGGGGCACAGAAAAAACGTGTCGGCCGTATCGAACATTCAAGTGGTGGCACGTTGTTCCTGGACGAGATCGAAAGCATGCCGCTTGCCGTGCAGGTGAAAATGCTGCGTGTGCTGGAAATGCGCGAGGTCTCGCCGCTTGGTTCAAACGAAGAGCGACCTGTCGATATCCGTGTGGTTGCGGCGGCCAAGGTTGACCTTGGCGATCCGGCCGAACGTGGCGCGTTTCGTGAGGACCTTTATTACCGGCTGAATGTCGTCACATTGTCGATACCGCCGCTTCGCGAACGCAGGGCGGATATTCCACTCCTGTTTTCCCACTTCGTCACCAAGGCAGCCAACCGCTTCAACATGCCGGTGCCGCAGATCGGCGCCGGGGTTTCCCGTCGTCTCAACGATCATGATTGGCCTGGCAATGTCCGGGAACTCGGCCATTTTGCCGAAAGGGTAGTTCTGGGGCTTGAGACGGAATTGGCGGCCACATCTGTTCTGCAGTCGGAAATCCCGGCTTCCGGCACCTTGCCGGAGCGTATGGACGAGATCGAGGCGCGCATCATCCGCGAGACACTGGAGCGATCCAATGGCGACGTCGCGGAAACCATCGCCACGCTCGGTATCGCCCGCAAGACCTTTTACGACAAACTGCAACGCCACGGTATCAACCGGGCGGACTATGTGAAGAACGGCGCGGCCTGAAACTGCGCAGAGGACGACTTATGGCGACGGCGTGAAGTCGTCCTGCTCCGACCCCCATTGAAAAGCCGCAGACTTTTCCGTCTGCGGCCTGGCGATAATCGCAGCCATTGCGGCAAGACCCGTCGTTCAGCCTGCTACGCAGAAATGACGCTGACCGTCATAATCCGTGTAGGTGCCGGTGCGGGAATTGAAGCTGCGGTAACGCTGCGAGCAATAATCGTACCAGGCGTTGGTCCACGGCTCGATGGTGCGATAGGTCTGGCGCTGACTATAGACGGGGCGGCTGTCGTAAACCGGCTGCGCGCGATAGACCGGCGCCGGGCGATAAACCGGCTGCGGTGCTGGCCGGTAGTAACGATAGTCCGGCTCTTCATAGACATAGCTCGGCTCATAGGCCTGATAACGGCGCGGTGCCGGATCGATATAGACCCGTTCCTCCTCCACCGGTGCCGGGCGGGAAAGGGCGGAACCAACGGCAACACCGGCGGCAAGGCCAAGCACACCTCCCAGAAGCGCCGCGTCGCGGCGGTCGTGGCGGTCCCAGTCGCCGGCGGATGCGCTGTTGAAGGGAGCGATGGTTGCGGCGGCGACGGCGATAGCCATAGCGGTTTTGGCTGCAAAGGACGACATGGTGTTTTTCCATCCAGGTGGCAGGGTGCTGCCAGTTGCAAATTCGATGGTTAAGGAAATACAGCCCGCCTGCTGAACGGTCGCTGAATGAATTGTGGCAGACCGGCTGTCGCCCACAATTCCCGTTTGCCTGCGTCCCACGCTTCGCGCTAAAACTCGGGAGCAAACAGGACGCGCCCATGAGCCTTGCCCACATAACCGTATCTCCCGATTCATCGCATGAGGATCGTGCCCAGGCCATTCGAGACACTTTGCGCGACGCCATTGTCGATCGCCGGCTGGCGCCGGGAACGAAATTGTCGGAATCGGAAGTGGGAACGTTGTTCGATGTCAGCCGCACGGTGGTGCGCGCGGCGCTGCAGATGCTTGCCTATGAGGGCCTCGTGAAGGCCGAGCGCAATCGGGGCGCTTTCGTTTCCAATCCGACGCCCGACGAGGCGCGGCAGGTATTTGCGTCCCGCCGGCTGATCGAGCCCGGCGTCGTTGACGCGGCAATCGAAAAAATCACGCCTGCGGCGGTAAAGAAGCTGCGGGAGCATCTGTTGGAGGAGAGCAGGCATCAGCAGGAACGCGGGCCGAGCGCACGGCGGGCGGAAATCAAGGCCTCGGGTGATTTTCACCTGATGCTGGCGTCAATTGCCGGCAATGCCATCCTGGAAAAATTCATGGATGAACTGGTTGCGCGCTCATCGCTGGTCATCGCGCTCTATGGGCGCTCCGGCGTATCGAGCTGCGGTCATAACGAACATGCCGATCTTCTGGATGCGCTGGAGGCGAAGGATGCGGCAAGGGCCCGGGCGCTGATGCTGCAACATCTTAATCATATTGAGGCCGATCTTGACCTTCGTACCAAGGAAGGTCTAGCCCTCAGGGACGCTCTGGCGCTTTAGGATATCGGTGTATCGGCCCTCACACGCCGTGCGAGGGCCATATCAGCGGAAACCGGAGCGTGCCGGTCATGCCGCGTAGCGGCTGATTGCCAGATCGTGGGTGTCGATCTCGGGCGTCGCACCGCTGATCATGTCCGCAAGGACGCGGGCGGAGCCACAGGACATGGTCCAGCCGAGCGTGCCGTGGCCGGTGTTGAGGTAAAGGTTGCTGTAGCGGGTAGCGCCGATGACAGGCGTACCATCCGGCGTCATCGGGCGCAGGCCACACCAGAATTTCGCCTGCGACTGATCGCCCGCGCCACCGAACAGGTCTTCCACCGAATGGGCGAGCGTTGCCTGCCGCGCTGCGGGCAAGTCCTTGCTGAAGCCGGCGATTTCCGCCATTCCGCCAGCACGGATGCGCGAACCGAGCCGGGTGATCGCGACCTTGAACGTTTCATCCATCACCGTGGAGACGGGTGCCCGTTCCTCTTTCACAATCGGCACCGTGATGGAGTAACCCTTGACCGGGTAGACCGGCAGGGTCAGACCGAGCTGACGAAGGAACTGCGGAGAGTAGCTGCCAAGCGCGGCGACAAAAATATCCGCTTCCACAAGCCCGCGGGTGGTCTCCACCGCCTTGACGCGTCCTGCCTCAACGATGGGGCGCATGATCCCCGTGTCGTACAGGAAGGTAACGCCCGCTTCTTCCGCCATGCGGGCAAGCTCGGTGGTGAACATGTAGCAGTCACCGGTCTCGTCGCCAGGCAGGCGCAGCCCGCCGACGATCTTTTCCTTCGATGGCGAGAGGCCGGGTTCCACGGCGGCGCAGCCGTCTCGGTCGAGAATTTCGAAAGGCACGCCGCCCGCCGTCAGCACGTCCACGTCCTTGCCAATGGCGTCAAACTGCTTTTGTGTGCGGAATACCTCCAGCGTGCCCTGCATGCGCTGGTCATACTGGATACCTGTCTCTTCCCGCAGTGCCATCAGGCAGTCGCGGCTATATTCCGCGACGCGCACCATGCGGCTCTTGTTGATGGCATAACGCGCCGAGGTGCAGTTCCGCAGCATCTGGCTCATCCAGCGCCAGGCCGCCGGATCGACCGTCGGGCGAATGATCAGCGGTGCATGTTTCATGAACAGCCATTTCATGGCCTTGACCGGAATGCCCGGCGCGGCCCAGGGCGAAGAATAGCCGGGGGAAACCTCACCCGCATTGGCAAAGCTGGTCTCGAGCGCTGCAGCCGGCTGCCGGTCGATCACCGTCACCTTGTGCCCGGCTTTGGCCAGATACCAGGCGGATGTCACGCCGACGACGCCGGCTCCGAGGATAGTGACGTTCATGATCGTCTCACTTGTGATTGACTGATGTTGAAGCAAAGACCGGGGTTTCGTCCGGCTGAATATACGTACGGCGATAACGACGGCCGAGGCCGGTCAGGATTTCGTAGGCGATCGTGCCCGCATCGTCCGCGATGTCTTCAAGCGTTTGCTCGGGGCCGATCATCTGCACGAAACTGCCTTGGGTCAATGTTCCCTCGGGCAGGGCGGATATGTCCAGAATGATGCTGTCCATCGAAACGCGCCCCGCAATCGGCAGGCGCACGCCATCATACCATGCCGCGCCGCGATTGCTGAGCGAGCGCGGCAGGCCGTCTGCATAACCGGCGGCGATGGTCGCCAGACGCGTGCAGCCGGACGCTTCGAAGGAACCGCCGTAACCAACCAGCGAACCGGCGGGAACGGTGCGGGTCTGGATCACGGCGAGATCGAGGCGAACGACCGGTTTCATCGGGTTCGGGCGGTCGGCAGAGGGTGCGCCGCCGTAAAGCGCGATGCCGGGGCGCAGCAGGTGGTTGTGGTACTCACGACCCAGAAAAATACCTCCGGAGTTGGAAAAACAGACCGGGACATCAGGAAACGCAATCGTGGCCTGCCGCATCGCCGACAGCTGTGCCGCATTGCATGCATGGCCCGGTTCGTCGGCGCAGGCGAGGTGGCTCATGACGAAGGCGATGTCGATACCATCGAGCAGTTGCGGCTGGGAAGTGAGGGTTTCCAGCTCTTTGGGGGAAAGGCCGAGGCGGCACATGCCGGTATCGATCTGTACGGCGGCTGCAAGTTTCCTGCCGAGCGTCTTGGCATGGGCCGCCCATTGGGCGATCTGCTCCAGCGAATTAAGAACCGGTGTGATCGCCATGGCGGCGCAGGAGGTCTCATTGCCGGGTTGAAGGCCGTTGAGGACGAAGATCCGCGCCTCGGCGGGGAGACGCAGCCGGAGCGCCAGCGCCTCGTCAATATGAGCGACGAAGAAATGGCGACACCCCGCATCGAACAGGGTTTGCGAGACCATATCCGCACCGAGGCCATATGCATCGGCCTTGACCACCGCCGCCGTCTGGGATGTGGGCGCCCTCGCCGCAAGTGCCAGATAATTCTCGCGCAATGCGCCGAGATCGATGGTCAGATGGCCGCTCGCACCACCGGCTGCCTGCTGGCGGCTGATCTGCATGTCCATGGTCGCTCACCCTCATTTTTATCTTATGAGAGTATTGCAACGATTATCGAATTTCTCGGCGATTATTCGAAGGAAATGCGATAGAATTGGCAACCGCGCAATTTTCTTTTGCTGATTGGAATTTTCTATGTCATCACTCGATGCGACCGACCGTCATATCATACGGCTGCTTCGGCTCAACGCCCGCATCAGCAACGCAAAGCTTGCTGCAGAGGTCGGGCTTTCGCCATCCGCGTGCTTGCGTCGCGTCGATATTCTCGAACGGGAAGGGATCATTCGTGGTTACACGGCGCTTACCAGCGGCCTCGCCGGCGGTGAGGTGATTTCGGTCATCGTGCAGATCACGCTCGACCGGCAGACGGAGGATTTTCTCAACCGTTTCGAAAATGCGGTGCGGCGATATCCGGAAATCCGCGAATGTTATCTCATGACCGGCGGTTCGGATTATTTCCTGCGTTGCGAGGCAGAAAGTGCGGGGGATTTCGAGCGCATCCACAAGGAGATACTCTCGAAGCTGCCGGGGGTCTCGCGTATTCATTCGAGTTTCGCGATCCGGAATGTGCTGGCGACGCCGAAGGCGAGGTAGTGTCGAGTGTGGGGCTTCACCCCCACCACCGATAAAAATGATGCACCGGCCCTCGCCCATGTCCAACGGCAAGCCCCCGGCCAGCATCGAGCGCCCCATTCAAATAATCCTTCGCCAGCTCCACTGCCTCCAGCAACTCGCTTCCCCTCGCAAGATGAGCCGTGATCGCCGCCGCCAGCGTGCAGCCGGTGCCGTGATCGTTCTTCGTCTCTACGCGTGCAGCGGAAAGCGCATGTATGGTGCCATCTGCAAACAGATAGTCCGTGCTGTCAGGCCCCTCACCATGACCGCCCTTGATGAGCACCGCTTTCGCGCCTGCTTTCAGGATCGCCTCGGCCTGATGATTGATGTCCGTTTCCGTCTCCGCTATCGGCGTGCCGGTTAAAAGCGCCGCTTCCGGCAGGTTCGGCGTAACGATGGTCGCGATTGGCAGAAGCTCGCGCCGCAATGTCTCGATGGCGTCTTCTTGCAGCAAACGGTCGCCTGACGTCGCTACCATGACTGGATCCAGCACCACGGGCTGCGATTGCCGCCGGAGCCGCTCCGCTATGGCTGCAATGGTTTCGATACGGGAAACCATGCCGATCTTCACCGCGTTGACGGTGAGATCGGAAAACACCGCATCCATCTGCGCGATGATGGTGGTCACCGAAATATCCTCGACCGCAGTTACGCCTCTGGTGTTCTGTGCGGTGATGGCGGTGATGACGCTGGCGCCATAGGCGCCGAGCGCGGAGAATGTCTTGAGGTCGGCCTGTATGCCCGCACCGCCGCCGCTGTCGGATCCGGCAATGGTCAACGCAATTGATGTCATGGCTGTCTCGCTTTCAGGGTGGCATCGATTGCGGAGCGGAACTCCTTGGTCGCGCCGGCAATATCCGCCGCGCGGAAGATGGCGGAAATCACCGCGACTCCATCCGCACCGGCGGCAATGACAGAGGGGACGCGGGAAAGATCGATGCCGGCGATGGCGCCCACCGGCATGTCCGGCCGCCATTCCCTCAGCAGGCCACGGAGTGTCGAAAATCCATCTATACCGACAGGCTTGTCCGGGTTGACCTTTGAAACCGTGTCGAACACACCGCCGATGCAGGCGTAATCGGCGGGCATGGAGGCTGCCCGTTCGGCGTCGGCGCGGTTCTTGACCGTGAGGCCGATGATCGCCTTTTCGCCAAGAATGCGCCGAGCGGTTCTGGCGTCCATATCGTCGGCGCCAAGATGCACTCCATCTGCGCCCGAGGCGAGCGCAACATCCACCCGGTCATTGATGACGAGCGGCACGCCGGTGCCGGCGATGGCCTCGTGGATGGCGCGGGCGTTTTCGATCATCTCCCGTGTCGAGCCGTGCTTGTCGCGATATTGCAGGATGGTCGCGCCATTAAGTGCAGCCGCCAGAGCAAGCTCAAAGAGAGGCGCGACATCGCCGAGGCTCGCATCCACAAGCGCGTTGAGGCGGTAATCAACCTTGTTCATTCTCGATCCTCGCATGATTGATGATATCCTCGCCGGTAATCGCCGAAAGCGCGTCCAGGAATGCCGGTTCGAACGTGCCGGGACCTCTGGCACAGGACGCGGCCAGTTCGGCGGAGACGCCGGTGACGGCAAGGGCGGACGCCGCTGCTGCCAAAGCATCCTGTTCCACCGCCATGAAAGCAGCGATGACGCCCCCCGAGAGGCAGCCCGTACCCGTTACCTTAGCCATCCAGGGATGGCCGTTTACGATCCTGACGCGTCGCGTCGCGTCGCTCAGGTGATCTACCGGCCCGGTCTCGATCCTGATTGCATCTGGCACCTCGCCGATCAGGCTCATTTCGGCACGGTTGCCACGCACGATCGCGGGAGAGAGAGTGATGAGCTCACGCGCGAAGGCCAGTCGGCATGGAGAATAGTCACAATGCACGGGGTCGACGATCCAGGGCTTGCCTGAGGCGTTGGCGATCTCCACTGCCAGCAGGATAACCTTGCGCCGTTCCGCATCCAGCGTGCCGAGATTGATGGTCAGCGCATCCGCCTTGGCAACGAAGCTTTCGATTTCCTCCAGCGACGTGGTCATGGAGGGAATGCCGCCGACAACGGTAATCCCGTCGGCGGTGAATTTTTGCACCACGGTATTCATAAGGCAATGTACGCGCGGACGCGCCTGTCTGACTTTTTCAAGGATTTCGGCGGCCTGCGTGGTCGTGGGGAAAGGGATGGTCATGGCTGCTGTAGCTCCACGGCGATTTCGTCCGCCGCCGGCGCCTGCTTTATGAGCTGCATTTCCTGCATGAAGGCGCCAAAACGCGCATAGCGGGCGCGGTCGAGTGCGGCAGGGCGCTTGGCAAAACGCGGCAATGTGTCGAAGAAAGCCTGCTTGTTCAGTGCGTCATCGAGATTGGGATAGGCCTTGATGAAGAGCTGCCAGGATTCCTGCGGGTGATTGGTGATAAAAATAGCGGCCTGTTCCACGGCGGAGAGGAAACGCGGCAGACGGCTGTCTGTTGCGAGATCGCGATGGGTGACGAAGATCAGCTCGTCATAGGCCGGAACACCATGTTCCTCCGGAAAGAAGGATCGGCCTTCGTGGCCCTCGAGCTTCATCTGCGTCAGTTCGAAATTGCGGAAGCCGCCGAGCGTGGCGTCCACCTTGCCGGCGATGAGCGATGGCGACAGGGAGAAATTGACGTTGATGAGTTCCACATCGTCTTTCGTCAGGCCGTCCTTTTCCAGCATGCGCTTCAGCATGGCATCCTCGAAGCCGGATACGGAAAAACCGACTTTCCTGCCCTTCAGGTCCTTCAGGCTTTTGATCGGTCCGTCAGCCAGCACGGTGACGGTGTTTAGCGGCGTTTCGACCAGGGTGCCGAAACGGACGAGCGGCAGGCCGGCATCGTGGTCCAGATAGAGGTTGGGCTGGTAGTGCACGCCGATATCGGCCTGTTTTGCCGAAACGAGGCGCGGAACGGCGGAAGGATCTGCCGGCGGAACAAGTTCAACTTCGAGCCCCACATCCGCAAAAAGGCCCCGCTCTTTCGCGATGACCATCGGCGCATGGTCGGGGTTCACGAACCATTCCAGCAATACCGTAAGCCTGTCGGCCGCCTGTGACTGAACGGGGGCAAATATGCTTGCCGCCGCGATGACGAAAGAAAGAAGAGTTCGCTTCATGATGCTGAAAGTCTCCGTAAATACCCGAAAGGAATGGTGTGTTCTGTTTCCCTGGCCCAGGGCGCCAGATGGGCGGTGGCGCGATCCACCGCCAGTCGCAGCAGCACCGCCATGATGGCGAGTATCGCCATGGCGGCGAACATCGTGTCGGTCTGCATGCGGGCGTTTGACTGGATCATCACGAATCCAAGCCCTGCCGATGCGCCGACCCATTCGCCAATGACAGCGCCCAGCGGTGCGAGGGGTGCGGCCACCCGCAGCCCGGAGATAAGCGAAGGCAGTGCCAGTGGCACGCGCAACCGGGTGAGAACCTGCCAGTGGCTTGCCTGAGTCAGCGAGGCGGCATCGAGAATGGCGCGATCCGTCCTGTTGAGGCCATCGGTGAAGGAGGAGGCGACGGGAAAGAAGATGATGATCGCCGTCATCACCGCTTTCGAGGCCATGCCGAAGCCGAACCAGAGGACGAGGATGGGCGCCAGCACGAAGACCGGAAAGGCCTGCAAAACCAGAACCATCGGCCAGACGAGGCGACCGAGACGGGGGATTGCCGCGATGGTGAAAGCCACGAGAATACCGACCAGGACGCCCGCGGTCAGTCCAACGGCCATTTCGAGAAATGTAACCATGGCCTGCCCCAACAGGAAACCGGGCTGGCGCAGGAAGGCCGCGGCGACATCGGCCGGCGCCGGCAGGATATAACGGGGTGGCGAGAACAGCCATGTGCCTGCCTGCCAGAGAACAAGCAGGAGACCGACACCGTTCAACGCATGGCCGGCACGCATGAGCCGAACCTCAGACGCAGACGCACCGGGTGCGACGGACAAAAACTTTCAGCATCATCATTCGGTCTCCACACGTGACAATCGCGGAGATCAGGACAAAGCGGAGAAGAGAAAGGGCAGCGCCTCAAAGGCGCAACAGTTTCCGTTCCTACGCCGGCATGATCCGGATCAGGTTCAAGGGTCCGGCTCAACGCCATCTCAGCACCGTCTGGTGCTCCCCTCGGAATGGGTCGGAAACTGTCGTTTTTTTAGCTGGCTGTCAACGGCTCAGATGGTGCGGAGCTGTTCAAACAGGGTGACGTTGGCACTATCGGCGCGGTAGAAAATCGCGGGCCGGCCGAGTGGTGCTTCCACGGTAACCTCGTTTCCACCGCGATGATGCACACCGCTCCACAGATGTACCCACTGGCCATCGCCCGGAAGATAGAGGGTGCGTTGCGTTTCTCCTGCTTTCCAGACAGGAGCCACCAGCATGTCGGGGCCATAGAGGTAGCTGTCCTGAATGGCGTAAGTCTGCCGGTCATTCTCGTAATGCAGGAAAAGCGGGCGTTGCACCGGAAGCCCCGTTCTGGCCGCTTCGGCGGAGAGCGATTTCAGATAGGGGGCAAGTGTGACATAGATCGACGTCATACGGGCGAAATGAGCAAGAACCCGTTCATCCTGATCGATCTGCAGATTGTCGCGCGGGCGATTGCCTTCATGGGTGCGCATCACAGGGGTAAACGCCGCCATTTCGGTCCAGCGCATGATGAGTTCCGCGGTGCGGACATTGCCGAACAGGCTGGTGTAACCACCGATATCGGAATGGTGATAGGCATTGCCCATGAGGCCGGATGAAAGCGCGCCGCAAATGACGGTGACAAGTCCATCATGACGGGAGAAGTCGACCGACTGGTCACCGCCCCAGATGAGGGGGCAATGGGCCTGCACTCCGGTGAAGCCTGCGCGCATGAAGAACAGCGTTTCTCCGGTCTTGTCGCGGCTTTCGACGGCTTTTGCATTGACCTCGGCCCACAGGGTGGGCCATGCATTGTGCATCAGCTTTGCGTCGACACCGTTGGAGAGCGTTATATCGATCGGCAGATATTCGCCGAAATCAGCCATCCACCCGGAAAGGCCGAAATCCAGCATGTTCTTGCCGATGATTTCTTCGGCAAACCAGTCGGCGGCAGCCGGATTGGTGAAATCGACGACGCCACAATCGAACTCGCCGAAATCCACCAGCGCCGTTTTCCCTTCTGCATCCGTTGCGAAATAACCGGCCTGTTCGGCCACCGGGAAAAGCGGGCCGTCAACGCAGAGATAGGGGTTCACGTAACCCAGGAAGCGTATGCCTTGATCGGCAAGCTCGGCGATCTTCTGGCGCAGATGCGGATAACGGGTTTCGTTCGCCTGCCAGTCCCAGAACAGGCGTGCGCCAAATGATGTCTGGCGAAGCCCCACCCAGTCCTCACACCACAGGCCCGACACGAGCGTTCCGGCTGCGCGGATTTTCTCCAGCCGCGCAAACGAATTGACGCCATCCTTTAATCCAATGATCGCGCCATTATAGATCCATTCCGGCAATTGCGGCTGCCGTCCAAACCGTAGGGACAGCGCGGAGACGATATCGGTGAAACTGTCGCCGGCGAAAAATTCGATCTTTTCAGGGATGGCCCAGATTTCGATCTCGTGGAAATCGCCATTGCGGAAATCGAAGACCGAATAGGCGCTCGTTTCCACATGCAGCGCGTATCTACGCGACGAGAGATAGGTCGGCTGCGGATAGTTGGTGTTGTAATAATCACCGCCTGCCTTGCCGTTGATGTCTGACTTGAAGGTGACTTCGGTGGTCTTGTCGCGGCCAACGCCGGGCTCGGAGGTCCAGAGCGGAAAGCGCCGTCCGCGCATGTCGAAATAGGACATCTGCTCGCCGCCGCCCCAGACATGCTCGTCCGTTTCCGCAAAGACGCGCAGCCAGAGACGGTTGATGGTCTTGTCCAGCGCCGTCAGCAGGATGGCATTGCTTTCGAGTGTCAGGCGAAGGCGAGGGGTCTGTCCCGGTGCGGAGGAAAGCGTGACGCTATCGCCGCTCATCTCGGCGTGGCGCAGGGCAGTTCGTTCGACGACGTAGTCTTCGATATCGAAATTGCCGCGATACATATCCATCCGTTCCTTGCCGAAACCGGCGAAGAAGGCCGGCTCGTCGGGCGAATGGGAAAGGATGGTGCGGTTGCCGATCGCAAGCGTAAATCCATCGTGGGTCTTTTCGAAATACATGACTTAACCTTTTAGCCCTTGAGACCGCCGGCGGTGAGGCCAGAGACAACCCGTTCCTGGAAGATGACGATGAGGATCGCGACCGGCACGATGCCAACCACCAACGCTGCCGAAATGACCGGCCAGGGGAAAGCGAACTCCCCCTGATAAAGCTGGATGCCAACGGGCAGTGTGCGCAGCGCAGGGTTGGAATTGAAGGAGAGCGCCAGCAGGAATTCGTCCCAGGCATTCACGAAGGCAAGGATGCCTGCGGTGAAGACGCCCGGCGCGCAAAGCGGCACGACGACCTTGAACAGCGCGCCGATGCGGGTGCAGCCATCGATCATGGCGGCGTTTTCGAGACCGCGCGGAATACTTTCGAAGAAGGAAACCAGCATCAGCGTGCACACCGGCAGTGAAAGCACCGTGTAGGGCAGGATCAGCGCCGTCCAGCTGTTGAGCAGATTGAGCGCCCGCATGATTTCGAACAGCGGCACAAGCAGCGTCACCAGCGGAAAGGTGGAAACGGCGATGATGAGCGACAGGATAAGCGCCCGGTATTTAAGGTTCAGCCGCGCCAGTGCGTAAGCCGCCAACACCGAAATCAGGATGGTCAGTGCCGTGGAAAGCAGCGCCACCATGAAGCTGTTGAACAGGAAGAGGTGCAGCGGCTGATCCGAAAAGGCCTGCATGTAGTTCGTGAGTGTCGGCGCGTGCGGAAACCAGGTGATCGGCTTGACAGTCAGCTCCGCCTCGGTTTTCAGCGAGGTGAAGAGGATCCAGATAGCCGGGAAAAGGCCGTTTATCAGAAGAATGGAGGCCGCGATGAAGCGCAGCGGCTTGCCAGAGAAGAAGGAGGACAGACCGGAAGAGGTGGCGACGGTGCTCATGGGATCAGTCCTTCGTCCTGATGATACGGAGGTAAACGGCGGTGACGCACATGGAAAGCACAAACATCATGACCGCCAAGGCCGAACCGTAACCGAGATCGAGGAAGGAGACGGTGTTCTGGTGGATATACATGGCAAGCGTCGTGGTGGATGTGCCGGGGCCGCCGCCGGTCATCATGTAAGGAATATCAAAGGTCTGTAGCGCCGTGATCGTGCGGAAGATGAGGGCGACGATAATCGATGGCTTCAGAAGCGGCAGGGTGATTTCGAAGAACTGCCTGATCTTGCCGGCGCCATCTACATCCGCTGCCTCGTAAAGCGAGCGCGGGATTGTCTGCAACCCGGCGAGGATCATGAGCGCCATGAAGGAGGAGGTCTTCCAGATGATCGTCAGGCAGATGGCGGCAAAGGCCCAGTTCGGTGAGTTGAACCAGATAATGCCTTCGAAGCCCAGCCGGTTCAGCACGTCGTTGACCACACCATATTCATAATGGAAGAACCACGCGAAGATGAGACCTGCAAAGGAGAGCGGCAGCGCCCAGGGGATGAGAAGGGAAAGCCGCATTGGCCACTGCATGGAGAAAGGCAGGTTGGCGAGCAATGCGAGGCCAAGGCCCATGAACAGTGCGCCGGGCACGGTGATCAGCGTTATCAGCACCGTATTCCAGGTCGTTTCCCAGAAAATCGGATCGTCGAACATCGCCGTGTAATTTTCAAAGCCGATGAATTCCGCCGGCAGGCCCGAGGTCAGCGACAGGCTGAAGAAGCTCGTATAGACGAGCCGCGCCACCGGATAAACGATGATGAGCGAAAGCAGGATCGCCGCCGGCGCGAGCAGCAGCACGGCCAGCGACCGGTCGCCGAGATCGAGCCACCGCGTCCAGCGCGGCTGCGGTTTCTCGTCCACCCGAACCATGGTTCTTTCCGGCATTGTCACGTCTGCCACTCCCGCAACTGGATTCACGTCATCGTCTCCCGGTCGGACCGGTCTATGTCCGGCCCGTTTCGCGCCCTTGAGGCGCCTTTCATCCTGTCAGTCGAAACGGCCGGAAGGGACGCGGTGCACACGCCGCCTTTCGGCCCGAAGCCTATCGCAGAACGCGCCGCAGACGGCTTTCCATCTGCTTTGCGCCATCCTCCGGCGTCATGACACCGGCGAGCACACCGTTGACCGTGGTGCGGATGGTCTCGCTGACCTCGTTGTAACGCGGCGTCACCGGACGGGCCTTTGCTGTTTCGACGACCGGCAGGGCATCCGCGAACCACGGGATTGCCTTGGTCACGTCGGCATCCTTGTAGAGAGCGGCGTAGGTGGGCAAGAGCGCTGCATTGATGGCCATGAACTTCGATACATCCTGACTGGACAGATATTCGACAAGCTTCTTGGCTTCATCCTGCTGTTTGGAATAGGCGGACACGCCGAATTCCCAGCCGCCGAGGCAGGTCGTCTGCTCACCGCCTTTGACGGCGGGAAGGCGGGCGACGCCGACCTTGTCATTCACCTGCGATTCCTTGCCCTGGAAATGGGTCCAGGCATAGGACCAGTTGACGGCAAAGAGAACCTTGCCGGCCTGGAACTCCTTGCGGGTGTCGTCGGTCGCCACCTCCGAAATGTTCTTCTTGGAAATGCCTTCGTCAACAAAACTCTTCCAGAGCTTCAGCGAATCCACCGCCGCCTTGTTGTCGAAGTTCAGCTTGCCGTTTTCAACCAGCGACTTGCCTTCGCTCCAGTAGGGCAGGAGGAAGGTGCAGACCGCGCCTTCGATCGCCTTGCCCTGGAAGGACAGGCCCTGAAGCTCCGGGTTCTTTTCGCCTTCCATGACCTTCTTGGACGCTTCCTTCAGCTCCTCCCAGGTGGTCTGCGGCTTGATGCCGTATTTGTCCAGCAGGTCCTTGCGGTAATAGAGGAACATGGAGTCGGCGAAGGCTGGCAACGCCACGATCTTGCCGTCCACCGTGTTGGCTTCGGCATAGGTCGGCAGATAGGCGGACATGTCCTTGCCGGCAAAATCGCTGGTCCAGCCGGCTGTTGCAAATTGCGCGGGACGGATGACGTCGAGCATCAATACGTCGAGGCTCGAATCCTTGGCCGACATCACGGTGTTGAGATATTGCGCCTGCATTTCCGAGGTGTTGCCGCCGGTCTCAATGACCACCTTCACGCCCGGCGTCTTCGCCTCATATTGATCGAGCGCCTTGCGCCAGACATCCGGCTGATGCTGGCTGGAAACGAAGATCTTCAGCTCGGCATCGGCAAAGGCCTGACCTGAAAAAGCGAGCACTGTTGCGCAGAGCGCTGCGCCCATGAAGGCTTTTCCCCGGATAGTTTTGAATGTCATGTGTTCCTCCCGTTATTCATCCTTGGCCGTAGCATTTTGCCCGGCAATCAGTGGATCGAGCGCTCCGTTGTTGCGTCGAAAAGATGGACCTTGGACGGATCGACGCCGATCTTCAGTTCCTCGTTCGGCGTTCGCCGAAGCTGCGGCGGCATCCGTGCGGTCAGCGCCGCGTCGCCGAGGCTGAAATGGACGAGGGTGTCCGAGCCCAGTGGCTCCACCACCTGCACCTTTACGGCAAGCTGGCTGTCGAGGCTCTCGGCAGTACCAAAATGTTCCGGGCGAATGCCAACGATGACTTCGCGGCCTTCGAGACCTGTTTCCCGCGATGGCCGAATGGATGCCATAGGCAGGAAATTCCCGTCCGAGAATGTCAGCCGGTCGCCATTCACCTTGGCTCGCGCGAAATTCATGGCGGGCGCACCGACGAAACCGCCGACGAACACGCTTTCCGGGCGGTTATAAACCTCATCCGGCGTGCCGACCTGTTCGATATCGCCGCCGCGCAGGATGACGATGCGGTCCGCCAGCGTCATCGCCTCCACCTGGTCATGGGTAACATAGATGATGGTGGTGCCCAGCTGCTGGTGCAGGCGCTTGATTTCCGTGCGTACCTGTCCGCGGAGTTTAGCGTCGAGGTTGGAAAGCGGCTCATCGAACAGGAAGACCTGCGGGCGGCGAACGATGGCGCGCCCCATGGCCACACGCTGACGCTGGCCGCCGGAAAGCTGTCCGGGCCGCCTATCGAGAAGGTGCTCGATGCCGAGCATCTTTGCCGCCTCATCGATGCTGGCATTGGCCTGCGAAGCGCTGACACCGCGCACCTTAAGGCTGAAGCCCATGTTTTCGCGCACCGTCTTGTGCGGATAAAGCGCATAGTCCTGAAACACCATGGCGATGTCGCGCTCGCGCGGCGGCAGCCGGTTGACGACACGGTCGCCGATCTTCACCTCGCCGCCTGTAATGCTCTCCAGCCCTGCGACCATGCGCAACGTGGTTGATTTGCCGCAGCCGGAAGGGCCGACAAATACGACGAATTCGCCATCGTTGATTTCAAGGTCGATGCCCTTGACGATGCGAAGCGCACCGTAACTCTTGTCCAGCTTGCGCAGGCTGACTGAAGCCATATTTTCCTCCTCACGACCGGCACGCCCGAAATTTCAATGGACGCAATAGCCGGTATCAACCTTCAAGTTCCCCGTACCGCATCTTCGAAAATCGAGCCCGATTGTCTGGCAGTAACGTGGGGTGGCGAAACGCCTGTCTCCCTGAGGCCGTGATATTACCTTTCACAAAAAGGAAATCAATAGTGTATCAATTTTATTTCTGACAGAAATCAAAAACTACTAAGTCATTGATTAAAAGAAATATATCCGCGGAATCGCCCGCTGGCGGGCAGTGGTTGGCTTGCCTGCCGTCAAATTCCGTCACTCCTGTAGATCACGCGAATTTTGCGCAGTCTCAACGTATGCGAGAAACGTAGCGCGCCACGGCATGGTCAAACCAGGTCCAGGAAACTTCTGCCACCGCACCATCCTGCGCCTGGCTGAGACGCAGGACGCGGGGCACGGATGCGCCTGCTTTCTGGCCGAACGCTTCGGGCGTCCATTCGGGCACTTCACCGAGATCGATGTGATCCTCCGCCTTCGATATCCAGAGGTTGAGGCGAGTGCGGTAATAGAGGTAGAGAGATTCCGACATATTTTCGATGGTGATCGTGTCAACATAGGAACCATCAAGCCAGATTTCCTCGATGGCGGCCGGTTTGCCGGCAATGCGCCGCAGACGACGAATCCTGTGTCCTTCGGAGGAGGTGCCAAAAGCGGGCAGATCGGCGGGCTTCGCTAGCCGGGTCACATCCAGAACCTCCGCTGTCGGCAGGCCGCCGCCCTCGATCAGTTCAAGCCGGAAGAAAGCGTAGACGCTCTGCGGATCGCTGACCGCGCGGATGTAGTTGCCGGAACCCTGTACGCGCTCCAGAAGGCCGCGCTCCTGCAATTCGGCGAGCGCCTTGCGTAGCGTACCGACGGCGATGCCGAGATCGGCAGCCATATCGCGCTCCGGCGCAAGCTTCTCGCCGTCGATCAGCCGCCCTGCTGACACCTCGCGCACCAGCATTTCGGCGATCTGTAGATACATGGGCAAACTGCCACCAGTGTGTCTCATATGCCGTTTCCTCCACCCGAAACAAAAATTGATACATCATTGATTTACATATTTCTTGATGTTATGCAAGAACAACGAGAGCGGCCCTGAGGAGGAATTGCATGACCGTTGTACCCGTTACATCCGCTGATCTCGATGCTGCCGAGGTCTCCTGGTTTTCCGCTTTGTGTTCCGATGATTACGCCTATCTCGGCGTGCCGGATGGAAGCCTGCGTTCCAGCTTCGAACATTGCTCGGATATCGTCAAAAAAGCTGAGGAACTTGGCTTCCGCAACATTCTCTGCCCGTCGTCCTATCAGGTGGGGCAGGATACGCTGAGCTTTGTCGCCGGCTGTGCGCCGATCAGCGACCGTATCAATTTCCTTGCCGCTATCCGCTGTGGCGAAATGCAGCCGATCATGCTGGCTCGTACGGTTGCCACGCTCGACCACATGCTGAAAGGCCGCCTGACCCTCAATGTCATCAGCTCGGACTTTCCGGGCGAAGTCGCCGACAGCGCCTTTCGTTACAAGCGCAGCCACGAGGTCGTCGAGATTTTGCGGCAGGCCTGGACCCGCGACACCATCGACCACGACGGCGAAATCTACCAGTTCAAGGGCGTATCGACCGAGCCGGCGAGACCCTACCAGCAGAATGGCGGCCCGCTTCTTTATTTCGGCGGTTATTCTCCAGATGCACTTGAGCTCTGTGGCGCCCAATGCGACGTCTATCTGATGTGGCCGGAGACGAAGGACCAGCTGGCGGACCGCATGCGCGCCGCCAACGAGCGCGCTTCCGCCCATGGCCGCACGCTGGATTATGGTCTGCGCGTCCATATGGTGGTGCGCGATACTGAAAAGGAAGCCCGAGAATATGCCGAACATCTGGTCTCCAAGCTCGATGATGAATACGGCCAGCTGATCCGCAACCGCGCCCACGATAGCGGTTCACTCGGCGTGTCGCATCAGGCACGTGCCCGTGAACTCGCTGACAAGTTCGGTTATGTCGAACCCAATCTGTGGACCGGCATCGGCCGGGCGCGCTCCGGCTGCGGTGCAGCACTTGTCGGCTCGACGGATCAGGTTCTTTCGGCGCTGGAGGATTACCAGAAGATGGGTATCCGCGCCTTCATCCTGTCCGGTTATCCGCATCTCGACGAAGCCGAACATTTCGGCACCAAGGTGTTGCCGCAGATGAAAACCTGCTCCCTGCCGCATGCCTATGGCCGGGTGCCTTCTGAAACGCCAGCGACGCCGCTCGGCAATGGGGAACGCCACTGATGGAACGTATCGCTCTTTCTGACACACTCGAACTCAGCCGCATCGTTTACGGCATGTGGCGCATTGGTGACGATGCAGACACATCGCCGGCGCATGTACAGGCAAAGATCGAGGCCTGCCTCGCACAGGGCATCACAACCATGGATCAGGCCGATATCTATGGCGGATACACGGCAGAAGCCATTCTTGGCGCCGGATTGAAAGCCGCGCCAGGACTGCGCGACAAAATCGAAATCGTCACCAAATGCGGCATCGTCGCACCGGCCGGCCGCCACGCAGCCGCCCGCGTCAAGCATTACGACACGACCGCGGTCCACATCAACGCGTCGGTGGAAGCATCGCTGCGCGACATGGGAACGGATCACGTCGATCTGCTGCTCATTCACCGCCCCGACCCGCTGATCGACGCGGAAGAAACCGGCAAGGCACTTGATGCCTTGGTGGCGTCGGGCAAGGTCAAGGCGGTTGGCGTATCCAATTTCCGCCCGTGGGATTTTTCGCTGCTGCAATCGGCCATGAGCAACCGGCTGGTGACGAACCAGATCGAAATGAGCCTGCTTGCCACCGATTCCTTCACGAATGGCGATCTCGCCTACCTGCAGGAAAAGCGCATTTCGCCCATGGCCTGGTCGCCGCTCGGTGGCGGTTCGCTGTTCTCCGGCGCGCATGGCGGCACCATGGCTGCCCTACATCGCATCGGCAAGGAACAGGACGTCGACGCGACGGCCGTCGCGATCGCATGGCTGCTGCGCCATCCGGCAAAGATAGTGCCCGTGCTTGGCACCAACAATCTCGAACGCATCAAAACCGCTGCCGATGCGCTTCGCGTGACGATGGACCGCCAGACATGGTTTGAACTCTACACCCTTGCGATTGGAAAAGAGGTGGCGTGATGACAGTTGCAGAGGCGATCAAGATGCCCAATGAACATGTATTCGTTCCCGGCGGCGAAAACAGCCGCAGCTTTCGCAACGCGCTCGGCGCTTTCACCACCGGTGTTACGGTGGTAACAGCCACGACCCCGGAAGGCCCGATCGGCATGACGGTCAACAGCTTCGCATCCGTCTCGCTCGATCCGCCGCTGGTGCTGTGGTCACCTGCGAAAAGCTCGTCGCGTTATCAGGCCTTCAGCGGCGCGACCCATTTCGCCATTCATGTGCTGAGCGCCGACCAGGACGTGCTGAGCGCCCGCTTCACTCGCAACGGCCGTGCTTTCGATGATCTTGACTGGGAATTGAACGATGAAGGTGTACCGGTCATCCCCGGAACGCTGGCCCGTTTTGAGTGCAGGCAGGCGGCGGCGCATGATGCGGGCGATCACACTATCATCGTCGGCGAGGTGTTGCGCGCTGCTCATCGTGATGGTGATCCGCTGTGCTTTTCGGGTGGAGCCTTCGGACGGTTTTCCCGGCAATAGGCTTTACCGCTGCGATCTGACCTGTATATTGATATTACTAAAATCGAATATACTTATCTAATCTCAAGGAGCGCGCGGGCCGCGCTCCCTTTGCTTTTATTTTGTCAGCAAACGGATGATTTGCACTTTTTATACTGACTCCTTGCTCCTGATTTGCGCTAATTGACAGGGAACGTGATTCGCTGATTGCGGACTGGCAGAATGTGCCAACGGGGAGTTTGGATGTCGCACTGCGTCCGGTTGGAAAATCAACGATTGCAGAAGAAGAACGCCGGCCTGCCATCCGTCGTGTGGCCTGCCCTTCGGGCATCGACCAGCGCCTTCGCGCTTATGCTGTATTGTGCATTCCCGGCGCCGGCTTTCGCGGAAACGATCTCCTGGGTTGGTCCTGCGGGCGGCGATTGGTTCCTGTCGTCCAATTGGTACGGATACGGGCGCGTCCCGGGCCTCAACGATAGCGCAGGCATCAATTCGACAGGTCCGACCATTGGCGCCGGCGCAAATGTCGAAATCGACGGGCTAATCGTGGGTATCGATACCGACGCTGAAATCTGGATAAATGGAAGCCTTCAAACGGATTCTCTGCAAGCCGCTGACAAATATCCAATCACCGGGAAACTTTATTTCACGGGGGCTCACTGGGACAATAAAAACGACATCGTTATTGGTGGTGTCGGCACAGGGGAGGTTTATCTCACCGGTACGACCGCGACATCCGGCGGCGCTCTTTATCTTGGAAGAGAGGGAGACGGTTTTGGCGCTCTCAGGCTGGAAAGTTCATCCCGTTTCGATAATTCTGGCACAATCTTTTTAGGCTCAGCGCATACCGCAGCTTTTGGTACGCTTGAGGTTCTGGGCGCCAGCACTTTAAAAACCGGCGGTTTAATTATCGGCGAAGGTCCGGATTCTGGAGGAAATCTCTCCGTTGAAGACAGCGGAAGCAGCGTTACCGTGACGGGGGACATGATCATCGGTGGCCGTGGTTCAGGAATGGTGACGATCTCAGCCGGCGGTGTTGTCAAAAGCCTTGCAACCACAATTATCGGCCAGTTCGATAGCCCGACCCAAAGCGTCCTCACAATTAATGGCCTGGGTTCCGCACTCGAAACCTATGGCCCCTTCATCATCGGTGATGAAGCTGTGGCAAGGATGTCGATAGGAACAGCTGCCAGGGTGTCCAGCGGCGCTGTCGTGATTGGTCGTCACAATGTCGCGCTGGTCGAAATCAGCGGCAGCCAAACCCTTTGGAATGCGCGAGGCCTTACTATCGGAGGGGATGAAAGCGATCCGGGCGGCCCCGCGGGGCAGGGTCGAATCCAGGTTGAAGCGGGCGCTGTTGTCAAAAGCTTTTCCGCTGATCTCGGCGCAGCGGCCGGCAGCACGGGTACGGTTAATGTGAAAGGAAGCGGTTCTGTCTTCGCGGTTGGTGATGACGGGCTTGCCGTCGGCAATGCAGGTTATGGCTTGCTGGGCGTGGAGGCTGGCGGGCGTGTGGATTCCGTAAAAACGGTAATCGGTCTTGGGACGGACAGTGACGGGAGAGTGACCGTATCGGGATCCGGGAGCATCCTGAACAACACCGGCGATCTCTATATAGGGGGGGAAGGAAGAGCACGGCTGTACATCGGGACTGGCGGCAAAGTAACCAGCGACACCGCTATCGTCGGCACGAAATCCGCTTCTGCGGTGGTCGCCATCAGCGGCAGCGGTTCGACCTTGACGCTCGCAAAGACGCTCTTCGTCGGATATGAAGGCGCTGCCAGGGGTGAGGTTTCCGTTGAGACCGGCGGCGAAATCCGGGCAAAAGAGCTTTCGCTCGGCGAACTCGGCGGCTCTTATGGAATCTTAAACGTCGCCGGAGCGGGATCCGCTGTGACGGTGTCCGTCGACAGCGATCTCGTCGATTCCGGTTCAACCTATGTCGGATGGCGGGGACTTGGAGATGTATTCGTCACCGATGCGGGCTTACTCGATACGAATCGATTGGTTGTTGGCGCCCAGGCCGGATCAAGCGGCATCCTCCACGTGGCCGGTATTGGCTCGCAGGTCAAGGTGCGCGACGCTCTCTTGATCGGTGGAAGCGGCACAGGCTGGGTGCGGGTGGCCGATGGTGGCGCACTCGCGGCTCCTACCGTCGTCATTGCGGCGGCGGCGGGGTCCACAGGTGTTCTGAACGTCGGGGCACTTGAGGGGTCTCCGGCTCGGTCCGGGGGGGAGGTGGATGCTGACAGGATCCTTTTCGGCGATGGCGACGGCAGTATTGTCTTCAATCATTCAGAGGCAGATTACCATCTCTCTGCGACGATCTCCGGCAACGGGCGTGTCGTTGCGGAAAACGGTGTCACCACGCTTTCCGGCCATAATAGCTACTCCGGCGGTACCACCATTTCGGCCGGAACCTTGAAAGGCACCGCGGCGAGTTTCGGTTCCGGCCCTATCGCCAACAATGCACAGCTTGTTGTTGAGGGGGGCGGCACGCTTTCAAATAACCTCAACGGTTCCGGCACGGTCGAAAAGACCGGCGCTGGCAATCTCGTGCTTGCCGGCAACAATAGCTATTCCGGGGCAACGACGATTTCTGCCGGCAGCTTGACAGGAGCCGCAAACAGTTTTGGCTCCGGCGAGATCGTCAATAATGCGGAGCTGGCGGTCGATGGGCCGGGCATGTTCGCGAACGTTGTCAGCGGCACGGGCACTTTTGAAAAGACCGGAGCGGCAATCTGGTTATGACCGGCAACAGCACCTATTCAGGCGCTACCGATGTTTCATCGGGCAAGCTCAGCGTCAACGGCGTACTGGCGAGCGCAGTTTCCGTCCGCAGCGGCGCGACGCTTGGCGGTTCTGGCGTCATCGCCGGACTGAGTGTCGCTTCCGGAGGCACGCTATCGCCTGGCAATTCGATTGGGACCTTGACCTCGACGGGCGACGCACGGTTCCTTAGCGGTTCCACCTACGCGGTGGAAATCGATGCGTCCGGCGCGTCCGACAAGCTCGCCGTCACCGGCGCTATCACCATCGACAACGATGTCAAACTTGTCGTCACGCCGCTTGGAAGTAAGTCGGCCTACGATATCGGCATAAAATATGCGATCCTGACCGCGACAGGTGGTATTACCGGCACCTTTTCGAGCATGGACGAGAACTTCGCTTATTTGGCTGTAAACGTCACAAAGAGCTCCGATAAGGGCACGGCCTATCTCTCCTTTGAGCGCGCGTCGCAGGATCCGGGCCTGCTTGCCTCAGAGACGTTGTCGGAAAACGCTCAGAACGTCGCAAACGCGGTTGAGGCGGCACGCGAAAATACGGGGCTTTATCAAGCAGCATTGTTTCTGGAGCAAAGTGAACCCCAATCCGCCTTTTCGCAGCTTGCCGGAGAACTGCATCCCTCCCTGGCCATGGCGCTGATCAATCGCAGCCAGCTGACGCGAGACGTCATTCTGGAGAGGATGCGTAGCGCATTCAGCGGCGCGGACGTGCGGAGCATCATGTCTACCAGCGCTCCTCCTGGCTCGAGCGGAGCTTCGGAAGAAGACACCGTTACTTTCTGGTCCAGCGGTTTCGGGTCGCGCAGCCGCGTCTGGACCGATGGAAATGGCGCAACGGTCGATATGTCGGGAGGCGGTTTGCTTCTGGGGCTGGACGGCGATGTTGCTGGGGGCATTCGGGCCGGACTTGCGGGGGGGTACGGCCACGACACTTTAAGACAAGGCTCGGCATCTGCCGGTGCGGATAGCTACTATCTGGCAGCCTATGCGAGCGCGGCGAATGGCCCTGCCTCCCTCCGGGTGGGCGCGACCCATGCCTTCCAGAATGTGGAAACGCGTCGGGCGATTTCCTTTTCGACATTGCAGGAAAATTTTACGGGCCGATACGACGCTTCCACGACGCAGGTCTTCGCCGAAGCTGCATGGCGTTTCGATCTTGATAGGGTGCTCCTTGAGCCCTATGCGACCATTAGCTACGTGAATCTTCAGACGGAAGCCTTTGCGGAGCAGGGCGGTGTTTCCGCACTTTCCTCAGGCTCTGCCAGTCATGATCAGCTTTACACAACGATCGGTGCCCGCCTCGGCCATGACATCGTGCTGGAGACCGGCTCCGGAAGGGCGATGCTCGATATCGGATGGCGGCATGCCTATGATAACCAGTCAGTTATGAGCACCCTGTTTTATGCCGGTGGCGATGGCTTTTCCGTCGCGGGGACGGCAATGGCGCGGGATGTCGCGCTGCTTAATCTTGGGCTCAGTTATGATCTTGGTCCGTCCGCCACGCTGACGTTCCGGTATGGTGCGGTGTTCGGGGCGGGTGTCGTGGATCAATCTGCTTCAGCTCAGCTGGGAGTGCGTTTCTGATGTTCTTCAGACCAAATATGCCACGCGCGGCTGCGCTTGCCATTGCCATTCTGGTTTGTTTTTCCCGCGGTGAGGCGCGCGCGCAGGAAAGCGCGAGCACGGCCATGCCGCTGCATGAAGTTCACGGAAGCTGGCAACTTGCCTGTGCCGCACCAGAAAAAGAAGACCCCGCCGACGGCAAGGACACATCAACGGCGAAGCCGCTCTGCGCCATTGCGCAGGTGCAGCTTGAGGAAAAAAACCGAAAACTCGTTGTTTCGGTCGAATTTCGGCTCGACGATGGAAAAGCGCCGGGTAAGCTCTCAGGCACTATCGTCATGCCTTTCGGCCTTGCCGTCACGAAGCTCTTTTCAATAAAATCTGCCAATGTCCGATTGCAGGAAGTGCAGGTCAGCACGTGCCTCCCTGTCGGCTGCATTGTGTCTTTCACACCTTTTGTCGAAGTTGTTTCAGCGCTGGAGACAGGAAAGACGCTAACCGTTGAGGCTCCGGATTTGCAGGGTCGAGCCGTCTCTTTCCAACTGCAGCCAGCGGGATTTTCCGAGGCACTGAAGCGCCTCGAAAGCCTCTATTAGGCCGCGACGGAATCCGGCTCGGCCGCTCCTTTCGGGTTTTCCGGTTCGGCGTGCTTTTCCGCCGTTTTTTTGCGGGAAAATAGACCCGTGAGGAAGCGGCCGAAGCGGTCCATTTCCACGAAGATGACGGGCGTGATGAACAATGTCAGCAATTGTGAGACGATGAGACCACCGACCACCGCGATGCCGAGCGGTTGGCGCAGTTCTGAGCTGGCGCCCGAGCCGAGCGCGATGGGAAGAGCGCCAAGCAATGCGCAGAATGTCGTCATCATGATCGGGCGGAACCGGCGCACGCAGGCTTCGTGAATGGCGATTGCGGGTGGTTCCGCTTTTTCGCGCATCAGTTCCACCGCCACGTCGATCATCATGATCGCGTTTTTCTTGACGATGCCGATAAGCATCAATAGCCCGATCAGGGCGATGATGGAGAAATCCATGCCCATGACCTTCAGCGCCACAAGGGCGCCGAAGGCCGCTGCCGGCAGACCGGAAAGAATGGTCAGCGGGTGGATGAAGCTCTCATAGAGAACGCCGAGAACGACATAGATGGTGAGCACCGCCGCCAGAATGAGGATTCCGGTGTTCCCCTGGCTCTGCTGGAAGATTGCCGCCGTGCCGCCATAGCTGGTGAAGACATCCTGCGGCAGGCCTATCGTGGTCTTGAGCTGGTCGATCCGACTTGTGGCGTCGGAGAGTGCCACACCATCCGGCAGGTTGAAGGAGATGGTGGTGGAGACGAGCTGGCCCGTCTGATTGATGGTAACAGGCGCTTGCGTCCGGGTGAGAGCAGCGAAGTTGGAAAGCGGCACCAGTACGCCCGTTTTGGCCGAAAGAATATTGATGTCGCTCAGGAAATCGTCATTCCATGGCTTCGAGCTGTCGAACTCGACAATGACGTCGTAGCTGTCGCCGGTCGACTGGATCTGTGCGGCGGTGTACCCGCCGAAGGACATTTCCAGTGTCTTGCGCAGCTGATCATTGGTAATCCCGAATGCAGCGGCTTTTTCCGAATCGACCGAAATCGTGGCGGCGATGGCGCCGTTTTGGGCATCCGATGTTACTGACGTGAAGGTATGGTCGCGGCGCATCGCCTCCATCAGCTTGTTCGACCATTCATTGGTGATATCAGCGTTCAAGCCCTGCACCACGAGCTGATATTGGCTGGCGGAGCTGCGCCCGCCGAAACGCAGGCTCTGCTGCGGGTTGATATAGGTGCGGATGCCCGCGACTTTCGAGCTGGCCTGGCCCAGTTCCGTCAGAACCTGGCTCAGAGGTGCACGCTCCTCCTTGGGCTTGAGTTCGACGAACATCGAGCCGTTGTTCAGCGGATTGCGCGAATTGCCGCCAACGATGGATGTAACGTGGACCACGGCCGGATTCTTGCGGATCTGATCGGCAACCTGCGCCTGGAGATCGCGCATCGCCGTGTAGGAAATATCCTCGCGCGCCTGCGTCGAAACCGAAAGACGGCCGATGTCTTCCTGGGGGAAGAAGCTGGAGGGCAGCACTTCGAATAGATAAAGAGATGCCGCGACCGAGGCGAGAAATGACGCCAAAACAATACGGCGATGGGAAAGGCACCAGCTCACGGCGTTTCCATAGGCACGAAGCGTCCGCTCGAAGCCGGCATCGAACCAACGGATGATCGCCGGTGGCCGGGAGGAGTGGCCGGAAAGGCGCGAGGCGAGCATTGGCGTGACCGTCAGCGATACCAGAGCCGAGGCCATGATGGCGAGCGTGACGACCATGCCGAATTCATTAAAGAGCCTGCCGATCACCCCACCCATCAACAGAATGGGGATGAAGACGGCGACAAGCGAAATCGACATGGAGAGGATGGTGCTGCTGACCTCCGCAGCACCCTGCAGCGCGGCTTCCCGCATCGGCAGCCCCTCTTCGTGCAGGCGTAATATGTTTTCCAGCATGACGATAGCATCATCCACCACAAGACCTACTGACAGGGTGAGCCCAAGCAGGGAGATATTGTCGATGCTGTAACCCAGCACATACATCGCGCCGAAAGCCGTGATCAGCGACAACGGCACGGCAAGACCCGGAATGACGGTTGCCGTCAGATGCCCGGTGAAGAGGTAGATTACTGCCACCACCAGCCCGATGGTCAGGAACAGGGTAAACTGAACGTCGGAAATCGCGTCCTTGATCGCGGTCGAGGCGTCGTTCATCACGTTGATGTTGACGGAAGGTGGCAATTGCTGGTGAAGCGCCGGCAGCTTGGCCTTGATGGCGTCCACGACATCGACGGTGTTGGCATCCGGTTGCCGCTGCACGGCGAGAACGATGGCCTGTTCGCCGTCGAACCAGCTGCCCGCATTGGTGTTGTCAATGCTGTCGGTGACGTTGGCGATATCACCGAGGTGAATGGGTGCACCGTTGTTCGTCGATACGACCAGCGAACGGAAGGCGGCTGCGTTCGTGCGCTGGGTATCGGCCTCGATCGTCAGGCGCTGATTATCGTTCTGCAGTGCGCCGACGGGAACCTGATTGTTCGCCTGGGCAATGGCGGTGGTGACCGTATCGACGCCGAGGCCTCTTGCCTGAAGCTGCGCCGGATCGAGCCCAATGCGCACGGCATAGGTCTGCGCCCCGTAGATACTCACCTGCGCCACGCCGGAAATGGTGGAAAGGAGCGGGGAGATAATGTTCTCGGCGATTTCATCGACCTTGCTGGTGGGCATTTCCTTGCTGTTGACCGCAAGCAAGAGTACCGGGGCATCGGCCGGGTTCGTTTTGCGATAGCTGGGCGTCGTCGTCATATTGCTCGGCAACTGCCGTTGCGCGCGGGAAATTGCGGCCTGCACGTCGGCAGCGGCTGCGTCGATATCGCGGTTGAGATCGAACTGAAGCACGATCGAGCTGTTGCCAAGCGTATTGGTGGCGCTGATCTCGCTGACGCCGGGAATTGTCTCGAACTGCTTGACCAGTGGCGTGGTGACCGAGGTGGCCATGGTTTGCGGGGAGGCGCCGGAGAGTGATGACGACACGTTGATCGTCGGAAAATCCACCTTTGGCAAGGCCGCGACCGGGAGCAAACGGAAACCGGCTAGGCCTGCCAGAACGAGGCCGATGGCGAGAAGCGTGGTGGCGACGGGCCTGTTGATGCAAAAATTCGGGATCATTGGCGGCCAGCCTTTTCCTGCGGAATATTGGCGGCCAGATTGCCTGCCGTCCCGCCCTTATCGGAAAATTGCTCGATCACGAGCTGGCCGTCGGCGAGTTCCGACTGGCCCTCGACGATGATATGCTCTCCGCCATTAAGGCCGTTCGCAATAGCGGTGAGGTCGCCGTTCGAACGCGCGACCTCCACGGGCGTCATGTGGGCATGATGATCGCTGTCGACCGTGTAGACAAAATTGCCTTTCGGTCCGGGTCGCACAGCGACCGTCGGTACGACGACCATTTCGTCTTCGGAAACAAAATGCGCGGTGACGTTGACGGACTGACCGGGCCACAAAAGGCCGCGGTCGTTCTTGAACTCCGCCTTTGCCAGCACTGTGCCGGAGGTCTGGTCCACAGTGTTGTCGTAAAAACGCAGTACGCCGCGCATCGCCTCGCCGCCGGTCGCCGCAGGGTCGACATCAACTGCCGTGTCTTTCGCTACGCCTTCGCGCAATTGCGGCAGATAGCGTTGAGAGAGCCGGAAACTGACCGAGATGGGGTCGTATTTCGTGATCGTCACGATATTCACGCCGGCACTAAGGTAAGCCCCCGGGCTGACGCTGATATCACCCAGTCTCCCATCGAAGGGAGCACGGATTTCCATATGTTCCAACGCCACCTGATCGGACGCAAGCGTTGCGCGGTCGGCATCGATCTTGGCGCTGGCGCTGTCCCGCGCCGCTCTGGCCTGATCCAGCACCTGCTGTGACTCGGCGCTCTGCTTGACGAGGTTGGCGGCACGCTGAAAAGCGGCTTCAGTCTGTTCAAGTGTCGCCTGGTCGGCGGCGATATTCGCCTTGTCCTTGTCGACCGCCGCACGGGCAATTCGATCGTCCATCTTGAGGATCAGATCCCCCGCCTTGATGTGCTGGCCGTCCTTTGCCTCGATTTCGGTGACGAGGCCGGCCTGGAGCGGTGCGATATTGGTGATGTCGGCTGCTACCGCCCACCCTGTTGCCGCCGCTTCCATTGGCAGCGTCGCCTTACTGACCGAAATGGTGCTGACGGTCGGTGGTCCGCCATTGCGCCGCCCGCCGCCCTGTCGTTGGCCCTGTTGTGCGCCTGGCTGGCCATTGCGGGAGGATTGCGGTTTTGCATTTGCAGTCGTTTCTGCGGTTGCGGTCTCTGCCTGCGGTGGAGTGCTGGCAAATTGTTTCAGATAGGGAATTTGATCGAGCGGCAGGAGGTCCTTGAAATACCACGCGCCGGCGGCTGCGATGGCAAGAACGGTGAGGGCGGTCCAGAAACGTTTCATCTGACGGTTCCGCGTAATGAAGGCGATACATGTTTCCCGACATGTGCGGCAAGCCTTGGGAGCAGCTTTCCTCCACAAGACACCCAATACGCTGCGAAATCACCTTAAACTTTTGTAATGGCAACAACCGTGTGCGGGGGCCGTTTGCCCTGCCGTACAGGGGCTGAAGCGGATCGCGCTCGCATGCAACCCCGCCATTGCGTATATTCTTCGCGCCGGTTGGCACGGGAAAAGGCCGCCTCGTTTCCGGGGCGGCCTTTTTCGCGATGCGATACGCCGGAGGTCAGAAAGCCCGGATGGCGTTGCGGGTGGCCAGCACATCTTCAGCAACATTGCCTGTGGTGGCGGGCACGGAGCCGACGAGATCCAGGAATTTGTAGAGTTCGGTGGCCTGCGAGTTCGTGACATAGATGATGTCGCGATCCTGCATCGGGAATTTCGTGCTGGCAAAGAAGGTCGAGGGATCGCGCAGATTGGCACGGAAAATGACCGGAACGTCCTGGCCCGCGAATTTGGACGTGTTGACGCCGAGCTTCACGAGAAGATCGCGCTTCACGATGCGGTAGACATAGACTTGGGCGGGATCTGCACGGGAGTCGAGCAATCCGCCCGCCTTGCCAAGGGCGTCCGAGAGCTTGAGATCGGCGTCCTCGAACTCGAAACGGCCGTTGAGGCCGGAAGCGCCGAAGGCGAGATAAGTGCGGCGCTCCCGCTCCACCATGATGGTGTCGCCCGGCACCACATAGATGTTTTCCGAAGGCGTGCTGACAAGGTGATTATAGTTGACGCGGGCCGTTTTCCCGCGCCGAATGAGCGTGACATAGGACTCTATGTTGGGAGCACTCAGGCCTTTGGCGTAAGAGATGACGTCAAGAACGCGATCACCTGCTTCCGACAGCTGCACCTTTGTCGGCTCTTTGACGTCGCCAAGAACCGAGGCCTGTGCGGAGCGACTGGAAATCTTGGTGATCAGAACCTGCGGCTCGATGGCGCGATTTGCCAGGCGCTCCTCGATTTCACTCTGCACATCCTCGACATTGCGACCGGTTGCGCGGATCTTGCCTGCATAGGGAACGCTGATATTGCCTTCCCGGTCGACCGTCTGGTTGGGCAGGCTAATGAAGTTACCCGGGCGGCTGCCTGCATCGTTTGGAATGAACAGGCCGCCCGCCTGGCTTTCGAAAATGGCAACCTGGACTACGTCGCCGACACCCATCGGCAATGCCGGGACGCCGCCCTTGCCACCACCGAAGCTGCCGAGCAAGGTGGTCGTGGTGGTATCACCGACATAGTTAAGGACGGAGCTGTTGATGTCGATAAGCGCATAATCCACGCCTGCGGTTTTTTTCTTGTCCTTTGATCCGAATTTTACGGAGGCGTTGGATTCGATTGTGGCTGCGTCGGGGCCAGATGCCGCTGTGACAGTGCAGCCTGCCAGAGCCGCAGAGGCGAGCAGAATCGAAACATTCAATAAACGCATTTGGTCCTCAAAATGAATATCGTCCGAAAAGCATAAAAACGGACACGTATAGGTTTTTAAAAATTGATCACTTCGTAAATAACCCGGTAAGGAAGGTCTCGGCCGGTTTGCATTTGTTCAGAAAGGATAGGATTGAAAAACGTGTTGAACTGCGAAAGTAATATGCAAATTTGGAGGATGATTCAATTTTATTAGGGTACCCCGGGGCAAATCTTGTGTATTGCCTATGTCATGCAAGACACGCACTGTTTTAGTTTCGTTGCATTCAACATCCGTCCGCCCACTATCATCTCTGTGATTGCTGCATTGCGCTAGTGCAGTTTTGTCACGCTTATGCAGTTTTTTCCTTTGTCGACACCATTTAATCAGTTTGATAATCGAGTTTCACTTTGCAGGCGATCACGCCCGTTCAGCGAGCGCGAAATTGACGGTGTCGGCAAATTCTCTCAGGAAACGTTCGCGGGAGAAACGGGCGGCATTGTCGATGCAGGCGGTCTTGTCGAAGCGGTCGGAATTGTCGACGAACTCCTGCACAGCGCCGCAGATCGCTTCAGGCGTCTGTTCGCGGAAATAAAGGCCCGTGGGCTGGTTAGAGCCGCCGAGCGGTATGACGGTTTCCAGCACGCCGCCCTTGCCATAAGCGATCACTGGTGTGCCCAGAGCCTGGGATTCGACGGGCACGATGCCGAAGTCGTCTTCCGCCGCGAAGACGAAAGCCTTGGCTTCCGCCATGTATCTGTGAAGCTCCTCATTGCCGACAAAACCCAGGATTTCGATATTGGGAGTTGCGATATCGCGAATGCGCTTCATGTCCGGGCCGTCTCCGATGACAACGAGGCGCCTGTCGGGCATTTTGGCGAAGGCTTCGACGATCAGATGCACTTTTTTGTAGGGCACCAGCCGTGATGCAGTGACGAAATAATCGCCCTTGCGGTCAGAGGGAGAGAGGTGGGAGGTATCCACCGGGGGATAGATCACCGTGGAATCCCGCCCATAACACTTGCGCACCCGGTTGCGGATGAATTTGGAATTGACGGTCATCAGGTCGACACCGTTGGCGGTGCGGATGTCCCACATGCGGATATAATGAAGGATGGCGCGGGCGATCCACGAGGCGAAGCCGTGCGTCAGCCGCGTTTCCTTGAGGTATTGATGCTGAAGATCCCACGCATAACGGATGGGGCTGTGGATATAGGAAACGTGAAACTGGCCCGGCCCGGTGATGACGCCTTTGGCGACCGCATAGCTTGAGGAAATGACGAGATCATAACCGCTCAGATCGAATTGCTCGATGGCGAGCGGCATCAGCGGCAGGTAAGAGCGATATTTCTTCCGGGCGAAGGGCAGCTTCTGGATGAAGGAGGTATTCACCGGGCGGCCGCCGAGAAAGCCGCGATCACGCTCGCTCATGAAATCGACGAGGCAGAAAAGATCTGCCTGAGGATAGATTTCGAGAAGGTTGTGAAGGACCTTTTCAGCCCCACCCCTATCGGTGAGCCAGTCATGGACGATCGCCGTCTTCATAGTTTCCTCAATAATATCAACGTAATAAAAATTTGTAATCCGACCTGGAAATAAGCCGGCAGTATCGAATATCAATCTTGTCTTCACCTGCAAAAGCGCGGCTGCGAAGACGAAACAATGCGAAAATAATATGGACGCAGGGTTATGTCTGTCGGAATCCTGTCCTGCTCCGTTTCTTGAATAGCATCTTGTTCGCAGATGCGAAATATCCCGCTTCCTAATTTCCTGACATCTGCGCCGACCCGGCGTCTGGCTGTGGCTGCCGAAAGCGCGCTGGGCGGTGCGTGCCAAAATGCGTCCCCGTCGGTCTGGTAATCATTCCTCCTCGCTTCAAGGTTATTGACAAGGCGTCGCAGCAAGATATTCTGTTATAAAGATGCATATAACATAATAATGGAACACAGAAGAGCTGGGAGCTTGACCATGAGACGTAAAATTGCATTTCTCGCCACCGCCGCTTTGTTGCTTGCACCGGGTGTGATGATGGCCCAGGAAAAGGGCGGCGTGATCAATGTCGCCACCATCGGCGAGCCGCCGACATTGGACCCCATGGCGTCTACCGCCGATCTCGTCGGCATCGTCACACAGCATATTTTCGAAACGCTCTATACTTTCGACAAGGGCTGGAAGGTGACGCCGCTGCTGGCGGAAAGCCTGCCCGAGATCAGCGCGGATGGCAAAACCTACACGATCAAGCTCAGACAGGGCATCAAGTTCCACGACGGCAGCGACATGACGTCTGAAGATGTCGTCGCCTCGCTCGAACGCTGGATGAAGATCGCCTCGCGCGGCAAGCAGGCAGCCGGCTTTATCGAGAATATCTCCGCACCCGACGCCGGTACGGTGGCGATCACCCTCAAGCAGCCCTATGCCCCGCTCACCTCGCTGCTCGCGTTCAACAATTCCGCGGCGATCATCCTGCCGGCCGAAAAGCAGGCGGAGCCGATGGCCGAATTCATCGGCACCGGTCCCTATATGCTGAAGGAACGCAAGGCCGACCAGTATATCCAGCTCGTGCGCTTCGATGGCTACAAGTCCCGCGGCGGCGAAAGCGACGGTTACGGAGGTGCGCGCCATCAATATCTCGATGAAATCCGCTTCGTTCCGGTGCCTGATCCGAACACCCGCGTCGAAGCCGCCGTTTCGGGCCAATACGACTATGTCGATTCCATTCCTGTGGAATCCTTCGACAAGGTGAAGTCGTCGTCCGCCTCGCAGCCGTTGATGCTGAAGCCCTTCGGCTATCCGGTCTTCGTCTTCAACACCAAGGAGGGGCTGTCCTCAAAGCTTGAGGTTCGCAAGGCGGTGACGGAAGCGCTGAACATGGAAGACATGCTCGCGGCGGCTTTCGGCAGCACGGATTTCTACGCGCTCGACGGCGCTTATTATCCCGACAACTTCTCTTGGCATTCAGAAGTAGGTGTCGAGGGCAACTATAATGTCAGCAATCCGGAAGCCGCCGCCGAAAAGCTGAAGGCGGCCGGTTACAATGGTGAGCCGCTGCGCATCCTTACCAGCCGCCAGTATGAGTTCCACTACAAGATGGCGCAGGTTGCTGCAGAATATCTGAAACTGGCCGGTTTCAAGGTGGATATGCAGGTGGTGGACTGGGCGACGCTGACACAGCGCCGCGCTGACCCGAAGCTCTGGGATATTTATATCAGCCACAGCCCGTTCCTGCCGGAACCTGCGCTGATGGGCGCGCTTTCCACGAGCTCGCCGGGCTGGTGGGATACGCCGGCACGCAAGGCTGCGGTTGATGCCTTCACTGCCGAAGTCGATCCGGATAAACGCATCGCTCTCTGGGCCGACGTGCAGAAGACGATCTATGCCGAGCTGCCGCTTCTCAAGATCGGTGACTTCAATGCCGTGGCGGCGAAGTCCAACAAGCTGGAAGGCGTCGATCCTGCTCCGTGGCCGTATTTCTGGAATGCCTCGGTCACAAAATAAAGCCAGGACGGCAATCGGGTGCCGGGCTGCCGGCACCCTTCAGCAGCTTCGCTTCAACTATCGCGCATAAGTGGTCCGCCACTTTTGCGATCGGGAGCTTTTATTCGTGATACGGTATATCTTCCAAAGACTTGCGGGAATGATCGTGGTGATGTTCCTCGTCGTCACCATCGTTTTCGTTATCCTGCGCGTCACGCCCGGAGACCCGGCCGCCGTGATGCTGGGGCCGGATGCCTCGGCACAGGACATTGCGGAACTGCGCACCCGCCTCGGCCTCGATCAGTCGCTTGGGGTACAATATGTCTACTATATCGGCCAATTGCTGAAGGGCGATCTCGGCCAGTCGATCTTTCTCAATATGCCTGTCGGATCAGCCCTGCTGGATCGGGCCGAACCGACCTTTTTCCTGACAATCTTTTCACTGCTGATTGCCAGCGTCATCGCTCTCCCGATCGGCATCTATGCCGCTTACCGGCGCGGTTCGTTCGTGGACCAGGCCGCAACGACGGTCGCGATGCTGGCGGCGAGCATTCCGAGCTTCTGGCTCGGCCTCATCCTCATGCAGGTCTTCGCCGTCAGGCTCGATATGTTCCCGGTATCGGGTTATGGCGGTCCGGGGTCGAGTTTCGTCGAGCGCATGTATCATCTGACGTTGCCGGCCATCGCGCTCGGCCTCGTGTCCTCCGCCCTCATTCTGCGCTTCACCCGCGCCTCTATGCTGGATGTCCTCGGTGATGACTATGTCCGCACTGCACGCGCCAAGGGCGTCAAGGAGCGTCGGGTGGTGATGAAACATGCGCTGAAGAATGCGCTTATACCCATTCTCACCGTGCTTGGCCTCACCGCCGCCGTGCTGATTTCGGGTGCGGTGGTAACGGAGACCGTCTTTGGTTTGCCGGGGGTCGGAAATCTCGTCGTCTCGGCGGTGCTCCGGCGTGATTATCCGGTCATTCAGGGCGCGCTTCTCGTTATCGCCGGGCTCTACGTGCTCATCAATTTTGCAATCGACATGCTCTACCTGCTGGTCGATCCAAGGGTTCGCTACTGATGGCCGATATCGTTTCCACCGTTCCCCCGGCACGCAACCCGACTGTCCTGTTCATTCGGCGCCTCCTGAAGCGCAAGACAGTCGCCGCCGGCCTGCTCGTGCTCCTTGTCTTCGTGCTGCTTGCGGTTTTCGCGCCGATGATAGCGCCGTACTCGCCCTCAAAACTGTCGATCGTGAACCGCCTGAAGCCGCCGAGCGAACTCTATTGGTTCGGCACCGATGAGTTTGGTCGCGACGTCTTTTCCCGCACCATATACGCCGGGAGACTGTCGCTTCTGGTCGGGGCCGCCGTGGTGGCGCTTTCGGCGCTGATCGGTATCACGCTCGGCCTGCTTGCCGGTTTCTTCCAGAAACTGGACACACCGATCGCGCGGCTGATCGATGCGATGATGGCGTTTCCTGATATTCTGCTGGCGATTGCGCTGGTGGCGGCACTCGGCCCGTCGCTGACGACTGTCATCATCGCGCTCGCCGTCGTTTATTCGCCGCGCCTTGCCCGCATCGTGCGCGCCTCGACGCTGGTAATTCGTGAGTTGCCCTATGTGGAGGCGGCAAAGGCGCTCGGCATTTCCACTTTCCACATCATGACGCGGCATGTCCTGCGCAATCTGGTCTCGCCGATTCTCGTGCAATGCACCTTTCTTTTTGCCAGCGCCATGCTGGCGGAGGCCGGCCTGTCGTTTCTGGGACTTGGTGTCAGCCCCGAAATTCCAACGTGGGGGACCATGATTTCCGCCGGCCGCCAATATATCGGACAGGCCGACTGGATGACCTATTTCCCCGGCTTTGCCATCATTCTTTCCGTACTGTCGCTGCAAATGGTTGGCGATGGACTGCGGGACATGCTCGACCCAAGACTGCGAAGGGATTTGTAATATGACATCAGGTGAACAGGCAAAAACGCCTCTTCAAGCTCCCATTCTTCTCACCAATGTCAAACCTGTCGGTTTCGGAAAAGGTGCGTCTGAGGCTTCAACCGATATTCTGATCGGCGGCGACGGCAAGATTGCCGCGGTAGGCTCTGCCCTGCAGGTGCCTGCGGATGCGCAGCGTATCGACGCCAAGGGTGCCTTCATCTCGCCCGGCTGGGTCGATCTGCACGTGCATATCTGGCACGGCGGCACCGACATCTCTATCCGCCCCTCCGAATGCGGGGCCGAGCGCGGCGTAACCACACTGGTGGATGCCGGTTCGGCGGGCGAGGCGAATTTCCACGGTTTCAGGGAATATATCATCGAACCCTCAAGGGAGCGCATCAAGGCCTTCCTCAATCTCGGCTCCATCGGTCTCGTTGCCTGCAACCGGGTGCCTGAACTGCGCGACATCAAGGATATCGATCTCGACCGTATCCTCGAATGTTACGCGGAAAACAGCGAGCATATAGTCGGCCTGAAGGTGCGGGCGAGCCATGTCATCACCGGCTCCTGGGGTGTGACGCCGGTCAAGCTCGGCAAGAAGATCGCCAAGATCCTGAAAGTGCCGATGATGGTACATGTGGGCGAGCCACCGGCCCTTTACGACGAGGTTCTGGAAATTCTCGGCCCCGGCGATGTCGTGACCCACTGCTTCAACGGCAAGTCGGGCTCCAGCATCATGGAAGACGAGGACCTGTTCAACCTTGCCGAACGCTGTGCGGGCGAAGGCATCCGGCTGGATATCGGCCATGGGGGCGCATCCTTCTCCTTCAAGGTTGCGGAAGCCGCGATTGAACGCGGGTTGCTTCCGTTCTCCATCTCTACGGATTTGCATGGCCATTCGATGAATTTCCCGGTCTGGGATCTGGCAACCACCATGTCGAAGCTGCTCTCCGTGAACATGCCCTTCGAAAACGTGGTTAAAGCCGTGACCCGTAACCCCGCCTCCATCATCCGCCTCGATATGGAAAACCGTCTCGAGGTCGGTCAGCGCGCAGATTTCACTGTTTTTGATCTTGTCGATGCCGATCTGGAAGCGAACGATTCCAACGGCGACGTGTCGCGCCTGAAGCGCCTGTTCGAGCCGCGTTACGCGGTTATCGGCGCGGAAGCCATCGCGGCCAGCCGTTATATTCCAAGGGCGCGCAAGCTGGTGCGCCACAGCCATGGTTATTCCTGGCGCTGACCCCGACCGATAGGGCGGAGGTCCTTCCTCCGCCGTTCGCAGCCATTACGGGAAACCGCTCCCGGCATTATGAGGAATTCGCGTGAAACAGTCTTCGCTCGACGCAGAAGGGCACGTCTCGCCCTATGACCGGCTCGCCGCGCTCGGCATCTCCCTGCCGCCGCCGCCGCCGCCGATTGCCAATTTCGTCACGCATGTGGTGGAAGGCAACATGCTTTATCTTTCGGGCCAGGGGCCGCGGGAAGAAAATGGCCACCTCTATGCCGGCAAGGTGGGCGCGGAAATCGGGCTGGAAGAGGCCTATAACCATGCGCGTCTCACCGGCATCAACCTGCTTGCCGTCATGCACGAGGCGCTGGGCGATCTGTCGCGGGTGAAGAAGGTGGTGAAACTGCTGGGCATGGTCAATGCCGTCAGTGATTTCCGCGATCACCCTAGCGTCATCAACGGCTGTTCCGATCTCTTCATCGATGTGTTCGGCGATGCGGGACAACATGCCCGCTCCGCCGTGGGCTTCGGCTCACTGCCGGGCAATATAACCGTCGAAATCGAAGCCATCGTCGCGCTCAAGGTGTGAGGCCGTTCAATGGTTGCGCCAGCCCATGAGCTTTTCGATCCGTTCCGCCGAGACCCTGACCTGCTCGGTGTAGTGGTTCTCGTCCGCCAGCACCTTCTGCTCGGGCAGCACGATGGAAATCGTCGCAACGCATTCGCCCCTGTTGTCGCAAATCGGCGAAGCGATGCACGCCACGGCGTAATCGGACTCGGCGACCTGGATCGACAGCCTGTCATGGAAGGCCGCCGCCGCAGACTGGGACAGCGTTTCCGGGTTGATTTCGGCGCGTCCGGTCGGCGAGGAACGGGCGCAGCGACGGAAAAGTTCGAGACGTTCGGCTTCCGGCAGATGCCCGACGAGCAGACGTCCGGACGCCGTCCAGTTCAAAGGAACGCGGGTGCCGACACGGGACGCGACCTGAAAATGGCTCGGTCCATCCGCCATGGCCAATACCAGCATATGGTCGCCATCGCGGCCGCAAAGCTGCACCGTCTCGCCCGCATGGCGGCAGAGATCGTGCATTTCGTGGGTGGCGACACCCATGAAATCGAGCGAGCGGGCATAGGCAAGACCGTAGTGGTAAAGCCGCGCGCCGAGCCAGATGTTGCCGTCGGCATTGCGCGCCAGCATGTTCTTTTCGATGAGATCGTCGATGATCACATAGACGGTGGACAGCGGGGCCTTGATCGCCTTGGCAATGGCGTAAGCGCCGGCGGGGGATCCGGTTTCGTAAAGGTAATCAATAACCTGAAGGGCGCGATCGATGCCGCTGACGCGAGAGCGCTTGGCCACCTTCGCGTCCGGGTTTTCCGCCGTATCGGGAAGGGCGGATAAAGGCGTTTCGTCCAGCTTATGGGCGTCCAATTTTGGCTCCTCATTAATTTTGAGAAGCTATTACATTATTATGGCATATATGTCGATGCCCATTGCATCGCAAAGACAGGAGAAAGACATGACCGAGGATATCAGAAGCAGGATCGGCCTTCGCCCGGTCATCAACGTCTCGGGCACCATGACCTCGCTCGGCGCTTCCATCGTCGTTCCGGAAGCGGTTGAAGCCATGGCGGCCATCCTGCCGCAATTTGTCGAGATCAACGATCTGCAGCGCAAGGCAAGTGCAGTGATTGCGAGGCTGACGGGGGGCGAGGCCGGTTTCGTTACGGCCTCCTGCTCTTCAGGCATCAGCCTTGCAGTGGCAGGCGCGATCACGGGGAATAATCTACTCGCCATCGAAAAGCTGCCCGATGTCGCGCCTGAGAAGAACGAAGTGCTGGTGCAGATGGGGCATGTGGTGAGTTATGGCGCGCCGGTGGATCAGGCAATCCGCCTCGGCGGCGGCAAGGTGGTGCTGATCGGGCAGGCAACATCGACCCACCGTTTCCATATGGAAAACGCCATCACCGAAAAGACGGCTGCCGCTGTCTATGTCGTCTCGCATCATGTGGTGGATTACGGTCTGCTGCATCTTTCCGAATTCGTCGAGATCGCCCACGCCAAGGGTGTCCCTGTCATTGTCGATGCCGCTTCCGAATACGACCTGAAGCTGTTTTTGGCCACGGGTGCGGATGTCGTGCTCTATTCCGGCCACAAGTTCCTCGGCGGCCCCACCTCAGGCATCGTCGCGGGTAAGAAGGAACTGGTGCGTCATGCTTTCCTTCAGAATATGGGCATCGGCCGCGGCATGAAAGTCGGCAAGGAAAGTATCTATGGTGTCATGGCGGCGCTTGAGGCCTGGGAAAAGCGGGACCATGCCGGCATCCGCGAACGGGAAACCGGTTATCTCAACCTCTGGAAAAGGACGCTGGATGGACGGCCGGGCGTGACGGCGTTGATCGAGCCCGACCCGACCAACAACCCGCTCGACCGGCTGCGCGTTATCATCAATGCCGAAGAAGCGCATATTACGGCATGGGACCTGACAACGGCGCTGGCCAAGGGTAATCCGCCGATCATCACCCGCGATCACGAGGTGGAACATCGCTATTTCTATCTTGACCCCTGCAACCTCCATCCCGGCCAGGAAACCATCGTAGCGTCCCGTCTGGCGGAAGAGCTGGACAAGGCGCGCGCCTCCAACGAGGTAATTGCGACACCGTTCGAAGACCGCAGCCGCCACCGTTTCGACGGCATGCTGCGTTGGCCGGACTAATAACGACTGCATATCGAACGAGCGGGTGCCGCGAGTTTCTTCTCCCCGCCGGGGAGAAGGTCGCGGCAGCGGGATGAGGGGGCAGGGGTGCGATCTATCGTGAACGTCGCCCCCTCATCCGACCCTTCGGGCCACCTTCTCCCCGACGGGGAGAAGAAACAGGCCGTGACGCCGTGCCTGAATTCAAACGAGAAGAAAAGAAGGGAACGATCATGACCATGCCGCAGGCAGTACCGCTTGGTGCCAAAGATGCCGTGCTTTCCGTCCGCAACCTCACCACGTCCTTTCACGTGGATGGCGGCTGGAAACCGGTGGTGCGTGATATTTCCTTTGATGTCGGGTCAGGCGAGACGGTTGCGATCGTTGGCGAAAGCGGCTCGGGCAAAAGCGTGACATCGCTTTCGATCATGCGGCTGCTGGATCGGGAAAGCAGCAGGGTTCAGGGCGAAATCCTGCTCGGCGGGCGCAACCTCCTGTCACTTTCAGAGGACGCCATGCGGCGGGTGCGGGGCAATGAGGTGGCCATGATCTTTCAGGAGCCGATGACAAGCCTCAACCCGCTCTTCACCATTGGTGACCAGATTTCCGAGGCTCTTCTGTGCCACCAGCCCATGTCGAAAGCGGAAGCGCGAGCGGAGACGATCCGCCTGCTCGAAAAAGTCCGCATACCCTCCGCCGCCTCGCGTTTCGATGAATATCCACATCGGTTTTCCGGCGGCATGCGCCAGCGCGTGATGATCGCGATGGCGCTTGCCTCCAAACCGAAGCTGCTGATCGCGGATGAGCCGACGACGGCGCTTGACGTCACCATTCAGGGCCAGATTCTCGATCTCATCAAGACACTTCAGGAAGAGGAAGGTACCTCCGTCCTGTTCATCACCCATGACATGGGCGTGGTGGCTGAGATCGCCGATCGCACGGTCGTCATGTATCGTGGCGAGCAGGTGGAAGTCGGCGCGACCGCGGATATTTTCCATCGCGGTAAACATCCCTACACGCGTGCACTGTTGTCCGCGGTTCCGGTTCTCGGTTCCATGACGGGCGAGGAAAGGCCGCTGCGGTTTCCCATTGTCAACACCACCACGGGAGAAACGCAGGAACCGGCGCGTCCGGCCGATACCGTCAATGCCGCAGCCCAGCCGGTGCTCAAAGTTGAGGGGCTGACCAAGCGCTTCGATATCCACTCCGGTCTCTTGGGGCGGCTCAGCGGCCGCGTGCATGCGGTGGAAAACGTGTCCTTCGATCTGAGGGCCGGGGAGACGTTGTCACTGGTGGGCGAAAGCGGCTGCGGCAAGTCGACCACCGGTCGCGCCATCATGCGGCTCATTGAGCCGGATGCCGGTTCCGTGGTGGTGAACGGCGAGAATATTCTCGCCCTCGACAAGTCAGGCATGCGAGAGATGCGCAAGACGGTGCAGATGATCTTTCAGGATCCCTTTGCCTCACTCAACCCGCGCATGACGGTGGGCGCGGCGATCGCCGAACCTTTTCTGGAACACCGTATAGGCAGCGCCCGCGAGGCGAAGGATGTGGTGGCCGACATGCTGGAAAAGGTCGGGCTCTCGCCCGATATGGCGGCGCGTTACCCGCACGAGTTTTCCGGCGGTCAGCGGCAGCGCATCTGCATCGCCCGCGCGCTGGCACTCCAGCCCAAGGTGATCGTCGCTGATGAGAGCGTTTCGGCGCTGGATGTCTCGATCAAGGCGCAGGTCATCAACCTGATGCTGGACTTGCAGCAGAGCCTCGATCTCGCCTTTCTTTTCATCAGCCATGACATGGCGGTGGTGGAGCGCGTCAGCCACCGGGTGGCGGTGATGTATCTCGGCGAGATCGTCGAAATCGGCCCGCGTGCGGCCGTCTTCGACAACCCGCAGCATGACTATACCCGCAGGCTGATGGCGGCCGTGCCGGTGCCGGACCCGGACCGCAGAAACACGCGTCGCGGTGCCGCCAATGACGAGTTGAAAAGTCCGATCCGCTCAGTCGATTATTCCGTGAAGCCGCGGGAATATCGCGAAGTCTCACCCGGCCATCTTGTCGCCAGCTAAGCGATCAAAGTCCCGGAACGTCAGATGTCACAAATGGCACGCGGTAACCGCGCTGGAAGGTTTCGCGCTGTCCAAGCTGGCGATACCAGCGGTTTACTGAGGGAAAATCAGCGAGATCGATTTTATGACGGGCGAAACGCGAAACCCATGGCCAGATGGCGATATCGGCTATTGAAAAATCGCCGGCGACGAACCCGCGCTCTGCCAAGCGGTCATTCAGCGTCAGGTAGAGGCGTTCGGTATCCGAGGCGAAACGTGTCTCGGCGAAGGGTGCCTTTCCTGTATTGTACGTCAGGAAATAATGGGCGTAACCGAGTGTCGGGCCGAAGTTGGCGGCCTGCCACATCAGCCACTCGGTGACTGTCAGCCGTGCCGCGGCAGAGACGGGCATGAGCCGTCCGGCTTTTTCCGCGAGATAGATCAGGATTGCGTTGGACTCTGTTAAAACGGTGCCATTGTCTTGATCGACGATTGCAGGGATTTTGGAGCCAGGGTTGATGCGAATGTACTCGGCCGAGAACTGTTCGCCTTTTTCGATATCTATGGCATGGCTGACATAGGGCAGGCCAAGTTCTTCCAGCGCAATCGAGATTTTGAGGCCGTTCGGCGTGATCCAGGTGTAAAGGTCGATCATGTTAGTCGAACATTGCCTCATCCAGCGGCAAAGCGCGCCTGCCTTTCTTGCCGGTCACATCGGAAAGATCAGCATAGAGGCCGCGTAATGTCAGAACCAACTGGACAATACGCGGATCGGTAACACGATAGATCACCGCCTTGCCCTCCCGCGTGCCTTCGATGACCCCCGCATCGCGCAGTTCGGCCAGCTGCTGTGAAAGCGTCGGCTGCTGGATGCCGAGTTCATATTCAAGCGCGGAAACGGATGCTTCCGTTTCCATGAGGTAACAGACGATGGCCAGACGGTTGGCATTGGCCACAAGCTTCAGGAGCTCGCTTGCTTCAACGACGCTGCGGCAGATGAGATTGGAAACCGGTTTGGTCACGACTGAAGAGGCCCACTTTTCAAACTATAAAAAAGTAAATTGTGCGGCGATAAATTTCAATGGTTTGATAGATATCATGCCAGCTCAATCAGGCATTTTTTAAAATCTACAGGATTAATAGATTTCTCTTTCGCTTTCCGACCGGGGATCGCCAAAACGTTTCTCGAAAACACTCTATAAAAAAGTAGATTGATCGTGAAATGAGGTGTCGACATGAAAATCGGGGTCCATCCCAACAATCTGCATTTGCGGCTCGCCCGGCTCTGGCCCGGTTCTTTCGAGGCATTCGAGCCTGAATTCGTGCTCTATAGAGAAGGGCGCGATACCGCGGCGCTTCTGGAAAAGGGTGAAATACACTTCGGCGGCACTGGGTCGACACCGCCCATCGAGGCGGATGCGCGAGGGATCTCGGCGGTCTATATTGCCGCCTCCGCACCGCGGCCGGCCAATGGCGCGATCCTCGTGCGGCGTGACAGCCCGATCCGTTCCGCCGCCGATCTCTCGGGAAAACGCATATCCCTGATCGACGGATCGTTTCATACCTATCTTCTGGCGCGCAGCCTGGAAGGGGCGGGGCTTGGCCTCTCGGATGTCAGCCGGATAGAAAGCGGCGACAGTGACAGCCTGAGAGACCTGGTGGAAGGTCGCGTCGATGCCTGGGTGACGATGTCGCCGCGGCTGGAAAAGGCTCTGACCCATGAAGAAATCAGTCTTTTGGTTCGCTGCGGCTCCACCATTCCCAACCGTTCGCTGTTCTGGACGCTGGATCGTCACGCTCTCGCGCCTGAAACGAGGCAAGCGATTGCGGCTGAACTGGACCGCGTCGGCCGCGCCGTTATGGCTAATGTAGAGCAGGCGGCTGCGCTGCTCGCCGCCGAACCTGGCAGCGAAGGCGACGCTTCGTCCTGGGCAAAGGTATTGCGCTCTCGCGATCTTTCAGTCGTGCCCGCCACTCAAAATATTCTTGCCGAACAGCAGGAGGAGGCCGATACGCTTTACAGGCACGGCCATTTCTCTTTACCGGTTCAGACCGGGCAAAGCCCGGCCCCGCAATCAGCCAGCGTCGGAGGTGACAGATGAATGTTTTCTGGTACATGTGCGCCCCCGACGGCGCCTATCCCTGGCAGCCGGAAGGCTCCCGCAGGGTCGATCTCGGTTATTACAAGCAACTGGCGCTCGCTTACGACCAGCTCGGTTATACCGGGGCGCTGTTTGCCACCGGCGCGCATGACGTCTGGGTTCTGGCGGGTGCGCTTCTTTCCTATACCGAGCGGCTGAAGCTGCTGGTCGCCATTCATCCGGGCCTGATCGCGCCAACGCTGCTTGGCAAGATGGCGGCAACGCTTCAGGAGTTTTCGCGCGGTCGCCTGCTTATCAATGTCGTCTCGGGCGATGCGAAGATGCTCGGCGCTTACGGCATGACCATGCCGCATGACGATCGTTACGAGATGGCGGATGAATATCTGCAAATCTGGCACCGGCTTTTCGCCGGCGAAACGGTGGATTTCAACGGGCATTATTTCCAGACGCAGGGCGCAAAGCTCGCTCTGCCGGTGGGGCAGGGCATCGAGCCGCCGCCGCTGTGGTTTGGCGGCTCTTCGGACAAGGCCATCGACGTTGCGGCCAAACATGTCGAGACCTATCTCTCATGGGGCGAAACGCCTGATCAGATTGGCGCGAAGGTCGATCTCGTCAAGGCGCGGGCGGAAAAGCTCGGTCGAGAACTGGAATACGGTATTCGCCTTTATGTTATCGTGCGCGATACCGATGAAGAGGCCTGGGCTGCCGCCGCCGATCTCTACGGGCGCATGGATGAGGCAGCGATTGCCGCCAACCAGCGCTTCGTCGGCAAGACCGATTCCGTCGGCCAGCAGCGCATGACGGCGATGCATGGCGGCCAGAAGCCGGAGAACCTGCGCGATCTTGAAATAGCGCCAAACCTCTGGGCCGGCATCGGTCTCGTTCGTCCAGGTCCGGGAACAGCTATCGTCGGCTCGCCCGATACTGTCATCCGCACGCTGGAGGCCTATAAGAAGGCGGGCGTGAACACCTTTATCCTGTCCGGCATGCCATTGCTGGAAGAAGCCTTCCGTTTCGGGGAAAAGGTGCTTCCGCGTCTTGACGTATCGCGTGAGGTTTCGGCGGCAAAACAATTCACGTGGTCGACATTGTTCGACCGTGACCTCTCGGCCAAGGCCTCATGAGCATGGCTTCGGGAGTGGAGAAGAAAGACATGATGGCGAGTCCCGCAACGACATCGGCACGAGGGCGCATCGGCCCGCAGCGTGTGGCAGGGCGGCTGCTGGCCATTCTGGACAAGGTACTCGGTGCGGTCGCGGCAGCAATCCTTGCCACGCTGCTCGTGGTGGTTCTGGTCAATGTGACCCTGCGTTATCTGTTTCACACCGGCTTCATCGGCGCGGAAGATCTGGGCATCTGGCTTAATGTCGCGATGATCGCTGTCGGCGCGCCTCTCAGTCTCAAAAGCGCGCTTGCGATGCGGCTCGATGTTTTTGTGCGCTTCCTGCCGGAACGTTTCCATGCTGCCACGGAAGTCCTGGCCGATGCTTTCTCGTTCGTTGCCGCGCTCATACTCGCCTTCGGCGGGGTAGAAATTGCGGCAATGCTGGGCGGGACGTCCCCGACGCTTGGTCTGCCGGAATGGGTGCGTTTCGGTTTTCTTGGTGCGGGTGGCGCACTGATTTTTGCTTATCTCGCGCTTCAGCGCGTCAGTGAAGGCAAGGCGTTTGCTGTTCTGCTCTCCGTCGTCATTGCTGTTGTTTCCTATGTGGGCCTGCCGGAAATTTTCGTCGATACGACCCTGCCGCCTAGCCTGTTTCTGGCGCTGACGGCAGCCGTGGGGCTGGTTTTGGCCGCGCCGCTTGCGCATGCCTTCCTCGCCGCCGCCTATGTGGCGATTGCCTTCGGCAGTACTTTGCCGGAGCCGGCCATCGTTTCCTCCACGGTCACAGGCATGTCGAAATTCCTGCTGCTCGCCATCCCCTTCTTCCTGCTGGCGGGAAGTCTGCTGACGGAATCGGGCGTCGCAAACCAGCTCGTCCGTTTTGCCGCCTCCATGGTCGGCCACCGACGGGCGGGGCTGGCCCAGACGACGCTTCTGACGAGCGTGCTGTTTTCGGGCGCCTCCGGTTCTTCAGTCGCCAATGCTGCCTTCGGCGCCTCCACCTTCCAGCCGGAACTCGTCAAGCATGGTTATCCACCCGCGCAGGCGGGTGCGATCATCGCCGCCACTTCCGTGTTGGACAACGTCATTCCGCCCTCCATCGCATTTCTTATCCTCGCAACGGCCACCAACCTTTCGGTCGGGTCGCTGCTAGTCGGCGGATTCTTTGCGGGCGGGTTGATGGCGGTCTGCCTGGCGGTGGCGATCCATTTCAGCGTGCGCAGCGTTGATACCCTGCCTCGCGCGACGGGCTCTGAGCGGTGGCGCTCGGCCGTGGCTGCGATACCTGCCTTCGGTCTTGGCGTCATCGTGGTGGTCGGCATCCGCATTGGCGTCGTCACGACCACGGAAGCCGCAGCGCTTGCAGCGCTTTACACGCTGTTTCTCGGCTTCGGATACCGGCTGGGCGCGGGCCGCATTTTTACAACCTTCCGCCAATCGGCGGGTGAAGCAGCTGCGATCGGCCTTCTGATCGGTACGGCTGGCCCCTTCGCCTTTCTCCTGGCGGTCGATAATGTCTCCGGTCTTGTCACCGACTTCGTGACATTGCTCGGTGGCAGCAAGATCGCGGTGCTTCTGCTGTCCAACCTCATTCTGCTCGTGGTCGGTCTTGTGCTTGATATCGGTGCTGCCATCCTGCTGTTCGGGCCGATCCTTCTGCCCGCTGCCGTGGCAGCCGGTATCGATCCCATCCATTTCGGTGTTATCCTCGTGGTCAATCTCATGATCCACGGCCTGACACCGCCGCTCGGCATGCTGATCTTTGTGGTGAGCGGCGTCACCCGCATTCCGGCGACAGCCCTTTTCCGGGCCGTCGTTCCCTATCTCCTCTCCCTTCTCGTTTCCCTCGCCATTCTGTGCGTCTGGGCCATTTTCTTCTAATCCGGGGCTTTATTCATGACTATTATCGACCGTCGTCATCTCCTCAAACTCTCCGCTCTCGGCGCGGCAACGCTCGCCGCACCGGCCTTCGTGCGTACGGCTAGTGCCAGAACCCGCAGCCTCACCGTTGCGTCGCTTTTCGCTGGCGACAAGCCGGAGACGAAAATCTGGGTGAAGATCAGTGAGCTGGTGGAAGCGAAGCTGCCCGGTCGCTTCCGGTTCAATATCGTAAAGAGCGGTGCGCTGGGCGGCGAAAAGGAAGTGGCGGAGAATATTCGGCTGGGATCGGTTCAGGCCAGTCTTTCAACCGTTTCCTCGCTTTCAGGCTGGGTGCCGGAATTGCAGATCCTCGATCTGCCCTTCCTGTTCCGTGATGGGGAGCACGTGCGCAAGGTGGTAACCGGCGAGACTGGCAACGAGTTGAAGACGAAGCTCGCCGCCCAGCAATTCATCGCTGCCGATTTCATCAATTACGGCGCGCGCCATCTGCTGACCAAGGAACCGGTAACACGGCCCGAGCAGCTGGAAGGCAAGAAGATCCGCGTCATCCAGAGCCCGCTGCACACCAAGCTGTGGAGCGCCTTCGGCACGACGCCGGTCGGTATCCCGATCACAGAGACCTATAATGCGCTGGCGACCGGCGTGGCCGACGCCATGGACCTCACCAAATCCGCCTATGCCGGCTTCAAGCTTTACGAGGTCGTGCCCTATCTGACCGAAACTGGCCACATCTGGGCTTCAGGCGTCGTTTATTATGGCGCGACCTTCTGGAACCAGCTGGATGACGAAGAAAAGAAGGTGCTGTCGGAGGCTTCCAGCGAAGGCGCGAAGTACTTCAACCAGCTGATCGTTGAAGATGAAACGAAGTCCGTTGAGCTTGCGTTGTCCAAGGGTGGCAAGGTGCTGCAGCCGGAAGCGCTGGATGGGTGGCGCAAGGGCGCTCAGGGCGTCTGGCAGGATTTCGCCGGCATTGTTGGGGGTATCGAGAAGATTCAGGCCGTGCAGTCTGCCTGAGACTACGGGTCAGACGAAGAACAGGGAGGCGTGTGAGCGCCTCCCCTCTTTTATTAGCGAATGTCTTCCGGCAGAACGTCCGAGGGAATGTTCTGATAGGAAACCGGGCGCATGAAGCGGCGGATCGACATGGTGCCGACAGAGGTTGCGCCGAAGTTCGTGGAGGCCGGGTAGGGGCCACCGTGAACCATGGCTTCGGAAACTTCCACGCCGGTCGGGAAACCGTTGGCGAGAACGCGGCCCGCCTTGCGTTCCAAGATCGGCAGCAGCTTGCGGGCGAGTTCGGCGTCGCCTGCATCGAGATGCATGGTCGCCGTCAGCTGGCCTTCGAAGCTCTTGGCAACTTCCAACATTTCTTCGGTGCTATCAACAGTCACGATCAGGCCGAGCGGTCCGAAGACTTCTTCAGCAAGCGCATGGTTGGCAACCCAGTCCTTGCCCGAAACGCGGAACAGGTAAGGCGTTGCATTGCGCAGGTTGCAGGTGGTGGTCAGAATGTCGCGCACGCCGTTGCCGGCAGCGATACGATCACGGCCATCACGATAGGCAGCGGCGATACCGTCTGTCAGCATGACCTGCGGGCCAACTTCGGAAAGAGCGGCGCGTGCGGTTTCAGCAACCGCATCCGCCTGCTCGGAGAGGATGACGGCGATGCCGGGGTTGGTGCAGAACTGGCCCGCACCCATGGTCAGCGAACCCGCCCAGCCCTTGGCGATGGCTTCACCACGGGCGGCAACGGCTTCCGGCAGCAGGAACATCGGGTTGACCGAACCCAGTTCGCCGAAGAAGGGGATCGGCTCGGGGCGCTGAGCGCAGAGATCGAACAGCGCACGACCGCCAGCGAGCGAACCGGTGAAGCCGACCGCCTTGATGCGCGGATGCTGCACGAGCGCGGAACCGACATCGCGGCGGCCGCCCTGGATCAGCGAGAAGACGCCGGGATGCAGATTGTGCTTCTTGACGGCGGCAAGAACCGCTTCGGCAACGATTTCACCGGTGCCGGGATGGGCGGAGTGACCCTTGACGACAACAGGGCAACCGGCAGCCAGAGCCGCAGCGGTGTCACCACCGGCCGTGGAGAAGGCGAGCGGGAAGTTCGACGCGCCGAAAACGGCGACAGGGCCGATCGGACGCTGCATCAGGCGGATATCCGGGCGCGGCAGCGGCTGGCGATCCGGCAGTGCTTCGTCGTGGCGACGATCGAGATAGTCGCCCTTGCGGATATGCGACGCAAACAGGCGGAGCTGACCGACGGTGCGGCCGCGTTCGCCCTGCAGACGGGCAGCGGGCAGGCCGGTTTCGGAGGAACCGATTTCGGTGATGGCGTCGGCGCGGGCTTCGATCTCATCGGCAATGGTGTCGAGGAAAGCGGCGCGCTCTTCGCGGGTGGTGTAACCGTAGCTCCAGAAGGCTTCTTCAGCTGCCTCACAGGCGGCATTCACCAGATCGACGGTGCCGACCGAAAAATCGAAAGCTTCGCCATGTGCAGGCTCGCTGCGGAATTTTGCTTCCGTTGCGACCCATTCTCCTGCAACCAGATGTTTGCCGTGCGGCTTGAAACTCATTGTGCTCTTCCCTGAAAACTGATTCTGTGTGGAAAACCCACCCGACACCGTGACGTTGCACCGAAAGGCGACAGCGCAAGCGCCATCAGCCGCGATCCTCGCCCGGTTGCCTTCTGCCTTAGCCCGTGTAGGGCCTGAGCGAAAGCCGGTTTTTCAACTATCTGACCAAAAAGTGTGATTAATTGGGCGAAGCATGAAAAAGACCTGCTTCCGTTTACGCACACGACGCTTTAATGTGACGCCATGATGACAAACAGATTTCCGAAATATGTTGCCTGGTCGCTTCTTCTGTTGATTGTAATCGTCACTGTCAGCCCCATTGGGCTGAGGCCCCACACATTGACGACGGTCGGCATCGACCGCGCAGGTGCCTTCGCCCTCTGTTCGGCCGCCTTCGTGCTCGCCTATCCGCGTTACTGGCTTGCCATCATCGTCGCGGGCATTGTTGCGGCTTTTGGCATCGAGGCGCTGCAATTCCTGTCGCCGACACGCCATCCGCATCTGACCGACGCAGCCGTGAAGGCCGCCGGGGCTGTTGCCGGCGGATTGGCCGCCTATTCCTACCTCATGTTTCGGGCGAAGATGGCCGCAGGCTGACACATCCCCTGCGGTCAGATTTCCGATTAGCCACTCCCATTCGCGAGACCGAAGTGGCTGTGTGACAGCGTACGCTCGATGCCGCGCAGCTCAGCCAGCCCCTTCAATCGCCCAATGGCGGGGTAACCGGGCTGGGCGCCGCGCGTGAGGTCGTCGAGAATTTCCTGCCCGTGATCCGGCCGCATCGGAATGGTGTGGTCTTCACGGCCCTCCGCTCGCCGACGGGCTTCTTCGGTGATGAGGGCGGCAATGACGGCGACCATGTCGGTTCCGCCTTCCAGATGTTCGTCCTCGAAGAAGGAGCAGGGCACGGTGTCCGTGTCGCGCGTCACGTTGCGCAGATGCACGAAATGGATTCGATCGGCAAAACGGCTGGCAATGAAGGGCAGGTCGTTATCCGCGCGCGCACCGAGAGAGCCTGTGCAAAGCGTGACGCCATTGGCGCGGCTGTCGACCTGCGAGAGCATATGGGCGTAGTCCGCCTCCGTTGAGAGAATACGCGGCAGGCCGAGCAGTGGCCAGGGCGGATCATCGCCATGGGCGCAGATGTTGATGCCGACGTCTTCAGCAACCGGCGTCACCTCGGAGAGAAAATCGATCAGGTTCTGCTGAAGCCTTTCGCGATTAACGCCATGGTAGGAACGCAGTTTTTCGATGAGTTCCGGCAGGGTATAACCATCTGCCGAGCCGGGCAGGCCAGCGCCGATGTTGCGTGATAGCGCGACGATTTTTGTGTCGGGCATCTCGGTGAACCGCTTTGCCGCATCCTCCAGCAACCAGTCAGGATAATCCCGCGTCGCGTCCGGGCGCTTGAGAATGTGAATATCAAAGGCAGCGAAATCGGTGAGGTCGAAGCGCATCGCTTTCGCGCCGTGTTTCGTTTCCCAGCGCAGGTCGGTGCGGGTCCAGTCCAGCACGGGCATGAAGTTGTAACAGACGGTGCGGATGCCTGACGCCGAGAGGCGGCGCAGCGTTTCCTGCCAGTTGGCGATATGGGTTTTCCAGTCGCCCGTCTGGGTCTTGATGTCCTCGGAGACGGGCACGCTTTCCACCACGTCCCAATAAAGCCCGCCGGCCTTGATGGCCTCATGCCGCCTGGTTATTTCGTCCACCGGCCAGACATCGCCGGTGGCGATGTGGTGCAACGCGCTGACAATGCCTTCTGCGCCCGCCTGAGCCGCATCCTGAACCGTGACCTTGTCGACCGGACCGAACCAGCGCCATGTATGTCTCATCTTTCGTCCTCAAAAATTCCGTCTGCGGAAAAAGTCAGTTGCACCTTGCAGGCGGTGGAGCGGTCTCCGGCCTGCTCGAATGCGGCCTTCGCCTCATCGAGCGGGAAGCTGTGGGAAATGATCGGCCGCACATCGATCTTGCGCGTTGAGATCAGCCCGGCGGCGATGGCGAATTCATCATGAAAGCGCTGCGAACCGCGCCAGAGGATTTCTTTGCTCACCAGCGCATTGAGCGGAATGGTGATGTCACCGGTTACGCCCACCTGTACGATGGTGCCGCGCGGGCGCACGCAGGCAAAGGCGGTGCGAAGCGCGGGGGCTGCCGCGGAGCAATCGAAAATGACGTCGAAATAACCCTTGTCATCCTGGTAGGGCAAAAGCGCCTCGGCGTCCTTTGCGACATTGATCGTGCGGTCCGCACCCATGGCTGGTGCGCGTTCCAGCGCCGAATCGGTCAGATCGGTTGCAACGATGATACTTGCGCCCGCATGGCGGGCGGCGGCGATGGTCAAGAGGCCGATTGGGCCGGCTCCCGTCACCAGCACCTTAGCGCCGGTGAGATCGCCAGCCTGGGCGACGGCATGCAGACAGACTGCAAGCGGCTCAGTGCAGGCCGCTTCAGCAGCTGAGGTATCGGCTGGAAATGGCGCGCATTGTTTGGCCGGAACCACCAGCCGGTCGCGGAACATGCCCTGTTCGTGCGGCAGGCGCATGGCGCTGCCCATGAAGCGCATGTCGAGGCAATGGATCGGCTGGCCCTTCAGGCAGAACTGGCAATGGCCGCAGGGTTGCGAGGGATTGACGGCGACGAGCTGGCCGATGGCGAGCCCGCTGACGCCTTCCCCCAGCGCCCGCACATGGCCGGATGCCTCATGCCCGGAGATGATCGGTTCGCGCACCCTGACCGGGCCAAAACCGCCATCCTGATAATAATGAAGATCGGAGCCGCAGATGCCGCCCGCTGCCATTGCGAGCAGCACCTCGCCGGGTCGCGGCTCAGCGAGATTCTCTGTTTCGACGCGAATGTCCTTTTCGCCGTATAGACGTGCCACGCGTGTCTGCATGACCATGCCCTCATGTCTTGATATGGAATGATGACCCCGCGCGGCGAACCGCGCGGGCAGGGTGCCTCGTCAGCGGATCAGGCCCATCTCGGTCGGCAGCCACAGGGTGATTGCCGGAATGAAGGTGATCAGCAACAGCGCGACGAACAGAGGCACCAGCCATGGCAGGATCGCGATGGTCGTGCGTTCGACGGAGAGTTTCGCCACGCGCGAGAGCACGAACAGCACCATGCCGAGCGGCGGATGCAGCAGACCGATCATCAGGTTGAGCGTGATGATGAGGCCGAAATGCACCGGATCGATATGAAACTGCAGCACGAGCGGCAGAAGGATCGGCACGAGGATGGTGATGGCCGCAATCGTATCGAGGAAGCAGCCCACGAACAGCATCAGGAGATTGACCAGCACCAGGAAAATCCACTTGCTGTCCGTGATCGTCAGGATCGCCGCCGACAGAAGCTGCGCTGCCTGGCTGACGGTCAGCAGCCATGCGAAGACCGAGGCCGCCGCAACGATGAAGAGCACGGATGCGGTGGTTTCGATCGTGTCGAAGGTCGATTTCGCCAGCGTCTTGAAGGTCATCGTGCGATAGCGGACGAGGCCGAGGAACAGTGACCAGAGAACGGCCGCGACGGCTGCCTCCGTCGGTGTGAACCAGCCCATGGTCATGCCGCCGATCAGAATGACTGGCGTCATCAACGCCATCACGGCTGAGAAGTCGAAATACCAGTCGCAGGCAAGCAGGATGACCAGCACGATCAGGATCGACAGGTTGAGGGAAAGACCAAGCGCCGTGAGGATATAGATGCCGAGCGGCACCATCATCACCACGAAGACTTCAATCGATGCGCCGAAGATCGTTCTGAGGCTGAACGGTGTATCGGAGCCCCAGCCCTTGATATAGGCGAAGACCGCAACCGTGATCATCATCAGAAGCGTCATGACGACGCCGGGAATGATGCCGGCCATGAACAATGCTCCGATGGAGACATTGGCCATCATGCCGTAGATGACGAAGGGCAGCGATGGCGGGAAGATCGGGCCGAGCGTTGCGGAGGCGGCGGTGACGCCGACGGCCGCTTCGACCGGATACCCGTGGTCCTTCATGGCCTTGATCTCGATGGTGCCGATACCGGCCGCATCGGCAAGCGCGGTCCCCGACATGCCGGAAAAGATCACCGAACCGATGATGTTGACCTGGGCGAGACCACCCTTCATCCAGCCGACGAGTGCCACCGCGAAGGAATAGATTCGTCCCGTCACGCCCGCCGTATTCATCAAGTTGCCGGCAAGGATGAAGAAGGGAACGGCGAGAAGCGGGAAGCTTTCCACACCCGCGATCAGGCGCTGCGCGGCTATGATATCGGGCGCGACATTATAAAACACGATGTAGAGCAGAGAAGCCGAGGCCATGGAAATGGCGACCGGCAGGCCGATCACCATCAGGAGAAGAAAGGAGCCGATGAGAAGCAGCATGTGATCAATCCCCCGCGCTCTGGAATTCTTCGGGCCGCTCCAGAACGGAGTAACCGCGCTGCATATTGGCGATGAAGACCTGTACCGACCGGAAGAACATCAGAACGAAAGCGGCCAGAACCGTATAAAATACGATGCTGCGCGGCAGGGCGACGGTGACCATCTCCTCATCCGCGACGATTTCCATGTAGCGCCACATCAGCCAAGAGGTGTAGGCGAAGAACAGGATCCGCAGCACATCGACGAGGATCGACATGGCGCGGGCCACCTGCGGCGGCACATAGTGATAAAGCACATCAACCTGGATGTGGCGCGACATGCGCACGCACATGACCGAACCTAAAAAGACGACGCCGATCAGGCAGTTGACGGCGATTTCTTCCGTCCAGGCGTAGCTGTCGTTGAGCACGTAGCGGGTGAAGAACTGAAGGAACACGCAGCCCGTCATCAGCCAGAAGAGGCCAAGCGTGACCCAGTCTTCGAATGAATAGACCTTGAGATCGACCTCCGGCGGCGCCTCGTCGAACGTATGGGCGAGTTCCTCAGGCGTGACCTGAGTATGAATTTCCTGCGACATTGAGATATCCCGTCTGGAGAGAAAGGGCGGTGCGGCAAAGGAGCCGCACCGGATCTTGCTTCACTTGACGGCGCGAATGGCTTCCCAGTCGGCCTTGTCGTAACCGAAGTCCTCGAACTTCACTTTTTCGAGGACATTCTTCTCGAAGTCGGCCTTGTCGACTTCGGCGACGATCAGGCCGCGCTTCTTGAAGTCCTCGACGAGGCTTTTCTCGCGGCCTTCGATGGTCTTGGTGGTGCGCTCGGCAGCCTGCTGCATGACTTCGGTGAAGATTTGTCTGTCTTCATCTGACAGCTTGGACCACAGGTTCTTCGATATCACTGTATTGAGGTGGTCGACGATGTGGCCTGTCAGGACGATGTTCTTCTGCACTTCGAAGAACTTCTTCGCCTCGATGGTGGTGAGCGGGTTTTCCTGCGCATCGACGGTGCCGTTCTGCAGCGCCAGATAGACTTCCGCAAATGCAATCGGGGTCGTGTTGGCGCCGCAGGCGCGCGGCATGGCGAGGTAGGCCGGAACATCAGGCACGCGCATTTTCAGCCCGCCCATGTCGGCGCAGGTGGCAATCGGCTTGTTCGATGTTGTGTGGCGTGTGCCGTAATAGCTGACGGCAGCGATATGGTTGCCGGTCTTGTCTTCGTAACCCTTCGCGAGCCGCTTGAAGATATCGCTTTTGGTATAGGCGATCAGATGGCTCGGATCGCGGAAGATGTAAGGGAAATAGGTGACGCCGATCGGCTTGAAGTCACGCGCGGCGAAGCTCGACCCGGAAATGATGATATCAACCGTGCCGATCTTCAGGCCCTGATTGATATCGGCTTCCTTGCCGAGCTGCGAGGCTGGGAAGACATCGATCTTGTAGCGGCCATCTGTGCGCTTGGCGATCTCTTCCGCGGCCCAGACCGAATCCGTATGGAACGGCTCTGAGGTCTCGTAGACATGTGCCCATTTCAGTGCGGTCTGCGCCTGCGCCGCAAGCGCCGAGAGCAGGATGGCCGCTGTTGCGCCCATCAAAGTCGACAATCTGATTTTCATTCTTAACTCCTCCCGAATTAAAGCCAGATTTCCGTTTTTCCCGTCGCCGGTTGCGGCGGCGGTTATTCTTCTACGAGCGTTTCCTCCCCGAAACTTTCGGAAAATCTCTTCTGCGACAGCGTCAGATGCTGCCGCATCGCCTCGCGGGCACCTTCCGGATCGTTCGCGGCAATGGCGTCGCGGATGACCCGGTGTTCCTGCACGGCGAGGTTCCAGGTGTGCGGACCTTCGAAATAGCTGGCGAGCTTTTCGAAAAAGGGTGACAGGCTGCGCTCGTCATAGATCAGGCCGGTAAAGCGGTTGAGCGCCGAGTTGCCGATGATGTCGGCGATGGCGGTGTGAAAGGCCCGGTCGAGATTGAGCGCCTGCGGTGAATTGTCGAGTGCGCCGGCCATGCGCTCGATGATGTCATCAAGTTTGACGATGCATTCCGGCGTGGCGAGCCGTGCGGCTTCCTCCGCGATCGCGCTTTCGATGATACAGCGCGCCTGCAGGATTTCGAAAGGCCCATGCGCATCCGGCACTGTTGGCTTTTCTTTCCCCTGTTTGCCGGTTGCGTTTACGTAGACGCCCGAACCCATGCGAATATGGATATGGCCTTCCACTTCAAGAACGATAAGCGCTTCCCGCACCGTGGGGCGTGATACGCCGAAGCGTTCCGCAAGGTCGCGTTCCGCCGGCAGGCGCTGACCGTCCGTCAGTTCCCCGCTTTCGATGAGCAAGCGAATTTGTTCCGCAACCAGCCGGTAAAGGCGGCGCGGCTCAAGAGCCACAAACATGATGTCCTCCCAGCGCGAAAGTCTCCCCCAATCGCGCAAGCGGTAAGATTGTCTTACCAATTTCATTAGGGCGCATTTGTGCGACGCTGTCAATTAGACGTTAATGAAAAATATACGGAGGTCGTCTGGAGGCTCAGCGGGGCAGTATTGTCACGCTCCCCGGGGCTCTGGCTCCCGGGGGTTCTGCCATTTCCTCATTCTGGCCGCGAGCTGGCCGGGCAGACGGATTCCTTGGGTGGAGAACGACGGCAAAGTCGCAAACTTTGCCTCTCTCAATGTTTTGGATGATGTCGGGGCGCGATCGCTTGCCAGCAGCTCGCGACATCAGCTGGCAAGCGATCGCTTCTTTCCCTTTGCGTGCAGGCTTTTCAGCTCCTGCCCGTCGCCAGCTTCAGGCCGCCTATACCGTCGATAATTACATTCACCTCACCATAGCCGCCAATGGAAAGGTGTGGCGTTTCGATAGGATGCGAATGGGTGGCGTTGATGACCACCACTGACGCCCCCATGTTTTCCCCCGCCTGGATGCCGGCGGGGGCGTCCTCGAAGACAATGCAGTCTTGCGGTGATACGCCGAGCTTTTCGGCCGCTTTTCGATAGCCTTCAGGATCGGGTTTGCCGTTCACCACGTCTTCCGCACAGATCATGACAGGCGGCGGTGCAATGCCCGCCGCTGCGAGCCGGCGTTCAGCCAGTTCGCGTACGGCCGACGTCACGATAGCCCACTTGCCCGCCGGCAGCGATTGCAGGAAAGCGCCGGCGCCCGGTATCTGAACAATGCCGTCCACATCATCCATCTCTGCACGAAGGATCATTTCGGCCTGCTCATCCACGTTAAGACCCGCAATGGCCTCACGGCGGATAACCTCCGAGGCTCGCATGCCGTGAATGCGCTGCAGGAAGGCATTCGGCTCGATGCCATTCGCCACTGCCCACTCCCGCCATACGCGCTCGACGACGGCGATCGAATTGACGAGTGTGCCATCCATGTCGAACAGGAAGGCCGCAAACTGTTGCGAAAAAATCTGGTTTTGCGGCGGAACTTTGCTGTGCATCTCATTCTTCCGTTGAACTGTCGGCCTCGCCTGTCTCTACAGTATTGTCAGGCATAACGGAATCGTTTTTCAGCCGCCAAGGGCCGATAGTCATCTGCCGCGGGTGGGGGATGTTGTCCCGGAGTCGGACGCGGTCAGACTCACGCGAGTCGAGGTCGTCGGCAGGCAGGGCGGCGGTGAACAGAGCCACACCGGGAGTCAGCCTGCAGCAAGGATGCGCTGTTATCCTTTGTCTTCATATGTCAGGGAATGGCCAGATTCAAAGGGATAACAGATGTTCTAGAAGGTTCTGCATGAGAGTTTCGAACGCGGAATTTTCTTAACGATTTCCCTCTCTTGAGGGTGGCGTTAACCATTTGTTAACCATATTCGAGGTACCTAATTGTCAACGATTTGTTTACCAAGATGACCAAAGTGCTAACAGACCAGCGTTCCATCCGCATCAAAGGCCGCTCCTTCCTCGCAGTCGTCCTGTCCCCCGAAGCTCCGGTCGATCAATGGCTGGAAAGGCTCGATGATCTCGCGGCGCGTTCGGCGGGCTTCTTCCTGTCGCGGCCGGTGGTCCTCGATGTTTCGGAACTGTCGCTCGACAAGGCGGGTCTGAAGGACCTGCTGGCGGCGCTCAGGGAGCGCAATGTCGGCATCATGGGCATCGAGGGCGTTCGTCCCTCGATGATCGAGCCGGGCATGCCCCCATCGCTGAAGGGCGGAAAGCCGGCTTCCGATGTCGAGGTCGAGCCGGTCGCCGTGGTTGCCGAATTGCCGGAGGAGAAGCCCCGTACATCGGGCGAGATCCGCGCCGTCGTGCAGTCGCTCGTCATCAACGAGCCCGTGCGCTCCGGCCAGTCGATCATGTTTCCCGAAGGTGACGTGACCGTCATCGGCTCGGTCGCCTCGGGGGCGGAGATCATCGCTGGCGGTTCGATCCATGTTTATGGCGCGCTGCGCGGGCGGGCCATGGCCGGTTCGCTCGGCAATGTCTCTGCGCGCATCTTCTGCCGCAAGCTGGAGGCCGAGCTTCTGGCAATCGACGGCGTCTACAAGGTGGCTGAGGACATTGACGACAAGCTGCGCGGGCAACCCGTTCAGCTCTGGCTGGAAGACGATACGATCAAGGCCGCAAAACTCGGCTGATAACAGATAAACACGCACGAACAGGAGAGAGCCATATGGGGAAGGTAGTCGTTGTAACTTCCGGCAAGGGCGGGGTCGGCAAGACCACCTCGACCGCAGCGCTTGGCGCCGCATTGGCGCAGAATAAAGAGAAGGTCGTAGTCGTCGATTTCGATGTCGGTCTGCGCAACCTCGATCTCGTCATGGGTGCTGAACGCCGCGTGGTCTACGATCTCGTCAACGTTATTCAGGGCGATGCCAAGCTGACGCAGGCGCTGATCCGCGACAAGCGCCTGGAGACGCTGTTCCTGCTGCCCGCCTCGCAGACGCGGGACAAGGACAATCTGACGCCGGAAGGTGTCGAATGGGTCATCAACGAGTTGAAGAAGCACTTCGACTGGGTGATCTGCGACAGTCCCGCCGGAATCGAACGCGGCGCGACGCTGGCCATGCGCCATGCGGATGTGGCTGTGGTCGTTACCAATCCTGAAGTCTCCTCGGTGCGCGACAGCGACCGCATCATCGGCCTGCTCGATTCAAAGACGCTGAAGGCCGAGCGCGGCGAGCGCATGGAAAAACACCTTCTCATTACCCGCTATGATTCTGCGCGTGCGGAGCGGGGTGATATGCTGAAGGTCGACGACGTTCTCGAAATCCTGTCGATCCCGTTGATTGGCATCATTCCCGAGAGTTCGGATGTGCTGCGCGCCTCCAACGTCGGTGCGCCGGTCACGCTCGCAGATGCCCGCTGCGCGCCGGCCATGGCCTATTTCGACGCTGCCCGCCGCCTATCGGGGGAAGATATTCCGGTGGTCATTCCGGGCGAAAAGCGTGGCATCTTCTCCAAGATCTTCGCAAGGAGGGCTGCATGAGTCTCTTCAATCTTTTTCGCAGACAGAAGTCGGCACCGCTTGCGCGTGAGCGCCTGCAAGTGCTGCTCGCCCATGAGCGGGCCTCATCGGGCTCTGATCTTGTTGCCATCCTGCGGGAAGAAATTCTCGGCGTCATTGCCAAGCATGTACAGATCGACGGCGACCGTGTGCACGTGAAGATGGATCGCGACGAACATTTCTCGATTCTCGAGATCGACGTCGAAATTCCGCTCGGCGCAGATCTCCGCGCCGCGTGACATAGGCATGAAAGACGCCGCCCCAACCGGGCGGCGTTTTATTGCGCGGTCGTATCCACGGGGTTTCGAAACGCGTCAGCGAGATCGTCCGGAAGCGGGCGCTGAAGGTTCATCCCGTTCGGCGGGATCGGAGCGTTGAACCATTTCTCGTAGATTTTGTCGATTTCACCGCTCGCATAGATTTCACCCAGGGCCTCGTTGACGGCATCTCTGAAACCGGTATCGCCGTGGCGAAGCATCAGGCCGTAGGGTTGGGGTGGCGCAAGATATTCATTTGAAATTGCGTAATCCTGAGGCCTGCCTGTTTCGGCGACGAAGGATCGCAGAAGAATATCGTCCATGACGAAAGCCGAAGCACGGTTTTCCGTCACCATCTCGAAACCGCCTTCGGTGCTGTCATTTTGCAGCACGGCGATGTTCAGCCCCAGCTTGCGATTGAGCACGTTCAACTGGCTGATATTAATGGTTCCCGTCGTTACCACCACGGTACGCCCGGCAAGATCCGCGACGGTATTCAGGCCGCTCGATTTCAGCGCCACGTATCGCGTACCGGTGATGAAGTGGCTGTAGGAGAACCATACGGCCTTGCGCCGTTCTTCCGTGTTCGTGCTCGCCACACATTCCATGTCGATCGTGCCGTCATTGAGAAGCGTGATCCGATTGCTGGGCGTGCGTTTGACGAAGTCGACCTTCAGTCCCGGCAGATCCAGTTTTTCCCTGATGGAATCCACCACCTTGAGGCAAAGCTCGATGCTGTAGCCGATCGGCTCCGGGCCGGTGCCGAGATACGAAAAGGGGATATTGCGATCGGCATAACCCAGCCGGATGATACCGGTTCTAGCAATGGTCTCGAGTGTCGGCGGCTGCACTTCCTGCCCGGCCGCATAAGTGGATAAAAGGCTAAAAATTCCTAATGCAAGCCATAATGTCGATCTCTGCATCGCGCATCTCCAGCTAAAGTATCTGTCGAAACGTGTTTTCATAAAAATTGAGGCGGGGGTGCGAACACCTTAATCCCGATATTCTTTCGGTTGTTCGTAGGCCTGTCTCAGAGCTGCTGCCATCGGCAGGTTCAGATTCATGCCGTTTGGCGGAATGGGTCTGGTGAACCATTTTTCATAGAGATCATGAATGGCGGGGCCAGTGAAAATCCGTTTCAGACTGTCGTTGACGGCCGCCTTGAAGGCCGGGTCGTCGCGACGGAAGACCAGCCCATAGGGTTCGGGTGCGCTCAGCGTCTCCTCGGAAAGCGCATAAAGATCCGGATTTTCAGATGTCGCCGCCAGCGCCGCCAGCAGGATACCATCCATCACGAAAGCCGAAGCCTTGCCGGAAACGACGAGGGCGAAGGCTTCCTCGTTGGTTTTCGTCGGCATGACGGAGATATTGAGGTTCTTCTCACGGTTCACGGCATTGAGCTGCTCAATATTGACGGTTCCGGAGGCGGATGTGACTGACCTGCCTGCCAGATCGGCGAGGCTTTTCAGATTGTCCTGCTTGCGCGAGAGAAACTGTGTTGCCGTCATGAAATTCGGATAGGAAAAATCCACGATCCTGCGACGGTCGCTATTATTGGTGGTGGCTGCGCATTCGATATCGATCTGACCGCCGCGGACAAGGATGAAGCGGGTGGCGGGCGTGGCCTTGACATATTCGACGTCGAGCTTGTCGAGTTTCAGGGACTTGCGAATGTCCTCGCTGATCGTCCTGCAGAGATCGGTTGAGAAACCGGTCACCTCTCCGTTCGGCAGCTGATAGGAAAAGGGGGGTTCAGCCTCACGATAGCCGATGCGGATTTTTGCGGTCCTGGCGATCTGCTGAAGCGTGTCGCCTTCACCGGCAGCCTGCAGCGGGGTGAGGGGGGCAAAGCATGTGAGGAAAAGGCAATAGACTGCAATACGCATTTATGTCCTCTTGGCCGGCGGCCGGTTTCTCAAATCGCTTTTTGTGAAGGGCAATAGGTGTCCTGTGTCGGTCGTCCGGCATCGTGGCCCGTCTGCGCGGCTCGATCGGCGGTTTCGGTTTTTCCCACTTGGACGATGACCGCACGGTTTTTTAGAACCTGCGCAAGCGGTGCAGGCTCGGCGAAATAATAGCCCTGGGCCTCGTCGCATCCGGAAAGTTTGAGCACCTCGACCTGCTCCCCGTTTTCCACCCCCTCGGCGGTCACCTTCAGGCCGATCTGTTCGGCCATGTCGATAACGGTGTTGACGATAGCCGAACACATGGGATTGGCCGGAAGGCCGGAAACGAATTCGCGGTCGATCTTGATCTTGTCGAAGGCGACGTGGGTGAGCGTGCTGAGCCCCGCATAACCGGTGCCGAAATCATCAAGCGCCAGGCGGACGCCTCTTTCCTTCAGCATTTTTAGGACGCGGGTGCTGCTGTCGCGCTCAAGCATAGCCGTTTCCGTCACTTCCAGCTCAAGCCGTTCCGCCGGGAATCCGGATGCTTCAAGCGCCCGGTCCACAATGGGGACGATATCGTCATTGCAAAGTTGAACGGCGGATAGGTTGACGGCAAGTCTGATATCCTTCGGCCAGGTCATTGCATCCATGCAGGCCTGCGCCAGAACCCACTCGCCCAACGGCCTGATGAAGTTGTTTTCTTCCGCAAGCGCGATGAAGCGGTCCGGAGAGATCAGGCCAAGCTTGCTGTGGCGCCAGCGGGCAAGCGCTTCATAGGCGACGATGCGGCCGCTCTGCAGATTGACCACGGGTTGGTAATGCAGCTCGAACTCATGGTTTTCAAGGGCGGATTTCATGTCTATTTCCAGCGCGTGCTTGTGCTGCGCAGCCATGTCCATGCCTGGCTCATAGAAGACGAAATAGCCGCAACCCATGGATTTCGCCCGGTAAAGGCCGAGATCGGCATGTTGCAGCAGCTGTGTGGCCGATGTGCCGTGACCGGGCGCACAGGCGATGCCGATGCTGGTATCGATGCTGATGTCGCTGCCTTCGAGCGCGAAACTGCGCGACACGGCATGCACGACCCGCGCTGCCAGCATCGCCGCATCGCTCTCAAAGTCGCCGCTTGTCGACTGTATGATCGCGAATTCATCGCCGCCCAGGCGGCTCACCATGTCGTTTTCTCCGAGGACGGAGGAGATCCGCGAAGCGACAGCCACCAGCAGCGCGTCGCCGGCCGCGTGCCCGAGCGTGTCGTTAACGGCCTTGAAACGGTCGAGGTCCAGCAGCATGACATTGAACAGCTGGCCGGACGCGGAGAGATGCTCAAGGCGATTTTCCAGCGTCTTCATCAGCAGCACCCGGTTTGGAAGCCCGGTCAGCGCATCGTGATGGGCCATGTGCTCCATTTGCTGTGCCATGTCGCGTATCTGCCGCAGGCGTCCGCGTTCCAGAACGGCTTCTCGCAGCGTCTCGATGGCGGTTGCCATGTCGCCGATTTCATCCCGTCGATCCTGAAAGGGGGTTGCGACATCGGTTTCCTCGCGGGCGATCCGCAGGGTCGCCTGCACCAGCGCCGGTACGGGTTTCAGGAAATGCCGCGCGATGACCGTTACCAGAACACCTGTCACGGTCAGCACCACGATCAGCGCGATGAGCGAATTGTAGATCAGTTTGCGCTGCGCGCCATAAAGCGCATCCGAACCACCGATGCTGACGGCGACCGCGCCGATCGGCTTTTTCGTCTCCGTACTGATGATCGGCAGCAGGCCGATATAGTGGCTGGAGTCGCCTATGGTTGCAAACCCCGTCGCGAAGCGCGCCGCCACGGCGTCTCTGGCGAAGATCGGGTCGGTAGCGAGCGGTTTTTCGTCATCGTCTGTGGCGTTGTCGAAAGCGGCTGCGATCTGCCTGAAACCGGAATCGGCGTCATCATAGCGGAATAGCCAGACGGCATTTTTCGTCTGGGCGCCTATGAGCGCGAGAACATCGCTTGGATTGAAGCCCGTAACGAGAATGGATTCATCGTCGCCGATAGGCTTGTCGGTCAAAATGCCGTTGACCTGGCCATCGGCATCCGCCGTGACGCTGACATAGGTGTAGATGCTTCGAAGGGTGGCGCTGGCAATCTGGGAGTTGACGCGGGCCTGATTGAGCCACTGTTCGCTGGCGGCGGCAACGAACATGTACCAGCCCACAAGCGCGCCGATGCTGTAGGCGAAGATCACCCCACCCAGGAAAATCAGGGTTATCTTGCTGGCGAGCGAGCGTCGCCGCGACGACCGGCCCTTTTCCGGCGGCGTCGTTGAGCGAAGCATGTGGCCGGGCTCTACCTGTCTATCCATCCCCCGATAGGCAGTCTCTTCCATTCGCGATAGTCCCCCGCGATGTCGCGTTATGATTGTTTTATGGAATTTTTATAGGGCATGCACTTCAATGGTGTCTGCTAAATAATTCAACAAAGTTTAGATGCGATTAAGAATTAATCCGTCTTTTTACAGTCGCCGCTTATATAAGCGGTCCGTCTCTGCACTTCAGGTTGAGAAATAGACTCTGGCAGCCGAGTTTCAGCGGCGGCAACGACCTTCCGGGAAAAACCCGCGACCGGCCTTGCCAAGCCTTGCATAAACGGCATGTTGGGCATCATACGCCGATTTTAGGGAATTTCGTCATGGCTCACAGGGGCAAGAACATCGCGCAGCTTTCCGCTCTCATCCAGGGTGGCCACCTTGATCCGCGCGCCCTGGTGGAAGAGACAGTCGATGCGATCCGTCAGGAGGCCGATCAGGCCATTTTCATAGGGCTGACGGCGGAGCGGGCCGCCGCCGAAGCGGAGGCCGCATCGACACGAATTCGCGAAGGCCGTTCCCGCGGGCTTCTCGACGGCATTCCCGTGGCCTGGAAGGATCTTTTTGATCTGGAGGGAACGGTGACCACGGCCGGATCGACCGTGCTTGCGGATGATGAGCCTGCGTCGCGGGACGCTGATGTGGTGACCGCGCTGAAACAGGCCGGCATGATCTGCATCGGCCGAACGAATATGAGCGAGTTTGCATTTTCCGGTCTTGGCATCAATCCGCATTACGGCACGCCGCGCAATCCCCTTTCCACGGATGGACACCGTCTGCCCGGCGGTTCCTCCTCCGGTGCGGGCGTGGCCGTGGCGGCCGGCCTGGTGCCGGTGGCGATCGGTACGGATACGGGCGGATCGGTCCGCATTCCCGCCGCTTTCAATGGCGTGGTAGGCTACAAGGCCAGTCGCGGCCGTTATTCGATGCGCGGAGTATATCAATTGGCGAAGAGTCTCGATTCGCTCGGGCCGCTCACCCGCACGGTTCAGGATGCGGTCTGGGTGGATGCCGCCATGCGGGGCAGGACTGCCGCCGATGTGCAGCGCGTGCCACTTTCCAGCCTCTCGCTTGTTGTGCCCGAGACCGTATTTTTCGACGGAATCGAGGACGAAGTCGCGGCCGCTTTCAAGCAGGCAGTGGACCGTCTTGTCCGCGCCGGTGCCTCGGTGCGACGACAGGCATTCCCGATTTTTTCGGAACTGTTCGAGCTTATCAAGGAAAAGGGTGCGCTGGTGACCGCGGAGGCCTTTGCCCTGCACAAAACCCGGCTGGAAGGTGCTGATGCCGCGCGCATGGACCCGCGCGTTGTCGCACGAACGAAGCTGGGGGCCAATATTTCAGTGCCGGATTACCTAGCCATCATCGATGCGCGGGAACGCATGACTGCGGCGTTTTCGGGAATGATCGGGAAAGGCGAACTGCTGATGTCGCCGACATTGCCGCATGTTGCGGCCAGGGTCGCGCCGCTTCTCCAAAGTGACGATGCTTTTTTCGCCATGAATGCAAAAACCCTGCGCAACACGCAGATCGGTAACTTCTTCGATCTCTGCGGTGTTTCGATCCCCTGTGGAACGGGCGACGCAGGCATGCCGGTCGGTTTGCTGCTTTCAGGCCTGGACGGTACGGATGACCATGTGCTGGGGGCGGCGATGGCGACGGAAGAAATCGTTCGGGCTTGAGGTGTTCATCTTCTCGGCTTGTCGGGAACGTGGAACCTATCCCCCGATATCCTCTGGCCTGTCCCGAGGATTTGCTGCCGATCCTCGGCGCGAGGCCGAGGATGACGTTGCGAGGGAGAGGCTCCCGATAACCTCAACGCGCCGCCCAATTGGCGCCGCGGCGAAACATGGTCTTCATCTGCGGCACGGAAAATTCCTTGGCCTGGTGGCCGAGCGCCGAATAAAAAACGCGGCCCTTGCCGTATTTGCGTTTCCACACCACCGGCATCACCACGCCGTCGATCCACCAAGCGTGATCGCCGGTGAAAGTCGTTGTCGCCAGAACCTCGTTGGAGGGGTCAACATGCATGTAATATTGCTCTGACGTATAGGGAAAATCGGAAATCCCCTCCATCAGTGGATCGTCAGGGCGGGTGATGTTGACCGTGTAGTCAATGATATTTCCGGGATGGGCGACCCATTGCCCGCCGATCATGAACTGGTATTCCACGCATTCGCGAAAACTGTCGCCCGCGCCACCATGAAAGCCGGCGATGCCGACGCCGTTTTCAACAGCCGCCGTCAGGTTCTTGATTTCTTCCTTCTCGATCTTTGACATGGTGACAATAGGCACAACAAGGCTGAGATCATGCACCGACGGATCGGCGAAAGCCTCGGTGCTGTGCTCGACATAGACCTTGAAACCGTCCTCCTCCAGAATGTCCTTGACGATGGTGGCGCATTCCTGCGGCTCGTGGCCGCTCCAGCCGCCCCAGACGATGAGTGCTTCGCGCATTTATTTCCTCCTCGGGATTATTTGCCGAGCTGGCCGTCGACCAGCGATGTTTCAAGCGGAGCAGGACGTTCCGCCTTGGTGGTGATGGAAACGGTCGTGCCGCTATCTGACGCCGTCTGGAAGGCTTCCATGACTTCCAGCACGTGGAGGGCAAGATCGCCATTGGCGCGGTGCGGACGGTTCTCGCGGATGGCGTAGGCCATGTCGGCGACGCCGATCGAACGGTAATTTCCGTCTGCATAGGGCGAAGACAGGGTCTGCGGCTCGAACTGTCCGCCCTTCTTCAATAATTGCACTTCGCCGCCAAAATGGTTGGGATCGGGGACGATCAGCGTACCTTCCGTGCCGTAGAGTTCCAGCGGCACATGTTTGTGGCCGGCGACATCGAAGCTCATACCCACCTGCACAACGGCGCCATTCTCGAAGGCCAGCACGCCAGACACATGGGTGGCGACATGAACGGGGATTTTTTCACCGTTCTTCGGCTCGCTGGTGATGAGTCGCTCATTGCGCGGCGCGATGGCGAAACCTGCCACCCTGGCGACCGGGCCAAACAGGTTGACGAGATCGGTAATGTAATAGGGTCCCATATCGAGCATCGGCCCGCCACCAACCTCATAATAGAAAGCTGGGTTGGGGTGCCAGCGTTCATGGCCGGGGCACATGAAGGTGGCGGTGCCGCCCACGGGCTGGCCAAGCACACCCTCGTCGATCAACCGGCGCGCTGTCTGGTGCCCGCCGCCGAGGAAGGTGTCCGGAGCCGAACCGATGCGCAGGCTCTTTGCCTTTGCCGCGTCCGCAAGGCGTTTGCCTTCGGCGAAATTGATGCCCAACGGTTTTTCCGAATAGGCGTGCTTGCCGGCGTCCAGCGCGCGCAGACCCACTTCCACATGCGCCTTGGGGATCGTCAGGTTGACGATGATCTCCACCGAGGGATCGGCGAGAAGTGCGTCGATGCTTCTCGCCTGGAGGCCGAATTCGTCGGCGCGGGCCTTTGCCGCCTGCTCGTTCATATCCGCAAGACCGCGAATGTCGAGAATGGGAAACGACGCCATGGCCTTGAGATAGGCACTGGAAATGTTGCCGCAGCCGATGATGCCGATGCCGACTTTGTTCATATAATCCTCCCGTAAATCAGAAATGCCTTGGTCTGTGCTCACCCCTGCGGGTTAGAGCGCTGGCCCGGTCGTGTTCCATGGCGATTCGTAAAGTTCGTAAAGCGCAACGGCCGCGGCCCCCTGCGCCCACAATTCGTCGCTCGCAACATCGAAAACCAGTTCCGCCACACCGGCCAGAGATGGCGGCACTGCGGCATTGTAGCTGTTGCGAATGCTGGCGATGAACGGTTCGCCAAGTTCGAGACTGGAGCCGGTGATGATGACCCGCGGCGGTGCAAACAGCGTGACGATATTGGCTAGTGTCAGGCCGAGGGCGGCACCGGCTCGCAAGGCGGCCGTGATAAGGTCGTGATCTTCGGCCGCAATCAGCGCATGAGCATGTTGCATGCCACGGCCGAGCCGGATCGCTTCGGCAAAACGCCCATCCGCCGGGCGGGAGCCCAAAATTGCGTTTTCACCGGCCTGGCTCGCCAGCCGCACCGTGCCTTCATTGGCAAGGCCGATGACGAGGTCACCCAGATTGTGGCTGAGACCGCCTGCGCCACGGAAGAGCTGGTTCTGGTGCAGCACGCCAAGGCCGAGCGTCTGTTCCAGCGAAATCAGTACCATGTCTTCGAGATCGCGCGCATGGCCGAACCAGTGATGGGCAAGCGTGATCGCGTGGGCGTCACTTTCGATAATGGTCGGCGAATTCAGCCGCGCCGTCATTTCCTCAGCGAAATTAACATTCACTTCCCGCAAAATCGGGCTGCTTCGAATCTTGCCGGTGCGATGTTCGATGACGCCGGGCAGGCCGAGACAGACCATGTCCACATCCTCAAGCGATAGACCGGCATCGACGACGCAACGTCTTACGCCGTCCTCCACGAGATCGGCGATGACGCCGATGGGCTGGCGGTCTACCCGGATCGGCAAGGCAAGGGTGGAGAGTACATTGCCGCAAAAATCGGTGACGACAAAAACCATGCGGTTTGCGGCAATCTTGGCGCCCACAACGCGGGCGGCATCCGGGTTCAGCTCCAGCATCACACGCGGTCTGCCGCGCCCACCTTCGGTGCGGATATCGCCCAGGTGCCGGGTCAGGATGAGCCCGTCATCCAAAAGTGAGGCGGTAATGGCGGAAACGGTCGTGGTGGAAAGCTGGGTGCGTTCGCTGATCTCAACGCGGGAAATGGGCCCATGTCGGCGGATGCTGTCCAGCACGCTCAGCCTGTTGATCGCGCGCATTAGTTCGGGGTCTGCGGTCTTCATGGGGTCCTGCTGCGATCAATGCCGGTTCGAGAACCGATTTACGTCGGGTTGCGGATTAAATAACGGTGTAGGGGAGGGGTGTGTCAAGCTGTTCGCGCAAAAAATCGGCATAGTGCCTTGACATTGGGCGAGGGCTAATGTGAATTAATCCGCATTGGGGAATAAATGAGGAAATCCCCGAGGGAGGATCACCATCATGACGATTTGGCACGCAGGCGCAAGCCTGAGCGGCAGGCTGACAGGCTTTGCCGCAACGACAAGCATTGCTCTCATGCTCGGCGCAGCAAGCGCCTCGGCCGCGACGGTCGTTAAATGGATGCATGTTGAGCTGGACCCGAAATCCGTGGCTGTCTGGGAAGAAATTGCCAAGGAATACGAGGCCAAGAACCCCGATGTGGATGTTCAGCTGCAGTTCCTCGAAAACGAAGCCTTCAAGGCAAAATTGCCGACCTTGCTGCAATCGAACGATGTTCCGGACTTCTTCTATAGCTGGGGCGGCGGCGTTCTTGAGGAACAGTCCAAAACCGGTGCGCTGAAGGATCTGACCGAGGTTTTCGACGCCGATGGCGGCAAGCTGCGCCAGGCCTATAACGCATCCGCAATTGACGGCCTGTCTTTCGACGGCAAGGTCTGGGCCGTACCTTATCGTGTCAGCCTCGTCAGCTTCTTCTATAACAAGGAGCTTTTCGCCAAGGCCGGTGTAAAGGCCGAAGACATCAAGACCTGGGCGGACTTCAGCGCGACGGTGAAGAAGATCAAAGACGCCGGCATCGTGCCGATTGCAGGTGGCGGCGGTGAGAAATGGCCGATCCACTTCTACTGGAGCTATCTCGTGATGCGCAACGGCGGCCAGGCCGTGTTTGACGCAGCCCGCAAGGGTGAAGGCGAAGGCTTTATGGATCCGGCGATTATCAAGGCGGGTGAGCAACTGGCCGAGTTCGGCAAGCTCGAACCCTTCCAGCCGGGGTATCTTGGTGCAACCTGGCCACAGGCACTGGGCGTCTTTGGCGATGGCAAGGCCGCAATCATTCTCGGCTTTGACAATACCGAAGCGAACCAGCGCAAGAATGCCGGCGACGGCAAGGGATTGGCCCCTGAAAATATCGGTCGCTTCGCTTTCCCCGTTGTCGAAGGCGGCGCAGGCAAGGCTACAGACACTCTGGGCGGCCTGAACGGCTGGGCGCTCACCAAGAACGCCTCCAAGGAAGCAATCGATTTCGCCACCTTCCTGACCAGCAAGGAAAGCGAAGAGAAAATGGCGGCCGCCGGTATGATCCTGCCGGTTGCCACGGGCGCCGCCGGCGCGGTGAAGAACCCGCTGTTGGCGGATTCGGCCAAACAACTTGCCTCCTCCACCTGGCACCAGAACTTCTTCGATCAGACATTGGGCGCCGCCGTCGGCCGTGTCGTCAACGATATCTCAGTCGAGATCGTTTCCGGCCAGATGACGCCTGAAGAAGGCGCTCAGCAGATTCAGGACGCATTCGAACTGCGTTGATCTGACGGTTTCCATGGCAGCGCCGACATTGTGCGGCGCCGCCTCTCTGCCTCCATGAAAGCGGATAGAGATGACGGATATTTCCATGACTTCTTCGGCCGTACCGGCGCGCGGCGCTTCAAAGACCAGGCGCAAGCAAAGTTCAGTCGCGCATGACCGGGCGCTGACCCTGTTGGTCTTCCTGCCGCCGGCGCTTTTGCTCTTTACCCTGTTCGTCATTCTGCCCATGGGCGAGGCGGCGTGGTACAGCCTTTACCGCTGGAACGGCTACGGCACGCCGACCGATTTTGTCGGCCTGAAGAATTTCCAGGTGCTTTTCGGCAATGCCGCATTCTCGCAGGCCCTGATCAATAACGGCCTCATCATCCTCATTTCGATCCTGATCCAGATTCCGCTGGCCATCTGGCTCGCCATGATGCTGGCACACCGCATTCCCGGTGTCGTCGCCTTCCGGCTGGTATTCTTCCTGCCTTACGTTTTGGCTGACGTCGCGGCGGGTCTGATCTGGCGTTTCGTTTATGATGGCGATTATGGCCTGTTTGCCGCCATTTCCAATTTCTTCGGTTTCGCCAATCCCTATGTGCTGGCTGACAAGGATGTGGCGATCTATGCCGTGCTCGGCGTCATCGTCTGGAAATATTTCGGTTTCCACATGATGTTGTTGATCGCCGGCCTTCAATCCGTCGACAAGAACGTGTTGGAAGCGGCCGAAATCGACGGCGCGTCCGGCTGGCAGAAATTCCGTTACGTTACGCTGCCGATGCTGGGCTCCACGGTGCGCCTTTCCGTCTTCTTCGCGGTCATCGGCTCGCTGCAGCTGTTCGACATGATCATGCCGCTGACCGGCGGTGGCCCGTCCAACTCCACGCAGACCATGGTCACCTTCCTCTACACCTACGGCGTCATGCGCATGCAGGTCGGGCTTGGCAGTGCGGTTGGCGTCGTTCTCTTCGTCATCTGCGTGACGCTCGCCTTCGGTTACAAAAGGATTTTCATGCGCCATGACTGACACATCCACTTCCGTTCGCATGCCGCTGCAAACCAAGCTTTATCTCTATATTTCATTGAGCCTGATTGCGGCCATCGTGCTCATCCCGCTTCTGACGACGGCGCTCGGTGGCTTCAAGACGCTGGGAGACCTGCGCGTCAACCCGTTCGGAATTCCGGCCGAATGGCAATGGGCCAATTACGGCGATATCCTCTTCGGCAAACGCTACTGGCTGCAGATTTTCAATTCGCTCGTCATCGCACTGCTGACGGTGTTCCTGACGCTGACAGTTTCGGCCATGGCGGCCTTCACTTTCGCGCATGTGAAGTTCTTTGGCTCGTCTTTCCTGCTCAATTATTTCTTGCTCGGGCTGATGTTCCCGGCGGCCACAGCCATTCTGCCGCTCTTCATCCGCATTCGCGATCTTGGCCTGCTCGATACCTATTGGGGCGTGGTGCTGCCGCAGGTGGCCTTTGGCCTCGGCATGAGCATTCTCCTGTTCCGCAATTACTTCCGTAATCTGCCCGACGAGCTGTTTCAGGCGGCCTTTGTGGATGGCTGCGGCTATTTGCGCTTTTTCTGGCATATTTCCGTGCCGCTTTCGCGGCCGATCGTGGCGACCGTTGGCATCGTTTCCTTTGTCGGCAGCTGGAACAGCTACATCCTGCCGCTGATCATGCTGAATTCGGAATCGAAATATCCCTGGCCGCTCGGCATCATGGTCTATCGCGGCGAGTTCGGCACGGAGTGGCAGCTTGTTCTTGCCTTCATCACGCTGACGATCCTGCCGACCGTCATCGTCTTCTTCCTCGCACAGAAACACATCATCGCGGGCCTGACGGCCGGTGCCGTCAAATCGTGACGTGAAAGGAGCAAAATATGGCTTCCGTCGAACTTAGAGAGATCCGCAAGTCCTATGCCGCGCTCGATGTCATTCACGGCATATCGCTCGATATTGCTGATGGAGAATTCATCGCACTGGTCGGGCCTTCCGGTTGCGGCAAATCCACCCTGCTGCGCATGATCGCCGGGCTGGAAGAAATCACCGATGGCGATATTCTCATCGGCGACAAGGTGGTCAACGGCATGACCCCGCGTGAGCGCAACATCGCGATGGTGTTCCAGTCCTACGCGCTTTACCCGCATATGACGGTGGCTGAAAATATGGGCTTCAATCTGAAGCTTGCCGGCCAGCCGAAAAACGTCATTGAAGAGCGTGTTACGGAAGCTGCCCGTATGCTTGATCTCGGCAAGCTTCTGGACCGCAAGCCTTCGCAGCTTTCCGGCGGCCAGCGCCAGCGTGTCGCCATGGGCCGCGCTGTCGTTCGCAACCCCGCTGTCTTCCTGTTCGATGAGCCGCTCTCTAACCTCGATGCCAAGCTGCGTGTGCAGATGCGCAGCGAAATCAAGGCGCTGCACCAGAAGGTCGGCACGACCTCCATCTATGTCACCCATGACCAGATCGAGGCGATGACGCTGGCGGATCGGGTGGTGGTGCTCAATCACGGCCGCATCGAGCAGCAGGGCACGCCGCTTGAGCTTTATAAGACACCCGCCAATCTCTTCGTCGCCGCCTTCATCGGTTCGCCCGCGATGAACCTCATCGAAGGCGTGGTCGATGGGGAAGGCGACCAGCCCGCCGCCCGACTGAAGGACGGAACCGCGATCCGCATTGCCGCCTCGCGCAAGGTCAAGCGCGGCCAGCCGGTGACGATCGGGCTTCGTCCTGAACATATTGGTTCTGCGATTGGGGGAGATATCTCGCTTACCGGCAGAACGGTGCTGGTGGAGCCAACCGGCGCGCAGACCCATGTGGTCTTCGAATTGGCGGGCGATCAAGTCACGGCAGTGGTGGATGGTGAGCAACCGGTGAAGGTCAATACGCCCTTTGCCGCCACCGTGCACCATGAGCGCGTGCACGTCTTCGACAGGGCGAGCGGACTGGCGCTTTAAGTGTCCAGATGTTCTTGATGAAATGCTGAAATTCTCTTGCCCCTTCGCTTTTGGGGCTTGTCTGAAAATCACGAGCGGTTAGCTTGGCGATTGGGAACAAAGCGGGGTTACCGCGCAACTGTATCGATGCAGGAGGAGATTTTTATGAGAACGATCAAGGGACCGGGTCTTTTTCTCGGTCAGTTCGCCGGTGATGCGGCCCCCTTCAACAGCTGGGACAGCATTACCAAATGGGCGGCGGAAAAGGGCTATGCCGGCGTGCAGGTGCCGACCTGGGCTGGGCAGCTGATCGATCTCAAGAAAGCGGCGGAATCGAAGGACTATTGCGACGAATTCGCAGGTGTCGCGCGCCAGAACGGTGTGGAAGTGACCGAGCTTTCCACGCACTTGCAGGGCCAGCTTGTTGCGGTTCATCCAGCCTATGACGAGGCTTTTGACGGTTTTGCCGCACCGGAAGTGCGTGGCAACCCGAAAGCGCGTCAGCAATGGGCGGTGGAGCAGGTGAAGTTTGCACTGAAAGCCTCCAGAAATCTCGGCATCAAGGCGCATGCGACCTTTTCTGGCGCGCTGGCCTGGCCTTTTGTCTACCCGTGGCCGCAACGCCCGGCCGGTCTTGTAGAAACAGCCTTTGACGAACTTGCCAAACGCTGGACGCCGATCCTCGATTATGCCGATGAGCAGGGCGTTGACGTCTGCTACGAAATTCATCCCGGTGAAGATCTGCATGATGGCGTCACATTCGAGATGTTCCTGGAACGGGTGAAGAACCACCCCCGCGCCAACATGCTCTACGACCCCTCACATTACGTGCTGCAATGCCTCGATTATCTCGACAATATCGACATCTACAAAGACCGTATCAAGATGTTCCACGTCAAGGATGCGGAGTTCAACCCCACCGGACGGCAGGGCGTTTATGGTGGGTATCAGGGCTGGGTGGAACGTGCTGGACGCTTCCGCTCGCTGGGTGATGGGCAGGTGGATTTCGGTGCGATTTTCTCGAAAATGGCCGCCAATGATTTCGACGGCTGGGCCGTGGTTGAGTGGGAATGTGCGCTGAAACATCCTGAAGACGGCGCCCGCGAAGGGGCTGAATTCGTCAAGGCGCATATCATCCGTGTTACGGAAAAAGCCTTTGACGATTTCGCATCTGGTGGCACCGACGATGCGGCCAACCGCCGTATGCTTGGGCTTTGAGAGCATTGCAGAGGAAACATTATGGCTATTGAAGGAAAGACAACCGACAAGGCGAACAAGCGGATTCGTCTTGGCATGGTGGGCGGCGGCTCGGGTGCCTTTATCGGTGGTGTTCACCGCATGGCGGCGCGGCTCGACAATCGTTTCGATCTGGTGGCAGGAGCCCTGTCTTCGACCCCGGAAAAATCCCTCGCCTCCGGCCGTGAGCTGGGGCTCGATCCCGAGCGTTGCTACGGCTCGTTCGAGGAGATGGCCGAAAAGGAAGCGCTACGCGAGGATGGCATAGAGGCGGTGGCGATCGTCACGCCCAACCACGTGCATTATCCGGCGGCGAAGGCGTTTCTGGAGCGTGGCATCCATGTCATCTGCGACAAGCCGCTGACCTCCAATCTGGAGGACGCCAAAAAGCTGAAGGACGTCGCCGACAAGGCCGATGCGCTGTTCATCCTGACGCATAATTACACCGGCTATCCGATGGTGCGGCATGCACGGGAACTGGTGGAATCGGGCGCTCTCGGCACGATCCGTCTGGTGCAGATGGAATATCCGCAGGACTGGCTGGCGGAACCCATCGAGCAGACGGGTGCCAAACAGGCTGTCTGGCGCACCGACCCGGCCCAATCCGGTGCGGGTGGTTCCACAGGCGATATCGGCACGCATGCCTATAATCTCGGCTGCTTCATTTCCGGTCTGGAAGTCGACGAACTGGCGGCAGATGTGCATACCTTTGTCGAAGGCCGCCGGTTGGACGACAATGCGCATGTGATGCTGCGTTTCAAGCCGAAGGGCGGCAAGCAGGCGGCAAAGGGGCTGCTCTGGTGCAGCCAGGTTGCGGTCGGCCACGAAAACGGGCTGAAAGTTCGTGTGTATGGTGACAAGGCCGGCATAGAATGGACGCAGGCCGACCCGAACTATCTCTGGTTCACGAAGCTTGGCGAGCCGAAGCAGTTGATCACCCGCGGCGGCGCGGGGGCAGGGGCTGCCGCAGCACGCGTCACCCGCATCCCTTCCGGCCACCCGGAAGGTTATCTCGAAGCCTTCGCAACGATCTATACCGAGGCGGCGCATGCCATCGAGGCCCGCCGCACCGGATCGGCGCTCGACAAGGCCGTGATTTACCCGACCGTCGATGATGGCGTGAAGGGTGTCGCCTTTGTTACGGCCTGCATCGAGTCCGGCAAGAAGAACGGTGGCTGGGTGAAGCTCTGAGGCGAGGTTGCAGCGTATTTCTTCTCCCAGCCCCGGGGAGAAGAGAAAAGCTGATGCGCCAGCCCCTTCGTGAGCGGGGGCACAAGACTTAGTGATAAGCGCTGGACGAGGTCGACTCCACGCGTTCCGTCACGGGGCAGCCGTCCTGGATCTTGGTCCAGGAGGAAACGTTGAGTTTCATCTCGCAGCGGGCCAGATAGGACCCGCCATCGACCCTGAGGCAGGACGTCTGGCCAAGCTGGAACATGACACCGCGATTTCGGCATTTGCAATTATGGGCATCCGCCAAAGTTGGTATAAGGGCGATGGCCAAGCCAAGTATGAGCACTCCAGGACGCATGGCTGAGGCTCCAAAAGATATCCCGCCAGATTACTCCTGTCCGAATGTATAGTCAAAACGTGCTCCTCTACGAGCGCGTGCCGGAAGCTCAGTAGTCTCTGCCAATGCCCCGCTATCAGCCGATCAAAATCGCCCTGATATCATTGACATTCGTGAGCGTTGGACCGGTCACGACAAGATCGCCTGCCGCCCTGAAAGCCGTATAGCTGTCGTGGCTCACGAGTGACTGGCGCGGATCGACACCGGCTGCGCGCATACGGGCAAGTGTGTCCGGCGTCACCACGGCGCCCGCGGCATCCTCCACTCCGTCTATGCCGTCGCTATCGCCGGCAATGGCCCATATGCCGTCAGCACCTTTGAGCGTCAGCGCAAGGCTCAGCAGGAATTCCGTGTTGCGGCCGCCCTTGCCTGCCGGCCCCTTGCCGATAGTGACCGTGGTTTCGCCGCCGGAAAGCAAAACGGCCGGGCCTTTGAGTGGCAGGCCCTTGCGGTGGGCGGAAATCGCGATACCGGCCATGACGGCGCCGACATCCCTGGATTCACCCTCCAGCGAATCCCCGAGGATGAGCGGTGTTAAGCCAAGCTCCACCGCCTCATCCGCTGCCGCCTGCAAGGCGAGCGAGGGGGCGGCGATGAGCCGGATATCTTCTTCAATATCGCCGGCCTTCGGGGTTTCCTCGCCTTTTTCCAGCACTTTGCGCACATTTTCGGGAAGATCGAGCGCATAACGGGAAACGATTTCCCGCACGGTTTCAATATCGCTCGGATCGGCGACCGTCGGGCCCGAGGCGATTTCCGAGGGATTGTCGCCCGGCACGTCGGAGATCAGCAGGGAAACGACCCTGGCCGGTTTGGCGGCCAGCGCCAGTCGCCCGCCCTTGATGCGGGAGAGATGCTTGCGCACGGCGTTCATTTCGGAAATCGTGGCGCCGCTGGCAAGCAAAGCGCGGTTGACCGCCATCTTGTCCGCAAGCGTCATTCCCTCGGCGGGTGATACCATCAGCGCCGAACCACCGCCGGAAATCAGCGCGATGACCATGTCGTCTGCAGTCAACCCTTCAACGGCGGCGAGAATGCGTTTTGCGGCTTCGGCGCTCCTGTCGTCCGGCACCGGATGCGAGGCTTCGATGATTTCAATGCGCCCGGTCGGGACGGCATGGCCGTAACGCGTCACCACCACGCCGGAAAGATCGACATTTGGCCATGCCGCCTCAAGCGCTGCGGCCATTGCGGCGGAAGCCTTGCCTGCGCCAACCACTACACACCGCCCTCTAGGCGGGGAGGGCAGGTGTTGTTGCAACACCTTAGCCGGATCGGCGCTGGCGACTGCGGTCATGAAGATGCGGTTGAGAGCGTCTCTTGCGGACGTATCGTTCCATGCGGTCATTTGTTCATATTCCGATCCAGAGGAAGCCGAGTGCAAACAATGCCGGCAATGCCTGAATGAACAGGATTTTGATATTGGCTGTCACGGCGCCGAAAATACCGGCCACCAGCACACAGGTCAGGAAGAAGACTTTGAAGTTCAGCCCGTCGTCACCCTGCGTGAGCCCGTAGATCAGCCCCGCTGCGAGAAAACCATTATAAAGCCCCTGATTGGCGGCCAGCACTTTCGTCTGCCGGGCAAAATCCGCGGAAAGACCGAAGGCCTTGCGACCGGCAGGCTTCTCCCAAAGCAGCATTTCCAGAATGACGATGTAAATATGGATTGCCGCGATCACGGCAATCAGAATGCTGGCGATCATCATCGGTTCCTCCAAACCCTGATGCCCGTCGCCAGATCTGTCAGGGTAACAGGTGGCAAGCGGATAATTCCGTTTTAACGGCGCAACAGATAGCCGCAAGGCCAGAATCCTCTCTTCCCGTACAAACTGGTGAAGAGCGCCAACCTGTTGCTTGACTCTTTGCGGAAATAGGAACAAAACAAGAACAATAAAGATGAATAACCGGAATTGAAACCTGTCATGCCATGCAAAAGCGCGCGGATCAGTTGCTCGTTGTCGAAGAGCTGCGTGAAAGGCTGGAAAGGATCGGTGGCGGCCCTGAGCGGCTGCACGAGACCTTGCCTTTCGGCGTTGATGCCATCGACCATCACCTGCCGGGAGGCGGGCTGAAGCTCGGCTGCCTGCATGAGCTGAGCGGCGGCGGCAATGGCGCTGCCGATGGTGCGGCGGCCGCTCTCTTTGCGGCCGGGGTGGCAGCAAGGATTGCCGGCAAGGTTTTATGGTGCGTCACCCGGCAGGATCTGTTCATGCCGGGGCTGACACAGGCTGGCCTGTCGCAGAACCGGCTCATCATCGTTGAATGCCGTGATGAGAAAGGCGTGCTTGACTGTTTCGAGGAGGGCTTGCGCTGCAATGGTTTCGGCGCGGTGATGGGCGAAGTGGCGAAACTGCCGATGAACGCTTCGCGGCGGCTGCAACTGGCGGCGGAAACTTCCGGCGTGACCGGCATTGCCATCCGCCGCTTCCGGCGTCCGGCCGATGCGGCGCTGTTCGGCGAACCGACGGCGGCCGTCACCCGCTGGCGTATTTCCGTGCGGCCCTCGTCACCCCTGCCGGTGCCGGGGGTGGGCAGGTCCCGCTGGTTTCTTGAGCTTTTGCGATGTCGCGGCGGCGAAAGCGCCGAATTTGAAGTGGAAGCCTGTGATGCAAAGGGTCGTCTCGCTCTACCTGCCGACATGGCCGACGGATCGTTTCCGGCGTCTGTCGGGACAGAACGCGCCGCCGGTTGAAAAGCCGCTGGTCATGATCGGCCGGCAGGGCAGCCGCCGGCTGGCGCTGGCGCTCGACAAGGCCGCGAAGGCGGCGGGCATCCGGCCTGGCACGCCGGTCAGCAAGGCGCAGGCGCTGGTGCCCGGCCTTCTCGTGGAAGATCTGGATGCGGTTGGAGATGCCCGCGCCCTTGAGCAGCTGGCCTTTCATTTCCTGCGCATTTATGCCCCCATCGTCGCCGCCGATGCGCCGGACGGGCTGGTGCTGGACACGGCGGGTGCAGATCATCTGCACGGCAATGAGATGCTGATGCTGAGCGGCATGGTCAACCGCCTGCATGCCGCAGGCTTCGCCGCCCGCGCCGCCATTGCCGATAGCTGGGGTGCGGCCCATGCACTGGCGCGTTTCGGCTGCGAGCAGATCAGCATCATACCGCCGGGTGGGCAACGGGCGGCGATCAGCAGCTTGCCGCTTGCCGCGCTGAGGCTGGAGGACCGCATCGTTTCCGGGTTGAAGGTGCTCGGCTTTCGCAGCATCGGTGAGCTTGCCGAATCCCCGCGCGCGCCGCTCACCTTGCGCTTCGGCCCGGAAGTCGTCCGTCGTCTGGCGCAGGCTTTCGGAGAGATCGGCGAACCCATAGAGCCGGTGCGCGTGGCCGAACTGGTGGAGGTGCGGCGCGCCTTTCCAGAGCCGATCGCAGCGGCGGAAACGATTGCCCGTTATACACAAAAGCTGGTCACGGGGCTTTGCGCCGCGCTGGAAAGGCGTGGTCTCGGCGCCCGCCGGGTCGATCTGGTGCTGCACCGTGTGGATAGCGGCCTGCAGGCGATCAGGGCGGGCACATCAAGACCGGTGCGCGATGTCAAGCAACTTGTCCGGCTTCTGACTGACCGTATCGACACCATCGATCCCGGCTTCGGCATAGAGATGATGGTGCTCACCGCCACCCATGCCGAACCGCTTGTCGCCGCGCAGGCCAGATCCTCGCTTCTGGAAGAAGGGCGTGCGGACATCGCCGATACGGTCGATGTCATCCTCAATCGCGGCCACAGGGTCTATCGTTATGCAGCGGTGGCGAGCGACGTGCCGGAACGCTCCGTTGCCCGCATTGCGGCACTTGCCACTGAGGATACGCTCGGCTGGCCCGGCCACTGGCCACGCCCGGTCAGACTGCTTGCAACACCTGAACCCGTTGAGACAATGGCGCTCCTGCCGGACCATCCGCCGCGTTATTTCATCTGGAAAGGCATACGCCACAATGTGCGCCGTGCCGACGGGCCGGAACGGGTGTTTGGTGAATGGTGGAAGCGTGACCGGGAAAAGGCCGCCGTGCGCGATTATTTCACGGTGGAAAATGAAAGCGGCGAACGTTTCTGGATTTTCCGCTCCGGTGACGGCGAACATGCCGAGACGGGATCGCAGGGCTGGTTCATCCACGGGGTCTTCGCATGAATACGCCGCGTTATGCCGAGCTTCAGGTCACCACGCATTTTTCCTTTCTGCGCGGAGCGAGCTCCTGCGACGAATTATTCGAACAGGCAAAAATTCTCGGCATCGAGGCGCTGGGCATTGTCGATCGCAACAGCCTTGCAGGCATTCCCCGCGCTTATGAAGCAGCCAATAATCATGGCATCCGCCTTGTCATCGGCTGCCGGCTCGATCTGGATGACGATCTATCCGTGCTTGTTTATCCCATGGATCGCCCCGCTTACGGCAGGCTTTGCCGGCTGCTTTCCGTGGGCAAAAAAAGGGGCGGCAAGGGCAAGTGCAGGCTGACATGGGACGATCTCGTCACCTATGGCGAAGGGCTGATCGTGGTGCTGCTCGCCGATCTGGCCGATGATCTCTGCGCGCTCCGCCTGCGGCGGCTGAAAGCCGCTTTTGCGGACAGGGCCTATATGGCGCTCAGTCTCAGGAGGCGTCCCAATGATCAGATGCGGCTTTTCGAACTCTCAGCTATGGCCGACGCGGCTGGTGTGCCGACCGTGGTAACCAATGATGTGCTGTTTCATGTGCCCGAACGGCGCATGTTGCAGGATGTCGTCACCTGCATCCGTCACAATTGCACCATCGACGAGGCCGGTTTTCGCCGCGAGCGCCATGCCGATCGTTATATGAAGCCGCCGCAGGAGATGCACCGGCTGTTTGCCCGTTACCCCGAGGCGCTGGCCCGCAGCCTCGAAATTACAAAGCGCTGCAAGTTTTCACTGAAGGAACTGGTCTATCAATATCCCGAGGAGCGCAGCTTGCCGGGGCTGACGGCGCAGCAGGCGCTGGAGAAGATGGTCTGGGAAGCGGTGCCGAAACGTTATCCGCATGGCGCCCCTGAAAAGGTGGAAAAGGCGCTGCACCACGAGCTTGGCCTAATCGGCAGGTTGGAATACGCCCCTTATTTCCTGACGGTGAATGCTATCGTCCAATTTGCCCGGGGGGAGGATATTCTCTGTCAGGGACGCGGCTCGGCGGCCAATTCGGTGGTGTGTTACGTGCTCGGCATCACCGCCATCGATCCGATGACGGTCGACCTCCTGTTCGAGCGTTTCGTTTCGGAAGAACGGCGCGAACCGCCTGATATCGACGTGGATTTCGAACATCAGCGGCGTGAGGAGGTCATTCAGTGGGTTTATAAAACCTATGGCCATGACAAGGCGGCGCTTTGTTCGGTCGTCACCCGTTATCGCGGGCGAGGGGCGTTACGCGACGTCGGCAAGGTTTTGGGCCTGCCGGAAGACTTGACGAAACTTCTTTCGTCGCAGGTCTGGCGCTGGAGCGAGGGGGTGGGTGAAAAGCAGGTGAAGGAACTGAACCTCAATATGGAGGATCGTCGCCTGAAGCTTGCCTTCGAATTGGCTAACCAGCTTGTGGGCACGCCGCGCCATCACAGCCAGCATCCGGGCGGTTTCGTCTTGACCCATGACCGGCTGGACGAGCTGGTACCAATCGAACCCGCCGCCATGGACAAACGGCAGATCATCGAATGGGATAAGGACGACATCGATATCATGAAGTTCATGAAGATTGATTGTCTGGCGCTCGGCATGCTCTCCTGCATGAAACGCGGTTTCGATATGCTGGAGGCACGGACAGGAGAGAAATACGATCTCGCCACCGTGCCACAGGGCGACGGTCCCACCTACGCCATGATCCAGAAGGCCGATACGCTGGGCACCTTCCAGATCGAAAGCCGGGCGCAGATGTCGATGCTGCCGCGCCTGAAACCGGTAAAATTCTACGATCTTGTCATTCAGGTCGCCATTGTTCGCCCCGGCCCCATTCAGGGAGATATGGTGCACCCATATTTGCGACGCCGTAACAAACAAGAGGATGAGCATTATCCGAAAGAGGAGCTGAGGAGCGTACTGGGCAAAACGCTGGGCGTGCCGCTGTTTCAGGAACAGGCCATGAAGATTGCCATCGAATGCGCCGGTTTTTCACCCGGTAAGGCGGATCAGCTGCGTCGCGCCATGGCAACCTTCAAGAATGTCGGCACCATCTCCAAGTTCAGGCAGGATCTGATCGATGGAATGGTGGAGCGCAAGTATGACAAGGAATTCGCCGAGCGCATCTTCAAGCAGCTGGAAGGTTTCGGCAGTTATGGTTTTCCCGAAAGCCACGCGGCTTCCTTCGCGTTGATTGCTTATGCCTCCTCATGGCTGAAATGCCATCATCCCGATATTTTCTGTACTGCCCTTCTCAACTCGCAGCCGATGGGATTTTACGCTCCGGCGCAGATCGTGCGTGATGCGCGTGATCATGGCGTGGAAGTACGCCCGGTCTGCGTCAATCACAGCCGCTTCGATTGCACGCTGGAACCCACGGGAGAGAAAGATGCGCGTGGCAAAGAGCGTTATGCCGTGCGGTTGGGTATGCGCATGGTGAAGGGGCTCTCCAATGATCATGCTGCCGATATAGTCAATGTCAGGCAGGATAGGCCTTTTGTCTCCGTGGATGATCTGTGGCGAAGGGCGGGTGTTCCGGCCGCCGCCCTTGTCTGTCTCGCCGAAGCCGATGCCTTTCTGCCGTCGCTTCGCCTTGCCAGACGCGAGGCGCTCTGGGCCATCAAGGCCTTGCGGGATGAGCCGCTGCCGCTTTTCGCTGCCGCTGCCATCAGGGAAAATGCCGTTATCGAGGAGCTTCAGGAACCCTCCGTCATGCTCCGCCCCATGACTGACGGTGGCGAGGTTGTGCAGGATTACGGTCATGTGGGATTGACGCTGCGCGAACATCCCATGACCTTCCTGCGGCGCGATCTTTCCCGTCGCCGCATCGTCACCTGTGCGGAGGCGGTGCGCGTTCGGGACGGAACATGGCTGGAAACGGCCGGGCTGGTGCTGGTGCGCCAGCGTCCCGGCTCGGCAAAAGGCGTTATCTTCATGACGCTGGAGGACGAGACGGGTATCGCCAATGCGGTGCTGTGGGTCAAAACTTTCGAAAAATACCGCCGCGTGGTGCTGTCGGCCGGTATGGTCGGCATTTATGGCAAGATTCAAAGGGAAGGCGAAGTCGTGCATCTGGTCGCCCACCGGCTGACCGATCTGTCACAGGCGCTTGCTAGTGTGGGCGAGCGCAACCACGCGTTTCCGCTGCCGCACGGGCGTGGCGACGAGTTTCACCATGGCATGCCACAGGAGGATCACCGCACCATCAGGAAAAGACCGCCGCCGGCCACCCATGATGAAGATGCGGTGGAGCGGATAAAGGTCATTTCCCGTAATTTCCACTGAGTCCGCGGTTTCCGCCGAGAGGGCGCGTCTTAAGCCGCGTCCTCCAGCCCTGCCGCATCTTTCCTGCGGAACTGGCTGGGTGGTGCGCCGATTACCCGTTTGAAGGCGCGACTGAAAGAGGCCTCGGAATCGTAACCGAGCTTTTCGGCCGCCAGCGTCACCCGCATGCCCTCTCGCAGCCACAGCCGCGCCTGATGCATGCGCACCCGCACCACATAACGCGCGGGGCTTTCTCCTACCACGCGGGTGAAACGTTCCGCGAAACTTGAGCGGGATGCGCCCATCAGGGAGGCGAGTTCTTCCACGCTCCAGTCCTTTTCAGGATTAAGATGAATGGCGGCGAGCACGCGGCCGAGTTCGGGATTGCGCACGGCGGCAAGCCAGCCGCTGGAATCGCCGCAGCCATATTCCACCCACGTACGGATCAGCGTTGCAGTCAGCACATCGGCCAGCCGTGCCAGAATGCCACCCGCGCCGACGCGGTTCAGCTCGACCTCCCGCGTCATGGCTTCCAGAAGATGCGGAATGGCCGGATCGCTTTTGGCCAGATCGCTGGTCAGCATCACGTCAGGCATCAGCTGCAGCAGCGGATGCAGGTTATCCATGTTGAAACGCATCGAAGCGGTGAAAGCCACGGTATCGCCACCCGCACTCGCGCACTCCATGTCGAAAATGCCCTGGCACACTTCCTTCTTGCCGAACCGGTCGAAGGGGGAAGGGGCCACCTTTTCACCGCTCGCCAGCACATGTGCATGCCCGCGCGGCAGAAGCACGGCGTCGCCACATGTCAGGGTCAGCCATTCACCCGAGGGTTTTTGTAATTTCGCATGCCCCACGCCGATGAAATGAAACCGCGCCGCCTCCTGTTCGGGAAAAGCCGTCGCCCAGGGGGTGGCCATGCGGCAGCGGCCATATTCCACACCGTCAAGCCTAAGGCCACGCAACATTTCCGTCAGGGCATCGTTCATGGTATCTCGCATATTCGGACGATTGGTTAAGGAATACGGATTTTCTAGCATGGAAACGCCGGGCTGTCACGCTTAGCCTGCTTGCATCGATTTGCAGTCGTCGAAGCAGGGCTCCCAACCGGCTTCCTCGCCTTGCCTTTCCGTTTCACGACGCGTTCCGGGAATGCGCATCAGGAGATTTTCATGAATAGCCGGACCACAAACGAACTGGAATATACGCCGCGCAGACAGGAGCCGGATGCGAAATGGGCCGCTGTGGTTTCACTTTCGCTCGGCGTTTTCGGACTGGTAACGGCGGAATTCCTGCCCGTCAGCCTCCTGACGCCGCTATCGGCCGATCTCTCCATTAGCTCCGGCATTGCCGGACAATCCATAACCGTCACGGCGCTGGTCGCGGCGGTTGCAGGTCCGGGTGTCGTCATCGGCACACGCGGCATTGACCGGCGCTGGACCCTGCTCGGGTTGACCACGCTGCTGATCATCTCCAGCACGCTGGCCGCCTTTGCCAATGGGCTTTTCATGCTCTTTGCCTCGCGCGTCCTGCTGGGCATCGGTCTTGGCGGCTTCTGGGCCATGTCGGCGGCGCTTGCGTTGCGGCTCGTGCCTATTGAAAAAATGCCACGCGCCATGGCCATCATCCTTACCGGGGTCTCCGTCGCAACCGTGTGTGCGGCACCGGTGGGCGCGTGGATTGGCGCGACGCTCGGCTGGCGATCGGCCTTCGTCGTTGCCGGCGTGCTCGGCGTCATTGCGCTCGCCGTGCAATTGCTCACCGTGCCTTCGCTGCCGCCGGCCGGTGCCCCCGGCCTTTCCACCATGTTCCGGCTGCTTCAGCGAACGCAGGTCCGGATCGGTCTTTTGACGACGCTATTTATCGTTGCGGGCCACTTTGCCGGCTTCACCTATGTCCGACCGTTCCTGGAAGACGTGCCGCAGCTTGGCGTGGAGGCGATTTCGCTTGTTCTGCTGATTTACGGTATCGGCGGTTTCTTCGGCAATCTTTTCGGCGGTTTCCTTGCCGAAAAGAACACGGCCTGGGCGGTGACCTTCGCCGCGACGCTGATCGCCGCATCGGCTTCCATCCTGGTGATTGCCGGCGCATCTCCCGTTGTTGCGGGCCTTGCCATCGCCTCCTGGGGTTTTGCTTTCGGCGCATTGCCCGTCAGCGTGCAGAGTTTCATCACGCGTGTTGCCTCGGATGAGGCCGAGAGTGCGGGTGCGCTGCTGCTTACGACATTCCAGATCGCTATTTCCAGCGGTGCGGTTCTTGGCGGCCTGCTGATCGATCTCCAGGGCGCAACCATGGTGTTCGTCTTCGTGGCCATCGCAGCCCTTCTCGGCGCCTCGCTGATGGCGTCGCGGCGCGGCGTGGTGCCGCAGGTAGAGGCATCGCAGGGCTGAGGACCTGGCGAGAGGAATGGGCCTGCATTCTTGTGGGCCCGCCTTCACTACGACCGGTTTCGGGTTTCAAACCGTCTTGATCGCCTTCTGCGTCCGGTCCTTGCCCACTTCGATCACATGCCGCATGGCTTTCACCGCGGCATCCGCGTCCCGCGCCGCGATGGCGTGGACAATGCGAAGGTGGTTGGATGCGATCTCGGCGATGGTGTCGGGCGAGGCGGCCGGTGACGAAAGCTGGAATGAGATGGCAAGCGCCGCCTCGATCAGCCCGCTTGCCGAACGCATGAAGGGATTGCCGGACATATGCGCGACGGCAAGATGGAACTCGAGATCCACCTTGGCGATGCTTTCCGGCGTATGCTGCGGGTTGTCGAATTTTGCGGCGATGACGTAAAGCGAGACAATGTCTTCATTGGAGGCCTGGAGAGCTGCTGCCGCCGCCGCCGCCGGCTCCAGCGCCAGCCGAATTTCAGCCAGGTGTTTCACAAATTCCTGGTCGATGCCGGCTTCACAGCGCCAGCCCAGCACATCCGGATCAAAGAAATTCCAGCTCGAACGGTCGAGCACCCGGGTGCCCACCTTCGCCTTCGGTTCCACCAGCCGCTTGGCCGCCAGCGTCTTCATGGTTTCGCGCAGCACCGTGCGCGAGACGCCGAAACGCAGGGAGAGCTCCGCATCGTTGGGCAGCAGAGAGCCTTCGGCGATCCTGCCCGAGACGATGGCGCTGCCGAGTTCGGAAACCACATGCGCGTGGCTGTTCCGGCGTTTTCGCCCGCTAATCGTCGTTTCGAGCAGCCCCAAGCAAGCCTCCGTTTGCGTTATGCCGGATGCGGTCCGGCCAGTCTCCTGTTTGAATACCAGATGATTGCGCGCTGCAACACGATGAACACGAAAAGCAGCACGCCGATGACGATTTTCGTCCACCAGGAGGACAGGGTTCCATCAAAAACGATGTAGGTCTGGATCAGGCCCTGGATCAAAAGCCCGACAAAGGTTCCCGCAACCAATCCCGTGCCGCCGGTCAGAAGTGTACCGCCGATGACCACGGCAGCGATCGCGTCCAGCTCCACGCCCACCGTCGCCAGCGAGTAACCTGACGAGGTGTAAAGCGTATAAACGATGCCAGCGAGGCCGGAGAGAAAGCCGGAAAGTGCGTAGATGCCAATGGTGGTGGTCCCGATCGGCACGCCCATCAGCTCGGCAGATTGCGGATTGCCGCCCAGCGCATAGACATTGGCACCGAAGCGGGTGCGGCTTGCGATCAGCATGCCGGCGGCGAAGACGATAAGCATGAGCATGGCGAGCGCCGTCAGCCTGCCGCCGCCTGGAAAGCGGAAATAAAAGCCCTGTATCGCATCGATGAAAGGATGTGAGATCGGCACCGACTGGGTGGAGATCAGATAGGCAGCTCCGCGCGCCAGGAACATGCCCGCGAGTGTCACCACAAAAGGCGGAATGGACAGGAAGCGGATCATCGCTCCCATCAGGCAGCCAAACAGCGTGGAAATCAAAAGCACGATGGCGAAGGCAAGCAGCGGATGGATGTTATAGGTGCCGACCAGGACGGCCACAAAGACGCTGGTGAAGGCAATGACCGAACCAATCGAGAGATCGATGCCGCCTGACAGGATGACGAAAGTCATGCCGACGGCGGCTATGCCGAGAAAGGCGTTGTCGGTAAGAAGATTTCCGATCACCCGCGTCGAGAAGATCGCCGGATATTGCATCACGCAAAGAAGATAGGCGACGACGAAAATCGTCAGCGTGGTGAGGAAGGGCAGGTTGCGGCTGTGGATCATCGCGCGGTTCCTTCCTTGGTCATACCGTTGGTGGTGGCGGGTTTGGCGTGCTGCTTTGGCGCTTTCACGAAACCGAGGACGGCCATGATCGCCGGAGATTGCAGCGTCAGCACCACCATGATGATGCCGGCCTTGATGATGAGGTTGAATTCCGGCGGAAAGCCCGAGACGAGGATGCCGGTATTGATGGTCTGGATGATGAGCGCGCCGATCAGCGATGCGGTGATGGAGAAGCGGCCACCATTTAGTGAAGTGCCGCCGATGACCACCGCCAATATGGCGTCCAATTCCAGCCAGAGGCCGGCATTGTTGGCATCCGCACCACGAATATCCGCTGTCACGATCATGCCGGCGATCGCCGCGCAAAGACCGGAAATGGCATAGACGAAGAACAGCAGAAAGCGCGCCCTTACACCGGCAAGAGCCGCTGCGCGGCGATTGATGCCGGTCGCTTCGATCAGGAAACCGAGTGCGCTCTTGCGAACGAGAAAGCCTATCAGGAGCGCGGCCGTTACCCAGATGATGACGGGCAGGGGCACACCGGCAAATGCGCCGGAGCCGATCGCGGAAAAGCTGTCATTGTTGAACGTGAGGATGACGCCCTCGGTGATGAGCTGCGCGATGCCACGCCCTGCCACCATGAGGATCAGCGTGGCGATGATGGGCTGTATGTCGAGAAGGGCAACCAGCACGCCGTTCCACAGGCCACAGACAATTCCCACGCCAAGCGAAATGGCGATGACGGCGGGAATGGAATGTCCATTGCTGATGAGCGTGGCGGCGACGGCACCGCAGATGGCGATGACAGCACCAATGGAAAGATCGATGCCCTTGGTCGCGATGACCAGCGTCATGCCGATGGTGAGCAGCGCCACGGGGGCGGCGCGCACGAGAATATCCACCAGACTGCCATAGAGCCTGCCATTTTGAAACGACACATTGAGGAAGCCGGGCGAAATGATTGTAATCGCTGCGAGAATGATGAAAAGCGCAGCAAGCTGCGGTGCAAGTCTTCTAAGACGCCGATTGACTGCCGTCATCATGCCGCCTCCGTTCTGGCCGCATCTGCGATCGCACGCATGATATTGTCAGCCGTCACTTCGCCGCCTTTCAGTTCGCTGACATGCCGGCGGTCGGAAAGCACGACGACACGATGCGCCACGGCGGTGAGTTCTTCCAGTTCGGAGGATATGACGACAAGCGACATGCCCTCGCTGCAGAGTTTTTCGATCATTTTGAGAATTTCCGCGTGGGCGCCGATATCGATGCCGCGTGTCGGCTCGTCGAGGATCAGAAGCCGGGGATGCGTGGCCAGCCAGCGGGCCAGGATGGCCTTCTGCTGGTTGCCGCCGGACAGGAACTTGATCGGCCGGTCGGGGTCGGACGGGCGGATATCGAGGGATTTGATGAAACCTTCCGCCAGCTCCGCCTTTTGCCGGCGCGACAGCGGCCGCGCCCATCCCTGCCGGGCCTGAAGGGCCAGCGCGATGTTGTCGGTCACGGAGAAATCACCAATGATGCCGTCCGTCTTGCGTTCTTCGGGGCAGAAACCGAAACCGGCCGCAATCGCCGCCTCGGGAGAAGAGATCGTCACCGCCTGCCCGTCGATCGTGGCTTTGCCCGTGTCGGGGCGGTCTATACCGAAGAGCAGGAATGCCGTTTCGGTCCGGCCGGAACCGAGAAGCCCTGCCACGCCGACGATTTCCCCGGGGCGTATCCCGAGATCGAAGGGAGAGACGCTGCCGCGTTTGCCATAACCTTCGAAGCGAATGCTTGGCTCGCCTTCGGCGATTGTTTCTTCGGTCGCCTGATGGTCATGGGTGATCTGTTGAAGTTCCCGGCCGAGCATCATCGATATCAACTCGCAACGCGGCAGGCTGCCGATTTCGCGTGTGCCGACAAGCCGGCCGTTGCGCAGCACCGTCACCCGGTCGGCGATATCGTAGACCTGATTGAGGAAATGAGTGATGATTACGATACCGATACCGCGCGCCCGCAGCTTTTTGAGTACTCCGAACAGCATTTCAACCTCATGAGCGTCGAGGCTGGCGGTCGGTTCGTCCAGCACCAGCACCTTGCCGGAAAGATCGACGGCGCGGGCGATGGCGATGATCTGACGGATGGCGACGGAATAGCTGGAGAGAAGGGCGTTGACGTCAATGGAAAGGCCGTACTGGGCAAGCAGCGCCTGCGAATTCTTTTGCATCGTGCTGCGGTCGATCAGCCCGAAGCGCCGCGGCTGGCGGCCAAGGTAGAGGTTCTCCGCAACGGTGAGGTTTTCGAGAAGGTTGACCTCCTGATAGACGGTGCCGATGCCAAGGGCCTGCGCCTCACCCACATTGGCGGGCGAGATTTCGCTGCCTTCCAGAAAGACTGATCCGCTGCCGCGGCTGTAGACGCCGGTCAGGATTTTGATCAGCGTCGATTTTCCCGCGCCGTTTTCGCCGAGCAGGGCATGGATTTCGCCGTGCCCAAGCGCAAAGTCGACGCCATCCAGCGCCGTGATCCCCAAAAAGGATTTGCCGATGGCGCGTGCTTCCAGAAGTGGTGCCGTTTCGGACATTGAGCAGTTTCCGTATTGCAATGGGTTTTGGTAGAGCAATCGGCAGGGAGCGGCTTATTTCTTCTCTCCGCCGGGGAGAAGGTGGGCCGAAGGGTCGGATGAAGGGGCAAGCTCTTCTGACATCTCCAGGCTTGCCCCCTCATCCCGCTGCCGCGGACTTCTCCCCGGACGGGGAGAAGAAACAAGTGGCATGCGCTCGCTCCATACGAGATCATTCTGCAGACTGGATCGGAGAGGTTTCGCTCTCCTCAACAGAAAGAGACGGCGCAATCCACGCGCCGTTTCTGCAAGGAATGGCTTAGTAACCCAGGCCCTTCTTCGCCTCGTAGACCTTCATCGGGTCGTCAGATGCCGTGTAGAGCTTGGATTCGGTCTGAATCCACTTCGCCGGAGCCTTCTTGTCTTTCAGATAGGCTTCGAGCGCGTCGAATGCCGGGCCGGCCATGTCGGGCGTCAGTTCCACGGTGGCGTTGGCTTCACCGGCTGCCATGGCCTTAAAGATGTCAGGCACGGCGTCGATCGACACGACCTTGATGTCGGTTCCGGGCTTGAGACCGGCTTCCTTGATCGCCTGGATCGCGCCAACGGCCATGTCGTCATTGTGGGCGTAGACGGCACAGATGTCCTTGCCGCCGCCTTCGGCCTTGATGAAGCTTTCCATCACTTCCTTACCCTTGGTGCGGGTAAAGTCACCCGTCTGCGAGCGGACGATCTTGATATTGGCGTGCGAAGCGATGGCTTGCTCGAAGCCCTTCTTGCGATTGATGGCGGGCGAGGAGCCGGTCGTGCCCTGCAATTCCACCACCTTGCAATCCTTGGAACCGACGTCCTTCACCAGCCAGTCACCGGCAACCTTGCCTTCGTGGACCTGGTCCGAGGTAACTGCGGTCAGGTAAAGATCATCGGGAGCCTCGATCTGGCGATCGAGCAGGATGACAGGGATTTTCTCTTCCTTGGCTTCCTTCAGGACAGCATCCCAGCCCGTTGCGACGACCGGTGCAATCAGGATTGCGTCGACGCCCTGCGCGATAAAGCCGCGAACGGCCTTGATCTGGTTTTCCTGCTTCTGTTGCGCGTCGGCGAACTTAAGTGTGACGCCGCGCTTCTCGGCCTGCTGTTTGGTAACGGTGGTTTCAGCCGCGCGCCAGCCGGATTCCGAACCGATCTGCGAGAAGCCGACGGTAAGCGATTTGGCGGAAACACTTGATGCAAGGCACAGCGAAACGGCGACAGTAACTGTCGCGAGAGCTTTTCTCATCTTAATCCTCCCAGAGATGATGTCAGCGTGACGCGATCACTATGAGCATATAGTAATACTCTTGAAAAGCGATTTTTTAGCCTTTCCGCAATTTGGCTTCGGTGAACTGCGGTGAATTTTCGCCATAAAATACTATGAATCAATGGGTTGAACGAAAGAAAGCCCCATTTTTCCGCTCGCGGAACTGGCTTGACGTGGCCTCAGAGGCGACTTGACAGAAGGCGATTGTCTCTAATAGTAATACAAATAAAGAGACTTTATAAAAGGCGGAGCGCGGAGCCGAAGAGCTAGCCGCATTCCCGAAAGGCATGGGAGGGAGAGGCCGTTGCGCGACACCGGTATCACCATAAATACCGAAAAATATTCGGCTAAATCCGAAGAACGGCTTCAGGTCACTCGTCTGGCGCTGCTCTGTCGGTTATGCGTGTTCTCCGAAAGCTGATTCCATTTTCCTTGCGCACAACATAAGCTTGTCGCATTTCGTAATATTTTACCGTTGGCCACTTCCGGCTGGAGACCTGCATCATGACTACATCCGACAAACTGCCTGCAACACAAGGCAAGCTTCGCTCACGCGCCTGGTTCGACAACCCCGCAAATGCGGATATGACCGCGCTTTATCTCGAGCGTTACATGAACTTCGGTCTGAGCCAGGCCGAGCTTCAGTCCGACCGCCCGATCATCGGCATCGCGCAGACGGGTTCGGACCTTTCTCCTTGCAACCGTCACCATCTGGAACTGGCAAACCGCCTGCGCGAAGGTATCCGTGAAGCTGGCGGCATCGCCATCGAATTTCCGGTTCACCCGATCCAGGAAACCGGCAAGCGGCCGACCGCAGGTCTCGACCGTAACCTCGCCTATCTCGGCCTCGTGGAAGTGCTTTATGGCTATCCGCTCGACGGCGTCGTTCTGACCATCGGCTGTGACAAGACCACGCCTGCCTGTCTCATGGCGGCGGCCACCGTCAACATTCCGGCCATCGCCCTTTCCGTCGGCCCGATGCTGAACGGCTGGTTCCGCGGTGAACGCACCGGCTCCGGCACCATCGTCTGGAAGGCGCGTGAACTGCTGGCGAAGGGTGAGATCGATTATCAGGGCTTCGTCAAGCTTGTCGCTTCCTCGGCTCCGTCGACCGGCTATTGCAACACCATGGGCACGGCGACGACCATGAATTCGCTTGCCGAGGCGCTGGGCATGCAGCTTCCCGGCTCCGCCGCCATCCCGGCGCCTTACCGTGATCGTCAGGAAGTCTCCTACCTCACCGGTCTGCGTATCGTCGAAATGGTCAAGGAAGACCTGAAGCCATCGGACATCATGACAAAGGATGCGTTCATCAACGCCATCCGCGTCAACTCGGCGATTGGCGGCTCCACCAACGCGCCGATCCACCTGAACGGCCTTGCACGTCACGTCGGCGTCGAGCTGACAGTGGATGACTGGCAGACCTATGGTGAAGACGTACCGCTGCTCGTTAACCTGCAGCCGGCCGGTGAGTATCTCGGCGAGGATTATTACCATGCCGGCGGCGTTCCTGCTGTCGTCAACCAGCTGATGACCCAGGGGCTGATCATGGAAGATGCCATGACGGTCAACGGCAAGACCATCGGCGAAAACTGCCGTGGCGCGATCATCGAGGACGAAAAGGTCATTCGCCCCTATGAACAGCCGCTCAAGGAGCGCGCCGGCTTCCGCGTTCTGCGCGGTAACCTGTTCTCCTCCGCCATCATGAAGACGAGTGTGATTTCGGAAGAGTTCCGCAACCGTTACCTTTCCAACCCGAACGATCCCGAAGCTTTTGAAGGACGTGCCGTGGTGTTCGACGGTCCGGAAGACTATCATCACCGCATCGATGATCCGTCGCTGAAGATCGACGCCAACACCATGCTGTTCATGCGCGGTGCCGGCCCGATCGGTTATCCCGGCGCGGCAGAAGTCGTGAACATGCGCGCTCCGGATTATCTGCTGAAGGAAGGCGTCAACTCGCTGCCCTGCATCGGCGATGGTCGTCAGTCAGGCACTTCGGGCAGCCCGTCCATCCTCAATGCTTCCCCTGAAGCAGCAGCAGGTGGCGGCCTTGCCGTTCTGCAGACAGGCGACCGCGTCCGCATCGATGTGGGCCGCGGCAAGGCGGATATCCTGATTTCAGGAGAAGAGCTTGCCAAGCGTTATGAAGCGCTGACGGCTCAGGGCGGTTACAAGTTCCCTGACCACCAGACGCCATGGCAGGAAATCCAGCGCGGCATCGTCAGCCAGATGGAAACCGGCGCGGTCCTGGAACCTGCCGTGAAGTATCAGCGCATCGCCCAGACCAAGGGCCTGCCGCGCGACAACCACTAACAGCCATCACAAGACTATGCGGCCCCGAGGACAACCTCGGGGCCGCTTTCGTTTCTTTTAACGGTAAACTAGAAATATTGAGGTCTACGGACCGACCAACGCTATCACGCGCCCCGCATCATGATGCCACGGAGGGTCAATGTGTCGATGGCTTGGAGCGTGCGGGAGACGCTCAGATCACGGGGTAAAGCGACCAGAAAAACAGTTCATATTCCTGATCGCGATCGTCATCTTGCGATTCGTCGTCGGGTCTGCGCGGTGTTTTGTCCTGAAACTCGGTCTCCACCCGCTCATTGACGACGGGCATCCTTCGGCCGATGCCGAAGAGGTCAAAGGAGAGCATGTTGAACCCTGCTACCATGGCCGTTTCCCTTCTTCATGCGAGTTAACGTAGCGTTAAGTTTCGCGCGTTACCATGATTTCGTCAAGATTGGCGGAGGAATTTGTCTACCATTTTTAACAACAATGTCGTGAGCGGCGTTCCATCGCGAGCGGATTTTGCGCAATGAATGTTCTTCGACACCGTCAAGCGCCATCCGCAGGTGCGTCTGAATAGGTTTTTTCTGCGGCTTCCAGCGCGAAATCGGTATTTGCAGCGTGGCCGAGGCTTTTCAGGGCGCCGGAGAAGGCCAGGATATTGGCTTTCACCGCATCCCGATGCGCTCTCCGACCGGTGTGATTAAGCCTGATCAACCGTTCCGCGCCGGGGCCGACGCCACCGGAAATGTCCGCTCCTTGCTTCTGGGACACAGCCGCGAGGAATGCCCTGGCTTCGAGGGTATCCGGCAGGATCGCCGTGGAAACGAGGGCGGAAGCGTGCGCCTCTTCCACCCAGGTTGGAATGCCAAGCGCCCTGAGGCCGTTTCGGGTGGCCGTCGCTGCTGTTTTGTGGCGTCGATTGGCGGATGCCAGCCCTTCTGACTCGATCCTGTCGAGGGCGGCCTCCAGCGCGTAAAACTCCAGCGGGGCGGGCGTTCCGGGCAGTGCGCCGCGACCGGCATCGAGCCAGAGTTTTTTCTGGTCCATAAGCGAGAGCATGGAGTTGTCAGGAGCGCCGTCATGCGAAAGAAGCGTCCAGGCCCTTTCGCTGACGGAAATGGCGGAAATGCCGGCCGGGCCGGCCAGCGCCTTTTGCGGGCCGATGACGGCGATATCGATACCTAAACGGTCGACGTCGAAAGCATGTCCGCCAATGGACGCGACGGCATCCACAAGGGTCACGATGCTCCGTTCCCGGGCGAGCGCGGCGATGGCGGGCAGGGGGTTGAGGATGCCGCTTGCCGATTCCGCGTGGACGATGGCGAGAAGGTCGAAATCCGGCCCTTCGTCCAGCGCCCGTTCCACTTCCTCCAGGGTGACCGGCCTTGCCGGGCTGGCGGTCAGATTGCGCACGGTCGCGCCGCCCTTTTCCAGCCAGCCGCCAAACCACGTACCATAAGGGCTGGTGACAATGTTGAGCGCTTTCAGGCTTGGTCGCGCAAGGCTGGTGGCTGCGGCTTCGAGCGCCAGCACGGCTTCCGCCTGTATCAGCAGCACGTCGTTGCTTGTGCTCATCAGCGCGGCCAGCCGGTCGGCAAGGGCAGCATAACGCTCGGCAGGAAAAGCGGGTGGGTCGAGCAGCAATGCATAATCCGGAGCGTGCATGTCTTTTCCTTACGTGGTGATGGTCAGGCGCGGTGCGGCGTCGATCAGGGTTCTGGCGGTCGAGGATTGCGGCGCCGAGACGATATTTCCTGTCCGGCCGATTTCAACGATCCTTCCTGCTTCCATGATGGCGACGCGGTGGCAGACGGCGCGAATGACCGCGAGATCATGGGAGACGAAAATACAGGAAACAGCCGTCTCGCGCTGTATTTCCACCAGCAGTTCAAGGATTTGCCGGCGAACCGAAACATCGAGCGCGGAGACGGCTTCGTCCAGGATGAGAAGCGACGGCTTGAGCGCAATCGCCCGTGCGATCCCGACGCGCTGCCTTTGGCCGCCGGAAAGCTCGAAGACCGAGCGGCCGGCATAGCTGGCGGGCAGGCCAACGCGGTCGAGAAGGCGGCGGACTTCCGCCGCACGCTCGCGTCTTGCGACTGTGCGATGAATGCGCAACGGTTCGCCGATGGCATCTTCGACGCTGGCGCGTGGATTGAAAGCGCCATGCGTATCCTGAAACACCATCTGCATGTGCTGGCGGGCGGCGCGAAGCTTGCCGCCGTCCAGTGTCAGCCAATTGTGGCCTCTGAAAAGGATCGTGCCTTCGTCGGCCGGAATCAATCGCATGAGAATGCGCGCAAGCGTGGATTTTCCGCAGCCGGAGGGACCGGCAAGTCCCAGCGTCTCACCGGGCCGAAGCGAAAAAGAGATGTCGGAGAGCGCCGCCACCCTTCTTGCGCCGGTGCGGTAGGTCTTGGACAAGCCGTCGACGGTGAGCAGGGCATCGTTCATGACGCGGCCTCGCTGACCAGCGGCGGCGTGGACAGATCGAGGTAATCGGCAAGCAGCGCACGCGTATAGTCATGGACGGGTGCGGACAGCACCCGCCTCGTCGGGCCATGTTCCACCAGCAATCCCGCGCGCAGAACGGCAATCTCGTCGGCAAGGCTGGATGCAAGGCCGATATCATGGGTGATGAAGACCAGCGTCTTGTTTTCCTGCCGCACCAGATCGTCGAGCAGCGTGGCGATGGCGGCCTGGCTAACCGTATCGAGCGCGCTCGTGACTTCATCGGCAATCAGGATTGAAGGACTGGCTGCAATGGCGGCGGCAATCGTCACGCGTTGCCTCTGGCCGCCCGAGAGCTGGTGCGGATAGGCCCGGACGAGGTGGGAAGGGTGCGGCAGCCGAACCCGCTCCAGAAGATCGCGGGCAAGATCGCGCGCTTGCCGCCATGAGAGGCCTAGATGCCGGACAGCCCCTTCCGCCACCTGTTCGCCGATGGCGAGAACCGGATTCAGCGTTGCGCCGGTGTCCTGAAAGATCGTGCCGATATCCCGCCCTGGCAGCGGCCTGCCGTGGAACAGGCTGTCGCGACTCCACGAAATATCACCGGAAACCTTCGCATGTCCGGGAAGAAGCCCCGCAATCGCCTTGCCGAGCGTCGATTTCCCCGAGCCGCTTTCGCCGATGATCGCCAGCCTCTGGCCTTGCCGGATCGTCAGCGAGACATTCTGCAACGCCGGCGCATCTCTTGCCGCATACCAAACGCTGAGGTCGTCGATCCGGCACAGTGCATTTCCGCTCATGGCGCTCGCCTCCCTGTCGCCATCGCCTTGTTGATGCCTTCACCAAGAAGATAAACGCCGAGAACCGTAACCAGAAGGCCGATGCCGGGAATGACCGACAGAAACGCGGCCGAGCGAAGGACATTGCGTCCTTCTGCGATCATCGAACCCCAGGTAACGATATTGGGATCGCCGAGCCCGAGGAAGGATAGGGCGGCTTCGGTCAGAATGGCCGCGGCGACGATGATGGCGGCAAGCGCCATGACCGGCGGCAGGGCATTTGGCAGGATCTGCCTGAATGCGATCTCAAGCGGGTGCATGCCGATGGCGCGGGCGGACTGAACATAATCGCGCTCGCGGATGCTCAAGACCTGCGCCCGCATCAACCGCGCCGGATCCGCCCATGCGCCAAGCGCAATGGCGAGTATGACAATCGGCATGGAGGGGCCGATTGTACTGACGAAGGCTAGCGCTAGCAGGAAGTTCGGGACGATCTGGAAGGCGTCGGTGACGCGCATCAATGCTTCGTCCACAACGCCGCCGGCAAATCCGGCAATGGTGCCGATGACGGTGCCGATAATCAGCGCGGCTGCGGCGGCGCCTATGCCGACGAGCAGGGAGGCCTGCGCACCATGGGCGAGCTCGGCCAGCACGTTGCGGCCCAGCCGATCGGTGCCGAGCGGTAGGGCCGCATCCGTAAAAGGCGTAATCAGCGGTTCGCCAACGATGGCCAGCGGGTCACCTGGAAAGACGGCGGGTGCGGCAAGCGCCGTCAGGGAAAGCAGCACCAGTATGACGGTTCCCGTCATGCCTTCGAAACTGCGCAGGAGCCGGAAAGCGAAACTCATGCGCCTTGTTCCCCGCTGCCAATGCGCGGATCGAGCACGGAATGGACAATGTCGACGGAGAGGTTGACGAGGATGACAAAAACCGCGCTCGTCAGGATGATGCCCATCAACAACGGGGCGTCTCGGCCAGTGACGGCCTCCTGCGCCAGCCGGCCAAAACCGGGAATGGCAAAAACGCTTTCGATGACCACGCTGCCGCCCAGCATGGTGGCCGCCTGCAGGCCAAGCACGGTGACAAGCGGCAGGGCGGCGTTGCGGGCGACGTGGCGTAGCACGATCCGTCGTTTTGAAAGCCCCTTGGACTGGGCGAAGAGCACGAAATCCAATGGCCAGATCGCCGCCATGGCGGTGCGCATCACGCGCAGGAAAAGCGCAAGATAGATCAGCCCGAGACTGGCGACCGGCAGCACGAGATGGCGGCCGATATCAACCGCCCTCGCCATGCCGTGCTTGCCCGAAGCGATGGTTTCGATGCCGGAGGTAGGCAGCCATCTGAATTTCACCGCAAAGACGATGGCGAGCACGAGCCCAAGCCAGAAGCCGGGCGTGGCGTAAAGCGCGAGTGAGAGTGTGGAAAGCGCGCGGTCTGTCGCCCCGCCCGGACGCGCGCCCGCCACGATGCCGAGTGCTGTGCCGAGGATGAAGGCGAGCGTTGTCGCACTGCCCATCAGAAGAAGCGTGTTCGACAGCCTTTCCAGGATCAGCCCCAGCACAGGCCGGTCAAAGGCAAGCGACCAGCCGAGATCAAGCCGCAGCACCGAACTCGCATAGAGCCAGAAACGGGCCAGCACGGAGCCGTTCAGACCATATTGTTCACGCAGCGCATCGCGCAGCCCGGCATCGCCGCCGCCGATGGAAACGAGATAGGCGTCGACCGCGTCACCCGATGCGTTTTCAAGCAGCAGGAAGGTGAAGACGAGCACGATAAGCAGCACCGGAATGGCGGTGAATGCCCTTCGCCGCAGCAATTTCGCCGCACGTCTCATGGTGTTGCCTCAGGTATCCACCGCCGTATCCGCCCAGTTGGACACCGCCCACCGAGGATTACTGGCGACATGTTTGACCGTATCGCGCGCCACAGTGATGAAACCCCACTCGGCGACGTTGATCAGCGGCAGATCGGCCGTGACCTGCTTCTGGAAGTCCTTGTAAAGCGCCGTGCGCGCGGCGGCATCCACTGTTATCGCCGCCTTGTCGATCAATTCGTCCAGCGTCTTGTTCTCGTAGCCGCCCTGATTGGAGAAGCCGACGCCGGCCGGAATGCCGGAACGGACCAGAATCGTGGTCGATATTGCCGGATCACCGCGGAACACCGGCGGCGCGATGGCGAGATCGAAGGCGTGGTCGGTGTAAACGGCCTTCTGGTGCGCCGCGGCGTCATTGTTTACCAGTTCTGCATCAATCCCGATTTCCTGAAGCGCCTGCCGCAGATAAGAACCGAATTGGCGGGTCTCATCGAAGTAGGGCGCGGGCAGAAGCTTCAGCGAAAAACGTGTTCCGTTCGCACCTCGCGGATAACCCGCCTCATCCAGAAGAGCGTTGGCCCTGGCGACGTCGAAATCATAGGTCTCAACGTCATCAGTGTAAAATTCCGGCGCATTCTTCGGTACGGGGCCGGTCGATGCAGTGGCGTAACCGAGAAAGACCTTGTCGATGACGAATTTCCTGTCGATGGCGTGCGCGATCGCCTTTCTGACTCTGAGATCCGCCAGTTCCTTGCGGCGATGGTTGATTTCCACCACCAGCTGATAGGTCAGTGCCTCATAGCCATCCGCAATAACCTTTATGCCGGGCTCCTTGGCGATGCGGGCGAGATCGGCTAGCGGCACGGCTGAAAACGCGGCAAGCTGGATTTCTTCGGCCTCCAGCGCAGAGGCCGCGCCGGCCCGATCGGGAAGGACGCGATAGATGATTTCCTCGAGCTGCGGCTGACCCTTGCCCCAATAGTTCGGGTTCCGCGTCAGGCGGTAATATTCGCCAGGTTTATATTCGGAAAAGACAAAAGGCCCAGTGCCCACCGGTTTAGTATTGGCCGGATTTGTGGCGATGTCGGTACCTTCATAGAGGTGTTTCGGCACGACGCTGGTAACCACCGGCAGCGCATTGCGGATGAGCTGGAACGGCGTGGGTTTGGAAAAGCGGAAAATCGCCGTGTGGTCATCAGGCGTTTCCACCGTCTGGAGATTGGCAAAGACCAGCCGCCCGAGATTTTGCAGCGGTTTCCAGACGGAAAGCGCCGAAAACGCAACGTCCGCCGAGGTGAATGGCTTGCCGTCATGCCATGTCACACCCTCGCGCAGCTTGAAGGTGGCGCTGAGCCCGTCATCGGCTCCCTGCCATTCCGTCGCAAGTCGCGGCTCCAGCCCGTCGGTGCCGTTAAAGGAGGCCTCGGCCAGGGGCTCGACGATCTTGCTGGCGATGTAAAACACGCCGTTGGAGGCAACGATGGCCGGATTGAGGTTTTTCGGTTCCGAATCGGCCGCGACGATCAGTCGCCCGCCAAATTTCTCCTGTGCGACGGTAATTCCCGCCAATCCCGTGGTTGCGGCCAGCACGAGCGAGGTCTTGAGAAGCGAGCGGCGGGAAAGCTGGACAGGCGACATGAATTTCACTCCGGAATGAGGGCGAGGCGGGCTTTTCCGCTTGGCCCGCGGCGCGCCGATCTTAAGGCTGCAACCTCGGCAGTGTCCACGTTAATTCGCGCCCTTTACAGCAATGATTTTACGTTGCGGAGAGCTTTGCGGAAACAATATGCCCCGTCTCGGAAAATTCGGTTCTCCAGTCCGCCATCAGCGGCGAATTCACGGCGGAAAACTCGACATAACCGAATGAAACCAAGCGTTTGATATGTGTTTTGCGAGGCAGCGGATGGCGCTGCGAACCTGTGGAGCGGTTGAAAATCCGTCGGTACGACCCCGTTTGGAAAGGGGTAATTAACCTTTATTTTTTATTTCAAGGAGACCGAAATATGTACGTTTATGATGAGTGTGCACGCTGCCATGAGCTTCTCCCGATCCAGATTTCAGAATTCGTCCAATAGCGTAGGGGAGGGGAGCGAAAACGCCCGTCATGCAGGTGTCCAGACGCCTTCGGGGCAGCGGACGATCGTGACGGCTGCAGGTGCAGCGCCGCGGCAGAATGCTGACGTGATCGCAGCCGATGCCATCGAAGGCCGTGCCGAGATGCCCGGGTGGCAGAATGCCTTCGTGCTTGGCCCGAATGTCCGCTTTACCCGCACGCCGGAGAGCGTCTTTAACCGGCGTATGCCGGTGGAGACGCCGAATATCCCGGACGAGGAGGCGCCCGCTGCCTCCGTACCGGCTGCCGCAGAGCCCGAGACGGCGGTTCGCCAGGATGCGCCGGCACCCCAGCCCGCCGAGAAGCCGGCCGAGCAACGCATTGCGCCGCCGCGCATGCCGTTTCTGCCGCAGCCGCCCGACGCGCGCGGTGCTCGCGCCTTGACTTACAAATTGCGGCTGGAGCTTGCCCGTAAACAGGCGGAAGAGGCTGCCGCAGCCGTGCGGGATCCATCTTCATCGACGTCTGCCGCGCCCGATGCGGAACCCGCAGCGCCGCAGACGATTGAGCCGCAACCTGCCGCGCAGCCGGAAGCTGAGACGCAGACTTCCATTCCCGCCTTTGCCGCCCATCTGCCGGATGAGCTGTTCTGGGAAGTGATGACGCTTGATCTGCCCGGCGATGCGGCTGAAGCTCTTACCGCCGAGGTGCGGAGCGCATTTTCCGTTTCGGCGCCCGCAGCTCCGGCGCCTGTAAACACCGTTCTGACAGGGCCTTCATCCGCAATGGCTGTCGCTCCCGTCTCGCCCGCAGCCGCCCCGGTCATCCTTTCGGCCGAGCCACCGGTTGTCACCGTACCCGGCGGCAACGCCATCCGGCTCTATCGGGAAATCGGCGTGCGGCAGGCATTCATTCCAGCCGCCGGCGTGGCTCCCGAACAGGAGTTCACGTCGCAGCCGATAGCGGAAGCTGCCATGGCTGTCGCGCCGCAGCAGCTTGCTGAGCAGATTCAGCCGGTCGAAAGGATCGTTGCCGAGCCGCGTTTTACGCCGCGAGCGCCTATCCAGTCCTCTCAGCCCATGTTCCGTGAAGCACCTGTCTTCGCCGATGGGGAATATGAGTATCCTTCGATTGACCTCCTGCAGGAAGCCCGCGTCCAGCAGACCACGACCATGACACCGGAAGCCCTGGAACAGAGCGCCGGTCTACTCGAAAGCGTGCTCGAGGATTTCGGCATCAAGGGTGAGATCATCGATGTCCGTCCTGGTCCTGTCGTCACGCTCTATGAATTCGAGCCCGCCCCTGGCGTCAAGTCCTCGCGTGTCATCGGTCTCTCTGACGATATCGCGCGCTCCATGTCGGCGCTCTCGGCTCGCGTTGCGGTCGTGCCCGGCCGCAATGTCATCGGCATCGAGCTGCCGAACCCGGTGCGCGAGACGGTTTACCTGCGCGAACTGATCGAGGCGCAGGATTACGCCGAGACACGCCAGAAGCTTGCCCTTTGCCTCGGCAAGACCATCGGCGGCGAACCGGTTATCGCCGAACTTGCGAAGATGCCGCACCTTCTGGTGGCCGGTACCACCGGTTCGGGCAAGTCCGTCGCCATCAACACCATGATTCTGTCGCTGCTCTACCGCCTGAAGCCGGAAGAATGCCGCCTGATCATGGTCGACCCGAAGATGCTCGAGCTCTCGGTCTATGACGGTATTCCGCATCTCCTGACGCCTGTCGTCACCGATCCGAAAAAGGCGGTGATGGCGTTGAAGTGGGCGGTGCGTGAAATGGAAGACCGCTACCGCAAGATGTCGCGTCTCGGCGTGCGCAATATTGATGGCTACAATGCAAGGGCCGCTGCTGCCCGTGCTAAGGGCGAGACGGTGTTCTGCAATGTCCAGACCGGCTTCGATCGCGCCACTGGCGAAGCGGTCTATGAGCAGGAGGAAATGGACCTGACGGCGATGCCTTATATCGTTGTCATCGTCGATGAAATGGCCGACCTGATGATGGTCGCCGGCAAGGAGATCGAAGGTGCGATCCAGCGTCTGGCGCAGATGGCGCGCGCCGCCGGCATCCATCTCATCATGGCAACCCAGCGTCCCTCGGTCGATGTCATCACGGGCACGATCAAGGCCAACTTCCCGACCCGCATCTCCTTCCAGGTCACCTCGAAGATCGACAGCCGCACCATTCTTGGTGAGCAGGGGGCGGAGCATCTGCTCGGCCAGGGCGACATGCTGCACATGATGGGCGGTGGCCGCATCGCCCGTGTTCACGGCCCCTTCGTGTCCGACGAGGAAGTTGAAAAGGTCGTGGCGCATCTGAAGACGCAGGGTCGTCCGGAATATCTGGGCACGGTCACGGAAGATGCCGAGGAAGCGGAAGAAGAGGCGGAAGAGGATACGGCTGTCTTCGACAAGACCTCGATGGGCGACGACGACAGCGATGACCTCTATGAAAAGGCCGTCAAAATCGTGATGCGCGACAAGAAGTGCTCGACCTCCTATATCCAGCGCCGCCTTTCGGTGGGCTATAACCGCGCCGCCTCGCTGGTGGAGCGAATGGAGCAGGAAGGCATTGTCGGACCTGCCAACCATGTCGGCAAGCGCGCCATCATCGCCGGCGAGCGCGACTCTTACGATGCGATGGGCTCCGACGACTGATCATCGCGTCACCAAATGAACGAAAGGGGAGATGTTGCAAACAACATCTCCCTTTTTCTTTCTGTGGCGTTCGTTGCGAATGCCTGCGAAGCCGCTATTTCATTCCCGTTCCGGCGATGCCTGTCGTGATGTAGCGCTGGAGGAACAGGAACACGACCGTGACGGGTGCCAGGCTGAGGAAGGTCATGGCGAGGATATAGTGCCATTGCACAGAGAACTCGCCCTGAAAGGCGTTCAACCCCACCTGCAGCGTGAAATTCTCACGGCTGCTGAGAACGATTAGCGGCCAGAGGAAGTCGTTCCAGCGCCACAAAACCGAGAATATGGCGAGAACCGCGAGCGCCGGGGCCGTCAGCGGCAGGATGATGCGCCAGAAGATGCGGAATTCGCTGGCGGCATCGACGCGCGCCGCCTCGATCAGTTCGTCGGGGATGGTCAGCATATATTGCCGGAGCAGAAAAAGCCTGTCGGTGTCGCGACGGTGGGAATGATGACACCCCAGAGATTATCGACGAGACCGACACCGACGATGACGAGATAGGCCGGCACCATGACGACGGTGAGCGGGATCATCAGCGTCGAGATGATCAGCACGAAGATCGCCTTTTCGCCACGGAAACGGTATTTGGAGAGCGCAAAGGCTGCCATGGCGTTGACGATCAGCGTCAGGACCGTTGCGACGACGGTGACGAAGACCGAGTTCTTGAGGAAGGTGAGGAAGCTGAACTGTGTCAGGGGATCGGTGAAGTTCTCCGTCGCGATGGTCAGCTTCTGAACCGGCGTTATTTCCCGTGTGTCGACGCTTGTTGGCGGGCCCGGATTGGCTGGGTCCACCATCTGGGCTTTGAGGCCGATGCGGCGGACCATGGCCATCTCACGCTCTGCGCCGTCGATGGTGGCCTTCCACAGGCTGAGCGGCCTGTCGTAGCCCTGAACCTCCACTTGCACGGCAGCGCGCGGCAGGAGGCTTGGCGGAAACCGCGTGATCTCGGCTTCCGGTTTCAGCGATGACATTGCGGCCCAGACAACCGGGATGAGGACGGCAAGTGTGCCGCCGATGAGCCAGACCCAGGAGAGGATATCGGTGAGGCCGATCCGGCCGGGACGGCGGGTGCGCGTGAGGAAAGAGACGGCATTGGACATGGTCAGGACTCCATCTTTTTGCCGAGACGCAATTGCACGAGGGTGAGCGCAAGAAGCACAAGGCCCATCAGCACCGATGCGGCGGATGCGAGGCCAAACAGCCTGAGATCGCTGCCGAAGGCCATCTGGTAGATATATTGCACCACAAACGTATTGGCCGTGCCTGGCCCGCCACCATTCGTCAAAACCCAGGCTTCATCAAATATCTGCACCGAGCGGATCATCAACAGGATGAGCACGACGAGCAGGTTGGGGCCGAGAAGCGGCAGGGTGATGCGCAAAAGCGTGCGCCGGGGCGAGGCGGCATCGATGGCGGCGGCTTCGTAGAGATCCTTCGGGATGGCCTGAAGGCCGGCGAGCAGGATCAGCGTATAAAAGCCCATGTGGAACCAGACCGAAACGACCACCACGAAAAAGCGCGACCAGCCGACATCCAGCAGGAAGATTTCCGGCGGCACGCCCAGCATCTGGAAGAAGGCGTTGAGCAGGCCGTTGCGGTCCAGAAACCATTTCCAGATGAGGCCGATGACGACGGGCGACAGCAGGACGGGATAAAAGAACATGGCGCGGAAGAAACCGCGCGCGGCTATCGCCCTGTTGAGGATGAGGGCGGTTACGAGCGCGACCAGCAACGTGGCGATGACATTCAAACCGACAAACCAAAGCGTGTTCCAGATTGCCGTCCAGAACAGCGATTCCCGGCAGCTTCCCGGGTCCATATAGCTCTGGCAATCCAGCAGCTTGCCGAAATTCTCCAAACCGACAAAGGGGCGGTCGGTGATCAAAAGTTCGGTGCCGCCGGTGAAGGCATAACCGACCGCAATCGCAATCGGCAGGAAGGTGAAGATGCCAAAAAGAACGAGGTTCGGCATCAGGAAGATATAGGGCATGCGCCTTTTGCCGATCAGCCGCTCGATGAAGTTGAGCGGCACTTCGGCAATCGCCATCACGGCGTCGAGCGCACGGTCGGACAGTCTCGCAAGCGTCGGATTGGCCATGCTACCCTCTCCCTTCGCCCGCAAGGCGCGGCAGCGCCAGTTCGGTGGCGGGATCGAAGACATGAACCTTCTCACGTGCCGGCATGATTTTGAGCACCGCGCCGGAGGCGGGCGCGAAATGGCCGGCCTGATGCACGATGATCTGGTCCTTCACACCCTTGATATTGCCGTAGAGATAGGTCTCGGTGCCCAGGCTTTCGTGGTATTGCACCTCGAAGGGCAGACCGTCATCCACGACGGTGAAATGCGAGGGTCGTATGCCCGCCAGAACCGCCTGCCCGGGACTGACGGTTGCGGGATCGACAAGGCAGGGGAGCGCCACGCCATGGCCGGCATCGATGGCAATGCTGCCGTCGCTGCCTTTGGTGATGGTGCCCTTGAGGATGTTCATGCGCGGCGAACCGAGGAAACCGGCGACGAAGAGATTGCGCGGATTATCGAAAAGCTCAAGCGGGCTGCCCACCTGTTCGATGCGCCCGGCGCGCAGCACGACGATCTTGTCGGCCATGGTCATGGCTTCCACCTGATCGTGGGTGACATAGATCATCGTCGTCTTGATATCGCGATGCAGCCGGGTGATTTCGGCGCGTGTCTGCACGCGCAGTGCGGCATCGAGGTTCGACAGCGGCTCGTCGAACAGGAAGATGTCAGGCTCGCGCACGATGGCGCGGCCGATGGCGACGCGCTGGCGCTGGCCGCCGGAAAGCTGTTTCGGCTTGCGGTCGAGATAGGGTTCGATGGCGAGCATACGCGCCGCCTCGTTGATGCGGTTTTCGATTTCCGACCGCTTGAAGCGCAGGTTTTCCAGGCCGAAGGCGAGGTTCTTGCGCACGCTCATATGCGGATAAAGCGCGTAGGACTGGAAGACCATGGCGATCTTGCGTTCTGCCGGCGACAGTGCGCTGACATCGCGATTTCCGATGGCGATGCTGCCAGATGTGACGTCCTCAAGACCGGCGATGATGCGCAGAAGCGTCGATTTTCCGCAGCCCGACGGGCCGACGAAAACGACGAATTCGCCGTTTTCGATCTGGAGATCGATATCATGCAGGACGTGAACGGCGCCGAACGCCTTGTTGAGGTTTTCGAGTTTCAGACTTCCCATCACCTGCTCCCTTCAACCGAGCTCGCCGTCGCGACGATCTCCTGGCTGTTCCAACCCTCGGGCAAGGGCATTGCTCTTTTGATGGCGACATCATCAGCCGAAAAACTGTGAACGCCCTCAAGATAGATCGCGGGCATGCCGCCCGGATAATCCTCCATACCGACGATCCGGCCATGTGCGTCCTGGGTCCAGGCATTGGCGCGGCCGGCCGCATCGGCGCTTGGCGCAATATCGGCATTGGTGGGACGCAGGTCATATTGCAGGCCGGTGCCGAGCTTGCCGGGTTCCTGCGCCAACGTGATGCGCGCAAGCCTGACATTGTGAATGCCGGCTGCCGAGGTGGATACGAGGTTGATTGCACCCTCCATCGAACCGCTCAAATCTTCGATAACAAGATTGTCCACCCTGCCTGCCTGCCGTTCGGGGCGGCGGTCAACGACAGTGACTGTCACGGCTTCGCCAGAGCCCCAGAAACCACCCGGCGTTTCATGGCACTCGGCCTCGATGCGTGAAAAGCGGATGTTGCGCATGGCGCCGCCATCACGGGAGAAAAGACCCATGCCGCGATTTGACTGCACCACCTTGCAGTCTTCGAACACCACATTGGTGAAATCGCCGAAGGATTCGGTGCCGAGCTTCAGCGCGCAGCTCATGCTGGAAACGGTGCAGCGGCGAACCGCGATACTGGCGCACACGCCCACTGCCTTGCCATCCGGCCCGGCACTGGTCTTGAGGCAGATGCCGTCATCCGCAGTCGAGATGAAGCAATCCTCGATCAGCGCACGACGGCAGGCATCGAGCACGATGCCGTCCGTATTGGGCAGGCGGCGGTCGTTTTCGATGCGCAGATTGCGGAAATGAAGGTCCTCGCAATCGACCATATGCAGCGTCCACATGGGGGAGCCACTGACGTTCAGGTTTTCAAGGCGCACGTTCCGGCAGGCTTCCAGCACCATCACGCGTGGGCGTTTTTTTGCCGGGATATAGGTGCCCATGGCCGTATCATCGCCAATGATGAAGTTCTCGCCGCCGGCCTCGATGCGGCCCGGACCGGTCACGGCGATATTGCTTGCGCCCTTGGCGGTGATCATGCCGCGATCGGAGTCTTCGGCAATCACTGAAACCCGGGTCAGTGCATAAGCGTCATAATCGGAAACGGGGGCGAGTACCGCGTCTGCGGCAAGGTGCAGTTCCACGCCGCTTTTGAGCCGGAGACCGGCGCTGACATGTCGTCCGGCCGAGAGAGAAACGCGCCCGCCGCCTGCTGATGACACGGCATCGATAGCCTGCTGGATGGTCGCCGTGGCATCGAGGCCACTGGCCGCAACTGTGATGTCCTGATTGATGTTCATGATGCTCACGATGCCTTTGGCCTTTTCAGAAAAACGTCGATCAGAAGCAGCATCGTCAGTGCCTGCCCGTAGGGCGTGGGCAGGTTGGGGATGCGGCGGTAAAAATCGAGATCGTGGCCCATCGGCGTGCCGTCGGAGACGCCGTGAACGACGCCTTCGTCATCGATATTGCCGAGCACCGCCTTCAGCGCGCGTTCCGCATGCGGACGGTTCTCTTCACCGAGAATGCCGGCCTCGATGCCGCGCAGAATGCCATAGGCGATGCCGGCCGTCGCCGACGTCTCGACCGGTGAGGTCGGGTCATCGAGCAGCGTATGAAACATGCCGTCTTCACGCTGATATTTTCTCAGCGACCGCGCCTGGCTTGAAAGCACATTGGCGAGGAAACGTTTGTCCTTCTGAGCAAGTGTCGGCACCAGTTCAAAGAGTTCGGGGATGGCGACAGTGATCCATGAATTGCCGCGCGCCCAGAAGGCATCCGCAAAATTGTGGCGGCCGTTGAAGGTCCAGCCGTGATACCAGAGCCCGGTGACGGGGTCGGAGAGATAGCGCGCATGGATCATGAACTGGTAGACGGCCTCGTCGATCCAGTCCTGCCGTTTGCAGACAACGCCGGCGCGGGCGAGGAACAGGCAGGCCATGAACAGCGTGTCGTCCCAGAGCTCCCCCTCATTGAGCCGTTCCTTGACGACATGCTGGAAGCCGCCATCTTCGGTTTTTGGCAATTCATGCACAAGCCAGTCGGCCCAATCTTCCACCAGCGCGCGGAAATCCGGCCGGTCGACATATTCTGTCAGGATGACGAGCGGCAGCATCGGTGCGGAGCTGTTGATCTGGCGCGGCGGCAGGCCACGGTCGATCTGCCAGCCGTACCATGTCACGAGGTCGTCCAATGCCTTCTGGTCGTTGGCGGCGAGCGCCCGGCGCAGGAAACCATAGAGGCCAACACCCACTTCCCAATCCCATTCATCGAACTGGATCTTGCCATCGGAACTGCCGCTGACCAGACCTTCCTGAATGCCTTTGAGGCGGCTGAAGGCGGCGGCGACATTGTCGATGGTCGTTCTGAGAGTGTCTTTTTCCATGCTTGGCTGGTTCATCTGTCAAATCCGCTTAGGAGTAGAAGGGTTTTGCGGCGCTGCCCGATGCGGGGTGGGCGCTGTCGAAGGTGATTTTCGGTTGCGGCTGGTCATGGTCGAAGGCCATGGCCTGTCCGCCGATAGTGAAGGCGCCGTCCCAGTTGAGAGTAAGTTCTGGCCCGCCGGGTGGCGTGACTGCGAGCAGTCGGCTTTCGGCATCGAAGGTGACCCGTGTGGCGAGAATTTTCGCGCGGAAGCCGGCGAAGGCTTGCGCGTCACCGCAGCCGATAACGCCGATCCAGCCGGCGCGGCGGCCGGGCGATCTAATCTCGCGGTTGGCGGTGGCACCAGAGGTGACGGGTTCAAGTCCGTTCGTCGCGTAAAGGGCCGCGAAGCCGCGGCCGGAACGGGTGATGAGCCAGTTGTCTTCCATCATCACCTCCTCCAGCCCGTCGCGGCCGAGATAGGCGTGGGTCCAGTCGTTGCGGTGATCTTCGGTATCGAAGATCAGCATCGCCAAATCGCGGTGCTGCGCTACGCGCGGCAGGATGCCACTCCCCGCCCAATAAGAGGGGCGCTGGCTGCCCCAGGGATCGTCTTCACCGGGATGATTGACCCACAGTCGCGCCATCGGGTGGCCGGCAATCTTGATATCAATGACGTGCTGCTGGTGACCCCTGCGGCCGGTCTTGTGATCGACAACGGTGGAAAGCTGGGCGGCCTCGTTCTTGAACAGCACGAGTTTGCCGGGCTCCAGCCCCTGGGCATACCGGGCTTCGACCACACGGCCGCTTTCCAGCTGGGAGAGGGCGGCAAGATGCGCCGGCGGCAGGTAATCTCCGCAGCAGAACATCGGCAGCGAGGCGACGCCGCTGTTGAGCCAGCCTTTCCCGAACGCGACCTCAGCAAAGGGCGCCAGTTCCGTCAGCGGCCCGGCGCGCAGCTCCTTGTCATAAGCCCGCCCTTGCGAACCGGAGGGAACGCCGCCCAGTGTATGCAGCGCGATCATCTCGAAAATGAGATCGAGCTGGTGGCGCGCGCGGGCGGCAAGTTCCGGCCCCGCCCAATGTTCGATGGCGAGAAGGCCGATGAAATCGACGGGGTAATAGGCGGCCGAATTCCACTCGGCCAACCCATGCGCCTCGACGCTGTCAAACCAGCGCTCCAGCCGCTCAGCTGCCAGAGCGGCCTGCTCGCGCCCGGTACGGTCGGACGCGGTGAAGGTGGCGTCCGGCAGATAGTCGCCGGCCAGCAGCTGGCTGGTGTGGAAGCAAAGGACGTGGTTTTCGCTCCAGAACCACATGACGTCATTGCCGGGCTCGTCTACCCAGTAGCGATAACCGAGGATCGAAGCATCGATCCGTGCCCGCATATCTGCAGGCAACCGGGCCCCATGAGCACGCACCAGCCACAGCAGCGGGATCATGATGAAATCCGAGCAGTCTTCGCGCCTGTCGATGGAGTGCAGCGTTGCATCGATGATGCCGCCGATCGTCTCGATGTCATCGCTGCCGGTGGCGACCATGGCAAGCGCGCGGCCGATGCGCCAGGCGCCGAAACGGGCGCTGAAGGAAAGCGCCGCCTTCTTCCGTTCATTGATGTCGTTAGAGGATGCTTCCGGCGCGATATCACGCATGAAGGCGGCGTCGATGACGCGGGTGACAGTGCCGGAACCCGATCCGAGGGTGATCCTGACGCCGTGATACCCGTCGGCAATGCCTATTGTTTCGGGGATCGTCAGTGAGGATTGCCCGGCTTTCAGCACCGTATCCACTTCCGCAAGCGCGGCGCGCTCATGGCCATGGCTTTTGACGGCGATGTGCACCGGCAGATCGCTTGCCGGCGCTGCGCCAAAGACGAGTTCGAGGGCGCTGCCAGAAAACACGTCGCGGGCAGGGTGCACGTCACGTACCAGCGCGGCCAGGCGCTTCGTCTCTTCCCGGTCGAGCGGCACCGGCAACACGACGGTGAGCGGCGCGGGATCAATAACCTCAAGTTCGAAGAACCAGATGATGTCTCGCTCCGCCAGATCCTCGCAGAGAAGCAGGACCTCGTTGTCACCGGCCGCAAGATCGAGCGCGATGTCACGGCTGCTTTCGACATTGCGGATAAAGGGTTCGAAACGGACCTGCTCGACGCCGCCTACCCAGATGCGAACGCCGCCACAGGTTCGCAGCCGGAAATGCGCTTTCCGTGCAGTCTCGCTGCGAAATGTGCCCTTCAGCCAGCGCTGCACATGGGTCGGAGCATGCCAGAAGCCGGTGAATTCGACGCGGCGATTGGAACCGGGCAGGTTGAGGTGGGAGACTGGCCAGCCGGTATCGGGGGCTATGTGGCGGCCAACCATGGTCTGCTGGAAGGCCTTGCGGCAGGGAAGGTCGCCGACATCGACAAAACCGTTGATGAAACGGTAGTTGACCCGATCTTCCGCCGGTGCCGGCGTGCCCGGAAACGATGTTTCCACGAGATCGGAGACGATCCAGGCGGTTACCGTCTCCCCGTCCGTGACGGTGTATGTGGGCTCCGACGTGTTCGCCGTAAATGGTCCATCCGGCATAATGGATCGCCTCCCGTCGATCGGTAATGAAATTATTTTCACAAAAATGTTTTTGCCTCTCGGCGTCGATTTGTGCAATTTCGCCAGAACAAACAGCTTGACGTTTATTCTGTCAAGCCGCAAAACATCACAAATCGAAGTAAGCAGAGGAGCTTTTATTCGATTTATGAAAATGTTTTCATTGGGAGGATGAGCATGATGAAATTGTTTTCGGGTGTCAGCGCCCTGGTATTTGCCTCTGTGGCCGGTCTTTCGGCCGCGCAGGCCGAGACCCGCACGATCACATTTCTTTTTACCGATGACGATCAGGGTTATGTGCAGCGCATGGCAGCGCTCAGCAAGGAGTTCGAGACGGCCAATCCCGGCGTGAAGATCAATTTCGTATCGTCGGGTTATGATGCCGTTTCTAAGCAGCTGCCAGTGCAGCTGGCGGTGGGCGAGGGCCCCGATATTGCCAAGATCACCGACTGGCAGCTCGCGCCCTATTATCTCGACATGCGGCCTTACATGAGGGATGCGGACGCCTTCGCGAAACTGCATGGTGCAAGCCTCGACCAGCTTCGCCTGCCCAATGTCAACGATCCGAAGTCGATCAATGGCTACATGGCGTCGCAGACGCTGAACCTGCCCTTCGTCAACAAGACGCTGTTCGAGCAAGCCGGGGAGCCCTTACCCGGCCCAACGGCGAAGTTGAGCGAGATCGTCGAGGCATCCGCCCGTGTCGCCAACGCGACGGGCGTGCAGATCCCCTTCACCATGGACCGGTCCGGCCACCGTTTCTCCGGCGGCGCCTTCTCTTACGGCTCGACTTATGTGAAGGACGGCAAGTTCAGCTTCCCTGATGATGCGGCGAAAAAATACATCGCCGATCTCTTCTCATGGACGCAAAACGGCAGCTTCCCCAGGGAAATGTGGGGTGCGGCCGGGGGTTCGCAGTACAAAAATATGGGTGACGAGTTCGTCAACGGCAATGTCGTGACGTATCTGGCCGGCAACTGGATGGTCAATCCGTTCCAGAACAAGATCGGCGACACCTTCGAATGGACCGCGATCAATGCTCCCTGCGGCGATGCGGGATGCTACGCGATGCCTGGTGGCACCGCGATCGTTGGCTTCAAGCGCACCAAATACCCTGAAGATGTGGCCCATTTCATCGAGTTCCTCGGCTCCGAAAAGGTTCAGCGGGAAATCGCTGAAAACTACGTCATCCTGACGGGCGCGGAGATTGCCGATCCGCAATACAAGCTGAAGAGCGAAAACGCCAAGGCGGCGATGCAGGTCTTCCTCGACAACAAAAAGAACGTGCCGCAGGCCGCGCGTGATTTCGAACGCGCCAAGGGTGGCAGCGCCATGTATCAACAGATCGTGCAGCGCATGAGCCAGCTTATCGTCGGTGAGTTGACGCTCGATCAGACCTACAAGGTTCTGGAAGATGACATCGCCAAGATCAACGAGGCGGTTGCGGTCAAGAAATAACAGGCATGCTCCGGTCTTGCCGGAGGGCTAAAGCCGTTAACGAGAATGCCCGGAGCCTCCGGGCATATCCGCATCTCTCGGGCGATTTAATCGCCGCATGGTTGAACGGATACCGGGCGAACCACCCACATCAAACGAAAAAGCGTACACGGAGCGGCAGCAGTGCTGCGCCGATTGCGGAGGGATCACCCACGGTTTCGCTGAGAACCAGCTTTGCCTCCTTCGGGCCGACGCCATAACGGTGCTCGCGCTGGGAAGGCATGTGTGTGCGGTCGATCATCATCTGGCCAAGTGCGCGCGGCAATTGTCCGCCGAAGACGATGGCCTGGGGATCGAGGACTGCGATAAGGCTCGCCACCAGCCTGTCCACCTGCGGCATGGTCTCGTCCAGCCATTCCTCAACGCCCGGCCATGCGGGGTCGAACTGCTGATAGAGTGGTTCGATCGAATGAATGTCGACGCCGTTTTTCTGCAGGGTGGCGATCAGATATTGCAGGGCCGGCCGTTTGGGCGATTCATCCGGGCTGTATATGCCGCTGAATTCGCCGGCATTGCCATGGAAGCCGTAGAACGGTTGCCCGCCGAGGATCAAGCCGCCGCCGAAGCCGTAATTGAAGGACAGATAGGCGAAGGTCTGGCACCAGGAACCGACACCCCGAAGGCTTTCGCCGATCGCGCCTGTGGTGGCGTTGTTCTCCAGCCAGACAGGCAGTTGGAACCGTTTCTCAAGGATAGGCTTCAGGTCCATCAGCGACCAGTCGCGAAGAGGTTCAGGCGCGTTGAAGGCGCGGTCCTCCGACACGAAAAAGCCGGACATGGAAAAACCGAGACCAAGTAGTCGTTCGCGCGGAATGCCGTGTTCCGCCAGCAGCCGTTCGAGCGCCAACGCCAAGGCCGCGAGCGTCTCTTCCCGGTCCTCCGGAAGCATGTCAAGCTTTTCCTCGACAATGACATCGCAACGGAAATCGGCGATGCAGATCACCACGGAGTCGGTGTTGATGGAAATGCCAAGCGAATAGGCCGCTTCCGGCACGAGTTCGATGGTCGGGCTCGGCTGGCCGCGTGTGCCCTTGAGCGGTGCGCCGGTACGCAGAAGCCCGCGCTCCAGCAGGCCGTCAATCAGCCGGTGTACCGATTGCTGCGTAAGGTTCGTGTGACCGGTGATCGAGGCGCGGGCAATGGGGCTTTGGCGGCGCACGATATCCAGAATGAGACGCTCGTTTTCGCTGGCAAGCGGCTGACGGTCGAAGGTTTGGTGCGGCGTCTGATCTGTTGTCATGGCCATTTGGATAACGGCTGTGCGAGGCCGCGGCAACATGGAGCATCGGTTTGCGACAGCATTTTTCACTGGACTGTCACAAATATTACACTTAAAGTGTATTAATAAGGAGCTGGTTAACAACGGGTCCTCAGGAGGAACCATTCAATGCGCATGAAATTTCTTGCGATCGCCGCGTTTGCGCTGGCGACGACGGCAGCGCCATGCCTATCGGCTGACAGCAACATGAAAAACCTCGACTTCGATCTGTCCAAGGTCACGCGCGACAATTTCTACGACGTCGTCGTTCCCGTCGCCAAAACCGAAGGCACGGTGACGATGTATAATTTCGCCGGCAGTTTTGCCGATACGTGGAAGGAACTGATTACCCGTTTCGAAGCCAAATATGGCATCAAGGTTGCCTATAGCGACGTGAAGGGCGATCAGGCGAACCAGCAGCTCATCGCGGTACAGGCGGCAGGGCAGGATTCGCCCGTCGACGCTTATTTCGCCGGTGGCGGCAGCTATCCGCTGCTCTCTGCCAAGGACGTCGTCGGCAATATTGCGCTCACGAAAATCCTGCCGAACATGGCCAACTACAATCCGGAAATGGCTGAAACCATCTTCGGCAAGGCGCATGGCGGCAGCTTCCCGCTGGTGCACCTCAACCAGACCGCGATCGGTTATGACTCGGCCTTCGTGAAGGCCGAAGACGTGCCGAGGAGCTTCGAGGACCTTCTCGTCTGGGCTGAAAAAAACCCCAAGCGGCTTGGCGTCACCCTGCCGGCCAAGGGCGGCTCGGGCGGCGGCTTTATCTATTCCGTGGCACTCAATTATCTGACCGGCGACTGCCGCAAGCAATTGACGGATTATAACCAGACGCTTCAGCAGGCTGAAGACTGGGCAATGGAGTCAGAGTGCCTTACGCCCGTCTGGGACTACTACCGCCGTCTTCTGGCCGTGGCCGAACTGACCAACGGTAATGCCGATACGCTCAACCTCATCAACAACCAGCAGCTATACATGGGCACAGTCTGGGAAGACCAGGTCATGAGCTTCCTCGGCACCAAGCAGTTGCCCGACAGCTTCCGCGTCACACTTCTGGAAAAGGGCCAGGTCGGCTCGGGCGACGCCATGTTCGTGCCGGCCAATGCCAAGAACGTCGCCGCCGCGCTGCTTCTGATCGACATGGCGATGAGCAAGGAATTCCAGCTCTGGAAGCTGGAAAACAAGGCTTCCCGCTCTCCGCGCGCCGATGTCACCAATGATCTGATGCCGAAGGCCGTGCAGGACCATGTGTTGCAGCAGAGCGTCTATCCGCGCCTGTCGATGCCGGCTTTCTGGGACATGTCGACTGCGCTTGCCGAAGCGCTCGATGAAAAAGTCCTCAACCAGTAACGCCGGCAGGATTGGTGGACCGTGCGGCCGCAAGCGGCATGCACGGTCCGGATATCCTTGGTCAAAAAATATGAGGGAGGCTCGCCATGAATGAACTCGAAATAAGCAATATCAGCAAGGATTACGGGGCGAGCCGCGCGCTTCATCCGGTGTCGCTCACCGTGGAGCGGGGCGAATTCGTCACCATCCTCGGGCCCTCAGGTTGCGGCAAGTCCACGCTCTTGCGCATCCTCACCGGCATCAGCCAGCCTTCGGGCGGCGAAATCCGCCTCGGCGGCAAGCGCATCGATCAGGCGCCGCCGGAAGCGCGTGATATCGCCATGGTTTTCCAATCCTATGCGCTTTTCCCGCATATGTCGGTCGCCAAAAATCTCGGTTTCGGCCTGAAGATGAAGAAGGTTGCGAAGGATGAGCGGGCACGGCGCATCGCCCATGCGCTGGAGATTTGCAATCTCACCGCTCTGGTGGATCGCATGCCCCGGCAATTGTCCGGCGGCCAGCAACAGCGTGTTGCTTTGGCACGCGCCATCGTCATGCAGCCAAGCCTGCTTCTGTTTGACGAACCGCTCTCCAACCTCGACGCTAAACTCCGCGATACGCTGCGCCATGAACTGACCGAACTTCATCGCCGTATCGGCGCCACCAGCCTTTATGTGACGCATGATCAGGCCGAAGCCATGACGATGTCGGACCGGATCGTCGTCATGAATGCCGGCCGGGTGGTCGAGATCGGCACGCCGCTAGAGCTTTACCGCGCGCCCAAACACGCCTTTACCGCCGGCTTTCTTGGCCAGACCAATCTTCTGCCGGTCTCCGCCGAAGGCCAGCAGGCGCAATTGCCGTGGGGCCCGTCCGTGACATTGGATCGGGCAGCAGCCGGCAACGTCCAGATTTCGGTTCGACCGGAAAATATCAATATCTGCTCCGATCGGGCCGGTGCCGGTACGGTTTCCGCCGTTTCCTTCATGGGGGCCAACGCGCTCTATACGGTGGAGATCGGCGGCCGCCAGATAAGGGTCAGCCAGTCCGGCGCGGAAACCCTAATCGATGCCGGCCAAAGGGTCGCCCTGCAGTTTCCCGGTTCGGTCCATCTTCTCGATGACAGGATGGCGGGGGAGGCGGCATGATGACCGGGCTCCTTCGAAACAGGCGCGCGCAGCTTCTTTTCCTGCTCTCGCCGGGTGTTGGATATCTTCTCGTTTTCTTTGGCGGGCCGCTCATCTCGGCGCTGATCGGTAGTTTCAGGCAAGAGGATGGCAACCTAACGGTGATGTTCTACCAGCGGATTTTCACCCGCCCGTCGATGATCCGTGGTCTGACGACCTCCATCTATTACGGCGTCATGCCTGTCGTCGTCTCGCTTGCGGCCTCGGTTCCGCTGGCGCTTCTGATCCGCAAGAGCTTTCTCGGGCGCAAACTGTTCAGCGGCCTTTACAAGCTGCCGATGGCGGTGCCCGGGATCATTGTCGGCCTCATGGTGATCGTCGTTTTCGAAAGAGGCGGGTTCCTCGACCGGCTGGTGGCACCACTGGGGCTCGAACTGCCCAAGCTCGTGCGCGACGACTGGGGCGTCGGCGTCATTCTCGCCAGTGTCTGGAAACAGATACCTTTCATGACGCTGATCATCACCAGCGCCTTTGCCGCCATTCCCGAGGATATACGTTATGCCTCGCGCACGCTCGGCGCGTCACGGCTGAAGACATTTTTCTTCGTGGAAGTGCCACTCGCCATGCCTGGCATCACCGCCGCCATTCTTCTTACCTTCATCGGCTCCATGGGATCCTACGCCATCCCCGACATCGTCGGCCCGCCCACGGCCCGGCCGCTTTCGGTGCTGATGATCCAGGAGTTCAATCAGGGCCGTTTCAACCAAGTCTATGCTATGGGCATGGTGCTGAGCCTCTTCGCGATCTGCGTGCTCATTCTTTATTATTCACTGACATCCCGCATCGGCCCCAGCCAAACCCGAGGAGACGCATGATGAGCGCTGTTACCATCGAACCCGCCATCGCACGCCGCCGCGCCTTTACACCCGAAGACAGGATATTCGTCTCCATCGGGCTTTATGGAGCACTGACACTTGCCATCGCCCTGCCGCTGGCGCTGATGTTTCTCTGGAGCATCGCCGATGGATGGTCGCCGCCGCTCATCGTGCCGAAGGATTACACGACAGTGCGTTGGGCAGGTATTCTCAGCGACACAAGCCTCATCCGGGCGGCGATCAACAGCATCGTCATCGCCATCGTCGTCACCTTCCTGACGGCGGCCATTGCGCTGCCCACGGCCTGGGCCATGGCGCGTTTTCCATTTCGGCTGAAACGGCTGGTGGAAATTTTCGTTCTGGCACCAATCATCATTCCGGGGCTGGTCGTCGCCGTCGGCATCGGGCAGGTGTTTCTTCTATTCGGCCTCGCCTATTCGTTAACCGGGGTCATTCTCGTGCAGATCGTCGGCACCCTGCCGCTTATGATCCGGCTGATGACGGCGGCGTTGGAGACCATTCCAGATGATCTCATCCATGCCGCGCGCTCGCTCGGAGCGGGAACTGCCGGCATCGTCCTGCACATCATATTGCCGCTGGCCGTGCCCGGCCTTCTCGCCGGCGGGCTGATGTCCTTCATCGGCAGCTTCGAGGAATTCGACAAGTCCTTCATCGTCGGCGCACCCGTCGTCGAGACCCTGCCGATCAAGCTCTACATGTATCTTGATCCTTATTCGATGCAGCTGCCGCTCGCCGCGATCGTCTCCTTCATCCTGCTTCTCCCCGCGCTCATCGTCTTCATCATCGCCGGCCGCATCCTGCGCGACGATCTGATGGCGGCGGGCATGGGGAAAATCTGATCCGGGGCATTTAAGCCCGGTAATTGCAACGTCCGAAAGTGGAAACAATGCACCAAACTCTTGCAGCCTCCCGTAAGACCTCCCATTCCTGCAATGTGCTTGCGCTCAGCTCGCGCGACAATCCGGCCATCCTGACCATTGCCCATCGCGGCTTCTGGACCGCCACCGCGGAAAACTCGCTCGCCTCTGTCCGGGCCGCGGTTGCAGCTGGCGTCGAGATGATCGAGATCGATACACAGGCGACGGCCGATGGCAGGCTGGTCGTCATTCACGATGAAACACTCGACCGCACCACGACAGGCAAAGGGACGGTGAGCGAATTGCCCTTCGAGCTGGTTCGCGCAGCAAAGCTGAGAGCCGGTGCAGGAGGCGATGCAGCCGGCGTGACGGATGAATGCGTGCCGACGCTGGAAGAATTGCTGGAAGAGGCGCGCGGCAGGATCACCGTCAATATCGACACGAAATTCACCCGCGATCTGCCGCAGGTGATAGAAACCGTTTTGCGGCTTGGCGTCGAGGATCAGGTGCTGGTAAAGACCGATATCGATCCTGAGGCCGGCCATTTCGAAGTGCTGGATGCCGACTGGTTCGGCAAAATCCCGCATATGCCGATGTTCCCGGTCCGGAAGGGCAAGTTTGCCGAGGATCTGCGTCGCATCGAGGCGTTGAAGGCGCCGATGATCGAGGTGAAATTCACCGATATCGCCGATCTTGCCGAAGGCCGGGCTGAGATGGAGCGCCAGAACATCCGCCTGTGGATCAACTCGCTCGATGTGTCCCATTGCCTCGATTTCAACGATACGCGGGCGCTTTCAAATCCCGAAGCCGTCTGGGGTGCCCTTGCCGAAGTTGGCGTTGGTGCGATCCAGACCGATGAGGTCGAAGCCTTCACCCGTTGGCGGAAGACCGGCGCCGGCGAGACGGGCAGGGCATGGGTAAGATGAACGCGCGTCTTGAAAGCGCCGTCGGCATCATCGAGGAAGCGATGGGCCTTGCCCTTCGCTTTTTCGAGGCGCGCGACGCCATCGCCACCCGCACGAAAGGCTTTCAGGATTTCGTCTCGGAAGCCGATACCACGGTTGAAAGGCTCGTCCGCGACCGTCTGGCTGCTGCCTTTCCCGGAGAAACCGTGCTGGGCGAAGAAATGGGCGGTGTGGCCGATGACGCCTACTGGGTAATCGATCCGATCGACGGCACCGCCAATTTCCTGCGCGGTTCGCCGCTCTGGGGCATCTCGCTCGGCTTCGTGCGTAATGGCCGACCGGAACTCGGCGTCGTCGCCATGCCGATCTTCGGGGATATCTATGCGGCGGCCGACGGGACTGGGCTCATCATGAACGGCAAGCCCCTTGCCCGCCATGTGCCTTTCGGGGACGTACAGGTCATGTCGCTTGGCGACAGCGCCGCCGCCGACGCCGAAGAAGTCGCGGCCCTGAATGTGGGGCTCAGGCACGCAGGCTGGGTGGTGGAATCCATACGCTCGACATCGATCGGTCTCGCCTTTGCCGCGCGCGGCATCTTCGACGGTCACTTGCAGAAATTGACGACGATGTGGGACATCGCCGGCGGTGTCGTGCTCGCAAGGGAAGCGGGTCTTGATGTGCGGATCGGTACGCGCCACGGGGCCGGCGTTCCCTGGGTGGCCGCCGCGACGCCGGCCTTAATGGCAGCGTCGGAAGGGCTATGGCCGGAAATCGCCGGAAAGGCGGTAGCGGAACCTGCGTGACGTAGACGCGCCGGATGCGTTGTGACATCCGGCGTTGTCGAGCGTTTAGGCATGGCAGGGGCGCGGCCTCACAACATCATAGATCTGTGCCGTCCACGGTGCCGGTATAGGAGCGATCGCTCCAAAGCAGGGCTTTGCGTGAGGGATCCGGGATCGATTCGGTGATGGCGCCAACGAACAGGATGTGGTCGGCGGCATCAACGGAGCCGACGAGCTCGCAATCAAGGGAGAGTAGCGCCCCGGCAAGCCGAGGGCTTCCTGAAGGCCAGGAATCCCACTGGCCAATCGAAAACCGATCCGGCAGGTTTCCCTTCCCCGCGAAAACGTCGGCGATCTCTTCCTGGCCCCTGGACAGCGCGGCGACGGAAAACCGCCGGCATGCGGCTACGAGGTCGACCATACGGCTGCTGGCGTCGATGGAGATCATCAGAAGCGGTGGCTCCGCGCTGAGCGGCATGAAGGAGGTGATCGTGCGTCCGATCCGCTCACCCCCATGGGCGGATGAGGCCACCGCGACGGTGAAGGCGAGGGCGCTCATCGCGTCCTTGAACTCACGTGGTGAGACTGCCGGCGTAGCGGAGGCTTTAAGCGGAAGATGCGCGTGATTGACCGCACCGCCATCGATGAGCTTGAGATTATGAGACATGCGACGCCGGGCTAACCGCCCGCTCCCGGATTTTTCGAAAAAATGGAAAACTTGGCCGCCGCGCCATTCATGATATCGGCATTGTCTGGCGGCGCTCTCTTTTGATGCACGCGCGGCCAGATGCCGGAATAGTGGCGGTTAAGGTCGAGCCAGACGTGCAGTCCCGGCTCCGTATCTGGCCTTATCGCTGCGGCGGGGCACTCGCTCTCGCAAATGCCACAGTCGATACATTGATCGGGATGGATGACGAGCATGTTCTCGCCTTCATAAAAACATTCGACCGGGCAGACGTCCACACAGTCCATATATTTGCAGGCGATGCAGTTTTCGGTGACGACATAGGGCATCTGGGTGCTCGAACAAAATGGCAGCCGGACGGCGGCTGTCCGGCTGCGCCTGAGCCGACAGGCCGCACGAGGTAGCGGCGCCGGCCAGATTGGTTCAATCAGGTCAGAGACGACTGGCGACCGCCTGCCAGTTCACCAGATTATCGAGGAAGTTCTCGATATAGGCCGGGCGCTTGTTGCGGAAATCGATGTAATAGCTGTGTTCCCACACATCGCAGCCAAGAAGCGCCTTCTGTCTGGAGCACAGTGGATTGACCCCGTTTTCAGTGCGGGTGATTTTCAGAGAACCATCGGTATCAATCACCAGCCACGCCCAGCCAGAGCCGAACTGGGAAGCGCCGGCAAGGGCGAAATTCTGCTTGAACAATGCTACCGAGCCGAAGGACTGTGTCAGCGCCTCTTCCAGCACCTTGGGCATCGCATGATGCTCAGGCCCCATGATTTCCCAGAAGAGAGTGTGGTTCCAGTGCTGGGAGGCGTTGTTGAATATGCCGGATTGCGTCACCGCACCCTTCTCATAGGTGCCTCGGACGATCTCTTCGAGATTCCTGTTTTCCCACTCGGTCCCTGATATCGCCTTGTTGAGATTGTCGACATAGGCTTTGTGATGAAGATCATGATGGAACTTCAGCGTCTCCTCGGACATCCCCGAGGGGGCGAGCGCATCATGGGCATAGGGCAGGTCGGGAAGCTGGAAAGCCATGGGGTATTCCTTTGTCAACTGTTCGCTCAAGAGGATGAAAGAGCCTTGCGAAAACAAGGTGACCGTACTTGTAGGACCTCAATCGCGGTTGAGGTCAAGCGGTTTTTTGACGCCATGCCAACGGCGTGCCGCCGTGCTGATCACCCAGGCCAGCCAACGGGACGGCGCTTCAGTTTGCTTGCCTTTGCGCCTAGAATTTCTTGCTGACGCCGAGTTTCGCGCCTGCTGATGTTTCCCCATCGTCCTCTATGTTGAAAAGGAGTGCTGCATCAAGCGACCAGTTTTCTGCCGTCTCCATGGAAACACCCGTCGTGAGGGAGCCAAATGCGCCAGATCCGTCAAGACTTGAGACACCGACAGTACCCCCGAATTTCACCGCCCAGCCCGTTCCACCATGTCTACCCAGTCCTGAAGCGCTCTTCGAATTGCCGAATCCGCATCTTCACCGCGGGTGAACGCCCACCACGTGTGTGCGCCCTGCCAGACGGCAGCCATCTGCCAGCCGAGACTGGCTGCGGTTTCTTCATCTTTCGAGACCCGGCGCCCCAGCGATTGTGCGAGAATCTTGCCCCAGAGGGCACCTTTCGCCCTGAGTTTCGGATTGCGGATATCCTCCCTGAGCAGCAGGAGCCCGTCACAGGCGTTCTGTTCTGCAGCGTCGCCCGGCATAAGCCGCATCAGCAGCGATATCGCGCCCTGTGGCGTTAACGGCTCCTCCTCGTCCGCTGTCCGCGTCTGCGCCAGCAGGTTGTCCCATGCGCGCATCAGCACAGACTCCACAAGGTCTTCGCGGTTGCCGTAGCGCTGTACCAGCGTAGCGGCAGAGAGGCCACTGGCTTTGGCCGCGGCAGCAAAGGTCAGGCCGTCAGGCCCTGTCTGCAACATCAGCGGCAGCAGGGCGTTAAGTACCTCTTCATCGGAAACAAGCTTGTGTCTTGGCATGAGGATATTTATAAACGAATATTCATTTATAAATCAAGGAGGGTGGAATGGCAATCATTCGTGGATATATAGCTGCCAGTCTGGACGGCTTGATCGTAGCGGGAGACGGGTCTCTCGACTGGCTCTACAAGTATGACGACATGGACCTCGGCGAGCATGATTATCGCCTGTTCCTGACGGGGATAAGGACCGTGGTCATGGGGCGGGCGACCTACGATTTCATTGCCGGGGAGCAGAGCCCCTGGGCCTATGACGGCCACCGTGTCATCGTCGTCACGTCGCGGCCGATCGAGCAGCCGAAAGGCGCGCTGGAAGTGCGCGCCGACCTGGACTCGCTGATCGAGGAATTGCGTGCGCTCGATGACGGCGATGTCTGGATGCTCGGCGGGGGCCGGCTGCAGATGGCCTTCATGGAGCGCGGCGCGCTGGATGAGATCGAAATATACGTCATCCCTGAAATACTAGGCTCCGGCCAGCCTCTCTTTCCCTTGACCGGTTACCGGGCAAGCCCGACGCTGATAAGTGCAACAGCAATCGACAAGGGCTGTGTGAGATTGCATTACCGCTTTTCATGACGCTCCGGCGCCCATGGAACCGCAGCGGCCAGGATGAGACTCAAAGCCCCAGAAATTTGAAAGGTTGAGTCTCCTTCAGGCTGTCATTCGCCATGCCGGAATAGATATGGATCTGATTGGCGCCGAGGTCGAGTTTCTTCACTGCACCCGTCTCTTTGGAAAGATCGAGCTTCGTCAGGTCGATCCAGAAAATATTCGGTGTCAGTGCGGATTCGAAGAAATAGAGCTTGCGCTTGTGATCGATCACCGTGCGCCAGCGGGTGGAGGATATGTTCGGCTGGTCCGGGGTCGTGATGCCGTAAGGAACGGAGACGTTACGGATGACACTGAACACGCTGGCGATGGCTTCGACCGGGTTTTCGCTTTTGGGTATTGCGTTTGCGTAAAAGGATGCGCGGGCGAAACGGTCGGACGCGCGGTTCGTGCCCGGCAGCATGACGGTGCCGCCAATCTGCTTCCAGTATTCGTTCAATGCCAACTGATGGTCGAAAGTCGGCGAATTAGTCATCACCTGATACTGGCGGCCGTGATGGATGACCTGCTTGCCATCGATATATTCAACGATCGCACTGTCGCCACTCCCATCGGAGAGCGATAGATGCAGTGTCGCCAGACGCTCTTCGCCGGGGACATTATCAGTCACGATCGTGAACGGGTTTTTCTCGAGCGCACGCACCGCTTCCTCCACGGTCGCGAAATTGTCGAGCACATATTGCGCCCATGCTGCGATGGACAAGCCCGGAGATTTCCCGTCATAGACGGGATAACTCGACTCAACGAGCCAGAGAACGTTGGCCGCCAGGCCTGCCTCGTTCACGCCGTCCGTCGTGGAAATGTCGTAACCCGATGCGATGACGCTGCCATATTTAGAGGTCCATTTTATGGAATTCGGACCGGCCTCACCGGAACGGTCCATGCCGCGGGGGAAAACCCAGATATTTGTCCCCACATCCGTTTTCCAGTCCATCGAACGGGCCGTCATTACCTGATTATTCTCGCCCAAATAAACGAAACGCGTGCAGGCTTGCGCAACTGACGTGGTGAGCGTGGCAATGGAAAACATGGCGGCGGTGAAGGCAGAGAAAAGCGGCAGGGTCTTCGGGCGCATTTAAACGTCTCCGGTGCTTTCGGTACAAGATACAGCGTATGATAGAAGATCGGACTTGTTGGCGGGAGTCAAATAGGTTTAGCTACGGGCAATTAGTTGGGGAGAAGGCATTGCTAAAATTATCGGTTTTTTCGGTCTTTGTGGCCTTTTCCGCAACTGCGGCCTCAGGCGCGGATGAGGTTCGTGCCGCGCCCGCAACGGTTGATGGAGCCGATTGGGCGTTTCAGGCCACGGGTTATCTATGGGCCACTGGTTTGAACGGCAACATCTCGCCGTTCCGGCGGGCGCCGACGCTTCATGTCGAAAAATCCTTCTCCGACGTGATGGAGGATCTCAACTTCGGCGGGTTTCTTAACGTCTGGGGCCGTTATGACCGCATCATCCTTTCCGGCGACATCATGTATGTCGATACTACGGACAACAAAGCGGCCGGGCCGCTGCCAGCGCTGCAGATTCCCGGTTTACCAACTTTGCCGGCCGGCGCTGCAATCGATGCAGATGTCGACACGCAGGAATTCATGGCGACGCTGCAGGCCGGGTACCGCATCGTTGACGCAGATGGATTTTCGCTGGACGCGCTGGCCGGGGCTCGCTTCTGGCATATTTCCAATGAGGTGGCGGTGACCGCCAGCCATCCCCTAATCGGCAGCGTGTCCGCCGCCCACAAGGAAAGTTTTGGCTGGATAGATCCCGTCATCGGCGCACGCGCTTTTTTCAGCCTGACGGATAAGCTGTCCGTTCAGGGGCAGGTGGATATCGGCGGCTTTGGCGCGGGATCCGATCTCACCTGGTCCGCCTTGGCGACGGTCAACTACATCTTTACCGACTCATTGTCGGTCTCGGCCGGCTACAAGGTGCTCGATGTCGATTATTCAGACGATGGTTATGTTTTTGAGTCCCGATTGAGCGGGCCTGTACTCGGTGTCACCTACAGGTTCTGATCACCTTTCCGGATTCCATCGATCATCTGCGCGGCGGGGCACAGGTCTCTCGCACCGCGCCAATCCGGATTTTCGCGAGACAGCTGTGGGCAGCTGTGAGTTTGAGGAGGGGTACGACGCCGCCTGGTTTGGCCTTGACACGAACTCCTTGGAGGATAGACGGGCTGCGGTGTTCTTTATGGGAGTTTAGACATGAAAACGCTGGCAGCCGTTTCGGCTTTCGTGGGCAAGACTTTTGCCATCTGGGTCATCCTGTTCGCCGTCCTCGGCTTTTTCTTTCCGGATACGTTCAAGCAGATCGCGCCGTGGATCGTCACGCTTCTGTCAATCATCATGTTCGGCATGGGTCTCACACTTTCGGTCGATGACTTCAGGGAGGTCGTGAAAAGGCCCTTCGATGTGACGATCGGCGTGCTCGGCCAGTTTCTCATCATGCCGTTTCTGGCCGTGCTGCTGACGCTTATCATTCCCATGCCGCCGGAAGTCGCGGCTGGCGTCATTCTGGTTGGCTGCTGCCCGGGCGGCACTTCTTCCAATGTCATGACTTATCTCTCCAAGGGCGATGTCGCGCTGTCGGTCGCCTGCACCTCGGTCACCACGCTCGCGGCGCCGCTGGTGACGCCATTCCTCGTCTGGCTGTTCGCAAGCCAGTTCCTGCCCGTCGACGGTTGGGCGATGTTCCTCAGCATCGTCAAGGTCGTTCTGGTTCCGCTCGCTCTCGGCGCCGCTCTACAGAAGCTGCTTCCCGGTCTCGTCAAGACCGCCGTTCCGGCATTGCCGCTGGTAAGCGTCATCGGCATCGTCCTCATTGTTTCGGCGGTGGTCGGAGGATCCAAGGCATCTATCGCCCAGTCCGGGCTGATGATTTTTGCCGTCGTGGTTCTGCACAACGGCCTTGGCTATCTGCTCGGTTACCTCGCGGCAAAGGCAACGGGCCTGTCGCTTGCCAAGCGCAAGGCCATTGCGATCGAGGTGGGCATGCAGAATTCGGGCCTTGGCGCAGCACTTGCCACGGCCTATTTTTCGCCTCTCGCCGCGGTTCCGAGCGCCATTTTCAGCGTCTGGCACAATATTTCCGGCGCAATCCTGGCGAACTGGTTTTCGGGCCGGGTGGACGCAGGCTCCGCCAACAAAGCCGCCTGAAGCTCCGCATTTGTCAGGCCGCCCGTCGTTCAGGCGGCCTGACCCTGCCTTAGAACGGCATAGTCCTACGTGCTACGGCCGGTGGATTAAGCCGGGCAAAGCCCTCTTGGCGCTGATATGGGAAATGTGGATAGGGAGCAGTCGTCTCGCTGGCCTCGTCCAGCGTCGCTACCTGTGCGGACGTCAGTTCCCATCCCACGGCATCGAGGTTCTGGCGAAGCTGTTCCTCATTGCGCGCGCCGATGATGACCGTGGAAACAGTCGGGCGTCTGACCAGCCAGTTGAGGGCGACCTGCGGCACCGTCCTGCCGGTTTCTTGCGCGACAGCTTCGAGCGCATCGATCACGCGGTAGAGATGTTCATCATCTACCGGCGGGCCGAAGCTGGCGGTCTTATGCAGGCGGCTACCCTCAGGCAGCGGCGTGCCGCGGTGGATTTTTCCGGTCAATCGCCCCCATCCAAGCGGGCTCCAGACCATGGCGCCAAGACCCTGATCCGCCCCGAGCGGCATCAGATCCCACTCGTAGTCGCGGCCAACAAGCGAGTAATAGACCTGGTTGACCACATAACGCGGCCAGCCATATCGATCGGCGACCGCGAGCGACTTCATGATCTGCCAGCCGGAAAAATTCGAGACGCCGGTATATCGCACCTTGCCCGACCGGACGAGCGTATCGAGCGTCGAGAGCACTTCCTCAACCGGCGTGAAGGCATCGTAGGCGTGGAGCTGAAGGATATCGATATAATCGGTCTTAAGGCGGCGCAGGGCGTAATCCACCCCACGCAGCAGCCGGAAGCGGGACGAGCCGGCCTCGTTCGGCCCGTCGCCCATCGGCAGGCTGGTCTTCGTCGAGATCAAAACTCTGTCGCGCCTTCCCTTGACGGCTTCGCCGAGCACTTGCTCCGATGCGCCATTGGAATAGACATCGGCGGTATCGAAGAGGTTGACGCCTGCTTCCAGACAGATATCGATCAGGCGTCGGGCTTCTGCCGCATCTGAATTGCCCCAGTTGCTGAAGAGCGGGCCGGAGCCGCCGAAGGTTCCGGTGCCGAAACTCAAGACCGGCACTTTCAGACCGGATTTGCCAAGCTGGCGATATTCCATGGGTCGTTCCTTTGTTGTTCCAAAATGGTCGTAGGCGGCACGTCGCGGCGTGGCCTTCTGCCCGTCCATTCGTGATCTGACGGGTGAAGACTGCGCTGTGTTGCAATCGCTATCTTAAGATAGACGCCTGCTCTTCAATGAAATAGAATGCCGAAACTATTATCACTTGTGAGATGAAGTCATCATGGCGCGACTGGAGATCAACCGGGCAGGGGAGATGGAGATCTTCGTACGGGTCGTTGAGCTTGGTGGTTTTTCCCGCGCGGCGGCTGCGGCTAACATGACGCCTTCCGCCGTAAGCAAGCTGATCGCGCGGCTGGAAAGCCGCCTTGGTGCACGCCTGCTCAACCGTTCCACCCGTCAGCTTCAGATCACCCCCGAGGGCTGCGCCTTCTATGAACGGGCCGCCCGTATCCTCGCCGATCTTGAAGAGGCCGAACGCGCCGCCGGGGAAGGTGAACGGCCTCTCGGCCGCGTGCGGATAAACACCAGCGCATCCTATGCAGCGCATATTCTTGCACCCATCCTGCCACGGTTTCTGGCGCTCCATCCAGGCATCACGCTTGATATCGTCCAGACGGATCTGGTGGTTGACCTGCTTGCGGAACGCACGGATGTGGCCGTGCGCGCGGGACCACTGAAAAGCTCAACGCTTGTTGCCCGCAAGCTCGGTGAGACGAGAATGATCATCGCGGCCTCCAGGGATTATCTGGAGCGTCATGGCATTCCACAGACAATAGCCGATCTCGAAGATCACAACCGCCTTGGATTCGGCTACGCCCGATCAATCGACGGCTGGCCGTTGCGAGACGCCGGAAAGACCGTCGTTATTCCGGCGACGGGACGCGTGCAGGTGAGCGATGGCGAGGGTCTTCGCCGTCTTGCCCTTGCCGGTGTCGGTCTGGTTCGCCTTTCGGCTTTTACCGTGCGAGAGGATATCGCCGCCGGCCGTCTGATCCCGGTCCTCGATCATCTCGATACGGGTGAGACGGAGATGTTTCATGCCGTTTATGTCGGCCAACGGGGACCGCTTCCGGCACGTATTCGGGCCCTGCTCGATTTTCTCGGCGAGTATGGGCGGGTGAAGTGACGTTCCACGTGCCATAAAAGGCGTGAGTGGGATTAAGGCCTCAGGCTGGCGGAAGACGGTAGCAGCCTGAGGAGCGAAGGCTATCGTTTCGGACCTGAGAGTGTGAAAGCACCAGCCGATTCCAGCCTTACGCGCGTGTCGCCAGCAAGTGCGCTTGGTATCGCACCGCAAAGGCTACCCGTCGTCACGACATTGCCAGCCTTCAGCATGTCGCCGGTGTTGAATGCCGAATTGGCGAAGGCGACAAGCGGCGCAAGCGGATCACCATTCGGATGCTTGACCTTGGCATCGAACAGCGACACCGTTCCCTCTGTAACGGTGAGCTGCAGCAGGTCCTCGCTGTTCCCGGTAAAGACCTCCACGATGCCTTCGTCCAGTTCCGGGCCGATGACGAAGCCGTGGTTGGCGAGCCGATCCGCCAGAAAGAGCGGAAACGGCACCTGGTTTTTCTCCACCAGCCTGTAGCGAAGGAGTTCGGCGCCAAGATGAACCTTGTCGATAAATCCTGCTAGGTCGGTCCTTGTCATCCGCCCAGCGGTTGAAGCAGGGATGTCGGCGGAAAGCGTGAAGCAAATCTCGACTTCGACACCTTCGGTGCCATCTTCAGGAAAAGAAGCGAGATTGGCGTCGTCGACCCTAACACAATCGAAAATCGGTGCCCCAACAGCCCCGCCATCCGGCCGGATCGCCAGTTTCCAGCCGGCGACCGGCGTTGCCCAGTTTGCAGCAAAAGCCCGCTGAACCGCCATGGCCTCTAAAAGGCTGCCGGGAACGAGACCCTCGGCCTCAAGCTCTGCCAGAGGAATTCTCGCGCCCTCTCGGCTTGCCTCTGCAAAATTCTCTGCCAGTTCTCCGATTGCCGTCATTCCGCTCATGTCTCCTGATGATCTCATGCGCGAGATGCTGTCACGAGTTGACGCAGTCTGCCAAGGCCATCAAGCACTCACGAATCTGCGCTCTGGCTCAATATTCTGAAGTCGCATCTTGATGTCGTGTTGGATCAAAATACCGCGGCAATGTTTATCGACGAGGTAAATCTTAAACTAGTACCTGTTTGTCATGCCTTAGTGGGGAGCAGAAGTGTCGCGCCAAAAGCGAAGCAGACCCCACCATGTCGCCTTATAGACAAAGCTGACGACTTACTTGACCGCGACCAACATAGGCTGAGCCTCGCCCCAGTATCCAAGTTCGATGTTTGCGTACAGTTCTGCATAGCAGTCAGAAAAACCACATTGACGCATGTCGTCGAGGAGATCAAACCCGAAACTCGTAAAGCAAAGTGACGGTGGGCCGAGAGGGTTACCGTGGTATTCTTCGGGTAGAAGGTGAATAAGCTCACCTTTTTCGTCAATCTTTGCTCTGACGTGGCTTACGCGCGATGTCAAAGTAATCGGAACAGTGAAAAATAGGACTCCACCGGGCTTTAAGGTGCGATATATCTCGCGGAAAGCTTTTCGATAATCAGGAACGTGTTCAATAACATCGAAACTCAAGACGAAATCGAAGACGTTATCGTCAAATGTTAAATTCATGATGTCCTGGCACAGGACACCGTCTTTCTTTTCGCCAAGCGGCGTATCCAGGAGATATTCGCTGCCGATAATATTGGCAAAATCGCGAGAGAGCTCTTGAAACATCGGCGTCACCTGCTCCGTTATATAAACAGATTGATCAGGCTGCGGATTGAACACCTCGAATAGGTATTGAAGCGACGCCCTCATGCGAGCGTTTAGGCTGGTTTTGTTACAGCTCAAGGCTTCTCGGTAAAGGAATCCATGACCTTCCAGCCATAATTCGAGTCCGAGACGAAAGGTTGTCTCGAAGCCTCCCAGACCATTGAAGCCGTCGAGTATGATGTCGTGCGCTGGCTTTATTTTGAATGGATCAATCCAACGAGGCAACCTCAATTGTTGGTATTCTTCATATGTCCTGACCTTACCGAGCCAAGGGGATTGCCCCATGCTGTCCGTCCAAGGAGGCCCAGATTTGGTTGCTGTATTAACATTTGACATGCTGCCTCGATAATTGACGACTTTCAGGAATTCTCTTTCCGACGTTTTGTCACTAAAAACAGTGGTTGGCAATTCGATCCTCTGATGGTTCATAAATTGTTGTGGAAACGACGAAAGCTAGTAATTTTCCGCCCTTTCGGCTCTGAAAGCGAGAGTCGAGCTAAGCACCGAATTGATTGGATGAATGCCGCTTTTGGCCGGCATCGGTGCACGATGCTTGGTTCACGCCATGCTGTCGCCGACACAGCGAGAGCAGATGACAGCAGTTAATATCCTCGCGATCGACCTCGCCAAAGGGAGCTAGCGGGGTCTGCGTAACAGACGGGTAGGGCGGCTTTCGATGTCCCGTTTGCAAGATTTTGGTGCCCTTCCGCGAACGAGTAATTTTATCGATCGTATGTCAGATCTCGTGATGCGGTCTGAAGCTTCTCGATATCGTTCTGTCGCACCTTGTTGAAATCGGTTGTTTCACCAGTGACCGTTGCCTTGGCACAAAGCCTCAACAAATCAGTAAAATTCTGACCGCTCTTGAATACGCGGGATTGGGAGGAATGCGAAAGATAGTGCCGGCGCTCGCTGACCGGCGCCGGAAGCAAGACGGCCCAGCTCTTCATTCCCTGTCGTCTGTCGAAGCCTCAGCGTAAGTCTATCAATCTTCTCGGTCAGAATTCGACTTGGCCCCCGAGTTTTATCAGGTGTTAAATTCGCTCCGGCGGTGTCAGGTTGTTGTACTTGCGGCAGTAGCGGCGTGCTGCGGTGCGGAACCATTCTGGTTGCGCAGCAACGGATCACGTGCCGGGTTGATTGCCTAAGCGAACTCGGCGGGTGCCAGCCATCCGAGGTCTGAGTGTGATCGATAATCGTTGTAATGACTGCGCCGGTTTGAAAGCACCGATCGAGCGTCAGTAAGTGACGAGAAGGGAGTATTATTCAGTGTTTCTCTCACAGCCGCCCATCGGAGCTTCCGATGAAGGCGTTCTGGATCGGCTTGCCAGGCGCAATATAGCACCATTCCGTTTGTCCGATCTGTCCATGACAGGATCGCGTTGCTGGTGAGCTCGCTGCCATTGTCGCTGACGATCATCTGCAGCTTGACAACCCCTCTACGATCCGGCCCAACTCACGGACAATCCGCAGACCGGAAAATGATGTATCGGCAACGCTCGTCAGGCAGTTTCTGGTGCAAGCGTCGACGACTGCCAAAGCCGGAACCTTCTGCCCGTCTTGCGGTGAGCGTCACAGCGTCTTTCCCAAAAGGTCTTTCAACACGGCATTGTTAAGCATCGCGTCCGCTGCAAGCCGCTTCGGCTTTGTGTTCTCGTCTTTAAGCGCATTCAGCCGCCCGGCTCCGATACACCCATGCAGCCAAACTTGGCCTTCCATCTATAGATCCTGGCATCGCTGACGCCGTGTTTACGGCAAAGCTCCGAGACCGGCGTGCTAGCCTCGTGCTCCCTTCAGAAGACCGATACTCTCTTAGTTCGTGAACCGCATCACCCTCGTTCTCTGGTTTTTCTTTGTGCCAGAGCTTACTTCAAAATGGATCATTTCAGCGCGGCAAGGTTAAATGGATACGATAGCACAGAGACCGGCCGGTCCCCTAGCGCTGCGCCACACATCGGAATTCCGCGTTCGTGCAGGACTTTCTCCCAATCGAGCCATACGGTCGGGGAGGCCACTGGATTTTATCACTGTATTAAGCGACGTCTGCATCGAATTGGATGCTATGAAGCCGCTTGTAAAGACCATCGTTCGCCAGCAATTCACGCCGGCTTCCCTGCTCGACCACTTCGCCGTTGTCCATAACGACGATCTTGTCGGCGCGGTTGATGGTAGAAAGACGATGGGCGATGACGATGGAAGTCTTGTTGAGCGTAAGACGCTCCAACGCATCACGGACAAGTGACTCGGATTCGGAATCAAGTGCACTAGTCGCTTCATCGAGGATCAGAATATCTGCGTCTCGAAGCATTGCGCGTGCAATTGCCACGCGCTGTCGCTGGCCACCAGAGAGGCCAGACCCATTTTCACCGAGCCTTGTATCGTATCCGTTTGGCATCTTGATGATGAAATCATGCGCATTTGCCGCTTGGGCTGCAGCGACGATCTCTTCCTCTGTCGCATTATCGCGACCCACGGAGATATTGTGTCTCACCGTACCCGAGAAGAGGAAGGTTTCCTGACCGACATAAGAAACGTGTTCACGGAGGCTGGCAAAAGAAACATCGCGCAGATCCATGCCATTGATTTCGACAGAACCGTTCTGTGGGTCGTAGAGGCGCATCATGAGGTTGATGATTGTTGATTTGCCGCTGCCCGAGGGGCCCACCAACGCCGTCATCTTGCCGCCCTCGAATCTGACACAGACATCTTTTAAAACAGGCTGACCAGACACATACTCGAAGCTGACGTTCTTGAGCTCAACATCGCCACTCGCCTTGGGGAGTATTACTGCGTCCTTCTTCTCTGTTAGCGTTAGCGGAGCATCGAGGACCTCGAACATCATCCGCACACCAATCATCCCACTCTCAATTTGCACGCGCATACGCGCGAGTCGTTTTGCAGGCTCGTAGGCTAGTAGAAGCGCTGTGATGAACGCCATCAGGTCACCCGGCGATCCACCTTTTTCTAGAACTGTATAGCCGGATACAGCAATAACAACCGCAATTGCCAAGCCTGACAAGGTCTCCATAATAGGACTAGTTGCTGCTTCGAGCTTCGCAATACCATTTGCACGCTGCTCGACGTCCGAGACAGCTTTATTCATGCGTTGGCGCATCAGGTTTTCCAGAGAAAACGCCTTGATGACGCGAACACCAATGCTGGTCTCCTGTACGACGTTGACGATTTCCCCTAATGAAGCAAGTTCTGCCTCCATAATTTTCCGAACGCGCCTCAGCACAAGACGAACGCTCAAGATCGCCAAAGGTCCGATAATCATGGAAATCGCGCTCAGAAGGAAGTTCTGGGCGAACATGACGACGATCAAGCCGAGGAGGGAGAAAAGGTCACGAACGAAGGACGTGACGATTGTGTCGATAACGCTACGCGCAGCCTGGGCGTTATAGGTGACGCGAACAAGCAGTTCGGAAGATGGCAGGTTTTGAAAGAAGGACACACCCTGTTTCAGAAGTCGATCATAGATTTTACGTTGCTGTTCGGCGACGATGCTGTTGCCTGCCTTGCTCAGATAGTAGCTCTGAACGAAGGTGGCGAGACCCTTCACTATGAAAATGGCTGCAACTGCAATGGCAATCTGAAGGACTACGTCGAAGCCTTGCTTCAAATACACACTGTTGACGATATCACGCATTATCCACGCGCTAAGTGATGTCATGCCAGCGACGACGAGCATTGCGGCGATTGCTGCAGAATACCAGCCAACGTGTTTCTTGAAGTTTTCCTTAAATAGCCGCGTTAGCAGCCTTTTGTCGTTTGGCGACAAAAATGATCCGATCACTGCAATATCCTTGCAAATTCAAGATAATAACGTTCCGAAGCAATACCTGCTCATCGCATAGCAAAGGTCATTGTCGTGTCACCCCGCATGTCATTTGTTGTCACCCTGTAGCACCATCAATTCTCGCTGCGGGTATGCGCAGAATACAGAGGAAGATAGTCGGACAAAAACCTGCGCTTCCAAGGACTAGAAGCTCCAATTTGGAGCTATGTGTGACCCACATTGGTCGCTAGCAAATAGTCCCCCTCATTCTGTCTGTCAATATCGTCATGTCAGGCGGAATCGCAGCCAATGTGCGATTAGAATTATCGGCCTCACTTCCCCAAAAAAGCCGTATTTTCGGGTCAGGCTTAATATGTTAAATTTAATATTCGCGCTAATTATACAATAATAAGAAGAATTTATAATTTCTTAGTCGTTGTTATATCTTCGTTTAGTTACAACGGTAATTTTCGCTGGCATAAGTAGAAGAATTATTGCAAATAAATTGTGTAGAGGATATTAAGTCCATGTTATACTTTCCGGGGGGCATGCATATCCAACTCATTTACTTTTGATGGTTGGCGAAATTGAATTGCTATCCGTGTGGCTCTTTCAACGAATGCAACTTGGCTTTGCTGAATTTCGATTCTCTCATTATCGATTGTTGGATATGCTACGTCAAAGAGCGACTATTTTACACCCCCCCCCCCGTCTGACAAGGGTGGCTCTTTCCAACGACACGCCGAGCAAAAGCTTCATTCAACCGGCCCCGATCAAGCTCCTCAACGGCGTTAACGCCAAGAAGATGGCGGCATAACTGGGGCGGAAATCCGCTTAGAGAAACGTTCAAGCCGAGCCGCCTCCTACTTGATCGCGTTTATCGCGCCTGCTGTTGAGACTCGCGGATATTCACAATACCTACATTTCGGACGTGGGCCCATAATTTCAAGCCGGAATAGCGCCCTTAATCCTCGATTTTTGCGACAGAGCAAGTTTTTGTGCGGGCATGCGGATTGCAGTGATCGCGCGGACGATTTACAAGCCTCATCACTAAAGCCGTAAGATTAAGTCAAAATCATCTATAATCAGGACGAGAAATATGGATCAGCCGGTTAAACAATCAAGTCGCCGAGATGATGTGATGGATTATTTTTCCGAAACGGAAAAAGCCTTGCAGGCTTCCCAAGTGCTTGCTGCCGAGATTGACCGTGCCGCGGATCTCTGCATTTCGGCTTTGCGTAATGGCGGCAAAATCATATTTTGTGGGAATGGCGGTTCAGCGGCGGATGCTCAGCATTTGGCAGCCGAACTAATGGGGCGCTTTCTGCTCGATCGAAATCCGCTCCCGGCATTATCGCTCACTGTCGATACGTCAGCGTTGACCGCGATTGGCAATGATTATGGATTTGAGAAGGTGTTTTCGCGCCAGCTTCGCGGTATCGCTCAGAAGGGCGACGTTGTCTTCGGACTGTCGACAAGCGGCAACAGTGCGAATGTGGTTGAGGCGTTTGAAGCCGCGCGTTCGCTTGGCCTTGGCACGATCGGATTGACTGGCCAAGGCGGCGGTAAGATGAGGCCGCTTTCCGACGTCCTGATCGCTGTTCCACATACCAAGACCAATCATATTCAGGAAGTGCATATCGTAATTGGCCATCTGATTTGTGCGTTTATAGAGTCTGAGCTATGTCAGCCAAATCAATGAACCGGTGCGCGGGAATGGTGTGCCTCAGCAATTTATACGGCGGAACTTAACGGACGCTCCCTGAGTGGGAGATGAAGCGATGTTATTATGGACGAGGCATTCGGGCAAGTCTCAGGCATCGCTAAAGGTCACCAATTAGGCATAATCGAAAGGGCCGTTGTCCTTTCAGGTGGCAATTTCTATTCAAGGTTGACAACTTCTCATTGATTGCTTTAAGGCACCTAGAGATCCAGGAGAGCTTGATGTTTTATTAGGCAGTAGTCATGTTGATCCCTAGTTTTTCCGTCGGATTCAGTTGATAAAATAGGTTAGAGTTGTCCATGATGGTTGAGCAGGCAGTCCTCCTTGTCGGCGGACAGGGTACGCGATTGCGATCAATGGGTTTCGACTGTCCAAAGCCAATGGTCGAGATTGGCGGGCGTCCGTTTCTTGAGCATATTATTCGTCATCTTTCCCGTTATGGCATACGCAGGATCGTTTTGGTTGCGGGATACAAGGGTGAGATGGTGGTGGATCGTTATCACGGCAAGAGCCTTTACGATGTCGACCTAACCGTAATAGTTGAGCCCCGTCCTCTTGGCACGGCTGGAGCTTTGGCGTTTGCAGTTGAACACCTAGATGAATTTTTTGTCATGTCTAACGGAGATTCATTGTTTGATGCGGATTTGAGCACATTACTCGGACAGGCGATGAGATCTTGCTCCAACGGCCGCCTCCTTTTGTGTGAAATAGAGGATGCGTCGCGCTATGGGATAGTGCATGTCGATAAGGACGGCATTGTCCAAGCATTTCTCGAGAAACGGCCCGACAGCGGCCGACAAATGATTAACAGCGGCGTTTGTTTGCTTCGACGAGATGCTATCACTGACGCTAATATAGCATTCCCTGCATCAATAGAAGCGGATGTTTTTCCATTATGGGTTGCTTCTGGCAGCCTAGAGGCGCGCGCCGGTGAAGGTTATTTTATTGATATCGGACTTCCTGAAAGCTATGGTCAGGCGAGCGCCGAACTGATTGGCGCGATTTCCCGGCCTGCAGCATTTCTCGACCGTGATGGCGTTATCAATGTTGATAACGGCTATACCCACGCCGTAAAAGATCTCATTTTTACGCCAACCGCGATCGACGGGATACGGGCGCTCAATAGAGGGAAATATTACGTCATAGTTATCTCCAATCAAGCAGGTGTGGCTCGTGGATATTATGACGAGGCGGCTGTGCATCGCTTTCATGCAGCAATGAACGCTGAACTTATCAGACACGGCGCTCACATCGACGCATTCTATTTTTGTCCTTACCACCCGGATGCCGTTGTCGAGCGCTACAAAGCCAACCATTCGAACAGAAAGCCCAACCCCGGCATGATAGAGGATGCGTTTAGGCATTGGCCGATAACTCGGGCGGGCAGTTTTCTGATTGGCGACAAGGAATCTGACTTAGACGCGGCACGGAATGCAGGCATTCCCGGCACGCTGGTCGAAGCGAACTCGTGCGATCTTGCTGCCGTTGTTCGCGGCGCAACAAACGGTTAATGAACCCTACTAAAGGCTTTCTGGAATGCTGACCATTGCGAAATCACCCTTGCGCGTGAGCTTCTTCGGAGGAGGAACGGACTACCCGGATTACTTTCAGGAATTTCCCGGAGCTGTACTAGGAACGGCGATCGACAAGTTCATCTATACCGTCACCTTACCAATGGCAGGAGTGGCGGAGACAAAGTACCGAATTACGTATCGCACCGTTGAAGCGGTCGACAACGTTAGTGAGATAAAGCACAATGTTATCCGTGCTGTCTTGCAGGATAGACAGTATGACGCACCGATGAACATTGCCATCATCTCGGATTTGCCGGGGGGCTCAGGATTGGGATCGTCTTCGTCATTCACGGTCGGGTTCGTGAAGCTCATCTCTCACCTCCAGGGTCGTTCTATAACGAAGCTAGACCTTATGCGTGAGGCTGTCAGAGTTGAAACCGAGCTTTTGCGTGAAAATTGTGGAATCCAGGATCAGTCGCATGCTTCGTTTGGTGGGCTCAATCACTACAGGTTCCATGGAAATGATTTCTCACTTCAGCCCGTGCGCATGACAACCGATTGCAGAGACGCAATCAATGCGTCGATGTGCCTTATTTACACGGGCGTGCAGCGTTCTGCGTCGGAGACTTTGGAGACTCAGATCAGCAACACACGTGAGCGCAAGATTGTGAAAGAACTGAGACATCTCTATGAGCTTTGCGAGGAGGGTGTGCGGATCCTCGAAGGGAACGATTCTCGAACAGCGTTAACGGAACTGGGCAAGCTTATCAGTGAGGGCTGGATGACGAAAAGAAGTCTTTCGCCCGCCGTCTCCTCTGCGCGCATTGATGATATTTACGAAACCGCTATGTCGTTGGGCGGGTATGGTGGAAAACTGTGCGGGGCTGGCGGTGGTGGATTTATGCTCTTTCTCGCATCGGAGCATGTCCAGGAAAAGTTGCGTGAGCGCTTTGGCGACAAGAATTTCGTGAAGATATCGACCGAAGACAACGGCGCCAGTATCGTGCATAGTTTTGCGTGAGTACTAAACGTCACTCGACGTCTTTGAAGGCGGCGTATTACTTTAACAGCAGACGAAACAAGAAAGCTAATTTCATGGCAAAGCGGGCCTTTATTACTGGAATCACAGGCATGGTCGGTTCCCATCTTGCTGACTATCTCTTTGAGAACACGGATTGGGAAATTCATGGCATGCTGCGTTGGCGTAGCCCACTCGACAACCTGACCACCCACATTGATCGGATCAACCAGAAAGATCGCTTCCGGTTGCATTACGCCGATTTGCGCGACACAATGTCGATCGACAATGCTGTTAAGGAAGCAAATCCCGACTACGTCTTTCATCTGGCTGCGCAAAGTTATCCCAAAACATCGTTTACTGCTCCTTTGGATACAATGGATACTAACATTCAAGGGACTGAGCGCGTTCTGGGGGCACTGCGAAAGTATGCGCCAGAAGCGGTGATTCACGTTTGTGCCTCTTCGGAAGTTTTCGGCAGAGTGCCGAAGGAGAAGCTTCCCATCGACGAGGAATGCAGCTTCCACCCGGCTTCGCCCTACGCGATTTCGAAGGTCGGAACCGATCTAGTCGGTCGCTACTATGCCGAAGCCTACGGGATGACCGTCATGACTACCCGCATGTTCACGCATACGGGTCCTAGGCGCGGTGATGTTTTCGCCGAATCGACGTTCGCAAAACAGATCGCCATGATCGAGCACAACAAATTGCCACCTGTGGTCAACGTGGGCAATCTTGATTCTCTTCGGACTTGGGCTGACGTTCGTGATGCTGTGCGTGCATACTATATGCTCGTCACTGTTAACCCAACACCTGGCGCCTATTATAACATCGGCGGAACGTACACTTGCTCGGTCCGAGAAATGCTCGATAAGCTTCTTTCACAGTCGACCTGCAAGAACATAAAAGTCGAAATTGATCCGGATCGCTTGAGGCCGATAGATGCAGACCTGCAGGTACCTAATACCAAGAAATTCCAGAACCACACCGGTTGGCAACCTGAAATTTCCTTCGACCGGACTATGGCAGATCTTCTCGATTACTGGCGTGAACGTGTTGGTAAGAACAATTCCTTCCTTTCTCGCTGATCGATCGGCATATTCTAGTCTGGACGAGCTATGAAAAAAGACGAAACTATCTTGGTTACAGGCGCGCGTGGGCTTGTCGGCTCCGCACTGGTGGAACACCTTCGTTCTGAAGGTTACGAGAACGTCGTTGCGCTAGGACGGGAAGATTGCGATCTGACGGATCGTCACGCTACCGTGTCCGCATTCGAAGCTCACAAACCGAAATATGTCTTCCATGCCGCTGCTAGAGTCTACGGCATAATGGGAAACATGAAAAATCAGGCCCTTTCGTTCCGCGATAACGTGGTCATCAATACCAACGTCGTTGAGGCCTCACATCTTTCATCTGCTGATAAAATTACAGTTATGGGAACCGGTGCCGTTTATCCCTTTCCGTCACCGGGTCCGCTTTTGAAAGAAGATATGATCTTCATGGGGCGGCCGCACAGTTCGGAAAGTGCTTACGCGCACGCGAAACGTGCTATGCTGGCGATGCTGGAGGCCTACGAAGACAGCTATAGGTTGAAATGGGGCTATGTCGTTTCGTGCAATCTTTTCGGTGCGCGCGACAAATTCGACACCGAGTTCGGACATGTGGTCCCATCGCTCATCAAGAAGTTTCATCATGCAAAGATTTACGGCGGTCCGGTTGTAGTTTGGGGCGATGGGTCGGCTCGGCGTGACTTCATGTACGTGAAAGATACGGCGCGGGTCGCCTGCCTGATCATGAGCGATATCGACGGCCCAACCAATATCGGCAGCGGCCGAGTGTTCGCTATCCGTGAGATTGTCGAGGCCCTTGGTGAAATCACCGGCCTCTCCGACAGGATCCAGTGGGATTCGTCCAAACCGAACGGACAAGACTATCGCGCTTATGACCTGACCAAGATCACCTCTGCTGGCTTCGGCTGCAAATATACCATCGAACAGGGCCTTAAAGAGACTTGGGAGTGGTACTGCGAAAATCACAACTAGACATGACCAATAGTGCGGAATTGCCAAGCCTCAAAGAGGATATATGGTCAGCCAAGCTTTGAATATCTGTTGTAGCAAACATTTGCCGGAGCCCTGAATGATCGGAAAAAATTTTGGCAAACGACTGGCCCGTTGTGTAGACGCGACACGCGCATCGCTTTTTCAAGAAACTGCCCCGAGATTGACCGCGCAAGCGATCACAAAGTGTACAATGCGCTCGGGCGAGCCTGATCTGTTTGAACATCGCCTATCCGTTAGCGCACGGTCAATCTATTTGTTGTGTCACTATCAGAGCCTTGGGCCTGCGACATTTGGCACGGACAATCCATCAAGCGTTCGTAGTGTGTTCTGTGAAAGGGAAGACATGTGGATGGATTCTATATTAATGAATCTGCGCTCGATGGTTTATCGCAATTTCCGGAGCATAGCTTGATGATCTGGCATTTGAGCAAAATACTCCTGCCAGTTCACTTTATCACGTTGTTAATAATTATTCCTAACTGGGCACGTTTACCGGGGGGGGGGCCGACGCTCAAGGAAATCGGAAGGGTGGATACTGCTCTTTTTAACAGTCCAAAATATTAATAATACCGGTACACGTTTAACGGACCAGCTCCTAAACGACTGTCCTTTTTCAATCGAAACGACCCATATAGATGAATAAATACGCCAACGACCCAAGTTTGAAATTAAGAACTCTGATCGCGTCTCTCAGAATAGCGCGTTTTCTTCCCTTTTTGTCGAAACGCAGAAAGGAGCGTTTTCTGATCTCTATATCGAGGCGCAAGGCGGAACTGGAGGCTCGAAGGATCAACCCCACGGTCGCCCGGCGAACGTTCAAACAGCGTGGTCAGATAGGGGCATTGAAGCTGGCCCTGATGTTTCCGTGGTTGAGTGCGCGCGCGAAGCACCGATTCAAGCGCTCTCTTGACAAACGAACAAGTAATATTCAGCTTTTGATGGCTGCGGGAATGGTCATTGGGCCCGAGGATGACCCAAAGCCTGCACCCGCAACAATCTCCGAAAAGGAGGCCATGCTCAGGCTCGGGCTCGTCGTCGAGGAAAACCACATCGCGGTGGACCGTGAGCTAGACCGCGAGTGCCACTCAATTCTGATCGTTAGTACCCACATGCCGACCACTCGGCATGCGGGTGGGCTTCGCATTTTGGATATGATTGAAGTCATCAAGAGCCGCAACAGTAAAGTCTATATCGAGATTTTTGTGAGCTCCAACAAGTCGTTGCTGGGCGCGGGAGCGGAGGTATATGCGCTCGTTGACAGGGTCGTGTATGCCGAGAATTACAACTTCTCCCTTGCTCATTATCGTGAGAAGTCAGGAGTTGTTCGCTATTTTGATGTTGTGGATTTTCAGTTCCCACAGTCGGCAGAAACCATCGAGGCGTATCGTGAGATCGGAGACCGACTGATTTTCACGCCGATGGAGAGCCTCATCCGCACCGAGTGCCTGAAACGCGGCGTATTAAGCATTCCTGAAGCAGAACTTGCCGAAGCCGATGCTAAGCTTGAGGCGCAGATATGCCGACTGGTTGACGAGGTTGTCTGCGTGTCGCAGATTGACGCCGACTGTATTGCAGAATCGGTTGGGATCAAAACGATAACTTCAATTGAAACAGGCGTTTCGTCAATCGAGTTCCTTGAATCGGACACGGTGACCCGTTCCGGCAACGCGGTATGCTTCATTGCGTACTTTGGCTCACAGACCAACCGCGACGCGCTTCAGTGGTATTTGGACGAAGTGCATCCTCACATCATCGAAGAATTCGGAGATTACGATTTCCGCATTGTCGGTCGCGGGAACGTGTCTGACATTCTCGCAAAACCACGATCATGCGTTAGCTATGTTGGTGAGGTGGATCGGGTTGGGGCCGAGATCGGTCATGCCGCCGTTGGCATAGCTCCGGCCTTATCGGGAGCTGGCTTTCGAGGGAAGATCAATCAGTATGCGCACCTCGGCTTGCCTACGGTAGCAACCCCTATTTCTGCCAATGGCCTTAAGTACGAGCACGGTCACTCGATCTTAGTTAGCGAGGATCCTCGCCAGTTTGCCGCTTATGTTGTGGAATTGCTCAGAGACAGCAAGCGTCGAGATCAGATGGGTCAAGCCGCTTATGAAATCTGCAAGCAATACTACGGCTGGGAATCAAAGTGGCCTGAGATTAAACGAACCTATGCGATCCCGGCGTCAATTTCAGCGAAGGGACTGCCGAGTGTTCATGCCGTCGTCCCCTCCTACCAGCATGGCAACTATATAGAACAGCGTATCCGAAGCATCGTTGACCAAGAGTATGACAAGCTTCGAATCACGGTGATTGACGACTGCTCCGACGACAATTCGGATGCTGTTATCAAGAAGCTGCAGGAAGAGTTTAAGTTTGAATACATTCGCAACGACGAGAATAGCGGAACCCCTTTTAGTGCGTGGGAATATGCCGCAAAAAACACTAGCGAGGATCTGATCTGGATCTGCGAGAGTGACGATTCCTGCGACCGCACGATGGTCCCGAAACTGGTAAAAACCATGAGGGCGCGATCGGATATCAACATGGCCTATTGTGGTTCTTTGATCATAGACGCTCACAACAATGTTATCGATACAACTGCGGACGGATATTTCCCGTCGGTGTTTCACCCCACGAGGTGGCGCCGTAGCTTTGCCGTGAACGGCAAACACGAACTGAAGGAGTTTCAGGCGAGCGGCATGGTCGTTCCAAATATGAGTAGCCTGCTAGTGAAGACAGACACGTTTCAGGAGGCGTTTGATCAGGATATAAAAAAGTATCGCCTTGCCGGAGACTGGCTCTTTGTTGGTAGGGCGATGCAATATGGATCGATTGCTTATCTCGCCGAAAATCTGAATTACTTTCGTTATCACTCGCAGACAGCACGAGCACAGACAAAGATCGCACAAAGCTACGCAGAACATATAATTGTCAGGGTACAGCTGTCATCGCTGGCCGAAGCTGGGCCCACCGAACTCTTCTTCAACCTGAAACATGATATCTTCGATTTATATCGTGATGAAAGCCTGTTGGCTGATGTTATGACACTGTTGAGGGGCCTAGACACCGAAGTCTATGACCTCTTCAAAGAGGTGTATGAAGAGTACACTTCTCCTACCAAGGCTGAAGATTTGATCCGTTGCGTATCTTTCAGGCGGTATCTCTACGATCATAGATCGCAATGACCAGATATGCTAAAATTATATATGAGCGCCGGGATTGGCGCTTTTGCTGGTAGGTTATTGAAAAGTTCGCGAACGGCTAGCTGGTGGCGTCAGGCCAAAAGTTTCAGGATCTGAGCGCGTTGAGGTCGAATATTTGGAAGCCGGTAGCAACGTTAAGCTCGTGATGTATGATCGAGCTTCGGGAGAAGAATCCTACACATACCTCATTATTGTTACGCGCCGCATCAATATCCGCTGTTGGCAGCCGGGAATTCTACCAAACGAAAAAGATCGTGAAATTCATAGCTGGCCCTTGAAAAAATCTGATTTGTGATGACATGACGCTGTCCTTGTGCCAACCCATTATGACAAGTTAGGGCGCTTTGAATAACGGTTTATGGGAGTCCCGATGAACACCGTCAGCGAAATTTCACAAATCCGGGCAATCCTTCGATGCTTGAACCGGAATCGACATCACGAGGACTTCGACGATGTAGAACTTTTCAGGGTTTTTAGTGATGATTTACTGCCGGCTGCGGCGGCACTATTGCCGCAAGCCAAGGCTCAGTTGCGGCAAGATATTCTTGTGGCGGTTCTTTCCCGATTTAAACAGAACGGCTATTTTGTCGAATTCGGCGCAACCGATGGCGTATATCTGAGCAATACGTTTCTACTTGAGCAGCAGCTGGGATGGGTAGGCATCTTGGCTGAGCCGGCACGCGTCTGGATTGAAGCGCTTCGAGAAAACCGTCCACGTGCGATCATCGATGATAGATGCGTCTATGAAACTACTGGCTCCCAATTGATGTTTAGAGAAGTTCAATCGGATTTCGCCCTCTCCACAATCGTTGAGTTCTCGGATGTTGACCTGCATCGAAATACCAGAAAATTTGGAGATACGTATCCAGTAGAAACTGTGAATCTTCAGGATCTTCTAACTCAGCATGGTGCGCCGGGAGTGATCGACTTTATTTCGATCGACACCGAGGGGAGTGAACTCTCCATTCTAAAAGGCTTCGACTTTTCACTATTTAAATTCAACATAATAGCCTGTGAGCATAACTACTCGCCGACGCGCGATCAGGTTCTTAACCTTCTAAAAGTGAACGGGTATTACCGCATCCTCAATGAGATTTCCCTGTTCGACGACTGGTTTGTGCACGAGTCTATTCTGCCACAGCTCGATGTAATCATGCCGGGGTGGGAGGGCCTATCTCATCAGCATGAGACGGGCACCAAGTCGCCGAAGTCGAAGAAAGACATTATAATCGAGCAACTTCAGGAGACAGTGCAAGGCCTGATAATTGATAGAGACTCAAGGGGTGCACACGTTGATCAGCTGAAGAACAATGCAGCTCTGATGATTGATGGCTATGAGAAAACGATTTCGGACTTGAGGAACACGATCGAAAACCTAATCGTTGAGCGAGATGCATCTAAGGTAGATAGTGACGCGACGCGTTCAATTCGATAGCAACGGTTGATGGTTCTAAGCGATGTAATCGCAGAGCTTAGACTCACGATCAGTATCCAGGTTATCGAGCGGGACGTGCATCGCGGGAATTAATGAATTGACATCGTCCTCAGGTTTTATCCGGTTTCAAGTTGGCATCGGCGGCGTAGGGTTGTTGTACGTGCAGCAGCTGCGGAGCCAGTCTGGTTCCTCAGCATCGCATCATGTGCCGGGGTGATTGCTTGAGCGAACGCGGCGGGTGCCAGCCATCCGAGGCCTGAGTCTGATCGATGATCGTTGTAGTGACTGTCACCTGCCACTGAGAATTTCCTCCAGAATGGATTAGAGTTCGCCCCATTGAGGATGGACTTATGAAGAAGCAGCGATTTACGGAAAAGTAGATCATTGGAGGATAAGAACGCCAAGCTGAAGAGTAACCGGTGTTCTGCCCCCACGTTGCTCGCTGCCGCCTGATCTGTGATCGACATTCCATGGATCATGAACGGGAGTTTCTCACAACCAGGAAGCCTGGACGTGAGGCTCATCGACATTGGCCTGATAAGATCAAGGCAAAGATCGTTTCGGAGAGCTTGAGACCTGGGACGACGGTAAATGAAGTTGCGCAGCGCTATGGATTGCGAGCCAACAGTCTTTCCACCTGGCGGACGATGGCGCGGCAGGGCAAGCTGATCCTCCGAGCACCGGAGGATGCGATAGAGTTCGCGGCGGTGATAGTCGATCAGCCTGTTTCGGAACCGCCGGCTAAAGCGGTTAGTCGTCCCGAGATCGTCATCGGTCCAGTCACCATCCGCCTTGAGGAAGACGCATCTGCTGACCGGATTGCCGCCATCGCGCGTGCCTTGGCGGCGGCGACATGATCTTTCCATCGAACCGCGTGCGGATCATGGTAGCTACGAAGCCGGTCGACTTCCGCAAGGGCCATGACGGATTGGCGGCGCTGGTGAAGAACGAGCTGCACAAGAACCCGTTCACCTGAACGGTCTTCGTGTTCCGGTCGCGCAAAGCAGATCGACTGAAGCTGATCTACTGGGATGGGTCCGGGATCGTCATGGCCTACAAAAGGCTCGAAGCGCACACGTTCACCTGGCCCGGCATAAAGGATGGCCTGATGACACTCACCCACGCCCAGTTCGAAGCGCTATTCGCAGGCCTCGATTGGCGGCGGGTTCATGCCGTCCAAACGAGAACGCCAGAGACCGTCGAATAGCTGCGGCACGATGACTCAGCACCGCAAATTCCGAAGGCAAATCGGCTCCGGATTTGATAGTTTCCAGCCATGCTTGATGCCGCCGACCTTCCCGATGATGTCGCCGCCCTGAAGGCGCTGCTGATCGCGGCGCAGGCACGCGAGGCGGCCAAGGACTTCGCGATAGCGAGCAAGGACGAGCACATCGCTCGAAAGGACGAGCGGATAGAGCGGCTTGAGAAGCTGGTTGCAGCCTTCAAGCAGGCAGCCTTCGGACGCAAATCCGAGAAGACCGATCCCGACCAATTCGATCTGGCACTGGAAGACCTGGAAACGGCGATGGCCGTGATCCATGCCGAGGATGAGGCGGACACCCCGGCGGCAAAAAGGCTTGCCAAGCCACGCGCTATCAATCGCGGCTCCCTTCCAAAACATCTTCCCCGCGTCGAAGAAGTAATCGATCCGGAAAGCCTGATCTGCGGCTGCGGCGGATGCATGCATTGCATTGGGGAGGATGTTTCCGAGCGGCTGGACGTGGTCCCGGCACAGTTCCGCGTGATCGTCACTCGTCGCCCCAAATATGCGTGCCGTGCCTGCACCGACGGCGTCGTTCAGGCTCCGGCTCTCGCTCGGCTGATCCAGGCAGGCCTGCCGACGGAAGCGACAGTCGCCCATGTACTGGTTCCCAAATATGCCGATCACCTTCCGCTCTATCGGCAGGCCCAGATCATGAGCCGCCAAGGCATCGATCTCGACCGTTCCACGCTTGCAGATTGGGTCGGTCGCGCAGCCTATGAACTGCGTCCCGTCTTTGATGCATTGATTGCCGACCTGAAGCGCTCGACCAAACTGTTCATGGACGAGACCCGCGCCCCGGTACTCGATCCCGGTTCTCGCAAAACCAAGACCGGATACTTCTGGGCGCTGGCGCGGGATGACCGTCCATGGGGCGGCGGCGCTCCACCGGGCGTGGCCTTCACCTATGCGCCCGGTCGAGGAGGCATTCATGCCGAACGGATATTGCAGGGGTTCGAAGGCACCCTGCAGGTGGATGGCTACGCCGGATATAACAGGCTGATTGGACCCGACCACATCGGCCCGGACATTAGGCTTGCCTATTGTTGGGCCCACGCGCGGCGCAAGCTGGTGGAGATCACCCGCAACGGCTCGTCACCGATTGCCGAGGACGGAGTGAAGCGGATCGGTGAACTGTATCGCATCGAAGCCGAACTTCGGGGGCTTGGTCCAAAGGCTCGCCTTGCAGGTCGGCGGGAACGATCAGGACCACTTGTAGCCGACATGCAGGCGTGGCTCGTCCATCACCGCGCCCGAGTCGCAACGAAGTCCCCGCTCGGCGAGGCAATGGCCTACATCGCCAAATACTGGGATGGTCTGAAGCCTTTTCTGACCGACGGCCGCATTGAGATTGACAACAACAGCGTCGAGCGAACCATCCGACCGATTGCCCTCAATCGCAAGAACGCGCTCTTTGCGGGCCACGATGCCGGGGCCGAGAACTGGGCGACCATCGCCTCGCTGATCGAGACCTGTAAACTCAATGGCGTCGATCCGCTGGCTTATCTGACCGCCACACTCACTGCCATCGTCAACGGCCACAAGCAGAGCCAGATACATGCGCTTTTGCCTTGGAATAATTCGCCCTTCGAGCGGACCAACAGGCAACAGTAGCGGGGCAGATGGCTGCGCACAAAGGTACGCAGCCACGATGTTCAGTGTAGTGAGGCGCTTGCCGCAATCCGCTCATCTTTGTCGTGCAGCGCGAAGCGATCAATCATATCAGCACTCGCTTCGTTGAAGCCGAGAACCTCGACCTCATCGCCCGCTTGGCGGAACTTCAACACGATCTTGTCCAACGCGCCGATTGCAGTGATGTCCCAGAGGTGGGCCTTTGTGAGATCGATGATGATCCGTTTACCCTTGTCGGTGAAGTCGAACGCATGGATAAAGGCTTCCGCCGACGCAAAGAAGACCTGCCCCACCACTGCATAGGTGACACTGTTTTCTTCGGGATTCTCCAAGCGAGTGACCCTGAACAGACGGGCTACCTTGCCAGCAAAAAAGATGCCTGACAGCAGGACGCCAACGATCACGCCTTTCGCCAAATCATGCGTTGCGACGACGGTGATGACCGTCGCCAACATCACCACGGAGGACGGAAGCGGATGGCGTCTTAGGTCGAGGATCGACCGCCAGGAGAAAGTGCCAATAGAAACCATAATCATAACCGCAACAAGCGCGGCCATGGGGATGATCTGGACGAGGTCGTTGAGGACGACGATCAGGAATAGCAGGAAAGCACCCGCCACGAACGTTGAAAGCCGTCCTCGACCACCAGATGTTACGTTGATGACCGACTGTCCGATCATGGCGCATCCGCCCATGCCGCCGATCAGCGCCGAGGCGATATTCCCTGCGCCCTGACCAACGCATTCCTGGCTCTTGTTGCTGGGCGTGTCCGTCATGTCGTCGACGATCTGCGCGGTAAGCAGCGATTCCAGCAGGCCGACAGCAGCGAGCGTCACTGAGTATGGGAAGATGATCTGCAGCGTCTCCCACGTCAACGGAACCTGCGGAAGCATCAGGAATGGGATCGAAGACGGAAGTTCGCCGAGGTCGCCGACGGTGCGTAGGTCCATGCCAAACCACCACGCCATGGCCGTGAGGACCACGATGGCCACGAGCGGCGATGGAATAGCCTTGGTCACGTATGGAAAGAGGTAGATGATGGCGAGCCCGCCCGCGATCATCACGTAGGTGAGCGTCGGGACCCCAACGAGTTCGGGCAACTGGGCCATGAAGATCAGGATCGCAAGCGCGTTGACGAAGCCTGTGATGACGGAACGGGAGACGAAGCGCATCACGCGGCCGAGCCTGAGCCATCCCGCGACGATCTGGATGATACCCATAAGGATCGTGGCGGCGAACAGATACTGAAGGCCGTGCTCCTTGACCAGCGAGATCATGACAACAGCGGTCGCGGCCGTTGCAGCAGAGATCATTCCAGGTCGCCCGCCCACAAAGGCCGCCACGCACGCGATAGCGAAGGAAGCGTAGAGGCCGACCTTAGGATCGACGCCCGCGATTACGGAGAAGCCTATCGCTTCCGGGATAAGCGCGAGAGCGACGACGATACCCGAAAGCACGTCGCCACGGATGTTGGAGAACCACTCCTGACGGTAGTTTGAAAAAGTTCGCATTGATGATTTTTCACAGTTGATGCAACGGGCCGAGCGAACTCGGTCCTCGAAAACAGAATAGGTTGCGTTGCTGTGTTGTCTGGCGGATCGGCGGCCAGAAGAGCCACCCGGAGTTTCACCGGGTCCTTGTGGATGACGCTAAGTAGCTCACGCAGTCCAGTTTTGCAATTATGTCTTGGTCTGAACCAAACACAAAACAAAGGACGCGGCGGTTAAGGTGCGGATGCGACACCGGTTACGCTGAAGAAGCTGCTCGCCGAACAGTTTCTGGTTACGGCCGCACTCAGCGAGCTTTTTTCAAAAAAATGGTAGGGCCTGCCGCCAAGTGTGGAGCCGTCGAGCATCTGGAGGTCATTACGGGCTTACGGAACGGCGGGGCTGCCAGATCATATGTGCCGACCGCAAGACGATCCGCTATCGATCCTCTCGACCGCCGGGAGGTGAGTTGCGAGCGAAGATGCGCGATCTGGCCAATGAGCGCCGCCAGTTCGGCTATCGTCGATTTTTCGTCCTGCTTCGGCGAGATGGAGAGCCGTCCGGTGTCAATCGCATCTACCGGCTCTATCGCGAGGAAGGTCTTCCGTGCGCAACCGCAAAGCCAGGCGTCGTGCTGTTGGCACGCGTGTGCCGATCCTCTTCGAAGCCAAGGCGAATGCCCGCTGGTTGGCAGCAGCAGAAGTCTCCAAGAGGCCAAGCTGCCTAACCGGCGGCGCTAGCTGACGAGTGCACAAGCACCATACCAAGCCAATCGTAAAAATTGCTCGCTCAGATGCAGCATGTCGGCTAGCGTTACACCGACAGTTCCCGAAGGCTCACCTACAAAGAGTGAAGGATTTGGAAAACCAGATAGACAGCATAAATGGGTGATACCGACCTGAGAAACGCCGTGCGCGAGGCGCTCCTCCAGCTCGAAACTGACGGCCACATCGTGATCGTGTCGACAACACCCGGATCATTAGTCAATGCCATTGCAAACAAAGTTGCTGAGGTCGTCCCTCATGCCGAATTATCCCTGGGAGAGCTGTATGCCACTCGACGGCTAATTGATTATGCCATTCGTGATCATAGATTCTTCGATTGGGAAATGCCGACGCTGACAGGTTTAACCGCCGAGGAGTTTAGGATCGTGGCGGACAAGTTGCCGCGTGAATAGCTGGCCATAAAAATCTGGCTTGGTTCGATATCTGCGGCCTTCACCGAATGGCTACCATGATCGTGACGGGAAGACCGATGCAAAACGGTTATTTCGAGAGTTTCAACGGCTACATGCGCGACGAGTTGGTAAACGAGAGCCTATTTTTTTTGGTCTTGATCATGCCCGTAGCGCCATTGCGAGTGGGCCGACGATTATAAACATTTTCGGCCGCACTCATCGCTCCGATACCAGACCGGCGGATTATGCCGGGATCATCGCCGCAACCGGCTCCAACGCTGCGAAATGTCGAAGCTTCGCGTTTCCGCCGGGTGCGCTCATCACGCCATTGGCGTATCAAAACAGCCGAGGCTCTAATTGCAGCCGGATGGAAATTAAGTGGCAGGTCACAACCCAACGCCGCGGGAGCGAACTTAAAACGGGATAAGATTTGGGCGAGGTCACTTCATAGCAACTGGTTTTTTGCCGGTGGGATCATTGTCTCGACTTGAGCCAGAGAATAAGGTATCCGCCTCACAGCATAATCCGCTACGCATTTTGCCGAGGGAAAATATGACCGACGATCTTGATTTGAACGGCGAACGCTGTCTCCAAACGGCTGGCGGAAATATCGACCTAGAGTACATGCACCGGTATCACCTAGCAAAGAATTTGGTCAGGGGGAAAGACGTTCTCGATATCACGGGTGGTGAAGGGTTAGGTACAGCACTTCTTAAGAAAACTGCCCGGTCCGTAGTCGGTGTGAATATTTCTGACGAAACGATAAGTCACGCGCATTTAAATTACAAAGCTGGAAATATTTCCCTCAGGGTTGGGTCTTATTCAGCGATTCCCTTACCGTCGGCGTCGGTGGATGTAGTTATATGTTTTGAAAAGCTAGAACATATCGAGTCCCACGATCAATTTATGCATGAGATCAAGCGTGTCCTCCGAACCGATGGAATATTGATTATTTCGACGCGGGAGGAATACGCCCACACAGTCGCGACGGGGCGGGCTAATTCCTCCAGCGTCAAGGAACTGTTTAAATCCGAATTCAGCGAACTCCTTGGGAAATATTTTGCTCATGTGTCGATGCATGGCCAGAAGATAGGTTTTGGCTCGATCATCGCATCTGAAAATGAGGCCACGCGGTTTTTTGAGACCAACTCGGGAAGTGGCGCGACGACCGCGGGTATTGACTTGCCAACGTATATGATCGGCATTGCATCAGATCAGCCTCTGGGCAATCTAAGTACAAGCGGCGTTTTTTCCCAAGACATTCAGGAATCAGAGCCAGTACTCAAGCGCTTGGAATTGGAGCAGACTCGATGGGCCGAAACCCTCTTGAAGGACATCGACCATATTTCCGGTAAAGTAGATGCGCTTCAGCGCAACAACTGGATGAGCAAGGCTTCTCTAACGAAGTTTTTGAAGCGTTTGATTTATGCGCGTCTATTGTACACCTTATCTGGGATGAGCGTTTTCAGCACTCGCAGACGCAACAGGTTTTTGAAGTCCGCCGAAAAGCGCGACCCGATGCTGCTGTCGCGCAAAATCGATCAGTTTTGCCTCGACTATTACCAGAGGATTGCCTCAAATAAATTCATCGCAGCGAGCCGCTCCAATATCGGAGCGCAGCGCGGAGTGAGAGTGACCGCGATCGTGCCAAACTTCAACCACGCGCGGTATCTTGCTCAGCGTCTGGACAGTATTCTGGTGCAGACATATCCCCTCGTCGATATTCTTGTGCTGGACGATTGCTCCGGTGACGAAAGTCGCTCGGTGATCGAATCGTATGTTAAGCGCTTTCCTGAGCGCATCAGCGCTGTCTATAATACCGAGAATTCTGGAAATGTGTTTCGTCAATGGCAGAAAGGCCATTCGCTTGCGAAGGGCGATTTGGTCTGGATTTGCGAAAGCGACGACTTTTGCGAGCCGACTTTCATCGAAAGAATGGTCAACGTATTTCGTGACCCAAGTGTGATGATGGCGTTCGGGCGGATTCAATTTGCGAATAGCCAGGGGGAATATTTTGCGGGTCTTGATCACTATCGTGAAGATAGTGAGCCAGGGATATGGGATGGGCGCGTGACTCGCCCCGCGGCTGAATGGTTTCGCGGCGGCTTTGGTGTCAAAAATGTGATTGCTAACGTCGGAGGAAGCCTGTGGAGGCGTTTTGAAATTTCGGATCAAGTATGGGAAGAAGCCAGAAGTTTTAAAATCATGGGAGACTGGTATCTTTACTCGATTATCGCGGGGGGCGGACAAATCGCGTATGAGCCCAGTGCCGTAAGCTATTTCCGTATTCATGGGAGCAATACTTCCGGTAGGAGCGCTCAATCCAAACCAGAATACTACACAGAGTATGCGCGTTTTATGACGTCTTTGAAGAAACGATGGGATGTACCGGACGACACTCTTAAACGCTTTATTGATGTATGCCGTAGCATATCCAGAGGTGCTGGGATAAGGACAGAAGAGTTCGAAAAACTTGTGAATTACGTAAACCTCAGCATGGTCACGCGTGAACATATTCATGTTTTGGTTGGCATTTTGGGATTTTCTTTCGGTGGTGGAGAAATATTCCCTATTCACCTCGCTAATGCGCTTCGTCGCAAGGGCATTATAGTCTCTATTCTTCAGATGCACGACGCGGACGACCACAAGGACGTTCGGCACATGCTCGATCCTAGCATCCCTATCTATACGGCCAATGCGGTTCGCGATATGGGCATAGATAATTTCATCAAGAATGCGGGAATTTCTGTCGTCCATTCGCATGTTGCCAATGTCGAGCGCTTCTTACTCGACGGGAACGGCATTTCTGCCCCCTTTATTTCGACGCTGCATGGCTCCTATGAGGCGATGGATGTTGCAACGAGCAAAATCGCTCGCTGGAGCAAGAGAATTGATAAATTCGCCTACACTGCGGATCGAAACCTAAGGCCGTTCGACAATCTAAAGATCGACGAAAAAAAATTCGTAAAAGTAAAAAATGCGATGCCTATTGATGAAGTGGCGTTTCCTAAAACCCGGACTCAGCTGAACGTAGCAAAAGACGCTGTCGTATTTTCGCTTGTTGCACGGGGGGTTGAAGGCAAAGGCTGGGTGGAGGCCGTCAGGGCATATCGTTTATTACGAGAGCGGCGACCCGACGTCCCGATGGCGATGCTGATGGTGGGCGAAGGGCCAGCCGCGGACGAAGCCAAGCGCCTGGCAACGATGGACTCGACAATTCACTTCCTTGGTTTCGTCAAAGAAATATATGGTCTTTACCGTATCAGCGACGTAGCCCTGATACCGACGCGCTTTCCTGGAGAATCCTATCCGCTTTGCTTAATACAGGCGCTTCAAGTCGGTGTCCCTTGCGTTGCTACTAATGTTGGTGAGATCAAGACAATGTCACAGATCGATGGCCAACAAGCGGGAATAATAATTGCAAATGACAGCGACAATGACCGATTTGTTCATGAACTGAGTAGCGCGATGGAAGAAATCTTGGAAAAGGATATCCGTGAGGGCTTTAGAGAGAAAGCGGAAATCCTCGGAGCGACGTATGATATCGATGTGCTTGCGGGTGAATACATCGACCATTATCGTTCCGTGCTCGCAGAGAGGCGACTTAGGTCGCGGTAAGGTGATAGGGATTTTATGAATATACTAGTTCTCGGCGGTGGAGGGTTCATCGGCTATCATTTAGTCGAAGATTTGGTGGCTTCGGGACATGAGGTGAAAGTACTGGGAAGAAGCCGTATGCCCAATCGACCGCTGCCTGCAGGTGTACAATACGTTTCCGGAGAACTGGCTGACAGCCAACTGATGCGCGAGCTTTTGATGGATGTAGACGCCGTCGCGCATCTCATCAGCGCGACGGTGCCGGCCACGGGTGATAAGAATCCAGGCAGGGATGTTGAACTTAATCTTCTCGGGACCCTGAGCCTATTGGAGGACATGGCAGCATGTGATGTCACACGCATTCTCTATCTATCGTCGGGCGGAACTGTCTACGGTAAGCCGCGGGAGGTCCCAATACCCGAGGGACATATACTGGATCCAATATGTTCGTACGGAGTGGTGAAGGTCGCGATAGAGTCCTATCTTAAGCTTTATGAAATCAAGTCCGGTTTGCGGCCCGTCGTGGTTCGTGCCTCTAATCCTTACGGATTTTATCAGGGTAACCTAGGCGTCCAAGGCATAATTGCCACATATCTCAACCTCGCCCTGAAACAGCAGCCTATCGAGATATGGGGGGACGGCTCCACGATTCGCGACTATATTCATGTAAAGGATCTTAGCAGCTTGTGTACCAAGGCGCTACTCAGCGACAGGGTCGGCGTCTATAATGGGGGTAGCGGAACCGGAACTTCTGTCATAGATATTGTTGAAATCGTGCAGGAAGTTACGGGTGATGTTATTCCAGTCATCTACAAGCCTCACCGAAGCCTCGACGTTCCAATATCCGTTCTGGACATAGAACGGGCAAAGATGGATTTTGACTGGGAGCCAAAGACTGGCTTGAGAGAAGGGATTGCCGGTGTCTGGTCTTGGTTAAGAGAGCAGAAGTCGCCATAGAAATCAGATGATCGTTCGCTTCACGATTGGTGGCCTAATAGATTTAATTGTACCTTCAATAAATCCGATGGCCTTGCCGCGCCGGCGGGCTGAGAACAGGACGCTGGGGGACATGATCAAAGCCAAGGCTTCCGCAAACGTCGAAAATCTCGGAAACGGCCGCTGATGCTTTATACCGGTATAAATTCTTGATTGCGCCATATGAAACGCCTTGAGCCGGGCGACTTCTGGGGATCGCCCCGAAGAGTGTCCGGCAGCGTGGGAAACGAGGGCATCGCGCACAAATATAAGTTGCCCTAGTTTTGCAAGGCGCAATGACAGGTCATCATCCTCATGATAGAGAAAGATGTCTGGATCAAAACCTTCCACAGCATCGAATTTTCGCTTTGAAACAAAAAATGCAGCGCCGCTTAAAACAGAAACGGCCGTATCTGCCGCTGGCCAGCCCTTGTTCATGTAGCGGCTGCGCGGCAATAACCAAGACCGCCGTTTGAAATATTCACTCCCGTCCGCGTTGGATATCCGCGGATTAAATGCGACGCCAGTCGGGTGACGGTCGACAGCTTCCAGAAAAGCCTCAATCGCGCCAGCTTTCAACCGGGCATCGGGGTTCAAAAACAATATCCACGGTGTATGGGCTTCGGCCGCGCCCGCATTGCATCCGCGGCCGAAGCCCAGATTGTCCCCCAACTGAACGATCCTGATGTTTCTATCTGCGGGTAGGTTCGCAAAACTGTTCGTTTTCCCGTTGTCAACGAGAACTATTGGTGTTGCTTCAGGGATGGTTGAGATCATATCCGCTATCAGCTCATCGCTCTTGTAGCAAACAGAGACAACCGTTACGTCCGAGAGCGACAAACTAGCCATTTTGACCCCAGAAGTTTGGCGCACCATCCGCGCTCCCTACGTGGATTTTGATTGGCTTCTGTAACAGAAAGAGTAGCATAGTTCGCTTAAATCGATTCGAAAGAGTATTCCACAAACTTAAGAGGAGGCAAGTCTTCTAAGGTATATGCCATAATCACCCTTGCCGGCATTTTCTGCGAGTACTGAGAACTCGGAACTAGTAATGAAGCCCTTTGTAAAGGCTATCTCTTCCGGGCACGCAATCTTGAAGCCTTGTCGCTTTTCCAGCGTCCGCACAAATTCACCTGCCTCGAGAAGACTGTCGGGAGTGCCGGTATCGAGCCAAGCGTAACCCCGACCCATGATTGACACTTTCAGCTTACCACGCTCCAGATAAATCCGATTTACGTCCGTAATCTCGTATTCGCCGCGCGCCGAAGGTTTGAGATTGGCTGCTATATCCACCACATCCGCGTCGTAAAAATAAAGCCCGGTAACAGCCCAATTCGACTTCGGCTGTAGCGGTTTTTCCTCGATAGAAAGTGCACGCATTTCGTCATCGAAATCGACGACGCCATAACGCTCGGGATCGTTCACATGATAGGCGAAAACCGTCGCTCCATCGTTGACGCTCGTACCAGCCTGCAGAAGCTCCGGCAATCCGTGGCCATAATAGATGTTGTCACCCAGAATAAGGCAGGATGGCGAACCCGCCACGAAGCCCGCGCCGATCATATAGGCCTGCGCCAGCCCATCCGGGCTGGGTTGAACCGCATATTCAATGGAAAGACCCCATTTCGAGCCATCGCCCAGAAGAGACTGAAAAAGCGGCATATCGTGGGGCGTCGAGATAATGAGAATCTCGCGAATGCCGGCCAGCATCAGCGTGGTCAACGGATAATAGATCATCGGCTTGTCATAGACCGGCAGAATCTGTTTCGAGACTGCCAGCGTCATGGGATGCAGGCGCGTGCCGCTGCCGCCTGCCAGAATAATGCCCTTCATGGCTGTTCCTCTTTAATGTGCGCCAAGGCGGAAACGACCGCGCGCGTTGATTTTTGCCAGTCCGGGAGTCTTATTTCATAAACTTCTTCCAGCTTGCTGCAATCAAGCCGAGAGTTTGCCGGACGCCGGGCCGGGGTTGGGTATTGTGCAGTGGTGATGTCGTTGACGATCATCGACTTCCCGCCGTGTTCTTCAGCGAATACGAATATCTGTTTCGCAAAATTCGCCCAGTTCGTTTCGCCGGTTCCGGAAAGATGAAAAACGCCACGAAGACGGGACGACGAATCTTCCACGAGCTTTCTTGCGATTGTTACGACCGCGGCAGCGATATCGTTGGCCGAGGTAGGGCATCCGAACTGGTCCGCAACCACATTGATCTCGTCGCGGTTCTCGCTCAGCCGGAGCATGGTCTTCACGAAGTTGTTGCCATATTCCGAATAGACCCATGCGGTCCGCAGAACCACGTAATTGTCGGTAGCCTCCGCAACGGCTCGTTCGCCTTCAAGCTTCGAGCGGCCGTAGACGGAGGAGGGGCCTGTCGGATCACTTTCCATGTAAGCCGTGGCCTTGGTGCCGTCAAAAACATAATCTGTGGAAAGATGAATAACGGGTACGCAAAGTTCTTTTGCCGCCTGCGCGACCTCCTTTGCGCCATCCCGGTTGACGGCAAAAGCGATCTCCGGCTCGCTTTCCGCCTTGTCGACCGCGGTATAGGCCGCTGCCGATATCACAACATCGGGTTTTGCATCTCTTAGGGCCTTCGAGACAGTTTCAGGGTGTGAAAGGTCGAGTTCCGGTCGCCCCAGAGAGACGATCTCCAACTCGTTACTCGCCAGCGCCTGTAGGGCGCTCACGACCTGTCCACTTTTGCCGGTCACCGCAAGACGCATTGAATCAGCCTTTCGTCAGAACGCCGAGGCGCTCTCCGGAGTACACGCCTTCGCGCAAGGGCTGCCACCACCAGGCATTGTCGAGATACCATTGTACGGTCTTGCGAATGCCGGTCGCAAAATTTTCCTGCGCCTTCCAGCCGAGCTCCGTTTCGAGCTTCGTCGCGTCGATGGCGTAACGTGCATCGTGACCGGGGCGGTCGGTGACGTATTTGATAAGCTGCGCATGGGGTTTCGATTGCGGGCGGAGCTCATCCAGAATGGAGCAGATGCAGTTTACGACGTCGATATTCTTCTGCTCGTTTCTGCCGCCAACATTGTACTTCTCGCCGACAAGACCCTTTTGAACGATGAGCCAGAGTGCGCGGGCGTGGTCCTCCACGTAAAGCCAGTCGCGGATGTTCGCGCCGTTGCCGTAGACCGGCAGCGGCTTGCCCTCCAGCGCGTTCAGAATGATCAGGGGAATGAGCTTTTCCGGGAAGTGGAACGGGCCGTAATTGTTGGAGCAGTTGGAAATGACGACCGGAAGGCCATATGTCCGCTGCCAGGCGGTCGCCAGATGGTCGCTTGCGGCTTTTGAGGCAGAGTAGGGCGATGAAGGATCGTAAGGCGTTGTTTCTTCAAAAAGACCGTGCTCGCCGAGTGAGCCGTACACCTCGTCTGTCGACACGTGCAGCATCCGGAAATTCGCCTTGGCATCGCCCTCAAGAGTGCTCCAATATTGCCGCGCCGACTCCAGCATCGTGAAGGTGCCGTTGATGTTGGTCTGAATGAAATCAGCGGCGCCTGTGATGGAGCGATCGACGTGGCTCTCGGCTGCCAGATGCATCACGTAATCCGGCTCGAATGTCGCAAATGCGTCGTTTATCGCTATCCGGTCACAGATGTCGGCCTGAAGGAAGCGGTGATTTGGCGCATTCTCGATCGGCTTCAGTGACGCGAGGTTGCCCGCATATGTCAGCTTATCAACGGTGAGAACATCGGCGCCAATCTCGCTCACCAAGTAGCGTACAAGGGCGGAGCCAATAAATCCGGCGCCGCCGGTCACTAGAACGCGCATCATCAGTTTCCAGTTTTTTCGTAAGTGAAATATTCAGTCAGATCGGACAGAAGCGGTTGCTTTGCGTCTTTATCTGAAAGGACAACGCCGTCCAGTTCAGGCCATTTTATGCCGATGGCGGGGTCGTCCCATTTTACGCCGCGGTCATTGGCTGCGCTGTATTGAGCGGTCACCTTGTATGAGATGACCGTGTCGTCAACGAGCGTCATAAAACCGTGGGCAAATCCCGCCGGAATCCACAGCTGCTCGCCATTTTCGGGTGAGAGCTCGACAGCAGCCCATTGCCCGAAGGTGGGGGATCCTGTCCTGATATCCACCGCAACATCCAGCAGCCGCCCACGAATACAGCGAACGAGCTTGCCCTGTGCAAAAGGCTCTGTCTGAAAATGAAGTCCTCGTACGGTCCCGGCCTGTGCGGACAGGGATTCATTATCCTGCACAAACTTCACATCAGCCACATTGTCGCGAAACCAATCCCTCTTGAAAACCTCGCTGAAGTAACCCCTGTTGTCGCCGAAACGAGCCGGGGTTATCTTTTTCAAGCCTGGTATCGTGAATGCTTCTAGTTGCACTATGCGGATCCTGTCTGGTCAGCCTCTCAAGGTGATATGGCTTTATCGGCAGGGACAGTCAATAACGCTTTATTGATCGCCCCCACAAGAGCGACGGAATCTCCGACAAACAACACGAAGACAGCCTGTTGGGTCGTGGCGTGTGTTTCACGTACAGCGAGTGATCTGCTGTCAGCAGAAGTTCGCCGAAGCTAGATCCGCGGATGCGGCATGAACGCTCCTAGGCTTCGTCAGCTGTTTCAGCGTCCCAAGGGTGCTATCAAGGCCGACGGCCGAGAGGAAGCGGATACTTGCTCAATAGCCGTCTCGTCTATCGGTGCTGCGTGGAGGTAAATATTGCCGGAAAAACCCACTCCTATTTCCACATGGCCCTCATCCGCGCACCCACATCGATCCGGATCTGCTGCGCGCTGCGTTCCGAAGCGGCGGCTGAAACCAGTGGCCAGGTCATCGTCTCAAAAAACTGCAGCAATGTCGCCGGTATGAAGCGGGTTCTGGCGGCGTAAACATGCCGGTCACCCTGCTGACTCTGCCCGCCGGTGAAGAAGCGTTGGGGCGTGATCAGCGACAGGCTGTCCTTGGCGCGGGTCATGGCGACATAGAGAAGCCGGCGTTCCTCCTCCAGTTCCTGGGTGGTGCCGACGCCGAGGTCGGAGGGGATGCAGCCGTCGACCACATTGAGGATGAAGACGGAGCGCCACTCCTGGCCTTTGGCGGAATGGATGGTGGAGAGGCTGAGATAATCCTCGTCAAGCAGCGGCACGCCGGCCTGATCGCTGGTGGCGTCCGGCGGGTCGAGTGTCAGTTCGGTCAGGAAGCGTTCGCGTGAAGGGTAGCCTCCAGCGATCTGCTCTAGCTGCAGCAGATCGGCCTTGCGGGTGTCCGCATCCTCATGCAGGCGTTCCAGATGCGGTTCGTACCACAGCCGCGCCTGCCCGATCTGGCCCGGCCAGTCATTCGGCGCCTGCCGCAGGCCCAAAAGCATTTGTGTGAAGGCTGTCCAGTCATCGCCGGTCTTCGGCGGCGGCGGAATTTCGGCGAGGGCAAGCAGCGGCTCGGGGTCTGTCGCAATCGCATCGAGAATAGTGCCAGCTTTCTTCGGTCCAATGCCGGGCAGCATCTGCAGCAGCCGGAAACCGGCGACGCGGTCACGCGGGTTTTGCGCGAAGCGCAGCACGGCCAACATGTCCTTCACATGGGCGCTGTCCAGGAATTTCAGGCCGCCGAATTTGACAAAGGGGATGTTGCGGCGGGTCAGTTCCACCTCGAGCGGGCCGCTATGGTTGGAGGTGCGGAACAGCACGGCCTGCTGTTTCAGCGTCATGCCGATCTCGCGATTGGCGAGGATCTGGTCGATGATGAAGTTCGCCTGCTCGGTTTCATCCTTCACTGTTACGAGCCGTGGGCGCTCAAGCGATACCCGTTCGGTCCAGAGGTTTTTGGTGAAGCGCTCGCGCGCGAGATCGATGACCCCGTTGGCAGCCGCAAGGATTGGCTGCGTTGAGCGATAGTTGCGATCCAGCGTGATGATATCGGCCGCCGGGCTGAAGGAAGCCGGAAAATCGAGGATGTTTCGCACGGTCGCCGCCCGGAAAGAATAAATAGACTGCGCGTCGTCGCCCACCACGGTCAAGCCGCGGCCACCGGGCTTCAGCGCCATCAGCACCGAAGCCTGCAGCCGGTTGGTATCCTGATATTCATCGACCATCACATGGTCGAAGCGGTTGCCTATATCGTTGGCCAGAACGGGGTCGCTGACCATCTGGGCCCAGTAGAGCAGAAGATCGTCGTAATCGAGCACGTTCTGGACCTGCTTGGCCTCGACATAGGCCGTGAACAATTCCTTGAGTTCGCTTTCCCAGTTGGCAACCCAGGGATAATGCTGGCGCAAGATGTCCTTGAGTGGTGTCTGGGAATTTACGACGCGCGAATAGATCGCAAGACAGGTGCCCTTTGTCGGAAAGCGGCTTTCAGTTTTGGAAAAACCCAGCTCGTGCCGGGAAAGGTTCATCAGGTCGGCGCTGTCTTCGCGGTCGTGGATGGTGAAATCGATGTTGAGGCCGATCTGCTCGGCGTAGATGCGCAACAGCCGTGCACCAATGCCGTGAAACGTGCCGGACCACGCCAATGCATCTGTCATGATTGCCGAATTTGCCCCGAGGACCTGCTTGCATATCCGTTCGACACGGCGCGCCATCTCGGAGGCTGCGCGCCGTGAGAACGTCATTAGCAGGATACGGTGGGGATCGGCGCCATTCACGATCAGATGCGCAACACGGTGAGCCAGCGTATTGGTCTTGCCCGAACCGGCGCCGGCGATGATCAAAAGCGGACCGGCGACATGTCCGTCCACCAGTCCAACCCCATGTTCCACGGCCTTGCGTTGCTGCTCGTTCAGTTTTTCCAGATAGGCAACCGCCATCCTGCACTAATCCTCGATATCTGTTCTAGGCGAAGTTGCCTGCCCGAAAACGGCGGCGACTGAGCCTGCGCCGCCATGTCGCCTTCGTGCCGCAATGATTAGCAAAGACTCAAACAGCAAGCCAGAACAAATGCTGAACGCAAAAGCCTTGCTGCGCAAGTCCGGTTGGCGCTATCACCTGACAGCTCGATTTCCGAAGTCTCTTCCGCGAATGTTGCCTCAGGAGCGGAAGCGGATATGCTGTCGTCGCATCGCCGGAAATCAGATGAGGCAGTTGTCTCATTGGTCTGAAATAATGAGATATTTCATGTTTTCCGAGGCGCTTTTCCTGCTTTTTCCGGGAGCGTTGAACCCGATCGGATTTAACGGTCATTACCCCCGAAGAGGCTTATTCACTGGGAGGAAAAAATCATGAGACGACTTAAATTCTGCCTGATCGCTCTGGCTGCAATCACTGCCTCGACATTTGCACAGGCCGAACAGAAAGCGATGAAATCCGATGTCACCATCGCTTCTGACCTCAACTACCTGCTTTATACGCCCAAGGATTACGCCGGCTCGAACAAGACCTATCCTCTTGTCGTCTGGCTGCATGGCGGCGATCAGGGCGGCAGCGACGTCGAAAAGCTACGGTCGAGCGGCTTGCCGAAAATGATAGAGGACGGACGTGAGTTTCCCTTCCTGGTGTTTTCACCCCAAAATCCGAGCGAGGAACTACTTTATCCGATCGAGCGTGTCGCAAGCGTTCTTGAGGCGGTGGTGGCCAACCATCGGGTCGACCGGGAGCGCATCTATCTGATCGGCTATAGCCGGGGAGGGTTCGGCGCATGGTCCATGGCAGAACAGTTTCCTCAAACTTTCGCCGCGGTGGTTCCGATTGCCGGCGGCGGCATTCGGCACTACCTCAATCGAACGAACGAGAAGGCGGCTTTCTGGGCCTTTCATGGTGCAGATGACGAGGTGATCCCGCTGTCCGATACAGTGGTGCTCGTGCAACGTCTTAAGGAGCTGAAGCGCAATGTTCGGCTCAATGTGCTTGAGGACACTGACCATCAGGCGGTCGAGGGAAAGGTGCTGAACGACGAGGCGATGTGGACTTGGTTGCTTGAGCAGAAGCTTGCGGGCGAAAAAGCATCCTCGAATCCGTAAATCCGGGCCGACCGCTGTTTTTTACAGCTGACATTGCCGTTTCTGCCGCGTTTTGCCATTGCAGCGCAGGCTTGCGATAATCTGCGACCCTTTCAGCGAATGCACTTTATCGCTTGACTCCCAACGCGGAGATAGTGCTAATACGCATTAGCTGATAATACGTATTAGCAGTGGATGGATGCCGGAGGAGGGCATGGCGTGTCCAGTCACAGACGTCTCACGCAGAACGATATCGCCAAGCTTGCCGGTGTCAGCCAGGCAACGGTGTCTCTTGTTCTGAACGGCGCGCCGGCAGCGGTCGCGCGCATCCCGGACGAAACCCGGGAAAGAGTGCAGGCCGTCATTCGCCAGACCGGTTATGTTGCCGATCCGATTGCGCGGCGCATGGCCAAGGGGCTGAACCGGATCCTCGGCGTTTTCACCTATGAGCCAGCATTCCCGAGCGCCCAGGCTGACTTCTTCACGCCCTTTCTGCTGGGTATCGAAGAAGAGGCGCAGCAGCAGGCTTATGATCTTCTGCTGCTGACGAGCGCCGGTGTCGGCGATAACCGCAAGATTTTCTCGGAAGGCAACAGGCTTCGGATTGCGGACGGCTGTCTGGTTCTCGGCCGCGAGTTCGATCGCAAGGAACTCGCCCGGCTGGTTTCGGAAGACTATCCCTTCGTCGCGATCGGCCGGCGTGAAGATGCCGGTGGTCCGGTTCCCTATGTCGGCGGTGACTACGCCGCGGGAACGCGTCAGCTCGTCGAAGACGCCATCGCGCTGGGACACACTAGGCTCGCCTATATCGGACCTCATGGTCCGGCAGAATCGATTGCCGATCGCTGGCAAGGTTTCAGCGCGGCGCTCGCAGATGCGGCCACAATTGCCCTGCATATCAAGGCGGTCAACCGGCCGGCTGAGAAAATACTCGATGCCATCATTGAGAGCGGGGCCACAGTCGCCTTCTTCATAGAATTGGCCGATGCCGTGCGCGTCGAGGCGCTGGCGCGGGCGAGGGGACTTGTCGTACCCGACGCATTTTCGATGATCGTGCTTGGCAGCCATATCAGGGCCGCTCGCAGCCCCGTGCGCTTCACCTCCTATGAAATTCCGCGCGAGGAGATGGGGCGGCAGGCAACCGCCATGCTGGTCAACCGCATCGAGACCGGCAGCGCCGGTGGGCAAATCCTTCTCAAATGTGAACCCGTCAAGGGAGAGACGTTGGGGCCGGCCCCGACCGGCTCGGCAAACAAGTCCTCAGTCAACAAAACGGATGTGACGTCGTGAAAGACATGAAAGCAGATATTCTCGTGGTCGGTGGCGGCCTCGGCGGCGTAGCGGCGGCACTGGCGGCCGCACGAGCGGGCAAACGCGTGATCATGACCGAAGAATACGACTGGATCGGCGGCCAATTGACCAGTCAGGCCGTTCCCTCGGACGAGCATACATGGGTTGAACAGTTCGGCATCACCCGGTCCTACCGGGCGCTGCGCAACGGTGTGCGGCAATATTATCGAGACCATTATCCGCTGACGGAAGGCGCGCGCGCGTGGGGTGACCTTAATCCGGGCGGCGGATGGGTGAGCCGCATCTGCGCCGAGCCGCGTGTCAGCCTCGCGGTCATGGAAAGCATGCTGATGCCCTATATTGGCGCAGGTCGTCTGACGATACTCAAGCCCTGGCGTCCCGTCGCGGCCGATGTGGACGGCGACTTGGTTCGCTCCGTGACCCTCCGCCATCGCGACGGCGGCGCTGAAATCGTCATATCCGCCGATTACGTACTCGACGCCACCGAACTTGGCGATCTGCTGCCGATGACCGGCACGGAATATGCCAAGGGTTTTGAGGCGCAGTCGGACACGGGGGAACCGAGCGCGCCAGAGCACGCTCAACCGGACAATGTGCAGGCTGTCTCAATCTGCTTTGCCATTGACCATGTCGATGGCGACCAGACGATCGACAAGCCTGAGAACTACGACTATTGGCGCTCTTACCAGCCGCATTTCTGGGGCGGTCCGCTCCTCGGCTTCACCGCGCCCCATCCGCGCACGCTGGAGCATACCACCCGCTCCTTCACGCCAAATCCCGATGATAACCCGCTGCTGGTCGATGCCGACCAGCGAAAGGGCGGCGGTGATGAGAATCTCTGGATTTTCCGGCGCATCGCGGCACGGAAGAACTTTGCGCCCGGGTTCTACCAATCGGATATCTGCCTCGTGAATTGGCCGATGATCGATTACATGGATGGCACGATCATCGATGTGACCGAGGAAGAAAAGGCGCGCCACCTCAAGGCGGCGGCAGATCTTTCCTATTCGGTCTTTTACTGGCTGCAGACGGAAGCACCGCGCCTTGATGGCGGGCAGGGGTTCCGCGGGCTTCGGCTGCGCGGCGATATCACCGGCACCGACCATGGGCTTGCCATGGCGCCCTACATTCGCGAAAGCCGCCGTATCAAGCCGGTGACGCGCATCGTCGAGCAGGATCTTTCCTATACGGTTCGCGGCGAAAGAGGCGCGGTCCGCTATCGCGACAGCATCGGTATAGGCATGTACCGCATCGACCTGCATCCATCCACCGGCGGCGACAACTATATCGACGTGCCATCCTGCCCGTTTGAAATACCGCTCGGTGCGCTGATCCCGCAGCGGGTGAGAAACCTGATCCCGGCCGGCAAGAACATCGGCACGACGCATATTACCAATGGTTGCTACCGCCTGCATCCGGTCGAATGGAACATCGGCGAAGTGGCCGGGATGCTTGCGGCGCACTGCCTGGAAAATGGCCTCACGCCACATCAGGTGCAGGAAGACGATGACCGCCTGGAAGCCTTCCAGACGCAGCTGACCCGTCAGGGCATCGAAATACGCTGGCCTGATATCGCGGCCTATTAGGACGGCGGTTTGCCGTCTCATCGAACCCATCTTTGGAGGAGGACCGGGAATGAACAATCATTTTAAACTGAAATCCACGGCCTGTGCGCTTGCCCTGGTCGGCTCGTTTGCGCTTGCGGGGGCAGCGATTGCGCAGGATGCGGTTAATCTGCGCATGACGATCTGGAGCGCCAACGAGGCGCATCTCAAGCTCTTCAACGAGATCGCAGCCGGTTTCAAGAAGGATCATCCAAATGTCAGCGTGACTTATGAGTCCCTGCCTTTCGATACCTACACGACTGCACTCACCACACAGATCGCGGGCGGCAACGCACCTGACATGGCCTGGATTTTCGAGACGTCGGCTTATGATTTCGTCAAGTCCGGGGCGCTCTACCCGCTGACGGACACACTGAAGGCTGCGCCGGGATATAATCTTGAGGAGGTGGGTGCCGGCGCCACGGAACGCTGGTCGCAGGACGGTACGCTTTACGCCTATCCGTTTTCGACCTCGCCCTTCGCCGTCTTCGTCAATAACGATCTCATCAAGGCTGCCGGTGCCAAGACCCCTGCTGACATGATCGCTGCCGGCGAATGGACGTGGGACAACGCCATCGCAACCGCGTCGGCTGTCGCCAAGACCGGGAAGGGCGGGCTTGTCGTCCGCGATTTCAATTACCAGAGCTGGCAATATCTCACTTCCGTCTGGAATGGCTGGGGGGCTTCACCCTGGAGCGCTGACGGCGCCACCTGCACCATGGCGGAAAAGCCGATGGCGGACGCCATTTCGTTCATCCACGACGCCATCTTCGACAAGAAGGCCATTCCGGGCCCCGGCGAGACGGTCGATTTCTTTGCTGGCAATGCGGCGATGACGATTACTCAGATCAGCCGTGCCTCGCTTCTGCCGAAGGACAAGCCATTTGGCTGGGACCTCGTGCCTCTTCCGAAGGGCCCTGCGGGCGATTATGCGCTGATCGGCCAGGCGGGTATCGGCGTCATGCAATCAGGCAAGAATGCCGAGACCGCGGCGCAATTCGTGGCTTACATGACCAATCCGGAAAATTCCGCCAAACTCAGCCAGTTCTTCCCTTCAGCGCGCAAGTCTTTGCTGAATGCGCAGGTGCTGAAAAAGACGAACCCGCTGCTCAGCGAGGAGCAGATCGAAAAGGTTGTCATCTCCGGCATCTCGACCGGCAAGGTCATGCCCGGCCATACCGGGTTTGCCCAGATCCAGCAGATCGTGCGTTCGAACCTCGACGCCGTCTGGCGGCCGCAGGCCGATGTGGCCGGCGCGCTTCAAAAAATCTGCGGCCAGATCGGGCCGCTCTTGAAGCGCTGAGGAGAAAACCATGGCTGTCGCGCAGGATATTGCCCGTACTCAGGATCGTCCGGCCCCGGCGTTCTGGACCATCGCGCGGCGCGACAGCCTTGCGGGCTTCCTGTTCATCGCCCCGCAGCTGATCGGCATCGTCATCTTCGTTCTGATCCCGCTCGGGCTGGTGTTCTGGTATTCTCTGCATGAATGGAATGTGCTCGCCAACACCTTCACCTATACGGGTGCGCAGAACTACCGGATGTTGGTCGAGGACGACAATCTTCGCGACGTCCTTGGCGCGACGGCGATTTTTTCGGCCGGGCTCGTCGTGTTCAACCTGTCACTGGCGTTGCTTCTGGCCATATTGCTGAACCAGAAACTGGCTGGCATCGCGATATTCAGGACGCTGTTCTTCTCGCCGGTCGTCGTGTCGCTGGTTGCCTGGACGATCGTCTGGGGGTTCCTGTTGCAGAAAAATGGCGGCATCAACGGCATGTTGCTGATGGCCGGCATCGAAGGCCCCAACTGGCTGCGCGAGGAAACGACCGCGATGATTTCAGTCATCGTTGTGCAGGTCTTCAAGAATGTCGGGCTTAACATGATCCTGTTTCTGGCGGCACTTCAGGGTGTGCCGAAAGAACTCTACGAGGCGGCCCGCATCGACGGTGCGCCCGCCTTCAAGCAGTTTCGTCGCATTACCCTGCCGCTGATCAGTCCGACGATGCTGTTGACCTCGATCATTACGATTGTTGGCTCGCTGCAGGTTTTTGCGCAGATCGCCGTTCTGACCCAGGGAGGGCCGGGTCTTTCGACTACGGTGCTGGTCTATTATCTCTATCAGCAGGCCTTCCAGTTTCATTTCTTTGGCTACGGCTCGACGCTGTCCATCCTGCTGTTTGTGATCGTCGCCGTACTGACCTTCGCCCAGTGGCAGATGCGCAAGAGGATCGTCTTTTATGAAAGCTGACCTTTCCCCACGCATGCAGGTCGCTCTTTACGGGGTGTTGTGCGTGCTCCTGATCCCGTTCGTCTTTCCGACCTGGTGGATGGTGACGTCATCGATCAAGCCGATCAGTGATATCTTCGCCTTCCCGCCGCAATTCTTCCCGCAAAACCAGGACTGGACGAGCTATTCCAAGGTCTTCGAGTTGCAGCCTTTCGTGCGGCAATACTGGAATTCCGCCTATATCGCAGCTGTCGTGACGGCAGGAACGATGATCATATCGTCCATGGCAGGCTATGCTTTTGCGCGGATCCGGTTTCCGGGCGCAAATCTCATTTTCATGGTCGTGCTGCTTGGCCTGCTCATTCCGTCGGAAGTCACGATCGTGCCGCTGTTTCAGATGTTTCTGAAGGCGGGCATGGTCAACACACACTGGCCGCTCATTCTTGTTCCGATCTTCGGCGCGCCCAGTGTTTTTGCCACTTTCGTCATGCGGCAGTTCTTCGTGACGCTGCCCGCCGAGCTCGAAGAGGCGGCGCGTGTCGATGGTCTCGGGCGCTTCAAGATATTCCGCAAGATCGCGCTGCCGCTGGCAAAACCGGCGCTGGCCTCGGTCGCGATCTTCACGTTCCTGCACTCCTGGAACCTGTTCCTTGAGCCCATCGTCTTTCTCTCCAGCGCAGAGATGTTCACGCTGCCGCAGGCGCTGACTCAATATACCGACGCCTATGGCGGACCGATGTGGAATATCCAGCTTGCCGCAGCGACGCTGACGGCGCTGCCCGTGCTCATCGTCTTCGTGATTGCCCAGAAGCAGTTCGTCGAAGGCCTAGCCCATACCGGCCTCAAGGGCTGAAAAACCGGATTTAATCGATGGCTAATGTAACCCTGTCCGACATCCGCAAAAGCTATGGCGCGGTAAAAACCATTCACGGCGTCGATCTCGATATCAGGGATGGCGAATTTGTCGTCCTCGTCGGACCCTCCGGCTGCGGCAAGTCGACCCTGCTGCGGATGGTCGCCGGTCTCGAAACGATCACGGGTGGCGAACTCAAGATCGGCGAGCGGATCGTCAACGATCTCGATCCCAAGGACCGCGACATCGCCATGGTGTTCCAGTCATACGCACTTTATCCGCATATGACGGTCGCAACCAATATGGGCTTTTCGCTGGAGCATCGCGGCTCAAGCAAACAGGAAATCGCCGAGAAGGTGAACTGGGCGGCGGATATCCTTGGTCTCACCGCATTGCTCGACCGTTATCCCCGCCAGCTCTCTGGCGGTCAGCGCCAGCGTGTTGCAATGGGTCGCGCCATCGTTCGCAATCCGCAGGTGTTCCTGTTCGACGAGCCCCTCTCAAACCTTGATGCCAAACTGCGCGTCGTGATGCGTGGCGAGATCAAGGCCTTGCATCAGAAACTCAGGACCACCACCATCTATGTGACGCATGACCAGGTGGAGGCGATGACGATGGCTGACAGGGTGGTCGTGCTGAACGGCGGCCGTGTCGAACAGGTCGGCACGCCGCTCGAACTTTACGACCGTCCGGCAAACCAGTTCGTTGCCGGCTTCATTGGCTCACCTTCCATGAATTTTCTGCCCGGCGTGATATCGCAAGCCGGTTTTGAAACTGGCGGTGTGGTCTTGCCATTGCCGGCCGCTGCCGCCGCTCTTGCGGGAAAAGGGGCGACTTATGGCATCCGACCCGAGCACCTCGCCCTTGATCCCTCGGGCGTACCGGCCGAGATCCTGCTCGTCGAACCGCTGGGATCGGAAACGCAGGTCACCATGACACTGGGTGGTTCGCGGGTGCTCGGCGTTTTTCGCGAACGCATAGGCCAGGCGGTCGGCGAGGAGATAAGGATATCCCCGGCTTTGGACGGCATTCATCTGTTTTCGGACGAAAACGGCAATCGGCTGAACTGAGCCCCGGCGCGCGTCCAGAAAGGTCCGGCCGCGCTTCAGCCATCTCCGCGACCGATCATCTCAAAGAAAGCTGCTTTCGAACAGCTCGCCTGAATAGGCGGCATGGGTAACGCCTGCTTCAAGGTCGGCCCTGGTTAGCTCATCCACAAAAACGCCGTTCTGCATCACCAGCACGCGGTCGCACATATGGGCGATGACAGCCAGATCATGGCTGACGAGAACAAAGGTCAGATCGCGTTCTTCGCGCTGGTCGGCAAGAAGGTTGAGGATTTCGGCCTGAATGGAAACGTCGAGCGCGGATGTCGGTTCATCGAGCAGCAGGATCGGTGGTTCGAGGATCAGCGCGCGGGCGATTGCCACGCGCTGGCGCTGGCCGCCGGAAAGTTCATGCGGGAAGCGCTCGGCAAAATGCGCAGGCAGGCCAACCTGTTGCAGGGCGGCGGGAACCTTCGACCAGCCGTCGCCAAGCCCCATGGCGCGGATGGGCTCGGCCAGTGCCCGACCGATGCGGTGGCGAGGATGCAGCGAACCGTAGGGATCCTGAAATACCATCTGGGCCAGTTTCAGTTCGTCGCGGCTGCGGGTCTTGCCGACCGGTTTTCCATTAAAGCTTATCGAGCCGGTCCAGCCACCCTCCAGACCTGCCAGCGAGCGCAGCAAGGTCGATTTGCCGCAGCCGCTTTCGCCGACGATTCCGAGGGTTTCGCCTTTGTTGACCGTAAGGCTGACGCCGCGTACGACGTGGTTACGTTTTTCCTTGGCGCCGTAGACGACGTCGAGCTTGTCTACCGTGATCATCGCATCACCTCCGCATCGATTGCCTGACGATCCAACACCTTGAGACGCCTGACCGGATTGCGGGGATCGGGCATGGCCGCGATCAGGCCGCGCGTATAGGGATGCTGCGCATCTTCAAGCTTCGTCAGCGTTTCCACCACGCGCCCGCCATACATGACCAGCACGCGTTCGCAGAAGGCCGCCACCATGCGGATGTCGTGGCTGATGAGGATCAGGCCGGAATTGTTCTCGCGCACCATCTCGTCCAGAAGCAGAAGTACATCCTTGCGCACGCTGACATCGAGGGCCGAGGTGGGTTCGTCGGCGATGACAAGCTTCGGCTTGGCGAGCAGCATCATGGCGATCATCACCCGCTGCCCCATGCCGCCCGATATCTGGTGTGGATAAAGCGCCATGACGCGGTCGGGATCGTTGATACGCACGCGCAGCAGCATGTCGCGCGCAGCAGCCCTTGCCGCCTGGCCGGTAAGCGCCAGATGCAGTTCGGCGGCTTCCGCCACCTGTTTGCCGATGGGCAGCACCGGGTTCAGCGAATAGCGCGGGTCCTGCATGATCAGCGCCATCTCGCTGCCGCGGATCGCGCCCATCTGCCGTTCGGTTTTTGTGAGCAGCGGTTCGCCGAGAAAATCCATTTTCTCCGCCGTCACGGTCGCGCTCTTCGGCAAAAGGCGCATGGCGGCGCGGCCGGTGGTGGATTTGCCGGAACCGGATTCACCGACGATACCGACCCTTTCGCGGCCGACATCGAAATTGACGTTGGAAACGGCGGAAATGGCATTGCGCCCAAAACGGACATTGAGGTCGCGTACCGAGAGTATGGGAGTGCTGTCAGGAACGGGCATGACGCGGATCCAGAAGGTCGCGCAGCGTATCGCCGGCGATGTTGAAGGCAAGGCTCGTCAGCAGGATGGCAATGCCGGGCATGACGGCGACCCACCAGTAATCGAGCATGAATTTGCGGCCGCTGGAGATCATCGCACCCCATTCAGGCAGCGGCGGCTGCGCCCCGAGGCCGAGAAAGCCGAGCGAAGCAGCCGTCAGGATGATGCCCGCCATGTTCAGCGTGAGGCGAACGATGACAGAGGGGATGCACATCGGCGCGATATAGAGAAACAGGATGCGCAGCGGCGAGGCACCGTAGAGGCGGGCGGCGGCCACATAATCGGTGTTTCGCACCACCAGTGCTTCCGCGCGGGCCAGACGCGCAATCGGTGGCCACGCCGTCAGCGAGATCGCGATGATCGCTGTTCCGAGACCGGCTCCCATCGCTGCCGCAAAGGCAAGTGCGAGCACGAGCGAGGGGAAGGAGAGGACGATATCGGTCGCGCGCATTAAGATGGCATCGGTGCGCCCGCCGAAGAAACCGGCCATGACGCCAATCGCAAGGCCGATCGGACCGACGATGACCGAGACCGACAGGACGGTCTGGATGGTGATGCGGGTGCCGTAGACGAGCCGGCTGAAAATATCGCGGCCAAATTCGTCGGTTCCGGCCAGATGCGCCCAGCTTGGCGGCTGAAGCGCGTTTTCGAGCGCCTGGCGGGCAGGATCGTAAGGCGCAATGAGCGGAGCGAAAATGGCGACCAAAACCAGAACCGCCAGAATGGCGAAGCCGAACATCCCAAGTGGCTCGTCTGCGAGTTTCCTAAGTGTCCGCACGGTTGTGGTCGACAGGCGCGACAGGACGCCGGGGCGATCGACGGTATTGTTTTGCGCGATATCGGTCATCGTGCGGCCTCCCGTGTGCGGGGATCAAGCGTGGTGTAGGCCAGATCGGCGAGGAAGTTGAGCAACATGAATATGAAGCCGATGACGATCGTGGCGGCGAGGATTGCATTCATGTCGCCGATGAGCAGCGCATTGGTCATGTATTGGCCGATGCCCGGCCAGGAAAAGACGATCTCGGTCACCACGGCGCCTTCCAGCAGATTGCCGTAGGAAATTGCCAGAACGGTGATGAGCTGCACGGCGATATTGGGCAGTACATGGCGGGTTATGGTGCGTGCGGGGCTGACACCTTTGGCCCGCGCCGCGATGACGTAGTCCTGGCTCAGCTGTTCGAGGGTGAAGGCCCTCGTCATGCGGGTGATATAGGCCATGGCCATATAGGCAAGGATTACGGCCGGCAGGATGATATGTCCGAGCGCGTTCCAGAAGATTTCCGTCTCGCCCGCAAGCAGGCTGTCGACCAGCATCAGGCCGGTTCTGGGTTCCACCAGACCCTCGTAGAACACGTCCACCCGGCCGGGCCCTCCGACCAGATTGAGACTGGCATAAAAAATGACGAGCCCGACGATGCCGAACCAGAAGACAGGTATCGAATGTCCAACCAGCGCAAAGACACGCGCGAACTTGTCGATGAACGTATCGCGAAACAGGGCTGCTGCAAGGCCGAGGGGAACGCCGATGATCGTCGAGATGATGATCGCCAGGGTCGCGAGTTCGAAGGTTGCGGGGAAGGCCTGCGCCAGATCGCGCGTCACGGGATTGCCCGTCAGGATCGCGATACCGAAATCGCCATGCAGCAGACCACGCAAGTAAATGAAGAACTGCTGATAAAGTGGCAGATCAAGGCCAAGCCGCGCCCTCATGGCCTCGTAGGCTTTTGGATCGGCAAGCTCGCCGACGATTGCTCCGACCGGATCGGTCGGCATCACACGGCCTATGATGAAGGTGATGCAGAGCAGGATAAAGAGGCTGACGATCAGTTGCAGAAAACGATGCCCAAGCCCGCGCAGTGAAATCTCCGTCATTGCTGGCCGCACTTCCTTGAGAGAAATCCGTCAGCGGCCGGCCCTTTGCACGCTGCTCGCCGCAGACGCGCAATTCTCTTTTGTAAAAACTCTTGATGGTACTTCATCCCAACCCCTCCCTGAGTTAACATGAAAACATATGACGTGCCGCCACGTCATCATATGAGTAACGAAGGGATTCGTATTCTGCAAGAGGGAAGACTGGCATGATTGGCGACAAAGCGAGGCCGCGGGAGAGGCGGGCGCAACAGATCATCGATAATCTCAGCGCAGAAATTCGCAGTGGAAAACTGAAAAATGGCGACCAGCTTCCCACGGAGCCGCAATTGGAACGCGCTTATGGCGTGAGCCGGACGGTGGTCCGCGAAGCGATTGCCGATTTGCGTTCTGCCGGTTACGTCGTCCCTATCCAGGGCAAGGGGGTTTTTGTCAGTAGCGACAGTGAATGGGCCGGCGTGAAACTGACGCAGTCTGAAGTTGGCACCATTGCCGAGACGCTGGAAATGCTGGAGTTCCGCCTGGCAACGGAAGGGGAGGCGGCGGCGATCGCAGCCTATCGCCGGACGGCCCAGCAGGAAGCGGCAATCTCGGCGGCGCACCGGAAAATGGCCCGTGCCATCGACGCTGGCGAATCAACCGTCGATGCGGATTACGAATTCCATTCGGCCATCGCGACCGCAACCAATAACCGCTTCTATCTGGAGGCATTGCGCCAGTTCGGTTCACGCTCGATACCGCGTGGGCAGTTCCCAACGCTGCCTGAAACTGGCGACGCGAATTATCTTCGCAAAGTCCAGGCCGAGCACGAGGCGATCCTGCGCGCCATCGTCGAGCAGGATCCCGATGCGGCCCGAAAAGCCATGCGTGAACACATGCTGGCAAGCCAGCGGCGATACAGGCTGCTCTCGGAGGCGCAATAGCATCTCGACACTCATCTTATTTCATGCGATGTCATATGATGACTTGCATGGAGAGAGGAGAGAATCGATGTATGTCGGCACCCAGGTTGCTGCGCGCGATGACGAGGATTACAAGGTCTGGGCGCAGCTCGGCGTCAAAAACATCAGCGCGGATCCGCCCGGAGCACCCGCAAGCTGGACTTTCGAGGATTTCGAGCGCCACCGTGACAAGGTCGAAAGCTTTGGGCTTGTCCTTGATATGGTGCAACTGCCGTTGCCGTCCCGGCCCATCGAGCAGGCGTCATATCCCGATATCCTGCTTGCCGGCCCGGATCGCGACCGGCAGATCGATGCCGTCTGCACGATGATCGAAAACATCGCGAGGGCTGGAATTCCTGCCGCGAAATACAATCTCAACCTCATTGGCATTCCACGAACGGAGATGGAGCGCGGCCGTGGCGGTTCGCTCAACGAGGCATGGCGCTGGGACAAGGCGGACCATGATGCCGCACCTGGCCCCGCCGGCGTTCTGTCCGAAGACGAGAACTGGGAACGCATCGACTACTTCCTCGAACGGGTCGTGCCGGTTGCCGAAAGCAACAGGGTGCGTCTCGCCTGCCACCCCCATGATCCCTATACACCGCCAGGCTACAGGGGCGTCACCCGTGTGCTCGGAACAGTCGATGGGCTGAAGAAGTTCGTGCAGATGCGCGAGAGCCCCTATCACGGCCTGAATTTCTGCCAGGGGTCAATCGGCGAGATGCTTGATGATCCGCGCGAGGAGATCGACGACATCATCCGCTGGTTCGGCAGCCGCGACAAGATTTTCAACGTCCACTTCCGCAACATCAGCGGCGGGAAATTGTCCTTCATGGAGACTTTCCCCGATGAGGGGGACATGGACATGGTGCGCTCGCTGAAACTCTATCACGAACTCGGTTATCGCTACATGATCATGCCGGACCATGTGCCGACGATCGCCGGACGCGATCCCGTCGGCGTCGCTTTCGCCTTCTGCTACGGCTACATCGCAGCCTTGATCGAAGCACTTGATAACAAACATCTTTGACCGTTTTGGCCCACGACGCCCCGCTGCGTCGCGGCTTTTCCCGAACATCAATTACCGATCTGTAGGAGGAGCAGGTATGAAAAAAACATTGATCCGTCTCGCATTCACCACCGTTCTTGGCGCTATGCTCGTGCAGGGATCGGCCGTCGCGGCCAAAACCCCCAACGACCAGCTGGTTATCGGCACGTCGCTGGCCCAGGTGCTGTCACTCGACCCCCATCAGGCCACCGAGGCAAAAGCCAACGAAATCATGGCCAATCTTTATGATCGCCTGATCTCGGTGGACGGTTCCGGCAAGGTTTCGCCGCAGCTCGCCGAGCGCTGGGAAACGGATGAGAAAGGCATCACCTTTCATCTTCGCGAGGCGAATTTCGCCTCCGGTAACCCGGTGACCTCGGCCGATGTGGTTTATTCGCTCAGCCGCCTTCTGAAGATGAACCAGGCGGCCGCAGCGAACCTCAAGCGCGTGGGCTACAATGCCGACAACATCGATAAGCTGGTAAGTGCTCCGGATGAAAAAACGGTTCGCGTCGATCTTTCGGGTGAAACGACTTCGGAATTGCTGCTCTATCGCCTCGCCATGGTCATTGCCAGCGTGGTCGACAGCAAGGAACTGAAGTCCCACGAGGTCAATGATGACTGGGGGAATGCATGGCTGAGAACGAATTCGGCCGGCTCCGGCCCGTTCACGCTCAACCGCTGGTCGCCGAATGAGATCATCATTCTGGAGGCGAATAAGGACTATGTGGCCGGCAGCCCCAAAATGCGCCGCGTCATCGTGCGGCATGTGCCGGAAAGCCAGGTTGAACGCCTTATGCTGGAGCGCGGCGATATCGACATCGCCAGCGCGCTGACGGCTGCGGATCTTGCGACCTTCAACAACAAGGACGGTTTCCAGATCCAGCGTGTGCCGACGGGCGGTTTTTACGTCCTGTCCATGAATGCCGGCAAGGAGCCCCTGTCCAACCCCAAGGTCCGCGAAGCGATCGCCTACGGCATCGACTACAAGGGCATGGAAAAAACCATCATGGGTCCCTACGGGCGGGCGCGCACGGTGCCGGTACCAGAGAATTTCGAGTATGCCATTCCGAGCCCGGATTGGAAGCTCGACGTGGAGAAGGGAAAAGCACTCCTCAAGGAGGCTGGCTACGAGAACGGTTTCACGCTCAATCTGAAGACGATCGCGCAGACGCCGCGCATCGACCTCGCCACTGCCATTCAGGCCACGCTCAGCCAGCTTGGTATCAAGGTCAATATCCAGCAGGGTAACGGCTCGGACGTGATTGCCGCGCACCGCGCGCGGGATTTTGATCTGCTCATTCCGCAGACCGGAGCCTACATGCCGAATGTTCTGGGCTCGATGGAGCAGTTCTCCAGCAACCCGGACAACTCGCTTGCCGCCAACAACGCCGGCAATTTCGTCTGGCGCTCGGCCTGGGATATTCCGGAACTGACCGCGCTCACGGCAAAGGCGTCACTCGAGCCTGATGCCAAGAAGCGCGGGGAAATCTACACCCAGATGCAGGAAATGTTCGTCGCGCAGAAGCCTGCGGTGCTGCCGATGTTCGAAAGATTCGAGCCGATCGTGCTGAATGCACGCGTCAAGGATTATGTGGGCCACCCCAGCCAGACGACCCGGCTTGAAAAGGTCACGAAGGACTGACGGCAAAGCATAGTTTGCGAAACAGGTGACGGGCGGTTTTACCGCCCGTTTTTATGCGTGACTGGGCCAATGCGCCAGAGTCTTCTCCCGCACGTTGACCAGGAATACAGCGCCGGGACGGGAGATAGCCGCGCACCATCCCGTAATTTCAGGGGGTTTCCTCAAGGACTTCATCGGTTTAGACCGTGCGGCAACTTTTCCTTCCGTCGGGCGAGAGTCGCGAACTCCGCTCACCTACCTCCCGAAGAATGCGTTGACGACAATGAACCTTGCACAGATAAAACTTCCGTCTCGGCCACTCAGCCTCAAACGTGGCGTCATTTCGGTGCCGGCAGCCTATTATTTCTCCGTTCCCGTGCTTTTCGTAATCACGATTGTCATGCTGGTAGCCGAAGGCCCGGGCGTTGTGCGTGACTACAAGATCAGCCAGGATCCGCTGGAGATTGAAAACGGCGATATCAGCGGCAGCTGCAAGACACGCAAGGCGATCTTCACGACCTGCAAGGCCGATCTTTCCTACGACCATGCGGGCGTGAGCTACAAGAAGGATGTCGAGGTCATGTTCGTCGATCTCCATTCCGGCGATTACGAAACCGGGCTGGTCATCTCCGCGAAGAACCCGGAACTCGCAACGATTTCGCTGGGTCTGGACATGCTCTGGAACCGTATCATCACACTCGGCGTGTTTGTCTTTCTGCTTGGTTTCGGTAGTCTCGCCATGCTGTTCACACTTGTCCGCATGCTGCGGGTCCGCCTGCAGCTGCGCAAGCCGGCGCCCTTGACCGTTATTCCGGTGGCGCTGACGGCCGTTGCCGAAAAACGCAGCCGTCTTTTCGTGACCTATGCCGATACGGTCAGAGACGATAAAACCAAGCGGCAATCCTTCACGCATCTGGAACGGGGTCGCATTCCCGTTGTCATCGGCAATACCGGCAAACAGGATGTGGCGCTTGCGGTCCTGCATGGTAACGGCGCCTTGCCTGTCCTGCTTGACGATCAGCTGGAGCGGATCGACCTGACGGAACAGGAGCGCGCGGAAGCTCTCGCATCGCTTGCCCCGATGGTCGCGCACGAGACGCAGGAGGCTGCCGCCGCCCAGGCCGCGTCGATGAACAAGGGACCCGGCCTCTTGCGTAGGCTCGGGACTTTCGTCGCCATTCTCGCCGTCATCATCGTGGCGGTGATGGGCTACTGGCTGTGGTATGTCACAAGCGCTCCGTCGCAATTCAACTCCCCCGGCATGGACATCAACAACATGCTGCCGGCGGCACTCAACGAGTGGGGCTGCGCTCGCCTGCAAGAACGCTCCTCTGACGGCCGGGCTCCGTTTGGCTGCGCCGCTGCGGATTATCAAAGCTGGAAATAAAGGGTTTTCCTTTTTACCGTCGGGTCGGTTTGCCAAAAGCGTTACAGCCTGGCACACCGGCCCGGACTCTACTCAGGATTCTGGTCGAGAAGAGGCCATTATCAATAGTTGCATTAGATATTTATAAATAAACCACTTTCATAGTGCCATCGTGAGCGGTTCTTCAGAGGCTGGGAGAGTGCATCATGTTCACGGTGCTGGAATGCGTTGCCGTCCAACACGATCGGGAGATCGTGCTTCTTGCGGCATTGATCTGTCTGCTGGGAATGCTCGCCTTTTTTCACCTCTTGTTGCGCGCTGAGGAAAGTCCCTCCAGCCGAAAGCCCTATTGGATCCTGGTTGCCGCCTTCGCGGCGGGGCTCAGCGTCTGGGCCACCCATTTTGTCGCCATGCTTGCCTATAAGGGCACTGTTCCCATCGGCTTCGATTTTTCCTTCACCGCGCTTTCGGCGGTTCTTGCCGTACTCGGCTTCTGGCTGGCGCTTACCGCCCGCCCGCAGGCAATTTTCGGCCCGGTCATCGCCGCCACCCTGGTGACGCTCTCCGTTGCCGTCATGCATTTCGTCGGAATGGCGGGAATAGATGTCGCCGCCACGGTCAGCTACGATTGGGGGGCTGTTCTTGGCGGTTTTGCCGTCGCCTGGACGTTTTTTCTTCTGTCCTCCTGGCTGTTTCACCGCCTCGGCTCCTGGAAGCGCATCGTTTTTCCCGCCGCCGCGTCGATCCTTGCAATCTGCGCACTGCATTTCACTGCCGTGTCGGCCACCGTTCTTTCGCCCGACCCGTCCATTTCCGGACCAGACCCCGACAATCTCGGCCGGCTGATCATGATCGGCGCGGTTTCCAGCGTGACGTTCCTGATCCTTTCCGCAACCGCAACCGCGGCGCTCGTGGACCGGTATCTCGTCGACCTCAAGGGTCTCGTCGACGCGACACTGGACGGTCTTGCGGTCGTGCGCGATGGCCGCATCGTCGAGCTGAATACGCGTTTCGCAGGCCTGCTGGGGCGCGATGAAACGTCGCTGGTCGGAAAGAATCCCGACGAACTTTTCCGGGCCACGGATGGGCAACCCGTCTATGTACCCCGTAATGCGCCCGTAGAGGCCATACGTGAGCGCGCCGACCGCGCGCAGGTGTTCGAACTCGCCGTGCGCACCATCGAATACCGAGGTCGTCCCTGCGAGGTCATGGCCATCCGCGACCTGACGGAGAAGCGTGAGGCGCAGCGGGAGATCGAATATCTTGCCCGCCACGATGTGCTGACCGGCCTTTCCAATCGCACCATGTTCCAGACGCGGCTGCGCCAGCAGATCGAACATTGCGGCGAGGGGGACGAATTTGCGCTGCTGGCGCTCGACCTTGACCGCTTCAAGGCGGTCAACGATATATTCGGCCACGCCGAAGGCGACAGGGTACTCAAGAAAGTCGCGGCGATTCTCGATGAATGCGCGAGATCTGGCGATGTGGTCGCCCGGCTCGGTGGTGATGAGTTCGTCATTCTGACCGCGCGGCATACCAAGGCGGAAGAAGCGCGCCTGCTTGCCGAGACGATCCTCGCCATGTTCGCCCTCAAAATGAATGCCGCCAACGATCCGACCGCCGTCGGTGTCAGCATCGGTATTGCCGTCTTTCCGCGCGACGGAAAGGATGACGAGAGTATCCTGCATGCCGCCGATCTCGCGCTTTATCGCGCCAAGATGGGCGGCCGTGGCATATTGGCCTTTTATGACCCACTGATGGATCAGGAGGCGCGCGAGCGTCGCCAGCTCGAGACGGATTTGAGGCTGGCAATCAATCGTGATGAGCTCGTGCTGAATTACCAGCCGGTCCTTTCCGTCGAATGCGGTGAGGTCGTCGGTTATGAGGCGCTGGTGCGCTGGCAGCATCCCACGAGAGGCGTGGTGCCTCCAGACGTGTTCATCCCGATTGCCGAGGAAAGTGGTATCATCATCTCGCTCGGCGAATGGGTGCTGCGCGAGGCCTGCCGTCAGGCGAACACCTGGGCGCCGCATCTGAAAATCGCGGTCAATGTCTCGCCGCTGCAATTTTCCCTTGCCAATCTGGGCCATGTCGTCTGTACGATCCTGATGCAAACCGGCCTTTCGCCGAACCGGCTGGAACTGGAGATCACCGAAGCTGCTCTGCTGAAAGACCGCAAGGCGACGCTGACAATTCTGACCCAGCTCAAGGCGCTTGGCGTTGCCATTGTCATGGACGATTTCGGTACGGGTTATTCTTCGCTCAGCAACCTGCAGAGCTTCCCTTTCGACAAGATCAAGATCGACCGCAGCTTCATTGCCGCCATGAGCGATGACGACAATGCCCGCGCCATCGTGCGCGCGGTTATCGGCCTTGGACGCAGCCTCGATCTGCCGGTAACGGCGGAAGGAATCGAAACCGATGCGCAATATCGCATGGTCGTCGATGAAGGATGCGCGCAGGCCCAGGGCTATCTCTTTGGCAAGCCGGATGTGGCGCCGGCACAGGCCGCGGGCACAACCACCCGGAAGAAATATACCGTTTGAGGAAGGCGCGGCAGCGCGTGGCGCTCGCTGCCGTCCATCTCTAGGTCGGCCATCCACGCTCGGCCATTCATCCTCCCAGCCTGATTTCATGGAACGAGAGCCTGCGCAGATCGTTAGGATTGCGTGTGGCGCGCCCTGTTGTCCGTGTCGGTGCCGGCGCCGGACAACCGCTAGGACAAAGCTGTCGGATCAGCTTTTCCCGGACCGCGCGCGACGAATGGACACCTTTTATTGGGAGAGCCCGCAATGACAGACCGCCTCGAGCCCCAGGATCCGCGCAGCCAGTATCCGCGCCCGCCTTTTTCGACGCCGGAGCAAGAGATGCCGGGTCTGGTGACCAACATGATGCCTCTTCCGGATCATGGGGAGAAGAGCTACAGGGGCTCGGGAAAACTTGCCGGTCGCAAGGCGCTGATAACGGGCGGCGATTCCGGCATCGGCCGTGCGGTGGCAATCGCTTTCGCACGAGAAGGAGCGGATGTCGCGATCTCCTACCTTCCTGAAGAAGAATCCGACGCCGAGGAGGTGGTCGCGCTCATCGAGGCGGAAGGACGTCTGGCGGTGGCGTTGCCGGGCGACATTACCGATGAAGGCTGGTGCCGCGAACTCGTCGAAAAGGCGGCTGGCGATCTCAACGGCCTGGATATTCTTGTAATCAATGCCGCAAGACAGCAATATCGCGAGAATATAGAGGAGCTGTCGACCGAAGATTTCGACCGAACGATGAAGACCAATCTCTATGCTCTTCACTGGATTGCGCAGGGCGCAGTTCCCCATTTGCAGCCGGGCGCCTCCGTTATCACCACGGCCTCGATACAGGCCTACGAGCCTTCTGCAATCCTCTTGGATTATGCGACCACAAAAGCGGGCATCGGGGCCTACACCAAAGCGCTCGCGAAGCAGCTGATAGACAAGGGTGTGCGCGCCAACGCTGTCGCACCGGGCCCGTTCTGGACGGCGCTGCAACCGAGCGGCGGCCAGCCCGCCGAAAAGGTGCGCAATTTTGGCAAGGATAGCGATTTTGGCCGCCCCGGCCAGCCGGTGGAGCTTGCGCCGGTCTATGTCCTGCTCGCATCGCAGGACGGCAGTTTTATCAATGGCGAGGTTTACGGCGTGACCGGCGGCAAGGGTATTGCCTGAGACAATGACTCAGGCGCCAGCTGGCTGTTCGAGGAGCAGACATGAAAAGGCATGAACGACGTTCACAAACGGATGCAAAACCCTTCGATGTACGCGACCGGCTGATACTGGCCCTTTACGCGCAGCTGAAGGCGGAAAGGCAGACGAGAGAGGCCATGGAATGGGTCATTCGCAATGGCGGCCTTTCCCCTGAAGTGCTGGAAGCCATGGCCTCCGACCCTGTGCCGGTTCTTGCGGAAGCGGACGTTCCTGCCATCGAGCGCATTCTTGCCGCAGACCGGAATGGCGGCCGCTCGTCGCGTAACGACAATCACGGGCGGGCGTCATGAACAGGAGGGCGAGCTGGAGAGGCCATCTGGTCTTTGGTGATTTGAACTGTGAAATCGGTCTTTATTCCGCGCTGACCTCGTCGGAGAAAATCTCGTTCAACATCGTCAACCGCAAGACGGGTCACCGCGTGGAACGGCAATATGTGGATAGCGATACCGGCGAGGCGGTCGAACGGGACGAGCAGGTCAAGGGCTACGAACGCGATAATGGCGATTACATCGTCATCGAGGGTGACGAAATCTCAAAGCTGATGCCGGAAAATGACAAGGTCATCCGTATCCGGCACTTCCTCCAGTGCGACGACATAGACAAGCTTTATTTCGACAAATCCTATTATCTTGCGCCGACGCAGGAAGGTGGCGAGGAGGCGCTGACGCTTCTCGCCAGAGCGATGGAAGACGAAAATGTTGCTGCCCTCGGAGAGGCCGTGCTGTTCCGGCGCAACCGCGTGGTCCTCATCCGCCCGAGCGGCAGGGCGCTCGTCGCAACCACGCTGAATTTCGGTTACGAGGTTCGGGCAGAGAATACCGTCTTCAAATCCATCCCGGACATCGAGTTCGATGACGAAATGCTGGAACTTGCCGGGCATATCATCGAAACGCGGGCCGGCACCTTCGATCCCTCCGATTATAGCGACCGTTACAACGATGCCCTTGCGGAGCTGGTGAAAGCCAAGATTGAGGGCCGGGAAATCCGCAAGCGGGCACCGCAGAAACAGGACAATGTGATTGATCTCAAGGAGGCGCTTCGTCGCAGCGCAAGGGAAGACGCCGGAAAAAAAGCGAAGCCGTCAGGCCGCAAGACGTCGCGGAAAGCGAGCTGATCCATGGGATTGCAGACCTATAACGCCAAACGCAGCTTCGACAAGACCCCTGAGCCCAAAGGGACGAAGGCCGAGGTCGAAGGCTCGAGCTTCGTCATCCAGAAACACGATGCCCGCAGGCTGCATTACGATTTTCGTCTGGAAATGGATGGGGTGCTGAAGAGCTGGGCGGTCACGCGAGGCCCAAGCCTTGATCCGGAAGAAAAGCGCCTTGCCGTGCACGTGGAAGACCATCCGCTCAGCTATGGCGATTTCGAGGGTGTCATCCCCAAGGGACAATATGGTGGCGGCACCGTCATCGTTTGGGATCGCGGCGTCTGGCGGCCGATCGGCGACGCCAGAAAGGGCTATCGAAAAGGCCATCTCGAATTCGAGCTGGAAGGCGAAAAGCTGAGAGGCCGCTGGCATCTCGTGCGTATGCACGGAAAGCCTGGCGAAAAGCGGGAAAACTGGCTGCTGATCAAGGGCGATGATGACGAGGCGCGGCAAGACGGTGGTGCCGACATTCTGGAAGAGCGGCCGGAATCGGTGAAAACCGGTCGCAGCGTCGAAGATGTCGCTTCAAAACCCAAGGACACGTGGAATTCCAAACCCGTGTCGAAAAAGGCCACGGCATCCTCTTCAGGCCGGAAGCAGGCGCATGATTTGCCCAGGGGCGCGCGTAAACAGGCGCTTCCGTCCTTCGTGCCGCCGGCGCTTGCCACGCTGAAGCCGAAACCGCCTGGCGGCGATCGCTGGCTGCACGAAATCAAGTTCGACGGATACCGACTGCAGGTCCGGCTCGACCACGGCAAACTCCAGCTTCTGACCCGTAGTGGTCTGGACTGGACAGAGAAATTTGGGGATGCGGTGGCCCGCGCGTTAAAGGTCTTGCCCGCCGAAACAGCCCTGATCGACGGTGAAATCGTCGTGGAACGGGACAGCGGCGCATCCGACTTTTCAGCCCTGCAACAGGATTTAAGCGAAGGGCGCAGCGACCGTTTCGTCTTCTACGCCTTCGATCTCCTGTATCTCGATGGGTCCGACCTGCGCGGCGCAGCGCTCACCGAACGCAAGGCTCTCCTCGAAAAACTCCTTCCGGCGGGCGATCCCCAGCTGCGTTACAGTGAACATTTCGAGGAGAGCGGCGCGCTGGTCTTGGACCACGCCTGTCGTCTCAGCCTCGAAGGGGTGATCTCCAAGGTCAAGGACAGCAAATATGTCTCCGGCCGCAAGGGTGAATGGGTGAAATCGAAATGTTCGATGCGGCAGGAATTCGTCATCGGTGGTTATACGGTTTCTTCCACTTCGGATCATGCCATCGGTTCACTGGCCCTCGGCGTCTATGAAAAGGGCAAGCTGCGCCATGTAGGCCGCGTCGGTACGGGTTACACCGGCGAGGTGGCTGAGATGCTGCTCGGACGCCTGAAGCCGCTCGCGCAAAAGGAAAGCCCCTTCGGAGAAAAGCTGACCGCGCTTGCACGTCGCGACCTCCACTACGTCAAACCGGACCTCGTGGCGGAGGTCGAATTCCGGGCGTGGTCGGGCGATGGCAATCTGCGGCACGCCTCATTCCGAGGACTGCGCGAGGATAAGCCTGCTCAAGAAATCGAACGCGAGGAGAAGGCCGTGAACGACACCAGACCGCCGCAGTCTGCCATCCAATTCACTCACCCGGACCGCCTTTACTGGCCGGATGACGGCGTGACGAAGGAAGGTCTTGCCGATTATTATGCCCAGGTCTGGAAGCAGATGGCGCCCTTCGTGGTCAACAGGCCGCTCGCGCTGCTGCGCTGCCCGGAGGGTATAGAAGGGCAGCGGTTTTTCCAGAAACACGCCTGGCGCGGCATCAACAAGGCCATCGAACAGATCAGGGATCCCAAGGATAAGGCCGGCGAACCACTGATCCGCATTACCGATTTTGATGGCATGATGGCGCTCGTGCAGTCCGCGGCGCTTGAAATCCACCCATGGGGAGCGACCACCGCGAGCTGGGAAAAGCCGGATATGATCACCATGGATATCGATCCCGCCGAGGATGTCTCCTGGGAGGATGTGATAGAGGCGGCGCTCGAACTGAAGCAACGTTTTGAAGCGGCGGGTCTGGCAGCTTTCGTCAAGACATCAGGCGGCAAGGGGCTTCATGTGGTTGCCCCGCTGAAGCCGCAGGCTGGCTGGACGGCAGTCAAGGCATTTGCCAAAGCCATGGCCGCAGACATGTCGAAGGCCGAGCCGGACAGGTATCTCTCGGTCGCAACCAAGGCAAAACGCAAAGGCCGCATTTTCATCGACTATCTGCGCAACGGTCGCGGCAATACCGCGGTGGCGCCTTATTCGACCCGGGCGCGGCCGGGTGCGGCGGTCTCCGCCCCCCTCGAATGGTCCGAACTCACGGCCGATATCGGTCCTGCCCATTTCACGGTCAACAATATCGGGGCACGTCTTTCCGCATTGAAGAAAGATCCCTGGGAGGGCTTTTTTGCCGCCGCGGAGGTTTTGCCGAAAAAGGCGCGCTAAGACCGCGTCTCAGCGCTTCTTTTCGGCCGCGATGCTTTTCTTCAAAGCGTCCATGATGTTGATGACGTTGCCGCCGGTTCGGGCCTTGGTGCCGGCCTTCTTGTTCGAGGCGGGCGCCTCATTGCCTTTGCTCTTGAGCAGCGACCTGATCTTTTTCTGGATCGGGTCCTGAACCAACGTTGGTTTCCACTCCGTCATCTGGCTGGAAATGCGTTTTTCCATGGCCTGCAGCAGCGGCTTTTCAAGTTTCATCTTCGGATCGAGAGCGTCAATGCTTTCGCGCACCTCCTCGCCGTAGTGCAATGTCCACAGGATGATACCCTTGCCGGAAGGTTCCAGCAGCACGGCCCGTTCCCGCCGGTAGAGCACAAGCCGGGCAATGCCGAAAACGCCGTTTGCCGTCATGGCCTCGCGAATGACGCTGAAGGCTTCGGCGCCGATCTTGTCTTCCGGGCGAAGAAAGTGCGGTCGGTCGTACCAGATCCAGTCTATGGAGCCTTTTGGCACAAAGGTCTTGATATCGATCGTGCGCGTACTTTCGAGCGCCACCGCATCGATCTCGTCATCCTCGAGCAGCACATAATCGTCCTCGCCACGGGGAAAACCCTTCACCTGGTTTTTCGCCGCAACGGGGCGGTGGGTGACGCTGTCGACATAACGGCTTTCGACGCGATTGCCGGTCTTGCGATTGAGAACGTGGAAGCGGTACTTGTTGCCTTCTGTCGTTGCAGGTGTCAGCGACACGGAGGCCGTCACCAGCGACAGCTTCAGATAACCCTTCCAGAAAACCTGACGTGCCATTTCCCGCGATCCGCTTGCCCGTTGATCTCCCGGATCAAACAGCCACGGTGTGGTTTTTGTTCCGGGAGGGGCCGATGGGGCAGGGGAGTGTCAGCCGAACAGCGATGTCAGCCAGTAAACGGAAGCGGAAATCAGTGCCGCGGCCGGCATGGTCACGATCCAGGCGATGACGATGTTGCCGGCCAGTCCCCAACGCACCGCGGAGACGCGGCGTGCGGCCCCGACGCCGACGATGGCGCCGGTGATGGTGTGCGTGGTGGAGACCGGGATGCCGAGCCACGTGGCGCCGAACAGTGTCAATGCGCCGCCGGTTTCAGCGCAGAAACCTTGCATCGGGTTGAGCCGCGTGATCTTTGAACCCATCGTATGCACGATGCGCCAGCCGCCGAACAAGGTGCCGAGCGCCATGGCAGACTGGCAGGAAATCACCACCCAGAAAGGCACGTAGAAACTCTCCCCGAGATGTCCCTGGCTGAACAGCAGCACGGCGATGATGCCCATGGTCTTCTGCGCGTCATTGCCGCCATGGCCCAGCGAATATAGCGAGGCGGAGATGAACTGCATGACGCGGAAGGTGCGATCGACTGCAAAGGGCGTCTGCCGCACGAAAAGCCACGATACCGCAAGCACCAGAAGCAGCGCGAGGAAAAAGCCGATAGCCGGTGACATGAAGATTGCGCCGACGGTCTTCAGCAGCCCCGACCAGACGATGGAATTGAAGCCGACCTTTGCCAGACCTGCGCCAACGAGGCCGCCGATCAAGGCGTGCGACGAACTGGAGGGGATGCCGAAAATCCAGGTGACGATGTTCCAGACGATCGCGCCGATCAGCGCCGCGAAAATCACCTGCGGAGATACGATGGCCGGATCGATGATGCCGGTGCCGAGCGTTTCCGCCACATGCAGGCCGAAGAAGAGGAAGGCTATGAAATTGAAGAAGGCCGCCCACGCAACGGCATATTGCGGCCGCAGCACCCGGGTGGAAACGATCGTGGCAATGGAATTTGCGGCGTCGTGAAGACCGTTCAGAAAATCGAAGAACAGTGCAATGGCGATGAGGCCGACAAGCAGCGGCAGTGCAAGTGCGACATCCATCAGACGTTCTCGATAACGATGCCGCTGATCTCGTTGGCCACATCCTCGAAGCGGTCAACCACCTTTTCGAGTTCGCCGTAGATCTCGCTGCCGATCATGTAGGCCATGGCATTGCCGGCGGCGCCATGGCGGCGGAACAGGTCTTTCAGTCCCTGGTCGTGCAGGTCGTCGGAGCGCCCCTCGACGCGGGTGATCTCTTCGGCGATCGATGACAGGCGCTGGGCATTGGTGCCGACCTTTTCGAGAAGCGGAATGGCCTCTGCGATCAGGCTAGCCGCGCGCACGATCTCATGGCCCATCTCCTTCATCAGCGGGTCGAATTCGCTCTGCTCGAAGAGACGGATGGTTTTGACCGTTTTGTGCATCATGTCGATGGCGTCATCCATGGACTGGATAAGGTCCTTGATATCGCCGCGGTCGAAAGGCGTAATGAAACTGCGTCGCACCGCAAGCAACACGTCGCGGGTGATGTCGTCCGCCTGATGTTCGAGGGCAACGATGAGATCGCAGTTCTTTTCGACATCGACGCCGCTCAAAAGGCTGTCCAGGGCTTCGGCCGCTTTGATGACGGTTTCGGAATGTTTGCTGAACAGGTCGAAGAAACGATCCTCGCGCGGCATCAGTTTGCGGAAAAAGCTCATCATGCGAATTGGCCCTCAGTGGCGCTTTTAATGTTGTGGGGGGTAATTGTCATAAAACTGTCATAAATGCACGCGGGGCATTGATGCAACCCGGAAAATCAGCACTATCAACGGATATGAAATCGACGAAAAAAAGCCGGAAATCCCGCCCGGCCCGCCCCCTGACATTGCTTCAGCAGCTTGCTGCGGTTCCGGAAAAGCTCTTCACAGGCGCTTTCCGGCAGCAATATGCTGCGCTGTGCTTTCGATATGGCGGGGGCGATGACAATGTCGAAATCCTGCTCGTTACCTCACGCACCAGCGGTCGCTGGATCATTCCGCGCGGCTGGCCGATGAAGCGCAAGAAGCCCCATGAGGCCGCGGCAATTGAGGCTTGGGAGGAGGCCGGTGTTCGTGGCCGGGTCAGAAAGGAAGCGGTCGGCCGCTATACCTATCTCAAGATGCTCGATGATGGCGAAGTCGTGCCCTGCGTCGTGGACGTGTTTCAGATCGAGGTGACGGGCGCGGAAACCAAATTCAAGGAGCGTGGCGAGCGCCTGGTGGAATGGGTTCGCCCGGACGAGGCCGCAAGAAGGGTCAGGGATATCGAGCTGAAATCGCTGCTGGTCGATTTCAGGCCAAAGGGCAAACGGAAGGGCCGCACGGGCGAAGGGGCATGAAGATCTGCCGCATCGCCTGGCTGAACCGACGACTAATGTGGGCGTAAAACGACAGGCTCAAATCTGCCGGATATCTTCTGGCAGGTGAAGCTCATGCTGAAGAAACTGCAGCTGCCGATCCGACACGTCGTGCTCATCCGCCTCGTCCGGCGGTTTCGGCAGCAGTCGGGCGAAACGCGTGCTGATGCTGTCGATATAGGACAGGATGGTCGGCACAATGATCAGGGTGAGAAAGGTGGAACTGATGAGGCCGCCCACTACGGCATGGGCCATGGGCGCGCGCTGCGCGCCGCCTCCACCTATGGCGAGCCCGAGAGGGATCATGCCGAAGATCATCGCGAGCGTCGTCATGATGATCGGCCTGAAGCGGATCACGCCCGCATTTTCCAGCGCCTCGTTCAGGGAAAGGCCGCGCCGCCGTTCACGATTGGCGAAATCGACCAGCAATATGCCATTCTTAGTCACGAGGCCCATCAGCATGATGAAGCCTATCAGCGAGAACATGTTGATCGTACTGCCGGCCACCATAAGGCCGGCGAGGGCGCCGACAAGCGAGAGCGGCAGCGATGCCATGATGGCGAGTGGTTGCATGAAGCTGCCGAACTGCGAGGCAAGGACGATGTAGATGAAGATGACCGCCATGGTCAGCGCTGTCACCATATGGCCCACGGTTTCCTCCATTGTTTGGGCCTCGCCGCCGAAGCGTATGCGGTAACCATCCGGCAGATCGCGATGCGCTGTGAGGTTCTGCAACGCTTCCGTCAGATCGCCTAGCGTGCGGCCGGCAATATTGGCCGTGACCAGCACCTCGCGGCGATTGTCGATACGGCGGATTTCCGCCGGTGCCGGAACGACGGTGATCTCGGAGACCTGATCGAGACGCACCATGACGGGGGCGCCGTTTGACGTGGTCCGTCCGGTTGCGATCATGAGGTCGCTGATCGCCATGACATCGGAACGCCGCTCGGCGGGCAGGCGCAGGACTATGTCGTAGCTGTTGCCGTTCCTGTCCGTCCATTTCGATACGTCTTCCCCGCCGATGAGTGGGGAGAGTGCTGCAGCGAGTTCGGACCTGCTGACACCGAGATCGCTCGCGGCTGCGGATTTCAGGCGTACGGAAAGGATGGGTCTCACGTTGCGGGCGCTGGAGGTGACATCCACAAGGCCCTGGATTTTCTTCATGTCTTCCATCAGGGCGGATGAGATTTTGTCGAGTACCTCCCTGTCGTCGCCGAGAACGCTGAGCTGCACCGGGCTTTCCTCGCCGCCAAGGCCGTCCTGCAGGATCGAGAACTCAATGCCGGGTATGGCCGTCAGGCGTTGGCGGATCGGGTCGGCAAGCGCCAGCGGCGTCCTGCTCCGCATCTCCAGCGGCACGAGCGCCACCTGAATGATGGCGCGATGTTTGCCGGCGGCGCCGCCGGTATTGATCGTGGAATAAAGCGTCTCGACTTCTGGAAACTGCCCGAGCGCCTTTTCGACCTGCCGGACCTTCGCCGTGGTGTAATCCAGCGAAGAGCCGGCTGGTGCGGTAACGGCTATCTGGAAGCGGCCCCCGTCGGCGGTCGGCACGAATTCCGCGCCGAGCAGCGGCACCATGAAGAGGCTACCGATAAAAATGGCGATGGTGGCAAGCAATGTAACGAGCCGATGGCGGAGGGTCCAGCCGATCACGCGTCGGTACCTGCCGGCGAAATGTCCGAAGCCATGATCAAAACGTGCAATCAGGCGACCGATGCGCCCACGTTTCGCGTCAGGCTGTGAACCAGGATCGTACCAGACGCTCGACAGCATCGGATCGAGCGTAAAGGCGACGAAGAGGGAAATGAGCACGGCGGCCGAGACGGTGATGCCGAATTCGTAGAAGAACCGGCCCACAATGCCGCCCATGAAGGCGACCGGCAGGAAGACTGCCACGATGGTCGCGGTGGTGGCGATAACCGCAAGCCCGATCTCGTTCGTTCCATCAAGTGCTGCGCGGATATGGGATTTGCCCATGTGAAGATGGCGGGTGATGTTTTCGCGTACCACGATCGCGTCATCCACCAGAATGCCGATCGACAACGTCAGCGCCAGCAGGCTGAGCGTATTGAGCGTGAAGCCGAGGGAATCGATTACTGAAAGCGTGCCAATGATGGCGACGGGCAGGGTCAATCCGGTAATGACCGTGCTGCGCCATGAATTGAGGAAGAGAAAAACGATGGCGATTGCAAGTGCCGCGCCCTCGATCAGGGTTGTCTGCACCTGAGTGACGGATTCCCGGATCGGGATAGACGAATCCGTGACGATGCGCAGTTGCACGTTCTGCGGGGCGAGTTCTCTATTGAGATCGTCAAGGCGGCTCTTCACGTCCCTTACGACCTGAACGGTGTTGGCATCCTGTATCTTGACGATATCGATCGCCAGTGCCGTCTGGCCGTTGTAAAGGGCGCGGCTTTCCGCGTCGGCCGCCCCTTCGAAAACTGTTGCCACGTCGCCAAGCAGGATCGGCGCTCCGCCGCGCCGCGCCACGACCATTTCCAGCAGTGCCTGTGGGGTGTCGATGCGGCCCTGAACCTGAATGGTACGTTCGGAGGTTGGCTCCACGATGCTGCCTGCCGGGCTGTTACCGTTGCCACTGCGCAGCGCATTCGCCACCTCGTTGACGCCAATCGCGAGCGCGCGCATGCGTGTCTCGTCCATTGCAACATCGATCTGCCGCTTTCGGCCGCCGACGAGTGTCGCCTGTCCGACGCCTGAGACGCTGGTCAGTTGCCGCAACACCTTCTGGTCGGCAAGTGTGGTGAGGGCGGACACATCGAGTGCCGTGGAGCTGATCGCGATCGAAAGGATCGGTTCCGCAGCGGGGTCGAAGCGAGAGATGACCGGCTTTTTCGTGTCTTCCGGCAGACTTGCCTCAATGGCGGCCACCCTGTCACGCACATCCTGTGCGGCGGTCGCGCCTTCAACCTCCAGCTTGAATTTCGCGACCACGACGGATCGCCCCTCATAGGAGGTAGAGGTGATTTCATCCAGACCGCCGACGGTGTTCAGGGCCTCCTCGACCGGACGTGTCACGTCGGTCTCCACCGTCTCCGGTGTCGCGCCTGGATAGGTAATGGCCACCACGACGACGGGCAGGTCGACCCTGGGATACTGGTCCAGCCCCAGTCTCTGCAGTGAAAAGAAGCCCAGGACCAGCAGCGCCACCATCATCATGGTGGTGAAAACGGGATGAGTAACGGATATGCGGGTCAGAACCATGTCAGCCCGCCCTGTCTATCGTCACCGCCATATCAGGCTGTAATTCCGGCAACGGCGCGGTGAGGATCGTCTCGCCTCCGTTCAGGCCGGCGGCGATCTCGACAGAGCTTCCACCGTTCCAGCGCGCTCCAAGCGCAACAGCCTGGCGGCGGAGATGGCCGTTCAGCACCTTGAGGACATGATAGCCCGTCTCATCCTTGCGAAGCGCGATGGCGGGAACTACCAGCGCGTCGTTTTTTTCCCACAGAAGGATCGATCCGCTTGCGAACATTCCGCCCCATAACCTGCCGTCACGGTTGGCAAGCCGCAGATAGACCGCGACGAAACGCGTCCCCTCTTCGGCAAGAGGATTGATGCGGTCGACGGTGCTCCTGACGACGTCCCCACTTAGCCCGTCGATCTCCAGGTCGGCCGTCTGGCCGAGTGCGATGCGGGGAACATCGCGGGTGGCTACGAGGACTTTTGCTTCCAGCATGCTGCTATCCACCAGCGTCAGAAGTTCGCCATCGGCGCTGATCCGCGACCCCGTCTCTGCCACACGTCTGGTAACGGTTCCGTCAAATGGTGCACGGATTTCGGCGTTGCGGACGGCGAGACGGGCAATATCCACCTGTGCCGACAGGCTCTGAACCCTTGCCGTCTTCACCACGACATCGCTTTTCGCCTTGTCGAGCTGTTCTGCCGAGGCAATGTTTTTTGCAGCCAGCTGTTCGGTTCTCGCCAGCGCCTGCATCGCCAGTGTCAGCTCAGCCTCGGCCGCATTCCGGTCGCTTTGCCGGAGCAGCAGCGTTGATTGCAACTCGTCGGTTTCAAAACGCGCAAGCAGGTCGCCCGCCTTGACCGGCTGCCCCTCCCGGACCGTCATCTCAAGTATCTTTCCGGCTTCGCGGGCGCGGATCACAACGCGGCTGATTGGCTGAAGCTCACCGCTGATGCTGAGGCGCTCCGCCATGGAGCGTGTACCGATCTTTGCCGTTTCCTGCTCTGTGAGTTCGAAAGGAATGCCGGCAGGGCTCATGGTAGCCGCCGCCACGACACCCTTGACGCGCTCATTCGCATCCGCGCTTCCGCGTACCGGACCGAGAGCGGTGACGACGAGAACGCAGCCAGCAAGCGCGCCCCCCGCCTTTATCGTTCTCTTTATCCACATAACATCGTTTCTCCAGATAAAACCAATCCGGTACCGCCGGGTCACGTCGCCTGCGCCCAGGCCGATGGCCAAGGGATAGGCATCCATAATTGCAGCAGCATTACCCGGCCCGAATGCCCGGCGGCATAATGTTGACGTAACGTTACCGGTGCAGAACGCCCGTCATACTGACCGAACTGAGTTGGTTTGTGGTGTGGAGACGGATCGTGACTGATGGCAAAGGCGCTATGGGCCGGGATGGCGCAGTGGATCCCTTCTTGATGACGCCGGTGCCGTGCCGCCACGTGAAGACTCCCCGTCTGAAAAGTCTTCGTTTTCATCATGCGCCGCCCGTTTGGATTCACAGTCATGTCAGCTTGACGGGCCTAATTGGATTGGCGCGGCAAAATCCGGATTCGCAGGTGATTGCTATTATCGAGATGTCCTCCTCCCTCTTTTCCCTTTGCTCTCATTCTCTCTGCAGGTGTCAAAATGTGGCGCGCTGAAACGTCTGCCCTCCGCCGTGATCATGACCCTGGTGCGCTTGATCCGCTGCCGGCTTACCCGCAAGGTCTCCCAGCCTCTGAGGGGGCGGGAGTGTCTTTTTTGCCGCTTATGACAAGGCTCGCGGGGTTCACCCGCCGGGCACACTGGAAGCGCGGTTTTCTTTTGTGGATGCGTTTTGCAGGCAATCCCATCGTGACGCTGCGATGGTGGCTTTTTCTCATGCGGTTTTCGGCAATGGAGCAGTTAGCGCTTCCGCACGACGATCTGCTGCAAAAACCTTTCTCGAAATTCCTTATCGCCAATCTGGGCTCTCAGAAACGTCTCGCACTTCTGACCTCGAATTTTCACCTCGCCAGGGAGTGCTTTTCGCGCAGTGTGATGGCAGCGATCTGGGCTGGGGAGGCCGTCCAGATGTCAGTGATTTCCGGCCGTTCCGACGATTACCGGTGCAACCTGGCGCTTGCGGACCGCTTTGGCGGCCGGCACGAGGGCGCGTTTGCCATCCGGTTGATCCGATGCCGGGATGAGGCGACAGTTTGGACAGCCAAGTTCATGTTCGTAAACAGGGGCGATGTCAGGACGATCGTGGTCGGCGGAATGCAGGGGCCGCACGCGGCGAAGCAGGAAATGGTGGCTGTAACGCGTGATCTTTGTGGTCTGCGCCCCAAAGAGGCGGTGTTGATGGTTATGCAGGCCTATCTGGGACAGGGTGCTCATAGCTTCTTTGCGATCTCGCAGGCCCGGCATCCGATAAACCACCGGCGAAGACGGCGCCAGAAGATGCTGCTTTCGGACATTGACGCTTTCTGGAACGAGCGGCTTGCAATGCCGGAGAGCATGTTCGGGTTCGAAGTGCCCATTTCCACAATGGATGGCAGTGACAAGCGCAGCCGCATCAAAAAGGCTTTTTTCGAGGCTTCGGCCCGACTTTGCGCACCCTGTGCGCCTGACCACTATCTGGTGGAAACGTTACCGCCCTGAATTTTTTGCAGGCCACAGTCTCGGATGATCTCCGAGATATGAGCGAACTGCGCCGAAAGCGGGTTACTCTTCCGCCACACGATACCGATGGTGCGGGACGGTCGCGGTTCCGCCAGACGGAAGACCGAGACCGTGGACTGCCGGGTCTCCATGTCGACGGCCATTTGCGGAATGAGCGTGACGCCGATGCCGGCGCCGACCATTTGCACAAGGGTGGATAGTGAACTCCCCTCCATCAGCACGCGGGGTGGCGCATTCGTAGTGCTGCAGAAGGATAGCGCCTGATTGCGGAAACAGTGGCCTTCCTCCAGAAGCAGCAGGCGCATTTCGCCGAGCTTGTCGGCGCTCGGCACCGGCATGCCCGCATCCTCCATCGGCCGCACCAGAATGAATTCCTCGGAAAATAGCGGGATTTCCTCCAGCGACGGTTCCGAGACGGGGAGGGCGACGATGGCCATGTCCAGCCGGGCCTCCAGAAGGTCCTCGATCAGTTTTTGCGTCACCGCCTCCCGCGGACGTGCTTCCAGCCCGGGGTAATGTCTCGTAAGCGTCTTGATGACCTGCGGCAGAAGATAGGGAGCAACGGTCGGAATGACGCCGATGCGCAGGCGGCCGCTGAGCGGCCCGTGCCGAGCCCGCGCCAGATCCTGCAGCTCATCGACCGATTGAAGGATCGCGCGGGTGCGCTCGGCAAACTCCTCGCCAAGAGCGGTCAACCTGATCTGCCGGCTGCCTCTTTCGACCAGCGGCGCACCGATCAGTTCTTCCAGTTCACGGATCTGAAGCGAAAGGGCGGGCTGCGAAATGGCGCAGGCCTCGGCAGCACGCCCGAAATGGCCGATCTTCGCCAAAGCGTCAAAATAGCGGAGATGTTTCATGGAGAGCGCAATCATAAGCTCAGCATATCGCAGCCTTTAGAATATACAATTGGAAATTATGGAACCCGCCTGATAGTCATCATCATGACAGAAAGAGGCTGTAGCTGTGAAAGGCCGTCAGTGTCGTTGCGGTTGGCAGTAACCCGTTGCGAACGCTGATTCATACCGCTGCCCGTGTCGAACTTATTTTGTTTAATTGCTAAACCCATCGGAGGGCGAAATGGACGCAACTTCAAAACCGGCTGGCAAATGTCCCGTCATGCACGGAGGCAATACGGCTTCCGGCAAATCGGTGACCGACTGGTGGCCGAACGCGCTGAACCTCGATATTCTTCATCAGCACGACACCAAGACCAATCCGCTTGGCACCTCCTTCAACTATCGCGAAGCGCTGAAGACGCTTGATGTCGAGGCCCTCAAGGCCGATCTTCGGGCCCTGATGACCGATAGCCAGGACTGGTGGCCGGCCGACTGGGGCAGCTATGTGGGTATGATGGCCCGTGTCACCTGGCATGCCGCCGGCTCTTATCGCGTAACGGACGGCCGCGGCGGCGCCAACACCGGCAACCAGCGTTTTGCACCGCTGAATTCCTGGCCTGATAACGTCAACACCGACAAGGGTCGCCGCCTGCTGTGGCCAATCAAGAAGAAATACGGCAACAAGATTTCCTGGGCAGACCTGATCGCGCTCGCCGGCACCATTGCCTACGACGTTGCGGGCCTGAAGACCTTCGGCTTCGCCTTCGGCCGTGAAGACATATGGGCTCCGGAAAAGGACACCTATTGGGGTGATGAAAAGGAATGGCTGGCTCCGAGCGACGGTCGTTACGGCGACGTGACGAAGCCGGAAACGCTGGAAAACCCGCTTGCCGCCGTGCAGATGGGTCTCATTTACGTCAATCCGGAAGGCGTGAACGGCAAATCCGATCCGCTGGCGACGGCGGCGCAGATGCGCGAGACCTTCGCGCGCATGGGCATGAACGACGAGGAAACCGTGGCGCTCACCGCCGGCGGCCACACGATCGGCAAGTCGCACGGCAACGGCAGCGCGGCCAATCTCAGCCCCGATCCGGAAGCCGCAGGCCCGGAATATCAGGGCCTTGGCTGGATCAACACCAAGGGCCGCGGCATCGGTCGTGATACCGTCGTCTCGGGTATCGAAGGCGCGTGGACGAGCCATCCGACCAAGTGGGACAATGGCTTCTTCGACATGCTGTTCAAGCATGAGTGGACGTTGACGCACAGCCCCGCCGGTGCATCGCAATGGGCGCCGATCACCATTGCCGAAGAAGACAAGCCTGTTGACGTCGAGGATGCCTCGATCCGCACCATCCCGATGATGACGGATGCGGACATGGCACTGAAGGTCGATCCGATCTACCGTGAGATTTCGCTGAAGTTCAAGGACGATCAGGATCATTTCTCGGAAGTCTTCGCCCGCGCCTGGTTCAAGCTGACGCACCGTGACATGGGGCCGAAATCCCGGTATTTCGGACCGGATGTTCCCGCAGAAGACCTGATCTGGCAGGACCCGGTGCCCGAAGGCTCCACGAGCTACAATGTGGCTGCCGTACAGGCCAAGATCGCCGCTTCCGGCCTTCCGGTCGCAGATCTGGTTGCCACCGCCTGGGATAGCGCCCGCACTTTCCGCGGTTCGGACAAGCGCGGCGGCGCCAATGGCGCACGTATCCGCCTTGCTCCGCAGAAGGACTGGAAAGGCAACGAGCCCGCCCGTCTTTCCCATGTGCTTTCGGTTCTTGAGCCGATTGCCCGTGAAACCGGTGCGAGCATCGCGGATGTCATCGTTCTGGCCGGCAATTACGGCGTGGAACAGGCCGCGAAAGCGGCTGGCTTCGATATCGCCGTGCCGTTTGCACCGGGCCGCGGCGACGCTTCCGCCGAGCAGACGGATGCTGACAGCTTCGCTCCGCTCGAGCCGCTGGCGGATGGTTTCCGCAACTGGATCAAGAAGGACTATGTTGTCAGCCCCGAAGAACTGCTGCTGGACCGCGCCCAGCTTCTCGGCCTGACTGCGCCGGAACTGACAGTACTTATCGGCGGTCTGCGCGTCATTGGCGCCAATTACGGCGGTGCGACACATGGCGTGTTCACTGACAAGCCCGGCACGCTGACGACCGACTTCTTCACGACGCTGACGGATATGGCCTATACCTGGGTCCCGACCGGCAACAATCTCTATGAGATCCGTGACCGCAGGACTGGCGTGGCAAGATACACCGCCACCCGTGTCGATCTCGTGATCGGCTCGAACTCGATCCTGCGCGCCTATGCGGAAGTCTACGCACAGGACGACAACAGGGAAAAATTCGTCCGCGACTTCATCGCCGCCTGGACGAAGGTGATGAACGCCGACCGTTTCGATCTTCTGTAACGAGCCTGTTTGCCATTGAAAAGCGCCTCCCTGAGCGATCGGGGAGGCGCTTTTGTTTTCGGCTTCTCGTAGATCGGCTTGGCGCTCTCGCACACGTTGCGCAAATGTGCTGGACGCGGCGGCGGATCACCGACGGTCGGAAGACGGTACCGGACGCTTCGGGGATGATTTCTCCGCTCCTTGCGACGGGGTTCTGCCGCTCTTTTCATTCTCGTGGGCATCCGGCCCGGCGACGATGACGCCGCGGCCCTGTTCCTCGCGCTTCTTCTCTGCGAAGTCGCCGGGTTCCTTGTTGCGGTCCATGAATAATCTCCCTCGTTTGGTTCCTGTCAGGAATTCAACGGTCGTCCCGGGCAGAGGTTCCAGCCTTTTCGCGGGGGAGAATGTTTCTATTCATAATGATCTTTGCTATTAACATGAATAGATAAGTCATGTTATGGCGGCATGCAGGGTGAGCGCCACGATTGCCCTGTGCCACGTTTGTTTCCACGCCTCGGCCTCGGCTCGACAACCGGACGGTAATTGCATTGAGTTTCTGGCATTCCATGACCTGGCACACGGAAGGGATCAGTGTCACCGCGCCGGTCAAGTGGCGCCAGTTCGACGGGCTGGTCAGCGCTTTCTGGGAGGCGGAGAGCCAGGTGGGGGCGAAGGGGTATTACCTCGCCGCCGATCCACGCATCATGATTTTCTTCAACGACGTCTCGTCACGAATCCGAATATCAAATCGCGACGGCGAGCTTTCGCAACATTCGCGGCCGATGACGCGGGCGGTTTACGTGCCGGCAGGCGTGCCCATGTGGACGGGCAGCAACGCCACGCATCGTTTTTCCCATCTCAACCTGCATATCCACAAGGACCGGCTTCTCCGCTTCCTGTCCCCGGCGGTCGGCGGTTCGGCGGCCATGACCGCGTTACGCCGTCCGGTCGAGATACAGGATATCGGCGGGGTGGAAACCCTGGCGGGCCTGCTGGTGGATGAACTGGCCGAGCCGCAGAAACATCCGCTTTATGCCGAAAGCCTCGTCGGCGGTATTGTTGCCGGCTTGCTGGATATTCCCGGACCAACGCCCGAGCAGGCCAATGGCAGGCTGACGCAGGCGCAGATGAACCGGTTACTCGCCCGCGTGGAAAAGCGCGGTGATGACCGCATGACGGTCGCCGAGATGGCCGATATTGTCGGGCTGTCGGAAAGCTGGTTCGCCACGGTGTTTCGCCAAACAACCGGCAAAACACCTCTGCAATGGCAACTTGAGCGGCGTATCGATGCCGCACAGAAACTTCTGCTGGAAGGCGATCTGACGGTGGCCGATATTGCTGCCCAGCTCGGTTTTTCCGATCAGGCTCATCTCACCAAGGCTTTCCGTCAGTCCGTGGGTAACACGCCTGCTGCCTGGCGACGTCTGCACAGGCTGCTTTGAAAAGGCGGGATTGGCCTCCTGGCGCGTAGGTGGTGGCGGGCGACCGCCTTTTGAATTTCCAGACAAGCCAGAGCATGATGTCGTGCATCAGGAAATATCCACAATATATTGAAATATTGTGGATATCTTACATCACCATGTCTTGCGCAGGGTAACCGAAAACGCCCTGCCCGGGTCGTAGAAGTCTGCTCCGAACCCGCCATAAGAAACGTGTTTTTCGTTAAAAAGGTTGGAGGCATTGACATCCAGCGAGGCGGTTTCCTGGATCTTGTAGCTGAATGCCGCATCCACGGTCACACTGCTTCCGGTTTCGACCTTGTTGGCGTTGTCGAAATAATAGGCGCCGGTATAGCGGCCGCCGAGACCGAACGTCATGTCACCGAAATGGTCGTTGCCCGCAAGCGTATAGTTGACCCATAGCGAGGCCTGATGTTCGGGCACAAACTGCGGCCTGTTGCCGACATTGCCGCCAGTGCCGTTTTCGGTGATTTCCGCATCGAGATAGGAATAGGCTGCCGTCAGGCTGAGACTGTCTGTGACCTCAGCCTTGGCCTCGAGGTCAAGACCACGCACACGCACCTCGCCGATCGTTGTGGGCAGGCTGGTGATCGGGCTTGTGACGGTGATGTTGTTCTTTTTCAGATCGTAGATCGAGGCGGTGAAGAGAGCCGGGAAAGCGTCCGGACGGTACTTTACGCCGAGTTCGATCTGTTCGCCGCGCTCCGGCTCGACGGTGAGACCGGACGCGGGCACAACCGATTCAGCATAGCTGATATAGGGCGCGATCTCGTTGGTAATCTTGTAGGACACACCAATGCGCTTCGTAAGTTCGCTGATGTCGCCGCTCGCCGTCGTGCGGTTCAGCCGGTTTGTCTGGTCGGTGTCGATCCAGTCGTTTCTAAGGCCGGCGCTGATGGTGAGCCTGTCGAAGAAGGTCAGGTCCTGCTGCAGATAGAGCGCTCTTGTCTTCTGGTCCGTCAGGGAGTCCGCATAGAGCGGCACGGAAGAGGGCGCGCCGGTATAGATCGGGTTCATCCAGTTGATGCTCGGTGCAGCGCCAAAGTAGCTTTTGCTGCCGGAGGTGTAGTCATTATAGAAAACACCGACCAGGCTGCGGCTTTCGACGTTGTCGAACCGCGTGTCATATTGCAGGCGCGTGTCGATCAGGAAGTTTTCGGTCTCGGTGTCGTTACCGAAATAGGAACGATTGGCGATGGTCGAACCGTTAGTCGGCGTCGATGAGATATAGGCATAACCGAAGTCCGTATTCGCCTTGCTGTAGCGGGCGTTGGAACTCAGCGTCAGACCGGATCCGAAATCGTGCTCGAACATCACGCTCAGCGAGTTACGGTTCGTGCCGCGATAATTGTAGTCGGGTTCGCCGAAGAAGCGGCTCCGGTCGAAATGCGAGCCGACGGGATGGCCGCCGCCACCGGGAACGCCATCCTTGTTGAGATGGTCGTAAACGACAGTGAGGCTGGTGGCGTCGGTCGGACGCCAGGTCAGACCGCCCATGAAGAATTTCTCGTCGTCGCGGGAATAGTCATATTCCGCATCTGCGTTGCGAAGCTTGCCGGTCAGACGATAGGACAGAGTGTCGTCGCCGGTGATGTTGTCGCCGAAATCGAAGCCGGTCTCGGCGCGGCCATAAGAACCGCCGGTCACATAGGCTTCGCCGAAACGCGCATGTTTAGGCACTTTTGTGGAGTAATTTACCGAACCGCCGGGGTCCGAAACACCGAAGGTCGTGGAGTTGCCGCCCTTTAAGACTTCGACGCGCTCATAGGCATAGGTTTCTTCGCGCAGCGCGCCGAAGGGGCGGCCGAGCGTCAGGCCGTCGCGGTACATGTAAGCGTCGAAACCGCGAATCTTGAAATAATCGAAACGGTCATCGGAGCCGTAAAAATCCGTGGTGACGCCGGCGGTATATTGCAGTGCTTCTTCCACCGTCTGCACGCCGCGCTGCTGCATTTCCTTGGCGGTGATGACAGAGACAGAGGCAGGTGTGTCGAGAATATCGGTCGCCATCTTGCTGCCGCTCGTCGTGCGGGTGGCGACGATCGATTTCTGATCATTGTCACCGCTGTCGATGGTGATGGTCTCCAGAACCGTGCTGCCGCCCGTGTTGGCAGCCTCCTGCGCAACGAGAAGGCCGGGCATGGATGCGGCAAGCGCCGTGCAGGCCAGCAGGGCCGCTTTCCCGTGGAGATGTCGCGCGGTTTTGCGGTTTCTGCCTTGGATGTCGATATTCATTGGTAGGTTCCAGAAATTAATGCCCCGATCGCCGTTTTCACGGACCACTCTCGATGCGCCCAATAACTTGAGAAAGTTTGTCCGGTATTGTAGATTTTTGCGGTTTTGTACAAAACCCCGGAAATTTCACCGCTGTTGCGGCAGCATTTCGTCCCCGGACTTGACGGGGGCAATTGAAGCTGAGAATTCAAGTCTACTTTTGAATTTTGAAAGCCTCGCTGATGCCCCGCCTGTTTTGTGGTCTTGTACCGGTCTTCGTGTTTCTTCTGTCCGTAATCGCACAGAATATCGCTGTGGCGGAGGAGACGGCACCCTATCCCGTCATCATCAAACACGCGTTCGGCACGACGACGATTGCGAAGAAGCCCGAGCGGGTCGCCACCGTTGCCTGGGCCAACCATGAGGTGCCGCTGGCGCTCGGCATCGTGCCCGTCGGTTTTGCCGCCGCCAACTTCGGCGATGATGACGGTGACGGGCTGCTGCCCTGGGTGGCGAAGCGGCTATCCGAGCTAGACGCGCCAAAGCCTGTGCTGTTCGATGAGGGTGACGGCATCGATTTCGAGGCTGTGGCGGCAACGCAGCCGGATGTCATCCTCGCGGCCTATTCCGGCCTCAGCCAGTCCGACTACGACACGCTCAGCCAGATCGCGCCGGTGGTCGCTTATCCTGTCTCGCCATGGGCGACGGACTGGCGCGACATGATCCGGCTGAATAGCGCCGGTCTTGGAATGGCCGCAGAAGGGGAGGCGCTCATCAAGCGCATCGAGGGCGAAATAGCCGAGGTCGTTGCCGGACACCCGCAACTGAAGGGCAAGTCGGCCATGTTTGTCACCCATCTCGACGCCACAAATCTCAGCGTTGTCAATTTCTATACGGCCAATGATACCAGAGTTAAGTTCTTCAAAGATCTTGGCCTTGCGTCCCCCAAAAGCGTCGCGGAGGCAACGAGGCCTGGGCAATTCGCTGCCGGTATCAGCGCCGAGCGCGTCGATGCCTTCGACGATGTCGATATCATAGTGACCTATGGTAGCGAGCCGCTGCTGAATGCCATGCGCGCCGATCCGCTTCTCGCCCGGATGCCCGCCGTCTCAAACGATGCTGTCGTTATGCTGGGGCACGATCCGCTCGGCACGGCTTCTAATCCCACGCCTCTGTCGATTTCATGGGTGTTGAAGGACTATGCCGATCTTCTGGCAAGGGCCGCCGGTAAGTCCGGGAAATCACAGTGACAATGTCCGGATCCGGCAAAGCGGCTGCCGTGCTTTTGGCCGGGCGCTCGAACCGCGTGCGGATGGCGTGGCTTGGCGCGGTGCTGGCGCTTCTCGGGCTGCTATGTGCGTTGTCGGTTGCCATCGGCACGCGTGAGGTCTCATTTGCGGATATTCTTGGTGGGGTGAGTGGCCGTGTCGAAACGGTTGCAGAAGCGGCGGTTGCTGTGCGCCTGCCGCGCACCGTGCTTGCGCTTATAACGGGTGCCGCGCTGGGGCTGGCCGGCGCGATCATGCAGGGGGTCACACGCAATCCGCTTGCTGATCCCGGTATTCTCGGCGTGAACATGGGGGCGTCGCTTGCCGTTGTCATCGGCATCGTCTGGTTCGGCATCGCCTCGGCTCAGGCCTTCATCGTCACGGCAATTGCCGGGGCGGGCGCATCCGCGATCTTCGTTTATGTTGTCGGTTCGCTTGGGCGAGGTGGGGCCACGCCGCTGAAACTCGCGCTTGCGGGTGCCGCCACCTCCGTCGCCTTCTCGTCGCTCGTCATCGCTGTGGTGTTGCCGCGCAGCGATATCGCCGGCGGCGTCCGTGCCTGGCAGATCGGTGGTGTCGGCGGGGCAACCTTCGAACGTATCGAGACCGTATTGCCCTTTCTGGCTGCCGGTTTCGTCATAAGCCTGCTTTCGGCGCGGAAGTTGAATTCGCTTGCGCTTGGCGACGAGCTGGCCGCCGGCCTTGGAGAAAACGTTGCCGTCGCCAGAGCCATGGCATCCTTCGGCGCCATTCTGCTCTGCGGTGCGGCCACCGCCATTTGCGGGCCGATCGGTTTTGTCGGTCTGGTGGTGCCTCACCTCTGCCGCTCGCTGGTCGGGGTGGACAATCGCTGGCTTCTTCCGTTCTCAGCGCTTGGAGGCGCCTGCCTGCTGCTGGCCGCCGATATTGTCGGCCGCATCGTCGCGCGGCCCTCCGAACTCGATGTCGGTATCGTCACGGCGCTGGTCGGCGCGCCCTTTTTCATCTGGATAGTCAGACGGCAGAGGGTGCGTGAGCTGTGAGCATGTTTCCGTCAGTCGTCGAAACGCTGGGTTTCAACCGCCATCGTCGGCAGGGCAGACGCCGTCTCGTCATCTTTTGCCTGCTGACGCTTCTCGTCGCGGCTTTTGCGCTCACGCTGACGCTCGGCCAATCATTCACCCCGCCCGGTGAGGTGATCCGCGTGCTCCTTGGCGAGGACATCGCCGGCGTCAGCTTTACCGTCGGACAATTGCGCCTGCCACGCGCGCTGCCGTCGGTGCTGGCGGGGCTGAGCTTCGGCCTTGGCGGCGTCGCCTTTCAGATCATGCTACGCAACCCGCTCGCCAGCCCCGACATTATCGGCATCAGCTCCGGCGCCAGCGCCGCCGCCGTCTTTGCCATCGTCGTATTGCAGATGAACGGACCGCTGGTTTCGGTTGTCGCCGTCGTCGCCGGCCTTGGCATCGCCCTACTGGTCTATCTCCTCTCCTTCCGCAACGGCGTGGCCGGAACGCGTCTGATCCTTGTCGGCATCGGTGTTTCCGCCATGCTGGAAAGCATCATCGCCTATATTCTCTCCGTCGCGCCGGCCTGGACACTGCAGGAGGCGATGCGCTGGCTGACCGGCAGTGTCAATGGCGCCAAACTTGCCCAGACACTGCCGCTTGCCATCGCGCTGGTTTTCTTCGGCGGCCTGCTTCTCAGCCGTGCACGGGATCTCGAGACGCTCAGGCTCGGTGATGATGCCGCCGCGGCACTCGGCGTTCGGGTCGGGGCAACACGCATTATCGTCATCGTCGCAGCCGTTGGCATGATCGCCTTTGCTACGGCCGTCTCGGGGCCGATCGCCTTCGTTGCGTTCCTGTCCGGACCAATTGCAGCGCGTATCGTCGGCAGCAATGGATCGCTGCTCCTTCCCGCCGCACTGGTCGGGGCGGTGCTAGTGCTGGCGGGTGACTATTGCGGCCAGTTCCTGCTGCCCGGCCGTTACCCGGTCGGCGTCGTCACCGGTGCGCTCGGTGCGCCCTATCTGATTTATCTGATCGTGCGGGTCAACCGCAGCGGAGGCTCGTTATGACCGGCCACTCTCTTTCCCTAAGCGGCCTCTCGGCCGGCTATGGCGACAGCCTCATCATAGAAGAGCTGGACCTCGCCGTCCCGCGCGGGAAGATCACGGTTATCGTCGGCGCGAATGCCTGCGGCAAGTCCACTCTGCTACGCAGCATGTCGCGGCTCATCACACCGCGCGCCGGTCAGGTCCTGCTCGACGGCAAGTCGATCCATCGTCTGCCTTCCCGGGAACTGGCTCAGCGTATGGGTCTCCTGCCGCAATCGCCGATAGCGCCTGAAGGTATCGTGGTTGCGGATCTCGTCAGCCGTGGGCGACATCCGCATCACGGCCTGTTCGCACGCTGGACACGTGAGGATGACGAAGCGGTTGCCGCAGCACTCGTCGCCACCGACACGGTCGAGCTTGCCGAACGGCCGGTGGATGAATTATCGGGCGGCCAGCGGCAACGCGTGTGGATCGCCATGGCGCTTGCCCAGCAGACCGACATATTGCTCTTGGATGAGCCGACCACCTTCCTCGATATCAGCCATCAGGTCGAGGTGCTGGACCTTCTCACAGACCTCAACCAGTCGCGTGAGACCACCATCGTCATGGTCTTGCACGATCTTAATCTCGCAGCCCGTTATGCCGATCATCTCGTCGCCATGAGGGACGGAAAGCTGCATGGCTTCGGCACCCCGGAAGACGTGTTGACGGAAGAAAATGTCCGCCACGTTTTTGGTATTGAAAGCCGTGTCATCACGGATCCGACATCGGGCAAACCGATGATGCTGCCGATCGGGCGGCATCGGACGGCAGCTACTGACGTCAGGTGATGATCATGCTGCCTTGTGTTTGCTGGTGAGTTGCAAGCCCAGGGCGTCGAGAACGGCTATTGTGGTTTCTAACGTCGGATTTCCTGCCTCGCTGAGGGATTTGTAGAGATGCTCTCTGGCAAGTCCGGTTTCCCGAGCCACCCGCGTCATACCCTTTGCGCGCGCGATAACACCAAGCGCATTTGCTATGTATGCCGCGTCGTTGGTTGCGAACGCGTCCTCCAAAAATACTTCAATTGCTTCATCGCTCTTGAGGTGTTCGGCAGGATTGAAGTTCGTGAACTTTTCACTCATCGTCATCACTCCATTGCGCCGCAATCACCCTTGCGGCTCTTATGTCCTTCTCCTGCGTGCTCTTGTCACCGCCACAAAGGAGAACGACAACGACATCATCCGAAATGATGAAATAGACCCGATAGCCCGGCCCGTAGTGGATGCGCAATTCGCTAATTCCATTGCCAACCGGCGCAACGTCACCTGCGTGACCAAAGGAAAGCCTGTTCAAGCGGGACGCAATAATAGCTTTGCCGCGTTCATCCTTCAGCTTCCCAAACCATTTTTTGAACGTAGTAGATTGCTTGATCTGCATTTCTAATTCGGATTGTAATTTATAAGTTACAAAATGTGAAGTCTGATATAAAAATCGGGATTAAATCCAATGAAATATCTCGCCGGTCTGGCTGCGTAAGATCGCATCCGGAGCATAACGGAGAGCAATAGGCCACTGAAGTTACAAGCGTATGCCAGACGTCACGGCCAAGCCGCATAGGATGGCGGCGGCATGTTCTGCATCTGCCTTGCCGTTCTTCTGAAACGGCCAGGAGAGGTACCCTCGTTGCGCGTGAAGAAGCGATTGAAGTAACCGGGGTCCTGAAAACCCAATCGAAACGCGATTTCAGCAACTTGCAACGAAGAGTTCAGAAGAAGGTCGCGCGCCTCTGACAGGAGTTCCCGGTGGATGTAGGCCTGTGGCGAAAGCCCCGTGGCCTTGCGAACCGCGAATCCCAGTCGCTCGCGGGTGACGTCGAGATGGCGTGCATAATCGTCCACTGCCCATTGATCGTGCTTGTGCTGGCTCACCAGAAGGACGAAACGTTCGGCGAGGCCGCCCGGGGTGGAGACGGCGGCGGCAATATCGGCGATGGCGTGCTGGCAGATGCGGACAAGAGTGACGCAGAGCAGGCTGGCGATGATCGTGTCGGAACCGGTCGCTGCGCGGACATTTTCGCTCGCGATTGTTTGGAGATAAGCCTCCAGTTCCTTTTGGTCCTGCTCTTCGGGCGTCTGTACCAGAATACGCTGCAGTATCGCGCGTACGGCGCTTGCGCTCGTGCCCGTCGGCATCGCGTGAGCCAGCCCGATTTCGGTGGTCGTCAACAGCGATCCGCGGCTTCCGGCGCTCAGTCTCACGCGGCCTGCCGGGCCTATGGGCAGCCAGATGAGCCCCGGCGAAGGGACATCCAGCCTCTTATCGCCCTGCGTGATCTCCGCTTCCCCGACAGAAAGCAAAAGCAGGTGGGCGCCGTCTGCTTCCAGCCGGAATTCGGATACGCGCAGCGAGGAGGCGAAGGTGCGTGCCGCGATCTCCACCCGATTGGCGGCAAACTGGGTGTGCAGCGGCATTCAATCTCCAAAAGTGCAATAATGTACTACACTAGTGCATTTTATATGCGACTGTCATTGCTAAACTTCGATCAGCGCGCGGGAAGTCTTGAGGAGAAGAGCTGCCCGATCGAGCGCTTTGGGAGGAACATCATGAACAATTTGAAGCGCAGAACGCTGTTCTGCCTGCTGTCCGGTGCTGCTCTGTCGGCAGTGTCTTTCAGTCATGCCACTGCGCAGGACCGCACTTCTGTAAAGATTGGTTATGCCGTGTCAAAAAGCGGCGCCAACGCCACCGGCGCGGGCATCACTACCATTCCGAACTACAAATTATGGGTGAAAGAGGTCAACGATGCCGGCGGCCTCACGCTGCCGAATGGCAAGCGCTTGCCAGTTGACGTGGTCGAATATGACGACCGTTCCTCGGCCGAGGACGCGGTGCGGTTCACCGAGCGGCTGGCCAGCCAGGACAAGGTGGATTTCATCCTGCCGCCCTGGGGCACGGGATTTAATCTGGCGGTTGCGCCGCTTTATGACCGTTTCGGTTATCCGCAGCTCGCGGTCACCGGCGTCACCGACAAGGCGCCCGATTTCGCCGCGCGATGGAAGAAGAGCTTCTGGATGCTGGGCGGGGGCCACGACTATGCCAATGCACTGGCCGATGTTTTGAAAGCCGCCCGCGAAGCAGGCCAGATCAATGACAAGGTGGCCGTTATATCTGTCGCGGACGGTTTCGGCATCGATCTCATCAAGGCCGCGCGACCCGCGCTGAAGGAAGCAGGTTTTACGCTTGCTTATGACAAGACCTATCCGGTCGGCACCTCGGATTTTGCCGCGCTTGTGAACGAGGCCGCGGCAAGCGGTGCGGACAGTTTCATCGCCTTCTCCTACCCGCCGGACAGTTTCGCGGTAACGAAGCAGGCGCAGACTGCACGATATAATCCGAAGGTGTTCTACGTCGGTGTCGGCGGTGCTTTCCCGATTTTCCCGAAGGTTTCCGATGGCAAGCAGGAAGGTGTCATCAGCATCGGCGGCGTCGATGGAAGCAGCGACAGGATCGAGGATTATTTCAAGCGTCACGAAGCCTTCATCGGCACCAAGCCGGACAGCTGGGCAAGCGCCATCACCTATGCGAGCCTCGAAATGCTGGCCCAGTCAATCCAGCGTGTCGGGCTCGACCGGGCAGCGGTGGCGGGCGAGCTTTCGACGGGAAGCTTCGACACCGTTATTGGCCCGGTCAAACTTGAAGACAACCAGCTTCGTCAGCTGTGGTGGGCGGGGCAATGGCAGGGCGAGCGTTTCGTCGCGATTGCGCCCGCGGATCGCCCCGGTGCGGCCAAGCCCCTTGTCCCGAAGCCGCAATGGTAAGCCCTTTCCGGCCGGGACCCGTGAACCCGGCCGGAAGGCTTCGGCCATGTTCCAGACTGGAGACATTTCCTTGTTCTTATCCACCCTCATCTTCGGCTTGATGCTGGGAGGGACCTATGCGCTGATCGCGCTTGGACTTTCGCTGCAATATGGCATCGCTCGCATCATGAACCTCGCTTATGGCGAAGTGCTGATCGCGGCGGCCTTCATCACCTTCGTTCTGTTTTCCGGTTACGGGCTTTCGCCGCTCTGGTCGCTTTTCATCATCGTGCCGCTCGGTTACGCCCTGTCTTTCGTGATCTACCGGGTCATGATGCGGCCGCTGGTGCGCCGGTCAGGCGGCTCCGGCCGTCTGGAAGTCGATTCCATTCTGGCAACCTTCGGACTGCTCTTCGTTGTCCAGGGCATCATGCTCGTGGCGTTCGGTGGCAATTACCATTCCTATTCCTATCTCGCCGATGGCGTCGATATCTTCGGTACGACGGTGGCAATGAACCGGCTTCTGTCTTTCGGCTTGTCGGTCCTGATTGGCGGTGGGCTTTATCTGGTGCTCACCCACAGCCGCTGGGGTCTTAACCTGCGGGCAGTGGCGCTGTCGCCCCGTTCCGCGCCGCTGGTCGGTATCGATGTGAACCGCGTGGCTTCCCTCGGCTTTGCTCTCGGCGGCGCAATCGCCGTGGCGGGCGGGGTGATGATCTCAATGTACCAGACCTTCTCCGCTTCCTATGGCGTGGTCTTCACCATGAAGGCGCTTGTCGTCGTCATCATGGGCGGTGTCGGCAATCTGCTCGGAGCGCTGGTCGCCGGCCTGCTGCTCGGCCTCGTGGAAACCTTTGTGCTGGTTTATGTCGATCCCGGCCTCACACTTGCCGCCACCTACCTGCTCTTTCTCGTGGTCCTGCTTTGGCGTCCGGAAGGCATCTTCGCAAGGAGGGGCAAATGATTCCGCTTCTGATCGGCCTCGCCGCAGCCGCGCTGCTGGCGTTTTCCCCCTTCTTCTTCGATGCCTATGGTGTCGGCGTCATCATCGGCCTTCTCGGTTATGCCACGCTTGCTTCCGCCTGGGCGATGTTCTCCGGTCCGACCCGCTATATATCGCTCGCCACCGTCGCCTTTTTCGGTGTCGGGGCCTATACGGTCGCGGTGCTGAGCGAGGTTTTGCCATGGCCGCTCGTCCTCCTGTGCTCCGCCCTTGTCGGCGCGGCGCTTGCCTTCGTCGTCGGGCTTTCCACGCTGCGCGTCGCCGGCATTTATTTCGTGATCTTTTCCTTCGGCCTCGCCGAACTCATCCGCCAGCTCATCACCTGGTATGAAGTGAATGTGACCGGAACGCTCGGGCGCTATATCTTCCTGCCGCTGGAGCCGCAGCATGTCCTCTGGCAATTGCTGGCGCTGGCCGCCGTTACTCTTGTCCTGTCGACGCTCATCGACCGCAGCAAGCTCGGCCTGGCGCTGAAGGCGATCGGCGATGATGAGGTGGTGGCCGCCCATGCAGGAATTAATCTTGCCCGCACCAAGCTGACGCTCTTCGTGCTGTCCGCCACCATCATCACGCTTGTTGGCGCCATCCAGGCCCCACGCTGGGTCTATATCGAGCCGGCCATCGTCTTTAATCCGCAGGTCTCGTTCCTCACCGTCATCATGGCCCTGCTTGGCGGAGCCTCGCGCCGCTGGGGACCCATCCTCGGTGCAGTGCCGCTATTCCTGCTGTTCGAATGGCTGGGCGCTAATTTCCCAAACCATTTTTCCATCATTCTCGGCGCTCTCTTCATCCTCATCGTCTTTGTACTGCCAGATGGCGTGCTGGCGGCGCTGGACAAGTTGCGCAACAAGGAGAAGACGGCATGAGCACCGTTCTCGAAATTGCTGATATCCGCAAGACCTTCGGCGGGCTGAAGGCAGTGGATGGTCTGGGCCTGACTATCAAGGCCGGCGAGGTCGTGGGGCTGCTCGGGCCGAACGGTTCTGGAAAGACGACGCTGATGAACCTGATCTCGGGCGCGCTGAAGCCGACGGAGGGATCGATCCGGCTGGAAGGGAAGGAGATTGCCGGCCGGCGGCCGGATGCGATTGCGCGCGCAGGCGTGGCGCGCACCTTTCAGCTCGTGCGGCTTTTGCCTTCGCTTTCCCTACTGGACAATGTCGCGGTTTCGGCCATGTTCGGGCCGCAGCGGTTGTCCCGCCCCGCGGCCGAGAAGGTCGCGCGCACCTGCCTGGTAAGAATAGGGCTCGCCGGGCGGGCAGACATGCCGGCCGGCGATCTCACCTATATCGATCAGAAACGCCTCGAACTGGCTCGTGCGCTTGCGGGCGAACCAAAGCTTCTGCTTCTCGACGAATGGCTCGCAGGCCTCAACCCCACGGAGCTGCAAGAGGGGATCGCGCTGATCCGGCGGCTGGCATCGGAAGGGACGACCATCCTGCTGGTGGAACATATCATGGCGGCCGTGCGCGCCCTTTGCCCGCGCTCCGTGGTCATGGCGGCCGGCCGCAAGATCGCCGACGGGCCGACGGCAGCGGTGCTTGATGATCCGCAGGTTATCTCCGCATATCTGGGAGCGGCACATGCTTGAAATAGATGCATTGACAATCCGCTACGGCAAACATCTCGCGGTTGACGGCATATCGCTCAATGTCGCCAAGGGCGAGACCGTGGTGCTGCTTGGCGCCAATGGCGCCGGCAAGTCGTCGCTGCTGAAAGCCGTCGGCGGCATGGTTGTGCCGGCGTCCGGCGAAGTGCGCGTCGACGGGGCGTCGCTTGCCGCTGTTCCTCCTCATCGGATCGTGGACTGCGGCGTGGCGCTGGTGCCAGAAGGACGCGGAATTTTCCCGGCGCTGACGGTGGAGGATAATCTTCGCCTCGGCGCCAATCCCCGCCATGCCCGTTCAGCAGAAAAAGTAACGCGGGAGCATATTTTCTCGCTGTTTCCGCGTCTCGCCGAACGCCGGCAGCAGCTTGCCGGCACCATGTCCGGCGGCGAACAGCAGATGGTCGCCATCGGGCGGGCGCTGATGTCGGCACCGGATTATCTGTTGCTGGACGAGCCGAGCCTTGGCCTTGCGCCCATCGTTACGCAGGAACTTTTCGCCGCCTTGGCGGAGATCAAGAAGACCGGCCTTTCCATTCTGCTCGTGGAGCAGAATGTGCGCGAAAGCCTGGCGCTTGCCGATCGCGGATATTTGCTGGAAGCAGGACGGATTGTCGGGGCAGGCACAGCTAAAGCCCTCTCTGCCGATACCGCCGTGCAACGGGCGTTTCTCGGCGGCACCACCGCCGCCATTGTCTGAATTCAGGAGGAAGACCATGCAGACTGTCAATCTTTTCATCGGTGGCGACCATTGCCCGGCCGCGAGCGGAAAGCGCTTCGAGCGTCACAATCCGATCACCGGCGACGTCGCGACCAGCGCGGCGGCGGCAACGGTGGAGGACGCTACCCGTGCGGCCGATGCTGCCGCGGCCGCCTTTCCCGTCTGGTCGGCCACATCGCCCGGCGAGCGCCGCCGCCTGCTGCTGGCGGCGGCTCAGGCGCTACTCGCCGCCGGGCCTGACATTACCCAGGCGATGAAGGAAGAAATCGGCGCGACCGATGCCTGGGCTGGTTTCAATGTGAAGCTCGCAAGCGATATGCTGGTGGAAGCCGCAAGCCTGACCACCCAGATCAAGGGCGAGATCATTCCCTCCAACCGGCCGGGAACCACGGCGATGGCACTGCGCCAGCCGGCGGGTGTGGTATTGTCCATCGCCCCCTGGAATGCTCCCGTCATTCTCGGCGTGCGTTCCATCGCCACGCCGCTCGCCTGCGGCAATACGGTGGTGATGAAAACCTCGGAGCTTTGCCCGCGTACCCATGCGCTGATCATCGAGGCGGTGGCATCGGCAGGTCTGCCGAAGGGCGTGCTCAACGCCGTCTCCAATGCACCGGAGGATGCAGCAAAGATCGTCGACACGCTGATTGCGCACTCCGCTGTCAGACGTGTCAACTTCACCGGGTCGACCCGCGTTGGCCGCGTGATTGCCGAAACGGCCGGCCGTTACCTGAAGCCAGCACTGCTGGAACTCGGCGGCAAGGCGCCGTTCATCGTGCTTGATGATGCCGATATCGATGCAGCGGTCGCGGCGGCCGCCTTCGGCGCCTACATGAACCAGGGCCAGATCTGCATGTCGACGGAGCGCATCATCGTGCTCGACAGCGTTGCCGATACATTCGTGCAGGCCTTCGCCAGAAAAGCGTCCAGCCTCACGGCCGGAGACCCACGTGAGGGCAAAACACCGCTCGGCTCACTGGTCAGCGCCGAAGCGACGTCACGCATAAGGGCGCTGGTGGACGACGCCGTGTCCAAAGGCGCAAAGCTGGTCGCGGGCGGCGGCGGCACTGGCACCATGCTCGATGCGATCGCCGTCGATGGCGTCACTCCGGCCATGCGGCTTTATTCCGAGGAAAGTTTCGGTCCGGTCGTTTCCATCATCAGGGCGGGCAGCGTCGATGAGGCGGTAAGCATCGCCAATGAAACAGAGTTTGGTCTTTCCGCCGCGATTTTCGGCAGGGACCAGGCGCGGGCGCTTGCCATTGCCGCGCGGATCGAAAGCGGCATATGCCACATCAACGGGCCGACTGTTCACGATGAGGCGCAGATGCCCTTCGGCGGGGTCAAGGCCTCCGGTTACGGCCGCTTCGGCGGCACGGCGGGCATTGCGGAATTCACCGAATTACGCTGGGTCACGCTCCAGGACGGGCCGCTGCATTATCCGATCTGAACCGGACGCCGGGGGCGGCTGCGGCGGCCTCACCGCCGCTCGTCGATCAGCCAGCCGGTGAGTTTTCTCACCGCGCTGTCGCTGCTTTTCGGCCGCATCAACCAGTAGCCGCGCCCCGGTGCATCGAGGCTAGGGCCTGCCGTGACCAGTACGCCAGCCTCGAGCAGTGGATCGACGAGCCCGGCCCAGCCGAGCGCAAAGCCCTGTTCTCCGATGGTCGCCTGAACCACCATGGTGTAATTGTTGAAGCTGATGTCGCCGCCGTCGTTTTCGGGGCCTCTCTGAACGCCGAAATGCTTGAAATAGGAAGCCCAGTCGAACCAGTGCGCCTGCGATGTGTTTTCGAGGTGGATGAGTTTCCGCCGCGAAAAATCAGCAACGCCTGCGGGCGCCGGCGTTGCTGCCAGAAACGCAGGTGAACAGACCGGCGTGACTTTTTCCGAAAGCAGCAGTACGGCCCCGTCACCCGCCTCCTGCCGGGTGCCGAAAATGATCATCACGTCGCTGTCATGCTTGCCCTGACCCAACGGGTCCTGCGTGGCGACGATCTGGATGTTGACGTCAGGGTTGAGCGCTCGAAATCCGTGCATCCGCGGAATGAGCCACAATGACGAAAAGGCATAGTCCGTATGCAGGCGGATGGTCTGACGTTCCTCCGTCCGTCGAAGCTGCTGCGCGAGCAGATCAATGGCATCGACATTGCGGGAGACGATCTCGAACAGCCTTTGTCCCTCTGCCGTCAGATCGATGCCGCGATGTTTGCGGCGGATGAGCGCCACCCCAAGCTCCTCTTCGAGCCTGCGCATCTGATAGCTGACGGCAGGCTGGGTGAGCCGCAGGTAGCCCGCCGCCGCCGTCAGGCTGCCCTGGCGGGCAACCTCGGTAAAGATGCGCATCCATCCGAGATCGAGCGGCCGGTCTGACATTAAATTTCCTTATATCACTTATCGAAAAATACCTGCTTCACAGGCAAAAACAATGTGGTGTTCAATAAACTGGACTAATACAAGGGGAGCCGCAATGAAAACCGTTTCTCATCTGCACCGCATCGCCGCCGGCCTGTTCCTGTCCGTGGCGGCCTTCTCCACCCCGCTTCAGGCGGCCGATGACGCGTCCTGCAAGCTGGTACGTCTAAGCGATCCCGGCTGGACGGATATTACCGCAACCAATGGCGTCGCCTCGGTACTGCTCGATGCATTGGGTTATGAAGCCGACGTCAAGACGCTTTCCGTGCCCATCGGCTATCAGGCGATGAAGAACGGCGAAATCGACGTTTTCCTCGGGAACTGGATGCCAGCGCAGAAATCCTTCGTAGATGACCTCAATTCGGCGAAAGCTGCCGAGGTCTTGACGAAGAATCTCGAGGGCGCCAAGTTCACGCTGGCGGTGCCTTCTTACATGGCGGAGAAGGGCGTGAAGGATTTTGCCGATCTCGCCAAACATGCCGATGAATTCGAGAGCAAGATTTACGGCATCGAGCCCGGCGCACCCGCCAACCAGAATATCCAGAAGATCATAGACGCCAATGATTTCGGCCTTAAAGGCTGGCAGCTCGTCGAATCCGGTGAGCAGGCCATGCTGGCGCAGGTGGAACGGGCGGGCCGGGATAAGAAGGCCGTGGTCTTCCTTGCCTGGGCGCCGCATCCGATGAACGAGAAGATCGATATCGCCTATCTCTCCGGCGGTGACGCCTTTTTCGGCCCGAATTTCGGCGGCGCAGAGGTTTATACGCTTGCCCGCACCGGCTGGCCGGAAAAATGCCCCAACGCGGCGGCGCTCTTCAAAAACCTGAAGTTCGATATCGGCATGGAAAATGCCCTCATGGGTTCGATTCTCGGCGGAGAGGATTCCAAAGCCGCGGCAGCGGCCTGGGTGAAGGCCAACCCCAAAGCGCTGGATGGCTGGCTGCAGGGCGTTACCACGCTGGATGGAAAACCGGGTACGGATGCCGTTAAGGGCAAGCTTGGTCTCTGAGCCGGAAAGTGGAAATGCCGCGTCCCAATATCCTCATACTGATGGTCGACCAGTTCAACGGGACGTTGTTTCCCGATGGACCGGCCGATTTTCTCCATGCACCGCATCTGAAAGCCTTGGCGGAGCGATCTGTACGCTTCGCCAATACCTATACGGCCAGCCCGCTTTGTGCGCCGGCCCGTGCTTCCCTGATGTCCGGGCAATTGCCAAGCCGGACGCGGGTTTACGACAATGCCGCCGAGTTCGCCTCCGACATTCCGACCTATGCGCACCATCTGCGGGCGGCCGGTTATTACACCGGTCTCTCAGGCAAGATGCATTTCGTCGGGCCTGACCAGCTGCACGGCTTCGAAGAGCGTCTGACGACCGACATCTATCCCGCGGATTTTGGCTGGACGCCCGATTATACCAAGCCGGACGAGCGGATCGACTGGTGGTATCACAATCTGGGTTCGGTGACGGGTGCAGGGGTTGCCGAAATCACCAACCAGATGGAGTATGACGACGAGGTAGCCTACCACGCCAACCGCAAGCTCTATGACCTGTCTCGTCGGCTCGATGACCGGCCGTGGTGTCTGACGGTCAGCTTCACCCATCCGCACGATCCCTATGTGGCGCGGCGGAAATTCTGGGATCTCTATGAGGATTGCCCGGCGCTCGATCCGCAGTCGGAGGCCATTGCTTTCGATCAGCAGGACCCGCATTCGAAACGGTTGCTGGAAGCCTGTGACCACAATGCCTTCGATATTTCGCCGGAGCAGATACGCCGGGCACGCCGCGGTTACTTCGCCAACGTCTCCTATATCGACGAGAAGATCGGCGAAATCCTTGGCGTCCTGAAGGCGACGCGGATGGAGGAGGACACCATCGTCCTCTTCCTTTCAGACCATGGCGATATGTTGGGTGAGCGCGGCCTGTGGTTCAAGATGTGCTTCTTCGAGGGCTCGGCCCGCGTACCGCTGATGATCGCCGCGCCAGGATGGCAGCCGGCATTGATCGATACGCCGGCCTCGACACTGGATGTGACGCCGACGCTGTGCGGTCTGGCAGGGCTTGATATCACCTCGCTTAAACGCTGGACGGATGGCGAGGATCTGGCGCCGTTGGCTGCTGGCACCGGCGGGCGCGGCCCGGTGCCGATGGAATATGCGGCCGAAGGCTCGATCTCGCCGCTCGTCGCCATCAGGGACGGCCGATACAAATTGTCCGTCTGTGAGGCCGATCCGCCGCTGCTTTACGATCTGGACGCCGATCCCGAAGAGCGCACCAATCTCGCTGGCGATCCCGCTTTCAGCGACGTGCTCTCGTTGCTTTCCGCCGAAATTGGCCAGCGGTGGCAGTTGCCGGTGTTCGACGCCGCCGTTCGCGAAAGTCAGGCGCGGCGCTGGGTGGTCTACAAGGCGCTGCGCAACGGCGCCTATTACCCGTGGGACTACCAACCCTTGCAGAATGCTTCGGAACGCTACATGCGTAACCACATGGACCTCAACGTGCTGGAAGAAAACCAGCGTTTTCCGCGCGGCGAGTGAGGTGGGCAAGGTGCCTCAAGCGGTGGTCGACACCCTCGGTGCGCCGCCCGCCGCCTGCACGGCAAGACTGCCCGCGGCAACCCCGGCTGTGAGGCATTGCTGTTCGTCCCTGCCTTGAAGCCAGGCATCAAGAAAACCGGCATTAAAGGCATCGCCGGCGCCGGTCGTATCGACCACGGGTACTTCCTGGGCTGCCAGATGCTGCAAGCCCCTTCGACAAGATACCCAAGCGCCCTGCGCGCCGCCTTTCAGCGCCACGACGGGAAAGGCCTCTGACAGGGCGTGGATGGCTCTTTCCGGGTCAGAATGCCCCGTGATTGCTTCCGCCTCTTCAAGATTGGGCAAAAACACGTCGACACCGGCACAGGCCTTCAGCAGCCCCTTGTCGTAAATCAGCGAAGCATCCCAGCTTGGATCGAGCGATACTGACAATCCGCTTGCCTTGGCGCGTGAAACCAGATCAGGCATCTCATGCAGCGTGGCGAATTCGGCGATGTGCAGATGCCGGGCGTTATCCCACGCGAAGGCGGCATCGAGCGTCGAGGGACGGGCGGCACCGGCGCGGCGCGTCAAAAACGCCCGGTCCTGGCCAACCACCGTCGCCACCGTCACCTGCGGTCCGGCATCTGCTGCATGTTCCAGAAACCGCAGGTCGACGCCGCTTTGCGCCATTTTCTCACCGATGTCGCGTGAAAATGTATCGGTGCCGAGCCTTGCGAGCAGAGCAACCGGGCGTCCGACATGGGCAAAATGGGCAGCGGCAATGAAGGCTCCGCCGCCGGGGGCGATTTCCATGTCTCGGGCAAACAGTTCCCGGCCGAGCACTGGCAGTTCATTAAGACCGGTGAAAATGAGGTCACAATAGATCCGGCCGATGCTGATGACGGCAGTTTTTTCCGTTGTCATCATGCGCGGCCCAGAAGCTTTTCCGTCTTGGCGTCGAAAAGATAAAGCGAACCTCGCGCCGCCTGGCATTGCAGCCTGCCGCCGACGGCCGGAATGGTTTTGCTTCTCGCCGTGGCGATTACCGAACTGGTGTCGGTGTCCAGATGGACAAGCGTCTCCGGCCCGAGCGGCTCGACTGCCGTTACCGTTCCTTCCAGGATAAACGTCCCCTGAGCGGACCCAGACTCGCCAACAAGCAGATCATGCGGCCGGACGCCGATCAGAAGCTCACCCGTGGCGGACGGCGCGACGCTGTCGCCGGCTCTGGTTCCGCGCAGCAGGTTCATCGAGGGGCTGCCGATGAAGCGTGCGGTAAAGATGTCGACGGGTGTTTCATAAAGTTCCGTTGGCGTGCCGACCTGCAGGATGTGGCCGTCCTTCATGACGACGATCCTGTCGGCCATGGTCATGGCTTCCACCTGATCGTGGGTGACATAAACGGTTGTCGTCTTAAGACGCTGATGCAAGCGCTTGATTTCAATACGCATCTGTGCGCGCAGCTGGGCGTCTAGGTTAGACAGTGGCTCATCGAACAGGAAGGCGGCGGGATCGCGCACCATGGCGCGGCCGATGGCGACACGCTGCCGCTGACCGCCTGACAGGGCGGCCGGCCGCCGGTCGAGCAGGGCCTCCAGACCGAGCACCCGGCCGGCCTCCTCTATGCGGCGGTTCTTTTCCTCGCGGTCAAGCTTCGAGGTGTAGAGGCCAAAGCCGATGTTCTGGCGAACCGTCATGTGCGGATAGATCGCATAGTTCTGGAAGACCATCGCGATGTTGCGCTGTTTCGGTTCCTTCTCATTGACGATGTCGCCGCCGATCTTCAGCGCTCCGTCGGAGATTTCTTCCAGCCCGGCGATCATTCTGAGGGTGGTGGATTTGCCGCAGCCGGACGGGCCGACAAAAACGACGAATTCGCCGTCTTCAATGGCAAGATCGATGCCCTTGACCGCCTCGACCTTGCCGTAGCGCTTCACGAGTTTATTGAATTCGATTGTCGCCATCATCGGGCTCCCGTCAGGGCGGTGAATCTCTCTGTGAGTTCCGCGGCCTTTGCCGCTTCGTGATCGGCGGATCGCCGTGCTTCCGCCTCGAATGCAGCAAGCCTGTTGCGATAGGTGGCAATCGCCTCCCGCATCGGTTCGGGGGCAGGGCCGCCGAAACGGCTGCGCACGGCAACGAAGTGCTCGGGCGAGACGATCTGCCTGAATTTTTCCTCATCGATCCCGGTTTGCCGCCCTGTCAGCTCATGGAACGCCTTGAGGAACGGCTGGTAACCGTCATTCGGCAGATCGCCTTTCAGCGCGACGACGCTCTTGGCAACAGTCGCGGCAATCTCATGGGCCTGGCGGAAAGACAGGTCTTCGATGCGGACAAGCGAATCCGCCAGTTCCGTGATGGTGATACACGACCGGCGGATGTTCTGGTCGACCCTTTCGGGGTCGATGCTGATCTGGCCAACGAGGCTGGCAAGAAGATCGAGAACCCGGCCGGCAGAAGTGAAGGCTTCATAACCCATGCCCTGCGTCTCGCCCTCGCTGTCATTCATGTCGGTGAAGGGCGTATTATGCATCACATCCAGCACCGTGCGCGCCCGCCCGAATGTCTGGCTGGCGAGGTGGCGCAGATGTTCGATCGGCACCGGGTTTCGCTTCTGCGGCATGATCGAGGAAATCTGCACCAGCGCATTCGGCACGTAGATCTGGCCGACCTCGAAACTCGTCCAGAACTGGAAATCCTGGATGAGCCGGCCGAGATGCAGGAACATCAGTTCGATCGCGCCATAGGTCGCGGTCGTGTAATCCACGGCTGCGATGCAGGAATAGGAATTGCGCAACGGTGCAGCAAAACCCAGCAATTCAGCAACGCGTGCCCGATCGATTGGAAAGCCAGAGGTGGTGATGGCGGCCGCGCCCATCGGCGAAAGATCAACGATGCGGCGTGCCTCCGCAAAGCGGTCAATATCCCGGATCAACACTTCGATGGCGGCAGAAAGGTAATGGCCGAAGGTGGTGGGCTGGGCCGGTTGCCCATGGGTATAGGCCACGATCAGCACGGATTGGTTACGCTCGGCGGCATCGATCAGCGCTTTCAGCAGAACACGCGCCTTGACGGTGAGCGTGTCTATCTTCTCCTTCAGGCCGATCTTGAACAGCGTGTGATCGATATCGTTGCGTGAACGGGCCGTGTGCAGGCGGCCGGCGACATCAACGCCGATGCGGGCTTTCAGCTCTTTCTCGATCAGGAAGAAGAAATCCTCGACTTCGCCGGTATAGACGAGCTCGGAGGGCTCGATGGTCCGGTCGATATCCTCAAGCGCGCCGGCGATCTTGGCCGCTGTTTCGGCATCGAGAATGCCGGTTTCGCGCAGCATGACAAGGTGGGCGCGGTCTATGCGGCGGAACCCATCGACATGGTGGTTCTTGGCGCCGTCAAACAGCGGGCGCAGCACGGTTTCCTTGTAGACGGGGTCGGGAAACTTGCTGGTATCCGACTGGCGCGGGTTGATATCGGCCATGATATTATCCTTTCAAGCCCGCCAGCATCACACCGCGCACGATGTAGCGTTGCAGGACGATGAAGACGATGAGGGTGGGGATGGTCGCAATGGCTGCGCCCGTCATGATCATTTCCCACTGGATCTGTTGTTCCACGGCAAAGCTCGAAAGACCGACCGGCAGGGTGTAGAGTTCCTTGCTTGTCGTGACGATCAGAGGCCAGAAGAATGCTGTCCAGTTGCCGAGGAAGGTGAAGATCGCGAGTGCGGAGAGCGCGGGCGTCACCAGCGGCAGGGCGACTTTCCACCAGATCTGGAATTCGTTCAGCCCGTCAACGCGTGCGGCCTCGATGAAGTCGTTCGGAACCGTCTCGAAGAACTGCTTCATCAGGAAGGTGCCGAAGGCCGTCATCATGCCGGGGAACATGATGCCCCAGTAGCTGTCGAGCCAGCCCAGCTGGCTGGACATCAGATACCAGGGAATGACGAGCATTTCGGTCGGGATCATCAGCGTGGACAGGATGGCGAGGAAGATGAAGTAGCGGCCGCGAAACTCGAACTTCGCCAGCGTGTACCCGACCAGACTGTCAAAGAAGCAGTTGGAGACGGTAACGATGACAGCAACCAGCATGGAGTTGAAGAACCAGCGCAGGAAACGTCCGTCGGCCATGACCGTGATATAGTTGGCAAGCGTCGGTGCTGCGGGAATGAGCCTGAGATCATAGACCTGGTCCGCCGTCTTGAACGAGGTCGAGAACATGAATAGTAGCGGCGAAACCATGATCACGCCGCCGATGAACAGCAACGTCCAGGCGAGAATGCGACCGGGGCGGATACGGGCGTGGGAAAGTGGCTTTGCTTCGCTCATTTCTTTTCCCTCAGGACCCAGAGCTGGATCAGCGATACGACGAGAAGAATGGTAAACAGGACGACCGTCTGCGCTGCCGCATAACCCATGGCATAGGAATTGAACGCCGTCTGATAGATCATCAGCACCAGCGGTTTCGTTGAGCCGAGCGGTCCGCCCGGATCATTGGTCGTCATGTTGTAGACCTGGTCGAAGATGCGCAGGAAACCGATGGACGAGAAGACCACGAGGAAGACCGTGGTGGGTTTCAGAAGCGGAAGCGTGATCTTGCGCAGGATCGCCCATTCGCCCAGCCCGTCGATGCGGGCGGCTTCGTAAAATGTCGTTGGAATGGCGCGCAGCCCGGCCATGAAGATGATGATCTGGAAGCCAAGGCCTGCCCAGATGGCTGTCACCATGATCGAATAAAGCGCTTGGTCCGTAGAGCGGATGAAGGGTTGCTGCGGAATGCCGAGAAGTGCGAAGACGTCGTTGATGATGCCGATGGGCGGCGGTTGATAGAACCAGCGCCAGACCCAGGCCATCGCGGCCGCCGTCGTCAGATAGGGCAGGAAATAAAGCGCACGGATGAAACCGTGCAGGATGCGTACGCGGTCGAGATAAAAGGCGATGACGAAGGCGAGCACGAGGCTGATCGGCGTGCCGACGATGAGATACGCGAAGGTGTTCTTGAACACCTTCCAGAATTGCGGGTCTTTGAAGAGCTTGACGTAATTGGCGACGCCGATGAACTTTGCCGGCCTCAGCAGGTCCCAGTTGGTGAAGGACAGATAGAAGGCCTGCAGCGTCGGGTAAAAACGGATGATGCTGTAAAACAGGATAGGGATCGCCAGAAAGCTCCATATCCATAAGAGCCGTTTCGTGCGCATGGAAAGACGGTCCCCAAAGGAGCCGCCGGGGCGGCCGGATACCGCCCCCTGTTGATCTGTCGCTGTCATGATTGGACCTGCGGTTTTCAGGGTTTCGCCGCGTCGATGATTTCCTGCTCGGCCTCGGCGGCCTGCTTGATGGAATCTTCAACCGACTGGCCCTCGAGCAGGACCCGGTTGGTCATGTCAATGGCGTTCTGGCGCTGGGCGGCCTCATCCATGAACAGTGTCGTGTGGGCATATTCCAGACCCTTCAGGAACGGCGCGTAGATCGGGTCCTTCAGGTTTTCTTCGGTCAGCGCTGCGGAGCGTCGCGCCGGCAGTTCGCCCACTGTCTTCAGCCATATCGCCATGGCTTCCGGTGAAGAGATATAGGCGAGGAACTTCTTGGACGCCTCAAGCTCTTCACCCGTTGTCTTGGCGCTGATGCCGTTGGCGAAATAGCTCGCATAGTTGGAGCGGATATTCTTGTCATTGGTCGGAAGTTCGGTCACGCCCCACTCGAAATCCTTGATGGTGCGGAACGAGCCCAGCCGGAAAGTGCCGTCGATGGTCATGCCCGCCTTGCCCGCGCGGAAGGCGGCCTGGCCTTCATCCATGAAACCCGCCTGACCGATCTTTTTTTCGAGCTGCAGACTGGTGTAGAATTTCAGAGCCTGGATGCCCGGCTCGCTATTATATGCGACCTTCTGGTCGTTGTCGGTATAGGGCTCGCCACCATATTGGCGGATGAGCACCTCACGCCACCATTGGTGATCCTGTCCGCCCATATCGAGCGTGGAACCGGCGACGGTGAGATTGCCGGCGGCATCGTGCTTGGCGATCTTTTGCGCGGCGGCGACGAATTCATCGAGCGTCTTCGGCGGATTTGCGGGATCGAGGCCCGCCTCGGTAAAGAGCTTCTTGTTGTAGAACAGTGCAAGCGAACGAACCGCGGTCGGCAGCCCGTAATAGTCCTCGCCGCGTTTCATGGCGCTGACGATCGGGAAAAATTCGCTTTCGATCTTGTCATGCGGGAAAGCGTCTGTTGGCAGTGGCTGCAAAATCCCGCCCGCCGCGAACTTGTCGAGCCAGCCGTAAAACAGCTGCATCACGTCCGGGCCCTTGCCGGACATATTGGCGGCAATCACGCGCGTCTGGTAATCGGCATAAGGGAAGGTTACCTGCTTGACGGTGATGTCGGGATTGGCCTTCTGGAACTGTGCGATCAGCTCGTCCATGGCCTTCACGCGGGTGTCGAAGACATATTGCCAATATTCGATTTCAACCGCCTGCGCGGCGTTGAATGCAAATGTGCTGAAACCGGCAACCAAGCCGGCGAACAGAGTTGCCCTGCGCATGTAAGCCTCCTTTTCCTCCGCCCGGTCTTCCGGATGCGGAGCCATCGTTCCCTTTTCCGCGCTTTCGCGCGCGCTCATCGATTTGCCGGTGGCGGAGTTTCCTCTTCCGCCCGGGCAAGCCTGACCCCCGGTCGCTCTTACGGTTCTCTGAAGGCAGGCATTTGTCAATAAGATAATTTACTTGAATTATTATATTGCGCTTATCGTCGGTTCGACGCTATTAATTTTCTAACAGACGGGAAGTTGAAGAGATGACGGTGCACACGGTGGACGCTTATCCCGTAGCAATCGGAAAAAACCCTGAGCGGAGCCGCGAACATAACAGGCGAGTCGTCCTCGATATTGTCAGGCGGCACGGCTCCCTCGGCCGCGCCCAGATCGCCAAGATCACGCATCTGACGCCGCAGGCGGTCGCCAATATCGTCGATGAACTCATGGGCGAGGAGTTGCTGAAGGAGCTCGGCCGTCGTCGCTCCGGTCGCGGCCAGCCGCCGATCCAGTTTTCGGTCAACCCGGATGGCGGGGCGACGATCGGCGTGGAAATCGCCGCCGACCATATGGTCACCGTCGGTCTTGATCTCGCCGGCGATCTTCGCACGCAGCGCATCACGCCGCTCTCGGACACGACACCGGAAGCCATATTCAAGACCTTTGCCGCCGAGCATGACGCCGTTGCCAAAAATCTAGGCTGCAGGCTGCTCGGCACCGGGGTCGTCATGCCCGGTCCCTTCGAGATCGATGGCATGACTTCGGTGGGACCGACGACGCTTTCCGGCTGGGGCGGCATTGATGCCCGGCAGATGCTGGGCGAAGCCTGCGGCCAGCCGGTCGTGGTTGAAAACGATGCCACGGCTGCAGCAGTCGGGGAGCGGCTGTTTGGTGCTGGTCTGGCGATCCCGAATTTCTGCATGATCTATTTCGGCGTGGGTATCGGCCTCGGCATCATCCAGGATGGCGCGCCCTATCGCGGTGCATTCGGGAATGCCGGCGAAATCGGCCACGTGACTGTTTCGCCGAGGGGAAGGCCTTGTCCTTCCTGCGGGCAGAGAGGGTGCCTGGAGGCTTATGCCTCAGTCTATGTACTGAAGGAAAAGCTTGTATGCGCCGGTGTTGCGGATACGGAACTTGATGATCTGGAGGCCCTGTTCAAGGCAGGCCATCCCGTGGTGAGGGAATGGATCGACGAAGCTGCGGCGCATCTGGCGCCCATGGTGGCGATGCTCGAGAATATTCTCGATCCGCAGACAGTCATTCTCGGCGGCGCTCTGCCTGAGGTCATCATCAGTGAAATCATTGCACGGATGGGGCCTTTGCCGACCTCGGTCGCAAGTCGCAGGCAGCGGGAACTTCCGCGTGTCATCCATGGCAAGTCCGGGCAGTTGACTGCTGCCCTTGGCGCTGCCGCCTTGCCGCTTTTCGATATCGTCACGCCAAAACTTGAGACATCCATGGGAGCCGCAGCGCAGGCACCCGGCTGAATATTGGAGGAGACCGCCCATGCTTACCCCCCGGGAGCGCATCGAACGGCAAATGGCCGATCCGTGGCTCATACGCCTGCATCGCAGGCTGAGCGCGCTGAAGTCCACGGTGACCGTCATGCATACCGGCGCGCATCCGGACGACGAGCAGAACGGGTTGCTTGCCTATTTCCGCATGGAGCTTGGCATGCGTACCATCATCGCCTGCTCGACACGTGGCGAGGGCGGTCAGAATGCGCTGGGGCCGGAAAGACTTGGCGCGCTGGGCGTCATCCGCTCGCGGGAGCTGGAGGAGGCGGCCCGCGTCATCGATGCGGATATCAGCTGGCTCGGCCATGGGCCGGCGGATCTCATTCATGACTTCGGGTTCTCCAAGGATGGCGACCAGACCTTTGGCCGCTGGGGGCAGCAGCGCATCATTGAGCGGCTGGTGCGCGCCTATCGCAAAGAGCGGCCGGATATCGTCATCCCGACCTTTCTCGATGTGCCGGGACAACATGGGCACCACCGCGCCATGACGCGTGCGGCAAAGAGCGCCATCGCGCTGGCGGCGGACCCTGCGGCCTTTCCTGAACATCTTGCAGAGGGGCTGAAGCCGTGGCAGGTGGAGAAATATTACCTTCCCGCGTGGTCGGGCGGTGGTGACACCTATGATGACGAAGTGCCGCCGCCGGAGACGACCGTAACGGTAAATGCTCGCGGCAGGGAGCAGGCGACTGGCGCGCAATATGACCGGATCGGCGAATGGTCGCGTTATTATCACGCTTCTCAGGGAATGGGACATTGGCCTAAGCTGGCGCAAGAGGTCTGGCCGCTGCATCTCGAACTCGCCAGTGATGCAGGGGGCCAAGAACACTCGATCCTCGACGGGCTGCCGTCTTCGTTGTCAGACCTTGCGGTGTTCCCGGGCCTGGATACCGAATTGGCAAAGGCGCTGGTCAAGGCGGAACAGGCGATAAGCGAAGCGATATCAGCCTTTCCCGACAGGCAGCGGATCACGGCGTCACTTCTTGCGGCTGCAGCGCTTTTGCAGACGGTGGACGAATCCGCCACGACGGATTTCACGGAACTGCACGGACATCGGATCAGGCGCAAACGGGCGCAGGTCGATGCCGCCATCCTGACGGCGCTTGATGTTTTCGAGCGGGCCTACGCCGCGCCGGCGGAGATCGTACCAGGTGGAACGTCGGTTCTTTCCGTGGAGCTTTCAGACAAGGCGGCTCACATTGATGTCGAGGTCACCCCGGTCCTGCCATCAGGTGTATCGTCATCCATCCAGTCGCTTGGCGAGAGGCGGGTCTTTACGCTTGTCGCGGATCAGGATGCACCTGTTTCCGGGCTGTATCAGCCTGACTGGAAAGCCATGGGCGGCAATGGCCATGCCTCAGTGCGGCTTTCCGCAACGGTTGAAGGCAGAACGGTTTCGGCCGCCTTCGACCTTGAGGAACCGTTTTTCGTGACGCCGGCGCAGTCGCTGACGATTGCGCCGGACGCTCTTCTGGTTCCCCTCGGACAGGGGCAGGAGGCTCATGTCTTTCAGGCTCATATAAAGGGCGCCGATGCGTCGCTGTCGTTCAGGAATACGGGCGGCTGGAACCTGCGCAAGAACGGCGGCGACTGGATAGCCGAACGTAACGGCGAGGCCAGGGTGGGCCTTGCCCAGATCGAGGCGCTTGTCGGTGCGCAACCCGCTTTTCAGATAACGCCGATCGCTTATCCGCACATCGGTCGGGCAAGGTTTCTGGCGCCGTCCGTTCTGAAAATCCTCTCGCTGGACCTGCAGCTGCCCGAGAAGGCGCGGATCGGCTATGTCGGTGGTGGTGCTGACAGGGTGGGTCTTTGGCTGTCGCGAATGGGACTCGATGTCACCGACCTCGACGCTCAGGCGCTTGGCGGGGACCTGTCATCCTTTACGACGATCGTTATCGGCATCTTCGCCTTCGGCATCCGCAGGGATCTCGCTGCCGAGACGGAGAAACTTCACCGCTTCGTCAAAAACGGCGGTCATCTGGTCACGCTCTATCACCGGCCGACTGACGGATGGAATCCGGAAACGACACCAGTTCGGCGTCTTGAGATCGGCAAGCCTTCCCTGCGCTGGCGTGTGACCGATCCGCAGGCGGAGGTAACGGTGCTCTTGCCCGACCATCCGCTGCTTGCCGGGCCCAACAGGATTGATGCCGCCGACTGGGGGGGCTGGGACAAGGAGCGCGGGCTTTATTTCGCCTCGCGCTGGGATGATGTCTACGAGCCATTGCTCGCCATGCATGATGTCGATGAGCAGCCGCTGAAGGGTGCGCTGGTTTCGGGCGTCATCGGCAAGGGTAGGCATACCCATACCAGCCTCGTGCTGCATCACCAGATGGACAAGCTTGTGCCTGGCGCTTTCCGCCTCATGGCCAATCTTGTGCAACCGGCGTGAATGGCGACGATCAAAGCGAAGAACAGCAAGGCCCTCGCGAAACGGACACCCGCGCGGGCATAGGCTGGCTGTTGCTGGACATGACCCTTGTTGCGGGCGGTATGACCGCGCTCGTCAAGGCGCAAGGCGTCACCTATCCCGCCTTCCAGCTCGTCTTCATCAGGGCGATGATTGGCCTGATGTTCATCCTGCCACTCATCTGGCGGCACCGGGGAGAAATGGCGCGCATCCAATATCCCTGGCGTAACATTTTCCGCATCTGCTGCAATGCCATCGCACTCACCAGCAATTTCATCGCCATCACCCTGTTGCCGCTTGCGACCGTCAATGCCGTTGGTTTTTCCCGGCCATTGGTGACGATGGCGCTGGCTGTCGCCTTTCTTGGCGAAAGCGTGAGCCGCTTTCGCTGGGCGGGAGCCTGTCTTGCGTTTGTCGGCGTTCTGGTCGTCATTGGGCCGGGCGGCGCGGAATTTGGCGTGGGCGTGATCGTTGTGCTGATATCGGTGGTGTTCGGTGCGCTTGCGGTTATCCAGACACGAGCGCTGCGGCGGGAGAACACCACTGTCATGATGGTGTTCTATACGGTGGGCCTCGCCGTCATCACCGCCATTCCGGCAATCTGGACATGGAAGCCGGTTGCGTCATTTGACTGGGTTCCGTTGCTCGGCATCGGATTGCTGGCGCAGATGGGACAATATTGCTTTCTGCGGGCCTATCGTATCGCGGATGCAAGCGTCCTTGCGCCGGTCAGCTATCTGTCGATCCTGTTTGTGACTGCGGTCGGATATTTTCTGTTCGACGAAGTGCCTGAAGCCCGCGTTGTGTTCGGCATCGTCATCATTCTCGTGTCGCTGCAATCGACTGCGCTTGCGGAATATCTCTTGAAAAGGCTGCGCCGCAAAAGATGACGGGCAGGTTCTATCGCGATTGTGCAAGGAGCCGAAGCCTAATCCAGCTCAGCGCCGCAAGTTTCAAACGGTCGTAAAACGAACGGGCAAAACGCACATAGCGCATGATCCAGGCGAGCCAGCCATAGGTGAGAAGCTTTTCCCGGCCGGCATGGTAGATGCGTTCGACAATCAGGAAGGTGGAAAGATGGGCAATGATCGTCAGAACTACCCCCGACTTGAAAGCCCCATGGGCGAAGAGGACGAGGCCGATGATCTTCATCGGTTCCGCAATCGCGAAGGGAACGGCGAGACAGAGTAGAATGGCAAGGCGCGGCAGCTGCGCTATCCGGCTTTCCAGCCGCTGGATGATTTTCAGGTTCGACAGGGCCCTGATGACCGGTCGGTAGAGCGGGCGGAAAATGCCGTCGAGGACCATGGCGAAAACGATGATCGCCCTGAGCGGAAAGAGGAGAATCGTCCGGATTTTGCTGTTCACCTCTGCCAGCCTCCAAAGAAGGTGTAACGCCTATTCTTAATCGCCTGAAACATGTCAAAACCAAGTCCTGTTTCGCGTCAGCCCTGCCTCACACTGGCATACATGCCGGTGGTGCGGAATTCGCTCGGATTGGTGCCGTAAAGCCTGCGGAACACCTTCGAGAAATAGTTCGGATCCTCGAAGCCGCATAGCACCGAGACTTCCTTGATCGGAACGTGGGCTGCAGTCGTCAATAGCTTGGCTGCCCGTCTCAGGCGTCTTTGCAAGACGAATTCCGCCGGCGGCAGGCCTTCGCTTGCGGTGAAGATTCGGGAAAAATGCGCGCGGCTGAGACCCGCCACGGCGGCCAGGTCGCTGACGGAAAGTCGGTCGCCAAGGTGGCTGTCTATATAGCTCAGCACCTGCTGCATCGTGCGATATTCGCCGCCAAAGGAAGGATGCGAGCCGAAGACATCGTCATAAAGCGTCATCGCCGCCTCATAGGCGACAGCCGACGCCGCCCCCGGTGTCTCGGCACCATTGACGAGACGTGAGCAGCATCCGGCGAGATGATCCACCGTTTCCGGCTGCAGCTTGAGGATCGGGCCGGTGACGGAGAGAATGTTGCGGTGGATGCGGAGCGCTTCCTCGCCATTCATTGAAATCCAGAAGAACTCCCACTCCTTGCCATCTTCCAGCCAGTAGCGGTGATTGTGGGGAATGAGCAGCAGCAGGGTTTCGCCGGGCCTGACCACGTAATGACGGTTCTCATAGCGCAGGTTGCCCTGACCGCTGATGCAATATTGCAGGACGGTAAAGGGCGTCTGCCCGCGTTTGCGACCATCCCAGTCGTAAGTACCGCCACGGCGGATTTCGTAGCCGCTGCTGGTCGGCATGGTGTGCAGCGTCTGGCGGCCGCGCGGCAGCGAGACGGTTCGCATGCCGGGTCCCTGATCGATCAAATCCCGCAGCACAAAATTACCCATGAAAGCATAATCCTTCTCTGGTCCTCGTCGGTATTATACGCATAATCCCGATGCGAGGAGACAGCCAGCAGGATATTGTTGCTGAAAAATTGGAGAGGAAGGCCGGTTTTCCGGGATTCTCACGGGTATTTTTCTGCAATGCCATTTTACGATCCTTCGGCCCGTTTCACCCGTTCGATTTGCAACAGAGGTGGCGTTATGAGTTTCAAAATCGCTATTATTGGCGCTGGCAGCGTCGGTTTCACGAAAAAACTGTTCACCGATCTCCTGTGTGTGCCGGAGTTTCGCGATATTGAAGTCGCGCTCACGGATATCAGCCAGCACAATCTCGATATGATCAGGGCGATCCTTGACAAGATCATTGAGGCAAATGGTTTCCCCGTGAAGGTGACCGCCCATACGGACCGCCGCCGGGCGCTGGAGGGCGCGAAATACATCATCAGCTGCGTGCGGGTCGGCGGGCTCGAAGCCTATGCGGACGATATCCGCATTCCGCTGAAATACGGCATCGACCAGTGCGTAGGCGATACAATCTGCGCCGGCGGCATTCTCTACGGTCAGCGCAACATTCCCGTCATTCTCGATTTCTGCAAGGATATCCGCGAGGTTGCGGCACCCGGCGCAAAGTTCCTGAACTATGCCAACCCCATGGCCATGAACACTTGGGCAGCCATCGAATATGGCAAGGTGGATACGGTCGGTCTCTGCCATGGCGTTCAGCACGGGGCGGAACAGATTGCCGAAATCCTCGGTGCGAAATCCCCGGCAGAACTCGATTACATCTGCTCCGGCATCAACCACCAGACATGGTTCATCGATCTGCGGCTCAATGGCCGCAAGATCGGTAAGGAGGAGCTGGTTGCCGCGTTTGAGGCGCATCCGGTCTTCTCGCAGCAGGAGAAGCTTCGCATCGACGTGCTGAAGCGCTTCGGGGTCTATTCGACCGAAAGCAACGGCCATCTCTCCGAATATCTGCCGTGGTATCGTAAGCGGCCAGAGGAAATCGCCCGCTGGATCGACATGTCCGACTGGATTCACGGGGAAACCGGCGGTTATCTCCGCCACTCCACCGAAACGCGCAACTGGTTCGAAACGGAGTTCCCGCAGTTTCTCGCCTCGGCCGACAAGCCGATTGATCCGGCCAAGCGCTCCAACGAACATGCAAGCCATATTCTTGAGGCGCTGGAGACCGGGCGTGTCTATCGCGGCCACTTCAACGTCAAGAACAATGGCGTCATCAGCAATCTGCCGGCGGACGCCATCATCGAATCGCCCGGTTTTGTCGACCGTTTCGGCATCAACATGGTTTCCGGCATCACGTTGCCGGAAGCCTGCGCGGCCACCTGCATGGCGTCCATCAACGTGCAGCGCATGTCGGTCCATGCGGCAGTCACTGGCGATATCGATCTTTTGAAACTCGCCGTGCTGCATGATCCGCTGGTCGGCGCCGTCGCCACGCCGGAGGAGGTCTGGCAGATGGTTGACGAGATGGTTGTCGCTCAGGCGCGCTGGCTGCCGCAATATGCCGATGCCGTTCCGGCGGCGAAGGAGCGACTTGCGAAGTCCAGCGTCAAGACCCGTGACTGGGCGGGTGCCGCGCGCCGCAACGTGCGTTCCATCGAGGAATTGCGGGCCGAGAAATCGGCGCTGAAAAAGGCTGTTTGAAGGAAAAGACATGGGAAAAGGCCGGCGGCGGAAGGGAGTTCGCCGTCCGGTCTCAACGATGAGAGAGGGTCGGCGGTCGAAGAGCTGCCATTTGGGAGGAATGACGATGTTACTTCAACGCAGGATTGGTATCATCTCGGCACTGGGGTTCGGTGTTTCGATGATCGCACTCAATGCGAATGCCTTCGAGACCACTACGCCGCCCGAGCCGCCGCAATTTCCGGCCGAAGGCAAGATCAACTATGTGGCGCGCGACTCGATCCTCGAATTCAAGGCGCTGCCAAGCTACAGCGAACCCGACTGGATTACCGAGAAATTCGAAAAGACCGGCAAGCTGCCGCCGCTGAAAGAGCGCCTGCCCGAGGAGCCGCTGGTCTACAAGGCGGCCAACATGCCTGACGGCGCCGGCGTTTATGGTGACACAATGCGCCATGTGGTCGGCGGCAGGCCGGAGGGCTGGAACTACATTGCAGGCCAGAGCCAGGGCTGGGGCGGCATCGATATCGCCCTTTCCGAATGCCTGACGCGCACCGCCCCGCTGTTCCAGGTGGATGCCAAGGATACCGAGCCGCTGCCTAATCTGGCGAAAAGCTGGGAGTGGTCGGAAGATGGTCACAAGCTGACGATGCATCTCGTCAGGGGTGCCAAGTGGTCCGACGGCCAGCCCTTCAATGCCGATGACGTGATGTTCTACTGGGAAGACGCCGTCATCGATCCGAATGTCTCACCGCTTGGCGGCGGTGCATCGCCTGAGGCTTTCGGTGAGGGAACGACGCTCAAGAAGGTCGATGACTACACCGTCGAATGGACGTTCAAGGCGGCGTTTCCGAAGCAATATCTCTACACCATGGCCTATCCGAGCTTCTGCCCCGGGCCGTCGCATATTCTGAAACCCCAGCATCCGAAATATTCCAAGAACACCTATAATCAGTTCAAAAACGCGTTCCCGCCTGAGTATATGAACATGCCGGTCATGGGCGCATGGGTTCCGGTTTCTTATCGGCCGGATGATCTCATCGTGCTGCGGCGCAACCCCTATTACTGGAAAGTGGACGAGAAAGGCCAGCAGTTGCCCTATCTCAATGAAGTCCATTACAAGCTTTCTACCTGGGCGGACCGCGATGTGCAGGCCGTAGCGGGATCGGGCGATTTCTCCAATCTCGAGCAGCCGGAGAATTTCGTCGCCTCGCTGAAACGCGCCGCTGACCCCAATGCGCCGGCCCGGCTTGCCTTTGGGCCGCGCCTTATCGGGTACAATCTGCAGATGAACTTTTCCGCCAATGGCTGGGGCAATCCGGATGAGCGCGGACAGGCCATTCGTGAGCTGAACCGTAACGAGGTGTTCCGCCAGGCCGTCACCTCCGCTCTTGATCGCAAGGCGATCGGTGACTCGCTGGTGAAGGGGCCTTTCACGGCGATCTATCCGGGTGGCATTTCGTCCGGGACAAGCTTCTATGATCGCTCTTCGACGGTCTATTACCCCTTCAACCTCGAGGCTGCCAAGGCTGCACTGGCTTCGATTGGCCTGAAGGATACGGATGGCGATGGTTTCCTGAATTTCCCCAGGGAAACGCTTGGTGGCCGTAATGTCGAGATTACCCTTCTCGTCAACAACGGGTACGCGACGGACAAGAGCCTTGCGGAAGGTCTCGTTGGCCAGATGGCGAAACTTGGGCTTCGCGTTGTCATCAATAGCCTTGATTCAAACCAGCGTGACGCCGCCCATTATGGCGGGCAGTTTGACTGGCTGGTGCGGCGCAATTCCACCGAGCTTTCATCCGTGGTGCAGAATACTGAGCAACTGGCCCCTGTCGGGCCGCGCACCAGCTGGAACCATCGCGCACCCGAAGGCAAGGAACTGGACCTGATGCCCTTCGAAAAAGACATGGCCGACATTGTGCGCAAGTTCATATCTTCGCAGGACAATGCCGAGCGGGCCGATCTGATGAAGCAGTACCAGAAGGTCTATACGCAGAACCTCTACACGATTGGCCTCACCGAATATCCCGGTGCGCTCATCGTCAACAAGCGGTTCTCCAATGTGCCGCAGGGTACGCCGATCTTCATGTTCAACTGGGCCGAAGACGCCATCATCCGCGAACGCCTGTGGGTCGCGGCCGACAGGCAGGGCAAATACGAACTTTTCCCTGAGCAGCTTCCCGGCAAGCCGGGCGAGGGCGGGCCGATCAACTGAAGCTTCCGGTAAAGGTGCGTAACGCCATTATGTCCGGAAGTACGAAAACCTGAAGAACTCCTCCCGGAGCACACCCGGTACCGGTCGCGCGTGAAGCGCGGCCGGCAACACACGGCCAATCCAAACCGAGGAAGACCGTTCGATGCTGAGATTTCTGACGATACGCGTGGCATCCGCCATTCCGGTGCTGTTGATCCTGAGCGTGGTGACTTTCGCCATCATCCAGGCGCCGCCCGGCGACTACGCCGATTACATCCGCTCGCAGCTGATGAACCAGGGCGGAGCGTCCTTCGAGCAGGCGGAAGCGCAGGCGCAGGCATACCGTATCGAACACGGACTCGATAAGCCGCTCGTTATTCAATATTTCAACTGGATCGGCGGCATCCTCACCCGCGGCGATTTCGGCTACAGCTTTTATTACAACAAGCCGGTCGCCGATGTGGTTGGCGAACGCCTGCCGCGCACTATCGCTCTGGCGCTGGTCTGCCACATCTTCGCATCGGTACTTGGCATCGCCTTCGGCATCTGGGCCGCCACACGGCAATATTCCTGGGTCGACAACCTGCTTTCCACCATTGCCTTCCTCGGCATGACGATCCCGCGCTTCCTGATGGCGCTGATCCTCGTCTACCTCATGGTATTTCATTTCGATGTGTCGGAGATCGGCAGTTTCTTTTCACCGCAATATGGCGGTGCGCCGTGGTCATGGGCGAAATTCGTCGATCTGGTCAGCCACGTCTGGCCGGTCGTCGCCATCGCCGTCTTCGGGGGGCTGGCCTATAATATGCGGGTGATGCGCGGCAATCTGCTCGATACGCTGAATGCGCAATATGTCGAGACGGCGCGTGCCAAGGGCCTTTCGGAAGGCGCCGTCATCATGCGCCATGCGGTGCCGAATGCCGTGCACCCGCTCGTCATGTATCAGGGCGTGGTGCTGCCCTACATGCTGAGCGGCGAGATCGAAACCGCGATCATCTTCGCGTTGCCGACCGTCGGCCCCGCCATCGTCGGCTCCATGGCGGTGGGTGACGTCTATGTCACCGCGACCTTCATGATGGTGCTGGCCGCCACGCTGATCGTCGGCAACATCATCGCCGATATGCTGCTCGCCATGCTCGACCCGCGCGTCCGCGAATTCGGGAGGGCCTGAGATGATGGCGTTTGACGAGATGAAAACCGAAACGGCCGCCGCGGCAAAACCCGACCGCTCCGCCAATGGCAACGAGACCTATCTGGCGCTTGTCTGGCGGCGTCTCAGACGATCCTTCACGGGTATGGTCGGGTTGGTACTGGTGGTGCTGTTGATCCTCATCTCCATTTTTGCGGACTTCTTCGCGCCGATGAACCCGCTTGAAACCCATGGCAGTTTTTCACCGCCGCAGGTGGTTCGGTTCACCGACAAGGACGGCAATTTCAGCCTGGCGCCACGGGTCTATGCCATTGCGGAGACGGAAGAGCTCGATCCGGTCACCTTCCAGCCGATCGTCGGCCCGGATTACGATAATCCCGTCTATCTCGGCTTCTTTGTGAAGGGTGCGGAATACAAACTTCTGGGTCTCATTCCGATGAGCCGGCATTTCTTCGGCTCTACCGATGGCCAGCCCGTGCATTTTCTTGGAACAGACAAGTTCGGGCGCGATGTGCTGTCGCGCGCCATTTATGGCTCGCGCATCTCGCTTGCCATTGCGCTCAGTGTTGTCGCCATCGTTACCGTCATCGGCACCAGCGTCGGGCTGATCTCAGGCTATTTCGGCGGGCCGCTGGATGCCTGGGTGCAGCGTTTCGTGGAGGTGGTGCTCGCTTTCCCGCAATTGCCTCTCTATCTCGCGCTGACTTCTCTTATTCCGGTCACCGCACCAACCACCGTGTTCCTCGTCTTTGTGGTCGGCGTCATGTCGGCGCTGGGCTGGGCGCAGATGTCGAGGGAGGTGCGCGGCAAGACGCTGGCTTTGGCGCGGATCGATTATGTCCGGGCGGCGATCGCTGTTGGCGCCACCGACAGGCGTATCATCTTCCAGCACATCCTGCCGAATGTGATGAGCCATGTGATCGTCGCGGTGACCTTGCATATTCCAAGCGTCGTGCTGCTCGAATCCTTCCTCGGTTTCCTCGGCTTTGCGGTAAAGCCGCCGCTGATCTCCTGGGGGCTGATGCTGCAGGATACCGCTACTTATTCGGTCATAGGTTCCTATCCCTGGATTCTTGCACCGGTTGGTTTCGTGCTGGTCACCGTCTTTGCCTTCAACGCGCTGGGCGACGGCCTGCGCGATGCCGTCGATCCCTATTGAGAGGAGCGTGACATGGTAGCTGCCCTGAACAACACCTTCGCCCCCGCCATCCGCTTCGACGCGGATGATCGTCAGGATAACGCCATCATCGATGCCCGCAACATTGCCGTGACCTTCAAGGTGGAGCACGGAATGGTGGAGGCCGTGAAGGACATTTCCTTCCAGCTTTACCGGGGTGAGACCATCGCCATCGTCGGCGAATCCGGTTCGGGAAAATCAGTGACAGCCCGCACCGTCATGGGCTTGTTGACCAAGCGCGCCACAGTCGCGAAATCGGCAGTCGTCCGGTTCAACGGCGACGACATCCTGAAATTCTCGTCGCGCCAGCGCCGGGCGCTGCGCGGCAATCGCATCTCGATGATCTTTCAAGAGCCGATGAGTTCGCTGAACCCGATCTATACGATCGGCAGCCAGATTGTAGAGGCAATCCGCGTCCACTCGAAATTGAGCAAGAAGCAGGCAGAGGCGAGGGCGCTCGATCTGCTGCGTCAGGTGCAGATACCGGAGCCGGAAGCGCGGCTCAAACAATATCCGCACCAGCTTTCCGGCGGCCAGCGCCAACGCGTTATGATCGCCATGGCGCTCTCCAATGATCCTGACGTGCTGATTGCCGACGAACCCACCACTGCGCTCGATGTGACGGTACAGGCGCAGATACTCAACCTCATCCGGGATCTCCAGAAGAAGCGCGGCATGGCCGTAGTGCTCATCACCCATGACCTGACGATCGTGAAGCAGTTTTCCGATTACGTCTATGTCATGCAGCACGGCGAGATGCGTGAGCACAATACCACGGAGCGGCTGTTTGCAGCGCCGCAGCATCCCTACACGAAAAGGCTGCTTGCTTCCGAACCTCGGGGCACGGCAAAGCCGCTGCCGGAGAACTCCGGCGTCCTCCTGACGGCAAGCGGCGTGCGCGTCTCCTTCATGATGCGATATGGCGGCCTGTTCAAACCAGAACTCAAGGAGCTGATAGCGGTCGACAGCCTCGGCTTGACGCTCAGGCGGCACGAGACACTGGGGCTCGTGGGTGAATCCGGCTCCGGCAAGACGACCTTCGGCCAGTCCCTGCTCCGGTTGAACGAGCCTGTCGGAGGCGAGGTTGTTTTTGACGGTCAGAGGGTCGATGGCCGTTCCCGGGCTGAAATGCGGCCTCTGCGGTCGCGCATGCAGATCGTCTTCCAGGATCCGTTTGCCTCGCTAAACCCGCGCATGACCATTGGCCAGATCATCGAGGAAGGCCTCATCATCAACGGTCTCGGCAAAACGAAGGCCGAGAGGCTGGACCGGGTGCGCGACGCGCTGGAGGCGGCGGGTATGCCCGGCAACATCCTCTCGCGTTTCCCGCATGAATTCTCCGGCGGCCAAAGACAGCGCATCGCGATTGCGCGTGCCGTCGCGCTGGAGCCGGAATTCATCCTCCTCGATGAGCCGACCTCCGCACTCGATCTTTCCGTGCAGGCGCAGATCATCGATCTCCTGCGCAAGCTGCAGGATGAGCGTGGCTTGAGCTACCTGTTCATCTCCCACGACCTGAAAGTGGTCCGCGCCCTCTGCCACCGCGTCATCGTCATGCAGCGCGGGCGGATTGTCGAAGAGGGGCCTGTCGAGGACGTGCTCAGTCAGCCGAAAACTGAATATACACAGCGGCTTGTGCGAGCCGCTTTCGAAATCGCTTGAATTCCCAATTGCCGGAGGTAGACATGGCAAGAGATCCCAAGATTGCATTCATCGGCGCAGGTTCCACGGTGTTCATGAAGAACATCATCGGTGACGTGCTGCAGCGTCCGGCCCTTTCCGGCGCCACAATCGCGCTGATGGATATCAACCGTGAAAGGCTGGAAGAAAGCGCCATCGTCGTCAACAAGCTGATTTCGACGCTCGGTGCAAAGGCGAAGGCCGAGACCTATACCGACCAGAAAAAGGCGCTTTCCGGCGCGGATTTTGTTATCGTGGCGTTCCAGATCGGCGGATACGAGCCGTGCACGGTCACTGATTTCGAAGTGCCGCGTAAGTATGGGCTGCGCCAGACCATTGCTGACACACTTGGCGTCGGCGGCATCATGCGCGGCTTGCGCACCGTGCCTCACCTCTGGAAGATTTGCGAGGACATGCTGGCCCTCTGCCCGAACGCCATCATGTTGCAATATGTAAATCCCATGGCGATAAACACCTGGGCGATTGCCGAAAAATACCCGACGATCCGGCAGGTGGGTCTTTGCCATTCCGTGCAGGGCACGGCGATGGAACTCGCCCATGATCTCGATATTCCCTATGAGGAAATCCGCTACCGTTCGGCCGGTATCAACCATATGGCGTTTTTCCTGGAATTCGAGCATCGCCAGCCCGATGGCAGCTACAGGAGCCTCTACCCCGATCTCGTGCGCGCCTATCGCGAAGGCCGCGCGCCAAAACCCGGCTGGAACCCACGCTGCCCCAACAAGGTGCGGTACGAGATGCTGACGAGGCTCGGTTATTTCGTCACCGAAAGCTCCGAGCATTTCGCGGAATACACGCCCTATTTCATCAAGGAGGGGCGCGAAGACCTGATCGAGAAATTCGGCATTCCGCTCGATGAATATCCCAAGCGCTGCATCGAACAGATCGAGCGCTGGAAGGGCCAGGCGGCCGCCTATCGCTCGGCCGAAAAGATCGAGGTCAAGCAGTCGAAGGAATATGCCTCCTCGATCATCAATTCGGTCTGGACCGGCGAGCCCTCCGTCATCTACGGCAACCAGCGCAATAATGGATGCATCACCTCGCTGCCATCGGATTGCGCGGCGGAAGTGCCGTGCCTGGTCGATCATAACGGCGTGCAGCCCACCTTCATCGGCGAGTTGCCACCGCAGCTCACCGCGCTGATGCGCACCAACATCAATGTTCAGGAGCTGACCGTGCGGGCGTTGATGAGCGAAAACCGCGACCACATCTTTCACGCTGCGATGATGGACCCGCATACTGCGGCGGAACTCGATCTCGATCAGATTTGGTCCTTGGTGGACGATCTGCTGCTGGCCCATAGTGACTGGCTGCCGGAATGGACGCAGGCGGAGGTGAAACGGGCGCGGGCTGTGTAAACATCATCGCCCTCAATAACGGATCGGAGGTGTGCAGCGAGCCCACATCATCCTTTCGCAAGCGCTATCGAAGACCCTACTCTGTCATTCTCGGGACAAGCTCGAGGATGACGTCCGATTGTCGAGGGGATGGCGCGGCATCGGTATGATCGCTTGGTACCGTCGGTGTTCTCAAAGGTGAGCCGGTTAACTGCCGGCGAACGGGGGCGCCTTGATGACGCTCTCCATTAAATCCTTTCGCCGCTTGACTTGTGTCAAGGCTGCAGGCCGCTCTCTGGCGTAGACAGTCCCGGAAACCGGTTATTCCGCTTTCAGTGCGGGAAATACCAGGTACGAATTATGAACGTGATGGTGGCTGGCTTCTTCGGTTTTATCGTACTACGGTTGAAACTGAAGGGTTCATGGGGAAGACGGATGTCTAAAAAGGGCTTGCTCATTGGTCTGGCGGTTGTGGTTCTGGCCGTGGCCGGCTATTTCGCCTGGTCGAAGCTGACGGCCGAGGGCCTGCCTTCGGGATTCGTGGCCAGTAACGGTCGCATCGAGGCCGTCGAGATCGATATCTCCACCAAGACCGCCGGCCGCCTTCAGGATATTATGGTCCGCGAGGGTGATTTCGTGAAGGCCGGACAGGTTCTGGCGCAGATGGATACGGCCCAGCTGGAGGCGAGGAAACGCCAGGCGGAAGCACAGCTTCGCCGTGCGAAAATAGCAATCGACACGGCCCACAGTCTTGTCGCCCAGCGTGAAGCGGAAAAGACGTCGGCGCTTGCGGTGGTGGAACAGCGCAAGGCCCAGCTCGATTCCGCCTCCAAGACCAATGCACGCTCGAAACAATTGCTGACGGGCAATGCGGTCTCGCAGCAGATCGTTGATGACAGCGAGGCCGCCGAGCAGTCCGCCCGCGCAACGCTCGCCTCTGCGCAGGCCTCGCTTGCGGCTTCCGACGCCGCGATCAACGCCGCCAAGGCGCAGATCGTCGACGCCGAAGCGGCGGTAGACGCCGCACAGGCTGACATCGAGAGCATCGAGACTGACATAGCCGATGCGACGCTGAAATCGCCCCGCGACGGTCGCGTGCAATATCGCATCGCCCAGCCCGGAGAAGTGCTTTCCGCCGGTGGACGGGTTCTGAACCTCGTCGATCTCGGCGACGTCTATATGACGTTTTTCCTGCCAACGGCCGAGGCTGGCCGCACGTCCATGGGGTCTGATGTTCGACTGATACTGGATGCCGCCCCCCAATACACCATTCCGGCAAAAGTGTCCTTCGTCGCGGATGTCGCGCAGTTCACACCGAAAACGGTGGAGACCGAAGAGGAACGCCAGAAGCTGACATTCCGGGTAAGGGCGCAAATCCCCCAGGCACTTCTGCAGAAATATATTCAATATGTGAAAACCGGGCTGCCCGGCATGGCCTATGTCCGGCTTGATCCGGAGGCCGCCTGGCCGGAGAATCTCGAACGCAATCTCGTCAAGTGAGGGTGGCCGCTATGGTCGCGCCTCCCGAAACGAATGACAGAAACGCACCCGTTGCGCGATTGACCGATGTGCGGTTGACCTTCGGAAGCACGGTTGCGCTGGACGACATATCGGTCGAGATACCCGCCGGGCTGATGATAGGGCTCATCGGGCCTGACGGCGTAGGCAAATCGAGCCTGTTGTCGCTGGTCTCGGGCGCGCGCGCCATCCAGAAGGGCAAGGTGGAGGTTCTAGGCGGCGACATGTCCGATCCGCGCCACCGCGAGGATACCTGCCCGCGTATCGCCTATATGCCGCAGGGCCTTGGCAAGAACCTCTATCCCACCCTGTCGGTCTTTGAAAACATCGACTTTTTCGGGCGGCTGTTCGGACAGGACGCAAGGGAACGGCAGGCGCGTATCGCCGAATTGCTCAAGAGCACCGGCCTCGAACCTTTTGCCGATCGTCCCGCGATGAAGCTCTCCGGGGGCATGAAACAGAAGCTGGGGCTCTGCTGCGCGCTCATCCACGACCCGGACCTGCTGATCCTGGACGAGCCGACGACAGGCGTTGATCCTTTATCGCGGCGGCAGTTTTGGGAACTGATCGACTCTATCCGTGCCGGGCGTCCGGGCATGAGCGTCATCGTCGCAACGGCTTATATGGAGGAGGCCGCCGGTTTTGACTGGCTGGTTGCCATGGATGGCGGCAAGATTCTAGCCACCGGCTCGCCCGCCGAACTTCTCGACCGCACCGCGGCACCCAATCTCGACGCCGCCTTCATCGCGCTTCTTCCCGAAGAAAAGCGCAAGGATCACCACGAAGTCCATATCGCGCCACGAAAGCCGACCGGTGAGGGTGATTATGCCATCGAGGCATCCCACCTTAGCATGCGTTTCGGCGATTTCACCGCCGTCGACAATGTCAGCTTCAAGATTCCGCGCGGCGAGATTTTTGGCTTTCTCGGCTCCAATGGCTGCGGAAAATCCACCACCATGAAGATGCTGACGGGCCTTCTGGCCGCCAGCGAAGGAGAGGCGAAGCTCTTCGGACACAAGGTGGATGCGAGCGACATGGCGATCCGCCACCGCGTCGGTTACATGAGCCAGGCCTTCTCGCTCTATTCGGAACTGACGGTGCGGCAGAACCTTGATCTGCACGCCCGCCTGTTCAAGCTGCCGGAAGAGGCAATTCAACCGCGTATCGCCGAAATGGCGGAGCGTTTCGATCTTGGCGCGGTCATGGACACGCTGCCGGACGACCTGCCGCTTGGCATCCGGCAGAGGCTGTCGCTGGCGGTGGCGATGATCCATTCGCCCGATATTCTCATCCTCGATGAGCCGACCTCTGGTGTCGACCCGGTGGCGCGGGACGGCTTCTGGCAAATCCTCGCCGATCTCTCGCGCAACGATAATGTCACCATCTTCATCTCCACCCATTTCATGAACGAGGCGGAGCGCTGCGACCGGATTTCGCTGATGCACGCCGGCAAGGTGTTGATCAGCGATACGCCCGAGGCGATCACCAGAAGCCGTAATGCCGCAACACTTGAAGAGGCTTTCGTCGCCTATCTGGAAGATGCTTCCGGGGTTACGAGGGACGCGCCTGCGACAGCATCTGTGGCAGCAGCGGACGTGCAGGTGACGCAACATGCGGCGCCCACCCGAAAGAGATTTTTCGATTTCAGGCGCATGTTCAGCTATACGCGCCGCGAGGCACTGGAACTGCAGCGCGATCCCATTCGCGGCACGCTGGCCGTGCTCGGCAGCGTCATCCTGATGTTCGTCATCGGATACGGCATCAATCTCGATGTCGAGGACCTGACTTTCGCGGTGCTGGATCGCGACGATTCCACCATCAGCCGCGATTACGTGCTCGACATTGCCGGCTCCCGTTATTTCATCGAGAAGGAACCTATCCGGGACTATGCCGATATGGACCGGCGGATGCGTGATGGCGAACTGAGCCTTGCCATAGAAATTCCTCCTGGCTTTGGCCGCGATGTCTTGCGCGGCAAGACTGTGGAGGTAGGGGCGTGGATAGACGGCGCCATGCCGCAGCGGGCGGAGACCGTTCGCGGTTACGTGCAGGGCATGCATCAGACATGGCTGGCGCGGAAGGCCGCCGAAATTTACGGCAGCGCGGCCACGCAAAGCAGCTTCAGCATCGAAACGCGCTATCGTTACAATCCCGACGTCAAGAGCCTTGTCGCCATGGTGCCGGCGGTCATTCCGCTGCTTCTCATGCTCATCCCCGCAATGCTGGCGGCCCTCAGCGTCGTCAGGGAAAAAGAGCTCGGTTCGATCGTCAATCTATACGTGACGCCGACCACGCGGCTGGAATTCCTGATCGGCAAGCAGCTTCCCTATGTCGCCCTTGGCATGCTCAATTTCGTGCTTCTGACGGCATTTGCGGTCTTCATCTTTCAGGTGCCGTTCACCGGAAGTTATCTCGCTTATGCGACGGGCGCGCTGCTCTATGTCATCATCGCCACATCCATCGGCCTCCTCATGTCTTCCTTCATGAAGAGCCAGATTGCGGCAATCTTCGGCACGGCTCTTCTGACGCTCATTCCGGCGACGCAATATTCGGGCATGATCGATCCCGTCTCGTCGCTGCAAGGGGCGGGCGCCTTTATCGGCAACGTCTATCCTGCCACCTATTTCATGACCATTTCGCGCGGAACTTTCTCCAAGGGCCTGGATTTCGCCGGACTTTCCGGCTCGTTTCTACCGCTTCTCATCGCCATTCCACTGCTCCTCATTGCCGGCGCTGCACTTTTGAGAAAGCAGGCGTCATGAGGCTTTTTTCGTCCAACATCTTCCAGCTCGGCATAAAGGAACTGCGCGGTCTCGCGCGAGACGGAATGCTGATGCTGCTTATCGTCTATGCCTTCACGCTGCAGATCTATACCGGTTCCAGCGCGCTGCCGGAGACGCTGAACAACGCGGCCATCGCCATTGTCGATGAGGATCAGTCGCCGCTTTCCAGCCGCATCAGCACGGCGTTTTATCCGCCCTATTTCTCCCCGCCGAAGCAGATTTCCATCGCTGAAATGGACAAGCGCATGGATGCGGGCCTCGATACCTTCGCGCTCAACATTCCCCCGGATTTCCAGCGCCGGCTGATGGCCGGACAGCAGCCGGCCATCCAGCTCAATATCGACGCTACCCGCATGAGCCAGGCTTTCAGCGGTGGCGGTTATGTGCAGAGCATCGTGACGAGCGAAATACAGGAGTATGTCGACCGCTATCGCGGCGCGACCTCGGTGCCGGTGGACCTCACGCTACGTTCCCGCTTCAATCCGGAACTGGACAAGTCCTGGTTCGGCTCGATCAACAACATCATCACCGCCATTACCATGCTATCCATCGTGTTGACGGGCGCGGCGCTCATTCGCGAGCGAGAACACGGAACGGTCGAGCATCTGCTGGTCATGCCGGTGACGCCGCTGGAAATCATGCTCAGCAAGGTGTGGTCCATGGGGCTGGTCGTGCTGGTGGCCTCTGCATTTTCCCTGTTCGTGGTGGTGAGGGGCCTGCTTGCCATTCCCATCGAAGGCTCGCTTTCTCTTTTCCTGCTCGGAACGGCATTGCAACTCTTCGCCATGACTTCCATGGGAATTTTTCTCGCGACAGTCGCCGGGTCCATGCCGCAATTCGGCATGTTGCTGATCCTGTTTTTGTTGCCGTTGCAGGTGCTGTCCGGCGCCATGACGCCTCGCGAAAGCATGCCTGATATCATCCAGTACATCATGCTTCTTGCGCCAAACACCCATTTCATCATCCTGGCGCAATCGGTGCTTTTCAGAGGGGCGGGGCTGGATGTGGTCTGGCCGCAACTGCTTGCGCTGCTTGCCATCGGCTCGGCTCTTTTCGTTTTTGCGCTTCGCCGGTTCAGGCGTTTCCTGCGCTGACAGCATCGGAATCATGCGCATGTTTCAGCCGATTCCACGCAAGTTGAATTAATTGTGTTCGGTAACGGTATGTTCGCCTTCCGCGTTTATGCCTATGAGGACGGCAGGGTAAAGCGGGCTTTGTTCAGGAGTAGCACGATGAATATTGCAGCACGTCTGTCGACTGCAGCCATGGTCGCACTGGCTGCCACATCATCTTTCGCGTCGGAGGATATGACCTCTGAGACGAGTGAGGCGATATTCGGCTTCGCTGGCGCCATGACAAAAGAAGACATGCTGAAAAGCGCGGCGCTTATTCCCGTGGACTATGAAAGAAACGCTGTCATCGGCGGCGGCTATCAGTTCTATCCTTACCGTATCGGCAACATAAAACTGGGCGGTGAGGTCGGCATGGCCGTCAGGTTCGGCAAGGGCTTCACCGGCGAGGTGTGGGCGGGCCCGGTCGCGCGTTATGAACAGATCAGGCTTGGAGAGCGACTGTTCATCACCCCAAGTTTTACAGCAGGGCTCAGCCTTGTTACGGATGCGCAGCCCGGCCGCGAGCGCGAACAGGAAATCAAGGACGACGGCAACGCCAATGTCCTTTTTTATCTGGGGCCGGAAATCAACGTGTCTTTCAGCGAGGGTTCCTCGACGGAATTCTTCTGGCGCCTCCACCACCGTTCCGGTGGCGGCAAAACACTTGGCAACATGAAGGGCGCCACAAACGCCAACGTGTTCGGAGTCCGCTACAAGTTCTAAGCCGCCGCGACGTTATAAGGTCCTGCGAACTGTCTGAATTTCAGCCACGTTTCTGTTTCAACGCAAACCGGCGCCGGCAACCCTTGCGTCTGACGCATGGGTGGATTGCCTTATTCTGCCTGTTAATTCCCCATTGGAAAGCGCATATAGAGGTCATCGAAGGACGCCGGAACGAAAACGTTACTGACGTCACCTAAACCTCAGAAAGGGTAATGTCATGAACGTAGCACGCAGCTTCAACAATTGGCGCAAATATCGTCAGACCATCACCGAACTCGGCCGCATGAGCACCCGTGAACTGCACGATCTCGGTATCGATCGCAGCCAGATCACCAGTGTCGCTCGCGCCGCTGTTGGCAAGTAAATAGGGCGATACCGCCACATTCTGAATGCTTCAACGCCCGCTTTGCGGGCGTTTTTGTTTGGTTTGAAAATGAAGGCACTTCATTGGGGGTGTCTGACAGCGAGGCGGCGCTCCCACCGGATGCGCCGCATTGTTCTCGATTGCTGTCGAGGTTCCGTGCAGGTTGGGAAATCGGTAAAGGCCGGATCCGCGATAAGCGGGTGAGTGCCCGGTATCTTCCTTCGTGACGGACGCCATGCGCTCAGCGCATATCTGTGCTGCAACCTTGTGCCTGTCAAATGCGCAGGGAAATGGTATGTTCCTCTCATCGAAACGGATGTACCTCCTCCCACATCCTTTTCGTAAAGCGGGTGATCCTACTCCTCCTCCCAAAGGATTGCCCCGGGGACAGCGGTTTTCCTCCTCCCATATCGCTGTTCATCTTTTCAGAAAGCCTGCCGCACCTCCTCCCGCGGCAGGCTTTTTTGTTTTTGACCGTTTTCCGTGTTGGTATATCTCAGTCGAATGCCATCATGCCGATGGGCGTCACGGCACGGGTGCCTGCGCGTCTGGCGAGTGCATAAGTGAGGCATTGTTCGACTGCATCCTGCGGAACGGGCTTGGCGATGACGCCGGCACCGATGCCGAGATTAACCACGACCTCGGGGTTTGCGGTCATGAAGATGACCACCACACCGTGCTCTTCGGAAAGCCGTCGCCCGATTTCCGGCCCGGTTTGTCCATCGGCAAGATTGACGTCGACAAATGCAATATCGGCGCGGCGGCCAAGTGCCACGGCATCATCCAGCTTGTTGGCGATACCGATGACGTCTGCCTCTTCATCCGCCTGAAGAATGGAATCCTCTATGTCCATGGCGATGAGGAACTCGTCTTCCACGATCAGTACCCGCGGCTGCTCCATGCGGAAGCCGGGTTCACTCTGCAAAACGTCTGCCAACATATGCCTGCCTCCATTGAGTACGCTACCAAGCACCGAACTGAAAAAATACGCCGCGGTTTGGGGTCGTCTGGTGCTTCGACAATATCTGGAGCGTCGGGACTGTTTGATCTCATCACCCGCCGCCTCAGCACGGTCGGCAAGCAAACACCCGGCGGGCCAACTCGTTCCAAAGTGAGATAAACATAGTGAATGGAGTGTAAACAACGTGCCTTTTGGGCTATCACCTCTTGATAGCGAAGCAGTTGATTCGGTTTGGTTTTCATCCGGGGGAAGGGTGGAGGAACGTCGCCGTAGCGCATCTTTCGCCGCTGGAGCACCAGTCTTTTGGCCGCAATCGGTCCTTAAGGCTTACATGGAAATTCAAGACGTTACGGCCTCCTTCGCGCGCCAGGAAGGAAGAGCGGGAACGCCACCGATCAATCGCGTGCCGCGGTCAAAACCGGCGCGGGACCCTATGAATTTGGAAAGAGAATTAGACGATGACACAGTCTCCGCGCGCCACCATTGCCCGCAACACTCCCAACATCGCCGTCGTCGGAGTTGGTGGCGGTGGCGGAAACGCGATCAACAACATGATTGCCGAGGGTATCGGCGGCGTCGATTTCATCGCGGCCAATACGGATGCGCAGGCGCTGAAGAAGACCAATGCGCCACGGCTCGTGCAGCTCAGCTCAGAACTGACGGGCGGGCTTGGAGCGGGTGCTGATCCCGAGGTTGGCCGGCAGGCTGCGATCGATTCCCTCGATGAGATCATGGATCACCTGAGCGGCTATGATATGTGTTTCATCACCGCCGGCATGGGCGGCGGCACCGGGACGGGTGCGGCACCCGTTATTGCCGAAGCCTGCCGTGCAAAGAACATTCTCACAGTTGGTGTCGTCACGCTTCCTTTCAGCTTTGAGGGCGTGCGCCGCATGCGGGCTGCTGAGTACGGTTTCGCCAATCTGCTCAACACGGCCGATACCGTCATCGTCATTCCCAACCAGAACCTGCTGCGCATTGCCGATGCCGGCACCACCTTCGAAAATGCGCTCAAAACCGCCGACAAGGTGCTGTCGCTCGGCGTGCGCTGCATCACCGATCTCATTTTGCGTGAAGGTCTGGTCAATCTCGATTTCGCCGATGTGCGATACGTCATGAAGAATGGCGGCCGGGCGCTGATGGGCACCGCACAGGCCAAGGGCGAAAAGCGTGCTTCGGAAGCAGCGGCAGCGGCCATTGCCAATCCGCTGCTCGGCGAGCCCTCGCTGAAGGAAGCCCGTGGCGCGCTGGTCTCCATTTCCGGCGGCAACGACCTGACGCTTTACGAGATTGATGAAGCGATGACGCTGGTACGTGAGGCTGTCAGCGAGGAAACCGATGTTGTGATGGGCGCTTCGTTCGACCCAACGCTGGACGGCGCTTTCAAGATTTCCGTCGTGGCCACCGGCCTGCGGAACTGATCTCCGAGTAAGGCGTCGCATCGCCGCTGGAAGCCGCTATTCGCTGCTTCGGCCGTGAAAGCGCGATAAAGACGTCTGCGCCACAAACCGAACGATCGAAAGCCGTCGCGGGCAATTTTCGCGACGTCTTTTTGTTGTTTTTGAACAATTATTCCGTCATGCAAGCCAGCGACCCGGTGACACGTCGTTGATAACGAAAAAATATAATAGTACTCTTTATGTCGACAAGAAGGATTTGATTATGACGGATATAATTGCTTCTGCCGAGCGCAAGCGCGGCTCCGGTGTGAAGATGGTCTACGATCTGCTGCGCGACGAGATTCTTGATCTCGTCCTGCCACCCGGCAGTCCCATTGATGAAGTGCAGCTTGCCGAACGGTTCAAGATGTCGCGAACGCCGATCCGTGAGGCGCTGGTACGGCTTTCGGGCGAGGGGCTGATCGATACGCTGCCGAACCGCTCCACCATGGTGTCGAACATCGATTTCCTCAACATGCACACCTATTTCGATGCGCTGGTCTTGATGTACCGGGTAACGACCCAGCTTGCCGCGCAATATCACCGTCCAGAAGATCTGGCTGGCATTCGCGCCCATAATGCGGAATTCGCCGTTGCGGTGGAGGAGCAGGATGCGCTGGCGATGATTTCCACCAACGCCGCCCTTCATCTTTCCATCGCGGAGGCCGGGCGCAACCCCTATTTCACCAGCCTGTTCAAGCGGCTGCTGGACGAGGGGCGGCGCATTCTCAGGCTTTATTACCAGTCCTATGACGATCGTCTGCCGAAGCGCTTTGTCGATGATCATGAAGAGATGATCGAGGCGATTGCCGCACGCGATATCGCTCTTTCCGAAAGGCTGGCGCGGGAGCACGCCGAACAGATCGTCCGGCAGGTGCAGAAACTGCTGGTGCGAAACGAACGGCTGGAAATAAATCTGTAGCTTGTCGATTTCTTGTCGACAAATAAAATACAAGATAGTAATGTCCCTCTCGAAAGGGTGGCGCGGACGTGCGTCCATTCCCGAAAAACATGTCCCTTAGGAGCTAGTAATGACGGCCAGCATTTTTTCCGGCGTGATTCCCGCCTTGATGACCCCCTGCAAGGATGATCGCACCCCCGATTTCGATGCGCTTGTTCGCAAGGGCAAGGAACTGATCGCCGATGGCATGTCCGCCGTGGTCTATTGCGGCTCCATGGGCGACTGGCCGCTCCTGACGGACGAGCAGCGCATGGAAGGCGTGGAGCGTCTGGTGAAGGCCGGTGTTCCCGTCATCGTCGGCACCGGAGCGGTCAACACGGCGTCTGCCGTTGCCCATGCCGCCCACGCCCAGAAGGTTGGCGCCAAGGGCCTGATGGTCATTCCCCGCGTTCTGTCGCGCGGTTCGGTCATCGCCGCCCAGAAGGCTCACTTCAAGGCAATCCTCTCGGCTGCTCCGGAAATCCCTGCCGTCATCTATAACAGCCCCTATTATGGTTTTGCGACCCGCGCCGATCTCTTCTTCGCGCTGCGCGCCGAGCACAAGAACCTCGTTGGTTTCAAGGAATTCGGCGGCCCGGCGGATATGCGCTATGCGGCTGAAAACATCACCAGCCGTGACGATGAAGTCACGCTGATGATCGGTGTCGACACCGCTGTCTTCCACGGCTTCGTCAATTGCGGCGCAACCGGCGCCATCACCGGCATTGGCAACGTGCTGCCGAAGGAAGTCATCCACCTCTGCAAGCTGTCGCAGGCTGCCGCCAAGGGTGACGCCGATGCCCGCGCACGCGCCTTGGAACTGGAACAGGCGCTGGCCGTTCTTTCGTCCTTCGACGAGGGCCCGGATCTGGTTCTCTATTTCAAGCACATGATGGTGCTGAAGGGCGACAAGGAATACACGCTGCACTTCAACGAAACAGATGCACTGACGGACAGCCAGCGGGGTTATGTCGAAGCACAGTTCAAGCTGTTCAAGAGCTGGTACGCCGACTGGAGCAAGCTGCCGGGCGCAGTGCAGGCCTGCAAGGCCGCCTGAGATATTGCTGCTGTGAAAAAAAGGCCCGCAACTGCGGGCCTTTTTTGCATGCGATGAGGTTTGATGTCTCTCCTCCGTCATGCCGGACAAGATCCGGCATCCAGCCGGGGCGCGTCTGCGTCATGAAAGGTCTCTTCCGCGGTCAAGGACTTGATCGCGTTGGACCCCGGATCTAGTCCGGGCTGACAGGGCGGGGATGCTATGCAGTCGCAAAAAAACGCTGGGTGACGTTGTCGTTATGAAGGCCCGCAATTGCGGGCCTTTTTTCCATTTCCCCATCCAAATGGTCAGGAAACCGCGTCCAGCCCCTTTTCCAGCAGCCGGTCGAGCCCGGCCATTTCGGCGGCGGTAAGCGTGATGCCTTCGCTTTCGGATTTAGCGCGGGCAATGAAGCGGCGGCCCGAGGGCAGGCGGGCGCCCTGGCCGATAATGGCGTCGAACAGCACTTCCGCGCGCTGGAAGGGGTCGCCGGGGCGGCCCTTGGCAAAGGCTTCAGGTGAAAAAGCGACGATCAATTCGCCATGGGTGGGGGCAAGCGTGGTGGTGCCGAGAAATTCGAGCGCTTCGGGGCTAGTGAGATCGCCGATCATGATGCCGGCGAGAAGCTCGATCATGGTGCCGATGGCCGATCCCTTGTGGCCGCCAAAGGGCAGCATGGAACCGGCGAGGGCCGCCTCCGGGTCGGTCGTCGGCTTGCCGTCAGCGTCCAGAGCCCAGCCTTCCGGCAGGGGCTTTCCGGCACGCCGGTGTAGTTCGATTTCACCGCGGGCCGCAACCGACGTCGCGAAATCGAAGACATAAGGGGAGGTGTCCTTGCGCGGCCAACCGAAGGCGAAGGGGTTGGTGCCAAGCAGAGGCTTGGTTCCGCCGGTGGGCGCGACGGTGGAATAGCTCGGGCACATGACCAGCCCGGCGAGACCGTTTTCGGTCAGCCCTTCGACTTCCGGCCAGAGCGCCGAGAAATGCGTGCAGTCATTGACGACGAGTGCTGCGATGCCCGAGCGTCTCGCCCGCTCCACCAGAACCGGCAGACCGAGTTCGAAGGCGGGGTTGGCAAAGCCGCCATGGGCATTGACCTTGACGACGGCCGTGCCGTCGTCTTCGGCCACTTCAGGTATCGCATCCGGATTCACCTTGCCGGCCTTGACGGTGCGGAGGGCGCCTTCGATACGGTAAATGCCGTGCGATTTGCAGGCATCGCGCTCACCGGCGGTGATGACGCGTGCCAATGCGCCCGACTGCACCTTATTGAGGCCCGCCTTGCTGAAAATCGCCTCGACCCGCGTCGAAAGCTCTTCAATGGTCAAGGTGGTGGTGTCGCTCATCATTATCCTCCGATGTCGGGCTCGCACATTTTGAATACATAAAGTATACAAAGGTGTGAGTATTGCAACGTGTCTTTTCGATGAAGCTCAGTCACAGCAGAAGGCCACCGTCTCAAACACGAAGATACCTTAAGCCCTCATTCCTGTGCTTGTCATAGGATTGCAGTCGACGCGCGTGCGCGCATCGGAAAGCCTCTTTCAGCCCAGAGATTTGGGCTGGCTAGATTCCTGTGAAAAGCAACGGCATGAAGGAGGCTGAATGTTTCGCCCACCTTGTTCGCTCCCCCGCGCCGGCTCGCGTAATCATCCACGACACCTCATCAGTTCGCAGATGCAAAAAATTCTTTTTGTATACTCATTGTATTTTTCTATTGATTTCTCAGCCCCACGGGGAAATAGTGACCGCGCCTTCAAGGGCAGACCAATTCTGGGAGCAAATCAAGAATGAAAAAATCGGTCATTTTCGCCGGCCTGCTGGCCGCCACTTCCGCTATCACCCCGGCCAAGGCCGACAAGCTTGACGACATCATCTCGTCTGGCACGCTGCGTTGCGCGGTTGTGCTCGACTTCCCGCCCATGGGCGCGCGCGATGACGCCAACAATCCTATCGGTTTCGACGTCGATTATTGCAACGACCTCGCCAAGGCGCTCGGCGTCACGGCTGAAATCGTCGAGACGCCGTTCCCCGAGCGTATTCCGGCACTGATGTCCGGCCGCGTCGACGTCGGTGTCGCTTCGACCTCCGATACGCTGGAGCGCGCCAAAACGGTTGGCATGACCGTGCCTTACTTTGCCTTCGAAATGGCCGTTACCGCCTACGACAAGTCCGGCGTCAAGTCCTTCGAGGACATGAAGGGCAAGACGGTCGGCGCAACCGCCGGCACGTTCGAAGCCATTGCGCTTGAAAAGTCGGTCAAGGAGTGGGGCGTCGGCGAATTCCGTCCTTACCAGACCCAGGCTGATGTGTTCCTTGCCCTGAGCCAGGGGCAGATCGATGCCACCGTTTCCACGTCGACCGTTGCGCAGTCCAACGTCAAGAGCGGCAAGTTCGCCGGTATCTCGGTGGTCGGCAAGGCGCCTTACGACATCGATTACGTCGCGCTCTTCACCAACCGGGATGAATACGGCTTCATCAACTACCTGAACCTCTTCATCAATCAGCAGGTTCGCACCGGCCGCTACGCCGAGCTCTACAAAAAATGGGTTGGCGGCGAAGTGCCTTCGCTCACCGTCAACGGCGTTTATCGCTGATCAGGACTTTTCGGAAACGGCGCGGTCGAATGATCGCGCCGTCGATCGTTTCTGAAAGGTGAGACGGTTATGTTCAACTACACATTTCACTGGAATCAGGCGCTGAAGGCTTTGCCGCAGCTTCTGGACGGTGCGGTGGTGACGCTGCAGATCGCTATCCTGTCGATGGTCATCGGTGTCTCCTGCGCCATCGTTCTCACGTTGTTCCGGCTTTCGGGCAACCGTATCCTCGGCGCCTTCGCCTCGGTCTGGGTGGAAATAGCCCGCAATACGCCTGCGTTGTTCCAGATCTACATGGCCCATTTCGGGCTCGGCAATTTCGGCATTCATCTGAGCCCCTATACCGCGCTTCTGGTTGGCATCGCCTTCAATAATGCCGGTTATCTCGCGGAAAATTTCCGTGGCGCGCTGAAGGCCATTCCGGATACGCAGACGCGTTCGGGCCGCTCGCTCGGCATGACCTCGATGCAGACCTTCAGGCTGATCATCCTGCCGCAGATGCTGCGGGTTGCTTTCCTGCCGGCCACGAACCAGATGGTCTGGGCAATCCTCATGACCTCGCTCGGCGTCACGGTCGGCATGAACACGGATCTCGCCGGTGTCACGCAGGCCTTGAACGCACGTTCGTTCCGCACCTTCGAATTTTTCGCGCTCGCCGCGGTCATCTATTACGTGATCGCCAAGATCGTCACGCTCGCCGCCAGATTGCTGGCCGCGCGTCTGTTCCGTTACTGAGAGAGGTGAGCCATGTTTGAAACCGCTCTCACTTGGAGTGATCTCGCCTTCCTGGCCAAGGGTGCCGGCATGACGCTTGCCGTCACCGCCGTCGCCGTCACGGCAGGCACCATCATGGGGATCATCTTCGGCGTCCTCCGCTTCCAGCTCGGGCCTTACTGGGCCCTGCCGCTCACCTTCGTTCTGGATGTCTTCCGTTCCGTGCCGCTGCTTATCCAGCTGGTTCTCGGCAATGCCTTCCAGTCGATCGCAAAGCTCGGCTGGCCACCCTTTACGACCTCCTGCGTGGTTCTGTCGCTTTATACCGCGGCCTATTGCACGGAAATCGTGCGTGGCGGCATCGAAGCGGTGCCCTCGAACACCCGCCGCGCCTGCCGGTCGCTCGGTATGACCTGGTCGCAGGACATGCGGTACATTGTTCTGCCGCTTGCCACGCGCGTGTCGCTGCCTGCCTGGATCGGCCTGACGCTGGGGGTCATGAAGGATTCAGCGCTCGTCCTTTGGCTCGGGCTCATTGAGCTTCTGCGTGCCTCGCAGATTCTCGTGACCCGCCTGCAGGAACCGCTGACCATCCTGATGATCTGCGGCGCCATCTACTTCCTTATCAGCTTCCCCATCGCCCGTTTTGGCGGGTATCTCGAAAGACGGTGGTCCCCCAATGATTGAGATCGAAAACGTCCGCAAATCCTTCGGCCCGCTGGAGGTTCTGAAAGGGATCAACCTCACCGTCAACAAGGGCGAGGTCGTCACCATCATCGGCGGCTCCGGTTCCGGCAAGTCGACGCTGCTCACCTGCATCAACGGCCTCGAGCCGATCGACAGCGGCAAGATCGTCATCGATGGCACCGAGGTGCATGCAAAGTCGACCGATCTCAACAAGCTGCGCCGCAAGGTCGGAATCGTCTTCCAGCAATGGAACGCCTTTCCGCATCTGACGGTGCTTGAAAACGTCATGCTGGCGCCGCGCAAGGTGCTCGGTATTTCGAAAGAGAAGGCCGAAGAAATTGCGGTCAAGCAATTGACCCACGTCGGCCTTGCCGAAAAGCTGAAGGTCTATCCGAACCGCATGTCAGGCGGCCAGCAGCAGCGTATGGCGATCGCCCGCGCGCTCGCCATGTCGCCGGAATACATGCTGTTTGACGAAGTCACCTCCGCGCTCGATCCGATGCTGGTCGGCGAGGTGCTCGACACGCTGAAGATGCTGGCGGATGAGGGCATGACGATGATCTGCGTCACGCACGAAATGGCCTTCGCCCGTGATGTCTCGAACCGCGTCGCCTTCTTCCATCAGGGCGTGATGGCCGAGATCGGCACGCCAGATCAGTTGTTCGGCGCACCACAGCATCCCGAGACGCAGAAGTTCCTGGCGAGCGTTCGGTAATGCCTGCAAATGATGTCATCGTCATCGGGGCCGGCGTTGTCGGCCTCTCGGCGGCAATCGCGGCGCAGGGCCGCGGTCTTTCGGTCACGGTGATCGACCGTGAGGGACCGGCGGCGGGCGCTTCGGCTGGCAACGCCGGCGCCTTCGCCTTCACCGATATCCTGCCGCTCGCGTCGCCCGGCATTCTCTGGAAGGCGCCGAAGTGGCTGCTCGATCCGCTTGGGCCGCTCAGCGTGCCGCCGGCCTATGCGCTGAAGATCGCGCCTTGGATGTTGCGGTTCTGGCGGGCCTGCGCCGTCTCGAAGGTGGAGCACTCAACTGCAGCGCAGACGGCACTGATGGACCTTTCCAGGGCCGAACTGGAGCCGTTCCTCAAAAAAACCGACACCATTGCCAGGCTGCGCAGGGAAGGCAACCTCCAGGTCTATGAAAGCGATGCGGAATTCGAAGCGTCACTCGGCGGCTGGAAGGCGCGTGAGCGCCACGGTATCGAGTTCCGGCATCTGAACGCAGAGCAGATGGCCGAGATACAGCCCGGCATCGCACCGCGCTTCACCTGCGGCACGTTCACGCCTGGCTGGTATTCCATTGCCGATCCCAGGCTTTACACACTGGCGCTGGCCGACCATTTTCGCACCATGGGCGGGCGTATCGAATGCCTCGATATCGCCTCGCTCCGGCCGTTGGAGGATGGGGTCGAGGTGGTTAGCCATGACGGCCGCACGCGCAAGGCAGGCCGGGTGGTACTGGCGGCAGGCGCCTTTTCGCACCGCATTGCCCGTTCGCTCGGGGAAAAAATTCCGCTGGAAACGGAACGGGGCTATAATACAACCCTGCCCTCAGGCGCATTCGATCTGCGGACGCAGGTGACCTTCGGCGGCCATGGTTTCGTCGTTACCCGGCTTTCCTCCGGCATCCGCGTCGGCGGTGCGGTCGAGTTGGGCGGGCTGGAGCTTCCAGCCAATTTTGCCCGATCCGAAGCGCTGCTGGCCAAGGCGAAAGCCTTCCTGCCGGGCTTGAAAACCGAAGGCGGCAAGCAGTGGATGGGCTTTCGCCCCTCGCTGCCGGACAGCCTGCCGGCCATTGGGCATGCGCGACACACGGCGCGGGTGGTCTACGCCTTTGGCCACGGACATCTGGGACTGACGCAATCTGCGGGTACGGCGCGCATCGTCGCCGACATTCTGACGGGGCAAAAACCCGCCATCGACACAAGCGCTTTTTCGCCGCAACGTTTCTAGAGGATTTCGGCTTTTTCCCGAAACGCAAAAATTCTCTAGCACTTTTTCACGCATTTACCGGGGCTCAAAGCGCGACGCGCTTATACTGGAAATGCCTTAGGGAGATTTTCGATGTCTTCTGCCGTTCCGCAAGCCCGCAGCATTCTTACCGGTGCGGCCGAAGGCCCCGTGATCGCCACGACGGAAGCGCTGAGTTTCTGGGGCGGTGTCGATCCCGCCACCGGCAGGGTGATCGACGTGCATCACCCGCTGCACGGCGTCAGTCTAACCGGCGGCGTGCTCTTCATGCCGACCAGCCGGGGCTCGTGCACCGGGTCTGGCGTTCTGCTCGACCTTATTCTAACGGGCCGGGCGCCATCCGCTCTCGTTTTCTGCGAGGCGGAGGATGTGCTGACCTTGGGCGCACTTGTCGCGGCGGAAATGTTCGAGCGGGCGCTGCCGGTCGTCCGTCTCGACGCCGAAAGTTTTGCCCGCTTTTCCCGCGCGGCCCATGTTCGCATCGATGAAAACAGCATCGAGGCCGATGGCCTTTCGCTTGCCATAGCGCATCCCGCGACTGCCCGTCTCGATCTCACGGGTGACGACCGCGCGATGCTGGAAGGGCGCGACGGCATCGCCGTGCGCCAGGCCATGCGCATCATCGTCGCCATGGCAGCCCAGCAGGGCGCTTCCGCGCTCGTTAATGTCACACAGGGCCATATTGACGGCTGCATCTATGCCAGTCCCGCCAATCTCACCTTCGCGGAAAAAATGGCTGAGATGGGTGGCAAGGTCCGGGTGCCGACGACCATGAACGCCATTTCGGTGGACAAGGCCAACTGGCGGGCACAGGGCGTGCCGGATGATTTCGGCGATCCGGCGGCGAGACTGGCGGATGCTTATGTGCGCATGGGCTGTCGGCCCACCTTCACCTGTTCGCCTTACCTGCTCGACAGCGCGCCGGGCGCGGGTGAATCGATTGCCTGGGCGGAATCGAACGCGGTGATTTTTGCCAATACGGTGCTTGGTGCACGCACTGCCAAACATCCCGATTTCCTCGATCTATGTATCGCGATGACGGGCAGGGCGCCGCTTTCGGGTGTTTACCTGGAGGAAAATCGCCGGCCGCAGCGCATCGTGGACGTGATGCTGCCGCAAGGGATAGACGATGCGTTCTGGCCGCTCGTCGGTTATCTCGCCGGCAAGGCTGCCCCCGATTGCATACCGCTGCTGCGCGGACTTGGGGCTGCGAAACCCTCGCGGGATGATTTGAAAGCGCTCTGCGCTGCCTTCGGCACCACCTCCGCAGCGCCCATGCTGCATATAGAGGGCGTTACGCCGGAAGCCGGTATCGCGCCTCTGGAAACGGCCGACACGGTCGGCATTTCGCTTGCCGATATGGCGGCCGGGTGGTCGCTGCTGAACGAGGGACCGGAGGAGGTGCAACTGGTCGCCATCGGTAGTCCCCACGCGTCGCTGGAGGAGTGCCGCGCCCTTGCGGCAGTTTTCGACGGTCGCAGGCGCCGTGCGGATGTCGCCGTCATCGTCACAGCCGGCCAGCAGGTCATCGATGCAGCTGCGCAGGACGGCACGCTGCAGAAATTGAAGGACTGTGGCGTACAGGTGCTGCCTGATCTCTGCTGGTGTTCGATTTCCGAGCCGGTCTTCCCGACGAAGACGCGCGCCTTGATGACCAATTCCGGTAAATACGCCCATTACGGACCCGGCCTCAGCGGCCGCGCGGTGCGCTTCGGCAGCCTTGCCGATTGCGTCGAGAGCGCGTTGACCGGCCGTGCCGCTTCCCGTCTTCCCGCCTGGCTTTCCTGAGGAGAATTCAATGCGCAGTATTAAGACCGTTCATGTCATTTCCGCCCATGCGGAAGGCGAGGTGGGGGATGTGATTGTCGGTGGCGTCAAGCCGCCACCAGGCGAAACGATCTGGGAACAGAGCCGTTTCATCGCCCGTGATGAGACGCTTCGCAACTTCGTGCTGAATGAGCCGCGCGGCGGCGTATTCCGCCACGTCAATCTGCTGGTTCCGCCGAAACATCCTGATGCGGATGCCGCCTTCATCATCATGGAGCCGGAGGATACGCCGCCCATGTCCGGCTCTAACTCCATCTGCGTGTCCACCGTCCTTCTCGATGGCGGTATCGTGCCGATGCAGGAGCCGGAAACCCATATGCTGCTGGAAGCTCCCGGCGGGCTGGTGAAGGTGCGGGCCGAATGCCGCAACGGCAAGGCCGAGCGTATTTTCGTGCAGAACCTGCCAAGCTTCGCCGCGAAGCTTGATGCCGAACTCGAGGTCGAAGGCCTTGGAAAGCTCAAAGTGGATACGGCCTACGGCGGCGACAGTTTCGTCATCGTCGATGCCGAAGCAATGGGCTTCAGCCTGAAACCGGAAGAGGCGCACGAGATTGCCCGCCTCGGCGTGCGCATCACCAACGCCGCCAACAAGGCTCTGGGTTTCGATCATCCCGAAAACCCGGACTGGCGGCATTTTTCCTTCTGCCTGTTCGCCGGCAAGGTGGAACGCACGGCCGAAGGCCTGCGGGCAGGGGCGGCCGTCGCCATCCAGCCGGGCAAGGTGGACCGCTCCCCCACCGGCACGGCGCTTTCGGCCCGTATGGCCGTGCTGCATGCACGCGGCGAAATGAAGGAAGGGGAAACGCTGACGGCGGTGTCGCTGATCGGCTCGACCTTCACAGGCCGTATCCTCGGGACCACAACAGTCGGCGACCGCCCGGCCATCCTGCCGGAAATATCCGGCCGCGGCTGGATCACCGGAATACACCAGCACATGCTCGATCCGTCGGATCCATGGCCGGAAGGGTATCGGCTGACGGATACCTGGGGTGCGAGGTAAATAAGGGCGTACAGGTCACTCAGATGGCATATTGAGATATGTCGCGGCGCTGCGGCATTTTTCTTCTCCCCGCCGGGGAGAAGGTGGCCCGAAGGGTCGGATGAGGGGGCTACGTTAGCGATATTCGGAGAGCTTGCCCCCTCATCCCGCTGCCGCGGACATCTCCCCGGCGGGGAAAGAAGCGGTACACGCTCGTTCCAACGAGGCTAAAGCTTCACCGGCCCAACCGCTTCGTCGTCTCCCGCACGATAAGCTGGAAGCCGACATCCACCCGCGCACCCTCGGGAACAGCGGCATCCTTTTCTGCCTCCAATATCGAAAGCAGCAACTCGCCCGCTTTGCGGCCGATCATCTGTGCGTCGACCCGTATCGTTGAAATCGCCGGATAGCATTGTCTGCCAATATCAAAATCACCGAAGCCGAGAATGGAAATCTGGTCTGGTACATGAATGCCGCGGCGATGACATTCCATCAGCGCACCGACAGCGGAAATATCCGACACGGCGAAGATGGCTTCGACATCGGGCGCCTTGGCCAACAGGGAGCCCAGCGTTTTCGCGCCGTGATCGTATGAGACCGGCGCGCTGCCCTCGCGGATGATGAGATCATCGGCGATGCCGGCTTCGCGCAGCGCCGCCCCGAAACCGAGCAGGCGGCTTTCGCCGCGCCAGTCCTTAACGTCGCCATCGGCTCGGGAGCCAAGTGCGCCTATGCGCGTGAATCCAAGCGATATCAGGTGTTTGGCGGCGGTTCTTCCCACTTCGTAATTGGAGAAACCGACCGCGTGGTCGATCGGATGTTCGGGTACGTCCCAGATTTCAACGATCGGGATACCGGCGCGCATCAACACTTCGCTTGCCATCTTGGTATGAACCGTGCCGGCGACGACAATCGCGTCGGGACGGCGCTCCATCATGGTGCGGATGACGCGCTCTTCTTCCTGCAGGTCGTACATGGTGTAACCGATCAGCAATTGGTAATCGGCGGCGCGTAGCGCATTGGCCAGGCCTTGAGCGCTGTCGGCGAAGTTTGAGTTGGTGAGTGTCGGCAGGATGGCGGTGATGAAATTGGTGCGGCGAGAGGAAAGCGAACCGGCGATTCGGTCAGGCACATAACCAAGCTTCTCAATGGCCTTCATCACCTTTTGGCGCGTCTCTTCCGACACCAGGGCAGGATCGGCCAGCACCCGCGAAACGGTCATCTTGGAGACGCCCGCGAGTTTCGAGACGTCGCTCATGGTAGCTTTTTTTGACGTGACTAACGCTGCGGCCAAGGGCGTGCGCTCCACCAAAGCATGTCTCCCCAGTTACAATCCGGCTGAATGAAGACCGGTTCACGACAAGACATACACGAAGATACCAAGGGAAAGCACGCCGTATGATTGCAGATCAATGCGACGTGCACCGGATTTATGCGACGCGGCTATAGACCAGATGATAAAAACGCCCGTCACACATGCTCATCATCTCATCCGTCAGTACCCGGCCTTCCAGCCGGACCGGCGAGACCAGCGCTTCCTCCACGGCCTCCATCGACGGATAGTCGATTTCCTGCACCATGATGATCTGGGCCGCGTCCGGGTCCGTGCGCTCCGTACGCATCACTCGCACCGCCTGCGCATTCGGCATGCGCTTCCAGACAGGCAGTAATTTTTCCTCGACGATGCGAAAAAACTCCTCCTCCCGGCCTGCGTGAATCCTGCCTTCGAAAATTGCCGAGCGTGTGTACATGTTTCCTCCCGAAATGAATGCCGACCGAAACAGTTCTGTAGATCGGACTTGCAATGATACCGATAACATGCATTATTGATCCTGCCAAGAACGTGAAGCGATGTCGAAGAGAGGAAAATCGATAATCATCCCAACTGATTGAGTTTCATAAGAAATCCATCTGGTTCTGTGTTTTCACAGTTTCTTGGGAGGAGTTTTCAGTCAAGCGCCTAGAAATGTTATCGAGAACATTTTTCGGTTTGCGAAGGCCGCTGTTCTGCATTGGGCAGCTACTATTTGGGTTGGAGGAGAAACCATGAGCATATCCAGATTTCTGAAAAACATGACCGTTGCTGTTGGCGTTGCCGCAGCTTCGCTTGCGGCTACAACGTCCGCCCATGCCGTCTCGCTCAGCGAGATCACGGCGCGCGGCAAGGTCAAGATCGGTGTCCTCACGGGCGCGCCGCCGATGGGCATGGTGGATGAAAAGGGCAACCCTTCCGGTTATGACGTCGATGTTGCCAATCTCATCGGTTCCTACCTGTCGCTGCCGGTGGAACTGGTGCCGCTGACGCCTCCAGCGCGTATTCCGGCCCTTCAGACCGGCAAGGTCGATTTCCTCGTTGCGACGCTCGCGCCGACCGGCGAACGCGCCAAGACTGTGATGTTCACGCAGCCATACAGCGCCTTCAACATGGATATCATCTCCGGCAAGGACCAGAAATTCGAAAATCTCGACAGCCTCAAGGGCAAGCGCGTGTCGGTCAACCGCGGTTCCTCACAGGAAACCGCGCTGCGCAAGGCTAACGTCGAAGGTCTCGAAATCGTCGTTTACGAAGACGATTCCACCAGCGCCCAGGCTTTGCTTGCGGGTCAGGTGGATGCCGTCGCCCTGCCGTCCACGGTTGGTGAAGCAATCATCAAGCAGCGCCCGGAAGCCGGTCTCCAGGTCGGATTCACCTTCTTCCAGCAGGGCAATTCCATGGCGACCAAGCTTGAGGATTTCGAGCTGCGCCAGTGGCTGAACACCTCCATTTACCTGATGAAGATGTCCGGCGATCTCGACCGCATCTCGGTCAAGTGGACCGGTCGCCCGCTGCCGCAATTGCCAAGCTTCTGATTGAGCCTTTCAACGCGCCCGCCGGGAATACGTTCGGCGGGCGGGGAAATGTCAACGGAGTGACGCATGTCCTATACATTCCAATTCGGCGCGCTCGCCCAATATCAGAATGAAATTCTGAACGGCATATGGCTGACGATCAAGCTGTCGGTCCTCTCCATCGTGCTCGGCTGCGCTTTCGGCATTCTTCTCGCTTCATTGCGCTCCATCAATGGTGGCATCGTCCGCATCATCGTGGATGCTTATGTCGAAGTCATCCGCAACACGCCGTTCCTCGTGCAGCTGTTCATCGTCTATTTCGGCCTGCCGGGTCTCGGCTTTCGCGTCGGGGCGGATACTGCGGCGCTGATCGGCATGACGATCAATCTTGCCGCCTATTCGACGGAGATCATCCGCGCCGGCATCGAGGCGGTGCACAAGTCGCAGATCGAGGCGGGTGAGGCTCTGGGCTTCACCAAGTACCAGATTTATCGTCACGTCATTATCGTGCCCGCCATTGCCAAGGTCTATCCATCCCTCTGCAGCCAGTTCGTGCTGATGATGCTGGCATCGAGCATATGCTCGGCCATCTCCACCCATGAGCTTGCCGCCGCTGCAGCCTTCGTGGAATCGCAGACCTATCGCTCCTTCGAGGTCTACATCGTCGTCACGCTCATCTATCTGGCGCTGGCGCTCAGCCTGCGGCTCATCCTTGCCCTTGTCGGCATGTGGCTGTTCGGTCGCCGCGTGGCCCGCAAGACGATGACCGCTTTGCCGGAGGTGCAGTCATGACCCTTAGAACTTTCGGCTGGAACGAATTCGGCTTCCTGCTGACCGCCCTGCAATGGACCGTGCTTCTGACGATCATTGCGCTAATCGGCGGCGGTATCGTCGGCTTCTTCGTGGCGCTCGCCCGCACCTCGAATTTCAAGGCGCTGCGCATTGCCGCCGGCACCTACATTCAGGTGATCCAGGGCATTCCGGTGCTGATGATCCTGTTCCTGTCCTATTACGGTCTCAGCCTTGCCGGGCTGGAACTGCCGCCACTTTTTGCCGCCGGTGCCTCGATGACCATCTATACGTCAGGTTATCTCGCGGAAATCTGGCGCGGCTGCATCCAGGCGGTGCCGAAGCAGCAATGGGAAGCGTCGGAATCGCTCGCTCTCACCCGCGCCCAGCAATATCGCTACGTCATCCTGCCGCAGGCGATCCGAATTTCGCTACCGCCGACCGTCGGTTTTGCCGTCCAGGTCGTCAAGAACACGTCCATCGCATCGATCATCGGTTTCGTCGAACTGGCGAGAGCGGGGCAGCTCATCAACAATGCCACGTTCCAGCCGTTCCGCGTCTTCGTGGCGGTGGCCGTACTTTATTTCATCGTCTGCTACCCGTTATCCCAGCTGTCGCGTTGGCTGGAAAGGAGGCTTCATGCCGGAAGTAATCGTTGAAAACGTTCACAAGAGCTTTGGCGCTCTGGAGGTACTCAAAGGCGTGTCGCTGACGGTCGGCCGTGGTGAAGTCTTCGCCCTCATCGGCCGCTCGGGCTCGGGCAAGAGCACGCTGCTGCGCTGCATGAACGGGCTGGAAAAGATCAATTCCGGGCGCATCGAAATCGCTGGTCATGCGATTGGTGAAGACGCCAAGGCCCTGCGGAAGCTGCGCACCGATGTCGGCATCGTGTTTCAGAGCTATAATCTGTTCCCGCATCTGACGGTCGGCGAAAACATCATGCTTGCGCCGCGCATCGTCAAGGACGTGGCAAAATCGGAAACCAAGGATATCGCCCGTGAGGTTCTGCAGCTCGTCGGTCTTTCGGAGAAATTCGATTCCTATCCGGACCAGCTGTCCGGCGGCCAGCAGCAGCGTGTGGCGATTGCGCGCTCGCTTGCCATGCGGCCGAAGGTGATGCTGTTCGACGAGGTGACGTCTGCGCTCGATCCGGAACTCACCGAAGAAGTGCTGACTGTCATGGAAAACCTCGCCAGAGACGGCATGACCATGATCCTCGTGACGCATGAGATGGCCTTTGCGCGGCGCGTGGCGACCGAAACGATCTTCATGCACAAGGGCAAGATCTGGGAGCAGGGTCGCTCGTCCGAACTCTTCGCCAATCCGCAAACGCCGGAACTCCGGCAATTCGTCAAGGCCGATGTGAAGTAGTTCACCGGCACAAAGGAAAATCCATGACCACTGAAATCGTGCAGCTGTGCCCGCTCATCCCGGCACTGGAGGAAGAACTTGCGCAGCGCTTCACCGTGCATCGCCTGTTCGAAGTGTCAGACAGGGCCGCCTTCCTTGTTGAAAAAGGCGGCGCGATCCGCGGCGTCGTCACCGGCGGTCATATCGGCCTGCCGGCGGATATTGGTGCAGCGTTACCAAAGCTTGAAATCGTTGCCATCAACGGCGTCGGCTTCGACAAGGTCGATCTGGCTGAAGCGAAGCGGCGCGGCTTTCGTGTTTCCAATACGCCTGACGTGTTGACGGCCGATGTCGCGGATCTTGCTCTGGGCCTTATTCTGGCGCAGGCGCGCAGGCTACCGCAGGCAGACCAATATGTCCGCACCAGGCAATGGCTGAAGGGCGACATGGGCCTTTCCACCCGCGTGGCCGGTCGTCGCTATGGCATATTCGGTTTCGGCCGCATCGGTCAGGCGATTGCCAGGAGGCTCGAAGGTTTCGATGCGCATATCTCCTACACCGCGAGAAATCGTCGCGATGTCGCCTATGATTATTATGACAGCATCGAAGCTCTGGCCGCTAATTGTGACGTGCTTATCATCGCCGCAGCGGCCACCGCCGAAACGCGTCACATCGTCAGCGCCGAGGTTCTGAACGCGCTTGGCCCGCAGGGCGTGCTTGTCAACGTGGCTCGCGGCTCGTTGGTGGATGAGAAGGCGCTCATTGAGGCACTTTCGAATGGCGTGATCGCAGGTGCTGCGCTTGATGTCTTCGAGGATGAACCGCGTGTGCCGGAAGCGCTGTTTGCTTTCGAAACCGTCACGCTCGCCCCACATATCGGCAGCGGCACGCATCAGACGCGACGGGCCATGGCAGACCTCGTTCTTGCCAATCTCGATGCGCATTTTGCCGGCAGGGAGCTGCCGACGCCGGTGGTGTGACGGGGTCTTGCTGGATGCCGGAATTCTTGCGGCGCGGCTTCTATCCGCGCCGTTTTCCCTGAGACAGGCGCTATTTCATCGCCGCAAGCGTACAGACGGCTACCGGCCACCCTATCTCCGCCCCTCGTTCATATTTATATAATATGTATAATCCTACTATTCTGCTCTCTTATAAAGTGATGAGGCGGATAGGTGCGTTCCAAGGGCCCGAAGACACCCGTGCAGAACCGGATATCGCGAAAAAAGCGCGAAACAGGGCCATCTGCCTCTACCCCAACAGATGAAAATAGTAATCCATCCGACCGGCATGTGTTGTTGGAAGCGATGATCGACCACGTGCCGGATTTTATCTATGCCAAGGATCTGGAAGGTCGTTTCCTGTTTGCGAACCGCGCAATCGTCAAGGAAAATGGTTTTGACACGGTGGAGGAGCTGATTGGCCTCACCGATTACGATATTCACGGCGAAGCAGCACGGCGGGCGGGCATTCCCGACACCGAGGCACGGGTGATGCGCACGGGAGAACCGGATCTCGGTTATGAAGAGCGGGCCATGCGCGGCGACATTGACCGCTGGCTGATGATGTCGCGCGTGCCGCTGCGGGACAAGTCCGGCAACATCATCGGGGTGGTCGGCGCTTCTAGGGACATAACCCAGAAAAAGGCTTCCGAAAGGCTGCTGCAGACGCAGGCGCGCATTCTCGAAATGATTGTCGCGGCGGCGCGTATCGAGGATTTCCTAGAGGAATTCGTCAAGGCGATTGAAAATCTCGCCACGGGGCTTGCCTGTGCCGTACGGGTGTTCGACGCCGCTACGGGTGAACCTTCGGTTTATGCATCGCCGGCACTCGCTCCGCATGCGGGGCTGACGGCGCTGATTTCCTCGGTCAGCGATCCTGACAGCCTCATTTCCCCTGCCGATAACACGGCCTTCAGCTTCGATATTCCCGCCAGCGACGGCGAGGCGCACGGTTTTGTCTGGTGCATGCTCGCGGCCCGCCAGCCAGATCCGGCACTGGTGGAATTTATCGGTGCGGCTGCACGCATGGCGGGGCTCGCGATCGACCGCAAACGTGCGGCCGAACATATCGCCTTTCTGGCCGATCACGACATGCTGACCCGCCTCCCCAATCGCCGTTTTCTCGATACACGACTGCCGGAAGTTCTTGCGGCCGCGGCAAAAGCCAGGCGGACGATCGCCGTCTGCTTTCTCGACCTCGACAATTTCAAGCAGATCAACGACACGCTGGGCCACAGCGTCGGCGATGCGCTGCTTTCGAAGACGGCGGCGCGCATTGCAGGGAGCCTCGGTCGGAACGATCTCGTGTTGCGGGTGGGCGGGGATGAGTTCGTCGTCATTCTGGAGAAGCAGCGGGACGGTTTCGAATCCCGGCTTCGGGGCATCCAGGCTGCGGTCTCACAGCCGCTGCGCATCGGCAATTATGATATCAAGGCGACATCCAGCATCGGCGTGGCGTTTTTTCCGGAACATGGGGAAACCACGGCGGAGATCGTCGCCGCTGCCGATCTTGCCATGTATCAGGCGAAACATAATGGTCGGGACGGTATCGCCACCTTCTCGCCGCGCATGGCAGACGATTTGAGAAAGAAGGTCACGCGTATCGAGGAATTGCGCAGGGCCGTGGAACGGGATGAATTCATCCTGCATTTCCAGCCGCAGGTCGATCTACTTACCGGCGGAATCAGCGGGGTGGAGGCGCTGGTGCGCTGGCAGCACCCGGCGGAGGGACTGCTTGGGCCTGCGGAATTCATCGGCCTTGCGGAAGAAACCGGCCTCATCGTGGCGCTTGGGGAGAGCATTCTGAAAAAAGCGTGCCGTCAGGCGCGAGACTGGATGGCTGCTGGATTGTCGCCTGTCAAAATGGCAGTCAATATCTCCCCCCGGCAGTTTCAGGCCGGCCTGGCGGACCAGATCAGTTCGGTGCTGAAGGAAACCGGCCTTGCACCTTCGCTGCTGGAAATCGAGATTACCGAGACGCTCATCATTCAGGATGTCGACACGTCAGTGCGCATCATGCGCGCCATCAAGCAGATGGGCGTCAGCCTGGCACTGGATGACTTCGGCATCGGCTATTCCTGTCTTGGCATGCTCAAGACATTCCCTCTTTCGTGCATGAAGATCGACCGGTCGTTCCTCACGCATCTGCCGGCAAAAACCAAAGACAGCGCCATTGTTTCGATCATGATCCAGCTTGCCGGTTCACTGGGCATCGATGTCATTGCCGAAGGCGTGGAAACGGCCGAGCAGGCTGACTTTCTGCGCGCTGCCGGTTGTCCCTACGGGCAAGGTTACTATTTCGGCCGCCCCGTGGCGGCTGGCGAGATCGAGGGCATGCTGAAGGCGATGTCCACATTTGCAACCGGTTCTTCCAGCCAACCGCTGTAATCGCCGATCCACCGCCCGCTGCGTTATCCGAACGGAATTGAAGCACCACGCGCGAGTTCGGGTCGGGTATCGCCGCCTCGCGCACTCACTGCACCAGCCTCGGCCATTGTCACATCACCGTTGTTATTCAAGGTGAGCTGTTGGGCTCCTTCCGCAGCAATATTGTTACTAATCTCGTAATATTAGAATATTATCGTAAATTAAATATCAAATAAAGCTTATCTTCCCAACGTATATAAGCGTATTTTTATATTTTAAACTTTATATTTGTTGTAATTTTACTACGCAATGTGATTGCGTTATCGTGTTGTATTTTAAATCCGGAGATTTGAATTGCGACTCCCCCGCGATTTCTGTCATTTGCTGATCAGCGCAGGGAAGCGGGCGGCAGGGAAAAGACCAGCCCACGAATCTGCGCATTCGTTGAAAAATTTTTGACTGGAGATTACAAATGAACATCAAGAGCCTTTTGATCGGCTCCGCTGCGGCTCTCGCAGCAGTATCCGGCGCACAGGCCGCTGACGCCATCGTCGCCGCTGAGCCCGAGCCCATGGAATATGTTCGCGTCTGCGATGCTTTTGGCACCGGCTTCTTTTACATCCCCGGCACCGAAACCTGCCTGAAGTTCGACGGTTACGTTCGTTTCCAGACGGACTTCGGTCGCAACCAGTCCGGTACATCTGACTGGGACTCTTTCACCCGCGCCCAGTTCAACATTGACACCCGCACCGACACCGAACTCGGCGCCCTGCGTGGCTACATCGGTCTGCGCGGTCAGGCCGACAACGATACTGACCGCAACTTGGTTCTTGATCAGGCGTTCATCGAACTCAGTGGCCTGAAAGTCGGTTTCTACTACAACTGGTGGGACGACGGTCTCTCCGGTGAGTATGACCAGCTCAGCTCCAACCGCACCCGTCTGAACGCTATCCGTTACACCTACGACGCCGGCTCATTCTACGTCGGTGCCGCTGTTGAAGAGCTCGAAGGTTCGCGTAAGGGCACTTCCGAACTCGGCGTTACGAAGGGCGGCAAGTTCCAGACCAACACGAACGATGTTGGCATCAGCGCCATCATCGGCGCAAAGATCGGCGGCGTTAAGGCCAACCTGCTTGGCGGTTACGACACGAACCAGGAAAACGGTGCAATCCGTGCAATCATCACTGCTGACATCGGTCCCGGCACGCTCGGCATCTCCGGTGCTTGGGCTTCCGGCGCCAACTACTACTACGAAGAGTCTGAGTGGACTGTTGCTGCTGAATACGCCATCAAGGCAACTGACAAGCTGACCATCACCCCCGGCTTCCAGTATTTCGGCACGATCGACATCGGCGCTAACAACGACTTCGTTGGCAGCCGCGATGCATGGCGCGCTGGTGTTGCTGCCGGTTACAAGATCACCTCTGGTCTCTCCACCAAGGTTGCTGTCACCTATCAGGACGTCGATGGCAAAAAGGGCGTAAACGGTGGTGGCGACAGCTGGACCGGTTTCGTTCGTCTCGAGCGTTCGTTCTAACAGAGCCTGACAAACAGCATAACCGGGTTAGACAACTCAGATCCACCCCGTTTCTTGAACGGGTGAGTGCTAGCTCCAGTCAAAGTTCCTGACATGATGTCAGGTTTGCTCCCCGGTCCTCTCCTGGCCGGGGAGTCTTTGTCATGATGTTGGCAAGAAGTCCAAGAGACCTTGCCGACCCCAATTGATTAGTGATCCCGCGTCGATTGGTGATCCTGAACAGGCCCTTGGTCGGCGGCGCGGAATCTCGCATCCGCCGGCGGACGGGGAGGGAGCACGGGTTCGTCGAACGTGCGCAGTAGGCGGCCCCAGCCCGGATCATGCATGTGTGCTTTCAGTCCGGCGCGCTCGACCAGCGCCATGGCTTCTTGTTGGCCAAAGGTAAGCGCGGCGTCGACATCTGATGTCAGGACCCGCCCATTTTCCATCAGCAATCTACCGTCCACGAAGACGGTATCGACATCGCTACCAAGGACCTGATGTACCAGACGGTGGACCGGCATCCAGATGGGCATCAGATGCGGCTTGCGCATATCGATGATGACGACGTCTGCTTTCTTGCCGATTTCGAGCGAACCGATCTCGTCTTCCATGCCGATAGCGTGGGCGGCATCGATCGTGATCATCTCAAAAATCTTGCCGGGCGGAAGCAGGTAGCGGTCGTGATTGTGCAGGAGATGTTGCGTAAATTGCGCGAGGCGCGCCGTCTGCAACATGTCGAAATGGCGGCTTGGAGCTGCGCCATCGGTGGTGATGGCGACACGAATGCCTTTCGACATTATTTCCATGATGGGAGTTGCGCGGCCCGGCGGCGCATGGGTCACGCGTGTGCCGGTCTCGGCCAGTATGTCTATTTCGTCGTGGGAGATACCCCAGCAATGCTGAAGGTGAATGTCAGGGCCAAGCAGGGCATTTTCCTTATCCTGAAACGCCATGCGGATTTGCCCGGCAAAGGCGTCGGAATGAAGCCTGACACCTCTCTTGCGCGCCATCTCGCGTATCCGGCGGGCCTGCATTCTGTCACCCTCTGTCAGTTTCACAGCCAGGTCCGGCGTCGATGCATTGGAGGGTTCGACGGATGGTACGATGGTGAAAGGCGTCAGGAAAACGCTGATGCGGCCATCGGCGCTGCCGTGCAATGCGTCGATCACCGCTTCGCTGCCATCCATCATCTCGTCGAAGCTCACGTCGCGACGTTCCGGTAGACCGCTCTCCCATCGAGTGACCGGATGAGGCCATGGGAGGCCCGACGGTCCGACGCAGATGATTTCGCGAAGGCCGAGCTCGCTATAGGCGCGGGCGTGGTTGATCGCGAAGACGGGGTCATCCGCGCGCGGCATCGAGGTGATGATGCTGGCCCCGGTCGTCACCCCGGCGCGCAGCCGTTCAATGCCGGAAATCAGCCCGTCGGCATACCAGTAGTCGCGGGTGACGTAGTGGTAATAGGTCGGGGTGATGATTTTCATCCACATTGCATTGGTGTCCGCTGCAATGCTGCGAAGAAGTGCGTGGCCTGCGTGACCATGGGCATCTATCAGCCCGGGGATGATCAGTTTCGCCCTGCAGTCGATAACCTCCTTGTCTTCATGGCGAGGTTCCAGTTCGTCCGCAGTGCCTATGTCGACAATCCTGTCGCCGTCGATGGCCAAGGCGCCGTCTTCAATAGTGCGCCGCTCCCTGTCGACCGTGACGATCGTTCCGTGCAGCAGCAGATAGCCTGCCATATTCCGTCCTCCCTCTTTTGAACTCGTATCCAAAAACTTACAATTTTGAGTACGATAATTGTCAACAATATTATTGACAATAAGCCTGAGCGAAACAATACTCCCCTTGCCCGACCGGACCGCCTGCCGGTCTTCCAACGATTTATAAAAAGGGGGATCAAATGTCCCGTATCAGAAGTTTCGTCCTGGCGGCCATGGCTGCCGCCGCCATTGCCGTTCCCGCCAATGCCGAGACCCTCCGCTGGGCCGGTCGCGCCGATCTCTATTCGCTCGATCCCTATTCGGTCCCGTCCACATCCAACCTCGCTTTTCTGAACCATATCTACGAGGGCCTCGTTCGCTACGGCCCGGACTTCCAGATCGAGCCGGCCCTTGCCACCGAATGGAAGCTGATTGATGGAAAGACCTGGCGCTTTACCCTGCGCAAGGGCGTGAAATTCCATGACGGCGCAGACTTCACCGCTGATGATGTCGTCGCATCCTTCACGCGCGCTTCGGACGCGACGTCGCCGCTGCGGGGCAATATCCCGATTTACGCTGGCGTCAAAAAAGTTGACGACTACACGGTGGACCTCGATGTCAACGCACCGACTTCTCTCTTTCTGAACGACATAACCAACATCTTCATTTTTAATGCCAAGTGGTTGAAAGATAACAATAGCGAGAAGCCCACAGACTTTGCATCGAAGGTTGACGGCTACACCACCATGCACACCAACGGCACAGGCCCGTTCAAGCTCGAAAGCCGCGTTCCCGACAGCAAGACTGTTCTCGTTGCCAATGAAGGCTGGTGGGACCAGAAGAAGCACAATCTCGACCGCATCGAATTCGTGCCGATCGCATCTGCGGCAACACGCGTCGCGGCACTGCTGTCAGGTGAAATCGACCTGATCGATTCGGCGCCGATCCAGGATTTGCCGCGCCTTGAATCCTCGCCCAATATCACGGTCAAGAAGCGCACCGAGCTTCGCACGCTTTTCATTGGCTTCAACCGCCGCGAAAAACTGGAAAACGGTCAGCCAAATCCCTTCAATGATCTGCGCGTTCGTCAGGCCTTCGAAGCCTCCATCGATCGTGACCTGATCAACAAGAAAGTCATGCGTGGTCTTGCAAGGCCGTCCGGCTCGCTGATCGCACCTGAGATCGCTGGTTATGCCAAATCTCTCGACACGTTCGAGCCGGCCGATCCGGCCAAGGCGCAGAAGCTGCTTGCCGATGCGGGCATGAAGAACCTTGCCTTCACCTATACCTGCATGAATGACGAGAGCGTCAACGAGGAGGATATCTGCTCGGGCGTTGCCAACATGTTGAAGCGTGGTGGTTTCCAGCCGACCATCGACATTGCACCACGTTCCGTGCAGTCACCCAAGCGCAATGGCGGCAAGGCTGACGTCTTTAACCTCAGCTGGGCAAACGAGCCGACACTCGACGCCTTCTCGATGCTGTCGCAGATCCTCTCGACCCGCAAGGGCGCGATGGGCGTCTCCAACTATGGCGGCTGGTCCAATCCCGAGATCGACAAGCTTGTCGCGCAGGCGGCGCAGGAGCAGGACAATACGAAGCGTCTGGCGCTCGAAGAAGCCGCACTGAAAATCGCCAAGGACGAGACCATGCTCGTTCCGCTGCATCAGCAGCCGATTGCGTGGGCGATGCTGGCCAAGGTCAAAAGTGTCGACTTCCGCGCCGACAACAAGCCACGCCATTGGCTGACCCAGCTCGACAAATAAGACGGACAGCAAGCGAGGCGCCGGTCACTGGACCGAGCGCCTTGCCTGTTTCAGCAGACATTCGAGTACGTGTGGAACCGAACGAAGCTGTGCCAAAAATTGTCGACAAAGTTGCATCGTGTTCGTGGTTCTTGCGCACCGCGCAACCTTTGCCCCATCTCTGGAAGAGAATGATCGAACCTGAAAGCCTACGCGGCTCAGGCTCGCGTCCGAGAGGTAACAATGCTGGTATTCATCATCAAGCGTTTGGGAAATGCCGTGCTGGTCATGCTTTCCGTTGCGCTTATCGCCTTTCTCATCTTTCGGCTGGCGGGTGATCCCGTCGAGCTGATGGTCGGCGAACAGACCTCGCAGGAGGATCGTGCAGCCCTGCGTGAGAGGCTCGGCCTCAATGACAGCCTGCCGACCCAATATCTGCGGTTCGTCAAAGACGCGGCGGAGGGCAATTTCGGCGTTTCCTACCGCAACGGCCAGCAGGTGCTGCCGCTGATCGCGGAAAGGTTCCCCGCGACCCTTGAGCTGGTGCTGGTTGCCACCGTGATCTCTCTGGTCGTCGGCCTGCCTCTGGGTGTTCTGACGGCGATCCGGCGCGGGAAGTGGTACACGGAAGGTCTGCAGTTCCTGTCGATCGTCGGGGTGTCCCTGCCAAGCTTCGTTGTCGGCATTCTTCTCATTCTTGTCTTTTCCGTTTCCCTCGGCTGGGCACCGGCATTTGGCCGTGGCGATGTCGTTCAGCTCGGCTGGTGGTCAACCGGGCTTTTGACCTCGTCCGGGCGTGCTGCGCTCATTCTTCCGGCTATCGCGCTTTCGCTTTATCAGATCACCCTCGTCATGCGTCTGGTGCGGGCTGAAATGCTTGAAGTTCTGCGGTCCGATTTCGTGAAGTTCGCACGGGCCCGCGGCATTCCGCGCTGGCGGATCTACTTCCGTCATGCGCTGCGCAACTGTCTGATGCCGGTGGTGACACTGACGACGATGAATGTGGGTTCGCTCATCGCCTTCGCGCTCATCACGGAAACGGTGTTTCAGTGGCCGGGCATGGGCATGCTGTTCATTCAGGCGGTTACCTTCCTCGATATCCCCGTCATGGCGGCCTATCTCTGCATCATCTCCTTCATCTTCGTTGTCCTCAACACGTTCGTCGATATCGCCTATGCCGTCATCGATCCGCGTCTGCGCACCGCGCGCTGACCGAAGGGAGCCAGTTTCATGACAGACCTTTCGCAAACGGAAAAAACCGCCCGTCGGTCACTTTTCAGCCGCATGCGCGATAGCGACCTCTACTGGTCGTTCAGCCGCAGTAAATCGGCCAAGATCAGCGCGCTCATTCTCGCAATCCTGATCCTCGCAGCTGTCTTCGCGCCGTGGATTGCGCCCCAGAATCCCTATGACGGTGCATCGCTGGACATGTGGAAGGCCGAGCTGCCGCCGATCTGGCAGGAGGGCGGCGAATGGCCGTTTCTGCTTGGAACGGATACGCAGGGACGCGACATGCTCTCGGCCATTCTCTACGGCACACGCATCTCTATCGTCATCGGTGTCGCCTCCGTGCTGCTTTCGCTCGTCATCGGCATGACGACAGGTCTGGTGGCGGGGTACTTCGGCGGTTTTGCCGATGGCCTCCTGATGCGCATCGGTGACATCACGCTGTCCATCCCGACCATTCTGGTTGCCATCCTCGTGTCGACAGTTGTGCGGCAAATGCTGCCCGACAATCTGCGTGAGGTCGGTGCATCCGCCGTGCTCATTCTCGCCATCGCGCTTTCCGCCTGGGTGCAATATGCGCGAACGGTCCGTGCACAGGCGATTGTAGAAACCGGCAAGGACTATGTTCAGGCCGCTAAGCTGATCGGCGTGCCCGCCCGCCGCATCATGGCGGCGCATATCCTGCCCAATACGTTAACGCCGATCATGGTTGCCGCCACGCTGAATTTCGGCATGGCGATCCTGACGGAAGCGACGCTGTCCTTCCTTGGCATTGGCATGCCACCAAGCCAGCCGTCGCTCGGCACGCTGATCCGTATCGGCAACCAGTTCCTGTTTTCCGGCTCCTGGTGGATCGTGCTGTTCCCTGTCTTCCAACTCTGCCTGCTCGTCGTCACCGTCAACCTTCTGGGTGACTGGCTGCGCGATGCGCTCAATCCGAAACTGAGGTGAGCTCCATGCACGATCTTCTTCTGCGCAACGTACGGCCCATGGCGGGCGAAGCCTGCGATATTTTGATCAGGAACGGCAAGATTTCAGGTTTCGGAACATTTGACGCCGAACCCGGCATGCCGGTTGAGGATGGCAAGGGAGCAATTGCCGTTACCGGTCTTATCGATGCCCATACGCATCTGGACAAGACGACGTGGGGCATGCCCTGGCATGTCAACAATCGTGCTGCTATCCTGCGCGAGCGGATCGATTTCGAGCGGGAAAACCGCGTTCAGATCGGCATCGATCCGCATCGCCAGTCCATGCGCCATGCGATCGGCCTTGCGGCCAATGGCGGCACCCATATTCGCAGCCATGTCGATATCGACCCCACCCATGGCCTGAAACTGGTAGAGGGCATATGGGAAACCCGTGAGAAGCTTAATGGCATCATCGACATCGAGGTCGTCGCCTTCCCGCAATCCGGCGTCATGGTCATGCCCGGCACGGTGGAGCTTCTCGATGAGGCGTTGAAGCAAGGCTGCGAGGTGCTTGGCGGCATCGATCCCTGCGGAATTGACCGCGATCCGAAGGGCCAGCTGGACATTCTTTTTCAACTGGCGACAAAACACGGCGTGCCGATCGATATTCATCTGCACGAAGCCGCCGACCTCGGCGCCTTCACGATGGAGCTCATCTTCGAGCGCATCCGGGCGAACGGCATGCAGGGCAACGTCGCCATCAGCCACGCCTTTGCCCTTGGCATGAACGACTATCTGCGCGTCGGCAGGCTGATCGACGAGATTGCGCGGCTTGATGTCGCCATCCTGACCACGGGTGCGCCATCGGCAAGCGTGCCGTCGATCATGCGCCTCAAGGAGGCGGGTGTGCGCGTTGGCGGCGGCTGTGATGGCATCCGCGACACATGGGGTCCGTGGGGACAGCCGGACATGCTGGATCGCGCCAAGATCATCGGCATGAAAAACGGTCTGCGTTCGGATATCGAACTTGCGCATGTCCTCTATGTCGTTTCCAAGGGTGGCGCCGATGTCATGGGTCTTGAGGATTACGGCATGGAGATCGGCTGTGCTGCCGACTTCACGCTGCTGACCGGCGAAACGTTGGCGCATGCTGTTGTTGATATCGCGCCGCGGCCGCTGGTCGTCAAAGGCGGCCGGGTTACGGCGAGAGATGGCAAAGCCATTGTGGAGGCGCCGTGATGAGCGACGTTCTCAATGCGTTGCAACTTGGCGAAAGGCCGCAAGGGCGGACGTTGCTCACAGCCAGCTGGGTTGTCGGGCACAAGGACGGATCGCACCGCCTTCTGAAAAACGGCGAGGTTGTCTTCGAAAACGGCGAGATCGCCTTTGTCGGACATGGATTTCCCGGAGAGGTTGCCCGGCGTATCGATTTTGGCAATGCGCTCGTCAGCCCCGGCCTGATCGATCTCGATGCGCTTTCCGATCTCGATACGACGATCCTCGGCATTGATCATCATCCGGGCTGGGCGAAGGGTCGTGTCTGGCCGCGCTCCTATGTCGAGGCTGGTCCCTACGAAATGTATTCCCCGGAAGAGCTTGCCTTCCAGAAGCGTTTCGCCTTCGGGCAGTTGCTCCTCAATGGCATCACCACGGCAGCCCCCATCGCTTCGCTGTTCTATCGCGAATGGGGGGAGACCGTGGCGGAATTCGAGGCGGCCGCCGATGCCGCCGGAGAACTTGGTTTGCGCGTTTATCTCAGCCCCGCCTTCCGTTCAGGCGGCATGGTGCTGGAAGAACCGGGCCGCATGGTGCCTGTTTTTGATGAGGAGCGTGGTTTTCAGGGCCTCGCCGACGCGATCGCCTTCATCGAAAAGCAGAGTGGAAGGCACGGCGATCTGGTGCGCGGCATGCTCGCGCCGGACCGCGTGGAAACCTCCACCCTGGCGCTCATAGAGCGCACCGATGCGGCTGCCCGCGAACTCGGCTGCAAGTTCCGTCTCCATATGGCGCAGGGCGTCATGGAGGTCGATACGGTTCGCAAGCTCCACGGTTCGACCGCGCCAGTCTGGCTCGCCAAGGCCGGGCTGCTCAGCGAAAGGCTGATCGCCCCGCACGCCACCAATGCGACGGAAGAAGATCTGGTGCTCTATGCGGAAAACGGCGTCTCCATCGTCCACTGTCCGCTGGTTTCGAGCCGTGGTGGCAGCACGCTCTCATCCTTCTCCTCCTGCCGCAAACGCGGCATCAATATCGCGATGGGAACGGATACGGCCCCGGCGGACATGCTGATGAATTTGCTCGTAGGGCTGATCACCTGCCGCATCAATGACGGTGCTCCGGACCAGATCCGCTGTGCCGATCTCTTCGATGCGGCCACACTTGGCGGCGCGCGGGCTCTTGGACGATCTGACCTTGGCCATCTTTCCCCGGGCGCAAGGGCAGACATTGCCGTCTTTGACCTCGACGATACCGTCATGGCGCCGAGCATCGATCCGATCACCACGCTGGTGACCGGCGGTTCGGGCAAGGTCACGCGGGCCGTTTTTGTCGACGGCCGTCTTTCCATGCGTGAAAGGCAGGTCGCCCGTATCGACATGCGGCGTGCCCGTGAACAGGCGCAGGCGCAGTTCGATCGCCTGATTGCAAAATATCCCGAACGGAGCTGGGCAAATCCGCCCGTCTCCGAAATCTTCCCTCCGAGCTATCCGGTGGAGGTCGCCCAGCATGGTTGACATGAACCAATCGGTTATCGATGTCCGCAATCTCAAGGTCGAGTTTCCCGGCCGTCGAGGCACCGTTACTGCGCTTTCCGATATCAGCCTTTCGATCCGGCCCGGTGAAATTCTGGGTGTTGTCGGTGAATCCGGTGCCGGCAAATCCATGACGGGCCTTGCCATACAGGGCCTGCTCGAGAAACCCGGCCACATTGCCGATGGCGAAATATGGCTCGGGTCGCGCCGTATCGATCAACTGGATGACCGGGCGATGGAAAGCATTCGCGGTCGTGAGATCGGCGCGATCTTTCAGGACCCGCTAACCTCGCTCAATCCACTCTTTACGGTCGGTGTGCAGCTTGTCGAGACGATCCGCCAGCACCTGCCGCTGTCGAAAGCGGATGCACGCGCACGGGCCGTTCAACTGTTGAAGGATGTCGGTATTCCATCACCTGCGGATCGTGTCGATCATTATCCGCACCAATTTTCTGGCGGCATGCGCCAGCGTGTCGTCATTGCGCTGGCGCTCGCCGCCTCTCCGAAACTCATCATTGCCGATGAGCCGACGACGGCGCTCGATGTCTCGATCCAGGCGCAGATCATTTCCCTGCTGCGGCGGCTGTGCAAGGAAAAGCAGACGGCGGTCATGCTCGTCACCCACGACATGGGCGTCATTGCCGAGGCTGCCGACCGTGTGGCGGTGCTTTATGCCGGCCGGCTGATCGAGGTGGGCCCGGTCGAGCAGGTGCTGCACGAACCGCGCCACCCCTATACGCAGGGCTTGATGGCCTCCATCCCGTCACTTGGCGCACGGGTGGAGCGGCTGAACCAGATCGACGGCGCAATGCCGCGTCTCGACGCGATCCCGCCCGGATGCGCGTTTAATCCACGCTGTGGACTCGCCGGGCCACGCTGTCGGCGGGAAAGGCCTGAACTCGAAACCGTCGGCAACGGCGCCAGTGCGTGCTGGCTGAATGCAGGAGGCACAGCATGACACAATCCGCATCTCAAAAGGCAGCATTGAGCAAGCCGGCCTTGACGGTGAAGGGCCTGACGAAAACCTTCGACGTTTCGGCCCCGCTGCTCAATCGCATCATCGAGCGCAAACCACGGCAGTTCGTGCAGGCCGTCAACGATATCGATTTTTCCGTTCCGGCCGGCGGCTGTCTCAGTATCGTCGGTGAAAGCGGTTGTGGCAAATCTACTGTTGCCCGCCTGGTAACGGGACTTTTTCGGCCAAGTGCCGGCGAGTTTCGTTTCGCGGCAGGCGGCAAGGGTAAACCGCTGTCGGCACAGATGATCTTTCAGGATCCCTATGCCTCGCTCAATCCGCGCTGGCGGGTGAAGAACATCATCGCCGAACCGATCCGCGAATTGAAGCTGCGCGCGACCAAGGCTGAGACGATGGATAGGGTGGAGGAGCTTCTGAAGACTGTGGGGCTGTCGGCCTCTGACGGCGAAAAGTTTCCGCATGAATTTTCCGGCGGCCAACGCCAGCGCATCTCCATTGCCCGTGCATTGGCGAGTGAACCGGAATTCCTCGTCTGCGATGAGCCGACATCGGCGCTCGACGTTTCGGTGCAGGCGCAGGTGCTGAACCTCATGCGCCGCCTGCAGGATGAACTCGGCCTCACCTATCTCTTCATCAGCCACGACATGAGCGTTGTTCGTCACATGTCGGACCGCATTGCGGTGATGTATCTCGGGCGGATTGTGGAGGAGGGGGATACGGAAGAGCTTTTCGCCAATCCGCGCCATCCCTATACCCGGCTGCTTCTCCAGACGATCCCTAATATCAAGGCGCCGCAGCGGGACCGGGAGATTGTTGCCGGTGAAGTGCCAAGCCCTTTGAAGCCGCCTTCGGGTTGCGCATTTCACCCGCGTTGTCCGCTCGCAACGGCGCAATGTTCGGCAGAAGTGCCTAAGGTGAAGAGCCTTGCCAACGGCACGCGGGTTGCCTGTCATCTGGTCGAAGATGACACGCAATGGGCGGGCGAGCGACATCGCGCATGAGCGGAAAAATCAGCCGAGCGCGGCGCGGAGGTCGTGGGAAAGGTCGCGGATTTCGCTGAGATCGAGCTCCGCTTCCACATGCTCGAGGTGGTGGGTCATCAGGTGGATGGCCCGCGACGGATCATTGTTGGCAATAGCATCGACGATTTCTGCATGTTCGTCCGGGCCGCAGTTGAAGCGATCCGTGTTACGGTAAACGGCTGTTATCAGCGACGAGCGGGAAATGAGGTCGCGCATGGTGGTAAAGAGGAAATGAGAACCGAGCGTTTCCGCAAGCAGAAGGTGGAACCCGCCGGAAAGCTTGATGATGTCGGTCGTGACGTTTTTGGCATTGGCCACGCGCTCTTTGGCCACGTGGTCGCGTAGCTTTTTGAGATCGGTCTTGGTGGCGGATTTGCAAAGTCTTTCGACAACGCATTGCTCGACGGTACGGCGCACGAAGAAGACGTCGCGGGCTTCCTCGACCGACGGTTTGGAGACGAAAGCACCGCGATTGGGAACGATGGTCACCAGTCCGTCACGTTCGAGAACGGACAAGGCCTGGCGGATTCTGGCACGGCTGACGCCAAAGATTGTCGCCAGTTGCTCTTCTTTCAGCTGCACCCCCGGACGCAGCCGGCGTTCGGCGATCGAAAGCCATACTTTCTCGACAATCTGCTGCGTGGACGGGCCGGCCTGCTCGCTCATTCGACATACTCCCCAATCGTCCTAGAGAAGCGTGATGTGAATGAAAAAGTCAACCGTATCAACGGGATTTTGGTTGCAACATTGTCAACAATATGAGAGATAATTGTAGACTAAATTAGGATGTCGATCATGGAATTCGATTTCAGCGCGCTTGAGCCCCAGAGCCGCTACCGCCTTCTGACGAATTTTATCGGTCCGCGGCCGATCGCACTCGTGACGACCCGCTCGGAAGCTGGCCATAACAATGCAGCGCCGATGAGCTTCTTCAACGTCTTTTCGCATGATCCGCCTATCGTGGTCCTCGGCATTCAGCCGAAGGTGAGCGGCGAGGAAAAGGATACGATGGTGAATATCCGCCGCACTGGCGAGTTCGTCGTCAATATGGTCGATATGTCGCTTTCGGAGCAGATGCTGATCTGCGGTCTCGGCTTCGACAATGAAGTTGACGAGATGTCGATGGCCAAGCTTACGGCCATGCCCTGCAGCAAGATCGATGCGAGTTATGCCGCGCAATCGCCCTGCGCCTTCGAGTGCCGGGTGGAGCGACTGATCGATTACCCCCGCCGCACGCTGGTGCTGGGCGAAGTGGTTCATATGCATGTCCATAACGAATGCCTCGATGAGGAGGGACGTTATGTCGATGCCGATCGCTACCAGCCGATCGCCCGGCTTCACGCCGACAACTACATTACCTCGGACCGCCAGTTTGTTTTGAAGGCGCCACCAATCACCGATTTCACCGCGCCTGACGGCAAGTGACAGCTCATCAGGATGCGTGCGATGCATATTCGTTTGATAAACCCCAATTCCACCGCCTCCATGACCGCGCAGGCTCTCGATAGCGCGCTAAGGGTCAAGCAGAAGGAGACCCACGTCTCCGCGGCAAATCCTGACGATACCCCCGTCAGCATCGAAGGGCAGGCGGATGAGGCCATGGCTCTTCCCGGGCTGCTCGCGGAAATCCGCAAGGGTGAGGCGCAGGGCGTGGATGCCTATGTGATCGCCTGTTTCGACGATCCGGGCCTTCACGCCGCACGCGAAGTGGCGCGTGGACCCGTCATCGGCATCTGCCAGGCCGCCGTGCAGGTGGCGATGACGATCAGCCGCCGCTTCTCGATCATCACGACGCTGCCGCGTTCCATCGCGATCATCGAAGATCTGGTGGAGGATTACGGCGCGCAACGGCATTGCCGGAAGGTCCGGGCAATCAACCTGCCGGTTCTTGGCCTTGAAGAAGACCCGGAGGTCGCGGAAGCCCTGCTTCGGCGCGAAATCGAGGCCGCCAAGCGCGAGGATGCGGCAGAAGCGATCATTCTCGGCTGCGCCGGCATGTCCTCGCTCTGCGACCGGCTGCGCGACGCCACAGGTGTTCCGGTCATCGATGGCGTGACGGCAGCGATCAAGCTTGCCGAAGCTCTTGTTGGCGCCGGTTACAATACCTCGAAGGTCAATGCTTACGACTATCCGCGCGTGAAGGGGCCGGCCCTCGTCGCCTGCGCCTAGTCTGCAGGAAAATGCCCGCGGCCATTTGCGGGCGCTCGCGCCACGTTCTAGTGTTCTCCCGCGCACACCGGTCAACCGGGCGCGCCGCGGGGGAGAGCGTATGATCGACAAGCTGGAATTTTTCATTGCATTGGCGCGGGCTGAACATTTCGGCCGGGCGGCGGAGGAATGTGGTGTCTCCCAGCCCAGCCTGTCGGCGGCAATCCGGCAGTTGGAGGATCAGTTGGGCGTCGTTCTCGTGGTGCGTTCAGCGCGGTATCAGGGGCTGACGCCGGAAGGCCAGCGTGTGCTGGAATGGGCGCGTCGTATCGTTGGCGATACACGCACCATGCGTGAGGAAATGCGCGCCGCCCGTAGGGGCCTGGCCGGACATATACGTCTGGCCGTCATTCCGACCGCGCTTGCCATGGTGCCGCGATTGACCGAATCCTTCCAGGCGCGCCATCCCGATGTGACTTTTTCCGTCACGTCCCGCACCTCGCTGCAGGTTTTGAGCCAGATTGAAAACCTCGAGATCGACGCGGGAATCAGTTACCTCGACAATGAGCCGCTCGGACGCGTGACCACCGTGCCGCTCTATTCCGAGCGTTATCACCTCATCGCGGCTGCCGGAACGCCACTTGCTGATCAGGAAAGCGTTACCTGGCAACAGGTTTCCAGTCTTAGGCTTTGTCTATTAACTCCGGACATGCAGAACAGGCGCATCATCAACCGGCACATGGCCGAGGCTGGCGTGGAGGCCAAGCCGACTCTCGAATCCAACTCGATGATTGTGCTTTTTTCTCATATCCGCACCGGACAATGGGCTTCAATAATGCCGCGTAACCTCGCGGAATCGTTTGGTTTTCCTAAGCAGATCAGGATAATCCCGATTACTGATCCGGACCCCGAACACCTCGTGGGCCTGATTGCCACCCACCGGGAACCACACACCCCCCTTGTCTCCGCGCTGCTTCACGAGGCTCGCCAAAGGGCCGCCGAGAAGGCATTTGATAGGAATTTCCTATCAAATGACGGAAACTGATTATTGACCTGATCCCGCCGATCTCGACATTCTTGCAAGCACTGCAGGGCGGCGAAAGGATTGACTATATCCCGCTCGTTATCCCTGCCCCTGTCGGTTTGGGAGGACTGGCTTATGAATATTCGAGCGGTTGCCGTAGATGAGGCGGCGCGTGTTTCCGCCATCATTGATGAATTTCTCCATCTGGAGGGGCCTTTGCTGCCCATCCTGCACGCAATGCAGGAAGAATTCGGCTATATCCCGGAAAGCGCCAAGCAGATCATCGCATCCGCGCTGAACGTATCGCGCGCCGAGGTTCATGGCGTCGTCACCTTCTACCCCGATTTCCGTGATCATCCGCATGGTCGCCATGTCTTAAAGCTCTGTCGCGCCGAGGCTTGCCAGTCGATGGGTGGCGAGCCTCTTGCGGAAACCATCAAGTCCCGCCTCGGCCTCGACTGGCACGAAACCGCGCCTGACGGTTCCGTCACGCTTGAGCCGGTCTTCTGTCTCGGGCTCTGCGCTCAGGCACCGGCGCTGATGCTGGATGGCGAAGTCCATGCCCGTCTTGATGAGGACTGTCTTGGCGACATTCTGACGGAGGCGCGCCGATGAGTGTCACCGTTTTTGTTCCCGCCGATTCCGCCGCTCTTGCCGTTGGCGCAAACCGTGTTGCCGATGCCATCGCCCGCGAGGCCGCTGGCCGTAATCTTGAGGTCGAGATTGTCCGCAACGGCTCGCGTGGCATGCTCTGGCTGGAAGTGCTGGTCGAAGTGCGCACCGAGCATGGCCGTATCGCCTACGGCCCCGTCAAGGCAAGCGACGTCGCCTCGCTTTTTGACGCGGATTTTCTGACTGGTGGCGACCATCGCCTCTGTCTCGGGCTGACAAAGGACATTCCGTTCCTGAAGAGCCAGACGCGTCTGACATTTGCCCGATGTGGCGTCACCGATCCATTGTCGCTGGAGGATTACCGCACCTATCAGGGCATGAAGGGTCTTGAAAAAGCTGTGACGATGGCCCCGCTGGATATCGTTGCGGAGGTGACCCAGAGCGGCCTGCGCGGACGCGGCGGCGCTGGTTTCCCCACCGGCATCAAATGGAAGACCGTTGCCGATGCGGTGGCAGACCAGAAATACATCGTCTGTAATGCGGATGAGGGCGACAGCGGCACTTTCGCCGACCGGATGATCATGGAGGGCGACCCCTTCGTGCTGATCGAAGGCATGGCGATTGCCGGCCTCGCCGTCGGCGCGTCCAAGGGCTTCATCTATACCCGCTCGGAATATCCCTACGCCATCAGGGTCATGGAAAAGGCGATCGAGATCGCAAGGCGTGAGGGTATTCTTGGGTCCTCCGTCCTCGGGTCAGGCCGTGCGTTCGACATGGAAGTGCGCATGGGCGCCGGCGCCTATGTCTGCGGCGAGGAGACCTCACTCCTGAACAGCCTTGAAGGCAAACGCGGCACGGTGCGCGCCAAGCCGCCGCTACCCGCCCTGCAGGGCCTGTTCGGTAAGCCGACGGTCGTCAACAATGTGATTTCGCTCGCTTCCATTCCGGTCATCATGGATCGTGGCGCGGCGTTTTATCGCGATTTCGGTGTCGGCCGTTCGCACGGCACCATCCCGATCCAGCTTGCTGGCAACCTCAAGCATGGCGGGCTTTACGAAACCGCCTTCGGTTTGACGCTCGGGCAACTGGTGAACGATATCGGTGGCGGCACGATCACCGGCCGTCCCGTCAAGGCGGTGCAGGTGGGAGGTCCGCTCGGCGCTTATTTCCCGGTGTCGCTGTTCGACACGGTCTTTGACTACGAAGCGTTTACGGCGGCTGGTGGCCTGATAGGCCATGCGGGCATCGTGGTGTTCGATGATACGGCAGACATGCTGCATCAGGCCCGGTTCGCGCTGGAGTTCTGCGCCGTCGAAAGTTGCGGCAAGTGCACACCCTGTCGCATCGGCTCGACACGCGGTGTCGAGACGGTGGACAAGATCGCGCTCGGAATCGAGCGGGAGAAAAACACGGCGTTGCTGGAAGACCTCTGCGAAACCATGAAATTCGGCTCGCTCTGTGCGCTCGGCGGTTTCACGCCCTATCCCGTCATGAGCGCGCTCCGGCATTTCCCTGCTGATTTTGCCCCCACCCCACGTGTTGAAGCGGCGGAGTAAGACCATGGCCCTTGTAACTGAATTCGACTACGGCACCCCCAAGTCCAACGCTACGGACATGGTGACGCTCACAATCGACGGCCGCCAGGTAACTGTTCCCGCGGGAACGTCGATCATGCGCGCCTCGCGTGAAGCGGGCATCGATGTGCCGAAACTCTGCGCCACCGACATGGTGGATGCCTTCGGCTCGTGCCGGCTCTGTCTTATCGAGGTGGAGGGCCGCAACGGCACCCCCGCCTCCTGCACCACGCCTGTTGCCGCCGGTCTCGTCGTGCACACGCAGACGGAGCGGCTGAAGCAGATCCGCAAGGGCGTGATGGAGCTTTATATCTCCGATCACCCGCTCGACTGCCTGACCTGCGCCGCGAATGGCGATTGTGAATTGCAGGATATGGCGGGAGCGGTGGGCCTTCGCGATGTGCGTTATGGTTACGAGGGCGACAATCACGTCAAGGCCCGCACCGGGGAGGGCGATCTTAATGCCCGCTTTATGCCGAAGGACGAAAGCAATCCCTATTTCACCTATGATCCTTCCAAATGCATCGTCTGTTCCCGTTGCGTGCGCGCCTGCGAGGAAGTGCAGGGCACCTTCGCGCTCACGATCGAAGGCCGCGGTTTTGAAAGCAGGGTATCGCCCGGCGCGCACGAGGCATTCCTCGATTCCGACTGCGTGTCCTGCGGTGCCTGCGTGCAGGCCTGTCCGACCGCGACGCTCACCGAAAAATCGGTGATCGAGATTGGCCAGCCGGAACATTCGATGGTCACCACCTGCGCCTATTGCGGCGTCGGTTGCTCCTTCAAGGCGGAAATGCGTGGTGAAGAGCTGGTGCGCATGGTGCCGTGGAAGGATGGACAGGCAAACCGTGGCCATTCCTGCGTCAAGGGCCGCTTCGCTTACGGATATGCGACCCACAGAGATCGTATCCTCAACCCGATGATTCGCGAAAAGATCAGCGATCCGTGGCGGGAAGTCACCTGGGAGGAAGCCTTCTCCCACGTTGCGTCCGAGTTCCGGCGTATCCAGGGCACCTATGGGAAAGAGTCCATTGGCGGCATCACCTCGTCCCGCTGCACGAATGAGGAAACATTCCTCGTCCAGAAACTCATTCGCGCCGGTTTCGGCAACAATAACGTTGATACCTGCGCCCGCGTCTGCCATTCGCCCACGGGTTATGGTCTTGGCCAGGCCTTCGGCACATCTGCCGGCACGCAAAATTTCGACAGCGTGGAGCATTCCGATGTCGTGCTTGTCATCGGCGCCAATCCGACCGACGGCCATCCGGTTTTCGGTTCGCGACTGAAGAAGCGGCTACGTCAGGGCGCAAAGCTGATCGTCATCGATCCGCGCCGTATCGATCTTGTGCGTACGCCACATGTGGAGGCCGCTTTCCACCTGCCGCTGCTGCCGGGAACCAACGTTGCGGTGCTCACGGCACTGGCGCATGTGATCGTCACCGAAGGGCTGTTCAACGATGCATTCATTCGCGAGCGCTGCGACTGGTCGGAATTCGAGGACTGGGCTGCTTTCGTAGCCGAGCCGCAGCACAGCCCGGAAGAGACGGAACGTTTCACCGGTGTTCCCGCGGAAGATCTGCGCGGCGCGGCCCGGCTTTATGCCAAGGGTGGCAATGGCGCGATCTATTACGGTCTTGGCGTTACCGAACACAGCCAGGGTTCAACGACCGTCATGGCGATTGCCAATCTTGCCATGGCGACCGGCAACATCGGCCGTCCCGGGGTGGGCGTCAATCCGCTGCGCGGTCAGAACAATGTGCAGGGATCCTGCGATATGGGGTCTTTCCCGCACGAGCTACCGGGCTATCGCCATATCTCCGATGATGCGACACGCGATGTGTTCGAGAAACTCTGGGGCGTGAAGCTCAACAACGAACCGGGGCTGCGCATCCCCAACATGCTGGATGCCGCTGTCGATGGCAGTTTCAAGGGCATCTATATTCAGGGCGAGGACATTCTCCAGTCGGACCCCGATACCAAGCACGTTTCCGCCGGCCTTGCCGCCATGGAATGTGTCGTGGTGCACGATCTCTTCCTGAACGAGACGGCGAACTATGCGCATGTCTTCCTGCCGGGTTCCACTTTCCTCGAAAAAGACGGCACCTTCACCAATGCCGAGCGTCGCATCAACCGCGTGCGCAAGGTCATGTCGCCGAAGAACGGTTATGCCGACTGGGAAGTAACCCAGAAGCTGGCACAGGCCATGGGTCTTTCGTGGAACTACACCCATCCCTCCGAGATCATGGACGAAATAGCGGCAACGACGCCAAGTTTTGCCAGCGTTTCCTATGCTTACCTCGAAGAGAAGGGCTCGGTGCAGTGGCCCTGCAACGAAAAGTTCCCAGAGGGTTCGCCGATCATGCATGTGGACGGCTTCGTGCGCGGCAAGGGCAAGTTCATCCGCACCGAATATGTGGCGACGGATGAGCGCACGGGACCGCGTTTCCCACTGCTGCTCACCACCGGCCGTATCCTGTCGCAATACAATGTCGGGGCGCAGACACGGCGCACCGAAAACGTCGTCTGGCACGAGGAGGATCGTCTGGAAATCCATCCGCACGATGCCGAACAGCGTGGTGTAAAGGACGGCGACTGGATCAAGCTCGTCAGCCGGTCGGGCGACACGACGCTGAGAGCGCTGATTACCGACCGCGTGGCGCCGGGCGTGGTCTACACGACCTTCCATCACCCCGGCACGCAGGCGAACGTCATCACCACCGATTTCTCCGACTGGGCGACCAACTGCCCGGAATACAAGGTGACGGCGGTTCAGGTCTCACCATCCAACGGGCCGACGGAATGGCAGGAAGAATATGATGCGCTTTCGCGTCAGTCCCGCCGCATCGCCGGCAAGCTGGAAGCTGCGGAATAATCGGGGGCCGGGCTTGTCCCGGCCTTCTCATCATGTGGCGTCGGGACGTGAACTGGCGCGGGGAGTAGATCATGTTACTCAATCACACGGACGAAAAGCTGGTGAGGATGGCGAACCAGATTGCGACGTTTTTTCTGTCACAGCCGGAAGATATCCGTATCGATGGTGTTGCCACCCATATCAACAAGTTCTGGGAACCGCGCATGCGGCGGCGCTTCTTTGAGATGGTGGACGCCGGTGCCGGTGATTTTCTACCGCTTGTGATTGCCGCATCCAGAGAGATCAGAAGGCCAGACGCGCCAGCGGCCGATGCCGTAGGGCTGGGCGAAGACGCAAAGGGCGCACCGGGCGGCAAGGGACCGATTGCGGGAGAATCCCTTTCGGAGCCGAGCGTGCCCGAAACAACGCGCGTCTGACGCGTGCGGAAATGAATGAAGCTTGCCGCCGCATGGGAGGACGTTCGGCGGCATCGCTATTCGCCTGGCGGGGCGAATGAAAGATGTCCAGACATTCACGAGGGAGGTAGTGTCAATGGCAGTAGCAGGCGCAACGGCGGGAGAGGCGGCGCAAGCCGGGTTTTTGGACCGCGAACGAATAATCGCAAGACCGGGTTTCAATCGCTGGCTGGTGCCGCCGGCAGCGCTTGCCATTCATTTGTGCATAGGCATGGCCTATGGCTTTAGCGTATTTTGGCTGCCGCTGTCGAAAGCGTTGCCAGCGACGGATCCGAGCTGCTCCAGCCTCACGCTGGTCGGCGCACTGTTTACCACCGAATGCAATTGGCGTGTGGCTGATCTTGGATGGATCTATACGCTTTTCTTCGTGCTTCTCGGCTGCTCGGCGGCTATCTGGGGCGGCTGGCTGGAACGGGTGGGACCGCGCAAGGCGGGCTTCGTTTCCGCCTGCTGCTGGTGCGGCGGCATTCTGGTGGCATCCGTTGGCGTCATGACCCACCAATTGTGGCTGATGTGGCTGGGTGCCGGCGTCATTGGCGGCGTTGGCCTTGGCCTCGGTTATATTTCGCCGGTCTCGACCCTGATCAAATGGTTCCCGGATCGTCGCGGCATGGCCACGGGCATGGCCATCATGGGTTTCGGCGGTGGCGCGATGATCGGTGCGCCACTCGCTAACCTGCTGATGAATACCTTCAAGACTGAAACCTCTGTCGGCGTCTGGCAGACCTTCGTCGTCATGGCGTTGATATACTTCGTCTTCATGATGGCCGGCGCCTTCGGATATCGCATTCCGCCTGCGGGCTGGCGCCCGGAAGGCTGGACGGCGCCGGCGGCCAAAAGCGCGATGATCACCACGCGACACGTCCATCTGCGCGACGCGCATAAGACGAAACAGTTCTGGCTGATCTGGGCGGTGCTCTGCCTGAATGTTTCGGCCGGCATCGGTGTCATCGGCATGGCCTCTCCGATGCTGCAGGAAATTTTTGCGGGTTCTCTGATCGGCCTTCCGGGTGTCGGTTTTGCTGATCTCGATGCCGGCCAGAAGGCGCAGATTGCGGCGATTGCTGCCGGCTTCACCGGCCTTCTTTCGCTCTTTAACATTGGCGGCCGCTTTTTCTGGGCCTCCATGTCAGACAAGATCGGCCGCAAGAACACTTATTTCTGCTTCTTCATTCTCGGCATCATTCTTTACGCGCTGGCGCCGACGCTTGCGACGATGGGCAACAAGGCGCTTTTCGTTCTCGCCTTCGGTATCATACTGTCCATGTATGGCGGCGGTTTTGCCACCATCCCGGCCTATCTTGCGGACATCTTTGGCACGCAGTTCGTCGGCGCAATCCACGGCCGTCTCCTGACGGCATGGGCGACTGCCGGCATCGCCGGTCCCGTCGTCGTCAATTACATCCGCGAGGCACAGATCGCGGCGGGCGTGGCACCCGGACCCGCACTCTACACAAGCACCATGTATATTCTGGCAGGCATGCTGGCGATCGGCCTCGTGGCCAACGCCTTCGTGCGGCCGCTCTCGGACAAATGGTTCATGTCGGATTCGGAGGTGGCGGCGCTTCAGGCGAAGACTGCGGCTGCGAATGCCGGGCCGACAGGCTCCTTCGGGATCGGTCGCGGTGGACTGGACGCCAAGGCCGCTCTTGCCTGGGCTGCGGTTGGTATTCCGCTTCTCTGGGGCGTGTGGGTCACGGTAAAAAGCAGTCTGGCGCTATTCGGCTAGGCGTTCTGGCAAAAACTCATGTGCCAGCTCTTGGCCGGCACATGATCGATCAAGGCGAGGCGGCGCGGTTCGGATCACGTCAGATGAACCGCGCCCCGTCATTTGCGTAATTTGCAGCTGGACGGTGCGGCGCCATCAAGACCAGCTGGCAAGCAGTCCCTCAAGGGTCGCACGGTCCTCTTTATCCAGACGCGCCAGTCCCGGTGCTCGCACCGGGCCAACTTTGAACCCGAGTATGTCCATGGCTTCCTTCACAACGGTCACATTGGCGCCGTTGCGATATCGTGTGCGCAGCCGCTCGAACAATTCGATCTTTTGAACAATCTTTCGTGCAGCCGTAAAATCGCCTGAGGTCAGTGCCTCATGAACTTGCAGCGAAAATTGCGGCGCCACGTTAACGAGGCCGGAGGTGAAGCCGCGCGCACCAACCGCCGCGAAGGCAGCCGCCCAGCTTTCAGCCAGTCCACAGACATATAGAGCGCCGTTCGGATCGGAAGCGGCAATCGCGCGCGACAGAAGCATGATGTCGGTCGTTGCGAACTTGATGCCGGCGACATTCGGGTGGCTCGCAAGCCGCACCATGTCATCGACCGAAAAGCCGTCCGCCCGGACATAAGCGACCAGCGGCAGTTCGCTGCCTTCAGCGAGGCCGGTAAAGTAGTCGATCTGCGATTGCGGGGCTGCGAAAGGATCGACTGGCTGATGCGACATGACGGCGGATGCGCCCATTTCTTTTGCCTGACGTGCCAAGGAGAGCGCTTCGCGCTGAGAGCGTCCAATAGCCGCCGTGACCGGGGCTTTCCCGCCGACACCTTCTATCGCGGCCTCATAGACCTTCAGAATTTCTGCAGGCGTCAAGGCGTAGAATTCGCCGGTATTGCCTGCCGCGACGATATTATGGATTCCAGCCTTTGCAACGCGTGCGTAAACCTCGGCGGTAACACCGGTCTCCACTTCGCCGCTTGCATCGTAAGCCGTTACCGGAACGCCGGAGATGCCCTTCAGGGCCTGGCGAAAATCGAATGTCGTCATCAACTGGGTTCCTTAAGATCAAAAGTCATCTTCAGATGGAGAATTTGTGAACGGGCGTGCCGGCGGCCGGGGCATCGAATGCAACAACCGTACCTGCTGTGGTTATTCCGTCCGTCTCGGTGACGAGACTTGTAAGGTAGATCGTCTTGAGGTCGGGACCGCCGAAACAGGGCATGGTCGGCCCCTTGAACGGCAGCCTGTAGACCTCGAACAATTCGCCGTCCGGTGAAAAGCGGTTGAGACGTCCCGCCTGAACGCCGGCGCTCCAGTAGCAGCCTTCGCAATCGGTCGCCGCACCGTCCGGCCTGCCTTCATCCGGCGCGAAATCGTGCAGACGTTCGGGCGGGCCGATCCTGCCGGTCGCGACATCGAAATCGAACGCCTGATACATGAGGCCGCTGCTGTCGGAATGGTACATGCGTCTGCCGTCCGGGCTCCAGGCAAGTCCGTTCGAAGTGAACATGCCGCCATCGATGATGCGTTCGATGCCGCCATGCGGGGCAACGCGATAGAGGCGTGCATTGCCCGTCTGTACCGCGGCCTCATCGCGGGTCCCCACCCAGAAATGGCCGTCCGGGCCGACTTTCCCGTCGTTGAGGCGGCTGTCGGGCCGCCCGCCGTCCGGATCGCAGAGAAGATCGAGCTTGCCGCTCGCGGGATTAAGAAGATGCACGCCGGTCCTGAGGCCCGCCACGATCAAGCCATTGTCGCAAAGGCCGAGACAGCCGACCTGGGCGGGCATGTCGTATCTGTCGAGTTTTCCGCCGGGATGCAGGCGGAAAATGGCGGGCGCGAGAATATCGACGAACCACAGATCGCCGGTTCGATCGTCCCAGGCAGGCGATTCGCCGACCTTCAACGGGGTATCGATCAAGGAACGGAGCTTCGGTTCTATGTTATGCGGCTGGCTCACTGGTTCCTCTCCCTCATCCGCCCTTTATGATTCTATTTTCGACAGTGCAGGATGCGGCCTAACTGCCAACGCCCTGAAACATGCGGGCGCGCGCCTTCAATATGTGGTCTTTCATCGCGTCATGCGCAGCCTGCTCCCGTCGCGCAAAAATCGCTTCCACGATTGCCGTGTGCTCGTTCTGGACTTCGCGCACATGCTGCGGCGTCCGCTTGAGGCTGAGGCTACGTGTCACCGACTGGCCGATTGCGAAATGCGGCTTGAACCAGATCCGCACCGTGATGTGGAACTGGTTGTGGCTCGCCTTCGCGATGGCTTCGTGCAGGGCGAAATCTTCCTCAGCACCTAGATCGTTGCGCTCGAGACATTGTTCCAGCGCGGCAATCGCCTGCTCGATCCGCACCCTGTCAGCGGCCTGCCAGTTGCGCGCCGCAAGCTCAGCCGCGGAAGCCTCCAATCCGGCCCTGAACTCAAAAAAACGCTGCACGTCGGCCAGCGAGCCGACCGGCACCTGTTGCAACACGGAAGAATCCGGCTGCTGGCGTACATAGGAGCCGGATCCCTTTTGCGAAACGATAAGCTCGTCGTTCCGAAGCCGCTCCAGCGCTTCCCGCACAACCGGCCGCGATGCACCGAACAGCGACGCCAGATTCTGTTCCGATGGCAGCCGCTCGTTCACAGGAAACCGCCCGTCCGAAATCATGCCGACGATTTTTTCGTAGATGATGTCGCTCAGCCGAGTTTCGCCTCGAGCGGCGGCAGATGCAGTGTGATTGTCCATCAGCAGCCCTTTCGTTGCAAATCGCTGAAGTTAATGGGTTTCCTGCATTTTAATCGCAACAGAAATACCGGAGTTTTTATGCGCGGGGGGCTGTCGTACCGATTTTTTCTTCAAGCCTGATCCTGAAATCCGGTCTAGAGATAAAAAAGATGTAAAAATCTGTCAATACTTGTAATCATCTGAAAACGCCCATATGGTCTGCCCCTGCCGATGGAGGATCGGCTTGCTGGCTGGCCGGGAGGGCCGTCGCGGTTCGGTGAAAGCCGTCTCGCTGCCGGTGATTTTTTGGGAGGATTGTCGATGCGCGATGGCGAAGCATTTTCACTGGGCGTAACGCGCCGAACCTTTATGGCGGGTGTTGGCGGCGTGGCCGCACTTTCCGTCATGGGAGCCTCGGCGCGGGCTGCTGCCGGCAAGCAGGCGCCGGAACTGGAGGCGCTGGTAAAGGACGGCAAATTGCCGCCCTTGGCCGAACGCCTGCCGAAAAATCCGATGGTGGTGACGCCGCACGAGAAAATCGGCACCTATGGCGGCACATTGCGCCGTGGCCTGCGCGGTTCGTCGGACCATAACGGCATCCTGCGCATGGTCGGCAATCAGGGCCTTGTTCGCTGGAACATGGATTTCACCGAGGTTCTTCCGAACCTTGCGGTGAAATGGGAGGTCAACGACGATGCCTCGCAATTCACCTTCCATTTGCTGGAGGGCGCAAAATGGTCGGACGGCCACCCCTTCACCGCAGATGACGTGGTGTTCGCCATCGAGGACTGCATCAAGAACAAGGAGCTTTACAGTGCCACGCCGGCGCAGCTCTCCGTGGCCGGCAAGGCGGTCGATGTCGAAAAAGTCGACGATTTCACGGTAAAGTTCAAATTCGCCGCGCCGAATGCGCTTTATCTCGAAAACCTCGCCACGCCACTTGGCCAGCATCCGACGCTGTTTCCCAAACACTATTGCAGCAAGTTCCTGCCGAAATACAACACGGCGCTCGATGCTGATGTGAAGGCGGCGGGCGTCTCCAGCTGGACCGAACTGTTCCGCGCCAAATGCGGGGATATCGAAATTCCCTCCCGCTGGTCGAATGTCGAAAAGCCGACGCTTGATCCATGGGTGGTGAAGGAGCCTTACTCCGGCGGTGCGACACGGGTGGTCATGACCCGCAACCCATACTTCTGGCAGGTCGATACCGAAGGTAACCAGTTACCCTATATCGATGAAATCAATTTCGGCATTTCGCAGGATGTCGAATCGCTGATGCTGAACGTCATTTCCGGCAAGATCGACATTCAGGAGCGCCATATCAGCGTTCTCGCCAACAAGCCGACCCTGTCGCAGAACATGAAAAAGGGTGACTACCGCCTGCTGACTTTGGTGCCGTCTGCCGCGCAGCAGTGCCAGATTTACCTGAACATCACCCACAAAGACCCGGCAATGCGCAAGATGTTTGCAGACAAGTCTTTCCGTCAGGCATTGTCCATTGCGCTCAACCGGCAGGAAATCATCGACATCGTTTATTTCGGCCAAAGCGAAGGGTATCAGGCCGGGCCACGTCCGACACATCCCTGGTACAATGAAAAGCTGGCGCGGCAATTCACCGAATATGACACCGACAAGGCGAACGAGCTTCTCGACAAGGCCGGTTACGACAAGAAGAACGGCAACGGCATGCGGCTTCGTCCCGATGGCCAGCCGATCTTCTTCTCCATCGATGTTATCCCGACGCTCTATCCCGATCTGGTCGATGCGCTGGAGCTGGTGAAGGCGCAATGGGCGCAGATCGGCGTCGACATCAAGGTCAATACCATCGAACGCGCGCTCTATTATACACGCGGCGATGACAACGCCCATGATGCCGCCGTCTGGCCCGGTCCCGGCGGTCTCGATCCGATGCTCGACCCGCGCGATTTCTTCGCCTTCCACCCTCAGGGGTCGCGTTACGCCATTCCGTGGGCGCTCTGGTATACATCCAACGGCCAGAAGGGCGAGGAGCCGCCAGAAAGCCAGAAGAAGCGCTTCAAGCTTTTCGATGAGGCGCGCTCCACGGCCGACCTTGCCAAGCGCGGCGAGAAGATGAAGCAGATCTTCGACATTACGGCGGAAGAGTTCGAAACGATCGGCCTCTGCCTTGCGGTGGGCGGTTTCGGCATCATCCGCAACAATCTGCGCAACGTGCCGGAAACGGAACCCGACAGCTGGACCTGGCCCAATCCCGGCCCGGCGCTGCCGCAACAGTTCACCTTCACAAGCTGATAACGCCACATGGGCGTCGCTGCCGTAACGCGGCGACGCCTCTCAGGTTGTTTCGACCACCCACAGCCCGTCTCCTGAGTGGAAGGCGGTGCGTGCGGCACAATGTGATTGCGAGAACGACATGCTGCTTTTCATCGTAAAACGCCTGCTGTGGATGATACCGTCCCTGTTTGCCGTCAGTTTCCTTGCCTTTGTCCTGATCCAGCTGCCGCCCGGCGACTATGTGACGACCTATATCGCCACACTGGCCGCCTCCAACGAGGTCATCGACCACAATACGGCGGCGCAGCTGCGCGAACGTTTCGGCCTCGATGACCCGATGATCGTGCAATATCTGAAATGGATATGGGGCATCGTCAGCCGCGGCGATTTCGGCATTTCGTTCGAATGGCAGCAGCCGGTTTCAGGCCTCATCTGGGAGCGCATGGCGCTGACGCTGGTTCTGGCCATCGCAAGCCTTCTTGCAACCTGGGCCATCGCGCTTCCCATCGGCGTCTTCTCCGCCGTGCGCAAATATTCGATAGGAGACTATCTCTTCACTGCCTTTTCTTTTTTCGGCCTTTCCATACCCTCGTTCCTGCTGGCGCTGGTGCTGATGTATGTCGCGGCGGTAGAGTTCGGGGCCGATGTCGGCGGGCTGTTTTCCGCGGAATATGAGACCGCCTCGTGGAGCATCGCCAAGATGATGGACCTGATGGCTCATATCTGGCTGCCGGTCGCCATCCTTGCCGTGTCTTCCACCGCAAGCCTCATCCGCGTCATGCGCGCCAATATGCTGGATGAATTGCCCAAGCCCTATGTAACCACGGCGCGGGCGAAGGGATTGTCCGAGTTCAAGCTGCTGACGAAATATCCGCTCAGAATTGCGCTCAATCCGTTCATCTCCACCATCGCATGGCTGCTGCCCAATCTCATTTCGGGCTCCGTGGTCGTCGCCATCGTGCTCAATCTGCCGACGGCCGCGCCGCTGCTTTTGCAGTCGCTGATGGCGCAGGACATGTATCTCGCCGGCGCTTTCGTGCTGCTGATCTGCGCGCTGACGCTGATCGGTTCGCTTATCAGCGACATCCTGCTTGCGCTGGTCGATCCGCGCATCCGGCTCGAATAGGAGGGCGCCATGAGCGATATCACCATGACCACCAATGCCCGGCAGGACCGCGCCGCCGTCGCTTCGCAGTGGCAGCTCATCTGGTGGGCGTTCAAACGCCACAAGCTGGCCATGGCCGCCCTGTTCATCACCATCGCCATGTATATCGTCGCGCTGGTGCCGGGCTTCTTCGCCATCAACGATCCTGTGCTGCAGAATGCCCGCGCCACCTTCCATCCGCCGCAGCGCGTCCACTTCATCGATACGACCGAGGGTTTCTCGCTCGGGCTGCACTATTATCCGTTGAAGCTGACCCGCAATCCGGAGACGCTTGCGGCGGTCTTCGTCGAGGATACGGCGAAGAAAATTCCGGTTCAGCTTTTTGGTCGCGGTTACGAATATTCCGTGTTCGGCCTGTTCACCACGGACCTCCATCTGCTGGCATCCACCGACAAAACGCGGCCGCTCTTCCTCTTCGGCGCGGATCGTCTCGGGCGCGATGTCTTCAGTCGCGTTGTGCAGGGCGCGCAGGTTTCCCTGTCCATTGGTCTTGTCGGCGTGTTCTTCTCGCTGCTGCTCGGCGTCGTTCTCGGTGGCATATCCGGTTATTACGGCGGCCGCATCGATTTCGTCATGCAGCGCGTGATCGACTTCGTGCTGTCGCTCCCCACCATTCCCATCTGGCTGGCGCTGGCCGCCGCCCTGCCGCAGGGCTGGCCTGCCACGCTGCAATATATGATGATCACCATCATCCTGTCTCTGACCGGCTGGGCGCAACTCGCCCGTGTCGTGCGCGGCCGGTTCCTGTCGCTCAGGACCGAAGAGTTCGTGGCCGCGGCCCGGCTGGATGGCGTGCCGGAAGGGCGCATCATCTTCCGCCATATGCTGCCGAGCTTTTCGAGCCATATTATCGCTTCGGTCACGCTTGCGGTTCCGGCGATGATCCTTGCGGAAACATCGCTGTCCTTCCTCGGTCTCGGTCTGCAGCCGCCGACGATTTCCTGGGGCGTTTTGCTTCGCGAGGCGCAGAATATCCGCTCGATTGCAACCGCACCCTGGCTGTTCCTGCCCGGTGTGGCTGTCGTTATTGCCGTCATGGCTCTCAATCTGCTCGGCGACGGCCTGCGCGACGCAGCCGACCCCTATAACAAGTGAGGCCCCGGATGAGCGACATTCTTTCCATGAAGCCAGCCAAACCGCTGCTTGAAGTCCGCAATCTGGTCACTGAATTTCCGGTCAGAAACGGCGTTTTCCGGGCCGTCAACGATCTGTCTTTCTCCATCGATCCCGGCAAGACCCTCTGCGTCGTTGGCGAAAGCGGATCCGGCAAATCCGTCACCGCCCGCTCCATCCTGCAGATCATCGACAGTCCCGGTCGCATTGCGTCCGGGTCGATCATCCTCAACCGCGCCGACGGCACCTCTCTGGATCTGGCAAAGCTCGATCCGCGCAGCCGTGCCATCCGCTCGGTGCGCGGCGCTGATATCGCGATGATCTTTCAGGAGCCGATGTCGTCGCTTTCACCCGTGCATACCGTTGGTGACCAGATCACCGAGGTCCTGCGGCTGCACCTCAAGATGAGCAAGGCGCAGGCGCGCGCCGAGGCCATCGAACTGTTGCGGCAGGTGGAAATCCCCAACCCCGAAAAGGCGCTGGATCGCTACGCCTTCCAATATTCGGGAGGCATGCGCCAGCGTGCGATGATCGCCATGGCGCTGGCCTGCAAACCGCAGCTTCTGATCGCCGACGAACCGACGACGGCGCTCGATGTAACGACACAGGCCGAAATCCTCGACCTGATATCGCGGCTGCAAAAGGCGCATGGCATGGCGGTGCTGTTCATCACCCACGATATGGGTGTGGTGGCGCAGATTGCCGACGACGTGCTGGTCATGCACCATGGGGTCGCCAAGGAATATGGAACCGTGGATGAGATATTCCACAATCCGCAGGACCCCTATACCCGCATGTTGATCGGCTCCGTGCTGAAGCTGGAGCAGAAGGCTGAAATCCGGCTTGCGCGACCTCCGCTCGATCTCACGGCCGCGCCGGTGCTCGAAGTGAATGACCTTTCCATGCATTTCGGCGAGATGAAGGCGCTGGATGGCGTGTCGATCAAGCTATTGCCGGGCGAGACGCTCGGCATCGTCGGCGAAAGCGGTTCCGGCAAGACCACGATGGGCCGCTCCATCATGCGCCTTTACGATCCGACCGGCGGCGCGATGCTCTATCGCCGGGCAGATGGCAGCGTGGTCGATCTGGCCAGGATAGAAGGTCCCGAGCTGAAAGCCGCACGGCGTGAGCTGCGCATGGTTTTCCAGGACCCGTTCGGCTCGCTCAATCCGCGCATGACCGTGGCACAGGTCATCGGCGAGCCGTTGCTGGTCAACGGCATTGCCAGGGGCAGGGAGTTGGATGAGCGTGTCTGCGCCCTGATGGAGCAGGTGGGTCTCGATCCGGCCGGACGTGAACGTTACCCGCACGCTTTTTCCGGCGGCCAGCGCCAGCGCATCGGCATCGCCCGCGCCATAACCCTGAAGCCGCGTATCATCGTGGCGGACGAGGCGACCTCGGCGCTCGATGTTTCGGTGCGGTTTCAGGTGCTGGATCTTTTGATGCGGCTGCAGGACGAGCTGGGGCTCGCCTATATCTTCATCAGTCACGATATCGGCGTCATCCGCTATATGTGTGACCGCGTAGGCGTGATGTATCGCGGCAAGCTGGTGGAAGTGGGAGACGCCGAAAAGGTCTGCAACGCGCCGGATCATCCCTATACGCAGGCGCTTCTTTCCGCCATTCCGCGCCCGGACCCACGCGACCGGGACCGTACCCGCAGATTCCGCTACGTCGAACCATCCGAAGTCAAGAACGGGGCCGTCGCGCGATGATGCCGGGCCTCGCACGCTGCAATTCATGAGGAAAACTGAAGCATGAAAATCGATCGCATGCGGGTATTCGTCACCCGCGACAAGGACCGCCCCCGTGTCATCGTCGCTCTCGATACCGATGACGGTTTGACCGGCTGGGGTGAATGTTACAATCACGGCCCCGATCTCGCCCTGCCGCCGGTGCTGGATTACCTCTACGGATTCCTCGCCGGTCAGGATCCGACTCGGGTGGAGTATCTCTATAATCTCCTGCTCCAGCAGAACCGCTTTCCGCCTGGAGCGCTCGGTCTGTCGGCGATCTCGGCGCTCGATCATTGCCTCTGGGACCTCGCGGCCAAGGCGGCGGGCGTGCCGGTCTACAAGCTGCTGGGCGGCGAAGTGCGCGACCGTATCAAGGTCTATGCCGGTGTCTACACCGCGCCGGATGCGCCGGCGGCAAAGGAGGAATTCGACCGTCTCAACGAGGATTGGGGCTTCACGGCCTTCAAGCTCAGCCCGTGGCGCCTCGATATCCACGCCCATCGCTGGGGCGAGGTTGTGCGCAGTTCCGCCGAATATTTCCGTTCGCTTCGCGAAACGGTGCGGCCCGACTACGACATCGCCTTTGACGCCCATGCCAAAATTTTCGAGCCAGCGGCCGCCCGCCAGCTTGGCAATGCGCTTGCCCCTTATGATCCGCTGTTCTTCGAAGAGCCTCTGCGCCCGGAAAACATCGAGATGTGGGGAGACCTGAAACAGGGGCTGAACTGCACGCTGGCAACTGGTGAAAGCCTTTATAATCGCAATGAGTTCCTGCGTCTTCTTCAGGTAAAGGGTGCGGATATCATCCAGCCGGATATCTGCGTTGTCGGCGGCATTTCGGAGATGCGCCGCATCGCCACGCTCGCGGAAGCCCACTTCGTCAGCATCGCGCCGCATAACCCGATGGGACCGCTCGCCACCGCCGTCAACGTGCATTTTTCCGCTGCCCAGCAGAATTTCCGGATTCTCGAATACCGGCTGCCGAAAGGGCAATGCTACGTCTATGGCGGCACCGATCTCGAAAAACGCGAGGACGAAACCCGCTATGTCGTCGACCCCTATCTGCCGAAGGACGGATATCTGGAGCTGAGGCCCGACCGCCCAGGCTGGGGTGTCGAGATGGATGAAAAAGCCATGCAGGAAGATGGCTATGTTCATTGGCAAAGACGGGTGCCGAAACGGCCTGACGGCTCCTATGCCTTCGCCTGAAACGGTTACGATTGCCTGCGGGCGGCTCTCTGCCCGCCTGCGCCCCGCCTGGGGTGGCAGGATGACCCATCTGTGGCACGCGGACTACGGCGATATTCTGGTGCCGATAACGGAGCAGGATTTCGAGCCGTTCAACTGGCCGAGGGCTGGCGCATACCCGCTGTTTCCCTATCACAACCGGCTCTATCGCGGGTCCTTCGTCCATACAGCTATCCGCCATGACCTACTGCCGCATCCGGCGCTTGCGCCTGACGCCATGCATGGCCCGGCTCACCGCCGGCCGTGGGAGATTTCGGACCTGTCGTCGGATCGGGTCGCATTGGCACTGGACTACGAGGCTGACGAAGAGTGGCCGTTTTCCTTCCGCGCCGAGCAGTCTTTCCTGCTGCAAGACGACAGCATGACCGTGGAATTGTCGATAACAAATCGCGCTAATGTGCCTGCGCCGGTGTCGCTGGGCTGGCATCCCTATCTGGCGGCCGGGCTCGGTTGCGATGCGCGGACGGACGCCAAACTGCAATATCCGCTGGACGCGCAGAACGTGCCAACCGGCCAGCCGCCGGCACCTCGCCCGAAACCCGCCATTCCCGCTGCAACGGGATACACATTGCATTTCACCGATTGGTCAAGCGCGCAGGTCGACTTCGACAGGTTTTCACTACGGCTCGAAGCCGATGCGGTTTTCGGCCATCTCGCCGTACACCGCATGGAACGTTATCTCTGTCTTGAACCCGTTTCCATGGCCGCCGGAGCGCTTGGCCTGCCCCAGGCGCAGCGAGAAGGGCAGGGTCTGATGACGGTTGGCCCCGGCGAGCGCCTGTCGGGGCGCATCAGGCTCTCCATCGATCTTCAGGAGGGGTGGGTGCGTCTATAGCGCCCAATCGCCCAGCGCCCGCCGTTCACCCTCAAAAACGCCACATGCCCATATTTTGAGCGTCAGTTATTGCCGCTTAAAAATAAGCTTGACGACGGCAAAAATTTCTCACCAAATGAACCAATGTAAGATTGGTTCGGTAAATGGTGCGACGTGACGGTGAACCCCAACGACAACTCCAACTACGCGCTTGCGAAGTTGCGGGAGTACGTTCAGACGCAGGATCTTGCGAAAGACCGTCGCCTGCCCACGGAGCGGGCCTTCGCGGAAACCTTCAATGTCGGTCGTCGTGCGGTTCGTCGCGCTCTTGAGGTTCTGGAAGCCGAAGGCCTCATATGGCGGCGGCAGGGGGCCGGAACCTTTGTGGGTGAAAAACCGGATGATTGGTCCGCCCAGGTCACGGAACTGGTCGCCGGGACGGATTTCATGGAAATCATGGAAGTGCGCCTACGCATCGAGCCGCAGCTGGCGCAGCTCGCGGCCTTGCGCGCCAAGCCGGACGAGGTGGAGCGTATGCGCGCCCTTGTCGAAAAGACCGGTCAGAGCACGGATGCCGACGCCAAGGAATTATGGGATGGCTCGCTTCATCGCCAGATTGCCCAGAGCGCTGGCAACAAACTTTTCCTGTCCATCTTCGATGTCATCAACCGCGTGCGTCAGGATGATGCCTGGCAGTCGATACGGGAGCTTGCCCGGCGCAGCGGCGCAAACGGCAGGGCGTCTTTCGAACAGCATATGGCCATTGTCGACGCCATCGCCGACCGTGATCCCGCCAGAGCCGGTGAAGCCATGCGTCAGCATCTTCTCATGCATCAGGAAAGGCTGATCCGCGCCACGTCTCTCGGCTTTCTGGAGGAAGGCGTCGGGAAGGGCGATGCGGCCGAAGCTGTTAGTTCGATGACTGAGGCCTCTTGAGGCCACGGATGAAAACTGTCGCCCCTCACGGGGCGGCCAATGACAAAAAGTCAAAATAACCTGACCAGAGGAACGAACATGAAGAAAATCCAGACATTGACTGCGGCGCTGTTGGCAAGCGTATTTCTGGCCTCGCCGGTGCTATCGTCCGAATTGCGCATCGGCCTCAATGACGATGCCGATGTGCTCGACCCCGCGCAATCGCGCACCTTCGTCGGCCGCATCGTTTACACCGCCATGTGCGACAAGCTGGTGGATATCTCGCAGGACATGAAGATCGTGCCCCAGCTTGCCACCGAATGGGCCTGGTCCGAAGGCGGCAAGGTGCTGACCATGAAAATCCGCGATGGCGTCAAGTTCCACGATGGCGAAACGCTGGATGCGGCGGCCGTCGTCGCCACCATCGAGCGCAACATGACGCTGCCGGAATCCCGCCGCAAGAGCGAGTTGTCCTCCGTCGAGAAGGTCGAGGCGGCAGCACCGCTGGAAGTCAAATTCACCTTGAAGACGCCTGACGTTACCCTTCTGGCACAGCTTTCCGACCGCGCCGGCATGATCGTCGCACCGAAAGCGGCCAAGGAACTGGGCGCCAATTTCGGTTCGAAGCCGGTCTGCGCCGGACCGTTCAAATTTGTCGAGCGCATTCAGCAGGATCGCATCGTGCTCGAGAAATTTGCTGACTATTGGGACAAGGACAAAATCCTCGTCGACAAGGTCGTCTATCTCCCGATCCCCGACACCACGGTGAAGCTTGCGAACCTTCGTGCCGGCGATCTCGATCTCGCCGAGCGCATCTCGGCTTCCGATGCGGAATCCGTCAAGAATGACCCCAAACTGAACTATGCCGATGTCATCGGACCGGGCTACATGGCCATGTATGTCAACATCAACAATGGCGCGCGCGCGGATAATCCGCTCGGCAAGGACAAGCGCCTGCGTCAGGCCTTTTCCTACGCGATTGATCGCGAAGCGATCGGCCAGATTGTTTTTGAAGGCACCTCCAAGGCCGGCAATCAGGCTTATCCGCCCACAAGCCCCTGGTTCAACCAAAACCTGCCGGTTCCGCCGCGTGATATCGACAAGGCCAAGCAGTTGATGAAGGAGGCGGGTTACGAGACGCTGGATGTCGAGCTTCAGCATGCCAATAACACCACGCAGACGCAGATGATGCAGGTCATCCAGTCCATGGTGGCGGAGGCCGGTTTCAACGTCACCCTGAAGGCCACGGAATTTGCCACGCTTCTGTCCGAGCAGACTGCGGGCAATTATCAGCTCAGCCGCTCCGACTGGTCGGGACGTATCGATCCCGATGGCAACCTGCACCAGTTCGTCACCTGCAAGGGCGGCATCAACGATGTGAAATATTGCAATCCTGAAGTGGACAAGCTGCTGAACGAGGCCCGCGCTTCGACCGACGACGCGGTCCGCAAGGAAAAATACGACGCCGCAAGCGTCATCCTCAACGATGACATGCCGATCATCTACCTCGGCCACCAGCCCTATGCCTATGCCATTTCCAAAAAGGTCAAGGGCTGGGCGCCGTCGCCTGACGGCATGATCCGCCTCCTCGGCGTTTCCAAGGACTGACCACTTCGCATAGGCCGCGCGGCTTGCCGTGCGGCCGCCAAGACCGGACCAAAACGGGGGCAATGCCATGCCTGTTTATATCGGCAAGCGACTGCTGGTCGCGATCCCGACGCTTCTGATCATTTCCATCTTCGTTTTCTCGCTGCAGAAACTTCTGCCGGGCGATCCCATCCTGGCGATGGCGGGCGAGGAGCGCGACCCCGCGACGATTGAGTTTCTGCGCGAGAAATACCGTCTTAACGACCCGGTTCCACTCCAATACGTCAACTGGCTGGGCGGCGTGGTAACCGGCGATTTCGGCATTTCGCTGCGCACGAACCAGCCGGTTCTGGAACTGATCGGTCAGAAGCTGCCGGTGACCATTCAGTTGGCTGTCATGGCGATGTTCTTTGCCATGGTCATCGGAATTCCGATCGGCATTTTGGCCGCCGTGAAGAAGAATACCTGGATTGACTACACGGCCAATATCGTGGCGCTTTCCGGCCTGTCCATCCCGAATTTCTGGCTCGGCATTATGCTCATTTTGCTGGTGTCGGTGAAACTCGGCTGGCTGCCGGCATCCGGTTATGAATCGATCTTCGTCGACCCTGTCCGCTCCATCGAAACCATGATCATGCCCGCCTTTGTGCTGGGCAACGCACTGGCGGCGACGCTGATGCGCCATACGCGTTCGGCGATGGTGGCGGTGCTCAGTTCCGATTACATCCGCACCGCCCGCGCCAAGGGGCTTTCGCCGCGGGAGATCATCCTGTCGCATAGTTTCCGCAACGCGCTTCTGCCCGTTATCACGCTGTTGGCGCTGCTGTTCGGGGAACTGCTGGCCGGTGCAGTTCTGACGGAGCAGATATTCACCATTCCCGGCTTCGGCAAGATGACGGTCGACGCGGTCTTCACCCGTGATTATGCCGTCGTGCAGGGCATCGTGCTCTGCACCGCCGTCGGCTTCATCCTCATGAACCTCCTGGCCGACATTGCCTATGTCCTGCTCAACCCCCGCCTCAGGGCGACAATCTAAGGCCCTGATATCATGACCGTTCTGGATCAAAACCTTTCGATACCGGCGACACGGCAGGAAAGCCGCGCCTGGAAAAAAATGAAGCGCAACAAGTCGGCGCTCGCCGGCTTACTCATAGTGCTGTTTTTCGCCGTGCTGGCGATTGCCGCGCCAATATTGCCGATTGCCGATCCGGTTGCGACCAGCTGGTCGGCCATTCGCAAGGCGCCGTCGGCGGCCCACTGGCTCGGCACGGATGATCTCGGCCGCGATATTCTCTCGCGCATGATCTATGGCGCCCGCGCTTCGCTGATGGCCGGCGTCGTATCCGTCATGATCGCGGTGGTGATCGGCGTCCCCTTCGGGCTGATCTCCGGCTATTTCGGCGGCTGTTCGGATATGGTCATCTCCCGCATTACCGAAGCGCTACTCGCCATGCCGTTCCTGATCATGGCGATTGCGCTTGCCGCCTTTCTCGGCCCGAGCCTTACCAATGCGATGATCGCCATCGGCCTTTCGGCCATGCCGATCTTCGTGCGGCTGACGCGCGGGCAGGTGCTGGCCGTCAAGATGGAGGATTATGTCGAGGGTGCAAGGTCTATCGGCCTCAACCACATCGACATCATGACCCGCTACATCCTACCGAATGTCTTTGCCCCCATCATCGTGCAGGCGACGCTGACGGTGGCGACCGCCATCATCGCCGAGGCGAGCCTTTCCTTCCTCGGGCTTGGCCAGCAGGCGCCGGCGCCTTCCTGGGGTTCGATGCTGAACACCGCCAAGAACTTCTTGAGCCAGGCGCCATGGATGACGATGTGGCCCGGCATTGCCATCTTCCTCGTCGTCATCGGTTTCAATCTTCTGGGCGATGGCCTGCGCGATGCGCTCGATCCGCGCGAAGCATGATTTTTTATAAGGAATATCGGAATGACTGATTTCACCACACGCCCTGAAATCCTTGGCAACTTTGGCGTCGTCACTTCAACCCACTGGATCGCCTCGGCCGTCGGCATGGCGATCCTCGAGAAGGGTGGCAACGCTTTCGACGCCGCCGTCGCCACCGGTTTCGTCCTGCAGATCGTCGAGCCGCATCTGTGCGGTCCGGGCGGTGATATGCCCGCCGTGTTTTATTCGAAGCAGAAGGACAAGGTGGAGGTCATCTGTGCCCAGGGCCCGGCCCCGAGCGGTGCGACGATTGAACATTATACGTCGGAAGGTCTGAAACTCATCCCTGGCGATGGGCTGCTCGCCACCGTCATTCCCGGCGCCTTCGACGGTTGGATGCTGATGCTGCGCGACTATGGCACGATGAGCGTGCGCGACGTGCTGGAACCGGCCATCTATTATGCCGAACATGGGCATCCAACGCTGCCGCGTGTCTCTGCCACCATCAAGGGGCTCGCCCATTTCTTCGAGACGGAATGGCCGACATCCTACGAAACATGGCTGCCGGGTGGTGCCGCACCGGAGCCTCACGCCAATTTTCGCAACCCTGTTCTGGCGGCGACCTATCAGCGGATCATCACCGAAGCCGAAGCGCGTTCTGGCCGCGAAAACCAGATCGAGGCGGCGCGCGATGCCTTCTACCGGGGTTTCGTTGCGGAAGCCATCGACAGTTACATCAGCACCGCAGAGGTGATGGATGCCAGCGGCACAAGGCACAAGGGTGTGCTGACGGCGCAGGATATGGCCGGGTGGCGCGCTACCGTGGAAGCGCCACAGACGCTCGATTATCACGACTGGACGATTGCCAAGACGCCCGCCTGGGGGCAGGGTCCGGTTCTGCTGCAGTCGCTTGCGCTTCTAAAGGGCTTCGACATTGCGGCCATGGACCCGTCCGGTCCCGATTTCATCCACACCATCGTCGAAGCCATGAAGCTCGCCTTTGCTGACCGCGAGGTCTATTACGGCGATCCGGAATTCGGGCAGATTCCAACGGAGTATCTTCTCTCCGAGGGCTATAATTCCGGGCGCCGGGCGCTGATCGGTAGTGAGGCCTCGCTGGAGCTGCGTCCAGGCATCGTGCCGGGTTACGAAAAGCAGGTGGACGCGACAATGGCGATGCTGGCGGAGATGAGCGGCAAGGGCACCGTCTACGAGCCGACCATGTCGCATCTGACCGAAAAGCGCGGTGACACCGTGCATATCGATGTCATCGACCGCTGGGGCAACATGGTTTCCACCACGCCATCGGGCGGCTGGCTGCAGTCATCCCCCATCGTGCCGGGTCTCGGTTTCGCGCTCAATTCCCGCGCCCAGATGTTCTGGCTGAAGGAAGGCCTGCCGACCTCGCTTTCGCCGGGCAAACGCCCGCGCACCACGCTGACGCCCTCGCTTGCGCTGCATCAGGGCCGGCCTTCCATGGTCTTCGGTACGCCGGGTGGCGACCAGCAGGACCAGTGGCAGCTACCCTTCTTCCTGCGTTACGCCCACCACGGCAAGAACCTGCAGGCGTCCATCGACATGCCCTTGTTCCATACCTCGCATTTTCCGGGTTCGTTTTATCCGCGCACCAGTTCACCGGGTGAAATCATGGTGGAGGGCACAGTGGGCGAGGCAACGCTCGCCGCGCTTCGCCGTCGAGGCCACCGGGTCACGGTTGCCGATGCCTGGTCGGTGGGGCGGCTCACTGCCGCTCGTCGCGATGCAGACGGCCTGCTGCGCGCCGCCGCAACACCGCGGTTGATGCAGGCCTATGCGGTGGGGCGGTGAGACCATGGAGACAAAACCAGTCCTCTCCGTCCGCAACCTCACCACATCCTTCCTTGTCGATGGCGCCTGGAAGAGTGTCGTGCGTGATGTCTCCTTTGATGTCGCGCCCGGCGAGACCGTCGCCATTGTCGGGGAATCCGGTTCCGGCAAATCGGTGACGTCGCTGTCGCTGATGCGCCTGCTTGCCCCGGCCTCCAGCCGGATAGAAGGCGAGGTGCTGCTCAACGGCCGCGATCTGCTTTCGCTTTCCGAAAAGGAAATGCGCGGTGTACGCGGCAACGATATCTCGATGATCTTTCAGGAGCCGATGACGTCGCTCAATCCGATCTTCACCATCGGCCGTCAGATTTCGGAAGTTCTCATTCGCCATAAGGGGCTTTCGAAACACGAGGCGCGGGCCGAGACGGTGCGGCTTCTGGAAAAGGTCCGAATTCCCAATGCAGCAGGCCGTTTCGACGAATATCCGCACCAGTTTTCGGGCGGCATGCGCCAGCGCGTGATGATCGCCATGGCGCTCGCCTCACGACCGAAACTGCTGATCGCCGACGAGCCGACGACGGCGCTCGACGTGACCATTCAGGGCCAGATCCTCGACCTTATCAAACTGCTGCAGGAAGAGGAGGGCATGTCGGTGCTCTTCATCACGCATGACATGGGCGTCGTGGCCGAAATCGCCGACCGGACGATCGTGATGTATCGCGGTGATGAAGTTGAGACCGGGCCGACCGAGGATATATTCAAACGCGGCAAGCATCCCTATACACGGGCGCTGCTTTCAGCGGTGCCGAAACTCGGCTCAATGCGTGACCGGCAATGGCCGACGCGTTTTCCCGTGCTCGACATGAAGACCGGTCTTTCGACTGAGCCGCAAGAGGTGGCCGAGACCGTTGCAAGCGGTCAGACCCCGGTCCTGTCGGTGAAGAACCTTGTGACGCGTTTTCCCATCCGGTCCGGCCTGCTGGCGCGCCAGACGGGTGCGGTTCATGCCGTTGAAAACGTCTCATTCGATCTCTTTCAGGGTGAAACGTTGTCGCTTGTGGGCGAATCCGGCTGTGGCAAATCCACCACCGGTCGCTCGATCATGCGGCTTGTTGAGCCGTCGTCCGGCGATGTGTCACTCGATGGTTACGACGTGATGCGTCTCGATACGGTCGGGCTGCGCAACATGCGCAAATCCGTGCAGATGATTTTTCAGGACCCGTTCTCCTCGCTCAATCCGCGCATGACGGTGGGTACGGCGATTTCTGAGCCCTTCATCAAGCACAGGCTGGGCACCACGAAACAGGCGAAGGAAAAGACGGCCGATCTTCTCGAAAAAGTCGGCCTTTCAGCCGACATGGCCAATCGCTATCCCCATGAATTTTCGGGCGGCCAGCGCCAGCGCATCGCCATTGCCCGTGCGCTTGCGCTCGATCCGAAGGTCATCGTCGCCGATGAGAGCGTGTCGGCGCTCGATGTTTCGATCAAGGCGCAGGTGTGCAACCTGCTGCTCGACCTGCAACAGAGCCTCAACCTCGCCTTTCTGTTCATCAGCCATGACATGGCGGTGGTGGAGCGTGTTAGCCATCGTGTCGCGGTGATGTATCTGGGCGAGATCGTTGAGATCGGCCCGCGGGCAGCCGTCTTCGAAAATCCGCAGCATCCCTACACAAAAAAGCTGATGGCAGCAGTGCCAGTGCCCGATCCGGCAAGGCGGGGGATAAGGCGTGGCATATCCAATGACGAGCTGAAGAGCCCGATACGGGCTATGGGATATGAAACACCTGCGCGAAACTACAGGACGGTATCGCCCGGCCATCTGGTGCAGGTGGCCTGAGGCGGTTGCTGCGGTATCAATGCTTCGAAGAAGAAGCCGTTAAGCCGGGTTCTTGAGCGGAACGCCTCGCAGGTGCTCCATCAGGTAAGCATGGGTCGCGGGATTGGCGACGATCAGCGTGCCCGTCTTTTCGTAGAATTCAGGACCGCGACCCCACCAGTCGGTCACGATTCCGCCCGCCTCCTGCACCAGCAGGATTCCGGCTGCGGTGTCGACGAAACCGGTTTCCTCGTAATAACCGGTCAGCCGGCCGCATGCCACGTACGCGCACGAATTGGCGGCGCTGCCGACAACACGGATCGCGCCGATGGGTGCGCGGATCGCGTCGAGGCGCTGATAGGCGCCGGGATAAAGCCGGAGATTGGGCGTGGGAAGACCGGTGCCGACGCACATCAAAGCAACATCGGTGCTGGCATTGACCTGCAGGCGCTCGCCGTTGAGGTAGGCGCCGCAGCCCTTGATCGTCGTAAACATCTCGTCGGAGACGGGATTGTAGACCAGGCCGCATATGGTCTCGTTGCCGCGCCTTAGCGCGATGGTGATCGTGTAATGTTGGCCGAAGAGGAAATTGGTGGTGCCGTCGATTGGATCGACCAGCCAGCGATGATCCTGATCGGCTCCTTCCACAGGCGCAAATTCCTCGCCGGTCAGTCCCCAAGGATATTGGCCGAGCAAACGCTTCCGGATCAGCGTCTCGGAATCCCTGTCGGCATCGGAAACGAAGTCTCCCGGCCCCTTGACGCCGATCTCGATGTCGCGAAAGCGCCGGAAATGGTCGAGCGTCAATGCGCCGGCTTCGCGGGCGGTGGCGACCATGTGCTCGAGGATGGCGCTGTAATTGACTGTCATTTGCTGAAAACCTCCGCCAGCCCTTCCGGATCATCGGTGGTGATCTGGTCCACCTTGAGCCCTAAAAGGCGCGTCACTTGCTCGATGGATTGCGGCGTGACGCTGTTGATCGTCCAAGCATCCACACGGCGGCCCGCGGCATGGATCGGGGCGATGATATCGACACCAGCATCCGCAGCTGCAAGCACGATCTCGTACGCGAGGTAGATCATGTCCGCATCGGGTGCTGTGGCAAGGGCGTCTTCGATGAAGCCCCGATAGTTTCCGCTTGCCTTCAACTCTGCAAGGGTGCCGCGATGGCAGGGGTCATAGCCAGTGCGAAGGCCGGGGGCCGAGCCAGCCAGCGCGGTAATAGCGTCGAAATCGCCGCCTGACAGGATCACCGACTTTGCGATGGGTGAAACGCTCATCCCGAACCCGGCGACGACCTGCGGAGCAAGCGCCTGCCGGTTTTCCTTGAAATCGAGCTGGAGCAGGGCGTCGGGATGAACGGCGTCATCGGCAAGCAGGGCGCAAAGGTCTTCGAGCAGCATCACTTTTGAAACGATCGGCTGGCCGTCATTGTCGCGCAGGTGAAGCTCTCGCAAGGCGGCAGCGGATGTGTCGCGTACCCTCCCGGTGCCAGTCGTTTCCCGCTCCAGCGTCCGGTCATGCAAAACGGCGCAACCGTGATCGGCATGAATGACGAGATCGACTTCGATGCTTGCACCGAGCCGCATCGCTTCGATGATGCGCTCCCCCGTAAAAACCGGATCGGAAGCACGGCGTCGGCCGCGGTGCCATTTGAGCCAGGTTTTGTGGCCGTTGCGGTCGATGAGCATCGGATGGGTCATGTCAGCTCCGGTAGATCGGGCGGTTGTCGCGATAGGCCGTAATGGAACGGGGCGAAATCCGTACCCCCTGTCCCGCCTGGAACATATCCGGATGGGAGACCATGGATTTGATCCTGGTACCATCGGTCAGATCAAGGTCGACAAGGCCATGGGTGCCATAATCCGTCACCCGGTGCACACTCCCCTCCGGTGTTTCGGAGGTCGCCAGATCGATGGCTTCCGGACGAACGGCGAGAATGGTCGGGCCATCAGAGACGGGAAGCGGAAAGGTGAAGCCAGCGCGCATGAAGTTCCCACCTGAAACCATGCCCTCAATCAGGTTCATGGTGCCGATAAAGCCGGCGACGAACGGGGTCTTCGGCTCCCGGTAGATCACATTCGGCCGGTCGATCTGTTCGGTCTTGCCATTCGCCATCACGACGATGCGGTCTGCCATGGAAAGCGCTTCATCCTGGCCGTGGGTGACAAACAGCGTGGTGATGCCGAGACGCTGCTGGATATCCCGAACCTCTTCCCGCAGCCTTTCGCGCAGATGCTGGTCGAGACTGGCGAAAGGCTCGTCGAGAAGCAGGATTTTCGGCTCCAGAACCAGCGAGCGGGCAAGCGCCACACGCTGCTGCTGGCCGCCCGAAAGCTGGCTCGTGGCTCGCTCGCCATAACCGGAGAGACCGACGAGTTCGAGCACGGCCTCCACTTTCTCCCTGATCACGGCAGCCGGCATGCGGCGCAGTTTGAGGCCGAAAGCAAGGTTTTTGAACACATTCATGTGGCTCCAGAGCGCGTGGCTCTGGAATACCATGCCGGTCGGCCGCCGCTCCGGAGGCAGGCGGGTGACGTCTTCGCCATCTATGGTGATTTGCCCGCCTGTCGGTTGCTCGAACCCGCCAACCATGCGCAGCAACGTCGATTTTCCCGAACCGGAGGGGCCGAGAAGGCAGACGAGTTCGCCATCAGCGACATCGAGCGAGAAACTGTCGACTGCCTTGGTGCCACCGGAAAAGCTTTTCGTGACCTGGCGAATTTGAAGTACGGACATGTAGATTTCCTAACCGCCGAAACCGCGGGCAAATGCGCCGCCTCCGATGACGCGGCGGGCGAACATGAGGGCAATGAAGGACGGCACCCAGAGCAGGACGGACAGAACTGCACCATACTGGATGACCATCTGGTTGTTGATGTAGCTGATCATCAAAACCGGCATCGTGCGAATGCCGGGCGCCCCGATCAGCCATGCACCCTCGGTCTCATAAAAAGTACCAACGAAGCTCAGCAGAACGGCAGCGGCAATAGTCGGTCCCGCCTGTGGCAGGGTAATTGACCAGAAGACCCTGAGCGGGCTGGCGCCGACATCCCGGGCGGCTTCTTCCATGCGCCGATCGACGGCCTGGAATGCCGCCACGGGAATCCAGATCATGAACATCAGCGTGCCGACCAACTGGATGAGAACGACGCCCCAGAAGGTACCGATGAGGTTGAGCTGCAGGAAAATGGCGGCAATTGCCACCAGAAGCCCGAATTTCGGAAAGGCGTGGCCGGCGAGGAAGGAGAAGAACAGGAGGTTACGGCCGGGGAAGCTCATACGCGCGAAGGCGTATGCGGCAGGAAGGCAGATCACCGCCGAAAGCAGCGTCACAACCGTCGTCAGCCGCAGGCTCAACATCAAAGCGTTCCACACGTCAGCGCGGCCCAGTGTCTGGCCCCAGAACCGGAAACCGAACTGTTGTGGGATGACATTGGGGAAACGCCAGACCTCGGTGAATGCCCATGTGCCCACAACAAGCAGCGGCCCGACGATGGCGATGGTGAGAAGCGTAGCAAAAAAAATGCCGGGCCAGTCCATGCGGGCTCGAACCCGCGTCATCGTCGTCATGTCATTTCCCCTGGTTGCGCGCGACCGAACGCACATAAAACAGGCCGAAAGCAATGCAGAAAACGAAAGCGATGACGGCCTGCGTCATGGCGCCGATGGGATCCTGCACTTCGCGCAGCGTGCGCTGCATGAAAGGGCCGAGCATTTCGGGAGAGGCCGGTCCGAGAAGATATGGAAGGGTGAAGGAGGAAAAAATGCCGAGCACCGAAAAGGAAAGCGCCACGAGAATGGAATTGCTAATGCGTGGCAGGATGATGTGACAGAAAACCTGCAGCACGTTTGCGCCGACATCCCGCGCCGCCTCTACCGACTGGTTGGCAACGCTTCCAAGCCCCGCGAGCAGGATAAGCACGGTCAGCGGAATATTGTCCCAGACAAGACCTATGACGGGTCCCCAGGGCGTGAGATAGGGCGTGCGGATTTTCGGGAGGTCGACGGCGTTGAGCAATATGTCAACCATGCCGTTCGGACCGAGAACGCGGATGAAGGCGAAGGCGAGGATGATGGAGGGCACGAACATCGGGAAGATGGCCAGCGCCTGCACGTAGGCCGAGAGGCGGCCCTGCGAAAAGCGCAGGTAAAGCGCGATCGGCAGGCAGATGACCAGCAGGAGGATCGCGCAGACCATCGTCGTCCACAATGTCACGGCAAGATTGTCGAGACTGTAGCCGTCCGAGAAGAAAAAAGCGTAGCTGGAAAGGTCCAAACGCGTTTCACCATTGGCGTCGATGCGCCAGACAGTGCGGCCGATGGCGTTGATCGCTGGCCATATAACGAGCCAGATCATCAGGAATACGGGTATGGCAACGAGCAGGAGGCCGCTTGGCCTCCTGCCTGACGTATTGTCCATGAGCGGGCGAGCCGCTCCTTCTGCGACTTCGGTCACGACTTGCGGTCAACGTTGGGAGCGACGTTGCGATACCAGCCATCATTGATGGCGGTTTCCCATTTACCGGCCGGGAAGGTTGGAATAGTCTGGGGGATGATGTCGGCGAAACGCTTGCGCAGTTCTGCCGGCACAAAGTCCCAGGAAACGCCCGGGAAGCCGCCAAGTTCGGTGAGGATTGCCCCCTGGATTTCTTCCGACAGCACGAAATTCGCGAGCTTCAGGGCCGCATCGCGATTGGCGCCGTTCGCCAGTACGACGGCACGCGAAAAATTGCCGCACAGCGCGAGATCCTGAAGCTGCACCAGACCGGTTTCCTTCGGCAGAACGCCCTGATCGATTGCCTGAAGCACCTGGTCGGACCAGACCGGGGTCATGGTGACGACGCCCTGGGAAAGAAGCTGCAACGACTGGGTGTTGCCGGACGAGTAGGCGCCCTTGTCGTAAAGCGACGGTGCGATGTCCTTGAGCAGTTCCCATGCCTTGCCGAGCGCCTTGTCGCCTGCTTCCGGCGTGTAATTGTCGACAGTGAAGGCCTTGGGATCAAGGCCGTTCGCCTGATGGATGGCGCGACGAACGAAATTGCCGCCCGAACCGCCCTTGTCGGGGCGGTTGTAAACGAATTGACCCGGATTGGCCTTGATCCAGCTGACGAGCTGATCCCATGTCTTCGGCGCATCCGCCGGCTTCAGCTTGCTCGTGTCATAGGCGAGCAGGACCTGGCTGCCGCGATAGGGCAGGCTGTACTCGCTCTGGATAGCGAGCGGGTTGACACGCGAATAGTTGGAAAGGCCGGCCTTCGCCATGTTCACATAGATACCGGCTTCGATGGCGCCGGCAGGCAGCAGGGGATCGGCCGTTTCGAAATAATCGGCCTGCGGATCGGTACCGGTCTGCTTCGCGGCAACGGCGCGCTCGCCGATGGCGATAATGCCGGCGCCATCGCCAGCGTCAACCAGATTGAGCTTCAGGCCAGGATTGGCGGCTTCAAAGGCGGGCTTGACCGTGTTGGACCAGAAATCGAGGATGTTTGTATCCGAACTGGTGTACCAGTCGATCGTGCCTGCAGCTGCGAAGCTCATGCGCGGTGCAAGGGCGAGACCGGCGGCGGCGCCTGCGGCGGACATCATAAAGGTGCGGCGTTTCATCTATGTCTCCGATATCGTCGGCGCGAGTGGAACTGTCGAGCGCTGCCCGGGGGGGCCGGCAGGCGCAGGCCGGTCGCTGCACAGCCGTGCATTTTTGGACCAGCTGGCCGCGGTTCTAATGTCTTTCCATAACGCTTTCGTGACAGTCCGCCCGCGCCGCCGCGGAGCCGCGCGCCCATATCGCGCCTATTCGCGACGGAGCATAAAGAAAAACCCCGCCGAAGCGGGGTTTCCGTTACCAGGTCTGGCGACCATACCAGTCGTCAATGTCTTTTCGGGTGCGGTCCTTCTCGTAACCGTAGCGCTCCTGAATCTTGCCTTCCAGCTGTTCGCGCTTGCCGTTGATGACGTCAAGGTCGTCGTCGGTGAGTTTGCCCCACTGCTCCTTGACCTTGCCCTTCATCTGCTTCCAGTTGCCTTCAACACGATTCCAATCCATTGGATCCTCCCACTGTTTTTGGTCTGCACCTGTAAATGTGCGAAGGCAGATCGGGTTCCGGCAAAACACGAACATCGCGCCCGGGCTTGAAACATTGGGCGAGATAAAGCGCGGCACGGAATTCCTTTCCGTGGGCGTTTCTGCATGACGGAACAATCGCTGTCCTCGATTGTGAGCTTCACTGGAAAGCCACGGTCCTTACCGGGCTTTGCTTTCGTGTCGAGCCGCAGGGTTCAGCGTGTCATGAACAAGTTCTTCACTCGCTTTGCGAGCCGTATCGCATCTTTCTCAGGTTCGCCCAGCGCCTTTGTCGTGGCGCTCGCCACCGTCCTCATCTGGGGCATCAGCGGACCCCTGTTTGATTTTTCGGAGGTCTGGCAACTCGTCATCAACACCGGCACGACGATCGTCACCTTCCTGATGATTTTTCTCGTACAGAATTCCCAGAACAGGGATTCCGCCGCGATGGAGGCGAAACTGGACGAGTTGCTGCGGGCTGTAGAGCAGGCGCGCGCCGACTTCATCGGCATCGAGCATCTGACGGAGGACGAGATCGAGGAGATCCGGACCCGTCTCGAAAAAGAAAACGGGCGGGAAAGCAACAAGCCGCCGCCCCATCACGCCATGGATCGTCTGCTTTCCCGGCGTTAGTCACCGGCCCTGATCGATGGCCGATCATTGTTCACAACACTTTCCAAACCCTGGAAAGACCGAATGGCAGAAGGAGTTACCATGCCACTCACCGTTCTTGCTTTGAACGCGACGCTCAAACCGTCGGCCACGTCCGAACCATCCTCCACCGAGAAGCTGCTGGATCTCATATTACGGGAATTCGCCAGCCAGGATATCAAGGCCGAGACGATCAGGCTCGCCGATCACGATATCAAGCCGGGCGTCAGTTCCGACGAGGGCGAAGGCGATGCCTGGCCGGCCATTCGGGAAAAGATGCTGAAGGCCGATATCCTGCTCGTGGGAACACCGATCTGGCTGGGCCAACCTTCAAGCGTCTGCAAGAGAGCGCTGGAGCGCATGGATGCATTCCTGGAGGAAACCGATGATGAGGGTCGGATGGTTTCTTATGGCCGGGTTGCGGCTGTCGCGGTTGTCGGAAATGAAGACGGCGCCCACCACGTCTCGGCGGAGCTCTTTCAGGCGCTGAATGACGTCGGCTTCACCATCCCTGCCAATGCGGTTGCCTATTGGGTCGGGGAAGCGATGGGGTCGACGAATTTCGTCGATCTGGACAAGACGCCCGATGCCCGTCAAAACCATGGTCAGCATGCTGGTGCGCAATACCGCGCACCTGGCGGCTCTTCTCAGGAATTCCCCGTATCCCGGCAGCGATCAGTAGCGCGGGCCTTGTTCCGGCTGGTGAACAGGCACCGCTTCGGTCGCCGCGCGGAGGCGACGGTTCAAGCGGCACCCCCTCATTATTTTTTTGGAACTCTCCGCCTCCCGCTTTGTTTGGAAGGCGCCTTTCCCGGGCCGGAAAGGCACCGCCTCCGACGGGAAGTATGGCCGATGGTGAAAAGGGAGGAAGACCCAAATGAAGAAGACTTTTTTCATGGCGTTGTTTGCTGGAGCCGGGGCTGTTTCGGCCTTTGCCCAGCAGGCTCCGACAGCCAATCCCGGTGGTGATACGCCGGCCGTTGTGACGCCGGACACGAAAAACCCGACGGCTCCGGTGGAAGGCGCCAACAGCTTCACGGAGGCGCAGGCGAAGAAGCGGATGGAGGAGTCCGGTTACACCGGGATCACAGGCCTCACCAAGAATGACAAGGGCGTGTGGATGGCATCGGGAATGAAAGACGGAAAAACCGTGGCCATAGCACTCGATTACCAAGGCAACGTTGTCGCCAGGTGAGGGCAGGACTTAAGCGCACGGATTTTTGGGAGAAACATGATGAGAACCGTAACTGCACTTTTTGATGATTATGATGATGCAAGTAACGCTGTCAGCGAACTCGAGCGCGCGGGCATCCCCTCAAGCGACATCAGCATTGTGGCCAGTAACGCCGACAGACGCCACGGCGAGGACAGCAAAGCCGCTGAAGGTGCCGGCACCGGTGCCGGCATCGGGGCCATTGTCGGCGGCGCCGGCGGCCTGCTGACGGGCCTCGGCATGATGGCTATACCCGGTGTCGGACCCGTCGTCGCCGCTGGCTGGCTGGCCGCCACCGCCGTCGGTGCGGCAGGCGGTGCTGTTGCCGGAGGAGCCACTGGCGGATTGATCGGAGCCATGACCCGCTCAGGCGTTTCGGAAGAGGACGCCAATGTCTATGCGGAGGGCGTGCGCAGAGGCGGAACTCTCGTCACTGCTCGGGTTGAAGACGATTTTGTGCCTGAGGCGGAGGCTATCCTCCGACGCTCGAACTGGGTCGATCCCTTCGAACGGCGATCGGCCTATGGTCAGGAGGGCTGGACGCGTTTTGACGAAACGTCGAGGCCCTACGCCGCTGAAGATGTTGAGCAGGAGCGGAACCGATATCGCCGCTCGGCGCTTTGACAGGAGCGTTCCCCACCGCCCACCGGGCGTGGCGTCCTGCCACGCCCTTGCGAAAAGCTTTCAGGAGTTACCATGGCCAAAAAACCGGAAACCACCGCATCGGCGGGAAAAAGCGACGTTGTTACGATCCACGACCAGAAACTTTCCCGCGGCGAGGGCGGCGAGTTGCACCAGACCGCCGAAGGTGACACACCCGTCTTGACGACAGCGCAGGGCGGGCCCGTCGCGGATGACCAGAATACGCTTCGTGTCGGTCCTCGTGGCCCGCTTGTCATGGACGATTTCCATTTCAGGGAAAAGCTCTTTCATTTTGATCATGAGCGAATTCCAGAACGTGTCGTTCATGCCCGCGGTTATGGGGCCCATGGCTATTTCGAGACCTACGAATCCCTGGCCGCCTACACGAAAGCGGATCTTTTTCAGCGTGCAGGCGAAAAAACCCCGGCTTTCGTGCGCTTTTCGACCGTGGCCGGCAATAAGGGCTCTTTCGATCTTGCGCGCGACGTGCGCGGCTTCGCCGTCAAGCTTTATACGCAGGAAGGCAACTGGGATCTCGTCGGCAACAATATCCCGGTATTCTTCATCCAGGACGCCATCAAATTTCCCGACCTCATCCATGCCGCAAAACAGGAGCCAGACCGCGACTTTCCGCAGGCGCAAACGGCTCATGATACGTTCTGGGATTTCATCAGCCTCACGCCCGAAAGCATGAACATGGTCATGTGGATCATGTCCGACCGCACCATTCCGCGGTCGTTCCGGTTCATGGAAGGGTTCGGCGTGCACACCTTCCGTTTCATCAACGCGAAAAACCAGTCGACTTTCGTGAAGTTTCACTGGAAGCCGAAGCTGGGTCTCCAGTCCGTGGCGTGGAACGAGGCGGTGAAGATCAATGGTGCCGATCCCGATTTCCACCGTCGCGATCTCTGGGCGGCCATCCAGTCCGGCAATTTTCCGGAATGGGAGTTGCAGGTCCAGCTTTTCGACCAGGATTTCGCCGACAGCTTCGATTTCGATGTCCTCGATCCCACCAAAATCATTCCCGAGGAGATATTGCCGCCGCAGCCGGTCGGCAGGCTGGTTCTCGACCGCATGCCAGACAACTTCTTTGCCGAAACCGAACAGGTGGCGTTCATGACGCAGAACGTGCCGCCAGGGATCGATTTCAGTAACGACCCGCTGCTGCAGGGAAGAAATTTCTCCTATCTCGATACACAATTGAAGCGTCTCGGCGGGCCGAACTTCACGCACCTGCCCATCAATTCGCCCAAGTGTCCCTTCGCGCATTTCCAGCAGGATGGCCACATGGCGATGCGCAATCCAACGGGGCGCGCCAATTATCAGCCAAACTCCTTTGGCGAAGGCCCGCGAGAATCGCCAGCGCGCGGCTTTACGCATTTTGCAGGCGAAGAGCAGGGCGCCAAGGCGAGATTGCGGCCGGAGAGCTTCGCAGATCACTACAGTCAGGCCAGGCAATTCTATCTCAGCCAGACTCCTCCCGAACAGCGCCATATCGCCTCCGCCCTCACTTTCGAGCTGAGCAGGGTGGAGACGGTCGCCATACGTGAACGGATGGTGTCGCATCTCCTCAACATCGATGAAACGCTTGCGTCGACCGTTGCCCAGAAGCTTGGTTTCCAGACGATGCCTAAACCGGCGGAGGCGGCAGTGCCGACCCGACAGGACCTGGAGCCTTCACCCGCCCTCAGCATCGTCAATCGAGGGCCGCAACGTTTCGAAGGGCGCAAGCTCGGCATTCTCATTACGGATGGCGTCGACGCAAAATTGCTGCAGGGGCTGACCGAGGCTGTTACGGCCGAGAAGGCCGTCGTCGAGTTGATCGCGCCTAAAGTCGGGGGCGCCGTGGCTTCGGACGGCACTCTCATTAAAGCGCATTACATGATCGATGGCGGTCCTTCGGTTCTCTTTGATGCGGTGGCCTTGTTGACATCGGCAGAGGCCATCGACGATCTCGTCAAGGAAGCAACGGCACGGGATTTTGTCGCGGATGCGTTCCAGCACTGCAAGTTCATCGGTTATGACCAGTCGGCCCTGCCATTGCTGGAAAAGGCTGGAATTGCCGATGCCATGGATGAGGGCGTCTTGCCTCTGCCGGGAGAAGACGGGTTGGCAGCCTTTGTTTCCGAACTCGGCAAGTTGCGCGTTTGGGCGCGCGAACCGTCGGTCAAGCTTGGGAAGGCATCAGTCCCTGTCGCTAACGGATAACGCAACCGGCGGCGTGCCCTCATCGTTTATGGGAGCGCCGCCCGCGGTTTATGGGAGCGCCGCCCGCGGCCACTGCGCCGCAGCACCGGCAGACGACAGTGCCGCCACATTTGGCGGCACTTCTCACCCGGAGGTCTTGTCCAGAGCGAGGTCTGATTATGAAGCTTGTCCGCGACAACGGATTGACCATCGTCCTTGTCCTTGCATCACTGCTGACGATCGGCGGGATGTTCGCCACAGGCTGGGTCGTTCACAATGATGAACTCGTGCAACATCATGATAAACCGCTCACGCTTTTGTCCTACGCCACGAGCGGGCATTTCCTTTCGGCGCTGTTCGAAAACTGGGAAAGCGAATTTTTGCAGATGTCGGCCTATGTGGTGTTGACGGCATTCCTGTTCCAGCGCGGGTCCGCAGAATCCAAGGATCCCGATGAGCCGACAGCGCAAGACGAGGACCCTTCACGCAAGAAAAACGACCCTGAAGCACCATGGCCGGTCAGGGCCGGCGGCATCATTCGCGTCGTCTATTCCTATTCGCTCGGAGTGGCGCTGTTTGTTCTTTTTGTAGCGAGCTTCCTGCTGCATCTGAGATACAGCGCCGATGCCGCGGCAGTGGAGGCACGCCTGCACGGCGAACCGGCGACGACATTGATGGCGCATCTGGGAAGCGTTGAGTTCTGGTTCGAGTCCTTCCAGAACTGGCAGTCGGAGTTCCTCTCCACCGCAGTCCTGATCGTCCTGTCCATCTTCCTGCGGTTCAGGCGGTCGCCCGAATCCAAACCTGTGGCAGCACCCCATAGCGAGACCGGCGGGTGAAAGGCAGAGGGGGTGGATCCCAAAGTCTGACCGCCCCCGTCAGCGTTTATCCTAGGGACGCCTGTTGGCGGCGTGGTCCTGTTCCTGATCGGTCTTGATGGCGGCACCGTCCTGGCCCCGCTCTTTCGAATGCTGCTTCTTGTCGCGGTTGGAAAGGATCTGGTTTTCCTCAATGCTTCCCTTGTCCAGCTCGGTCATTGCGCCTGCGCCGGCACCTTTCCCCTGCGTGCCTTTTCCGAAGTGTTTCCTGTCTGCATGTGCCATTATCGCCTCCTCTTGGCGTCGGTTGGGCTGCTGCGGCAGTCGAGGCCGCCACCCGTCGCTCCCGAACTTCCCCCATGCCTTTTCGTTCCGGAACTTCTGTCGCCCTCCGTGGTTCGTGATCGCACGGGAAGGGGGCTTTGTCTTGAACGGCGGCGCGGACGCACGAACAGACGACAGGAGGCGCAACGATGGCCGGTCCAAAAACGCATGAACAACAGCTCCGCATCATCGAAAAACGCGAGAACACCGCTAATGCCGATGATGGTTTTAACGCCGAGGCGGAGCTGAAGCGGTCGAAGGAAGAACGGGATGCCCGCCGAGGGGCGGAGAAACTTCGCGGTGGCAATGCGGAATTAACGGATAAGGATGATCGCCAGATGCTGCGCGGTGAAAATCAGGAAAGCCCGCACCACAAGCGCGGCGCGGATGATTGAGGTGACGTCCGGCCGGGCCGGATGTGGCTTCGTGGCGCCGGAAGTGCTGCGAGGCTATTTCCCATCCGGCTCTGCCATCTTGCGGTGTTGTCTGGCGAGCGTTTCCGCCGGCGTTACATTGGCCATCGCCGACATCAGCTTGTTTTTCCAGCCGGACACGACATCGCCCTCACCATTCATCATCGCCTCATAGCCGGCCTTGGCCACGAAACCGGGATCGTCCTTCTTCTGTCTGCCAACGGGGGTGTCGAGCATGTCCGCACGCTCGAAGAACTCCGTGTCCGTCGCCCCCGGCATCAGGCAGGTTACCGTGACACCCGTGCCATCAAGCTCTTCGCGCAGCGCGAAGGAAAAGGAATTGATGAACGCTTTGGTGGCGTTATAGACCGCCTGAAACGTGCCCGGCATGAAACCGGCGATGGAACCCGTAAACAGGATACGTCCATTGCCACGCTGGCGCATTCCGCCTGCAAGGGCATGAACCAGCGCAATCGTGCCGCTGATGTTGGTGGCGATGACCCGCTGGATGTCCTCCATTCTCTGATCGAGAAAGCCATCGCCCAGGCCCTGTCCTGCGTTGGCGAACAGAAGATCGACTGGCCGCGACGAGGCGGTGATGCGCGTGAGAAGCTCCTCCACGCCCGCCTGTGTCGAAAGATCGGCCCGCACCGCCTCTACCTGCGTGCCGGCCGCGCGCAGCCGGGTGGCCGCGGCATCGATGTCATTTTCATCGGCCACGATGATGAGGTCGTAACTATCCTGCGCGGCGCACCGGGCGAGCTCATAACCGATGCCGGACGAAGCGCCGGTGACGACTGCAAGGCCTTTGGTGGATTCTCCCCTGCTCATGATCACCTCCTATGGCTTCAGGACGACTTTGATGCAGCCATCGTCGCGGTGGCTAAAGGTGTTGTAGAGATCGGGTCCCTCATCGAGGGTGGCGCGATGGGTAATGACGAAGGATGGGTCGATTTCGCCTCTTTCGATGCGGCCCATGAGGTTGGGGAGGTAGGCCTGAACGGGCGTCTGCGCCATCTTGAACGTCAGGCCGCGATTGATGGCGGAACCCATGGGAATTTTGTCAAGAAGACCGCCATAGACGCCGACCAGCGAGACCGTACCGAAATTGCGGCAGCAATAGATTGCCTGGCGAAGTACATGCGGCCGGTCGGTTCCCATGAAGGTGGCGACCTTGATGCGGTCGATCCTCGAATCCCATCCTGCCGCGGGATCGGGCTCCGTTCCTACCGCATCGATACAGGCATCCGCGCCGCGACCATGGGTCAGTTCCATGATGCGGTCGTAAATGTCCTCGTCGAGGTAATTGAGCGTCATCGCGCCGGCTTTCGCCGCGAGATCGAGCCTCTCCTGCACGGCGTCGATGGCGATGACCCGTTCCGCACCGAGGAGAAAGGCGGAACGGATCGCCATCTGACCCACCGGACCGCAGCCCCAGATGGCAATCGTATCGCCCGGCTGGATGTTGCAGAAGTCCGCGGCCATATAGCCGGTCGGAAAGATGTCGGACAGGAAGAGGACCTGCTCGTCGGTCAGACCGTCCGGAACCTTTATCGGCCCGACATCGGCGTAAGGCACCCGCATATATTCCGCCTGGCCGCCGCTGAAGCCACCGAGAAGATGGGTGTAACCGAACAGGCCGGCGGGCGAATTGCCCCACATCTTCCGCACCTTGTGCGGATCGGGATTGCTGCGTTCGCAGCCGGAATAATAGCCACGCTTGCAGAAGAAGCACTCGCCGCAGGCGATGGTGAAGGGGACGACCACGCGGTCTCCGACCTTGAGCGCGGTATTGTCCTTACCGACCTCAACCACCTCGCCCATGGTTTCGTGGCCCATGATGTCGCCGCTGTGCATGTCCGGCATGATGCCATTATAGAGGTGGAGGTCTGAGCCGCAGATCGCGCAGGCCGTGACCTTGATGATCGCATCGCGCCCATGCTCGATTTTCGGATCGGGAACGCTTTCGCAGCGAATGTCGTGTTTGCCGTGCCAGGTCAGTGCCTTCATGTCGCTCACCTTCATTATCTGCTGGGTTGTCAGAAGCGCCCTTTGTCGAGCGGGTGCCTAACCGGGCGTCCGCGCGAAAGTTCCACGCGGCACCGGAACTTCTCGCTCCCGGCGGCAAGGCAGGGCGGAATTTTTTTTAGAGAATGGAAACCCGCCGCGCTTTCAGAGGTTCGGTTACTCAGCAATTCGGGAGTTCATCGATCATGACATCACGACGCAAGGCAGCTCCCGATATCGGTTTTAAGCCCGGTCCGGCCGGCGGATGGGGATCGGCCAAGTCGGTGGGAGAGGTGCTGTTGAGGGAACATGTTCCCCTGTCCGGTCCGACATTGCTGAAACACCAGAACAAGCCGCAGGGATACATGTGCGTCAGCTGCGCCTGGGCGAAACCGGCCAAGACCCATCCCCTGGAATTTTGCGAAAATGGCGCGAAAGCCACCGCGTGGGAAATAACGAACCGACGCGCCGACGGTGCGTTTTTCGCCAGACACACCCTCGCCGAACTGGAGGGCTGGCGCGACCACGATCTGGAAGAACAGGGCAGGCTGACCCAGCCAATGCGTTGGGACGCGGCCACGGACAGATATCTGCCGGTCAGCTGGCAGGCCGCATTCGAGGAGATCGGCCGGGAGCTGCGCGCCATCGCGCCGCAGCAGGCGGAGTTTTACACCTCAGGCCGCGCCTCGCTGGAAGCATCTTACATGTACCAGCTCTTTGCCCGCATCTATGGCAGTAACAATCTTCCGGACTCGTCCAACATGTGCCATGAAAGCTCGTCCGTCGGCCTGCCCGAAAGCATCGGCGCTTCCGTGGGAACGGCGATCCTTTCGGATTTCCAGAATTGCGACTGCATTTTCTATATGGCGCAGAATGTCGGAACATCCTCGCCGCGACTGCTGCACGATCTGCAGGATGCTGTCGACCGCGGCGTGAAGATACTGACATTCAACATGCTGCGGGAGCCGGGGCTGGAGCGCTTCGTCAACCCGCAGTCGCCCGGCCAGATGCTGGCGACCCCCGCGACGCCGATCTCGACGAAGTATTACCAGGTGAAGAATGGCGGCGATATCGCTGCCCTGTTTGGCATCTGCAAGGCGCTTATCGAGGCAGACGACGTGCTGCATGCGAGTGGCGCAAGCAAGGTTTCCGGCTCGGATGGGCAGCCGCGCGATCCGGCCAATGCGGCGGCGGTCGCATTTGCCGCCGCCATTGCCGCGGCTGACAAGAAGCATGTGCTCGATCATGATTTTCTTGCCGAGCACACGGCGGGTTTTGACGATTTCGCCGCTGCAGCCCGCCGCCATGAATGGGAGGAGCTGGAGCGCGTTTCAGGCCTGACCCGCGAGGAGATGATGGAAGCCGCCGCCATATATGCGGATTCCGACGCGGTGATGATGGTCTATGGCATGGGCCTCACCCAGCATGTGATGGGCGTGGAGAACGTTCACATGGTTGCCAACCTCGCGCTGCTGCGCGGCAATATCGGCAAGCCGGGTGCAAATATCTGTGCCGTCAGGGGCCATTCGAATGTGCAGGGCCAGCGTACAGTCGGCATTACGGAAAAACCCGGCCTCGTGCCGCTGGACAAGCTCGCCGACCTATACCAGTTCCAGCCGCCCGCGTGGGAAGGCCACTCGACGGTTGACAGCTGCAAATCCATTCTCGCCGGGGAAACAAAGGCTTTCATCAGCCTCGGCGGCAATTTTTTGCGGGCAGCGCCGGAAACCGAGGCGATGGAAGCCGCGTGGCGCAAGCTGCGGCTGACGGTCCAGATCGCAACCAAACTCAATCGCAGCCACGTCATCCACGGCGAGATCGCCTTTCTGCTTCCCTGTCTCGGACGCATCGAAATCGATGAACAGGCGACAGGGCCCCAGGCCGTCTCCATGGAAAGTTCCGTTGCGCATTTCCATGGTTCGCGTGGCAGGGCAAAGCCGGCCAGCCGGGAGTTGCTCTCGGAACCGGCGATCATTGCCGGCATGGCCGTGGCGACGTTGACGCGCGGCAACGTACCTTGGCAGCAATGGGTTCACGATTATTCGCGCATTCGCGACGCCATAGAGCAAACCTATCCGGAAACCTTCAGGAACTTCAACGAACGGCTTTTCAAACCCGGCGGCATCCCGCGCCCATTGCCCGCAAGGGAGCGAAAATGGGTAACCTCAAGCGGCAAGGCGAATTTCCTGACGCCCGACCGCCTGTTCCCGGAATTCCCGCCTGAAGCGTCGGGTCCGGACGTCCTGCACCTGTCGACGTTGCGATCCAACGACCAGTTCAACACGACCGTCTACGGCTATAGTGACCGTTTTCGCGGCGTGGAAGGAACGCGGCAGGTTCTGTTCATGAATGTCGATGACATCGCCCTGCTTGGGTTTGCCGACGGCGATATCGTCGATATCGTTACGGCAATCGAGCCGCAGACGCCAAGGGCGGTCCGCGGGTTCAGGATCGTTGCCTATGATATTCCCCATGGCTGTTGTGCTGGCTATTTTCCGGAAACCAACCCGTTGTTTCCGCTGAGCCATCATAGTCCGAAAGCAAAGACGCCATCATACAAGCTGCTGCCCGTCCGATTGACGCCGTCAACCACGGTTCCTTCCAACTGAGGATACTCGAGGTGCGGGATGCGGAGGAGGGAAAAGGCCAATCGTTCAGCGACACTTCCATGGTCCGCTCTATGCGGTTCTTTGATCGGGGCAGCGGCGATCATGGGTTACTGGCGTGAACCGCGAACATTCCGCAGCGACCCTCCCGTAACGGCAGCGCTTGAGCGATTGCGCTTCATGCCCGTTCCCGTGGCCGGCGCGCCGCCGGAAGTTTATTTCGCTCTCGGCAGGCCGTTCGAAAACGGTGCTTATGATCTTTCCCAGGGAAAACGCCTCTATTCATGGTTCGGATGCCCGGCTTGCCACGGTGAAGGCGAAGGCGGCAAAGGTCCATCGTTTCTCGACGGTCAATGGATTTATGGACCATCCATGGTCTCTGTCGCGGCGTCGATCAGGGATGGCCGGCCGCACGGCATGCCGCCTTTCCGCGCCAAGATGACGACTGAAGAGATCTGGCAGCTTGCGGGATATGTGAGAACCATCGGGGCCTATTCGCCATCGGTGGCGGCCCCGGCCCGCAATGACGACCGTCAGACCCGTCCGGCTGAGAACCGGGCGCCTGCTGCCATCCTCTTCAACGAAGGGTCGGCGTGGAAAAGACCGGAGGAGCCGGTGCCTTGAAGATCGTCGCCGCTCTCCTTGCTGTCCTTACCCTGCTTTCGGGGTGCGGCGACGTTCAGTCGGTGCTGAACGCTGCAGGGCCGTCAGCGTCGATGTTGAAGCACCTGATCCTCTTCATCGTGGCGGTGAGCCTCGTCGTGTGGCTGGCAGTGATCGCGATCCTGATCCTGTCTCTCGTCAGAAGTCGGCGGATCGCGGCGCAGGACGAGGGGGCAAGCGGCAGGCGATTGCAGCTTTTCGTCACGGGCGCGGTCATGATGACGGTTTTCGTTGTCGCCGGCCTGACGCTAGCGAGCTTTCTTGCAACGCGGGCCATCAGCTTCACCGGCGAGGCAGACTTGACGATACGTGTTCGCGCCCAGCAATGGTGGTGGCAGTTCATATACGAAAGTGCCACGCCGGATGGCGGTTTTCAGACCGCCAACGAAATGCACATTCCGGTCGGGCGGAATGTCCGGGTCTTGCTCGAAAGCCCGGATGTAATTCATTCCTTCTGGGTGCCCAGCCTTGCCGGCAAGATGGACCTCGTTCCGGGACGGGAAAATACGCTTGTGTTTCGCGCTGACAGGGCGGGTGTTTATCGGGGCCAATGCGCGGAGTTCTGCGGCCTTCAGCACAGCCACATGGCTTTCATGGTCATGGCCGATGACGAGGCGTCCTATCGCCGGTGGGCCAATAAGCAGAAGGCGGAGGCCGCCATGCCACAGGACGCAGATGCTCTGGCCGGGAAGGCCGTGTTCCTGCGCAAGCAATGCGCCGCCTGCCATACCGTCAGGGGAACGCCGGCCGCCGGCACCAACGGGCCTGATCTTACCCATGTCGGCAGCCGCCGGACGATCGGCGCAGGCCTGCTGGAGACCACACGCGGCTCGCTTGCCGCATGGATCGCCGATCCACAGACGTTGAAACCGGGCAACAACATGCCGCTGGTGCCGCTCACCGGGGAAGAGTTGCGGCAGGTTTCCGCCTATATGGAGGGGCTCGACTGATGGCGAGAAAACAGGCCTCCGTCCTCATGGATACCGATCTGCCGGTTCCCGACATGGAGAGCGCGCTCGAAAAAACATGGGGGTCGAGCCGCGGTTTCTGGGGCGCGATTGGTACTGTCGACCACAAGGTGGTAGCCCGGCGATATATTGTCACGGCCTTCGTGTTCCTGATACTCGGCGGCCTGCTTGCTCTCGTCATGCGCCTGCAGCTGGCAACGCCCGAAGCGCGTTTTATCGACCCGGACCGGTACAATCAGATATTCACCATGCATGGCGCGAACATGATGTTCCTCTTCGCCGTGCCGGTCATGGAGGCGATGGCAGTTTATTTCGTGCCATTGATGGTCGGGACGCGCAACATCGCCTTTCCCCGGCTGAACGCCTATTCCTACTGGGTATTCCTTGTGGGCGGGCTGCTTCTCTGGGTCTCGTTCGTGCTGGACAGCGCGCCTGATGTCGGCTGGTTCGCCTATGTGCCGCTCGCGGGTCCGGAATATGGCGCCGGCAAACGCGCCGACATATGGGCTCAGATGATAACCTTTACGGAGCTTTCCGCGCTCTCCATTGCGGTGGAAATCGTGGTGACGGTTTTCAAGCAGCGCGCTCCCGGCATGTCGCTCGATCGAATTCCGCTTCTCGTCTGGGCAATGGTGGTCATGGCCTTTCTCGTCATCATCGCCATGCCCGCGATCATGTTCGCCAGTTCCACGATGATCATGGATCGTCTCGTCGGCACCCATTTTTACAATCCGGCCGAAGGAGGGGACGTGCTCCTGTGGCAGCATGTCTTCTGGTTTTTCGGACATCCGGAGGTCTACATCATCTTCCTGCCGGCTGTGGGCATGGTCTCCACCATCCTGCCCGCCTTTGTCGGCCGGCCGATATTCGGTTACATGCCCATGGTCATGGCGCTTGTCGCAACCGGTGTCCTGTCTTTCGGTCTCTGGGTGCATCACATGTTTGTGGCTGGCCTGCCGAAACTCGGAGAAAGTTTCTTCACTGCCTCCAGCATGGCGATTTCCGTGCCGGCCGGCGTGCAGATATTCTGCTGGCTGGCAACATTGTGGGCCGGGCGGCCGGTTTTCAAGACCCCGCTTCTTTTCATCATCGGCTTCATCGTCACCTTTGTCATCGGCGGTCTGACGGGCGTCATGGTGGCGTCCGTGCCCTTCGACACACAGGTTCACGACACCTATTTCGTGGTCGCGCATTTTCACTACGTCCTGATCGGGGGCGCCGTTTTTCCCCTGATCGGAGCCGTCTATTACTGGTTTCCAAAAATGACGGGGCGGATGATGAGCGAAACGCTCGGCCGCATCAGCTTCTGGCTGATCTTCGTCGGCTTCCACCTGACGTTTTTTCCAATGCATATTCTCGGTCTGCAGGGAATGCCGCGACGCATCTATACCTACCAGCCGGAGATGCCATGGGCGGGCCTCAACCTCTTCGTGAGCCTCAGCGCCGTCGTGCTGGCGACAGGTTTTCTCGTCTTTTTCATCGATATCGTCCGAAGCTTTGCCAAAGGCCGTCCCGCCGGGGACAATCCCTGGGGCGCCGCCACGCTGGAATGGGCAACCGCCTCTCCGCCGCCGCCCTTCAATTTCCGCTCCATACCCGTGGTGGGTAGCCGCGATCCACTGTGGGAGAACACCGGAGAACTGCCTGTTGTCGCGGGGATGCGGGTGGATCGCCGTGAAATTCTGGTCACCAGCGTCGTCGAGGCGCTGCCCGAAGCCCGCGAGGCTTCCCCGACGGACTCCGTGTGGCCGTTCTGGGCGGCCATCGCAACGTCCATCATGCTCATCTGGTCCATGTTCTCGCCCTGGGCAGTCGTCTGGGGATCGATCCCGATTGCTGTAGCGCTGATCGGCTGGTTCTGGCCGAAAGGAATGGTGGAGGAGGAAGCATGAAGGAACGTGTCGCGCTCGATGTCTCCAAGCTGCCGATGTCCGGCAACGGCACCGCCAGCCCCACATGGTGGGGAACCTGCGCCTTCATGCTGATCGAAGGAACGGGCTTCGCGCTCGCGGTCGCCGTTTATTTCTACCTGATGAGCCTGGCACCACGATGGCCGATCGACGCCCCGCCGCCGGATCTTTCAGCCGGCACGGTGCTGACAGCGCTGCTTGTCGTCAGCGTCGTTCCGAATGTCCTCGTCAGTCGCTGGGCCAGGCAGAGGCGGCTTGTTCACGTCCGTTTCGGTTTAGTCGTCATGTCCTCCATCGGCTTTGTCCTGTTGGCGGTGCGCGCCTTTGAGTTCCCAGCCCTCCAGGTGAAGTGGGATGACAATGCCTATGGATCGATCGTGTGGACGATCCTCGGACTGCACACGACCCATATTCTGACCGACCTCATCGATACCATCGTCCTGACCTGCCTGATGTTTACCCGGCATGGCGACAGCGCCCGCCGTTACGGCGATGTGGAGGACAACGCGCTCTACTGGAATTTCGTCGTCGTGACCTGGCTTCCGCTTTACGCCTGCCTTTACTGGATACCACGGCTATGACCCTAAAAACCCTCGATATTGCCGGACTGTTCGGCGCTCCCCTGATCTGGGCGTTCAACACGCAGCTCGGCCAGATCTTGCCGGCGGTCGATTGCGGCAGCCGGACGGGCTTTACAGCTGTCGCTGCCTTCCTCTCTGCCGGGATTGCGGTTACCTGCGGCGTTCTTTCGGAAAGGGGCCGGAGTTTTACGGCATCGCGAATGGCGATGTTCCTGATGTCTTTGGGCGTCCTCGTCGCGCTGGTTTTTGCCTTCGCACTCCTTCTTCAGGGGGCAGCGACATTGCTGCTGAACCCATGCGCGCGCTGACACTGATCTTTCTGTTGCTGGTCAGCGCCGGGCCGCTCTCGGCCCATGAGGGGGAGGCGCATCCGACGGCGCTGATGTGGACTTTCGATGGCTGGATCATCGGACCGCTGCTTGTCGCAGCCAGCCTTTTCAGTACCGGTTTTTTTCGGCTGCGGAGACGGTCGGGCACCAGCCGGTGGATGGCGAGGTCCGCCTTCGCCTTTTCCGGCGGCTGGCTTGTTCTGGTTGCTGCACTTGTCTCTCCGATCCATTCCATGGGCGAGCACCTGTTTACGTTCCACATGATAGAGCACGAGATGGTAATGGCGGTTGCCGCGCCGCTGATCGTTCTGGCGCGCCCCGTCGGTATCCTTCTCTGGAGTATGCCGCGCATGATTCGTCGTCGTATGGCTGCGGTGATGACCGACAGGCGCGTGCGGGCCAGCTGGAATGTTCTTGCCGGCGGGGCTGTGGCAACATCACTGCACGGGCTTGCCATCTGGGGCTGGCATGCGCCTGCGCTGTTCGATGCGACGGTGAGCAACGTGCCACTGCACCGGATACAGCATCTCTTTTTCTTTCTGACCGCGATCCTGTTCTGGTGGGCAGTTTTCTGGCGCGCGGACCGGGGGCTTGCGGCCTGGCACCTGTTTGTCACGATGATGCATACCAGCATTCTCGGCGCCCTGATCGCGCTGGCGCCACAGGTGATTTACGTGGCCCAGACCCGAGACGCGCCGGCATGGGGCCTGACGCCCTTCGAGGACCAGCAGCTTGCCGGTCTCCTGATGTGGGTGCCTGGCGGTGTCATCTATGCCGGGGCGGCGCTCGCGATGCTGGCGATGTGGATTTCCCGGTCGGGCAGGGAGGACCGATATGGCGCGTCCCTTCTCTAGAACCGGCCTTATACTCGTTGCGGTGCTTTCGGCGGCGCTTGCCACGGGCATTGCGGTCGCAATCGTCAAGAACGTGTCACAGCGCGGCGCCGTTGCCACGGCAATCACTGGCGGTGATGCGCGTCTGGCGCCGGGGATTTTCCGGCGCTACGGCTGCACGGGCTGCCACGCGATCCCCGGCGTTGCCGGTGCGGACGGGAAGGTGGGGGGCGAACTACGTTCACTTCGCCAGCGGGTCTATATCGGTGACGGCCTCAACAACACACCGGACAACCTCATTCGCTGGATCGTCTCGCCGACGCATTTTTCGCGGCAGAGCGCTATGCCCGAAACCGGTATCACCGAGGCCGAAGCACGCCATGTCGCGGCCTATCTTTATGCTCACTGACGGGTCACGGATGCGGGGTTTGCCTTGCCGGCAGGGCCTTGATGTAGCGGGCAATCGCGTCGCGATCTTCCTGTGGCAACTGCGAAAGATTGGCGACCACGTCCACCATTGCGGACCCGACATGTCCGTCCTGTGGCGTCTGGCCTGTTGCGAGCATGGTAGAGATGTCGGTCTGCGTCCACCCGCTGAGACGTGCCGGCGTGATGTTTGGCACAAAGCCCGTGCCTTCCGCGTCGGGACCACCAGCGAAACGGGTTTCCGGGCGGATGGCGGCGAAGATATTTCGGCTGGAATGGCATTCGGCACAGTGGGCAAGCGTCTCCGTCAGATAGGAGCCGCGATCAAGAGCGGGATCGCCGGTGATCGCCTGCGGTTTGCCGACCTCGTCAAAGAACAAAAGCTTCCAGACGCCAACGGCACGGCGCAACCTGAAGGGTGGCCACAGATCATGCGGCGACGCTTTGCCGGAAACAGGCGGCAGGGTCCGCAGATAGGCGTAAAGGTTTTTTATGTCCTCGATCTTCATTCCCGTATAGCTCGTATAGGGAAAGGCCGGATAATAATGGCGGCCGTCAGGCGATATGCCGGCGACCAGCGCATTTGCGAAATCTTCAACGGTCCAGGAGCCGATCCCGTCGGCAATGTCGGGGGATATATTCGGCGGACGGAAAACGCCGAAGGAGGAGGAAAGCGCCAATCCGCCTCCGAGCACGAGCGAGTCCGGCTGTCCCGGCGTGGCATGGCAGGACCCGCAGCTTGCAGCCAGAAATACCAGTCTTCCCTGCTGCGGATCGCCGGGCGATGATCCGATGTCGTTCGGTCCGAAGACCGGCTTCGGCGTGGTCAGAAGCCAGGCTCCCAGGCAGGCCGCCGCTGCGAGACACCATATCAACAGCCGGCCTGCCTGAACCGACAGATGAAAACCGGGAGTCTCGCGAACCATCATCGGAAAGGTCCATCGTCAGAGCATACTTTTATGATTGCGCCGGGGTCCGGCCGCACGGCTGATCCGCCGCTATCGAACTTCGCATGCCGTTTGTGGTTCCCGCGCGATCATATTGCCAGTCATGGCCGCCGTTCGGGAACAACCGGAGCCGACTGTGGTTAGGCCGGCATGTTCAATCCCCATGGAGGTCGGCACGTGGACCCGGAAACTGATCACGAGACCTGCAACAGCCTGAACATAGAGGCCGCAACCCCCAAGGTGGTCAAAATCACCATCGACGGTCGAACGCTCCTCGAAGGCGTGCTGAACACCGGAAGTGTTCTAAGCGTGCAGACGAAGGAGGGCGCCGAGCCGCAATCCATCGAACTGGTTGTCGAGGACCTGGCTCGCTAGCCGCTTCGCGAACACTCGGCGCGGCAAGGGCGCCGCGCCTCTAGCCGCGAAAGTCGCCCTCGTTGCTTTCCCGCTCGTCGTAATTGATGTCCCAGTCTTTTTCCGGCTTTTTTGTGCCTGGTGGCAGCTTGTTGGCGGTTGCGTCGTCCGAGCCGGTGATGACCCTCGGCTTCGCGCTCGCAACGCCGTTATTGGTCGAGGTCTTTTTGCCGGGGGCAAACTGGGGCGCGCTGTCCTTGTGAATCTGCTCGAGCTTGTCTTTCTTCGTCATGGCATCCTCCTGTCTGTCCCTAACCTTTTTGCGCCGATGCTATTCCCTCGAACCATCAGTGCGGAACCGCTTTTTGCTCCCGGGGTTAGAAGGAGAGAGCGGACCGCAGGGTCTGCGCTGCAGGATGTTTTAAAAAAAAGGGGCTTCCGCGATGACCCGATCACAGGACGATGTCAGGCCCGAACCCGGCACCGATGACGCACGCTCGACTGAAAGCGATGAAAGCCGCAAAGACCGTGAAAAGGCGACAGAAAACGCCGAACGCGAAAGGCGCTCCCGGTATGGGCGCGACGAAGACAAGGAGAACAACGATGACGGAATCCGCAACAACCACCGATCATGACACGATACGGAAATGGGCGGAGCAGCGCGATGGCCACCCTGCCAAAGTGGACATCTCGGGCGATGGAGGGATCCTCAGGATCGATTTCGGTGAGCCGGAGGATGCGCTGAAGGCCATATCATGGGACGAGTTTTTTGAAATCTTCGAGGACAGGAAGCTGGCATTCCTTTATCAGGACAGAACGTCGGGCGGCGAGAGCCGCTTCAACAAGTTCATTTCACGCTGAGGGAGAGGCGAGTGAGCGACGAAACGGTATCGAGTATCCCGAACCGGGCACAGCAGCAAAAGGCATATCGGTTCTGGGCCCCGGTTTATGACCGTGTCTACGGCTTCTTTCTCAAGCGGGCGCAGATGGAGTTGGCCAGATGTGTGGGTGGTGCCGGTCGCGACATTCTCGAAATCGGCGTCGGCACGGGGCTGGTCCTTCCGCTTTATCCTCCGGCCAGCAACGTGACCGGGATCGACATTTCAGCGGACATGCTCCGGAAGGCCAAAACAAAGGTGGCAGGCGGTTCACTGCCGCATGTGAAGGCACTGCATGTGATGGATGCCTGCGAAACCACGTTTCCGGATGCGTCCTTCGACGTGATTTCGCTGCCCTTCGTCATCACGCTCATTCCCGATACCGGCCGGCTGCTTTCCGAATGCGCCCGAGTGCTGAAGCCGCGTGGCGAGATCGTCATCGTCAGCAAGATCACCGACAGCAGCGGCGCAGTTCGCCGCATAGAACAGATCGTCTCGCCGGTGGCCCATAACATCGGGCTCAGTTCGGCATTTCGTCTGGACGGGATTGAGGACTGGTTACGCCGCAACCCGTCATTCCATCTGACGGAAAACAGGACGATCCCCCCAACCGGGTATTTTCGTCTGCTGCGTCTTTCCCGCTCGTCGCCGGAGACGTCTGAGAAGGCCGCGTCCCCTTCGGGCCACTAGGACCTCTGGCACCGCCGAAAAAATACGCATTGTACGTTGGCGTACGGCAACCAAGCGGTAGATGGGCCATTTCCCTTCTATGTGAAAGGAAGGACCATGGCCAAACACGCTATAAATGAAGAGTCCGGCCCCGCACTAAGCGAAGCGCAACTTGAGACCTTGCGTATCGGAATTGCCGATCTCGCGCCAGCGCTGACGGCGTTTGCGCGTCGTTTCGTCAGAAATGACGAGGATGTCAACGATCTCGTTCAGGAAACCATGATGCGGGGGCTTCGTTCCCTGCACCGCTTCACCCCCGGAACAGCCCTGAAATCGTGGCTGTTCACCATTTTGCGGAACACCTTCTGTACCCGATACAAGGTCGCAAGGCGCGAATGCGTCGGGCTGCCGGCGGGAATAGAGCAAACGATGTCGGTCCCCGCCAGTCAGGAATGGCGGATGGAGCACGATGAAGTCATGCGCGCAATCCGCGATCTGGATGCGGATCAGAAGAAGGCGCTGCTGCTCGTTGCCGGAGGAACGAGCTACGCCGATGCAGCCTCCATCTGCGGCTGCAGGGTGGGCACCATCAAGAGCCGCGTCAACCGCGCCCGCGAATCCCTGCGGCGCAATCTCGCCTGACATCAGCGGGCTACCGCGAACAGCACACTGTAGCTGCAGGATTTCCCCGTTCGCCCGTCGATGTCGCCAAGCCGGTGGAAGATTTCCCCTTCCACCGGTGGCAGATCCCCCGGAGCATCGGATAAATTGGCCCTGAGCTGCAACCGGCCGGCCGCAAACGCCCAGTCTATGGCAAGCGTTCGCGCAGGTGAACCGAGTGCCGTCCCGCCTCCGAATTCCGAAGCGAGCAGGGGCCAGACATACTGCCGGCGCTTTGCAAGCAATCCCGCAAGGATCTCGCTTGCCCGTCTCCCACCTTCCTCATCGGCCTGACGCCAGTTCAAGGTAGAAAGGAGCCGCGTGCGCACATCATTGGGGTCCTGGACAAGATCGCGCGCGTTTTCGGGAAGAGCTCCCTGAAACATTTCAGCCTGCCGCAACCGCCCTTTTATCGCGGCTTCCCGATCGTGCTTCGGGTGGTCGGAAAAGAAGTAGAAGGGCTGCGTCGATGCGTGGTCGTCGCCCATGAACATCAGCGGCGTTTGGGGGGAGAGCAGGAGAATGCACTCCAGTATATCGAAAAGAGCTGGTTCGAGCAGGGCACGCAGTCTTTCGCCGCAAAGCCGGTTTCCGGCCTGATCGTGATTGTGAAGGAAATTCACGAAGGTTTGCGGGGATAGATGATCGCTGCGTTCGCCGCTCCCCGCAAAGTCCCGGGAAGGGCGCGGATCGCCCTGATAAACGAAGCCGGTCGCAAGCGACCGACGAAGCAGGCTCTCCGGGTTCGAAACGAAATCCTGATAAAGACCGCCATCTTCGCCGGTCGTCATGACGTGGACGACGTGATGAAAGTCGTCGTTCCACTGGGCGTCCACCAGCGGCGGAGCATCTTCTTCGGGCGTCATCGGCTTTGCCGTGTTTCTTGCATCCTCTATGACAAGATACACATGCCTGCCCGTCACCTTGTGCCTGATCGTCTGGGCAAGCTCTGTCAGGAAATCCACCTCGCCGCCGCCGCCGGCCAGATGGTCGGCGGCATCGATCCGCAACCCGTCAAAACGGTAGGTCTGAAGCCAGTAAAGGGCGTTTTGCAGGAAATATGATCGCACATCGGCGCTGTCGAAATCGGGAGCAGGGCCCCAGGGTGTTTCGTTTTTCTGAAAAAAGTCGGGCGCATAAGTTTGAAGGAAGTTCCCCTCCGGCCCGAAATGATTGTAAACCACATCCAGCAAAACCATCATCCCCAGGCCATGTGCCGCGTCTATGAAGGCTTTGAGATCGTCCGGCGATCCATAATCCCGCTGCGGCGCAAATTGCACAACGCCGTCGTAGCCCCAGCCGCGATCTCCCTGAAAACTCGCGAGCGGCATCACCTCAATGACGGTGATGCCGAGTTCAGCCAGTCGTTCCAGCTTCTTTTCGGCTGCCCGGAAAGTCCCTTCTTCCGTGAACGTGCCGATGTGAACCTCGTAGATCACAGCCTCGTGCCACGGCCTGCCGGTCCAGTTCTCATGCCGCCACGCAAAGTCGTGATCGATGATGGTTGACGGGCCGTCCAGGCCGCCTTCCTGCCAATGTGAGGCCGGATCGGGGATTTCACGCCCGTCCGGCAGAACAAAGTGATAGGTGGCGCCGCCACTCACATCCGCTGCAACGGCTTCGTACCAGCCGTTCCCCTCAGACCGCATTTCGTATTCCGCACCGTTTATAACGAGCCTCGGCGCATCAGAACCGGGCGCCCAGATGCGAAAGCGCGCATCTCCTGCAGCATCGAATTGCACGCCCCATTTGCGATATTTCATTGCGTTGAACATTCACGGAACCTCCAGTCAGCCTCGTTTGGTCCTAACCGGATCGCCGTCGGTCGGTTCCTGCCTCCGCACCGGGAATATGCTGATGAAAGGAACAAACGGGTTTGGCCGTCGTTCGCCGTTGAACAGCCAAAACGACGGCTCGGCGGGCATCAGCTTGCCGCCCGATCGCTGACCTGAAGACAGAAAGAGACGGTGACATGACACAGGAAACCGACCTTGCCGACTTTCTCCGCGTGGCAACGGACGACGAATTATTCCACAAGATGCGCGAACTCGAAGCGAAGAGCGAGAAGGAGGGGCTGGAGGAAGTGGAAGCACTGGTGGATTTGACAGCCACGGAGATCGAAAACCGGTTTCCTGGCCAGTCGCTCGCTCCCTATGTCCGCTGGAAACAGGACCGGCTCCTCTGATGCGCGGTAAAGGCGGCGTTTGCCTTATTGTCTGGCCTGCCGCCGCTCGATACGCATTCTCGCAAATGCGTCCGGCAATATGTCGGGAAACGAAAGCGACTCCTGCGGCTCTTTGCTGACGAGCCCTTCAAAAAGCGCCAGATATCGGGCCGCACTCTTTTCCCAGGAAAAGTTGGCACGCATGGCCTGGGCTTGGAGGCGCTTGAAGAGTTCCCTGTTGTTGAACGCAGCGATGGCGCGCTCCAGCGCCGCCCGCAGGTCGTCGATATTTGCCGGTTCGAACTGAAAGCCGGTAGCAACCCCCGCATCTATGGCGGCGTCGTTGGCGTCGATGATCGTCTCGGCCAAACCTCCGGTGCGGCTGACGATGGGTAAGGCGCCATATCGCAATGCGTAAAGCTGGGTCAGGCCGCATGGTTCGAAGCGCGAAGGCTGGATGATGAAATCCGACCCCGCATGGATCATGTGGGCCAGACGTTCGTCATAACCAATATGGGCACAGACCATTTCCGGATATCTTTTCGACAGCTCACGCAGGCCATCTTCCAGTTGCCCGTCTCCTTCTCCGTGAACGATCAGCCTGCCTTTCCGCGCGATGATGAGGGGAACAACATCGAGCAAGAGATCAACGCCCTTTTGCCAGGTGAGGCGGCTCACCACGCCAAATACCGGACCCTGTGTGTGGGCAAGGCCGAGAGCCTGAAGCAGCGCATATTTGTTCAGGCTCCGCCTTGCGACCGTCGCCGACATGAAATTCGCGAGAATGAAGGGATCGGTCGCGGGATTCCAGACATCCTGATCGACGCCGTTGACGATGCCGCGCACACTTTCGCTTCGCGTGCCGAACACGCCATGCATGCCCATGCCGGCTTCCGGTGTCAGGATTTCGCGCGCATAGGTTGGACTGACCGTGGTAACGGCCGATGCGGTCGTCAGGCCGCCCTTCAGAAAAGAGATGTCGCCGTAATATTCGAGGCATTCCACCGTGCAGAGCTCGTCCGGAAGCCCCAGAACTTTTGCGCGCGAAAAAGGATATTGACCCTGAAATGAGAGGTTGTGAATGGTCAGGACGGTCGGCACCTCGCCCGGCGCCGCGTCGGCCAGATAGACACAGGTCAAGGCGGCGTGCCAGTCGTGAACGTGGACGATATCCGGCCTCCACCCGGGGATTGATCCGAGGGCAATGTCCGCCGCGGTTTTGGACAGGACGGCGAAGCGCAGGTCGTTGTCGGGAAACGGGTGGTCCTTTTCGCCGTAGGGATGCCCATCCCGTTCAAAGAGGTCGGGCGCATCGAGCAGCAGCAAATTCTTCTTGTCGGCAACGAGCGAATATATCGTAACGTCCTGTCCCAGCACGCTCCCGGAGAAGCAGGGTTGATGCCCGCCGATGAGGGGACGCAGCTTGCGATAGAGCGGCAGCAGCGTGCGCACCTCCGCACCGAGTTTGGCAAGCGCGTCCGGCAATGCTCCCGTCGTATCGGCCAGCCCGCCGGTTTTGATGAAAGGGAACATCTCGGCCGTGACGGCAAGAATCTGCATGAATGCCTCCGCATTTCGTCGATCTGTCATCGTGAGGAGACGCGGGGCTTTTATTGTTTGCAAAGCCTCTCGCCGCTTTATTGGGTGTGCCGCGTCACGGGGGCGGGCGGCGGCGCTCAGATCAAGGACGGCCGATCCGCAATTCTGCCCTGGCGCCGCGGAACGCTATCGATCCTGCTGATGTCCCTGATGGGTGGTGTTGATTTTTATGTTGGCCTGTCGTCCCGTGCGGGTGGAGGCGTTCTTCTCCTTCGCAGAAGAGGCTTCCTCCGCATTGAGGCGCTCATCGTCGCCCGGGCCCTTGTCCGTCTGGTTGTCTTTCGGAATGGGGAGCGTTTTTCTGGTCATTTTGAACCTCGTTTGGATCTGGTGCTGATCGTTTCGATCGAACGAGTCGAACCCTGCTTCCGAGCGATTGTTCCCGTCCGTTTCGTCGCGGTCGCTAATTTTCCGCGCGGTGTTTTCGAGGCTAGTCGCTGCGCAGGAATTCCTTTCTGCCCTGAAGCCAGTCCTGCGTGCTGACGAGGGTCAATTGTGCCGCGAAACGGCCCCTCAATACCGTCAGCGAGGCATCATGCGTTGCATCGCGTGCGCTGCAGACGGCGTCCTCAAGAAGGAAGATGCGATACCCCAGATCCACCGCCCCCAGCACGGTTGCGAGTACGCAGACATCCGTTTCCCCACCGGAAATGACAAGCGTGCCGACACCTTGGCCTACGAGTTTTCGGTGCAGGCGACCATCCGTCCAGGGGGAATAGGTGGTTTTCAGGAATTCTTCCGCAGGTGGAACGTAGCTCGCGAATTCGCGGACGATATCGGTCATTTCAGGGCGAAGGTACTCGCCCGTCATCATCCACCATTTCTCATAATAACGCCCCCACCGCCCCGAGGCGGCGTCGGCATCCGGCGGTGGGATGAAGCGGGTGAAAATGGTCGTATGCGGCGAGTTCTCAACCACCCGCCCGACGTTGTCGATGATGCGCGGCATCCAGTCCACATGCCATGGCGTCTCTTCCGCAAACATGCGCTGCATGTCGATGCAAAGATGACACCACCGGGGAAAGAGGCCCTCTTCAGAATTCATGGGAATGTCCGAATGATTTGTGGGTCAGCTACCGTCAGCTAACAATCCGGTCCGCCGAAAGTTCCGCCCGCACGGCCGCCTTCGCCCGGGCGCATTGATGACCCAAGGGCCTACGCCCGGCGTTGGCCGGCGCGACTCGTTCTGAAATAAAGCGCCGACATTTCACGGAGCTTGCCGGGATTGACAATGCCGCGATGATACATTTTGAGGACGTAACGGGCGACGTCCTCAACGCAAAGGCTGGGATCGTGCTCTCCGGTCAGGACGCTATCATAAGCCGACTTGACCGTATTGATATCGTCATTCAGGAAGATACCCGAACTCTGATAGGCGCGATAGGCGGACAATCTCACCTCCTTGGCGGCTGCGTTTTGCGAGGCCGAAAAAGGGATCACCTGTCTATCTTATACGGAAAAGAATGGAGGTAAATGGTCGTGACCGTACCGAAGGCGCCGATCTGCCTATAATGCGAGATTATGTCTTCCGGCCACTTCGGGTATCTGCGCATGAAAGCGCGCGAACACCCGCGCACTTTCCTCCTCCGCCAGCCCGTAATATTCCTGCGCATATGTTTCCAGCGCTTCCCGGTCCCTTATGGTGATTTTTGCTCTCTCGGCGCGGATCAGGCGTTCGCTTTCGAGGACGTGCAGGGCGTCCGTCACGCTCGGGCGCCTGACCGCCAGCATCATCGACAGGAAATCGTGGGTCAACTGTAGCTGGTCGCCACGCACGCGGTCGTGACACATCAGGAGCCAACGCGCCAGACGCTGGCTGACCGTGCCTGTGGCGTTGGCGGCGGCCGTGCATTCCACCTGCGTCCTCGCGACGTGCGAGGCGCAGATCACGATGTCCGAGAACATTTGATGTTTCGCCATCAGACTGCGGAAAACCTCCATGTCCATAGCCACCGCCTTGCCCGGCGCCTGAACGATTATCTCGGTCAAGTTCTCCTCCGCGCCGGCGAGTGCGCCGGCGGGTATGAAACCTTCATGTCCGACGATGCCGCTCTCGGTTTTCCGTCCTGATCTCGAAACCATAACGATGGATGCTATGCCCGAGGCGAGAAAAAGCACGCGATCGATGTGCTGACCGGCTGAGAAAAGTTTGTCGCCAAGCGAAAGTGTCAACGATGTCGACGCCTTCAGCACCTCGCTCTGGATTTCCGCATCAAGAAGGGAAAGGAGGAAACCCGTTTCTTCTCGCCTGTTGCTCCGCTCCAGCATAACGCTTTGCCTCGCTAGTGTCTTATGCCCCCTCCCTGCGCAATCAAGGCGGAGACAATGTTGTCTATGTCCTCTGAACGTGCGGAGAGCACAAAAGGTCCCGGTTCGCTCTCAAAGACCGGTCGGGGCACGAAAAACAGGTAGGGAACGGCCTTCTCTTCAAGCTGATCGGTCAGGCGCAGCATGACCTCGGCCTCGTAGCGGACATCGATGATGGCCGCGGAAAACAGCAGCGTATCGTTATTTTCCATAACGTCGGCCGGGTAGGGGCCTATCAGACCGACCTGCGCTCGGGACCAGGCTTTTGCTATTTCCGGTGTGACTGTGTCGGCCGCGCCGATGACCAGTATAGGGAGACGCTTGATAGTCTGCATGCCTTGCTCCTCGCATGCCACCGGCAATGCGTATGTCCATTCAATACTATAATGTCTAACTAACCGTAGTCGGTTCATTCGATTTCATCAAATATATGCGAGACGGCACTACTGTGTAGTTCCGAACATGCACCGACGATGAACGCGGCACGTCTGGATGCGCTTTTTCAGGTCTTTTCAGCCAGAGCGGAACAATTGCGGGCACGCGGGGTTCGGGGCGTCGTTCACTCAAGGAGACGTAAATGGCTAGTCAAAAAACGCTCGACGATCTGTTTCTGGATGGCCTGAAGGACATCTATTATGCGGAAAAACAGATACTCAAGGCCTTGCCGAAAATGGCGCGCGCCGCGCAGCTCGAAGAGGCGAAACAGGGTTTCCTGCAGCACCGGGATGAGACGCAAGGCCAGATCGAGCGTCTGGAGCGCGTGTTCGAAATCATCGGCAAGAATGCGCGCGGCAAGACGTGCGAGGCCATTCAGGGCATTATTGCGGAAGCCGAGGAAATCATCGAATCCTTCAAGGATTCGCCGGCGCTGGATGCGGGCCTGATTGCCTCCGCGCAGGCCGTCGAACATTACGAGATTGCCCGTTATGGCACTCTGGTGGCGTGGGCGGGCCAGCTGGGCATCGACGAAGGCGTTCCGCTGCTTCAGGCAAACCTCGACGAAGAAGGCGCAACCGACAAAAAACTGACGAAACTCGCCGCGACGGTAGCCAACCCGAAAAGCCAGAAAGCGGCCTGACGGAAATAGCGCTGGGTCCGTCTTCCGCATTGTAGGATGCGGAAGTCGACCCGTAAGTGACGGCGCGGGCTGTTTCCGCGTCCGAACCCTGCATGGTCCACGACCGCGTGGCAAATGCCACGGCGATGGAGAAAAAGATGACGACAATTCCGCTGCTCGGCGCATATCCGCTTGAAATTTTTCTGGGCGGCCGCTGCTTCAATGTTTCTGGCGTGGATGAGGCGGTTCGTTTGCTGGAGGAGGAATGGCCTGAAAAGGAAGGCGTCCATTACGCTCGGGCTTTGAGGAGTTGCCGCCTGGCCATGTTGAGAAACGGCTCTTCGGCGGTTGCGAGAGAGCATTTGATTGCAGCATGCCTGGAGGCCGGTATTCCGCTTGGCCCATCGTCAGGTATCGAAAATACTCAGCTGCCGCTCTTTCCGGGGGCGAAAGCTGGCGGCAAAGGGAGTTTGGCGGCCGCGCCCCGCCGCTGAGACCCGGAACAGAAAGCACGAGGACAAGATGGCCGAGCCACGCGACCGCATAAAACCGGAAGAGGACCTCAATCGCCCTGTCAGTGAGGAGTTCGATTCCAAATATTCGCCCGTCGGCGTCGATGACGGTGCCTTTCGCGGACGGAAGCGAACATGGAAGAGGATGATGATCTATGCTTTGGTTATCTTCGCACTGGCTATCGTGATTGCATTATCTTTCCTTGTCGGTACGCATCCTGGCCGCGTATCCTGACAAGTATCCCGCGAGGAGAGGCAGATGAGCGAACGGACAGACGAAAAATCGATCTATTGGACGATTGTCGGCGCCGACACCAATACCAATGAGGGGCTGGCGCGATTGCTTGGCGTCATCCTGGTCTTCATCCTTATCGGCGGCTTTCTCGTCTGGCTGCTGGCCGGCTGAACCGGCGCCTGGCGGATAGATGGAGCGATGCCGTCCGGCATCTTTTTCGGACGGCATCCATACCTTATCCCTTAAAATTTTCCAGTGACCAAGTCCCGGCCTTCAATCGAGACCGGCGTGTTTATTTCCCCGCGCCTGCGTTTTAAGGGAATGTCCACCTGGTAAGGCGCGGCGACTGTCAGCCGGAACGCTTCACCGTTTCGGCGCGATACCGCCCGGTCGGTCGCCATCACGTCCGTCGTCGAGTGACGCAGTGGCATGGCTTCGTCCACCAGGATGAAGTCCATGTGCCGCGCCTTCGCCGATGTCACCGCGAGATAACGGCTTGGATAAACAGCCTCCATGACACTGCCGACCAGAACGGCCCAGCCATTTTCATGTGCCATGATCTCACATTCGATCTTCTTCTTCATTGCCATCAATCCTCCCTTTCGGCAGTGCCTAACCACGCTTGAAGAAGCTTGTTCCCGCGGCTGGAAATGATTGCTGCCAGCAGACCGCTTATTCTGCCGCCGCCAGAAATTTCCTTATCTTGCGCAGATCGGCGACGAAGGCCTGCCGTTGTAGTCGCGCCTCGTCGCGGTCGCGAAGGCGCAGCAGGTAGGAAGGATGAATGGTCACGAGAAGGCGTGTTCCGCCAGGGGTGGCGGAGAGATGCCCCCGCTGCGCGGTCACTCCGCTGGTACGGCCGGTGAGCGAATAAAAAGCCGTCGCGCCCATGGCGACGATCAGCTCTGGTTTGAGTAACCGCAGTTCCGCTCCCAGCCACCACGCGCAGCGCTGCACTTCCCCGCTGTTGGGGCGCGCATGGAGCCGCCGTTTGCCCCTTTGTTCAAACTTGAAATGCTTGACGGCATTGGTGACATAACATTGCGAGCGATCGACGTCTGCTTCCTGCAGGCACGCGTCGAGCAGCCGGCCGGCCGGGCCGACAAATGGATGGCCCTTCAGGTCTTCGTCATTGCCGGGCTGTTCGCCGACAAGCACGACGCTTGCATCGTTTCTGCCCTCGCCAAAAACCAGCTGGGTGGCATTCTTGTAAAGATCGCAACGTTCGCAGCCTTCGGCCTGCCTGTGCAATGCTGCGAGTGAAGGCGCATCGGCATGATCGGGCTGAAAGGCCGGTGGGGGGCGGTTCTTGCGGGCTGCGGTCGGCACGGGTCTATTCTCCCGGCGGCGGCTCTGCCGCATAGTGGCGTGCCCCGCGCCGGCATAGATAAACCTCCCGTTCCGGATGTCGCTCGATGATGAAGCCGGCGCTGCGAAGCATTGCCTCCACCGCGGCCCTGTTGGGTATGAACCAGTTCGTCGGATCGGCCGCATACCGTTCCTCCACGAAAAACAGTTTGGGATAAGCGGGATCCTCGAACATGGCCCATTCGGAAAACGGGTAATCTTCTTCGAGGTCGGGTATTCTCCCGTCACCCCGCTGGAGCGACTGGAAGAGCATCATGTCGGCTGCGACATGTTCGTGGATGAGATCGAGCGCCAGCAGCGGATGCCGCAGATGGTAAAATACGCCCATGAAGATCACGAGGTCGAAACGCTCTTCAAGCTTGGCCACGTCATAAACCGACAATTGCCGGAACTCTATGTCGAGTCCGGATTGCTCGGCGACAAAGCGGGCCTGGGCGAGATAGTGCGGATCGGCATCGATGCCGACGACACGCCCGGCATTGCGACGTTTCATTTCCACGCTGTAAAACCCGGCATTACAACCGATATCGAGAACGCTGCGACCGCCGAGATCTTCTGGAATGATGTGGCGAAAGCCCTCCCACTTAAATGCCGGGTAGTTACCGAGAAAGTGGTCTGGCGCTGTTTCCACGCCTTTGATCGCCATGTTCTGGAACCAGGGCCCGAGATCCTCGATCTGCTTTTCCAGTTTCTGGCGCATGGTCATGGTCCCAGCACTGCGCCGGCGGCGATTGCTCCGCTGCCCGCCGGGAGCGCTACTGCCTTGGAGTTCCCGCCAGCCAGGGCGAAGGCGAACCAGTCCGCTGTGTGGCGAAGGCCCTCGGTGAGCGGTACTTGCGGCGCCCAGCGCAGCAGTTCCCGGGCGCGGGAAATATCCGGCCGCCGCCGTCGCGGGTCGTCAGTCGGCAAGGGACGGTGTACCAGTATCGACCGGGTGGGAACTGTCAGAAGAACGAGGTCGGCCAGCTGTCTGATCGTGAATTCGCCTGGGTTGCCAAGATTGACGGGAACGCCCGGATTGGGGTCGACATCCATGAGCGCGATCAGCCCCGTGACGAGATCGCTCACATAACAGAAAGAGCGTGTCTGCTCGCCCGTCCCGTAGATTGTCAGCGGCTCGCCCGCAATCGCCTGCACGAGCAGATTGGACACGATACGCCCGTCATCCGGTCGCATGCGCGGTCCATAGGTGTTGAATATCCGGGCGATGCGTGCGTCGACCTTGCCTGCACGCAAAAGATCGAAGCACAGCGCTTCCGCCGCGCGTTTTCCTTCGTCATAACAGGCGCGAGGCCCCGTGCAGCTCACATTGCCGCGGTAGTCTTCGCGCTGCGGATGTTCGTCCGGGTCGCCATAGATTTCGCTCGTGGAAGCCTGCAGGAAGGAGGCACCATGGCGTTGCGCGAGAGCAAGAAGATTGCCGGTGCCTGAAACGCAGGTCATCATCGTATGAACGGGATCGGCCTGATATTGCGGCGGGGACGCCGCACAGGCGAGATTATAGATCTGCTGAACCGGTTCATCGATGTCCTGCAATTCGCATATGTCGGATTCGATAAGCCGGAAACGTGGATGATTGACGAGCGGGCGGACATTCGACCGCGAACCGGTCAAGAAGCTGTCGACGCAGATGACCCTGTCACCGCGTGCAAGCAGCGCGTCACAGAGATGCGAACCCACAAAGCCGCCGCCACCTGCGACAACAACCGTTCTAGTACCTTGATTTCGCTTCGGCATACTCGCTCTCCCTGTTCTGGAGCCTGAAGGGGTGTTTCGCCGTTTCCGGAACCCTCGCCGGTATTCCGTTGAGATGTGATGTCAGTTCGGCGGCCCTTGTTTCGCCGGTGTGGTGCTTGAGAATCCGACGCTGGGCCTGGGCCGCGATGGCTTTCCTGCGTTCTGCCCCCACGGAAGTTAGCGCCTGCATCACCTGTTCCGTGTTGCGGGCAATGAGAACGGCTTCATTTTCGGGCAGAAGGTCTGCGAGGCCCGGCCAGAAGTCGCTGATGATCGGCGTGCCGCATGCAGCGGCCTCGAAAAGACGGACGCTCGGCGACCAGCCGGCCGCAACCATATCGGCGCGCGTGATGTTCAGCGTGAAACGCTGGCGGCTATAAAATGCCGAATGTTTTTCAGGCGGCAGATGTTCGATGCGCTCGACATTTTCCGGCCAGTCGATGTTGCCGGGATATTGCGGGCCGGCGACAACGAACCGCATGTAGGGCAACCGGCGTGCCGGTTCGATCAGCAGCTCTTCAAGTTTCGGCTGGCGGTCCTGGCTATAGGTGCCGAGGTAACCGAGATCCCACCGGGTTTCATCGCCAGATTTCCGGTAACGGGCCGCATCGACAGAGCAGTAGAGCGCTTCCGCGCGCTGCGCGCCATAGTGCTGTTCAAGGCGATGTAATGTGTCGCCGCCGGTGAAGGAAAAATAGATGTCGAACAGGGGGATCTGCCTTCGGGCGAGATATTCTTCGTCGTTCCTGTTGAGTTTCTCAAGAGTTACCGGCGTATCGATGTCATAGAAGCAGAGCCGTTTCGGTCCGAGCGCCTTGACGGCGTCGATGACGCCGACCCCATCCGGCACATAGGATCCGACGATGATAGCATCCGCCTGCCGCAGCCGCTGCGCATACTCCTGCGTCACGGCGATCGGGTCATCGTAATAGACGAGCTCGCAGAAATCAGGAGCGGGCAGATCGCGTTTTGTCGCATACCACGGCGTGTCGCGCTCCAGAAAGAGCATCCGGTGGCCAGCCGCGGCGAGACCGCGAATGAGCGAGCGGAAGGTTGTGGCATGACCGTTGCCCCATGATGACGAAAGGCTGAGGCCCAGGAAGACGATGTCGAGCGGTTTTATCATTCCGCCGCCTCCACGCTCATGGCGCTGCGGGCGCGAAACAATCGGTCCACGTCCTCGGCGCGACGTTCATAGGTATGTTCGTGTCGCACTCTTGTCGAGGCGCGCTCGCCGATGGCGGCCGCCCTTGCAGGGGTGAGCGCCAACAGGATATCGATGACATCCTTGCCGTCGCGTGCGATCAGGATTTCCTCCTCGGGTTTCAGGAAAAGGTCGATACCGTCCCAATGGTCGGTGATGATGCAGGCAGCAGCCCCCGCGGCCTCGAAGACACGGGTCGCGGGCGAGAACCCGTTCTGGGCCATCGAAGCGCGCGAGACGTTCAGGACCGCTTTCGGCGTCGCGTTGAAGGCATTGTGGTCGCGGGTGGAGACATGGCCGACATAGCGGATGTTCGGGGACATCGCCTTTCCTTGCCAGCCCGATCCGCCGAGCAGGAAGGTTTCTTTATCGAGACGTGCGGCCGGCTCGAGGAAGAATGTCTCGACCCTTTCCTCACGATCCGGAAGGCGGTTTCCGAGAAATCCCAGAGAGGCAGCGAAGCGCCGGTCGGGTGGAACGGGGTGATGGGTTTCGGGATCGAGTGCATTATAGACGGGGATGCAGTCTCTGGCGCCGAGCGACCGATAGGCGTCGATCACCGGCTCGCCGCCGCCATAGGTCAGCACAAGATCCGTCCGCGCCAGTGCATGGCGCAACGGGTGGTCCGGAGAGGTCCGCAGTTCGGCAAGCGTGGCCGGGGCGTCGACATCCCAGAAAATCGTCAGCGCATTCTCGCGGGCGTGATCCAGCACCTCGGCCATCAACAGATCATCCTCAAACCCGACGCCGCTTGCCTTGACGACGATATCGGCCTCCGCCGCGCGGCTTGCAGCCTGTCGCAGCGCGCTGACGGTTCCTTCATAAACAACGACCCTGCACCAGTCCGGCGGGTCGATATCGCGGTTCTTCTGCCGGTCGAATATGTCGGGCTCATAGAAGGTGATATCGTAACCTCTGGCTGCCAGGGCCTTCAGCAATCCGCGATAGTAGGTGGCGGCGCCGTTCCAGTAGGCGGAGAGGAGGCTCGATCCGTAAAAGGCGATCTTCATTGTGCTGCCTCCCGTGCGGACAATGCGTCATCGACGCGTGCAGTACCGCAGGCCCTGAGTATTTCCAAAAGCTCGTCAACGCGGTGGCGGCATGTATGCCGGGCGCGTATGGTTTCGAGACCGGAGCTGACGAGATGTCCGGCCAGCTCACGATCGGCAAGGACGTTGCGAAGCTGTCGCGCCATCGCCTCCCCGGAACTGACGGAGAGATAATCCTCGCCCCCACGGAAAAGCCCTTCGCAATCGTCCCAGGGGGCCGAAATGAGAGGAATGCCGCAGGCGAGGGCTTCGAACATGCGAATGGTCGGAATGCCGGGCAGATGCTCGACATAGGGCCGGCGTGGAATGTGAACGGTCACCCTGTTCTGCGCGAAGGCGCCGGGCACGGAAGCGTTGGCGATCCATCCTCCATAGGCGATCCCCGCCCGTTTCAGAGCATCCAGCGCGTCTTGCGGGTAACGAACCCCGCGCACCGTCGTCTTGAGGCCGAGTTCCGCCGCCGGACGGACGAGATATTCACCGATTTCGGCCGTCCGTTCGTCATCGCCCCAGTTCCCGATCCAGATCAGATCGCCGATCTTCTCTGTCGATGGCTGCGGCCTGAAGATAGTGTCGTCAGCGGCCTCATGCCATGTAAAGACGTTGCGTCCCCAGCCGGCGTCGAGATAGCGCTGGCGTAATGTCTCACCGAAAACGAGAACACCGTCAAAGGCGGAAAGATCAAGGCCGGCAATGTCGCCGTCGGTCGAGACTGCACGGTGATGCGTGTCGTGAAACAGGAGCGTGAAGGTCGCGCCCGACTGCCGCAGGCGGCCGAGATGCGCAATCGTTGCCGGTTCAGTCCATTCATGGACGATGACGACATCGGCATCATCAACCGCCGCCTCGTGGTCGAAATCCTCGTCATAGATGACGGACCGCAGATCGGGAAAGGTATCGTGAAAGGCGGCGATAGCGGCGCTGCCCTGATCGGCCTCCAGATTTTTACGGCTCCACGATCCGACGGGTTCGAGCGCGATGGCGACATGTCCGCGCCGCAGGAGATCGCGCGTGATCCCCCGCAGGAAATGGGCATTGCCGTGGTTCCAGTCCGAGATCAGAGAGTGCGTATAAAAGACGAACTTCATGGTCTACTCCGCAGCTGTGAGGAGGCGGGGCGAACGTGCCGCCGCGCGGTAGTGATCGAGCATGGCGTCGCGCTGCGCCTTGCGGGTGAAGGTCCCGGAGCGCAGCAGCGCCTGCGTCGCCAGCCTGTCCCTTAGAGATTCATCGCCCGCAAGACGGTTCAGGGCGGCGGCGAACGCGGATGGATCGCGTGGCGAAGCAAAGAGTGCGGCGCCACCCCATAATTCGCGGTATGTCGGGATGTCCGCCAGAACCAGCGCGCAGCCGCTTTTTGCGGCTTCGAGCGCGGCAAGGCCGAAGGGTTCATAAATGGAGGGCGAGACGAATATCGCGGCGTCGCGCATCAGCTTCATGATCTCGGAATGTGCACATTCCCCGACCGGGCGGGCATTAGCGATATCCAGATGCTGGCCGTTCGGACCGCTCGTCGAACCGGCCATAAGAATGGGCCAAACGGTATCGCTCGCTGCCTTGTCGAGAACCGCACCGTTCTTTCCCTCGTCCCACCAGCGTCCCGCCGCCACCACGACATCGCCTTTGTCCCCGGTCTGCGATACGCTGTCGCTCGCATTGTAGACGACCTGCAGCGAGGGTAACGGCCCATAGGCCGCCCTCACGTTTTCTGCATGGCTCCGGCTCGGAACGAGAACGAGATCGGCCTGGTTGAAGCCCCGGCGGCCCAGTTCCTCATGCCACGCCCAGTCGGGCGGCGGCTTTGTTCCACGCACGGCGGAAAACCACGTCGGTATGCAGGAATGCGACACCACCACCACCGGCTTTGCGACAGCAAGCCCGGCGGCCTGCGACGGCAGGTTGAGGTGCAGGAGATCGACGTCGTGCAGTCGGACGACCTCTTCGATCATTGCCGGTATGGCGGAGAGTTGTGCCGGGTCGTTCGCCATCCAGTCGAGCGGCGCATTCAGCCAGACGAGCCGGCAATTCCGGGGTATCTCGAGGATCTGTTCGGCCGTTGGAGGTGGACCAAAACCGGTCAGGACAATTTTTATATCCTCGTCTTCAAGCCCGGCCGCGAGATCGAGCGCGTAACGCCAGACGCCTCCGACCGCGTCGACGGTAACGAGAATGGTTCGGATATGCCCGTTAATCGCCGGCGGTGTCATGCGCGCCTCCTGCTGGTATCGACTGGCGAGGCCATGTCACGAAACCGGCTTTCGATCAGCCATGCCGCGAGATCGCGAAGTCCGGAACGCCACGGTGTGGTGGCCTGCCATCCCAGCATCCGTTGCAGTTTCCGGGTGTCTGCGACGAAAAACAGCTGATCGCCGGCGCGCCAGTCGCCGAAGTGAATGTCGGCCTCGCGTCCGATCACAGCCTCGATTTCCCGGATCACTTCCAAGACGCTGACGGCGTTGAGCGGACCACCTCCAAGATTGAAGGCTTCACCCGTCACGGTCCCGATGTTCAGAAGCGCCGCACGATAGGCCGCGACCGCGTCCTTGACATGAAGGACATCGCGGACCTGCCTGCCGTCGCCATAGATTGATACCGGTTCATTCGCCAGCAGCCGAAGCAGAAAATGCGCAACCCAGCCCTGATCCTCGGTACCGAACTGGCGCGGGCCATAAATGCAGCTCATGCGAAGCACGCTGGTGGGAATGCCGAAGGAGTGGGCGTAATCCAGCACATATTGATCCGCCACGCCCTTCGAACAGCCATAAGGCGTGCAGAAGGCCAGCGGCCGGTCCTCGTCTATTCCAACGGCGCGTATATCCTCATCAGCGGGAAGATAGCGGTCGCCAGCCTCGATCATGTCAAGATCGTCGAGAGCGCCATAGACCTTGTTGGTGCTGGCGAAGATGACGCCAGCCCTTCGACCTGCCCGGCGCACCGCCTCCAGCACATTGAGCGTCCCGCGCCCGTTCGTTTCGAAATCGTCCGGCGGATGGGCGAGGCTGGTCGTTACCGCCGTCTGGGCGGCCAGATGAAAGACCGCTTTTGCATCGGTAAACACCGCGTCGATACCATTGAAATCGCGGACATCGGCGAGAACCGGATGAACCCTGTCGCGATGCCGCTCCATCAGCCATGCGAGGTTCTGATCGACGCCCGGGCGTTGAAGATTGTCGAGAATGACGACATCCTCGCCATCCCTGAGGAAACTGTCCGCCAGATTGGACCCGATGAAACCGCTGCCGCCGGTAATGACGATGGGTGCCGCATGGGTGGCAAGACGTGGCGTCGCAAGCCGCGTTACGTCCGCCAGCCGGTCAATGCCACCTTCGGTCAGCAGGCGCGCCAGAAGTTTGGGCTGGTTGTCATGACTGACGGCGCCGAGATGGTAGTGTCTGGGGTCAAACCAGAGGCCTTCCTGTACCGCGACGTCGGGCGGCACATCCTGCCAAGCGTACCAGTACATCCGGTCGGCGTCGACATTGAGCGCCACCATGAAGCGCCGTGCCTGCTCGATTTCGTCTTTGCGCCAGGTCGAATAACCGGTTTCCGTGATCCAGATTTCCGCACCGGGATTGTAGCGGTCGAGAACCTTGCGCATTTCGCCGAGATGCATGTCCCAACCGCCCCACGCACCCTGTTCGCTGTCCCATGTCCCGGGAAAACCGTGAAAACCCACGGCGTCCACGACGCCAAGAACGCCGCGTTCCCCCATGAGGTTCAGCCAGAACGGATCGAACGGGCAGGGGCCGCCAAGGACGGGCTTGAAGCCCCGCTGTCTCGCCCAATAAGCCGCACCGCCCACCATTTCGCAAAACAGCATGAAGTCGCTGTCTTCCCGCCAGTCCCAGTCGAGCAGGTTGTTCGGTTCGTTCCACAATTCGATATGGGTGAAATGCCGCCCGTAGCGGGTAAGGATGTGGTCGACAAAATCGGCGTAGGATTTAAGTTCCACGGGCGCGCCGGACGAGCGCCCGGTGCGCGACATCGAGGGCGGGGTGTAGTGGATGCAGGGCAGAATTTCTATCTGGGCGGCGAGATGGGGAATGAGCCAGTCGAACCATTCCTCGCCACCGGGCGCCAGATACTCCGCCCAGGAGAGATGGGTGCGTAGATAGCTGGCGCCGCTGGCGCAGATATCCGGCAGGGCGGTTTTCGCCCTCTCATATTCGCCAGGGCGAAACCATTCCACGAAACCGAATTTCCGCGGCGGAACCGGCAGGCTGCTGACGCGCTCCGTCATGACACCAGCCCTCTTGCAAGCAGTTCCTGTTGCATCTGGGCGCCGCGGTCCTGTCCGCCGGTGCTGCGCACCCAGGCGGCGAATGGGCCAAGGGAGGTTTCCAGACGATGGCGGGGTGTGAAGCCCAGAAGCTCCTGCGCTTTGGAAATGTCCGCGAAGCAGTTGCGGATATCCCCGGCGCGGGCCTGGAGCGTAATCTCCGGCGTGAGGTCGGGGCAATCCATCGCCTGCGCCAGAAGGGCGGCCACCTCGGCGATCGTGTAGGCTTGACCGCTGCCGACGTTGAAGACGTGGCCGGGTGCTGCGGGTTTCTCCAGCGCGAGACGGAAGGCGCGGGCAACATCCTGCACGTGAACGAAATCGCGGCGCTGCTCGCCGTCCTCGAAGATGATCGGGCGCTGGCCGTTGGAAAGGCGTGCTGCAAAATTCGCCAGTACACCGGTATAGGGGTTGGAAAGCGCCTGGCCCGCTCCGAAAACGTTGAAAAGACGCAAGGCCACCGCTTCAACCCCGTAGGCACGACCGAATATCAGCACTTGCTGCTCCTGCGAATATTTGGTCAGGGCATAGATCGAGGCCAGATCGACGGGCTTTTCCTCGTCCGTGGCGACTGGCGTCAGGCTGGCGCCATGGGCATCGGCGGGATCCCATATATGGCGCTTGACCAGATCGGCGCGCCGGCGCACGTGGCCCAGGATCGCGCCTTGGCGGTCGCGGTACAACCCTTCGCCGTAAACGCTCATCGAGGAGGCCACAACGATCCTGCGGACGGGACGTTCGATCATGGCTTCAAGAAGAATGGCCGTGCCGAGATCATTGCTGCCGACATAACGGGCGATCTCGTACATGGACTGGCCGACACCCACTTCGGCCGCGAGATGCACCACGGCATCCGCGCCATCCAGCGCGGTAATGACGGCGTTCTTGTCACGTATGTCGGCCTTGACGATGTCAGTGATATTGCCTGGCGCCGGGCCCCCGTTGCCGTGGACCTGATCGATGAACGCGTCGAGAATGCGAACGCTGTGACCGTGATCGGCCAGTTCCGCCGCTACATGCCGGCCGATGAAACCGCCGCCGCCTGTTACGAGAATTGTCGCCATCTGGAATATCCTTTGCCCGGTCGTCGGGGAGCGAATTGGGGGGCCCAACCGCAGACCGTTGCAAAAGTTCCTTCTTGAATGACTTCAATGTTGTCTTCTACTTCATCAATGACTTCTTCCGGAACCAAAGCCGTGCACTATTGTTCGGCACCTCCGAGCCCGTTGTTTTGCTTCCGACGGGCATGCCTGCCGTAATCAGGACAAGGAGCGTTGTGATGAATCTCGTCGATAACCGTAGCAGCACCATGCAGGCTGCCGTCGTCACTGGCCCTGGAACGCTGCACGTCGAAGCCCATCCCCTTGCCGCGCCGGGACCGCATCAGGTTCGGATAAGGCTGGAAGGATGCGGCGTCTGCGCTTCCAATCTGACACCCTGGTCCGGTCCCGAATGGATGCAGTTTCCGACGGAGCCGGGCGGTCTCGGCCATGAGGGCTGGGGGGTGATCGACCGGGTGGGGGCGAGTGTCGACGACCTCAAGATCGGCGACAGGGTCGCGGCGTTGAGTTACCATGCCTATGCCAGCCATGATATTGCCGATGCCGGCCTCGTGGTGCGCCTGCCGTCCGAGCTGGATGGTCATCCATTTCCGGGCGAGCCCCTCGGCTGCGCCATGAACATCTTCGAACGCAGCGGGATTGAGGCAGGGCAGACGGTCGCCATCATCGGTATCGGCTTCATCGGCGCGTTGTTGACGCAGCTTGCCGCCCGCCGCGGGGCAAGGGTCATTGCCATATCGCGGCGGCCTTTTTCGCTTGAAGTAGCGCAACGGATGGGCGCGACTGAGCTTGTCGAGATGGATGATCACTGGCGCATCATTGAATGTGTCAGGCAGTTGACTGACGGGCGCTTCTGCGATCGTGTCATCGAAGCGGTGGGCAAACAGTGGCCGCTTGATCTCGCAGGCGAACTGACGGCCGAACGCGGCCGGTTGATCATCGCCGGCTATCACCAGGACGGGCCGCGCCAGATCAATATGCAATTGTGGAACTGGCGCGGGCTTGATGTCATCAATGCGCATGAAAGAGATCCGGCCATCTATATCAGCGGAATGAGGAAGGCCGTGGCAGCGGTTGCCGCGGGCGAGCTCGATCCGTCGACATTATATACTCACCGGTATACTCTGAATGATCTGGACCGGGCGCTGAACGATACCAGGGATCGTCCCGAGAGTTTTCTCAAAGCGCTGATAACTTACCCATAAGCGAACCGTGAGGTCGCCTGCATTGATGGGATTCTAGTTTTGCCCGGTTCGATCGCAAGGCCGCGATGGTGCCCAAGGGTACGGAAACGTACATGGCATTTCCTTGCAATTTCAAGCTGCTAAGTTGCCGCGCGTTTGGTGTCGTCGAGCGAGGGGGAAGCGGGTAACGGTTATGCCTGGATCGAGTATTTTTGCGCGCAACCGATTGCTGAGGGCGTTGGGTGAAGTGGGCTTTTCGCGGCTGGTCGCCCGGATGGAGATGATCAATCTGCCCGTGGGCTATCAACTGGTCGGCGCCAACACGCCCATCTCGCGCGTCTGTTTCATTGAGAGCGGTATTGCTTCGTCCGTGGCCCGGACGGAAGGCGGCAAAAGCATGGAGAACATGCTTGTCGGCCGCGAGGGCATGACCGGATGGCCTGTTCTGCTCGGCGCGCGGACAACGCCCGACGAGACGACGATGGGCGTCGCGGGCGAGGGATTCGTCATCGCTGCAGCCGATCTCAGGCACGAGATGGAACGGGACGCACGCCTTCGCGACCTGTTGCTGGGATATATCAATATCTGTCTGCTTCAGGTGGGTCAGCTTGTCCTCGCAAACGGACAATATGCCCTGCGTGAAAGGCTGTCCCGCTGGCTGCTGATGTGCCACGACCGGCTCGACACCGATGATCTGCCCATTACGCATGAGTTCATGTCGAGTGTATTGGGGGTGCGACGGCCGGGAATCACCAATGAGCTGCATATCCTCGAGGGCATGCGGGCCATCAGGGCAACACGCGGCAATGTGCGAATCATCGATCGCAAGGTGCTCGAGGAGATAGCAGGGGTCACCTATGGTGTCCCCGAAAAGGAATATGAGAGCCTGATGGCGCAATGGCGGGCAGAGATTCCCGTTCCCTCAGGGCTTCCTGTCGAGGGCATCGGCGAAGGGAACCACTTTTAGGAGCTCGCGGGCCGAATCGCGAATGACGACGCATCCTTCGGAGATGTCGTGTCCCTGAAGGATCGCCTCGCTCATCAGTTCGCGGGCGTCCTTGCGGGCTTCCTCTATGGCCTGATCGAGCGAGGCGAGATCACTTCCCTCGTCATCATCGAGAATATGCTGGCCACTGACGATGCTGAAGAAAAACCTTGGCATTGAAGTGTCCCCAGAACCTGACGGCTTCCGGCGGGTTTCCGCCCGCCGCTAACCGAATTCCCGCAAAATTTGCGCCTGCTTTTCCAGCCGCCCGGCAAGCTCGGAAATGCTCATGTTCGTCGCACAGAGATGGATTGCGCATTCGAGGAACTGCAGCGACGACCGCCTCAGAAAGTCCTGCTGTTGCTCATACGCGATCCGGGAGATGCGATCGGGCTCATGGCGTTTGTCCGTCATCATCGTGCTCCACCAGTTTGTGTCAAAACCGCCTAACTTCGACCCGGCGGAATGGTTTCGAAAAATTCGCCCCGGTCGCCGGGCCGGGAACATTGCCCGGGCTGAGTGGTTCGGGATCAGCGAAACGACTCAGGAGGCAAAAATGGGTAATAACTCGCCAAGCGACGGTGCGCCGGGCACCACCGACCAATCACCGCGCTGGGAGGGGCCGGAAGAAAACAGGCCGCGCGGCTACCTGAAGCCCAAGGACGATCCAGAACGTGACAGGGACGCCGTGGGCGAAAATCTGCGCGATCCAAGGAAAAAACGCGTCTCCGACGCGATGAAGACCAAGGACGACCAATAGGACAGGAGGAAACGATGTCGACCTCGACAAAGACACCGGCAAGCATCCGCCAGGGCGGCCCCGGCGCGTCCCATGAAAACGCCAAGGCGCCGCTGGACATCAAGAAGCCGCCCGCAGACAGCGACAGGCGCTCCCAAAGCAAGGTCTCGGGTGGTGGCGGCGAGCGCGACAGCCACCACACGCATGATCCGGAGCGAAAATGACGCCGGTTCGGGAGAAGACCGATGAAAAAGGGCAAGAAGAAAAAGAAGTGGTCGCAGAAGGTAACCAGCGAAAGCGATGCGCTTGATCTCGAGAAGGATGTTTTCACGAAAAAGGATCCCACCGGCATTGCCCGGTCGCTGAAAGCCTCGGCGGAACACTCGACACGGCGCAAGGCCAATCCGTTCCGCTCGGCAATGTCGATGCTGGTTTTCTATATCAATCGGGCAGGTGGCAAACTTCCGAAGGAGCGTAAAGAGGTTCTGGAGGAGGCAAAGGACAAGCTGAGAAAGGAATTCGGCAAGTCATAATTGGGCGGTTTTCCGGGAATTCATCAGTCGGTGCTGCCGCCGAATTGCCACGAAAACACCCAGATTCATTCAGCCACAGTTCACCCGGCGGGGCGCTAAATCGCTCTATCCCATAAGGAGGGAGATGCGATGCGTAAGATGATTTTAACCGCTGGAGTAATTCTCGGCGCCCTGTTGGGCACTGGCGCGAACGCCATGCCCGTCGGTCAACCATCCGCACCTTCGGCATCCCACATTCAGAATGTGGACTATGCCTGCGGCCGCGGCTTTCATCTGACACCCCGCGGCTATTGCCGCCCGAACGGACCGCGCTACGAGCGTGGCTGGGACCGGCGCGATCGCTGGGAGGGTCGCCGCGAATGGCGCGAACGTCAGGCACGGCGCGAATGGCGCGAGTGGCGTGACCGCCGCGAGTATCGTGACTGGCGAAACCGTCGCGATTATTACCGCTACTGACCAGACGAGGCCCTCCATCCGGAGGGCCTTTTTGCTGTTCCTTCTTTGCAAAACCGCCCCAGGGTTTCCGACCGGGGATGTGCGCCCGGAGAATTCGGGAAAATCCAGGCAACCTCCGGCGTCCTTCAGGGTTTGCCTCTATCGTCACTGACATGGAGGACCATCATGGAGATCACCAGACGCACGATTCTCGCCGCCGGCGCGGCAACCGCTGCCGCAGCCGTCTTCCCCCGGCCGCACGTGGCGCGGGCGGCGCTTCCCCTCAGCCAGCCGGCACTTCCGTTCGCCGAGGCGGATCTGGCGCCGGTGATTTCGGCGAAGACTGTGGGGCTGCATTATGGCAAGCATCACAAGGCCTATTACGACAAGCTCAATACGCTGGCCGCCGGCACCCGTTATGCCGATATGGAGCTCGATCGCATCGTCGTCGAATCCGCCCGGTCGAAGGAGGCTGCGGACGTCAAGATCTTCAACAATGCGGCCCAGGCCTGGAACCATGTTGCCTATTGGGATCAGTTCGTTCCGGGCGGCCCCAACCGTCCGCAGGGCGATCTTGCCGCCTCAATCGACAAGACGTTTGGCGGTTATGACGGCTTCGTCAAGCGCGCCGTCGATGTCTCGGACACCGTGTTCGGCACCGGCTGGGTGTGGCTGACGCGTGACGACAGCGGGCTTGCGCTGATCGGCTATGAGGATGGCAACAACCCCGTCGCCGTCGGCCGGCCGGCCTATCTCGGCATCGATATCTGGGAACATGCCTATTACGTCGATTATGAAAACCGCAAGGCCGAACACATCCGCGCCGTGCTCGACAAGCTGGTCAACTGGCGGGTTGTGGAGGAGCGCATGAAAGCCTAGCCGCGTTTCGCCGCCGGGCCACATTTCCCGGCGGCTTGCCCTCAGGTGCATTTGAGCTACTATGCCGCCATGGCGGGGAGGCCATGTTACAGGAGGGTTCATGAATTACCGGTTTTCGAAACGGCGCATGGTGTTGAAACTTGCCGCCGCGGCAGTTTCTTTCGGCATGTTGGGAATGACGGCGAGCGCGCAGGGCTTTCCGGATCGGACGATAACGCTGGTGGTTCCCTTTGCGGCCGGCGGCTCCACTGATGTGGTCGCCCGCGTCATCGCGCAGAAGATGGGCGACGAACTTGGCCAGCAGATCGTTGTTGAAAATGTCGCCGGCGCAGGCGGCAATCTCGGCGCCGACCGCGTTGCCCGCGCGGAACCGGACGGCTATACGATCCTGATGGGCACGGTGGCGACCCACGCTCTCAACCCGCTCATCCTCAAGACCAAGCCCTATGATCCCGAAAAGGACTTTGCTCCAGTTTCATTGCTGGTGGTGGTGCCGAACGTGCTGGTCGTTAACCCCAAGCTCAACGTCAACAGCGTCGAGGAACTGATCGCGCTGCTGAAAGCCGAGCCGGACAAACATGCCTATGCGTCTTCCGGCAACGGCACGCCGCTTCATCTTTCCGGCGAGCTGTTCAAGAGCATGGCTGGCGTCAGCATGCAGCACGTGCCCTACAAGGGTTCCGGCCCGGCGCTCAACGATCTTCTCGGCAACCAGATTTCCATCATGTTCGACAATCTGCCATCTTCGTCGGGCCACATGAAATCCGGCACCTTGCGCGCACTTGGCGTGACCACCAGCGAGCGCGCTTCATCCTTCCCGGATCTGCCGACGATCGCCGAAACCGTACCGGGTTATGAGACCTATACCTGGAACGCGCTCTTTGCACCGGCCGGAACGCCGGCCGAGGTGGTCGACAGGCTGAATGCCGCCGCCAAGAAAGCGCTTGCCGATCCGGCCGTCGCCGCCCGCATGGCGGATTTCAGCGCCAAAATCGTCGCCTCCACGCCAGAGGAGCTGAAAACCCATGTCTCGGCTGAAATCGCCAAGTGGGAACCCGTCGTCAAGGCGGCAAATGTCCAGATGGATTGATCGGGCTCGATAGACCGATCTTCCGATTTCCGCTGCGTCTCCAGAGGGGCGCGGCGGGGCTTCTGGCATCATAAAGCCGTTGCCGGGCCGCATCGGCCACGGATATAGTCGCCAGGCGCCAATGTGGCGTTTTCGCATCACTTGCCACAAGGTTGCAAAAACCGGCTTGGCAAGTCTGCTAGGTTCAGCTAGAAATTTCTTTACCGCGTCAGATCGAACCAAGGGAGGCGTTGCATGACACCAGCATTCATCGAAACCCTCCCGCAGGGAATGACCAGACACTAGGTCATATCCATTCGCGGCCCGCCTTTTGCGCGCCCGACATGCGGTTTTGTTTTCCTTCACAGTCCGATTGATCTGACGGGATCATTTTGTCTCCCGCCTGGACTGTGCCTTCCAACTTCCATTTCAAGGACCGGTCGCCGAGCAGAATGGCGCCGTGCTGGTAAAAATGTCTCGCAAGAAGCTCGATTTCCGCGCCGATGCCTATCGCCATGTGCTCGGCTTTGTCTTTCACCACTGGAGCCACCGGCCGGCGCTGGTGGGTTTCATCATCGTTCTGGTCATCGCCAGCACATTGGCCGAAGTCATGGTGCCGGTCTTCTCCGGGCGGATCGTCGATGCGATCGCCGGCGGCGATGCGGCGGATCAGGCGCTGCGCGCCTTCGTCATCGTGGTGGCGCTGGGGCTGACCAGCGTCGCGCTGCGCTGGTTCATCTTCAACGGCATCATCCGGCTGACGTTGAAAACCATGGCGGATGTTACCAATAACGGTTTCCACAAGGTGCAGCGTTTCTCCACGGACTGGCACGCGAACAGCTTTGCCGGCTCCACGGTGCGCAAGATCACGCGTGGCATGTGGGCGCTCGATTCGCTCAATGACCTCCTGCTCATCGCGCTTCTGCCATCGCTCGTCATGCTGGTGGGCGCCACCATCGTTCTCGGCAGTTACTGGCCCGTCATGGGCCTGATCGTCGGTCTCGGCTCGCTGATCTATGTCGGTGTGACGGTGGGGCTTTCCATGGGATATGTTTCGCCGGCCGCACGGCTTGCCAATGCCTGGGATACGAGGCTTGGCGGCGCGCTGGCGGATGCCATCAGCTGCAATTCGGTCGTGAAGGCCTTTGGCGCGGAAACGCGTGAAGAAACGCGGCTCGGCCAGGTGCTGGTGAAGTGGGATAACCGCACGCGCAGGACATGGAAACGCGGCACGATAAACGGCACGATCCAGAGCTTCATGATGGTTTCCATGCAGGCCGGCATTCTCGGCACCGGCCTCATCATGTGGCGACAGGGACTGGCGACGCCGGGCGACATCACCTTCGTGCTGGCCATGTTCTTCGTGCTGCAGGGATATCTGCGGGACGTGGGGCAGGATATCCGCAACCTGCAGCGCGCCGTCAACGATATGGAAGAGCTGGTGCTGCTTTCCAAGATGCCGCTTGGCGTCGAGGACCGGCCAGATGCGAAACCGATTCATATTGGAAAAGGCGAGATCGTTTTCGATCACGTCACCTTCCAGTATGGCGCGCACGCCACGCCGCTTTATGATGACTTCTCAGTCACCATAAAACCCGGTGAGCGTATGGGACTGGTCGGCCACTCCGGCTCTGGCAAGACGACCTTCGTCAAGCTCATCCAGCGCCTCTACGATATCAGGTCCGGTGCAATCCGCATCGATGGGCAGAACATTGCCGATGTCACCCAGGCGAGCCTGCGAGGGCAGATTGCCATCGTGCAACAGGAGCCGATCCTGTTTCATCGCACACTGGCGGAAAACATCGCCTATGGCCGGCCGGACGCGTCGCGGCGCGAAATCGAGCAGGCGGCGAAACAGGCCAGCGCCCATGACTTCATCATGTCCCTGCCCAAGGGCTATGAGACCATGGTGGGCGAACGTGGCGTCAAGCTGTCGGGCGGGGAGCGCCAGCGGGTCGCGATCGCCCGCGCCTTCCTGGCGGATGCGCCGGTGCTGATCCTTGATGAGGCAACCTCAAGCCTCGACAGCGAAAGCGAGGTGCAGATCCAGCGGGCTATGGAACGCCTGATGGAAGGGCGCACCACGCTGGTCATCGCCCACCGGCTTTCGACCGTCAGGGCTCTGGACCGTCTGCTCGTATTCGACAAGGGCAGGATCGTTGAAGAGGGCGACCATCAGGCGCTGATCCGGCTCAATGACGGCATTTATCGCCGGTTGTTCGAGCGGCAGGCTCTGGAACTTACCAAGGGCTTGGTCGCATGACAAAAGCAACGCCGGAGCAAGTGATGCTCCGGCGTTGCCGTGCCGCATCGTCGATCCGCGCACGACTTTTCCGCTAAGGACGCGTATCTCCGAGCAAAAACTGACGGAGCCTGGAAACCACCAGCCTCTCCGGGCGTTTGGGTGTTTGAGTTAAGCCTGAAGGGAGAACAGCCATGGCCGACGATGCCACCGTCACCATTCGCGCCATTTTCGAAACACGCGAGGCAGCCGATATCGCCGTCGAGCATCTGGTCCAGCAGCACGGGATCTCCCGTCCGGATATCTTCATCCAGTCCACATCAGAGCAGAATACGACCGGCACCCAATCTTCACGTGGTGACCTGCCTCGCAGCGATGCGCCGCATGAGGGCGAGATCGAGGTGTCCGCCGATATTGCATCCAGCCGGATTGCAGCTGTCCAGCGCAGCCTCGGTGACGCGGGTGCGATCCGCGTTTCACACCGGTGATGTCAAAACCGGGAGGCCAATTCCGTACCTGCCGCCCGCGCCGCGCACCGCAATGAGGAGCCTGCAATGAGCAACTTCGAACTCTATTACTGGCCGGTCCCGTTCCGAGGCCAGTTCATTCGCGGGCTTTTAGCGCATGGCGGGTGTACCTGGGACGAACACGATGCCGGTGCAATCGAGGAGATCATGGGCCGTGATGCCGGCAAGCAGCCCATAGCGTTCATGGGACCGCCGGTGCTGATCGATCGAGAGCGCAATTTCGCGCTCTCGCAGATGCCCGCAATCGCCCTCTATCTCGGCGAGCGGTTGCAGCTTCTGCCGCCGGGCGCCGAGGGACGCGCGCTCACTGCCAAGATCGTAAACGATGCCAACGATGTGATCGATGAACTGACGCTCGACGGTGGGCGCGAGATGTGGACCCCTGAAAAATGGGAGGCGTTCGTTCCCCGGTTGCAGGAGTGGATCCGCATTTTCGAGGACACGGGGGCGAGACACGGTCTGACCGGCGATTCGGGGTTCATGCTGGGAACGGAGACACCCGGCGTCGCAGATGTCGTCACGGCCATTCTCTGGACGACAGTTGCAGACCGCTTTCCAGTCATCAGGCGCATAATCGAGGATACCTCGCCCGTCATCTGGGCCTATTCCAGCCGAATGAAAGAGACGGCCCCGCTGGCCGCCCTGAGCCGCCGCGCCTTTGAGGACTATGGCGACGCTTATTGCGGCGGGCAGATTGAAAAATCGCTGCGGAAAGTAGCTGGCTGAGGACCGGGGCATCATCGGCCCCCGGTCAGAAAACGACCCGGCCGCAGCTAGGGTTGCTCCAGCCTTTTTAGCGATTCCTGCGCAGTCGCGAGTCCCTGATCGGCGGCCTTGCGGAACCATGTGATGGCCTCGGCCCGATCCTGCGCAACGCCATGTCCCATTGCATACATGTTCCCTAGATTGCCCTGTGCGACGGCAAGCCCCTGATCGGCGGCTTTTTTATACCAGCTGACTGCTTCACCATAGTCGCGGGTAACGCCGAGACCCTGATCGTAGAGCAGGCCGACAGCGTACTGAGCGGTTGCAAAACCCTGATCGGCGGCACGGCGATACCAGATCAACGCCTGTGCATAATCCTGAGCGACACCCTGGCCGCTTTCGTAGCTGTACCCCAGATTGTACTGGGCGACAGCCAGCCCTTGTTCTGCTGCTTTGCGGCCCCAGGACACGGCGAGTTCCAGGTCCTGCGGAACATCCTGGCCGACCGCATAGAGATCGCTAAGGCTGCTTTGCGCCTCCGCCCAGCCCTGATCCGCCGCTTTGCGGATGTATGCGGCGGCGAGTGCCGTATCACGGTCGACGCCCAGACCCGCCTGGTAAAGAACGGCAACCTTATATTACGCGGCCGGGCTTCCCCCATCGGCGAGCGGTTTCCACGAGCGCAGGGCGGCGCCATAATTGCCGCTGTCATAGGCCGCCTGTCCGTCTTCAAGTGCCGTTGGCGCGGCAAGTCCTGACGTGAGGGCCGCAGCATTGGCGCCACGTTCCGGCAACGGATCAATGGAGGCTGCAGATACGGTGTGAGTGTTCCAGTCCGGCAGGTCTGGCAGATTTCGCGGCAGGTCCTCACGCCACACGTGGGTTTGGGTCCTGATTTTAATGCCGCCGCTTTCCGCCAAAACGGTTTCCGTCGCTTCGAGGGTCGATCCATCGCGCAGTGACATGACGACAGTCATCTGCACTTTTTTGCTTGCGTTTCTGGCGGCCGCCAGTTGCTCGTCGCCAAGCTGTTTGGCCTTTTCACCGAAGCTTGAGATCACTCCTTCCACCGCAGAAGCCTGTGATTGCTGGAGCGCAACGCGGTCGTAGGTTTTTTGGAGGCTGAAGGTGGCTGTTTGTCGGGAGATATCTGCGGTCTCGAGCGTCCATTCGATGGCGACGGGAATGGGCGTTCCCCGCGCATATTCCATCACCGACGCCGTACCTGACTGGCCGATCTCGTATGTGGAACTTTCCTGCTCCTGTACTGTGGAAAGAAGCTCTGCCTCCGGTGCGAGATTATGAATAACCAGGATTGGATCGCTTTTGATGCCCTCGACAATATCGCGCAAACCCGCTGGCTGCTTCGCAACGCTGCCATCCGGTCCGACAACCGAGGTGCTGTGCAGGTTGCCGAGGATCGCATCCAATCCGACGAGTTTGCCAGGAAAGCCGTTAAGTCCCGCTTCATATTCCACCTGCCGGACGCCATAGGCCGACAGAGAGTTCCGATAGAGAGCGTTCATTGCGTAAGTGTCTGCAGCGCCCTCGGCGTCCTGTGGCAAATCTGCGCTGAGGGACCAGCGCACGCGCATACCCTGCGCATCCCGCGACAGGACCGTCATGCGCTGCCGAAAATCTCCGCGCATGATCGCTGCCGGCCTGTCGAACCACAACGACATGTCGGTGGAGGTGGTTTTATGGGAACGGTAGAGATATTCCGCCCCCGTTTCCGGGGCGTAGCCGGGAACGACCACGCTGTCGGCGGCAAGAGCTTGAACCCCGCTCAACAGGCATGGCGAAAGGAGCAAAACGAGGGTCTTCCGAAGGCCTTTCATTTTAGAATCCCTTTTGTACCTGCGATGGCAAGCGGATGGTATCCGTCTCGGATTTCGGGTTTGCGGCAAACTCTACCGGCGTCAAACCAGAGCCAAAATACGGGCTGGTCCGCCTGTTCCGCCTCGGTGGGCAGGCGCGCCGACGATGATGGTCGCCCCCTTGGCCGGCAGTGCTTCCAGATTGTTCAGTCCCTCGATCCCGTAGCGCCCAGCGGGTAGCCAGGAATTATGGACAGCGAAGTCTGCAGAATTGCCCGGATCCAGCGAGAGTGTGTCGACGCCGATGGCGACTGTATCCAGCTTGAGCAGGAGGTCGGTGGCCGATTTGCCGAAGCCGGGGAAGGCAAATTTTCCGGCATCGTCATTACGGAAGGCCGGGCTTTTCACCTTCGTTGCCCAGCCGGAGCGCAAAGCCACGATTGCGCCTGCCGGAATGTCGCCATTTTCCGATATCCAGCGTTCGATGTCGCCCGCCTCGACCGTGGAGTTGGCGTCCTCCCTGGCGCGGTCCGTAATGTCGATGATGACCAGAGGGGCGACGAGCTTTTGCGGCTCGAGTTGATCGACGCTGGCGCCGTCTGCGCTAAAGTGGAAAGGCGCATCGATATGCGTTCCGGTGTGTTCGAAGATGGTCAGCTTATGGAGTTGATAGCCGCTTTTGGCGATATCTGCTGCCCACTCCATCTCAATGCCGGGTTTTCCGTCGAACGTCGGAAACGTGGAATCGTAGGTATGGGTGAGATCGACGACCTGTCTGGGCGATTGCGCCAGAACCGGGGCCGCGAGGCTTCCCGCCGCCATCGCCGTTACACCCGCCACTGCACCCTTGAACAGCAGACGCCGTGACAGCATGTTCTGTTTGACGTTCTCGATCACGCAGCTATTGCACATGCCTTATTCCCTCCATTGAGAAATTCCCCGGTTGCAAGCGTAACGCAAACACGCAGGGGCGCAAGGCGGGAGCGTTGCCGATTTTTCACCCGTATTCACATCGCGGTTTCGCCAAGCCGGCGTCCATAGGCGGCGATTGCCTTGCCCACCAGCAGGCGGGTGTTCTGATACCGCGCAAGGGCGGCAGGAAGATCGTCCGTTTGCCGCAGGGCGTCGCGCAGCGCCATTGCATCGCCTGCCGCCTTTGAAACACCCATTGCCGTGTGGGGACGAACGACAAAGGCGGCATCTCCGACCAGGGCGATACGCCGGGAGACCATGTGTTCCGCCTGGTAATCAAAAATCCCCTGGATCGATGGCGTCTCCTCTACGTCCACGGCAAGCGCCATTTGCGGCGGCAGAAGGGAAAAAGCCTCTTCGCGCAGTTGCGCCCTCCGGCTGCCGGAGAGCTCGCCGCGGGGTAGGGAATGCTCGAAATGCCTGCCGTCCCGGCCCGTGAAGGTTCGGGCGAGATCTTCGGCAGGCGTTGGACGATACCAGACCCAGTTATAGCGACGCTGTCCCTGCCGGGTCTCGCCGCGCGATCCCGGCACGAGATAACCCAGAACATGAATTCCGGACGTGATGTAGAAGGCGAAACGGTCCAGCAGCAGGGCGGCGTCGGCAGGCAGTCTTGTTTCGGGGATCAGCCCGCGCCAGGCGACGTAGCCCGCATAGGCGTTTTCCGAATGCTGGTTGACGGCGCTGCGGATGGCCGAACCCAAACCATCCGCGCCGATCACGAGGTCAGCACGTTCCTCCATGCGATCGGCAAAGGAGAGCGTCACTCCATACGGGTCTTCGCGAACGGCGTTGACGTGATGGCCGAGACGATAGGTATCGGAGAGGAGGCGTGAGGATACGCTCTCAAAGAGGTAGTCCCATGAGACCTGCATCTGCGGCGTTTGCTGGCGCTGGGCAATGCGCCCGCCGGCATCGAGGTAGATGCGCTCCTTCGCAACCACACCGATCTGGGCAACGTCTTCGCAGCCGATTTCCCTCAGAACGTCGAACAGGTCCTGTTGAGGCACCAGTCCCGCGCCGCGCCCGGCAAGCCCGGATGACGAGCGTTCGTAGACCTTTACATCGTGTCCGTCCTGCTGAAGCAGTATCGCGGTGAAAAGCCCGGCAAGCGAGCCGCCAGCGATGCGGATTTTCAGTGGTTTCATGGCCGTACCTGCCTTTCGATATCGATCTGGCAATTGTTCGTTCTGTCTCGACGGGAGAAGGCCGGCGGATCGGATACGCCGGCCCTACTGAAGGAGAGGATGTTCAGCCTGGCATGATTGCCGGCTGGTTTGCGGGAAACCTGGCGATATCCTCGATGCTGACATTCAGGTGCTGGGCAACGAGCGCCGGCGGGGTATGCGTGAGCCAGGAAGAGAGGCTGACTTCCTGATACTCTGCCGTCTTGAAGACCGCCACGAACTGCAGGTCGGTCTTGCCGGTATTCTCGATGATGTGGCCCTGGCTCCGTTTCACGTAGCCAATGTCGCCGGCGCGGAAATCGGCGGTCTGGCTGCGCGGACCGGCGTCGAACACGGTCATCCGGCCCTCACCCTTGATCCAGTATTGCCATTCGTCCGCGTTGGGGTGCCAGTGCATTTCGCGCACCCCGCCGGGCTTGATCGTTTCGATGGCGGCGGCGATGGTTTTGGACACGGTAAAGGCGCTGCTGTCGGCAAGGCGAATGACGCCAGCAGCGTTCTCCTTCAGCGGTTTGGAGGCCGCGAGCTTGTAGGTGAAGGGGTGAGGGGGAAGTCCTGCACCGGCAACGGCTTCCTGATCCCTGGAGAGAGGTCCAGGCTCCTTGCCCTGAAAAATCCAGAGGTTCTGCAGTGGAATATTGCGGAACACATCCTGCTCGACGCCGAAATTCTTCGCCAGCAGTTCAGGTGAGGTATGCGCCAGCCAGTCTGTCAGTAGCAGGGTGCCATATTCGGACTGGTCGCCTTCGTCGAACACAATCACGAATTCGCAACCATCGGGACCAAGTCCCTGCAGCGAATGGGGATAACCGGCCGGAAAATACCAGAGATCGCCGGCCTCGACGTCCTGGACATAAGCACGGCCTTCGGTATCGAGCACGGTGATACGGCAGCGTCCATTGGTCATGATCGCCCATTCCGCGGCGCGGTGCCAGTGCATCTCGCGAATGCCGCCCGGTCCCAGTCGCATGTTGACCCCGGACACGGCATCCGAAATCGCGAAATCGGATTTGGTCACCTGACGTGCCCAGCCGCCGTTCTGGATACGCTTGGCGGCATTGTTGAACGAACCCCAGAAGAGCTGCATGTCGCCGACATCCGTCGCGGGCGGGTTCTGGAAGGAGGGGAACTGGTCGTTGATAACAGGGTTCTTCGGGCCGGGATCGCTGAGCCCCGCGGCATTGGCGTTGATTGCTCCCTCCGCAGGCTGATCGGGATTGCCGAAAGATGCTGCCCCGGCGGTGCTGGCGGCAAGCGCGGTGCCGCCGACGGCGCCGATTGCGAGGACTGCGCGTCTGGTCAAAGCTTCCATTTCAGAACTCCTTGTTCATGGCGAGTTGCGACGAGGTATCGGTATCGTCGGGTTGTGATGCAAGCTGGAGCGCGGCAATGCGATCAATCAGCTCGGCATTGAAGAGACGGTGCTGCAGTTGACAGAAGGCTTTTGGCTCGAGCGCCTCGTACCGGTCCGTTTTCCGGGCGGCGCGGATGGCGATGCAGGACGTTTTGTCATCTGCCGGAGCTGACACGCCTGTTGCCGCATCCTCCCCTGGAGCAACAGGACCCGAAAGTCCGGCCAGCCTGTCGATCGCCTGCGGCGTGAGGATGCGGAAGGCGCTGGCCGATGCAACGTTTTCAGAGACGGCAAGCGCCGGGTCGGTATTCCTGATCAGGAGAGCGTTGCCGGCGAGCACTGCGGTCGCGGCCAAAGCCAGCACCGTTGCGACCTTGGGATGTCGAGGTTTGCGCTCGTCTGTCGTCTGACTGATGGAGGTCATGCCCCGCTCCTCGAATTGGATGATCGTGTCGTCAGGACCGTCCGGAAAGGAGGCGTTTGACTGGGACAAGGCTACGGCGGGGCAGCGCTGGCGGCACCTATACAGAGGTCTAGTTGGTATGGCGGAAGGTCGTGGCGGTATGGCAAACGCCGAGAGGAATTCCGCCAACGGCAAGGCGTGCCCTGGCGGCACGGGGCCGGGGCATAAAAACAGGGCTCGAAGGGAGAGGCTTAGCGTGATGAAAGGCTGTCTTCGCCAGGCGTCAACCGAAGGTCAGGGCTGCGGTCCGAGAACCGATTCCAGGCATCCCATCAGTTTGCCGATATTGACCGGCTTGCGCAGAAAGGCCAGGGCGCCGCCGCTCAGGGCGGCGTTGCGGGTGCGGTCATCCTCATAGGACGTCACGAAAATCATCGGCGCATGCTCGCCGCGCCGGTTCAACTCACTCTGCAATTCGATGCCGGAGAGGCCGGGCATCTTCACATCCACAACGATGCAATCGATGTCCGCCTGCTGCTGCGCGTCCAGAAACTGTTCGGCAGAGGCAAACAGGCGGCATTGGTAACCGAAGGACATGATGAGATCGTCCATGGCTTCACGGATGGCAGGGTCGTCGTCAACGACGGCAATGACGGGAACGGGGGGCAATGAAAGCGACCTTTTCTGTTTTTCTTTTTTCCTCTATGCGCCCATGCCGCCCTCAAAGATACCATACTAAGATACAGGTGGGCGCATCTTCTCGCCGATCAGTTCCGCCTTGCGAACGAGATCGGCGACCGACCTCGCTTCCATCTTGCGCATCACATTGCCGCGATGCAGTTTTACCGTGACCTCGCTGATGCCTAGCTCATAGGCGATCTGCTTGTTCATCAGACCCCGGACGACAGCGCTCATGACCTCGCGTTCCCTCGGCGTTAGTTGTTCGGCAAGGGATGCGACGGCCTCGTTCTGGGCGCTTTCGCGGCGTCGGGAAGCATCCCGGTCCATCGCGGCCGCGACGGCGTCCAGAATGTCCTGTTCCTTGAAGGGCTTTGTCAGGAAATCCACGGCGCCGGCTTTCATCGCCCGCACGCTCATCGGGATATCGCCGAAGCCGGTCATGAAGATGATCGGCATCCTGTTGCCGACGCGTTCCAGCTGCATCTGGAAGTCGAGGCCGCTGATGCCCGGAAGCCGCACATCGAGCAGCAGGCAACCCGGCCGGTTCAGATTGGCTTTTTCGAGGAAGGCGGTGGCGCTGTCGAAAGCTTCGGCATCAAACTTCATGGAGCGAAAAAGATCGGTCAGCGCCTCGCGCATCGACACGTCGTCGTCGACGATGAAAACGACGGGTTGGGGTGGCTCCTTCGCCTGCTTGCGTGGGTCAGGCATGTTCCATCTCCTGGCTGATCGGCATGGAAATGGTAAAGACCGCCCCGCCGAGGGGGTGATTGTCACCGGTCAGCCTGCCGCCGCGCGCTTCCAGAGTGGTGCGGCAGATCGATAGCCCCATGCCCATCCCCGTCTCCTTTGTCGTGTAGAATGGTGAAAACAGCTTTTCCTTCATCTGCGCGGGGAATCCCGGTCCGTTGTCGTGAACGGCAATATGGATATTGTGGCCGTCTTCACGTTTTTTCCGCACCGTGATGGTGCGATTGGTGCTGCCGGCCTCTTCCATCGCCTGAATGGCATTTGTGAGAAGGTTGATGAGGACCTGCTGCAATTCGATCCTGACGGCCGTTATTGGCGGAGTGGCCTGTTTCTCCACGTGGACGGTGGTGCCACTGCGCTCGAGCTCGTGTTCGAGAAGGCTGAGCGTTTCGTCAATGAACTCATCGAGATCGAAGGTTTCCGTCTTGCCGCTGGTATGGGCGAGCTGACAGCGTGTGTTCTGGATGATGTCGCTGGCGCGCTGGCCGTCACGGATCATGCGTTCGGCCGAACGGCGGGCCGCGGCGAGATCCGGCGGATCGCGATCCAGCCACCGCAGCAATGTCTGTGCATTGACGATGATGGCCCCAAGCGGCTGGTTCAATTCGTGGGAGAGCGATGCTGACATGGCGCCCACCGCCGCGGCCTTTGAAGCCTTCGTCAGCTCCGCCTGTGCTTCGGCCAGCGCCTTCAGCGCCATTTCGCGCTGGGTGATATCCACCATGCTCACCACCACGCGATTGAAGGCTGCCGCCTCGGCCGGAAAGCTGATGGAAAGAAGCACCAGCTTGTCTTCACCGCTTTCCGTGCGCACCACCACCTTGTCTTCGAAAACACGCCGGTTATCGATGATTGCCTGCAGGACATCGACGAACTTTCCGGAAGACGAAACGATTGACTGCTGGAGGGTTCCGCGCAGAGAGGAGTCGTAACCGAGCATTTCCTTTCCTGCCTCATTCGACGCAACGACCGTGATGAGGTCGATACATCGCTGCGTAAAACCCGGATTGGCGCGTGCGTGGGCGCGTATATCGGTGACGCCCTGTTATTTGAGGCCCATCAACAGGGCGTGAAGCTTCGAGTAGTCCCGCTCCCAGAGTGCCACGCGCGTGCGGTCGAAAATGGAGCGATAGCGCTCCTCGCTTTCTTTGAGCGCCGCGTTGACGGACAGCATCGCCAGCCGCGCGGTTTCGGTTTTCAGCAGCAGCATGGTGGTGACGGCCAGTGCTGCAAGGGCGACCACCAATCGAAGGGCAGACTGAAAGTCGGCGTCCTGCGCATGGGTCGCCGCATAGGACAGCAGCGATAGGATGGCGCAGGTGCAGGAGGTCGCGATGAGACCTGACCAGCTCACGGCCTGCGCGGCCAGAAGAACCGTGATGACATAAAGAACGGCGATCGCGCCTTCTATGTCGGTATAGGTGTCAACGTAAAATACTCCGGCCGCCAGCACCAGCGCGCCAATTCCAAAAACCAGATGGTGGGCTCCATCCTCCGGCTCTCGCGCGCGAAACATCATTGACGCAATCGACATTGTTCCCCCGATGCGATTTTTGCCGACAATACGGTTTTTTCAGCACAACCTGACCTATACATAGGTCTTGCGTGCCACCGCCGTCTTACCATCACGATAGCGGCAACTGGGTGTAGCGCCATATGCAAAATTTTTACCCAAGACCTCGTCCACAGGGGCCCATGGCCTTTGCAATGCGCACCGGCCCTTCGCTCGTCAGCCAGCTGCACTCACCGTAATCGGTACGCCTTTATAGGAAGGCGTTCCCGAAAGGCGATCATAGCGGCCTAGCGCGACCACCGCATTCATCTCGGGATAATAACCCGCTGCCGAGCCCTTCGGGATATCGTACTCAACAGCCGTGAAACCCTGAACGAGGTGGCGCCCCTCACTGTCTTTGGCGATACCGTGAATATCGATGCGGTCGCCATCCTTCAGGCCCCGTTCGGCGAGGTCCTGCCGATTCATGAAGATGACGTCCCTGCGGCCGAAGACGCCGCGATAACGGTCATCCATGCCGTAGATCGTTGTATTGTACTGGTCGTGGCTGCGGATGGTCGTCAGTACGAGGGCGTCCGGATTGGAGATCAGCGGATCTTCCTCGATCCCGGTGGCGACAAGGAAATTGGCCTTGCCGCTCTCCGTGTTCCAGCGGCGGAAGGAGGCTGCGACATCAAGGCGGAAGCCGCCCTTCACGCGGACCCGGCTATTGAAATCCCTGAAGTCAGGGAAGACCTCTTCGATCTTGTCGCGAATGCGATCGTAATCGGCAATCAGCCAGTCCCAGTCAATGCAGTGGCGGTTTCCGATGGTTGCCTTGGCGATGCCGGCGATGATGGCGGGCTCCGACCGCACAAGTTCGCCTGGCGGTTTGAGGAAACCGCGTGAGGCATGCACCATCGACATGGAATCCTCGACGGTCACCGCCTGCGGGCCGGAGGCCTGTGTATCCAGATCGGTTCGCCCCAAACAGGGCAAGATCAGCGATGTCCGTGCCGTCAGAAGATGCGAGCGATTGAGCTTCGTCGCAATGTGGACAGCGAGATCGAGTTTGCGCATACCTTCGAAGGTCGCGGCGGTATCCGACATGGCGACGGCGAGGTTTCCGCCAAGGCAGATGAGCGCCCGGGATTGTCCGGCGATGATTGCCTCGACGGCTTCTATGGCATTGTGGCCTTTTTCAGCGGAGGGGCGAAAACCGAAAGCGCGTTCCACGCCATCCAGCAGCGCCTTGTTCGGGATTTCGGTGATGCCGACAGTGCGATCGCCCTGAACATTGGAATGGCCGCGAATGGGCGCTATCCCCGCACCCTGGCGACCCATATTGCCGCGCAGCAGCAATAGATTGGCAATCTGCTGGACATTGCTCGTACCCTTGGAGTGCTGCGTTATACCCATGCCGTAACAGATAATGACATTGGAGGCGTTGACGTAAACCCGGGCAGCGCTCCATAGCGCCTCCCTCGTCAGCCCGCTGACCGAGCAGATCGTATCCCATGATGTGGCATCGATATCGCTGCGCAGCACGTCAAGGCCTGAGGTATGCTGCTCGATGAAGGCCCGGTCCAGTGCGCCGGCTCCGCCCGCACCGAGGCTTTCCGCATCCATTTCAAACACCGCCTTCATGATGCCCTTGAGGGCGGCGAGATCGCCGCCGGTGCGCAGCTGATGATAGGCGGAGGCGATCGGAGTGGAAGAGAGCGTCGCCATTTCGATCGGGTCCTGCGGCGCGGCGAAACGCTCCAGCGCCCGTTCCTTCAGCGGATTGAAAACGACGATCGGCACGCCGCGTTTTGCGGCATTGTGCAGCGTCGTCATCATGCGGGGGTGATTGGTGCCCGGATTGTGGCCGAAGCTGAAGATCGCATCCGCATGATCGAAATCCTCCAGCGTCACTGTGCCTTTACCGACGCCGATGGATTTCGGAAGGCCGACGCTGGTTGCCTCATGGCACATGTTGGAACAATCGGGAAAATTATTCGTCCCAAAGGCGCGTACGAAAAGCTGATAGAGAAAAGCAGCCTCGTTGGACGCCCGGCCTGACGTGTAAAACTCCGCCATGTCTGGGTCACCAAGCTTGTTGAGCTCCTGCGCGATCAGGCGGAACGCATCGTCCCAGGCGATCGGCTCGTAGCGATCACTCTCGGCATTGTAATGCAGGGGAAGGGTCAGCCTTCCGGCATCCTCGAGCTTGTGGTCGGTCCACTGCCACAATTCGGAGACCGTGTGCTGTCCGAAAAATTCAGGTCCGGATCGTTTGGCAGTCGATTCCCATGTGATCGCTTTGGCGCCGTTTTCGCAAAATTCAAACGATGAGGTGTGTTTGGGATCGGGCCAGGCGCAGCCGGGACAGTCGAAGCCTTCAGGTTGATTTGCCTTGAGCAGCGTCATGGTGCCCTGGGCGACGATCTGCTGGTGCGCGAGGGTTTTCGCGACGGCTTTCAAAGCATCCCAGCCGCCGGCGGGATGATCATATTTTTCAATACCTTCCGGGCGTTCTTCTGTCATGTGGGAAGTCCTTCGATTTTGCAGCCTGGCGATTGTCGTGCGCCACGACGGTAGCCCACGTACGCAAGCTTAAACATCATACTCATGCATAGGTTGCCTGCTCACCAGAGGGCGAAATGAAAAAGGCCGCCTCCTGCGGCGGGGGCGGCCTTTTGCGGATCGGGAGGGAGATCCGCGGCTCCGGGGAGGGGACGCCGGAGCTTCTGGCTTCTGTGAGCCAATCGCCGAGGGGCGGGGCGACGGGCAAACGTTATCCCGGGCCGGCGCTAGCCGAAACTACACTTAGGTATCGGGTAGACTGTACCAGCAGCCGATTTCTCCTCACCCGTTCTTCTCCCTATTCTCGAGGCCGATCAGACAGCCGCAACAGGGACGCTCAACAACGGGCGGTCAATTGCCAAAGGAGAACGATCATGGACACGACAACAGCTTCCAGAAACCGCAAGCTTCCACTTGCAACCCCGACCGATCTCGGAGCGGAGGCAAGCCGCGACATTGCCGCGGCGTTGACCGCCCTGCTGGCGGATGTCTTTACGCTCTACGTCAAGACCAAGAACTTCCACTGGCATGTTTCCGGTCCGCATTTCCGTGACTATCACACGCTGCTGGACGAACAGGGCGCCCAGATCTTTGCCATGACCGACGACATTGCCGAAAGGGCGCGCAAGATCGGCGGTACCACCGTCCGCTCCATCGGACATATCGCCCGCCTCCAGCGCCTCCTCGATAATGACGCCGACTTCGTCACGCCTGAGGATATGCTTGCCGAACTGCGCGAGGATAACAAACAGCTGACCGCCATCCTGCGGCAAACGCACAGCCTTACCTCCGACCTCAACGACCACGCGACCACCAGTCTCATCGAGAACTGGATCGACGAGACCGAGCGGCGCACATGGTTCCTGTTTGAAACCACGCGCCGTGCGCGCTGAACGCAGGACAGGAAATGGCCGGCAATCCCATCGAGCTCGCGCTTTCCAGACGGCACCTTCTGCTGGCGGGCGCGGCACTTTCCACGGCGATGGCCATGCCATCGACAGCTTTTTCAAACTCCACCCCACCTCCCACCGAAGGAGCATTTCCAATGACGGAATCATTCGTAAAGACCAAGGACGGCGTCGATATCTTTTTCAAGGACTGGGGCCCGAAGGATGCCCAGCCGATCGTCTTCCATCATGGCTGGCCATTGTCATCCGACGACTGGGACGCGCAGATGCTGTTCTTCGTAGAGAACGGTTATCGCGTCGTGGCGCATGACCGCCGCGGCCACGGCCGGTCGCAGCAGGTGAGCGACGGGCACGACATGGATCATTACGCCGCCGATGCCTTTGCCGTCGTGGAACATCTCGATCTCAGAAATGCGGTTCATATCGGGCACTCAACAGGCGGTGGCGAAGTCGCGCGTTATGTCGCAAAATTCGGCGAGCCGCACGGCCGCGTCGCCAAGGCCGTGCTCGTCTCCGCCGTTCCGCCGCTGATGCTGAAGACGCCGTCCAATCCCGGCGGCCTGCCGATCGAAGTCTTCGACAGTTTCCGCAAGGGCGTCGCCGATAATCGCGCCCAATTCTTCCTAGATGTCCCGACCGGCCCCTTCTACGGTTTCAATCGTCCGGACGCGAAGGTCTATCCCGGTGTTATACAGAACTGGTGGCGTCAGGGCATGATGGGTAGCGCCAAGGCCCATTACGATGGCGTGAAGGCTTTCTCGGAAACCGATCAGACGGAAGACCTGAAGGCAATCTCGGTGCCCACGCTCGTCCTTCACGGCGATGACGATCAGGTCGTGCCGATTGCGGCCTCCGCCGAATTGTCGGTCAAGCTTCTGAAGAACGGGACGCTGAAGGTGTATAAGGGTTACCCGCATGGTATGCTCACCACCCACGCAGACGTTATCAATCCCGATCTGCTGGCTTTTGTGAAAGGCTGATCGCGTAAGGCGCGGCTGCCGGCGAAAGCGGGCGGCGGCCGGTTTCTGCGGAGATGGAGATTTCGATGCCGTTCAGACCAGCTGATGAAGCTCCTGTCCTTCGTGACGGGATCGCGAGCCTGCCGGAGATGGAGGATATCCAGCTTGAGCTTCCGCTCTCGCAGGGTGCCGATGCGAAAAATAGACATCATGCCGGGCCCGAACGGGATCTGCCGATGTACGAGACAAGATCCCCCGAATGACCGATATGCAAACAAGCCCGGCTTTGTCGAGCCGCGCTCATCAGCTTTCACGATATTGGTTTCAGATGACCGCGCCCAGAAGCCCCGCAAGCGACGAAGGCTCGTCTGAACCTGCGTCATAGACACAGGGCACCGCGAATATTGCCGAGAGCACGAGGGCGATGACGAGCCAACGCGGGCGGAAAAGCGGTTTATGCGAGCTTGAGTGTGACATCGATGTTCCCCCTCGTTGCCTTGGAGTACGGGCAGATCTGGTGCGCATCCTCGACGATCGCCTGCGCGGCGGCACGATCGATGCCCGGCAGGCTGACAGACAGGCGGGCCTGCAGGAAGAACTCGCCACCCGTCGTGCCGAGGTCGACCTCAGCATCGACGGCGGTGTCAGCCGGAAGGCGAAGCTGGCGCCTGGCCGCTGCCTTTGTCATCGCGCCGATGAAGCATGCCGACCAGCCTGCAAAAGCTGTTCGGGATTGGTCCCCGGCTTGCCGCTGCCCGGAGGCGAGAGTTTGAGGGAAAGTGCGCCGTCGTCGCTTTGCGCCGATCCGTCACGGCCGCCGGTCGTGCGGGTCTTGCCGGTATAAAGAACAGTCTCGATTCTGGTCATGGGAGGCTCCTTTGATTGCCGCTGCCGCGGCGTTTTGCGATAGGAGCTTTGTGAGGGATCAGCGTATCGGCCATGTTTCCGGAAAACGCGAAACTGTATCGAAACGTATCGGCGTGTTACGAGGTGCTCGGCCTGCCTCCGCGTCAGGGAAAAGAAACCTCGGCCGCCAGCCCGCCACCCTGCCTGTTATAGAGGCGCACCGAGCCGCCGATCGTTCCGGCAAGCTGCTGCGCAATCGCAAGCCCGAGGCCCGTTCCGCCCGTGTCGCGATTTCTCGATGTTTCAATCCGGAAGAATGGCTGCATGGCGTTGTGCAGCATCTCGTCGGGAATGCCCGGTCCTTTGTCGAGCACCGTGATGACAACGGCGCCTTCAGCATGCCGATCCACTTTTATTTCGGCACTGCCAGCAAATTTGAGGGCGTTATCTATGAAATTCGTGAGTATCCGTCGCAATGCGTGCGGTTTTGTCGACGCCGTGCCGCGCACAATGCCTGAAACCGTGACCACCTTTCCGGTATCCTGATAGTCGTAGGCGATGCTGTCGATGAAGGATGCCAGATCGATGCGAGAGGACTTCTCGCCGTTGCCGTGGGCGCTGCGCGCATAAGCGATCCCGTCCTGCACCAGACGTTCGATTTCACGCAGGTCACTGACCAGCTTTTCCTTTTCCGGCGTATCATCAGCCATATCGGCCCGCAGCCGCATTCGAGTGATGGGCGTCTGCAGGTCGTGTGAAATCGCCGCGAGGATTTGCACGCGTTCTTCAAGATATTGTGCGACGCGATCGCGCATGGCGTTGAATGCACGAGCCGCGTGGGCAACTTCGCTCGGGCCGCTCTCACTCATCGGCAACCCCTTCTCCCCCGGATCGAGCGCTTCCGCCGCGGCTGCCAGCGCGCTGAGGGGTCTGGTCGTCTGCCGCACGGCAAACCAGGTGCAGAGGAGGAGAAGCGCCATTTGTGCGGCGAAGACGTAGGGCAGCCATTCGGCGATGGGCATGACACCCCGTGGTGTTACGTCAATTGTCAGGGGCGAGCCGTCCGACAGCGTCAGATGAGCCTGAAGCCTCTTGCCGTCGCCGGGAATGGATTCCACCCTGACCGGAAACCGGTGCCCGGCGGCCTCTTCGATCCTCTGCGCGATTTCTGCCCCGCGCCCGGACATGTCGGCGACGCCGGGAAGGCCAGGACCGAGGATGAGCTGGTAGTTGCTGCGGCCGAGGCGGTTCACCCATCCCGCCCGCTCTTCCGCAGGCAGGCGGTCTATGATGGCGATGGATACCGCAAGGTCCTGCTCCAGTGTCCCGAGCATGACTGCCTTGGCAGACATATACCGTTCGGCAAAGAGGATGCTGAACGACAACCCGTAGGCAATGGCAAGCCCGGCAAGCAGGATGAGAAAGAGTCTGGACCGCAACGAGCGTGGCCACCAGCCGGCAATCAGATGCCGGCCTTTCATGCCCTTGGCTCCGAAATCTCCACCGGAACGGAAAAGACATAACCTTCCGCACGCACCGTCTTGATGTAGGTGGGTTCCCGCGCATCATCTCCCAGCCGCTGACGCACGCGGCTTACAAGAAGATCGATCGATCTGTCGAAGATTTCGGCATCGCGCCCCTGTGTGAGGTTCAGCAACTGGTCGCGGTTGAGGACGCGCTGGGGATGATCGATGAACACCCTGAGAAGCCGGTATTCAGCGCCGCTCAGTGCCACGGTCGTACCGTCCCTGTCCAGCAGATGGCGGCCCACCGTGTCAAGACGCCAGTCGCCAAAGGTCAGGAGCTGCCCCGCTTCGCTGATTTGCAGATTGGGCGGCAACATCCGGGTGCGGCGCAGGATTGCCTTGATCCGTGCGAGAAGCTCCCGGGCGGCGAAGGGCTTCGAAAGATAGTCGTCGGCGCCCATTTCGAGCCCGATGATCCGGTCCATCTCGTCATCGCGGGCAGTCAGCATCAGAACCGGCGTGGCCTTGTGCTTTCCGGCCCGCAACTCACGGCAGAGAACCAGACCGTCATCGCCCGGCATCATCACGTCGAGCACGATCAGATCGACGGTATTGCCGTCCAGAAAACTCCTCATCTGCCGTCCGTCGGCAGCCACCGTTGTTCGCAAGCCGTTCTTCTTCAGGTAGCTGGAAACCAGCTCCCGGATTTCCCTGTCGTCGTCCACGACGAGAATGTGATCGATATGTTCCATTGGATGCCTTCATCGTGCGGACGTTTCAGTGGCCCGCTACTGCATTGCCCGCTGCCAACAGCAGTAAGACAACGGTTCGCGGGCTTCGGCAAGCCTAAAGCTTTGCGACGTCGAGAACGGCCCCGGCGAATGCCTCGGGCGCTTCCTGCGGCAGGTTGTGCCCTATGCCGCCGCTGATATTGCGATGCTGGTACTTGCCCGAAAACCTTGATGCGTAAGTGGAGGGGTCCGGATGCGGTGCGCCATTGGCGTCACCTTCCAGCGTGATCGTCGGGATCGTGATGAGGGGAAGTTTCGCAAGCCGGCGCTCGTAGTCGTCATATTTGGCTTCGCCTTCGGCAAGTGCCAGCCGCCAGCGGTAATTATGGATGGTGATCGCCACGTGGTCGGGATTGTCAAACGCGGAAGCGGAACGATTGAAGGTTTCGTCGGTGAATTTCCAGGTCGGGGAGGCCGTTTGCCAGATCAGGCGAACGAAGTCGCGGGTATTCGCGGCGTAACCCGCACGGCCGCGTTCCGTCGCGAAGTAGAACTGATACCACCAGGAAAGTTCCGCCCTGGGCGGAAGTGGCTTTTTGTTGATTTCCTGACTGCCGATCAGATAGCCGCTGACCGACACGAGGCCGGTGCAGCGCTCGGGCCAGAGTGCCGCCATGATATCGGCCGTGCGAGCGCCCCAGTCATAGCCCGCCACGACGGCCTGTCTCACGCCAAGGGCATCGAGAAAGGCGATCATGTCGACCGCGAGTGCTGCCTGCTGCCCGTTGCGTGCCGTTTCATCAGAAAGAAAACGTGTGGTGCCGTATCCGCGCAGATAGGGAATAAGCACGCGATATCCTGCCGAAGCGAGGATGGGCGCAACGTCAACATAGCTGTAGATGTCATAAGGCCATCCGTGCAGCAGCAGAGCGACCGGGCCCTCCTCGGGCCCGGCTTCGGCGTAACCGACATCGAGTACACCCGCTTTGACCTGCTTCAGGGGCCCAAAGGACGTTTTTTCGCCTGTTGTTGCTGACGGGGTAGCTGAAGGCGCCTCGCCTTTGGCCTGGGCCAGGCCCGCCGCGCCGAACTCTACGGCGGCAACAGTCATTGCGGCAATGCCGAAGAACCGGCGGCGCTGGAAATTGATCTCGGAATTCATTGTCGTCTCTCCTGTCCTTTTTGGATGACAGGCAGTTAACGCTGTACGTGTATCCCCGATGTGTCCCGGGCGAACCTGATGTGAATGGTTTTGTAGCAGCGAGCCTTCTATATACAGACTGATACATTCAGCTTGCCCTCTAAATGCGGATCAGCCGCTCCCGATGTCAGGAGCGGCTGTGGTGGCGTTCCACCAGATCCGTGTTTATTTCGCGGACCGCCGGGCAGCCTCTGTGATGACGTCTGCGACCTCTTCGGGCCTGGATGCGAAGACTGCGTGGCTCCCGGCGATCTCGGTCACCGCGCTGCCGGCGCGTTTTGCCATGTCACGCTCGAGATCGGGGTTGATCGACCTGTCCTGCGTCGCGATGATCGACCAGCTTTTCTTTGTTCTCCAGGCTGGCTCACCGGCCTTGGCTGTGAAGGCAGCCTTGGCGGCAAAGACCTGGCTTTTGGCCATGAAGGCAGCCTCATCGCTGGGCAGGTCGGCGGCGAAATCCTGCGCAAAGACCGCCGGATCCAGATAGAGGAAGGCGCCATCCTTTGTTTGCTTTATGCCGTTTCCAGCAGGTGGTTTTGCTGTGGCGAGGTCAAGAAGGCTCTCTCCCTTTTCCGGCTGGAAGGCGGCGACATACACCAGCCCCGCCACATCGGGTCGATTGCCCACTTCCGAAACCACCATGCCGCTGTAGCTGTGCCCGACCAGCAGGCTAGGGCCCTGCTGGAGATTGAGCACGCGGTTTGTTGCTGCCACATCATCGGCAAGCGAGGTGATGGGTTCCTGGACGATGGTGACGTTGAAACCACGGCTTTCGAGGATGTCCGTTGCCTTGCGCCAGGCAGAACCATCTGCAAGCGCGCCGTGGACGATGACGATATTCCTTACCTCCGCCGCCTGTGCGGCAAAAGCAATCAGCGCTGTTGCAAAGGCGAGCGCGAATTTTGGCATGAGACGATGATGCATCGTGTTATTCCTTTCATGTGGCCGGATAAAAACGGGTCAACCGAAGGTGAAGGCGTAGGCCTGCACACCGGGGTCGAGGAAGCGGATGGTGAAGGTTTTTGCTGTCACGGTGCCGGACTGGCGAACGAGCTGGTAAAGGCGGGTTGATGTGACGACGCCATTGCCATTGGCATCCGTATCGGCGCCATGATCAGGACCCGGCGGATGGCCATCCACGGTCATCTGGAAACGAACCGGCTTTCTGGAATCAACCGGACCCAGCACCAGATGCAGGTCACGGGCACTGAAGCGGTAGGTGATGCCGCCATTGGCCGCATCAAGGGTGGCCGCTTCCGCGCCGACCGTCCATTCGCCGGAGAGCCCCATTCATTGAGGGCAGGCGCCGTGACGGAATAGTCTCGGGGCGCGTCTGCACCCATTGTCTCGTTCGATGCAAAGCTTCGCGCCTGACGGTAGCCTACATAGGTTTCGCCGGAGAGCATGTGGCTCATGTCCGCGCCGGCTTCAGCCCCCTTTGTCTCCGGCGTCACAGTCTCAGTGGCGGACGCGCTGGTGCTGCCCGCCTCGCGCAGCAGATCCTGAATTGCCTCTTCGGTCTCCCTGTAGTCTCCCTCACCGAAATGGTGGTAACGGATCTGGCCTTTGGCATCGATCAGGTAATGCGCTGGCCAGTAGCTGTTATCGAAGGCGCGCCAGATCCTGTAATCATTGTCGATTGCTACCGGATACTCGATCTTGAAGCCGGCGACGGCCTGTCTGACATTGTCGATCTTCTTTTCGAAGGCAAATTCGGGCGCGTGGACGCCAATGACGACGAGACCCTGATCCCTGTACTTCTCCGCCCAGGCACGCACATAAGGAAGGGTGCGGATGCAGTTGATGCAGGAATAGGTCCAGAAGTCGATGAGCACGACCTTGCCGCGCAAGTCTTCACGGGTGAGCGGCGGGGAGTTCAGCCATTCGACAGCTCCATCGAGGGACGGCGCGGTGCCTTCAACCGGCAGTGCCGGGCGCATGGCGGCAGCGTCACCGTCCGGGGCTGTGGCTGCGGTTTTCTCCGCTACTTCGACCGTCTGTTCGGGCCCACTGGCTGCGTCGAGACGATCAAGAACGTGCTGTTCGAACGATGTCGTGCTGGCATAGGAAATCTGCGATAGGAAACCGGTGTCCAGCCCAAGCGCGATGGCGGCAACGCCGGCCAGCACCGCTGCTCCGGTTGCCTGGCGAATACGCTCGCTGAAACCGAGGGAACGCTTCATCGCCGCAAACACCCTGCCTCCAATGAGGACGGCGACGGCAAGCGATGTCGCAGCACCGGCGGCATAGGCGGAAAGCAGCAGGCTGGTTTCCAGATTGGCGCCCTTCAGGGCCGCACCGGTCAGCACGATCCCGAGGATTGGGCCGGCGCAGGGCGCCCACAGGAGCCCGGTGGCGATGCCGAGCAGCAGGGAGCCAGTGACCGTCGGGGCGGCATCGGGCTTGCCGGCGGCATTGGCAAGTCGGTTGCCGAATTCAACGACCGGACGGGACAGGACAGAGGCGAACTTCGGTGACATCAGCCCAATTCCGAAAAGGGAGAGCGTTGAAAGGGCGGCGAGCCGGCCATATTCGTTGGCGTTGATCGCCCAGCTGCCGCCGATGGCAGCGAGCGTCGCAACGGCGGCAAAGGTGATCGACATTCCGGCGAGCAGCGGCAGCGTGCTGCGCAGGAACGGTTGGCCGGCCCGCGCGAAGACGAAGGGAAGAATAGGCAGGATGCAGGGGCTGAGAATTGTCAGCACGCCCCCGAGATAGGCAACGACCAGAAGCGTCATTATCTTTTCCTTTCAGCTGGGATTAGGGGCACCGGGCGGCGAAGGTGAGCCGGTAATGGCGCCACCTTCCCGGCGTCGCGTATCTCTGATGTGTCGGTGTGTGGGTGATTTTGTATGGGAGTGTAGGCGAGCGGACGGACCGTCGACCATGAAGGCAACGGCGGCGCGGCCCTTTGCTCGTCAGGGCGCGTACCGTGTGAAAACGAAATCGTGGTCCTTGACGTTGCCGACATGACACGAAAGGCAAGTCTCATGCTGTGCGATATCGACCGGTTTGCCGTTGACGAAGCGCCCGAAGCCCCAGCCATGGCTGTCAGGATATTTCCTGGAGTCCTTGACCATCACCTGCACGGTGGTTGCCGCGCCCGGCACCGTGGCTGGTGGAAATTCCGCGGATTGCTGCCGCTTGTAGGCAAGCTTCACCAGTATCGAGCCATCAGGAAAGGGCAGGGTTCCGCTCTTGTAAGCGTTCACGGCGATGTCGTTTGCCAGAACGGCACGAAGCTCATCGAGCGGCGGCGCTTCCTGTGCGGGAGCGATGAAGCGCCAGTCGCGATATCCCTCGGGAAGCGTAACGCCATAGAGGGGTGAGGCGTTTTCCGGCGGGCTGTCCTCAAGGCTTGAATAAGCGGCTCCGAAACCTGCTGCCACAACTGCAAGAGCGACGGCAAAGAAAATCTGGTTCTTCATGACAAATCCTGCCTCATCCGAAAACGATCAGACGATGATCTGCGCGGCAGGTATCCGGCATGTTTCCTGAAACCGGGATTTATGTATCAGATCGTAGCAGCGATTGTGCCGGCGAGGGAAGCGCCGGCACACACATATCAATCGGCGCGCTGTAGCAGCGCGAGCGCGACGGTGGATGTCGCGAGGATCGCGGTCAGAGCCAGCGGCGCGGTGGCGCCGTAGGAATCGACGATATAGCCGCCGAACACTGCACCGATGCTGATGGCCACCTGGAAAGAAACGACCATCAGGCTGCCTGCCGCCTCCAGCGCATCCGGCGCGCCCCGGGAAAGGTTGGTCGGCAGCACGACAGGCGCCATGCCGAAGGCAAGGCCCCAAAGGGCGACCAGAGCAAATGCGGCACCGGTATGGACGCCCCAAAGAACCAGGGAAATCGTTGCAAATGCCATCAGTGCGGCGGTGACGATGAGTGCGAGACGGATACTGGCATCAGCCATCCGGCCACCCGCGACGTTGCCAATCACCGAGGCGACGCCAAATCCAAGCAGTGCGAGAGCAATCGGCGTTGTACCGAGGAGCGTCACCTGCTCGAGGAAGGGACGGACGTAGACCGAGCCGGCGAAATGTCCCGTCATGAGCAGGAGGATCGCGAGCATGGCCAGCTGAACGCTACGCCGCCGCGTCAGGCGGAAAACATCGGAAAGGCTGTTGCTGGTGCTTGCCGGCAGCGACGGCAGGCTGAGGATCTGCAGCAGCATGGCAATGACGGCAAGTCCTGCCGTCATCGACATTGCCGTGCGCCATCCCAGCCAGTCGCTGATGAGGGCTCCCATCGAAGGCGCGGCGATTGTGGCGAGCGAAACGCCGAGGGTAACGATGGCCATGCCGCGCCCTGTCGCATTTGCGCCGACAAGCCTTGCGACGACGGCAACCGAAAGCGCCCAGAACCCGCTGAGAGCAATCCCGAGCCCGGCCCGGCCCAGCAACAGAAGCCAGAAATCGGTTGCAAATGAAGCAAGAAGGTTTGAGCCGATCGCCAGTGCACTTAGACCGACTAGCACGGTCTTGCGGTTCAGCCTGCCGATGAGGACGTTGCTCAACAGCGCCGTCACTGCGCCGACGGATGCCGTGGCCGTGACGACCTGTCCGGCTGTCCCTTCGGTGATGCCGAGGTCACGCGCCATCGGCGTCAACAGTCCCGCCGGCAGGAACTCGGCCGATACCAGCGCAAAGCTGGTGGCCGCCATCGAAAGAACCGCGAACCATGTGGCGGCTGTCCACGCGGGTTGCTCCTCGATGTCGAGGGACATTGTTGCCCCGTCAAACTCTGATGTGGTGTCGGTCATGGTATCTCTCCTTGAGTTGGGAGAGTTTTAAAGAATTTTGCTGGATGATATGTATCTAAAAGTCCGAATTTCATGCCTATTTGTCCAAATTTGTGCGACGCACAACGCAGGCGCGTGCGTTGACGCAGGGATGTGTCCGGGGGGCGTGCGCCTTTCTGCCCGCGGGAAAACTTTGCGGGCGGGCAACCTTTCAAACCGCCATCCGTTTAGCCGTCCATGACCGATGCTGACGCAAATTCGAAACGAGCCGATGGCACCGGCAAGAATGGTGCAGGGAAAGTACATGTCGAGAATGCAGCCGATGAGCCGCTGCCGCCGGAGGAAATCGAACCTGCTGAGGGCCTGACGCCGGAGGAAGCCGAAAAGGCCCGCAAAAAATATCTGCTGAAACGCTTCTGGATCAGCGCGCGCGGCTTCTGGAGCCGCCGCGGCGACGGGCTGGCATGGCCGTTCTCCATCGGCCTGTTGGTGATGATCGGCATCAATGTCGCTTTCCAATACGGTGTCAACGTCTGGAATCGTGGCATCTTCGACGCGATTGAAAAACGGGATGCGTCCACGGTCTATTTTCTCGCTTCCATATTCCCGCCGCTGGTTCTGGGCAGCGTCCTGATCGTAACATCGCAGGTCTATGTCAGGATGCGGATCCAGCGGCGCTGGCGGTCCTGGTTGACGAAGGTGCTGGTCTCCCGGTGGATTGCAAATGGCCGCTATTACCAGCTTAACCTGATTGACGGCGACCATCAAAATCCGGAGGCGAGGCTGTCGGAGGACATGCGGATCGCCACTGAAGCGCCGGTGGATTTCGTCGCAGGGGTCATTGCCGCCTTCGTATCGGCATCCACCTTCATCGTCGTCCTGTGGACGATCGGCGGCGCGCTGACGTTGCCGATCGGCGGCGTTTGGATAACGATACCTGGCTTTCTGGTAGTGGCAGCGGTAATTTACGCGCTTATCACCTCAAGCTCGATTGCGTGGATCGGCCGGAACTTCGTCAAAGTCTCGGAAGTCAAGAACCAGCTCGAGGCGGAATTCCGCTATACGCTGACCCGTGTGAGGGAAAATGGCGAGAGCATTGCGCTGCTGGGTGGCGAAGAAGAAGAGCGCAGCGATCTCGACAGCAGGTTCCGCAATGTCCGGCATCAGTGGAAGCGAATGGCGCAGCAATATATGCGTACCACCGTCGTGTCGCATGGATCGATGCTGATTGCGCCCGTCGTTCCGGTCCTGCTGTGCGCGCCGAAGTTCCTCGACGGAAGCATGTCGCTGGGCCAGGTCATGCAGGCGGCATCGGCTTTCACCATCGTTCAGTCCGCCTTCGGCTGGCTGGTCGATAACTATCCCCGGCTGGCGGACTGGAATGCCTGCGCAAGGCGTGTCGCATCGCTGATGATGTCGCTTGACGGCCTCGAGCGGGCTGAACAGAGCGATACGCTCGGCCGGATCGTGCGCGGTGAAACGGAGGGTGAGCCGATGCTGAGCCTCAAGGATGTATCCGTTTCGCTGGGCGATGGTACTGCTGTCGTCAAGGAAACGGATGTAGAAATCGGACCCGGCGAGCGGGTGCTCGTCGCAGGTGAATCCGGATCCGGGAAAAGCACGCTCGTGCGGGCAATCGCCGGCCTGTGGCCATGGGGCGGCGGCAGCGTCAGTTTTCGTGCCGGCAGCCGGCTGTTCATGTTGCCGCAGCGGCCATATATTCCGTCCGGAACGCTTCGTCGGGCGGTCTGTTATCCGCAGGCAGCGGAGAGCTGGACTGCCGACGAGATCGGCGCAGCTCTCGACAAGGTCGGTCTCGGCCACCTCAAGGACAAGGTTGAAGAAGAGGCGCCGTGGGACCAGACGCTCTCCGGTGGTGAAAAACAGCGGCTCACCTTTGCCCGCCTGCTGCTGAACGATCCCGATATCATCGTCATGGATGAAGCGACTGCCGCCCTGGATGAAAAAAGCCAGGACAGGATGATGCAGACGGTCATCGACGAATTGCCAGATGCTACGATCATCAGCGTGGCACATCGCGCCGAGCTGGAGGCCTTCCACAGCCGCAAGATTACGCTGGAACGCCGGGAAGGTGGCGCGAAGCTGGTCAGCGATATCCACCTCATTTCGAGGAAGGCCCGGTCCGGCTCGTTGCTCCGCCGCATGGTCAAACGCAGGTAAGAAGCGGGCAACCGCGGACGAAAATCGCGCAGCACTTTCACCCCCTGACATAATGCGAATGAGTATCGCTCTTTCGGTGCTTCTGTGTTTTCCACGTCACCCGTATGAACGGTGGACGGTCAATCGGTGACGTCGTAATCTGGCCGCCAGATGAGGCAACGACATACTCTCGGGAGGAAACAATGCCTATCTTCATGGACCGGCATGAGCTCGCCGGAGTTTCTGCGGCCGATATTGCCGCCGCGCATCTTAAGGATATCGACATTCAGGACCGGTATGGCGTCAGGTTTTTAACCTACTGGTTCGATGAAAGGCGCGGTACCGCCTTCTGCCTCATGGATGCGCCGGATGCTGAAACAGCGCAATGCGTGCACCGCGAAGCCCACGGCTTCGTCGCCAGCGAAGTTGTGGAAGTCGCCCTGTCGGCTGTGGAGGCGTTTCTCGGGCGAATACAGGACCCTACGCCGCTCGAGCCTGCCCCCAAACACATGGATGCTGGCCACCGTGCGATACTTTTCACTGACATCGTCGGTTCAACCGAAATGACCGCTCGCCTGGGCGATCGTATGGCAGCTGAACTCGTCCGCGCGCATGATGCGCTCGTGCGTGGCTGTCTGGTAAGACGGTCAGGACGGGAGGTAAAGCACACCGGGGACGGCATAATGGCAGTGTTCTCCTCCACGCCATTTGCAGTCGACTGTGCAATCGATATTCAGCGCGCCTTCCATCGCTACAACAGCGACAGGGGCGAACCCATTCACATCCGCATCGGGCTGGATTGTGGTGAGCCGATTGAAGACAGCAATGATTTCTTCGGCACGACCGTTCAGCTGGCTGCAAGGCTTTGTGCTGCCGCCCATAGCGATCAGATCCTGATATCGGACAAGACCCTGCAGGAATATGGCAGCGCCGATGTCCCCGTATATGGCCATCGATACAGGCTTAAAGGCTTCGCCAAGCCGGTCCTAGCCTATCGTTGCGAGTGGTTGCATTGATTATGGTGTTCTTCACGGCTGATCCTGACGCGGCACTACCGTTGCGATGCTTTCCTTGGCTTCCTGCTGCTTAAAGGTGCTGGTTTCCTTAAGTTGGAAAGCATCCAGCCAGTCACGCCTTCGCAGAAATTGCGCCGAGCTCTTCAAGATCGAGATCATGCTCAAGCTCCCTTAAAGTTTCATCATCGATCTTCCCTTCGCGTCGCAGACGAATAAGTTCCTTTCTGCCGGCGGCGACAGCCTGAAGAACGACATCAAAGTGGGCATGAAGAAGTGGCGAATATTTCTCGGTGCTTTCGGCGTATCTGACACTTGCCGCCAGCCGGTGTTCGTATCTCTTCAGGAGTTGGGGATGGATGAGTTCCCCACTTTCGTCGTAGGCAAGCCCCTGCACGGCTGCGAGCTGGACCTGCGCCATGGCGGCTTCAGCCTCACTCATCGTCATCGGTGCGCGCTCCGGTTCGATATTGCCGAGCCCCGCCCAGGCGATAATCCACCCAAGCGTCGTTCCCTGTATGAGAACGGTTCCCACGATAACCGCGAATGCCATGACCAGAATGAAGTCACGTCCGGGAAAATCCTCCGGCAGGCTGAGCGCAAGTGCCAGCGTCACGACGCCGCGCATGCCTGCCCAGCCGAGCGCCGTCGCCCCTCCTGCTCCGAGGGGCGTCGAGCGAGCGACCTTGAGCCCGTGAAAAAACCTGATGACCAGATCCGATGTGAATATCCACACGAACCGCGCGATGACGAGCGTAACGAGGATTACGGCCGCGGGGAGTGCCATCGAACCAACCAGTGAGCCAAAGCCGCCGCCACGTTCAACGACGTCTCGCAGCGATAGTCCTATCAGGATGAAAACCATAGCCTCCATCAGGAAAACAAGGACGTTCCAGAATGAGGTGCCGCGCATTCGCGTCGCCGCAGAAAAGACGGTGTGCTGATGCCATGACGCTATCAGCCCGGCCGTTACGGTGGCGATTACACCGGACGCATGGACCTGTTCCGCCAAAAGATAGGCGATCCATGACAAGATTGCGGTGGCGGCAATGATGAGGTACTCGTCGCCAAGGTGCCGGACGAGCTTTACCCATGCGAAGCCAACGACCACGCCGGTTGCGGCGCCTCCAAGGGCCAGAAAAATGAAGGTGCCGATTGCGTCGGTGGTGCTGAATGTACTTCCGGCCGCAGCCGCTACAGCAAAACGAAAGAGCACGAGCCCGCTGGCGTCGTTGAGAAGGCTCTCACCTTCAAGAAGGATTTGCAGACGCCTCGGAATCTTGACCCTTTCCAGCACGGCACGGGCTGAGACGGCGTCCGGAGGTGAGACGATGGCGCCAAGGGCCGCGCAGGCCGCCCATGGCAGAGACGGCATCAGGAGGTGAACAACGACCGCGATGACGATTGTCGTGAACAGCACTGCACCGATCGCGAGAGATGCAATTCCGAAGACGTGTCGTTTCAGGCGATCGACGGCGATCGACCACGCTCCGTCGAGAAGCAGTGGCGGTAGAAATATAACAAGAACCAGTTCCGGATTGACAGCGATCGTGGGCAAGCCGGGAAGGAACGCCAGCGTTCCCCCGCCCACCAGTAGCGCTACGGATGGCGGCAGGCCCATGCGATGTGCGATGTAGTGCAGCACGATGATGGCGAGAAACATCGCGATCACGAGTTCGAACAGATGCGTGCCGTCCATATGCGCCCCCAATCCGCGTCGGACTCACATCAAATGACGAGATTTGCGAAAAAGCAACGCAGTCATTTCTGCTGGTTTGACCGAGTTCCGGCAATTATCACCGGTTCTTTAGGCAGCGCCGCACCGTTCTCGCTTTCAGGAAGCGCCGCGATGGCAGCCTTGAGGCCTACGCCGCTGACCCGGGTACTCATCATATCCCTCGTAAGGGCGGTAATAATTCCGGCAGCTTCGTGGGGCGGCAGGCCGCCGTCCCGGATATTGGAGACGCAGTTGCGGTTGGAATCCGGGTTTCCCGGCGCCGGGCCATAAGTGATATAGGCACCGAGGCTGTCGGCAGCGGATAGTCCCGGACGTTCGCCTACAAGCACGATCGTCAACTGGGCACCCAACGCCTTACCGACCGGATCACCAATGGCGACCCGAGCTTGATTAGCAAGGACAATTGGCGGGGACGAAAGCTCAAGTGCTGCCAGCCTCGGAACAAGCGCCTCGATCAGAGGCACCGCATTGAGGTCAACCGCGCTGGACGAAAGGCCGTCCGCGACGATGATTGCGACATCACAGCCTTCGGCCGTCCTTTTTTGTTTGAGGCGGGCCGTAGATTCTGCTGAAAGCTGCCGCCCGAGATCAGGCCGGCGCACATAGATGCTGCGGTCACGTGCCGCGCTGTCAACATTGACAACCGAAAGGCCGAGGCGATTGAGCCTATCCGTCAGCGAGCGCTGATCGACGCTTGTCCAAACGGCCTCACGAGCCCGAGCGTGGTCGAGAAGAAAGGCGAGTTGTGCGCGTGTCGGAAGGCCTGCTCCATGGCGGCCAAGCGAAACACGGGCATCGGTCAAGTCCTTGAGGCTGGGAGCTGTGTTCCTGGTTGCCGGTTTGAGCATTCTCACCACCTCAGGCTCCAATCAGGTTGCTGTTTCGGACATAATTGGACAGCGCGACAGGCTCGCCAGCCATGGCACCGTGGCGATCGGTCAGCCCTATATCAAACAGCCATTTCTCGAATTCCGGCGCTGGCGGTCGCTTCAGGGTCTCACGGCAATAGACGGCGTCGTGATGGGAAAGAGACTGGTAGTTGAGCATGATGTCGTCTGCGCCGGGAACTGTGATGACGAAGTTGACATTTGCCGCGCAAAGCAGGGTGAGGAGCGTGTCCATATCCTCCTGATCAGCGTCAGCGTGATTTGTGTAACAAACGTCCACACCCATCGGCAGGCCAAGGAGCTTTCCGCAGAAATGATCCTCAATGCCGGCTCTGATAATCTGCTTGCCGTTGAAGAGATATTCGGGTCCGATGAAACCTACAACCGTGTTTACAAGCAGCGGGTCGAATTCGCGGGCAACCGCATAGGCGCGTGTTTCCATCGTCTGCTGGTCGACGCCGAAATGGGCGTCGGCGGAAAGCGCCGCTCCCTGGCCTGTTTCAAAATACATGACGTTGGCGCCCGGTGGGCTGCGCTTGAGCGATCGGGCCGCTTCATGCGCTTCCTTGAGCAAGGCGAGGTCAATGCCAAAACCGCGATTGGCTTTCTCCGAGCCGGCAACGGACTGGAACACAAGGTCGACAGGTGCGGATCTTTCCATCGCCTGCATCGCTGTCGTGACATGTCCAAGGCAGCAGGTCTGCGTAGGGATAACCAGCTTCTCCCGCAATTCGTCGAGCAGTGAGACGATGCGAATGTAATCATCCGTTGCATCGGTTGCGGGATTGACGCCGATAACGGCATCTCCAGATCCCATGAGGAGACCATCGATTGCAGAGGCGATGATGCCGCGGCTGTCATCTGTTGGATGATTTGGCTGATTTCGAGTTGAAAGCCGGCCGGCGAGCCCCAAGGTGTTTCGGAAACGTGTAACGACATTGCGTTTGGCCGAGACAGCGATCATGTCCTGAAGCCGCATGATTTTCGATACCGCGGCAACCATTTCCGGGGTGAGGCCCCACGTCACCGCCTCCAGCTTTCGCTGCGTCGTCTCGGGACGTAGCAGCCATTCGCGAAATTCGCCTACGGTAAGCGAGGAGACCGGCGCAAACGCTGCCGCATCATGCCGTTCAGCGATCAGCCGTGAGACCTCGTCTTCGTCGGACGAAATCAGTTCTTCGCCCAGAAATGCCTTGAGCGGCAGATCGGCGAGCGCCATCTGCGCGGCGAGCCTCTCGACCGGACCTTCGGCGGCGATTCCCGCGAGTTGGTCGCCGGAGCGCTCCGGCGTTGCCTTCGCCATGAGGTCCCTCAGGTCATCAAAACGAAATACAGTTTTCTCGATCGTCATCGTGTGGGGCATAGGGTGGATTACCGGTTGAGAAGTGTGAGGGCGTGATCATGGAGTTTTGGGTTGGCCGACGCCAAAACGCGGCCATCCGAATGAAATGACAGCGCGTTGCCATGCCAGTCGGTGATTGAACCGCCAGCGCCGGTCACGATTGGCACGAGCGCCATGTAGTCATAGGGTTGCAGGCCGGTTTCGAGCGCGATCTCGCAATGGCCAGATGCGAGGAGGCCGTAAATATAGCAATCACCCCCGAACCGTCGCAGCCTGGTTGCCTTGGACAGACGTTCGAAGCACGCGATGTCGGCGCCTGTGAACATATCGGGTGAGGTCGTGTAGAACCGAGCGTCAGAGAGATTTGCGTTGCTGCTGGTTCGTGCCGGTTTTCCGGCAAATGTTGTTCCTCCCGGCTGTCCCAGCCACCGCTCGCCGGTTGCGGGAATATCGACTACGCCACAGTATGGTTTGCTCTGATAGGCTAGCGAAATCAGCGTGCCAAATAATGGAAAGCCGGTGATAAAGCTCTTTGTGCCGTCGATCGGGTCCAGCACCCAAGTGAAGGCGTCACCTTTCTTGACGCCAAACTCCTCACCATAAATCCCATGGTCTGGAAAACGCGCCTCAATCATCTCGCGAAGATGTTCCTCGATTGCACGGTCGGCTATCGTGACCGGGCTGTCGTCGAGTTTCGACATGACGTCCAGTGGCGTTCTGAAATAGGAAAGCGCCAGCGGACGTGCAGCGTCGGCGAGCGCTTCGGCAAAGGCGAGGTAAGGCGCTGCCTCTTGCAAATGGATTGCGTCGGTGGTCATCAGAGCGCTTTCAGGAAAAGGGGCCAGCGAGGATCATGGATGATCGAGCGGGCGCGCATGTGTTTCCATATCCCGTATTTGTAGAAGTCGAAATCAAGCGTCGAAATCCGGTTCTGCACCATCGCCCATGTGCTCCACTTGATGTCGGCCAGCGCCTTGTGCACGATAAAGCGGGCATGAGACGCCTTGTTGTAGAAGCCGAAATATTCCTCGATGATTTCGCAGTCGATGTCCTCGGAATAGAACATTTCGCCGCTCCAGATCGCCAGATCGTAGAGGCGTTCGTTGTTCGAGGCATATTCGAAATCGATAAGCTTGATAGACTTGTCGTCGCCAATCAGGAAATTTCCCGGCATGGGATCGTTGAAGCACGGAACGAGATCAAGCCCGGAAGCCTCAAGCGCTGCGCGTGCCTGCTTGTAGGAGCGGAACAGCCAGTCGTGGTCGAGCGGCCAATGGCCGCCGAGTGCTCTTGCCTGATCAAAATGCTCGTCAATCATGTCGAACACGGTTTTTGTCAGCGGCAGCGCAGGGGCATCGTGAAACTGCCGGTACACACGCACCGCCTCGTTTCTGATCGCTATGTCGGCGAAATCCTTATGGGTCGAGGCGCGGCGGCCGTCGATAAATTCAGCGATTTCGATATCGAGGTGATCGAGATAATCGAACGTCTTCGGCCCGACGCCGATCGCCTCGGCCTGCTTGCTCGCCGCAGCCGCAGCCTTGCGGTCGATGAACATCTCCGTGCCGCGACCAGGGATTTTCAGAAAATATCCCAGGTCGTCACCTTCTACCTCTATGCGAAAATTGGTGTTGCTGATGCCTCCGGAAACCGGACGGTAGCGCAATCGCCTGCCTTGCCACGGTTTAACCTGGATGATTGCGGCTTCCAGCGCCCTTTCGGCATCCGATCGTGCCATTCCCAGTTCGTTCATAGGCTTGTTCCCGTTATCGTTTTTAGCCCAATGTTTTAAGTGCAGACCTAGAGTGTCCGCAGTCTGGCTTCGAAGTCTGGATGGCCCAGCAACATTCGGCAGCGCAGGAAACGCCAGCCGGCATGTTTCAGGAATTCGACACCCTTCGGTGGTGACCGAAGCTCCAGCACGAGGCTTCGTAAGGCCCAATAGAGGTCGTCCGCCGCAGCATAGACCCGGCAGCGACTGAAGGCCTTTTCGGTGAACGCGCCATCGTGCATTTCCAGCAGCGGCTTCATCTGGCTCTCGAACTGGTAAAGTTCATTCATCAGCACGCCGAGCTGATAATAGGGGTCGATGTCGGCTGCCATGTCGAAATCGACGAGCTTCAAAGAACCATCGGGGCCAAGCATGACATTCGACGTCTGCGTATCACCGTGGGCCGGTTTCACATCGATACCTGCTGCCGTCACCGCCTCGCGGATTGGCCTCATCCATGACAGCATCCACTCGGCATCACCGGGCACACCGCCATCGCCAGCGGAAACGATCGACCAAAGTTCGTCTATCCCGTCAAAGACCGACCACCTTTGACCGATGGGGGCACCGGTTGCGATTGTTGTCTGCATTTCTATCAGTCGGGCGGCCCTTGCCGGCTGCATAAGATCGTCGATCCTGGCCGTCCGCCAGCCGTTTGCGAGGAGTGAAAAAAGGGTTGCACGTGTCTTCTTGTCGTAAGCGATGGGTTCGGGTGAGAAGCCGAGTTCATGAAAACGGGTCGCGGCAGCAAACGCCGCCTCGCCATCGACCAGATCAGCGACTTCATCAGCACCAAGGCGAAGGAAATATTGCGCTTCCCCTTCATCGCTTGTCACTGCGTAGCCGTTGGACTCGACGGCGTGGTAAGACGGTGATGCGACGGCAGTCGTTGAGGGAGTATAGGCTGGTCGGTTTCCGACCACGGCAGAAAACGCAAGAAGTGCGTCCTCCGCGCGGTTTTCCAGCGGGTTTTGCGGCGATCCCACTATTTTCATTCGGCAGCCTCGACGAGTTCTGCGGCCTGCAAGCCTTCGCAGGCGATCCGGTAGAGCATGTCGGCAAGGATCTGCGTGCCAGCGGCCTGGTCTTCAGGGGAGGTATATTCAGTTGGATGATGGATGACGCCATCACGACTGTGCACCGCAAGTACCACCGCCGGGCAAACCGCTGACATCGCAACCGAGTCATGGCCGCCGATCGTATCGAGGTGGCGAGCGCTCAACCCGAGATTTGCTGCTGCACTTTCAGCAAGAGCAATTAGTCCAGGCGCGAATTTCCCAGCCTTGCGACGGTCAATAGAGCGTACTTCAGAGGTTACTCCTGCCCTTAATGCAGCCTCATCGATCTTGATTTTCATCTTGCGCTCGGCATCCGCCAGAACGTCCGGCGAGCCTGATCGCAATTCAATGAACAGTACGGCTTCGGCGGGCACTACATTTGGTGAGTTGGGAAAGACTTCAAGTCGCCCGACCGAAGTATGCAAGTCGAGACCATGCTCGGTCGAGATTTGTTTAAGGTCGGCGATCAGATAGGCAGCGGCCAGCAACGCATCCTTCCGGTCTGCCATCGGAGTGGCGCCCGTGTGGGCCTGACGGCCGAGGAAGGCGAGACGATATTTCGTAGCGCCCCAGAAGCGTGTAAAGATACCGAACCGCTCGCCGGCATTGCTAAGTGTCGTGTCTCCCTCGATATGCAGTTCGATCAGCGCGTCGGGGATTTCGACCTTGTCTTTTCCAGCGTAACCAATTTCCTCCAGCGACTGGCGCACGGTGATGCCGTCGCCATCTGCTCTATCCAACGCCCATTCGAGTTCCGTTGCCCCGGCAAAAACACTGCTGCCTAAAAGGCTTGGCTGGAAACGTGCGCCTTCTTCGTTGGTCCAGTTGACGATCTGAAAGTTGCAGGCGGAAAGCCGGCCCTCAGCCTTGAGGCGCTCGGTCACGGCGAGAACCGCTTCGCAGCCCGCGATGACGCCAAGCGCGCCATCGAAGCGCCCACCGTTCGGCTGACTGTCGATGTGCGAACCGACCATGATCACCGGAGCATTGGCGCCAGCCAGCGTCATCTTGCCGAACTGGTTGCCAATGGCATCGATGGACTGCGTGAAACCGTTATCGGCAAACCAGCGGCCGAGCCAATCGCGCGCCATGCCGTCTTCTCTGGACAGTGTAAGGCGTGTCATCGATCCGTCAGGACCGCCGCCGAAGGTAGACACGGCCTCCATCAGCGTCTGAAGGCGCTCGGCATTGATAGGGGCGGGAGAGGAAGGAACGTCAGGCATGTATGATTTCCACGTTTGATTGATTGAATTGTTCCGAGAATTCCCGGGCCATCACGCCACTGGTTACGACCGCGTCAATGTCATTGAGGCCGAAGGTGTGAATGGAGCCAAGGCGGCCAAATTTCGAGCTGTCGGCAACGACTACTGAGCGTTTGGCCTGCGCCTTGGCAACGCGGCGCAAGACGGCCTCGTCCTCACCGAAGTCCATGAAGCCGCGATCGGAATGGATGGCGCTGATGGCAATTATGGCCAGATCAAAGAAATGCTCTTTCAGAGCGGCAACGGTTTCATGTCCGTAAGTCGCCTGGTATTCGGGCCGCATACGTCCGCCGAGAACGCGGACGCTCGCCTGCGGCAGGTGGAAAAAATGGGCAGCGACAGCCAGAGAATTGCTGACGACAGTGATATCCTTGCGGCTTTCGAGATGTTTCAGGCAGGCAAGGGTCGTCGTACCGGTATCGATGAACACCTTCATCCCGTCTTCGACCAGGGCAGCTGCTGCCTCACCGATCCGTGCTTTTTCCCGAGACGCGACGCGCAGACGCTCGGTAAAGGGTTGATCGCTTTCCTGCTGGTCGAGAACTGCACCACCATAAACCCGGCGGGCATAACCGCGTGCCTCCAGTTCCTTCAGGTCACGCCGGATTGATTCCTGACTGACATGCAGATGATCGGCGAGTTCCTTCACGTTGACGCGCTGGGTCTGTTTCAGCGTGTCGAGGATAAGCTTGAGGCGATGTTCCGTGAAACTCATGAATATTCCCTGGATGCTAGCGACGGTCGGAACCACATTGCCGGGCGACTACGTTCAGGCCGAAGCCATTTGAGGTGTTTGTGTATCACCGCCGGCGAGTGACGGTACCAGATGACAGGCGGCGAAGTCCTGGCTGCCTCGTACAGTCAGAACAGGCTGAAGGTTGCCACATTTCGCCATTGCATGCGGACAGCGCGACTTGAAGCTGCAACCGGTGGGAATGTCGATCGGGCTTGGCGGCTCGCCCTCGAGAAGGCAATCTTCCGGCTGGTAACGGCGTTCCTCAAGCGTTGGCATCGCGCTTAAAAGCGCCATGGTATAGGGGTGGCCAGGATCGAAGAATAACCGCTCATTGTCGGCCAGTTCGAAGACCTCGCCGAGATACATCACCGCGACGCGGTTACAAACCTTGCGGACCATCGCGAGGTCATGGGAGATGAAGATGTAGGTGAGGTCGTATTCTTTCTGCAGTTTCTGGAAAAGATCGAGCAGCTTGAATTGCTCCGTCTGGTCGAGTGCAGATAGCGTCTCGTCCATGATGAGAATTTCCGGCTCCAGCACAAGTGCGCGGGCGACATTGATCCGTTGGCGCTGGCCGGCACTCAGGCCTATCGGCAGCTCTTCATAGAGATCGGTCGACAGGCCGACTTCTCCCATCACCCTGAGTACGCGTTCGCGAATCTTGGCGCTGTCTTTCCACCCGTGAGTGCGAAGCGGGCCCTCCAGCATCTTGCCGACAGAAGTGCGGGGCGGAAGCGAGCCGAACGGATCCTGCAGAACCATCTGAAGCTTCTTGCGGAACGAAAGAAGGTCCTTGCCGCTCAGGGTCGCTATATCATTGTCGCCGCACAGGACCTGACCGGAGCTTGGTAACTCCAATCGGCTAAGGAGCCTCATCAGCGTGGATTTACCACAGCCGGATTCGCCGACGATCGCAAAACTATCGCCACGACGGACATCAAAGGTGACGTTTCTGACGGCACGGACGTGATTGAAACCGCCAAAGCCGGTTTTCTTTCTGACCTTGTAGATCTGCGACGCGTCGCGCAAACTCAGGACGGTGTCGCGCTTGTCATTCAGGCGCGGGATCTCGCTTTTCTCGATCCAGATCTTCGGCGTCTGCTGAACAAGGTCCTTCGTGTAGGCATGGGCAGGCGCCGCGATCAACCGCTCGGTCTCCTGCTCTTCGATGATGCGGCCTTCCTCCATCACCAGCATACGGTCGCAGGCTTCGCGGGCCACCGGCAGGGAAGAGGAGACGAACAAGACGGCCGTGTCGAAGCTTGAAGTCAGTTCCTTCATCAGACGAATGACTTGAGCGGCAACGGTGACATCGAGCGGTTGAGTCACATTGTCGGCGATGAGAAGCGCGGGATTGGTAACCAGAGCATCAACGATCAGGGCGCGCTGCATCATGCCGCCGGAAAATTGAGAGGGGTAATCGCTGAAACGGCTGCGCGCAGATGGAATTCGGACCGCCTCAAGCAACTCTATTGTTCTTTTTTCCGCCTCCTGCCGAGACGTGCCCGGCACCACTGCACACAGCTTCTCCACGATCTGAGAACCGACCGGAAGAGTTGGATCGAGGGCGCCCATCGGGTTGGCGCCAACATAGGCGACACGCCTGCGCAAGACGCGCATCTCGCTCTCAGGGATGCCGTAGATATCCTTGCCTTCGAAGAGCACGCTGCCGGATTGCAAGGCGAGTGGGGCTTCCAGCCAGTTGACGACGGCTTTTGAGAGAACCGTCTTGCCAGCACCGCTGGCGCCGACGACGCCAACGATTTCGCGTGGCGCGATGCTGAAAGATATATCATCGAGAATGATCTTCGGCTGGGCCCCGCGTCTGGCAGCAACAGTGACATTCCTGAGTTGGAGAAGCGGCTGGCTCATCACTCTGACCCTCCGTGAACGGTGTTTCGGGCACGCTCCAGAGAGGCGCCGATAAGATTGATGCTGGTCAACGTCAGGCCGAGGAACACGCCTGGCATGGTGGCGATCCACCACGCATTGAGAAGGTATTTCCGCCCATCCGCGATGATATTGCCGAAGGTGGGAGTCGGCGGCTGGACGCCTAGGCCTAGGAAACCGAGGGTCGATTCAAAAATCATCATTCGCGCCACGTCTAACACGGAGGTGAAGATCACGGGCGGGAGCAGCAGGGGCAGAAGCAAGCCGATGATGATGCGAACATCGGTCGAGCCACCCAGCTTTGCGGCGCGCACATATTCCCGTTGTCTCTCTGTCATGACGATACTGCGCATGATGCGCGCATAGACAGGCCAGCTCGACAGACCAAGGACAAGAACAATAGCGGGAATCGTTGGGCGTGAGACGCCGAGGACGGCGATCGCCAGAATGATCATGGGAATTGAAAGCTGTGCGTCGGTGAGACGCATGATCAGCATGTCTATGCGACCGCCGAAATATCCGGCGATGGTTCCGAGGGCGCATCCGATGATGAGCGTCACCGCAACCGAGGCGATACCGATCAGGAAAGAGTAACGCAGGCCGACAAGCGAGCGAACCAGCATGTCGCGACCGATCTGGTCAGTGCCAAGCGGATGGAGCCAGCTCCAGTTGTCCCCCATGAAAAGCGGTGGCAGGAGGCGCGCTTTCACATCCATCTTGGTTGGGTCGATACCGCTGATCTCAGGATAAAGAGCCGCTGAGATCGCAAGCAGGAGGAAGATTGCAAGGCCGATGCGAAAACCGGGCGTGGAGGCGGCGCGGTCAAAGATACGCCTTGCAATAGAGCGGCTCGCGGCCTTCGATACGAGCGGGGTGTCGAGTGCGGATGTGATGGACATCAGTATTCCAGCCTTGGATCGATGGTTGTTGCGACAAGATCGACGATGATGTTGATCAGCACGAAAATCGCACTGGTCACGATGGCAATGCCCTGGATCAGCGGAAAGTCACGCTGCAGCACAGCATTGATCGTCAGAAGACCAAGTCCCGGATAATCGAAGATGTATTCGACGATAATGACGCCACCGAGCAAACCGGAGAACTGCACGCCGAGCAGATTGAGCAAGGGAACTGAGGCATTGCGCAGTGCGTGGTTGGAAATGATCCGAGCCTTGCTCAAGCCACGCACGCGGCCGACCGAAACATAAGGCTCCATCATCTGCCCCGACACGGAACTGACCAGCGTGCGGATCAGAACCGGCGACAATTCGACCGCCAGTACGATGGCGGGCAGGATCGTATAGGCAAAGCCCTGATAGCCGATCGCAGGCAGCCAGCCGAGCTTGACTGAAAAGAGCAGAGCCAGAACGATGCCGAGCCAGAAATTCGGCAGCGAGATGAAGACCGAGGAAATGTAGAATGCCAGCTTGTCGGGCCATCTGCCGATCGACAGTCCGCCGGCAATGCCGACAATTGCAGAAAAGATCAGCGCGATCACCAGTGTGACAGCCGCAAGCTGGAGCGTCATCGGCAGGGCGTCGAATATCAGGTCGAAGACTTTTGCGCGCTCACCGCGCGTCGTGTCGTTGAATGTGGCTCCGCCTGTCGAAGCGCCGTTTGCCGGGCGCACGAAGGACTGACCGAGATCGCCGCGAACGACGCCGCTCATATACCTGCCGAATTGCACCGGGATGGGATCGCGCAGGCCCATGTCGGTCGCGATCTTCTCGATCAGCGCCTCGGGCGCCATGCCGCCCGCCATGAGGCGCACCGGATCTCCCGGCACTACCCGCAACAGGGTGAAGATCAGCAGGGAGACGAGGAATATGATGATGGCACCCTGGAAAAGGCGCCGCATCAGGAAGTTCACGGCAAACATTCAGCCACTCCGCTCGAAAACTTACGTGAAAGTCTGCACGCCTCCAAAGGAAAGGCGGCGTGCAGATGAATGTTGTCAGGCAGCCGGTTTGGTGGCATCGATCGATCCGTCCGGATAGATGTACATGCCTTCAAAGTCCTTCTGCATGGCGTGGATCATCACCGAGGTGAACAAGGAGAGCGCCGGCATTTTCGAAGCTATGAGCGGCATGGTTTCCTCCTGAAGGATTTTCTTGCGTTCCTCCAATGTCGGTGCCGAACGCTCTTTGTCGAGGCTGGCATCGATATCCTTGTCCTCGATGCCGCAGATGCGGTGGGAGGTGGAGTGGAAATGAGTGCGCAGCACGAGATCGGGTTCCGGCGAAGCCGTCGACCAGCCGCAATCCACCATGTGGCCCGGGCCGCCGCCTGGGCGATGATAAAGTTGCTCGTTCCAGGCCGCCGGCTCAAGCACGGTCAGGCTGACGTTGAAGCCCTGTTCCTGCAACATGGCCGTGATCATCTCGCCATATTCCTTCGTCTTCGGGTAGAAGCCGACAGAGGTGATGTATTCGAGCGGCGGCAGCCCTTTGCCGTTCGGGAAACCGGCTTCGGCCAGCAGGGCCTGTGCCTTTTCCGGGTCGAATTTCGGGTAGTCGGGCAGGTCGACATAGCCGAACTTGACCGGCGATACGAAGTTGGATGAGGCGTGGCCCGCCGAACCCATCAACTCCATGATCATGTCCCGGTCGATCGAATGGCAGGCCGCCAGACGAATACGCGGATCGTCAAAAGGTGCTTTCGAGCAGCGGAACCACAGATACTTGTTTTCGACCGAAACGACCTTGTTGATGAATATTGCCGGATTGTCCGTGATCGAATCCACCTGTTCGGGCTCAAGCCGTTCGACGATCGAAGCCTGACCATTCATCAATGACAGCATCCGGGTGGTAGAGTCGCCGGTGAAGGTGAAATTGATACCGGGAATGGCGGGTTTGCCTTTGAAATAGCCATCATAGGCTTCCATCACGGTGTCGTTGCCGCGCTGCTCGACAAACTTGAACGGGCCGGTCCCGTTGAGCCGCTGCGACAGCGGACCACCGGCCCCGCCGGCGATATCCTTGGCCGACATGATTGGCAGGAAGGATGCAAGGAAGATGAAGAGGTGGGCCGGATAACCGCCCTTCGATGTATCGACGATGACGGTGAAATCATCAGGTGTTTCGATGCTTAGGGTTTCGGTGGGGCCGGGATACCACTGTGCCGGACGATCTGCCCGCGAGCCGTATTCAAAGGTTGCCTTGACGTCTTCCGCCTTGAAGGGCTTGCCGTCATGAAAGACGATGCCGTCGCGCAGTTTGATCTGCAGGCGGTGGGGATCAAGCAGCTTGATGTCGGTTGCCAGCTCGTAGACGACCGCACCCGGGTCGTCGAGCTTCATCGGCGTGCGGGTCAGAAAACCCATCACGAAGCCTTCGATGTTCTTCTGCGACAGTGTGGTGTGAGCGGTCGGGTCCCAGTTGCCGGTGATGTTTTCGGCCGACAGGAAGGTCATTGTCTTGCCGGCCTGTGCAAAAGCCGACGAAATGAAGAAGTCAGGATTAATCTGCATATAGCCCGCAACAGCGGCGGCGCCAACAGAGCCTTGAAGGAAGCGGCGGCGACTGAATTCTGAACCCATTGAGTTCCCCTTTTCTATTTTGAGCAAACCGTCAAATCAGTCAAAACGGTCAAATCAGTCAAAAGCAAAAGGCGTGCCAAGTCGACTTTTGTAGGGAATTCGCGCCTTCTCATTCAGCGTGTTTGTGGGATTTGACCATTTATTGGTCGATTGAGAAACAATTAATCGGCGGGCGCATTCGCTGAAAGACCAATCGTGGCCGTCTCCCCGTCAGCTCCTCTAGTCGACGCTGGTCGCCGGTAAGGCACGCAAAGCAAAATCGCGGCGCTAGCAGGCAGTCCTGACAAGGGTGTTTAAAAGAAGATTCGACTTTTTGCGTGCCTTATCTAAAGCGCCTGGGCCGTTTTAGGATAATGACGGGCAGCACCTCTTGCTGCGTTTAGATGGTTCAGCATCAGTTGCGAGGCCTTGGTTTTGTCACCCTCTGATATGGCGGCGATAATGCTGAGATGTTCGCGGCACCAATCACGTACCCGACGACGATTGGAGTATCCACCGAACTCCAGCAGGCGCCTTAACCTGTTTTGCTGCTGAATGGCCTGAAGAAAGAAAATATTGCCGCTGAAACCCGCGATCATTTCATGAAACTGAGCGTCCGTTTCAAACAGAAGGCGTGGATCTACATTTGCGATATCTGGATGACCTTCAAGGTAAATATGTTCCAGCCGCGAACGCTCAAGCAATCCCGCGTCAAACTTGAAACTGCTGAGAAGCAGGCCGGCCGGCTCGAGTGTGCTTCGGTAATCGTAACTGTCACGCAGCGCAACCTGTGAATCGAGTGTCGGCCGAAAAGTCCAGCCGCGGCCGCTATTGCGTGAGAGCAGGCCATCATTGACGAGGTGCGTCAAAGTCCGTTGCAGAAGTGTTCGGTCGATGTTGTAGCGCCGGGTTAGTTCCGCCTGCGTGATGCTGTCGCCCAGAATGCCGGACAGTCTGTCTTCGACGATGCGGGCGTAGAGATCCTGATCGGCGGTCGCCGGCACTTCCAGCTCGGTGCGATGGAGCGCTACCTGTTGTGCCTTGAGAAAAAAGCCCTGGTTCTTCCTGGCCTCGACTATCCCGCGTTCGGCCAGAAGATTGAGAGCCGCTCTGACAGGGGTGCGCGACACGCCGAGCATGTCACCCAGTTGTTGCTCGCGCAGATGATGGCCGATCTCGAATTTAGCGTCGCGAATAAGATCCAGAATCTGGTTGGCGAGGCGATGCCGGCTCTGCCGTGCGTTGGTCGTCACTGCCTGGAGGATTTTTGTATCGCTATCTGACATGTTGTACAATCGTAAGGCTTCGTTTTGTGTAGCCTACTAAAAGCCTTTCCTTTGGGAAAGTCTATCTCCCCTTGGTGATCGCGTGTTGAATTAAGCGCTCAAACTCAATCAAGGGGCGAAAAAATCGAGAATGTGGCAAAAATGGTCAATATGAGCAAATAATAGGCACAAATCGGAATTGCTTAATATTTTGCTTTCTGGCTTGACTTATCGTTTTTCTGAATTGTATTGTTGTAGTCATAAAATGCAATGTGACTGAACAATAATAAGGGAACTCGCATGCTTAAGAACATTCTCGCTGCACTCATCCTGCCTTTTGGCATGGCCGCCACGGCCTCCGCCGCCGAGCTTCCGGCAAGCGGACTGGTGGAGAAGGGGGCGCTGACATACGGTGTCGCTGCGACCTTCGCTCCCTTCGAATTTCAGAAGGACGGCCAGCTCACGGGCTTTGACATCGATCTCATCGCCGCACTGTCCAAGAAGCTGAAAGCCGAGACAAAGCCGATGAACATGGAGTTCAAGGGCCTCATTCCTGCGCTTATCGGCGGCCGCATCGACCTCATCAACTCGGCCATGTACATCAATCCCGCGCGCTCCGAGCAAGTTGACTTCATTCCCTATCTGAAGATCGGCAATAGGGTGATCGTTCAGGCTGGTAATCCGAAGAAGATCACCGGCCGCGACGACAGCCTTTGCGGAAAGACGATCTCCGTTACGCTCGGCGGCATTCAGGAAAGCCAGGCGCGCGCCGATGATACACGCTGCAAGGCAAAAGGACTTGAAGCCGTCAAGGTGCTGACCTTCCCGACCGCCCAGGACTCCGCGCTGACCCTGCGTCAGGGCCGTGCCGATGTGACCTTCGATTCCACGCCGGGCGCCATCGAACTGCAGGGCGCCGTTCCCGGCGTTTATGAAACAGTTGGTGAAGAATTCGAGTCCAACACCAGCATCGGCATGGCAACCCGCAAGGGGGATGCGGCCCTTCAGTCTTCCATCAAGGCCGCGCTTGGCGAGATCGTTGCTGACGGCTCTTACAAAGCGTTGATCGAGAAGTGGAAGCTTCCCGCAACGGTTTCAATCTTCAACTGAACCGGCTGATAAACAACAGAAAAGGAGAGCGGGATGTCACTTGATCTGGTCTTCGACTATGTCTTTTCACCCGCTTTCTTCCAGGGCGCGCTGCTGACCCTCATCATTACCGTGACGTCGTTGTTCTTCGGAATGATAACCGGCCTCATCGTTGCGCTGCTGCAGGAGTCCCGCTTAAAGCCGCTAAAGATATTCACGCTTGTCTATTTGTGGATATTCCGCGGCACGCCAGTCCTGTTTCAGATCATTTTCATCTACAACGTGTTGCCGAGCTTCGGCATCATGCTGTCGGCCTTCGTCAGTGCCGTTATCGCGCTGTCGCTCAACGAAGGTGCCTATATGGCGGAGATCATTCGTTCTGGTCTTCAGGCCGTCAAGAAAGGCCAGAGGACGGCCGGTCTTGCCCTTGGCATGAGCCGCTTTGCCGTCATGCGCTACATCGTCATTCCGCAGGCTGCTCGTATCGTATTGCCGCCAACGGGAAACCAGATGATCGGAATGCTGAAGACGAGTGCGCTCGTGTCAGTGGTGGCGGTGGAGGAACTGCTTCTCGTCGCAAACCAGACCGCAAGTTCCAACTTCAGATATTTCGAAGCGCTGACCGCCGCGGGCATCTATTATCTGGTACTCACCACCATTTTCATGGGCTTGCAGTACCTCCTCGAGCGGGCGCTTGATCGTAAAAGGCCGCGCGGGAAGAAACGTGCCGTCTCCTGGATGGAGCGCCTGACGGCGCTCACGGAAAAAGCGGAAGCCCGATGATGGAAAACGCGATGACATTCACACAGAACAAACCGCTGCTGGAAATCATGGGGATCAACAAGAGCTTCGGCGATCTGCAGATTTTAAAGGCTTGCAGTCTCAATGTCCGAAGCCGGGAAACCATGGTGATTATCGGCCCGTCCGGTTCCGGCAAGTCGACCCTGTTGCGCTGCATCAATCTGCTTGAGCCCGCAGATGACGGTAACATTTTCTTTGAGGGTAATGACATTGCCCGCGAATTGCGCCGCGCTGCCGAAATCCGCCGGCAGATCGGCATGGTGTTTCAGAATTTCGAGCTTTTCCAGCATCTCACCGCCATCGAGAACATCATGCTTGCACCCATGAAGGTCCTCGGCTTGAGCCGCAGCGATGCCCATGACATTGCCATGGATCTTCTGAAGAAGGTTCGTATTCCCGAGCGCGCCGATTTCTTCCCCGACGAGCTCTCCGGCGGGCAGCAGCAGCGTATCGCGATTGCCCGCGCGCTCGCCATGAAACCGAAGCTGATGCTCTATGATGAGCCCACGTCGGCTCTGGACCCGGAAATGATCCGCGAAGTGCTTGATGTCATGGCCGAGCTCAGCAGCGAGGGCATGACCAGTATCGTGGTGACCCACGAAATGGGTTTTGCCAAACGGGCGGCAGACCAGATCGTCTTCATGGAAAACGGCGAGGTGATCGAAAACGCCTCGCGCGATGACTTTTTCGGTGGAACCGTCAACGAGCGGGCCACACGCTTTCTCGACCAGATCCTGCACTAGGTGACATGCAATCATGACCAACAAGCCAGACATCGCACGCATGAAGCGCGAACTTGCGGAAATCATCGCCATCCGCAGCGAAAACCCGCCAGGCGGCGAGGGGGATGTCGCCATCTATGTCGAGCGCCTGCTGAAGGAGGAGGGCTTCTCGGTATCTCTCACCGAATACAAGCCAGGACGCTTCAACGTTGAAGCCAGGATGGAGAACGGCCCCGGTCCCGTCTTCGCTTTTAATACGCATATGGACACGGTGCCTGCGGGCGACGGCTGGACGTCCGACGCGTTCACGCTTAGTGAGAAGGATGGCAAGCTCTTCGGTCGCGGCGCCTGCGACTGCAAGGGGCCGTTGATTGCCATGATCGAAGCGATGCGCATGCTGGCGGCAGACCGCACCAGCTGGTCGGGGACGCTTCTTGGCGTTTTCGTCGGCGACGAGGAGATCGCAAGCGAAGGTGCCAAGTTTTACGCCGCGACGAAACCGAAGATCGATTTCGCAGTAGTTGGCGAGCCGACGTCCAATACGACCTATTCGGCCCATAAGGGCAGCCTTCGCCCGGTCGTGCGCGTTCATGGCGTCACCGCCCATTCAGGCACACCGCATCTTGGTGACAACGCCATCTACCGCGCGGGCCAGCTTCTGACATTGATTGAGGCCTATCACAATGAGGTCGTTCGCAAGCGGACGCATCCGCTTGTCGGTGAAGCGAGCCTCACGGTCACGCGCATTTCCGGCGGACATGCGGACAACGTGCTTCCCGGCTCCTGCGATCTGTTGCTCGACAGGCGCATGGTGCCGGGCGAAGACGAGGATGCGGTCAAGCAGGAGTTCGCGATACTGCTGAAAGACGCTCAAGATCGTTTCGGCGTGAAGGCTGAGATCGTGGATTACAAGGCGACGACCGGCAGCGCCACGGAAACGGCCGGCGATCACCCCGTCGTTATTGCGAGTTTGAGTTCCTGCAAGGAGAACGGCACAGCCTACCCCGGCCCCTTCGGGTTCCAGGGCGGCTGTGATCTCGTGCATTTTCGCGCGCTCGGAGCGCAGGGAACGGTGATCGGGCCGGGCAGCCTGTCCGTTGCCCATAAGGCGGACGAATTTGTGCCGCTGGACGAATTCATCACCTGTAGCGTCATCTATCGCGATGTTGGGAGAAAGATGCTGCGGCCAAACCCATGAAAGCCTCCCTTCACAGAGCACAGCTTCGATATGGCGGCGGGCTTCTCCTTCATACAGCGTCCTCTGGCCCGGTCGACGGGCTCGACACGCTCTATCTCATGCTTGAGCATGGCCCGCACACGGGTATTGGCGAAGTCCGCATCAATATTGCTTACCTCAATGGTATCAGCCCGGCGCTATGCCTTGAAAAGACCCTGAGCTTTCTGGGCGATATGGACTGGTCGCTGGAACCGGCAGCGATGCAGGCGGAACTTGCTCTTCAAAGGGATGTCATCGCGCCCGTTCGCATGCTCGTCGATATCGCCCTTCACGATCTGATCGCGCGGGAAAACGGCGTGACGGTCTCAACCATGCTTGGCGGAAGCGCGGCTTCGGTCGTGCGTTATCGCACCAACCAGACCCTGTTCATATCCTCGACCGAACGGTTTTTGGCGCAGGCCGAAGCCTATGTGGCGCGCGGTTTTCGCGATCTGAAAGTTCGTGTCGGCGGCGGTGACTTCGCCGAGGACGTGGCACGCATTGCAGCCTTGCGTCAGCGGTTCGGCGACGCCGTCAAGCTGGCGATTGACGCCAACGGATCCTGGGGCGAAGCGGAAGCCGCTGAGAATTTGCGGGTGCTGACGCGGTTCGGGCTCTACTATGTCGAGCAGCCGGTTGGCCCCGGTGACTGGGATATGCTGAACCGTCTCGCCGAGGCAAGCCCTCTGCCGCTGATGCTGGATGAAAGCGTCGCCACATCTGCGGATATGGCCGCCATCGTGGCTGCCGGAGGCCGGCTTTGGGCACACCTCAAGCTCGTCAAACTCGGCGGCATCGCCGCCAGCTTTGCCGCAGCAAAGCGGCTTTCGGAGGCAAATATCCCCTTCATGGTCGGGCAGATGAACGAGGGCGCGGTCGCGACGGCAGCCGCACTGCATCTGAGTTGTGCGACCGGCCCCCGCTTCGCCGAACTCTATGGCGCGGACGGGCTGGAGAACGATGCTGCGAGCGGACTGGTCTACCGGGATGGCGGCGTCGAAGGCCCTGCTGACGCCGGTTTGGGTTTGGAATTCGATGCGTCGAAGGCGCATCTCGTCAAGGAGTTTGAAGCATGAACATTGCCAGCGATATCATCCAGGGACAGGAATCCGCTTTTCCGAGGGAAGAATATGCGCGCCGTCAGGCACTTGCCCGTGAGGGGCTCGCAGCCGCTGGCCTCGACGCGCTTGTGGTGACCGGGCCGGAAAACATCTTTTATCTGACGGGGCAGCAGACACCCGGTTATTACACGTTCCAGGCGTTGATCCTGCCTGCGGATGGCGATCCGGTATTCCTGATCCGTCAGCTCGAATATTTCAACTTCACCGCCAACACCTTCATCTCCGACGCGGTCGTCTATCAGGATGGCGAGGACCCGCTCGGCCTTCTGGTGAAGCTGATTGAGAACCGTGGCCTCGCCTCCAAGCGCATTGCCATCGACAAGCGCGGTTGGTTCCTGCCCATTGCGGTCTATGAGGCGCTGCAGGCGCGCCTCGGCGCGATTGGGGATGGCGCTGGCGTCATCGAGAAATTTCGTGCCGTCAAGTCGCCGCTGGAAGTGGAAAAGCTTGAGAAAGCTGCGGCCTATGTGGATGAGGGCATGCGCGCGGGACTTGCCGCCGTGCGCGTCGGTGCCACCGAGAACGATCTTGTTGCCGCAATGATGGGATCTGCCATCGCCGCCGGTTCTGAATATCTCGGCATGGAGCCGCTTGTGTCCGTTGGTCCGCGCACCGGCGTGCCGCACGGCACCTGGCGGCGTCGGGCGATTGCGGCGAGCGATCCGGCATTTCTGGAAATGGCGGCCTGCCACGACCGTTACCACGCCGCGCTGATGCGCTCCGCCTGGATCGGCGAACCGCCAAAGGAAGCTGCCGACATGATGAAAGTCTGCCAGGAGGCGCTGCAGGTCTCGCTTGATACCATCCGTCCAGGCGAGGCCTGCGAAGTGCCACATATCGCCTGCCAGAAGGTCATCGACCGCGCGGGTTATACCGAAAACTTCAAGAAGCGCCTGGGATACAGCGTCGGCATTTCCTTTGCGCCGGATTGGGGCGAGGGGGCAATCCTCAGTCTCAATGCCGGTGTTAAGACCGAGCTGCAACCTGGCATGACCTTCCACCTGCCGCCGGCGCTTCGCATCTATGGCCGCTTCACGGTGGGCGTCAGCGAAACGATCGTCATCACCGAGACAGGTTATCGCGCGCTCGGCACAATCGACCGCGATCTGCTGATCGTCTGAAGCAAAGAGATTGAACGGAGCTGAAGATGGGTCTGATCCTTGTCCAACATGACACCGACAGTCCTGCTCTTTACGGGGCGGTGGCTGCAGCGGTTGCCGTGAGCCGCAATTGTGGCTTCATGCACATCGCAGCCCATTTCGATACCGCGCGCCATGCGGATGCAGAACAGCACGTGGTGGCAACAGGTGGGCTTGCGGCAAGCGGTCTTTGCTGGTTCGAGCGGCTGTCGGGAAAGCCGGTCTCGCCACCCGCAACTGTCGGAGAGGTACTCGATGCGGCTCGCCTCGCAGACGTTGTTGTGCCGGTTCATCAAGCTTTCATGGCTGAGGCAGACGCGACGAGCATGCTTGCGGAAAGCGCAAATGAAGTGATCAACGTTGTCGAGCGTGGGGATCATTTCATCGACGGGGAGACCGACGTCGTGCTTGCCTGGCGCGATCGCTTTGGTCGCGTCGTTCTGAAACAGGCCGAGGCTACGCCCGCTGCCGCAATGAAGATTGCATTGGTGGGTGCCGAAAGTGATCATTTCGGCGTCTATCCGGCGGCATTGGCAAGCCTTGCCGACGCGGCGGACAGTCTTTCTGCTGCTGTCGAAATAGACTTCATCGATCCGGTCGATTTACGGGACGCCGATGCCGGCAAGACGCTTCAACCCTATGCCGGTATTCTTCTACCGGGTGGATCGGACATGAAAAATGTGGCCGGGCAGACGGCGGTGGCGGCCTTCGCGCTTGACAACTCAGTTCCGATCGTCGGCCTCTGCCTCGGTATGCAGACCATGGCAACCGCCGTGGCCTGGAAGACATTCGGCCGCGAAAACGCCAATCTGGCTGAGGCCGATCCCGATGCCGATATCAAGACGTTCCGCGCCATGGCTGGAGAGAAAACAGCCGATGGCGGTCTGCTGCCCGAGCACCGCACGGGCGATCAGATAACACAGCCGATCCCGGGGACGCGGCTGGCGGCGCTGATCGGCGCGGATACGTCCATTCGGTGCAATCACCGTTTCCGGCTCAATCCGGAACTGGTGGAAGCGATGCAAATGCGCGGGTTGCGGGTGGCCGCCCGAGGCGTAGATGGCGCTATCGTCGATGCAATTGAGGTGATCGACCATCCCTTCTATATCGGGATGCAGGGACACCCCGAATTATCGTCCCGCACCGGCGCTCCCCATCCCTTGATCGTCGCCTTTCTTCAGGCGGCGCTTCTCAGACAGTCACGGGCGGCGGTCTAACCGTCGTCACTCAACCAAAAAGACAGGAAACACTCATGCGCTCGCTTTTCCATCTCGCTTATCACGTCAACGATCTCGATGAGACCCGCCGTTTCTACGGCGACGTTCTTGGCTGCCAGGAAGGGCGCAGCACCGAGACATGGGTGGATTTCGACTTTTTCGGCCATCAGATTTCCATGCATCTCGGCAAGCCGTTTGAAACGACGCGCACCGGTAAGGTCGGAAATCACATGGTGATGATGCCGCATCTCGGGGTTGTTCTAGAGCTTGATGCCTGGCTGGCACTCGCCAAGCGCCTCGAAGATGCCGGCGTCGCCTTCGACATACCGCCGGTGGTGCGCTTTGAAGGTGAGCCCGGCGAGCAGCGCACGATGTTCTTCTTCGATCCAAGCGGAAATCCGATAGAAGTCAAAGGGTTCAAGGACTTCGACAGCGTTTTTGCGCACTAGGTTTATCGTCAGAAGAAGAGGAGTCCGCCCGATGATCGCGCTTGTGACGCGTATGACCGCTGATGTGGAACAGCTCTGGCTGGCTGCGCTTTCCCAAAATCTGCCGGGTGAAACGATTGTCCCGTTTCGGCAGCTCGATGAGGATGCACGGCAGAAGGTCGACATCGCAATCGTCGCCAATCCGGATCCGGCCGATATTGCACGGCTGCCGGGTTTGAAATGGATCCACAGTGTTTGGGCCGGCGTCGAACGCCTTGTCAGCGAACTTGGCGAAAGCCGGTTGCCGATCGTGCGTCTCGTTGATCCGCAGCTCAGTCGCACAATGGCTGAAGCCGTGCTGGTTTGGACCTATTATCTGTTCCGTGACATGCCAGCCTATGCGAAGTTCCAGCGTGAGCATGTCTGGCAGCAGCTCGCCTATCGCCGGCCTGAGCAGGTTACGATAGGTCTCCTGGGTCTAGGTGCGCTCGGAGCAGCTTCCGCGTCGCGCCTGAAAGAGGCGGGGTTCAGCGTGATCGGCTGGAGCCGTTCGGCAAAGTCGCTTGCCGGTGTCGAGACCTTCCATGGGGAAGAGGGGCTGGATCTCCTTCTGAGCCGTTCGGACATCCTTGTCTGCTTGCTTCCGCTCACCAGCGAAACGAAGGGATTGCTGAACCGTGACCGGCTTTCCAAATTGCCTGCGGATGCCTCCCTGATCAATTTCGCCCGTGGTCCGATCGTCGTTGATGGAGACCTGATCGAGGCGCTTGATTCCGGCGCCATGAAACATGCGGTTCTCGATGTCTTCGATATCGAGCCACTGCCTGCCGACAACGCCTTGTGGGACCATCCCGCAATTACGGTTCTGCCGCACATCTCTGCGCCGACAGACCGGGAGACCGCAGCCGCCATCGTCGCTGGCAACATCCTGACCTATCGCAGCACGGGCGCACTTCCAACCACCGTCGATCTGGAGCGTGGCTATTGAATCTGGCCGCGCAACATCCTGATCATCAAACGCATCATCTTTTGGAACGGAATGAACATGACCTCTCCTGAACGTATCGTCTATGTGGATGGACACTATTGCCTCGAATCTGAAGGCAAAGTTTCGATCTTCGACCGTGGTTACCTCTTTGCCGACGCCATCTACGAAGTGACATGCGTCATTGGCGGCAAGCTTGTCGATTTCGACGGCCACATGGCTCGGCTTGCACGGTCGCTGAAGGAACTGGACATGCCTGCGCCCATGAGCCCACAGGAATTGCTGGCCATCCATCGCAAGCTGGTCATCGACAACAACGTCGATGAGGGACTGATCTACATGCAGATCTCGCGCGGCGTCGCAGATCGCGATTTTAACTTTCCATCAAAAGACACGCGGCCGGTGGTGGTGATGTTCACCCAGTCCCGCCCGGTTCTGGAGAGCCCGCTTGCCAAGCGTGGCCTCAAGGTCATCACGCTCCCCGATATCCGTTGGGGGCGCCGTGACATCAAAACCGTGCAGCTTCTCTATCCTTCGATGGCGAAAAACGCGGCACATGAAGCGGGCGCTGATGATGCTTGGCTCGTTCAAGATGGATTTGTTACGGAAGCATCTTCTGCCAATGCCTACATCGTCACCGCTGACGACAAGATCGTGACGCGCGCATTGTCCTCAGATATCCTTCATGGCATCACCCGTGCAGCCGTTCTTGGATTTGCGCAGGAAGCCGGCTACGCGCTGGAAGAGCGCTCGTTTGCGGTCGCAGAGGCGCTTAGAGCGAAAGAGGCGTTCATCACCTCGGCGACGTCTTTCGTCACTTCTGTTTTGTCGATCAATGACGAGACGATCGGTGATGGTACGATCGGCCCGGTCAGCAGCCGGCTGCGCGAGATTTATCTTGAGAAAGCGGTCGGCGCTCGCATCTAGCAGCGCTGCCGCTCACCCACAAATTTGGGTCGCCCAGGGGCTGCGTTCTCTGAGTTCGGCCACCGCGCCGGCCGGTGACCGTCAAATTTGCATTTACCGGAGCAAGTGACCGTGTCCGCAGTCAATGGGCGAAGATGTTGATCTCAGCCATGCGCCACGCCCTGACCTCACGGCGACCCTAGCACGACGGGCGTAATCGGAGAAGATCAGCGAATTGCGCGGATCGGTGCCGTTGCCGGAGTTAAGAGCGTCGACACTCAGGCTATGCATCCGTTTATATTGATAGTCGTACCTGGCAGGGGATCAATATCGTGCCGGAGATGCCGTGGTTTTCCTGTAGACCGGACCTCAAGATCGGCGTCAGGATATCGGGCATGATGAAGCTCGAAAAGAGTTCTCAGTTCACCAGCACAGCGCGCCGTTCCCCGGGTATCCAGGATCGGGGTCCCGTGGGTTGGGCCAACTTTCGTGATGAAGTGTTGCTGAGCGGTCCTCCCAGTTTCAGGCGATCGCTCATGCGATTACCTTGGTCTGGACGTGTTCGAGTACATCAAAATGATCTACAACCCAAAACGCAAACACATCAGGAACAGGATGCCGCCGCCCCTCGAGTTCGAGAAGCGGTAGGATATTTACCCCGAGAGCGTCAAGAAAATCGGCCCTATTCAACGAGGAACGAACCTTATGATGACGATAAAACGCATTGTGCTGGCAAGCCGCCCCTTGGCAGAACCATCGCATGAAAATTTCCGCCTTGAGGATGCCGAGTTGCGCGAAGCAGCCGAGGGCGATGTCACGGTCCGCGTTCTCTATCTTTCGCTCGACCCTTACATGCGTGGGCGTATGAGCGATGCCAAATCGTACGCGGCGCCCGTACCCATCGACGGTATCATGGAAGGCGAGACGATCTGCGAGGTGGTGAAGTCACGGCACAATGGTTTTGCGCCCGGCGACATCGTGCGCGGGCGGACCGGTTGGTGTACGGGGGCGGTCATCAATGGGGACTTGCTACGAAAGGTCGAGACGCACGGCGCGCCGGTCACGACCGCGATCGGCGTCCTTGGCATGCCCGGATTTACTGCATGGAGTGGTCTGAAGTTCATTGGCAAACCGAAGCAGGGTGAGACGGTTGCTGTCGCTGCAGCCTCTGGTCCCGTTGGTTCGATGGTCGGACAGCTTGCAAAGCTTTACGGGGCGAGGGCAGTCGGTATAGCCGGTGGACCGGACAAATGTGCATTCGTGAAGGATGAACTTGGCTTCGACAGCGTGGTTGATCATCGCTCGGAGAATTTTGTCAGCGATCTGAAGGCGGCCTCTCCAAACGGGATTGATGTCTATTTCGAGAATGTCGGAGGACGCGTCTGGGATGCGGTACTGCCTCTTCTAAACCGGTTCGGGCGTGTTCCCGTCTGCGGCCTCGTTTCTCAGTATAACGGTGCAAACTCGTCGCAGGCAGACCGTCTTCCGGCGACGATGTCGGCGATCCTGAGACAGAGCCTTCTTGTTCGAGGTTTCATCCAGACTGAATTTGCGGCCGATCATTTCAATGACTTTCTCGCGGAGATCGGCCCAAGGGTCGCTAGCGGCGAGATCAGGTACCGCGAGGATGTCGTCGATGGATTGGAGAATGCTCCCGACGCCTTCATCGGCATGCTGAAAGGCAAGAATTTCGGCAAGCTTATCGTCAAAATCGACGGCCTCGTCTCATGAGCCGTCATAACAAAAAAATATCGCGGTTTTGGATGACTACCAGAATGTGGCGATCACCAGCGCCGACTGGTCGCCCTTGAACGACCGCGCCGAAATCACGGTCTTCAATGACCACATCGCGGACGAAGAACGCCTGCTTGATCGTCTCTTGCCGTTCGATGCTGTCTGCGTCATGCGCGAACGGACGCCGCTGCCGCGACGTATTCTCGAGCGCCTGCCGAACCTGCGGTTCATCGCAACGACTGGAGGGCGCAACGCCTCAATCGACGTTGCAGCGGCCCGTGATCTCGGCATCGTTGTTTCGGCGACGGGTGCGAACGGATCGGGCGCCCCGGAGCTGACTTGGGCACTCATCCTTGCGGCGGCACGCCATATTCCCACAGAAATTGCCTCGTTTCGGAGTGGCGGCTGGCAAACCACGGTCGGGCGCGACCTTTCGGGCAGTACGCTGGGTGTCATCGGTCTGGGCAGGATCGGCCGCCAGATTGCAAAGGTCGGCCTTGCATTCGGTATGGAGGTGATCGCCTGGAGCCAGAATCTGACCGATGAGGCGGCAGAGGCTGCCGGTGTGAGACGGGTTGAAAAAGACACGCTTCTTCGCGAGTCAGACTGGGTGACGTTGCATCTTGTTCTCTCGGAGCGAACAAAGGGCATAATCGGTCCGGACGAGCTGGCATTGATGAAGCCAACAGCCTGGCTCGTGAATACGTCACGAGGTCCGCTTGTCGATGAAGGAGCTTTGATCGCTGCCCTGGAAACCAAGAGGATCGCAGGTCTTGCAGTGGACGTGTTTGATCATGAGCCTTTGGCCGGTAATCATCCGTTTCGGACTTTTGGCAATGTGATCGCAACGCCTCATATCGGTTTTGTTACCGAAAACTCATACCGGATTTTCTATCGAGATACCGTGGACAATCTCGTCGCATGGCTAAACGGAGCGCCACTGCGGGTTTTGTGAACTTCCGACGCGATCCTTGCTTCCTGTCCCGCGACCAAGTGAGGCCATCTCACCTTGCCCAAATAAAAATGCGGCCGAATGATCGGCCGCATTCTGATGTCGCAAAAGTATCAGCCCTTGATGAAGGCCAGAAGATCGGCGTTCAGCACATCGGCATTGACGGTGAGCATGCCATGCGAGAAGCCGGGATAGGTCTTCAGCGTGCCGTTTTTCAGCAGCTTCACCGATTTCAGGGCGGAGTCGGCGATCGGAACGATCTGGTCGTCTTCACCGTGCAGAACAAGCGTCGGAACGCTGATATTCTTCAGGTCATCGGTCTGGTCGGTTTCCGAGAAGGCCTTGATGCCGTCGTAATGGGCCTTTGCACCACCCATCATGCCCTGACGCCACCAGTTCTGGATCACGCCTTCATGCACGGTCGCGCCATCGCGGTTGAAGCCATAGAACGGGCCGGCCGGGACGTCGCGGAAGAACTGCGCACGGTTTGCGGCAAGCGCTGAGCGGAAGCCGTCGAAAACCTCCATCGGCAGGCCTTCCGGATTGGCTTCGGTCTTCAGCATCAGCGGCGGTACGGCGGAAACGAGAACCGCCTTGGCGACACGGCCGGCGGGTTCGCCATGCTTGGCGACATAACGGGCAACTTCGCCGCCGCCGGTGGAATGGCCGATATGCACGGCATTCTTCAGATCGAGCGCTTCAACGACCGCAAAGGCGTCGGCGGCGTAGTGGTCCATGTCGTGACCATCGGCAACCTGGGCGGAACGGCCATGACCACGGCGGTCATGGGCGACAACACGAAAACCCTTGGAGACGAAGAACAGCATCTGCGCATCCCAGTCATCGGACGAGAGCGGCCAGCCATGGTGGAAAACGATCGGCTGGGCATCCTTCGGGCCCCAGTCCTTGTAGAAAATCTCAGTGCCGTCCCTGGTTGTCACGAAACCCATGTCAATTTCTCCTTGTGCTGAATGGTTACTGGAAGGGGTCTGCGAGAAGGCGATCGTCGGAATGCCCACGCTGGCAAGTGCGATGCTACCGATCAGTACGCTGCGTCTCGACACGAAAAACCGATCTGCGTCAGATGTCATACATATCTCCTGTCGAGCTTTGTCTTCGAATGCCCTTGGTTGACTTGAAGAACTTAGCGCCATCCGCTATCACAGGCGCGTGGCGCAAATGACTTTATCGGAGGCAAAAGTGACAAATTTTGAACCGGCTGACTTTATCGAGGTCGGGTTACTGATCTATCCGGATTGTCAGCTGGCTGCGGTCTACGGACTGACGGACTTGTTCCGTGTCGCCGGCGACTGGGCGACGGATTTACAGGAACCAACAAGCCTTCGAAAAATCCGCGTCAGTCACTGGACGGTTGAGGATGGCGCGGTTTCTTGCATCTGGGATTCGGAAACCGGAGCATCGCATTCGTTGAGCTACATCATCGCGCCACCGAGCATCGTCATGCCGGAGAAGATGCAAAGCATGCGGCCTGCGTCAAAATGGCTTTCATCCCAGCATGCGCTTGGTGTGACTGTCTGTTCGATCTGCGCCGGAGCTTTCGTTCTCGCGGAAACGGGGCTTATCGATGGACGGCGTGCCACAACCCACTGGGCCTTTGCCGCGCGACTTGCCGAGCGGTTTCCCAAAATAGATGTTTTGCCCGATAACATGATCATTGACGATGGTGACGTGATCACCGCCGGAGGCATTCTGGCTTGGGCCGATCTCGGCCTGCTCCTCGTTGAAAAGCTTCTTGGGCAGACCGTCATGCTGGAGACAGCACGCTTTCTGGTCGTGGATCCGCCGCGGCGCAGTCAAAGCCAATACAAGACTTTCATCCCGCGATTTGATCACGGTGACAAAGAAGTTCGCCAAATCCAGCATCAATTCCATGCAGCGCCAGAGCTGCAAAAATCGATCGGCGAACTGGCAGACAGCGTGCATCTTTCAGAAAGAACGCTCCAGCGTCGCTTTTTGCGTGCGACAGGATTGAAACTGACGGAATATCTTCAGAACGTGCGCATTATGAAGGCGCGGCAATTGCTCGAGACGACGAATGGCTCGGTCGAGAGCATCGCCTGGGCGGTCGGCTATGCGGATCCGGCAGCATTCCGCAAGATATTTGGCAGGTTAACGGGAGCGACGCCGAACGTTTATCGTGGCGATGTGCGACTGTGATTGAGCTTGTGGGCGACCAACTTCCTGTTGCGGACCGAGGTCGCCGTCCCGTTGATGCCGAAATCTACCGTTTCGACGTCAGCCCATCTTCAGCAATGTGCCTGTTCGGGCAAGTCTCATCTGAACGGCGCAAACGGGTCATGTGGAGGTAGCCTTTGCCTTCTTCTGACGCAGCGTTTCTCCGAACTTCATCCGATAGGCACGCGCAAGCGTGGAGGGCGAGGAAAACCCTGTGCGAAAAGCAATTTCATAAAGCGACATATTGGTTTCCACCGCGAGTGCGCGAGCATGAGAAAGTCTGATCTGGCTGTAGTACTGGCCCGCGGACATACCAAGATATTGGTGAAACAGGCGATCCATGCTGCGCTCTGAAACCGCAACACGGTCGGCAATGATTGGCAATTTGAGCGGCTGTTCTGCGGTTTCCCGCATAACGATGATGGCACGCTGTACGGCGGTGGGGAGGCCGTGATCGTTCATCCTGCCGGCGAACCCTCGCGCCAGCCCCCTTTCACCAGGTTTTTGGACACCGCCGAACATGTTGGCGACATCAAACCGCAGCGCCTCGCCCGCGTGTTTGCCGATGAGGTCGAGTGACCAGCTCAGAACACTCTGTGCATCTCCGCAAGTGACGATGTTTCCGTCAACGACATAGGGTCCGTCCGTGACACGGACCTCAGGAAAATTCTCCGAAAATTCCTTCTTCTCCATCCAGTGGATCGTCGCCTTGCGCCCTCCCAGAAGACCCACGCGCGCAAGTAGCCACGCACCGGTGTCAAGCCCGCCCACTACCGGCAGTCCGCGGGCTTTTCTGCGCACAGCAGCCGCTGAATCGTGATCAAGGTGATTGCGCACACCGTAGCCTGCAACAAGGACCAGTGCATCGGTCGCTCCGACGCGGGACAGGGGTAGGTCAGCGCCAATCACCGCACGTGACGAACTGGCGATGGCGCCACCGTTCAAAGAGCATAATTGCCATGAAAACAGCTGACGCCCCGAAAGATCGCGGGCTGCCCGAAGAGGCTCAATGGCGCTGGCGAGCACCATGTTGGAAAAGCCCTCGAAAAGCACAAACGTCAGGTGAAACGGCGATTTTGGCGACATTTGCATAATTTAGCGCAAATTATGCACATTGCGACTGAAAATTTGCTGTCACACTCCCTTGGAATTTACCTCGCTTCCGGAGTTTTTCATGAACCGCGACGTCTTCATCACATGCGCTGTCACCGGGTCCGGTCAGAGCCATACGAAGTCAAGTCTCGTACCGATCACGCCAGCACAAATTGCCGATGCCTGCATCGAAGCCGCCAAGGCGGGCGCCGCCATTGCCCATGTCCATGTTCGCGACCCAAATACCGGGGCGCCCTCTCGCGATCCGGCTCTTTACCGGGAAGTTGTCGAGCGTGTCCGCGCCTCGGATACGGATGTCGTGCTCAACCTGACGGCGGGGATGGGTGGGGATATCGTTCTCGGATCGGCAGAAGCGCCGTTGCCGCTCGCGCCACAATCCGATCTGGTTGGCGCAACCGAGCGTCTGATCCATGTGGAAGAATTGCTGCCGGAAATCTGCACGCTCGACTGCGGAACAATGAATTTCGCGGAAGCAGACTATGTGATGACAAACACCCCCGGCACGTTGCGTGCCATGGCCCGGCGCGTTCAGGCAGCTGGCGTGCGCCCTGAAATCGAGGTCTTCGATACTGGGCATCTCTGGCTTGCCAGGACACTCGTCGATGAGGGGCTCATCGACGATCCCGTCATGATCCAGCTTTGCATGGGCATCCCCTACGGCGCGCCAGCCGATATCAACAGCCTCATGGCGATGGTCAACAATATCCCGCAGGGATGGACCTATTCGATGTTCTCGATTGGCCGCATGCAGCTGCCATATGTTGCACAGGCGGCGCTCGCGGGCGGTCATGTCCGTGTCGGGCTGGAGGATAATATCTGGTTGGACAAGGGTGTGCTCGCGCGCAACGGCGATCTGGTCGAACGCGCGGCCACCATTTTAACAGGCATGGGCTGCCGGATTCTTACCCCACAGGAGGTTCGCGAAAAGCTCAAACTGCTTCGGCGCTAATCAGCATCTCATCAAACTATAATTAAGAGAGGAACTGTTGAAATGAGCAAAGCACTATTCGATGTAACCCGACGCGGCCTCTTGGCTGGCGCAGCTGGCCTTGCGGCTGCCGGGCTGATCCTGCCCTATGGCGCAAGAGCAGCAGAACCGAAGCGTGGCGGCACGTTGCGTATCGGCCATCTTGGCGGCGCGACCTCCGATACCACAGACCCTGCGACATTTGCTGCCGGCCCGGTCGTCACCGCCATGCTGGCGGTGTGCAACAACCTCGTGGAAATCGACGCCGAGGGCAAAGCGGTGCCGGAGCTTGCGGAAAGCTTCGAGACCGACGCAGACGCGCGCATCTGGACCTTCAAGCTGCGGCAGACCGCAACCTTTTCCGACGGGCGCAAGCTGACTGCCAAAGACGTGATCGCTTCATTCAATCACCATCGCGGACAGGATTCCAAGTCCGGCGCGAAGGGATCTCTCTCGCAATTAACCGACATTCGTGCCGATGGCGATCATGTCGTGATCTTTGAACTCAATTCCGGCAATGCAGATTTTGCCTATCTTACCTCCGACTACCACTTCGTCATCATGCCGGCCAACGAGGACGGAACGCTGAACTGGCAATCCAAACTCGGCACAGGTGGATACGTACTGGCTGATTTTGAGCCGGGCGTTCGCATTACCTTGAAACGGCGCGATGACTACTGGAAATCGGACCGGGCCTGGTTCGATACCACCGTTCTGTCAACCATCAACGACGCCACGGCGCGTCAGAATGCGTTGATCACCGGTGAGGTCGATGTCATCAACTCACCTGACCTTGCAACGCTCCCGCTTCTTTTGCGCCGACCAGGGATCAAGGCGACGGAAGTCACGGGCACCGCGCATTACGCGATGCCAATGTTCTGTGATGCAGCGCCGTTCAAGGACCCGAATGTTCGCCTCGCCCTCAAACACGCCATCGACCGCAAGGCGGTGCTTGATAAGGTTCTGCACGGGCACGGCCGCATCGCCAACGACAGCCCCATCGCACCCGCTAACCGCTACTTTGCTGCCGACCTGCCGCAACACAACTATGATCCTGATAAGGCAAAGCACTATCTCAAAAAGGCGGGCATGGATGCGCTCAAGGTGGAGATATCCGCGTCGGACGCGGCCTCCGTCGGGGCGCTGGCCATGGTTCAGCTGTTCCAGCAGTCTGCCAAGGCGACTGGGATCGATCTTGGCATCAAACGGGAGCCGGACGACGGATACTGGTCGAATGTCTGGCTGAAGAAGCCGTTCTGTGTGAGCTACTGGAACGGTCGCCCGACCGAGGACGACATGTTCAGCCTCGTTTATGCCAAAGGTGTCGATTGGAACGAAAGCCACTGGGATAACGAGCGGTTCAACTCGCTTCTTGTAAAGGCGCGCACCACTCTGGACGAAAAGCTGCGTGCAGAAATGTATCGTGAGATGCAGGGCCTGGTCAGTGAGGATGGCGGGACGATCATTCCTGTCTTCGTAAATTATGTCGATGTCTCCAATGACAAGGTTGCGCATGGCCCCGTCGCCAACAACCGCTTTTTCGACGGCTGGAAAATCGTAGAACGGTGGTGGCAGGCATGAAAATCGCAGCAATTGGAGGCGGTGTCATCGGCGGCGGCTGGATCGCCCGCTTCATACTGGCCGGTCATGACGTTGCTGTCTTCGACCCGCATCCCGAAGCAAACCGTATTGTCACAGAAGTAATGACAAATGCGTCCGAAGCATGGGGGAGGCTTTATCAATCACCTCTGCCCAGGCCAGGGGCAATAGTCTGGGCAGGCTCGATCGCCGAGGCGGTAGCAGGTGCGGACTACATCCAGGAAAGCGTTCCGGAGCGGCTGGATCTCAAGCATCGTATCATTGCCGAAATCGAAGCAGCGGCTCCGCCGCAGGCGATCATTGCCTCTTCCACCTCCGGGTTCAAGCCGTCAGAATTGCGCGAAGGTGCAGTTCATCCCGAGCGCGTCATCGTGGCGCATCCCTTCAATCCGGTCTATCTTTTGCCGGTCGTTGAAGTGGTGGGCGGCGGCGTTGCTGCGCAAAAGGCGTCCGACATTCTGGTGTCGGTGGGCATGAAACCGGTGCAGGTCGGCCGTGAAATCGATGCACATATCGGTGACCGGCTGCTCGAAGCGATCTGGCGGGAAGCACTTTGGCTGGTGAAGGATGGTATCGCCACCACGGAGGAAATAGACGATATCATCCGATACGGCTTTGGACTGCGCTGGGCGCAGATGGGATTGTTCGAGACCTATCGCATCGCTGGCGGCGAAGCTGGTATGCGTCACTTCCTTGCTCAGTTCGGCCCGGCGCTGAAATGGCCATGGACCAAATTGATGGACGTGCCGGACTTCAATGACGACCTGATTGACCTGATTGCCGGCCAATCGGACGCACAGTCAGGGGCACACTCCATCCGAGAGCTTGAGCGCATTCGCGATAGCAACCTGATCGGTATTTTCCACGCACTCAAGGCGAATGATTGGGGAGCCGGACAGACCGTCAAAGCGATGGAAAATCGCTTTTATGCCCGTCACGGTAAGATGCAGTCAGATTATCCGCTGCGTCTCCATGAAGCCCATGTGAACGGTGGCTGGGTCGATTACAACGGTCACATGACCGAGTTTCGCTACTTGCAGGTATTGGGCGATGCGACCGACGCCTTTCTCATCCATATAGGGCTCGACGCCGATTATCGCGCCGGTGGTCATTCCGCTTACACGGTCGAAACCCACATCCGTCATCTGGCGGAAGTAAAGGCAGGTGCGCGGCTCACGGTGGAAACCAGGCTGTTTGGTTATGACGAGAAGCGCCTTCGCCTACATCATGCGATCCTGAACGAAGATGGCGAGACAGTCGCGACCGGGGAGCATATGCTCCTGCATGTCGATACCAAGGCAAACCGTACAGTGGCAATGCCGACACCATTGATGCGCGCACTTGATCGTGTCAACGCGAAGGAAAATGGATCACTGCCAGATCACGCCGGGGCCGGTATCCGTGCGGTACGGTTGAAGGAGACGTCGGCATGACGAGCGGACGAAAGCGCCCCATTCGGCATATGGTGGCCGTGCGGCTGGGTCTCGGCTTGTTCACTCTGCTTTTGATTTCCCTCCTGATTTTTCTTGCCGTCGGCCTGCTGCCGGGCGACATTGCCCAGCAGGTCCTCGGCCAATCGGCGACGCCCGAAACCGTTGCGGCTCTTCGCCGCGAGCTTGGTCTCGATCAACCTCTGACATGGCGCTATCTCACGTGGATCGGCGGCATCCTCACCGGCGACTTCGGCCATTCGCTTGCCAACGGTCGACCTGTTGCGGAGCTTCTGTCGGCGCGGTTGGGCAATACGCTGTTTCTTGCTGCATACGCAGCCGCCATCGCGATACCACTGGCGGTGCTGTTGGGGCTGCTGGCGGCGATGTGGAGAGGAACGTGGTTCGACAGGGTCATCAATATCATGACCCTGTCCGCCATCTCTTTTCCCGAATTCTTCGTCGCGTACATCCTGATGTTCTGGCTTTCCGTACATATGGGGTGGTTTCCATCGGTAGCCGATCCCGGCGCGGCACCCGACTTCTTCGACATGCTACGCCGCGCCTTCCTTCCGGCAATAACGCTCGTCCTTGTCGTGACAGCGCATATGATGCGCATGACGCGTGCTGCGGTGCTGAATGTGCTGGCCGAGCCCTATGTCACAATGGCGCGCCTCAAGGGCGCCTCCCGCTGGCGCATCATCACCAGGCATGCCCTGCCGAATGCGCTTGCGCCGATTTCCAACGTCATCGCGATCAATGTTGCTTGGCTTATTACCGGTGTCGTCATCGTTGAGGTTGTTTTTGTCTATCCTGGCCTCGGCCAGTTGATGGTCGACAGCGTTACCAATCGTGACATGCCGGTGGTGCAGGCCTGTGCTCTCATCTTTGCCTCAGTTTATATTCTCTTGAACCTTCTGGCCGACGTGCTGGCAATTGCCACCAATCCGCGCCTGCTACATCCGAGGTGAGCTGATGACGAGCCTTGCCCGGACAATCAGGAGCATGCCTTCAACCGCGCTGATCGGTCTTATCATCATCGTCATCTATGTTGTTGTCGTTGCGCTTGCCCCAATGATCGCGCCCTATGACCAAGCCGAAATCGTCGGCGCGCAATTCGAACCCTGGAGTACGGCTTTTCCCCTCGGCACGGATGCGCTTGGCCGCGACATGCTCTCGCGGCTCATCTGGGGCGCTCGCAATACTGTCGGAATTGCCGTCGCGACCACGGTGCTTGCTTTCGCGCTCGGTGCGGTATTTGGTCTTCTTGCTGCTGCCCTCGGCAAATGGTTTGATCTCGTTCTTTCCCGCATTGTTGACGTGATGATGGCGGTGCCGCCTCTGATCCTGACATTGCTGGCGCTATCGGCGCTTGGGTCGGGCGTCGTCAATCTGATCCTGATCGTTGCGGTTCTCGATTCGACACGCGTCTTTCGTCTGGCGCGCGCGACCGCGGCAAATGTCATGGTCATGGACTATGTGGAGGCGGCGAAACTCAGAGGCGACGGCATCGCCTGGATCATTCTCAAGGAAATACTTCCCAACATCACCGCGCCCCTCATTGCCGAATTCGGGCTGCGGTTCTGTTTCGTCTTTCTGACCATTTCGGCGCTCGCCTTCCTGGGGCTTGGGCTACCACCACCGATGGCTGACTGGGGCGCGATGGTTCGCGACAACGCCGCCCTCATCACCTTTGGAGATATCACCCCGCTTTTACCGGCCGCCTGTATCGCCGTGCTGACGGTTTCGATCAATTTTGTCGTGGACTGGATGTTGCATCGCGCCTCGGGATTGAAAGACTAAAGCCATGTTGCTGAAGATCGAAAACCTCAAAGTTGAAGCAAAGAATGAGGATGGTTGGTCCCCGATCCTGCACGGCATAAATCTCGAAGTGAGGCGCGGCGAGGTCGTTGGCCTCATCGGCGAGTCTGGTGCCGGCAAATCGACGCTTGGCCTTGCAGCATTGGGTTTTGCCCACGCCGGCCTGCGTTTTGCAAGTGGGCGCGTTCTCGTGGAGAATGTTGATCTGCTGCGTCTGAGCGAACGGGAGAGGTCGGCCTATCGAGGACGGCGCGTTGCCTATGTCGCCCAATCTGCTGCCGCCAGTTTTAACCCCGCCTGGCGATTACTCGATCAATTCTGCGAGGGCCCGGCCATACACGGCGCCGCGAGCAGACCGGATTGCGAGATCTTTGCGCGTCAGCTTTACGCCAGCATGCATTTGCCCGATCCGGCAAATTTCGGGCTGAGATTTCCGCATCAGGTGTCGGGTGGACAGTTGCAACGTGCCATGGTGGCGATGGCCATGGCCTGCAAGCCCGATCTCATCGTCTTTGACGAACCGACGACAGCGCTCGACGTGACAACGCAGATCGGGGTCCTTACCGCCATCCGCTCAGCCGTCGAAACATCGGGAACTGCAGCGATCTACATCACCCACGATCTCGCCGTCGTGGCTCAGATGGCTGATCGCATTAAGGTCATGCGTCACGGCAGGGAGGTGGAGGAGGCGCCTACACGTCAGATCATGCAGGCTCCACGCGACGACTACACCCGCTCGCTCTGGGCCGTGCGGGAGTTCCGCCGCCCTGAACGCCGGCTGGAGAGAAAGGACGCGCCTGTGATCAGCATCAACAATATTACCGCGTCTTATGGCCACTTTGATGTCTTGCGTGACGTCGCGTTTGAAATTCCGCGCGGTGCCACCGTTGCTGTTGTCGGAGAGTCGGGTTCGGGAAAATCAACCACCGCCCGCGTTGTTACAGGCTTGCTGCCGCCACGCATTGGCAGCATAGAACTGAATGGAGAAGTGCTGCCGCCGAGCCTTAACCGGAGATCGCGCGAGCAATTGCGCAAGATCCAGATGATCTATCAAATGGCTGATACAGCCCTCAATCCGCGCCACTCCATCCGCCAGATTCTCTCCCGTCCGCTACAATTTTATCTGGGCTTGAAGGGAGCGGCGCTGGAAAACCGCCTTGCGGAGCTGATGGAGCAGATCGAGCTTGCGCCCAGGCAGTTTCTTCATCGGCGACCGGGCGAATTATCTGGTGGCCAGAAGCAGCGGATCGGCATCGCCAGGGCGCTGGCGGCAAATCCTGAAATCATCATCTGTGACGAAGTGACGAGCGCACTTGATCAACTGGTGGCCGAGGGCATCCTGCGCCTTCTAAGCCGCCTCCAGGACGAAACGGGCGTTTCCTACATGTTCATCACGCACGACATCGACACAGTGCGCGCCATTGCTGATGACGTTGTGGTGATGAAGGGTGGAACGGTGCAGGACAAGGGCAGCAAGGCCGACGTCATGGATCCGCCGCGCCATGACTATACGCGTCAGTTGCTCGCTTCTGTGCCGCAGATGGATCCGGATTGGCTAAGGCGTCATAACGGGGACAAACCACATGATCAGTGATCCTCAGGTTATCGCCTTCATCCGCAAAACCGAAGCCAGCTATCCAGCCGAGGCCAACACCGCGAGCGCCCTAGAGAACCGGGCCTATTACGATGCGATGTGCGCTAATTTCCGAGCACCTCGGCCAGAGAACGTCGTCGTTGTCGATCGGGAGATCGGTGGGGTACCGTGCCGGATTTACGGGTTGGCATCACCCGTTTGCGTCCTCTACCTGCACGGCGGGGGCTTTGTGGTGGGAGGGCTCGACAGCCACGATGACGTCTGTGCGGAAATTGCTGATGCGACGAGTTTGCAGACTATCTCGGTCGATTACCGCCTTGCGCCGGAGCACCTGTGGCCCGCACAGATAAACGACGTTGAAGCGGTTTGGCGAGCACTGGATCGACCGGTTGTGGTGGTGGGCGACAGCGCAGGCGGTCTTCTTGCTGCGGCACTTTGTCTCTCGCAAAAGGGCAGAAGACAACCCCGGGGGCAAGTCCTTATTTACCCGGGCCTTGGTGGTGACGGGGACACGGCGTCCTATCGTGACAATGCCGAAGCCCCGCTGTTGCGGGCCAGTGACGTGATTGTCTACAGGGACTTGCTCTTTGGTGGCGCATCCCCAAGCGATCCGATTGCCCGCCCGCTGAAGGCGCCAGATTTTTCAGACCTTGCCCCTGCATTCATTGTCACGGCAGATGTAGATCCCTTGCGTGACGATGGCGCGGATTATGCCGAGCGGCTGTCGGCGGCGGGTGTGCCGGTGACCCTGCGCAACGAGCCCCAGTTACCGCACGGTTTCTTGCGCGCGCGTGGAATGAGCGACCGCGCGCGCCGAAGTTTTCAAGCAGTCATTGCCGAAGTGCGGCGCTTTTCTCTTTCATGAGGCGTGTCCTTGATTTGCCGGTCTTGAGCGAGATGCCGGAATCCCGGCACACCTCGCTCATTCCTTCGCCCTCGAATAGGCGGGCGACGGAGTTCGGGCGCTCTGTTCAATTATCCTTGGCACGCTATCGGCTCCTGCGGCAGCCGTATCCGAAGTGTCAGATAAGATCGCGTTCGTAGCGCTCGTCCCATTGTCGCGTCCTGACGATATTACCATTCTCGAGAGCCGAGAGCTCGCCGATTAAATAGAAGTACCTTTCATCGGAGCGCATTTCAGTCCGGCTCTCGATCGTTATCCGCCACCCGTCCCGGCCCATTTCGTATGTCTGGGTGAGCACGTAGCGAGCGGAGAGGGGATCGTCGTCGCGAATGCTCAGTTCACGGCGCAGACTGTGGCTGAGTTCGGTATCGATCTCGTCAAAGCGCAGCACGCCCTCGCCGAACAGGCCACCCACACCTTCCGTGATATAGGTGTTAACACCGGTTTCGTGGTCCTGTTCTGTCCAGCGACGAACCGTGCCGGGGTCAATCTGCGTCATAGGCGTGAATGGGCCATGGGCGGGCGGCTCGAAGCGAACCTGCTTGCCGTCGCCTACAGCACGTACTGGCAGGTCGAGCGCGCTTTCCGCAACCGAAATGCTGATCGTCGCATCGTAAGGCGATGTCCACACCATCGGCCAATATGCGGTGGCGATGGCGAGTTGCAGCTTGTGGCCTTTGGCGAAGCGATATCCGCAATCGTTGAGCTTGATCGCGACGTCGTAGAATTTGCCGGGTTCCAGTGGTTCCGGATTTTCGTGGCTGTCGCGGTGGGTAAGGTTGAAAACCTGGTAGCTGACGCGTGTGATGCGACCGTCGGGAAGCACATCGTTGAGGCGCAGCGATATCTGGGCGACGGGACTATCTGCGGCAACGCGCAAACGCGCAACAGGTGCACCGAGTAAATTGAAATCGTCTTCAAGCAGGGCGGTTTCGAAAATCAGCGCGCCACCATTGTCGAGCCGCTGGTCGGTCGGATGTTCGCCCGGGCAGCCGGTCGCCATCCATTCGCCGCCCGCCTTGCCATGGCTCTGGGGTGAACGGATAGCAAGGATCGCAGGATCACTCACCGCGTCACGCAAGTCCCGGGCTCCACCAAGATAGAGTGATCGGGTCGAGATTTCAGGCGAAGGCCACGCCGCTTCGCCGACCCACCGGCCCTTCGTCATCGTGCGCGTGCCTGTCGGTTCGATTGTGTCGCTGACGAAGGCGCGCAACATCGGCTCGTCCATGACGCCGGTCTCTTTCCCCTTCAGCCAATGGTCCCACCAGCGCGTCGCCTCCTGAAGGAAGCCGATTGCCGGACCGGGTACGCCATCCTGAGGATAGATGTGGCCCCAGGGCCCGATGATGCCGCGACGGGGTACCTGAAGGTTTTCCAGAAGCCGTGGGACCGCATTGGTATAGCTGTCCGCCCACGCGCCGATGGCAAGGACCGGGCACTGGATGGCGCTCCAGTCCTCGCAGACCGAACCGTGTTTCCAGTAGGCGTCGTAACGCTGATGTTCTAGCCAGAGCCCGGGGAAAAAGGGCAGCTTTTCCAGTCGCTCAAGCCAGCGATCGCGCCATTCGTCGCCAACAATCTCCGGGTCGAGCGGGCGGCTCTGATAGGCAAGCATGATCGTGCCCCACCAGAGATTGTCGTTCAGCAACAACCCGCCCATGTAGTGAATATCATCCGTATAGCGATTATCCGTGGAATAGGCGGTGATGATGGCTTTCAACGCCGGTGGACGGCGGGCGGCGACCTGCAGGCCGTTGAAGCCGCCCCAGCTCTTGCCCATCATGCCGACATTGCCGCTGCACCAGGGCTGGCAGGAAATCCAGTCGATCACTTCCAGGGCGTCGTCCTGTTCCTGCTGCAGATATTCGTCTGCCATATGGCCGTCGGATTCGCCGGTGCCGCGCATATCGACGCGGATCGCCGCATAGCCCTGGCTGGCGAAATAGCCATGCATCGGCTCGTCGCGCCCGCGCGTTCCGTCACGCTTGCGATAGGGGATATATTCGAGAATGGCAGGAACCGGCGATTGCTCCGCGCCTTCCGGCAGCCACAGACGCGCTCCAAGGCGCACGCCGTCGCTCATGGGGATCCAGATATGTTCTTCAACACGCACTGTCATTTGGGTATTCCAGTCAGTTCATCGGGTGCTGGCATTGCAGCAGGCCATTGGAGATGAAGGAGAGACGGCGGCTCAAGCATGTTAGCCGCCGCGGAAGTCAGGCGGCCGGGAGGCCGCGTTTTGCCAGAACGCCGTCCAGCCAGTCGCGCCGCAACTCGGGAACCGAGGTGATAAGCTGCTCCGTATAGGGCTGGTACGGCGGAGCAAAAACCTCCTCGGTGGTGCCGGTTTCGACAATACGGCCGTGCTGCATCACCATGGTCCTGTCGGCAATCCTGCGAACGACGCCGAGATCATGGGTGATGAACAGATAGGAGACGCCCAGTTCATCCTGCAGCGACTGCAACAAAGTGAGGATCTCATCGGCGACCAGCGGGTCCAGCGCCGAAGTGACTTCGTCGCAAATGATGAGGTCGGGACGCGCCGCAAGGGCGCGCGCGATACACACCCGCTGCTTCTGCCCACCGGAAAGCGCTTTTGGAAGGCGCGCGGCAAAGTCGCGCGGCAGCCCGATGAGATCCAGCAGGCGGTTCACTTCGGATGCGCGCTGCTCGTCGTTCATGCCGAAATAGAACGACATTGGTCGGCCGATGATTTCGCCAACCGTGTGGCGCGGGTTCAACGCCACATCCGGAAGCTGATAGACAAGCTGGATGCGCCGCAACTCTTCACGGCTGCGTTGGGTGTATTTATCGGCAAGCCTGTGTCCGGCGAGGGTAACAACGCCGGAGGAATGGGGCGGCAAGCCGGCAATGACCCGGGCGAGGGTGGATTTTCCTGAACCGGACTCACCCACAACGGCGAGTGTCTCACCCTTGCGCAACAGGCACTGGACGTTATCAAGCACCTTCTTACGGCCGTAATAGGCGGTGACATCGCGCGCTTCGAGCAGAACCTCACCATTTTCATGGTGAACGCCTTCTCCCGACATGCTGGCCTTGCGTTCGGAAACCAGGCGGCGCGTATAGTCCTGCTGCGGCTTTTCGAGGATCTGTTCGGCAGAACCGGCCTCGACCTCTTTGCCATGACGCAGCACCAGGATGCTGTCGGCAATCTGCGCCACTACTGCAAGGTCGTGCGTGATGTAGAGCGCAGCCGTATCATAACGCTGGATCAGGCTGCGCAGGAGAGCGAGAACTTCGATCTGCGTCGTAACATCGAGCGCGGTGGTCGGTTCGTCCAGAACCAGAATATCGGGACGGCAGGACATGGCCATGGCCACCATCGCGCGCTGCAACTGACCGCCCGATACCTGATGCGGGTAACGGCTGCCGAAATTCTGATAATCGGGAAGCTGCAGCGCCTGCAGCAGCTCCAGCATCCAGGTTTCCGCCTCCTGCCGGTTCATGATGCCGTGATAGAGCGGGCCTTCCATGATCTGTTCGCCGATCTTCATTGCCGGATTGAAGGCGGCGGCTGCGCTTTGCGCCACATAGGCAATGCGCGCACCACGTACTGCCTCGCGTCCGGCGCGATCGATCGTCATCAGCGAAACGCCGTTCACGACAATCTCGCCCCCAACGATCCGGCAGCCGTTGCGACCGTACCCCATGGCAGCAAGGCCAATCGTGGACTTGCCCGCACCGGATTCACCGATGAGCCCTTTGACCTCGCCGCGCTTCAGGTCGAGGTCGACGTTGTCAACGAGGATGGCGCCATTTGGTGCGGCAACCTTGAGCCCGCGAATTTGCAAAACCTTGCTCTCGTTCATCGGTCCGCTCCCTGAATTGCGCTGCGGCCGGCAAGCAGCCAATCGACGACGAGGTTGACGCCAATGGTGAGGATGGCGATGGCGGCAGCCGGATAAAGGGGAGCATAGAGACCGTAAAGGATCGCCTGCTGGTTATCTTTCACCATACCGCCCCAGTCCGCGAAGGGCGGCTGGATGCCAAGACCAAGGAAGGAAAGCCCCGCGACGAAGAGGAAGGTGAAGCAGAAGCGAAGACCGAATTCGGCAATCAGCGGCGGCAGGGCATTGGGCAAGATCTCCTTAAACACCAGCCACAACAGGCCTTCACCACGAAGACGCGCCGTTTCGGCATATTCGAGAACATTGATACCCTGCGCGACGATACGAGCCAGGCGAAAGACGCGCGTGGAATCCAGAAGGGCGATGGTGACGATCAGCACGGGAATGGACGAGCCAAGTGCCTGCAACACCACAAGGGCCGAAATCAGCACCGGAATACACATGACCGTGTCGACAATGCGCGACAGAACCGTGTCCAGCCAGCCGCCGAAAATGGCGGCGATGAACCCCAGCGTAATCCCGATGGTGAAGGACAGGAGAGATGCTGCCAGTGAAACGCCAATGGACATCTGTGCGCCAGCCAGAAGACGCGACAGCATATCGCGGCCATTCTGATCAAGACCAAACCAGTGCGCAGCCGAAGGCGGATCAAAAGGCGATCCGACAATTTCCTCCTGGGCGAAAGGCGCGATATGCGGGCCGGCGACGAACAGGATGAGATTGAGCGAGATGATGAAAAGACCGATCCATGCGGTCGGGGTGATGGAACGGAGAATTTTCATCGGGGATGCCTCAGGCGCGGATTAAGCGCGATTGCCGAGATATCGGCAATGATGTTCAAGATGACGTAGGCCGCGCCAAAGACGAGGGCCGCAGCCTGCACCAGCGGCAGGTCACGCTTGGAGACCGCATCGACCATGAAACGGCCAAGCCCATTGTAGTTGAACACGGCCTCCACCAGCACCACGCCTGTGATCAGATAGGCGATGTTGAAAGACACGACATTGACGATGGGCGCAGCCGCATTGGGAAGGGCGTGACGAAGAACCGCGCGCCGGGTGCGAAGCCCCTTGAGATAGGCGGTTTCGACATAGGCCTGATCCATGACAGCCAGCACGGCGGTGCGGGTCATGCGCAACATCTGCGCCACGGTCACAAGAACAAGCGTCAGGGCCGGCAGCGTGGTCGCCTTCAGCCAGTCCGCAAAACCCATGCCGGGATAGGTATCGGCAAGGCTCGGCAGGAGGTTATACTGCACGGATACGAACAGGATCAGCAGCAGGCCGAGAAAATACTCCGGCAGGGAAACGAAGGCGAGCGCCACAATATTCACTGCGCGATCAAACAGGCTGCCGCGCAGGATTGCGCTGAACAGCCCGAGTGTGACGGCGACAGGAACGGAGACGACGGCTGCATAAAGCGCCAGCGCCATGGTGTTCCAGAAGCGTGGCCACAGAAGATCGGCCACGGGTTGATGGTTGGCCAGGGAATTTCCGAGGTCGCCGCTTACGAAGCCGCCCAGCCAGGAGAAATAACGATGCAGGAGGGGCTGGTCGAGGCCGAGATCGGCGCGCAACACGGCGAGGGATTCAGGCGTCGCATTTTGTCCGAGTATTGCCGACGCCACATCACCGGGAAGAAGCTGAGTGCCGGCGAAAATAAGCGCCGACACCAGCAGAAGCGTCAAAATACCCAAAGCAACGCGCTTCAGGATAAGAGTAGTCATTATGCGTCCAACCAGACTTTTTCAGCGAGACGGGCGCCCATGAAATTGAACATGGGATGGGTCGTCACGCCCTTGAGTTTCTTGGATGTGGCGTCGAGATAGTCGCCAAACATCGGGATCATCGCGCCGCCTTCATTGGAAATGAGCGCCTGGAGTTCGGCGTAGATTTCCTTGCGCTTGGCGTCGTCGAGAAGCGCACGCGCTTCGATCAGCTTTTTGTCGAAGGTGTCGTTCTTCCAGTGCGTGTCGTTCTGCGCCGACGTCGACTGATATGCGATGGTCAACATCTGGTCTGCCGTGGGACGACCGCCCCAATAGGACATGCAGAAAGGCGCTTTCATCCACACATTGTCCCAATAGCCGTCAGCCGGCTCGCGCTTGATCGAAACGTCGATACCGCCCTTAGCGGCGCTGGTGCGGAAGATCGCAGCCGCATCCACTGCGCCGGAGAAGGCGGCGTCGGAAGCAGAAATCTCGATCTTGAGGGCGTCAAGGCCAGCCTGCTTCAGATAGAACTTCGCCTTTTCGGGTCGTATGGCCTTTGCGGCAGGTCTGCTGCATAAAAGCGGTCGGAGCTGGGAACGGGGTGGTCATTGCCAAGGCGGCCGTATCCACGCAATGCGGTTTTCAGTAGCTGCTCACGGTCGATCGCGTGCTTGATGGCGAGCCTGATATTGTTGTCCGTATAGGGCGCCTGCGTGCAATCCATCAGGAAGGTGAAGTGCTGGCCGCCGGCTGACTGAACGATATTGAGGTTGGGATTGCGGCGAAGCAGATCAACCGTCTTGAAATCCAGCTGGTTTATGGCGTGGACCTGACCCGACATCATGGCGTTGGTACGTGCGGCAATATCGTTGATGACGATGACTTCCACGGCGTCGACATGGGCAGCATTCGGCTTCCAGTAGTTCGGATTGCGGGTAAAGCGCGAACGCACGCCCGGATCGTAGCTTTCGAAGACGAACGGCCCGGTCCCGACAGGCTTGTTGAAATCCGTCCAGCCTTCCGGAACCACGAGGAAATGATAGTCGGAAAGGATGTAGGGGAGATCGGCGTTACCGCTTTCGAGGACGATCTTGACCTCGGTGTCGGATAGCTTGTCGACGCTTTTCAAGGCGGACGCAACCGAGCGCGCTGCAGAGGTGGTTTCCCCGCGGTGCAGGTTGATGGAGTAGATGACGTCTTCTACCGTCAATGTCTTCCCGTTATGGAACGTGACGCCCTGGCGCAGCTTGAAGACCCACTCCACCGCGCCCGGTTGAGCTTCCCAGCTTTCGAACAGTTCGGGCACGGCATGATTGTTGGTATCGATCTCCACGAGGCCGTTCATGATCATGAACGCCTGATTGACCGGCACCCAGTCCTTCAGAATGCGGGGGTCGAGATTATCAGTGGTGCTGCCGCCGCCGATGCCTAGTTTTAGCACTCCACCCTTCTTGGGCGTGTCCGTGCTTTGCGCACTGGCATTCGTGATGAAACCGGCGGAAAGCGCCGCAAGGCTCGCCGCACCGGCGAGGAAGTGCCGGCGATCGAGTGAGAAGGAAAAGGGGGAGGAGGTCATATCTGGGTTCCCTGTTTTTTATCTAGCCGGTCAAGGCTCAGCTCGCTGTGGGGTATCGTACTCGGCGGTTCGGCACTAGATAGAGACCAGCAAAGGGGGGTATGATTTTTGCGCATGGGGTCATGAAATCTGAGCGCATCCGGTTATTTGCGAAGCGCAGTAAAGGGAGGCGCCGGAGCCGATCCGGTGTAGCAATTCTCGCGCGGCGAGAGCGTTCATGGAGTGAATACAAATGGGGCTAGCGGATATTGTCGGCCTTGCAGGAGCCTTTTTCTATCTCTTCGCCTATGCCTTGTTGCAACTTCGATTTCTGACGATAGAAGACTGGCGATACACTCTATTGAACGTTCTGGGCGGTGTGTTCCTGATCTATTCGTTGATCTGGAACTTTAATCTCGGCTCGCTCATCTCGCAAGTCGCGTGGCTGCTCTTCACCATCATCGGTTACGCCCGTTTCTTGCTGGACCGCCGCCGCAAGACACCTTCCGTCAGCGCCTGAGGGCGGTCAGCGCGCGGTCTTATGATTGGCCGCAATCAGCCAGTCAGAAACCTCGCGCACGATCTTGCGCTGGTGGCGATCAGCCGGGCGCATCAGGTAAAATTTGCCTTCCGAGCGCATGGCGTGGGCATGGACTGGAACAAGCGCCCCGCTATCAAGCTGATCGCGGATAAGCCAGGTCCACCCGAGTGTTGCGCCAAGCCCCTGCGAGGCTGCGGCGACGCAGAGGCCGTAGTCACCCAGTTTCCAATGGATTGCATCCTTGGGCGGCAGAAGCTGCGACGATCGCCACCAGTCGCTCCAGTCCTGCCATTCACGCATCGAATCTTCGATTGAGATTAGGACCGGCGCTGTTAGCTCCATGAGGTCGCCCATGCCTCGCGCAGAGACCGGAACGACCTCTTCCTGGCCGAGCTCCGAAAGCCAGACGCCGATCGGTCTTTCCTTGCGATAGAAAATTGCGAGGTCGAATTCATCAAGGCGCAAATGCGCCACGTCATCAGTCACCCGCACCCGCAACTCGATGCCAGGAATATCCTGTTTCAACCTCTGCAGGCGAGGCATGAACCATTGGTCGGCAATGCCACGGGAGCACGCGATGGTGATCTGGCTCGCTCCGGTCCAGGACCGGACGCCGTCGGTCACGCTTGCTATATCGAGGATCAACCGCGATATGTCGATCGAATAATTCTCGCCCATGGTCGTCAGCCGAACGCCCGTTGGTACGCGTTCGAAAAGCTTCGAACCGATGAATGCCTCCAGCTTGCCAATCTGCCGGCTGACTGCACTTTGCGTCAGGCCAAGCTCGTTGCCTGCACGGGAAAAGCTGCCCAGCCGCGATGCAGCCTCGAAAACAACGAGCGCCTCCAGCGGCGGCAATCTGAATGAAGGTTGCATTCCGGTCCCCAAGAGAAAGTGTGCGATCCGATACACCGCCGGACCGCCGTCTTCAATGCGGTGGCGCAACAGATTGCCATCACGATCCGGCCAGATAACTAGAGCGACAGACCCGCACCCTTTCGCAGCGGTGAGGACGAATTCTGGAGCGATCGCGTGATCATCCAGTTCAAAACCGCTATTCCGACACATTCTTGCGTGAGGCCAGTCGTATCCGATTTGCATTGGCGATTCAGATTCCAACCAGATGCTGTTTTAGGGCGGAGGGCAGCGTCACTGTAACATTGTGAACAAGGCAGTCCGCATGATCCGTTTAGCCGGTTATCTCGTCTCCGTTATTTTCACCGGTGTTTTGCTTGCTGCGGGGGGCGTGTGGATTGCGATTTCCGCTATCGAGCCGGATCTGCCGGATTTCGCCGGACTTGCTGATTACGAGCCCCCGGTATTGTCGCGCCTTTATGCCGCGACAGGAGAGCCGATCGCTCAATTCGCAAAGCAATCCCGAATCTTTCTTCCGATAGAGGATGTGCCGGACCGGGTGAAGGCGGCGTTCATCTCGGCGGAGGACAAGAACTTCTACTCCCATCCCGGCCTGGATTTTTCGGGGCTTGCCCGGGCCGTGGCGGTGGATATAGCCCATGTCGGGAGTGGTCGTCGGCCCGTGGGTGCGTCGACCATTACCCAGCAGGTCGCCAAGAACCTCCTGCTGACGTCGGACCAGACGATCAGCCGCAAAGTGAAGGAGGCCCTTCTCTCACTCAAGATCGAGAGGGTTCTCTCCAAGGACCGTATTCTCGAAATCTACCTCAACGAGATTTTTCTAGGCGAACGATCCTACGGGATAGCCCAGGCTGCCATCAGCTATTTCGACAAATCGGTCTCGGACCTCAGCATCGCCGAGGCTGCGTATCTGGCCGCCCTTCCCAAAGGTCCTGCCAATTATAATCCTGATACCCACGCCGAAGCCGCGATCACCCGCCGCAACTGGGTCATCGATCGCATGCGGGAAAATGGGTACGTCACCACGGCAGAGGCCGACACGGCCAAACAGGAGCCTCTTGGGGTCGCCGCGCATCATGATGCCGGGATCACTGTCGATGCGGGTTACTTCGTTGACGAGGTCCGAAGAAGCCTGATTGCTGATTTCGGGCAGAAGTCTCTCGATGAAACCGGGCTCTCCGTGAGAACGACCCTTGATCCGAGGCTACAGGCGGCAGGGACACAGTCGCTTCGCGCCGAGCTTGTCGCTTATGATGAACGTAGGGGGTACCGTGGGCCGGTAGACCATCTTGATAGCGTCAATGACTGGGGCGCGAAGCTTGATAAATTGCATTTGGGTTTCGATGTCCCCGGGTGGTATCCTGCCGTTGTTCTCGGCACTGATCGCCAGGATGCCCAAATCGGGATCGGCGGAGGCCTTAACGAAACGCATGCTCTTAAGGCAGCCGGCATACATTGGGCCCTGGGAAAGAGAACCGTTTCACAGCTGTTGACTGTTGGCGATGTCGTCCTTGTTGAGCGTCAGTCCAACGGGTCGTTCGAATTGCGGCAGGTTCCCAAGGTTCAGGGTGCGCTGGTGGCGATGAACCCGAAGACCGGACGTATCGTGGCGATGGTCGGCGGCTTCTCGCACTCGATTTCGCAGTTCAACAGGGCTGTTCAGGCCATGCGCCAGCCCGGCTCGACATTCAAACCGATTGTCTATGCTGCGGCGCTTGATGGTGGTTACACGCCTGCAAGCGTCATCGTTGACGCGCCCGTGGAATTCCGCTTGGGGGATCAGGTGTGGTCGCCCAAAAATGACGCGAACGAATATGAAGGCCCCGCCATCCTTCGATTTGGGATCGAGCATTCCCGTAACGTTATGGCTGCGAAGTTGGCAGATGCAGTCGGCATGGATACCGTCACCTCCTATGCCCAGCGGCTGGGCATCTACGACAAGAATGTAAGACCATTGCTGTCGATGTCGATCGGATCGACCGAGACGAGTTTGCTGCGAATGGTGGCGGCCTATGCCGTGATCGACAATGGCGGCATGCAGGTTAAACCGACAATGATCGATCGCGTGCAGGACCGGCATGGCCGGACGATTTATCGTCAGCAGAGTGTGACCTGCAATGATTGTGTGGTGAGCAAATGGCAGGGCCAAGACGAACCGGTTTTACAGGATGGGCGTGAGCGTGTGCTTGATCCCATGACCGCTTACCAGGTCACCTCCATGATGGAGAGTGTCGTATCGGAAGGCACTGCTGCGAAACGCATATCCCTCGGGCGGCCGGTGGCCGGCAAAACCGGCACCACAAACGACAATCGAGACGCATGGTTCGTGGGCTTCACCCCGGACCTCGTGACAGGAGTCTATATCGGCTTTGACGAACCAGAGAGTTTGGGCAGGGCAGCCACCGGCAGCGGGGTAGCAGCTCCGGTCTTCAATTCATTCATGCAAGTTGCCCTTGCAGGCCAGCCGCCTGAGAACTTTCACATGCCGGAAGGCATGCAGGTCTACAACATCGATGTCCACTCCGGAATGGGAGCGCTCCCCGGCGCACCGGGAGCAGTGTCCGAACCGTTCAAGCCTGGAACGAAACCGGCGAATGTCTTCTCGACTGTTGACGAGACGGAAATATCTGGCGCTACGAGCGCGCAGGTAAGGAATGCACTGCAATCGAACGCTGCGGGGTTGTACTAGGCACGATGCAATTCGAAATTGGATTGCCGTACGTCTGTGTTTAGGCAGCACATCAATTTCGTGACTCGCGACGGGAGATGATTGCGATCAGGCGCGATCTGGCGCTTCTGGCGTTTGTCTGGCAGCGGGGAGCTTTCTTGTTCGCCGGTCGGCTCGCGCCGAAGGCGGGCCGAGCTTTTGGCGCGTCTTCATGAGACCAAGCATGGTGTCATGAGCAGCCCGGCAATCTCTGCTCATTGCGCCACCGGAAACCTTCGCCTCATAACGGCATTCCCGCTCACGTCGATCCGTGTCGGCTCGCGGCGGACGAGTGACGTTGGCGTGAACGATGGGGTGGAAGCAATCATTCGTTGCGGCCAACACTGGCGATCTTCAGCCGAAACCGGTATGCAGATCGGGAAAAGACGAGCGAAGGTGCCCATGAGAATTGACTTTCTACTTTGGCTTGGTGGCGCGATGGCAACCTTTCTTGGAGCTGCGACAGCCTCACGCGCCTATATCGCGACGAACAGCACTCTTGTGTTGCTCCTTTCGCTCGCGTTGTATTGCGCCGGTAATCTAATCATGGTGCGGTTGATGAGAGAGGGCGGAATGGGGCTTGCCATTTCAGTTTCCGCCGTTGCTCAGCTGCTGCTCGTCAACGTGATTGCATATTTTGTTTTCGACGAGCGGCTCGCTCCCTCACAGATGGTGGGTGCAGGACTGGGTTTGATCGCAATGATGCTTTTACTATTTCCGATCGGGCAACGATAACAGTGCCTGAAGCGGCGAGTGCGGATCATCGACAGACGCAGAGGCGAAACGTCAGAACGGTTAGTGCTCCAGAATCGTCCGCGATGCGGGCATCAGATGATGTATTTTCAGCGCTGTGTCCGCCGCGATGTTCCAAGCGCGGAGGCTATCTTCCGGATATTCTCCGCTGAGTGGCCCTTCCAGTTTACTGCCGCTGCGGCTATTGCTCAGTCCCTTACGCCTGGTGTCCTATACAACGGGACGGAGGCCGACCTAGACAGATGCCTTTGTAGTCGGTTGCGGTCACCCCGGGATACCGATCCACATATCTTCCTTGTCTGAAACGCACTCTTCTTAGACGAGGCGACCGATCGTTTTGAGCCCCACACTGCAGACTGTCAGATTCTGATTTACGCGCAGGTGTGAGCCCCTGGCCCGCTCTTTCCGCCGAAACAGTCGGGCCTGAACCTGCCTGCGTCTTCACACACTAATATGACGCCGTGGAGTATTATTCCAAGGCGACAAAATTTGCCGAAATCCGCGAATGATTAGAAGTTTTTTGCTTTTCGGACTTGCCCTTCTGTGGTTGTTATAATGCGTAAACAGAATTTTTAACGCGTATTAATTCGAAAAAGACATGATCAACGGCCGCAAAACCAGCCCATTGCCCGGGCATTCGGGTGGCTTGCCAGAACTGGAGGCAAGGCTTGCACGGGAACTCACCATGCTTGAGCGACCGGCGAAGCCGTGGGTGCCGCGCAGCTATCTCGACCGTTGCGAAGTGCTGGATGTCGCCGTCATAGGTGCCGGGCTCTGCGGGCTGACTGCTCTTGCTGCACTTTCATTTGCCGGCATCGACAATATCCGTGCATTCGACAGGGCGCCCAGCGGGCGGGAAGGCCCCTGGGTGACTAGCGCGCGCATGGAGACGTTGCGCACCCGCAAGGATCTGGCGGGGCCGGCGCTGGGAGTACCCTCCCTGACATTCCGTGCATGGTTCGAGGCGCAGTTCGGCACGCGCGCTTACGAGGAGATGACGCTCATACCGCGTGAAGCCTGGATGGCCTACATGGTCTGGTATCGCAATGTTCTGGCGCTGCCAGTCAGCAACGAGACCAACCTCGTCGGCCTCGGTCTGCGCGAAGATGGCCTGCTCGCGCTCAATTTTATGGGACCGGAAGGCCCAGTTGAGGTTGTTGCGCGTCGGGTGGTCCTTGCGACAGGGCTTGATGGCCTGGGAGCGCCGCGCATGCCGGATGTAGCAAAGACGGTTTCCGGCCGCTTCGTCCGCCACAGCGGGGATGTATTTGATATGAGCGTATGGCGCGGCAAGCGTGTCGCGGTGGTCGGCGCCGGCGCTTCGGCGATGGACAATGCAGCCGCAGCGCTGGAGGCGGGGGCTGCCCGAGTCGATCTTTTCATCCGCAGGACGGATATTCCCCGGGTCGAGAAATTCGGTGGGGTCGCCAGCCTCGGCATGACCCACGGCTATATCGGCCTGCCCGATGCCGATCGCTGGGCATTCATGGTCGAGGCGGAGCGCACACAGATTCCGCCGCCGCGCCACAGTGTCCTCCGGGTCTCGCGCCATGAAAATGCTTTCTTCCATCTGGGCAGTCCCGTGCTCAAGCTGACGGAAGCAGGCGATACGGTAGAAATCGAGACCCCGAAAGGACACTATCCAGCCGATCTCCTAATTTTCGCCACCGGATTCGACGTCGATTTCGGCCGGCGGCCGGAATTTAGCGCTTTGAACGACCGCGTCCTGCTCTGGCGCGACGCCTATCAACCGCCGGTCGGGCAGGGGAATGACGCGCTGGGGTCCTATCCCTATCTAGGACCGGCTTTTGAGTTTCTACCGAAACCGGGTCTATCAGCTGCCGAGGCGGCGGCAATTTCCCGAGTCCATTGCTTCGCTTATCCGGCCGTCCCCTCCCATGGGAAAATTACCAGCGGTATTCCGGCCGTCAGCCCAGGGGCGGAGCGGCTGGCGCAGGGCATCGCCCGATCCTTTTTCGTAGAAGACCGCGCCCGCCATTTCGAGACTTTCATGAGCCACGCCGTCGCTGAAATTACCGGCGAGGAATGGCGCGATGCGGACGCGCAGGACAAGATCAAGGAGCACACCGATGGCTGACGCGGCGCTGAAACTGGTGATATTTTACGGCATATCCTCGCCATGGGCCTATTTCGGTGCACCGCGGGCCGTGGACGTCGCCCGTACACATGGCGCCGAAATCGTTCTGAGGCCCATCCGCATCATTGAGGCCAATGGCGGCATCCCGCTGCGCAGCCGCCCGGATGCGCGGCAGCGCTATCATGCCGTGGAACTCGACAGGTGGCGGCGTTATCTCGACATGCCGCTCAACCTGACGCCGAAATTCTACCCCTGTGCCACCATCGAACCTGCTGCCCAGCTTGTCATCGCCGCGCAGGAAGCCGGGCTCGATGCGATCAGCCTGTCTTTTGCCATCCAGCGCGCCTTATGGAGCGAGGATCGCGACATTGCCGATCTCGATACATTACGCGCCATCGCGCAGGCCGTCGTCGGCTCGCAGGGTCCGGGCCTCGTTCGCAATCCGCAGCCGGACGACATCGTGACGGAATGGCAGGGAAATCTCGCCGAAGCCGAACGTCTCGGCATTTTCGGAACGCCGACCTATGTGGTGAACGGCGAACTTTTCTGGGGGCAGGACCGTCTGGAATTCGCAAGCCGCGCCCTCGGCGTGCTCAAGCAACAACTCTCAGAAACCGCAGCGAGGAAATCCGCATGATCGATGCCGCCAAACTCCATAATGAGGCCATCGTCATCGATGGTCTGCAGACCTGCCAGTGGAGCAGGTCGATATTCGAGGACATGCGCGCCGGCGGCCTCACTGCCGTCAACGTCTCCAGCGTGATCTGGGAAAATTTCCGAGAGGGCATCGGTTATGTGAGCGAATGGAAGCGCTTCCTGCGGGAGAACGACGACCTGATCCGCCCGGTGCGCACGGTTGCCGATATTCTTGCGGCCAAGAGCGAGAACCGGACCGGCATTATCATCGGCTGGCAGAACACCTCGCCGCTTGAGGACAAGCTGGATTATGTCGAAATCTTCAAGGATCTCGGCGTCGGCATCATGCAGCTGACCTATAACACCCAGAACTATTCCGGCGCCGGATATCTGGAAGAAAACGACAGCGGCTTGACGGGCTTCGGCCGCGAGGTGCTGGCGGAGATGAACCGCGTCGGTGTGCTCTGCGATTTGAGCCATGTCGGCGACAAAACGACGGCCGATGTCATCGCCCGCTCGAAAGCGCCCGTCTGTATTTCCCATGTCCTGCCGCGTGCGCTGCGCGATGTGAAGCGCAACAAGCCTGATGAGCTCTTCAAGGCCTGCGCGGAAAAAGGGGGCATCGTTGGCATCAGCCTTTTCGCGCCGGGTCTCGCCGCTGGAAACGACGCCACGGTTGAGGATTATCTCGACGCCATGGCTTATGTCGTCGATCTCGTCGGCGAAGACCATGTCGGCATCGGCACGGATTTTTCGCAGGATCGGCCGCGTCCCGGCCCCTGGCAGCTTTGGGCCAACCGCGACAAGGGTACGGCCCGCACGCTGACGGAGTTCGCGACGGTCAAGATTTCCAAGCCGAAAGGCATCGAGCGGATCGGCGAGATGCCCAATATCACCGCCCGCATGCTGGCGCGCGGCTGGAGCGAGACACTCGTTGTCAAACTTCTCGGCCAGAACTGGCTGCGCGTGCTGGATGCCGCCTGGCGGCCCGCAAACTGACAGTATCAAAAACAAACGGAGGCAACTGAAATGAAAAATGCTCATCAGCGCCGCAAGGCCGCTCTCGTCGTCGGCATCGTTGCCGCCGGGATCGCATCGCTCTCGGGCAGCGTCTTCGCGCAGGATGCGACGAAGGGCACCGTCAACATCGTCGGCTTCTCCGGCGTCTTTGCCGATAACTACCAGAAATTCATCATCGACGCCTTCAAGGCCAAACATCCGGGCATCGAGGTGAATTATCAGCAGAGCAAGAATTCGGCCGAAACGCTGGCGCTTCTCACCCTTCAGCGCGCCGAGCCGAAGGTCGATGTTGCCCTGATCGACGTTTCGGTGGCGATCAAGGCGAACAAGGAAGAGCTGTTCACAAAGCTTGATCCTGCCAGGGTGCCGAACCTTGCCGAACAGCCGGAATGGGCGCGCATCGATGACGACCGCGCCATTGCGTTTTCACAGGATAATCTCGCCATCCTCTATAATACCGAGGCGGTGAAGGAGCCGCCGACGAGCTGGGCCGATCTCGCCGATCCGAAATACAAGGGCAAGATCGCCGCAAAGCTTTCCGATACGCGCGGCGTCATTCTCCTGCCGATACTCACCAAGCTGAAGGGCGGCGACTACAAGACCTCCATCGATCCGGGCATCGATTTCCTGAAGGAGGTTGCGCCGAGCGTTTCGACCTTCGAACCCGCACCGGATTGTTATGCAGTGGTGCAGAGCGGCGAGGTCGATCTTTCCATCTGCTGGAACGGCCGCGCGCAATATCTGCACGACACGCAGGGCGGCAAGATCGGGATCGCCCTGCCGAAGGAAGGCTCCATCGGCCAGACGAACACGATCGGTCTGGTCGAAGGTTCCGCCAACAAGGAGGCTGCTGAACTCTTTGTCAATTACGCGCTGAGCGCCGAGGCGCAGGCGACATTCGCGGAGAAGAGCTTCTACGGTCCGGTCAACAGCAAGGTTGCGCTCAGCGAACCTGTTGCCGCCCGCATCTATGGCAGCAAGGAGGCCCAGGCCGCGCAGTCTTCCCTCGACTGGAACTTCGTTGCGGACAAATATTCGGGGTGGATACAGCGGATCAACCGCGAGGTCATCGCGGCGAATTGAGACAGGAAGCAGAGGACGCCATGGCCGATCATCATGTCGAGATCGACAATCTCGTGAAGACCTATCCGGGCGCCCTCAAGCCCTCCGTGGATCATGTCAGCCTTTCCCTGCCGCGCGGGGAAATGCTGGCTCTGCTGGGGCCTTCCGGCTGTGGGAAGACGACTATCCTTCGAATGATTGCCGGCCTCATTCCCGTAACCTCAGGTGAGATCCGGCTGGATGGCCGCGATATTTCCGCAACCCCGGTGCACAGGCGCAATATGGGCATGGTCTTTCAGGCCTATGCCCTCTTCCCGCATATGAATGTGGCCGAGAACATCGCATTCGGGCTTGAAATGCGCGGCATCGCAAAGCCGGAGCGCAAGGAGCGGGTGGCGAAGGCCCTCGATCTGGTCAAGCTTTCCGGCTTCGGCGAAAGGCGCGTCTCCCAGCTTTCCGGCGGCCAGCAGCAGCGGGCGGCGATTGCCCGCTCGCTTGTCATCGAACCCGCCCTGCTGCTGTTCGATGAGCCGCTTTCCAATCTTGATGCCAAGCTGCGCGATGAAATGCGCGACGAAATCCGCGATATCCAGAACCGCACCGGCGTCACCAGCATTTTCGTCACCCATGATCAGGATGAGGCCCTTTCGATGGCCGACCGTCTCGCCGTCATGTCCGAAGGCCGGCTGGAGCAGATTGGCACGCCGCGCGAGATTTTCGACCGGCCGAAAACTGATTTCGTGGCTTCCTTCATCGGCGCCGGCTCGTTCCTTACCGGCACCGTGGTTGCGCCGGGGCGCGCTGAGATTCCCGGTCTCGGCTTCCTGCATTTCTCGGGTGCTGTCCCGGTCGGCCAGAAAGCGCGGTTTCTGGTCCGCCCGCATCGCTTTCTCCTTGGCGATGGCGTCAATGCGTTCTACGGCATTGTCGAGCACGTCACCTATCGCGGACAGATGCTGACGCTCGGCGTGCGCGCCGGCGATCATCGCCTTCAGGCCGACCTGCCCACCCATGCTGCCACTCTGCCGGCAAAGGGCGAGCGTGTGACGCTTTCCGTTGCGCCCGAGGATGTGACGCTGATCGGGGAGGCAGTCTGATGGCGGCGGCAAGCCATGCTTCCGACGGCGGCACGTCGCATCGCGGCATTTTGCTTCTCCTGCTTCTGCCCGGCCTCATTGCACTGCTGACGACGTTTCTGTTGCCGCTCGTCTGGCTGGTGCGCGCGTCTTTCGCATCCTCGTCCATGGCCGCGCTACGCGGCGGCGACTGGACGCTCGAATCCTACAGAACGGTGCTGTTTGACCCGTTCTACTGGAAGATCGCATGGAACACTCTTTATCTCGGCGTCATTGTCGCCTTTTTCGCGGTCGTTCTTTCCTATCCCATCGCGCTTTTCCTCGCCCGCACCCAAAGCCGCTGGCGTGGCGTGCTGACAGCGCTCGCCGTCGCGCCGCTTCTCACCTCCTCGGTGGTGCGCACCTATGGCTGGATGGTCATTTTAGGGGACAGGGGCGTCATCAACACGGCGCTGCGATCTACCGGGCTGACGGATGGTGTCATACGGCTCACCAACAATTATTTCGGCGCAACCGTCGCGCTGATCGAAATCCTGATGCCCTATGCGATACTGGCGATGCTAAGTGGTTTCGGTCGGCTGAACACGCAGCTCGAGGACGCCGCCGCCATGCTGGGCGCAAACCGCCTGCGCGTGTTCACCCGGATTGTGCTGCCGCTTTCGCTGCCCGGCGTGCTCACCGCAGCACTTCTCGTTTTCGTCCTCGCGATTTCCTCCTTCGTCACGCCGCGCCTGATGGGCGGCGGCCGTGTCTTCGTCATCGGCACCGAGGTTTATAACGAAGCGACGGTGACGCTGAATTGGCCGCTGGCGGCTGCACTTTCGGTGCTGCTGCTCGTGCTGTTTGGTAGCGTGATCGTGATTTACCAGCGCGCCATGCGCGCGCTTGAGACGTGAGGCCGGCCATGGACGCAAAATTCGGACGCTTCGCCCACGCGCTTCTGTTGACGCTGCTCTATCTCTTCCTACTGGCGCCGATCATCGTCGTTCTGATCATTTCTTTCGATACACGGCAATATCTGGCCTTTCCGCCAGAAAGCCTGTCGTTTGGCTCCTATGCCAAGGTTTTCGCCAATGCCAAATTCATCTCCGCCTTCTGGCGAAGCCTAGGCATCGGTCTTCTTGTCGGTTTCGTCTCGATCTTTGCGGGGCTGCTCTTGTCGCTGGCGCTCTCACGGCATGAATTTCGCGGCAAGGGTGCGATCAATTTCCTCATTCTCGCTCCCTTCCTCGTGCCGCATATCGTCCTGGCCGTTGGCGTGATGCTGGTGCTCGGGCCACTTGGCCTGCTGGACAGCTATACCGGCATTTTCCTCGCGCATCTCGGCATCACCACCCCCTATACGGTTCGCACCATCACCATGAGCCTGATGGCGGTGGATCGTCGTATCGAGGAAGCGGCGCGCGTTCACGGCGCATCGCCTGCCATGGTGTTGTGGCGCATCACGCTGCCGCTGGTCCGGCCCGGCCTCATCGCCGGTGCGGTCATCGCCTTCCTTATTTCTTTCGATGAAGCGACGATCTCGCTCTTCATCGTCTCGGTCAAATCCTCGACGCTGCCGACGGAAATCTATCACTATCTGGAATATTCCACCGATCCGCAGATTGCCGCTCTGTCCGTTATCCTCATCTTGATTTCGGTCATTGTCGTGGTGGCGGTCGAGCGGCTGATCGGGCTGCGCAAGGTGCTGTGACATGACGATGGTGAAAGTGGCAGCCGGTACATTGCGGGGCAATCTGGAAAACGGAATTCACGCCTTTCTCGGTGTGGCCTATGCCGCGCCCGTCACGCACGAACGCCGCTTCGAAGCGCCGCAGCCCGTGTCGCCTTGGCAGGGCGCGCGGGACGCCACCCGGCTTGGCCCCGTCTGCCCGCAAATTCCCACCTACGGCCCGGTGGGCACGGCCGCGACCTCGAAACTGGCCTTCGGCGAGGACTTCCTCACGGTCAATATCCGCACGCCCGATCCTGCGGGCAGGGCGCCGGTGCTGTTCTGGATCCACGGCGGCGGTTACGCGGTCGGTTCCGCCAACGAGCCGGTGCTGCAGAGCGGCGCTTTTGCGGCAAGCGGCATCGTTGAGGTCACGGTCAATTATCGACTTGGCGCGCTGGGCTTCCTTCACCTCGAAGGACGGCCCGACAATCGTGGTCTGCTCGATCTTGTTGCCGCACTCGAATGGGTGCGTGATAATATTGCCGCCTTCGGTGGCGATCCTCACCGGGTGACGCTGGCCGGACGTTCGGCGGGTGGTTTTGCGGTGGCGGCACTAATGGCCATGCCAGGCGCGCAGGGACTTTTTCACCGGGCCCTGCCGCAGAGCGGCGCGAGTACGGGCATCGCCTCGATCGAGGATGCCACGAGGCTGACGCGCAGGTTTGCAGCGGCCGTCAATGCGGATGAGGATTCGCTTGCGACTTTGCCCATCCACCGAATGCTCGAAATTCAGCGCGACCTCTGCAATCAGTCCTATGAGCAGCATGATTTTGCCCGCGACGGGGCAGCCTCGATGCTCGGTGTGCCTTTTGTTCCGGTTATTGATGGCGTGAGCCTGCCTGAACATCCTGAAACCGCCGCACATATTGGGCGCACTGCTGCCGTTCCCATGATGATCGGCTGTACGACGGGAGAATACGTCGCCCACTCGACAGTGCAGCCAGAGATGGATTTCACGCTTTGCGCGGAATTACTTCATGAGAGGACACTGCCGCGCGGCCTCTCCGGCTCGCTCATTGTCGAGCGCTATCGAAGCGTGCTGCCAGACCACAGCCCACGCGGCATCTGGCGCGCGGTTGCCGGCGATCTGGTCTTCCAGCTTCCGGCGGTTCGTTTTGGGAAGCTGCATTCCCGTTTCAATCCTGTCTACAAATATCTCTACGGTCCACTGGAGGCCGATGAGCTGGGCGCGCCACATGGCGCGGAAGTCGGCTCCGTCTGGTACCGCGATGGTTCAAACGGTTGCGAACTTCCCGAACGCCAGCGAGTGAAAGATGCAGGCTTCGCAAAAGCGATCCACGCTCTGTGGGCCTCATTCATAAAGGACGATAGCCCTTGTGCGCCAAACGGCGATTGGCCGCTCTATCACGAGGACAATCCGGTGGTTCTGTGGGCAGGCCCGGGCGGATTTGAACTAACTCCCGATCCGTTCGACGGTCGCGAGGCGCTTTGGGTACCGGCTGGCCATGACGACCGCGAGCCGGTATAGCGCTTGGTGTTACAAGCAAGAGACACAGATCCTTGGGCAGGGAAAAATGGCGTCTGACTATCTCGATACGCGGCAACTAGAGGCATTCGTGGCCGTGGTTTCGATCGGCAGCATCACCGGCGCGGCCAGGGCCCTGGGCAAGTCTCAACCGGTCGTGACGCGCCTCATTCAGGACCTTGAAATCGAAATCGGGTTTGCACTCCTGCATCGTAATGGGCCTCGCATCAACCCAACCGAAAAAGGCGTGGCCTTTTTCGCCCAAGCGGAGCTGTTCCTCGGCGGCCTCAGAACAATCAGTGAAAGCGCGAGGCGCATTCAGGCCGCGCGTCGCACAGCAATCGAAGTGGCATCGATCCCGGCGATTGCCGCAAGCCTCCTGCCGCGGGTGCTTGCAGCGCTGCCGGCGGACCGGTTTCCCGATCATGTGCATCTACAGAGCATTTCTTCGGAAAATGTCGTGCAGGCTGTACTGGCGGGCACGGCAGATCTCGGTGCTGTTAGTCTTCCGCTCGATAACCCCGGCGTTGAGATACACTGGTTGGGGGAAGTCCCGTGTGTGGCAGTGGTGGCGGAAGATCATCCTCTTGCCCGAAAATCGGTCATCTCCGCCGAAGACCTTGCCGGAAACCGGCTAATCGCTTCGGCTAACCCCTTCCGGCTCCGTATGCGGATCAACGAGGTGCTTGCAAGCCTCGGCGTGGACATTTCCTCGGTCATCGACAGCAACGCGACGTATGTTTCCCTGTCCCTGGCGCGCATGGGTCTCGGTGTTGCAATCGTCGAATCGATCACCCTCTGGGGATTGCCGGTTGAGGGCGTTCGCCTTCTACCGCTCTCTTTTCATATCCCGTTCCAATGGGGGCTCGTGACGGCGGCCGGCCGGCCGGTCGTCTTCGAGGTGGAACAATTGGTTTCAACGGCCCGACGGCTGGTGGCGGATATTCCTCAAGCGATTATCTACGATAAAATATCGCAGATTCAGTCGTTCAGCTGATCTTGGGCAATTCCCTGCCAGCCCCATTCAGAGCGATCGAGCTTTCCCGCCGCGCGGAAAACAACGGAAAGACGATAGCGGTCGTCTTTCCGGATAGTGGCGAATGCAATCTTTCGCTCTTTGATGCCCTCGACTGAGAAGACCGCTCAGATGGTTCGCGGCTGGATATTGTCTTTAGCACGGGCGCCAGCAAAACAAGGGCATTCCGGTCGTTTCGGCATTCGCGATCACCGGTGGCATTTTCGCAAGAGTCAAAGAGTTGAACCATTCAGTGCAGCGCGAGGCCGAGATTACCCCGCAATGTCTGTGTCTGATAATCTCTGCGGTAAACGCCCCATTCCTGAAGATAAGGAATGACCTTGTCGACGAAATCGTCGAAGCCCGTTGGTGTCAGGTGTGGAGCAAACACAAAACCGTCGGCGGCATTATCCTGAACATAGTTGTTGATCTGTCTCGCCACCGTTTCCGGTGTGCCGATGAAATGCTGGCGTGCCGTCACCTTGATGATGAGCTGCCTGATGCTCAATTTTTCGCGCTTCGCGATCTCCCGCCAGGTGCGAGCAGTTTCGAGCCGGTCGTCGATGCGGTTTGCGCGCCCCTGAGCGAGGGCTGGGGAGGACACCTCCGGGTCGATCTCGGGTAGTGGTCCGTCCGGATCGTAAGAGGACAGATCACGGTTCCAAACCTGCTCAAGGAAAACGATCGCGTTTTTCGGGCTCACCTGCTGCAGACGAATGGCGCGCTGTCGTTCCTCCGCATCCTCCTGGCTGTCGCCCAGCACGAAAGCTGCGCCTGGCAATATTTTAAGATCATCCACGCCCCGGCCATATCGGGAAAGCCGCGCCTTGACATCACGGTAGAAGGCTTGCCCGTCCTCGAGCGTGCCATGGCGGGAGTATATGACATCGGCGTGGCTGGCCGCCAATTCGCGCCCGGTCTCGGAATCTCCGGCCTGGGCAATTACGGGTCCACCCTGCGGTGATGGCGGCAGACTGGAGCGGCCGGCAATATCGAAGTGCTTGGACTTGATAGCGAAATCGGCGCCTTTCCAGATCGTCCGCGCCGCCTCGATAAATTCCCTTGCACGCTCGTAGCGCTCGGCAAACGGCAGATGGTCTCCCCTGCGGAAATTCGCGCCCGTAAAGGCCCCCGGTGAGGTGACGACGTTCCAGCCGGCCCGACCATTTGAAAGTACATCGAGCGTAGCAAGCTGACGGGCGAGCGGATAGGGTTCATTGAAGGTGGTCGTCAGCGTTCCGATCAGGCCGACATTGCGGGTGACGGCGGCAATTGCCGTCAGGATCGCCAGGGTGTTTGGTCGTCCTACGACGTCCAGTTCGTGGAAACGGCCCTTTTGCTCGCGCACCCGAAGCCCTTCTGCGAGAAAGATGAAATCCAGCTTGCCCCTTTCGACCGTTTCGGCGAAATGCCTGAAGGACGAAAAGGCGATCTGGCTGCCGGCCGCCGGATCGCTCCAGACCGTGAAATTGTTGACGCCCGGATACTGGGCTCCGATGATGACCTGTTTCTTCGACATGATTTTATTTCCGATGGCGTTCAGGCGGCCGTGCCGACGTAGCGGTTGGCGGCGATGGGCAGGGACAGGCGTTCACGCAGGGCCGATCCATGTCTTGGCTGGACAAGGCCAGCATCCCGGATTGCCGGCAGGACATGCTCCACCAGAGGCGTCAGGTCCCGTTCAGGCTCACGGGGCAAGAAGCGGATGCCGTCCACTCCGGCGCTTGCCAATCTACTTGCACTCGTGATCGCGGCCTCCACGTCCGCGGCCCCCTGCAGGATGGTTTCCTTTCCGGACCAGCCGGCCCCGAACCCGACGTCGGCGAAAAGCCGCAGTTCCGGACGCCCGGATCTGATGTCTTTCACCAACGATGGAAGCTGTTCGTCGCTTGCGCGCAAAAAGACAAGGTCGATTGACGAAGCAAGAGAGGCGAGGTTTCCCGGCTCGATGATGGCGGCTATGACGGGTTGGCCCTGGGGAGGCCGCGGTGTGATCGACGGGCCGAGGATGTTGAAATTCGTACCCCTGAAATCGACATAGCGCAATTTTGCTCCATCGATGAAGCGCTGGCTTTCGCGATCGCGGATAACGGCGTCGTCTTCCCAGCTGTCCCATAGCCGGCGGATAACGTCTATCGCTTCGCTGAAATCCTGTTCGAGCGCCTGGCGGTTTTCGTCAGGATAGCCGTTAAGTTGACCGGTCGCGCGTCTTGCAGCCGCGGCGCGGTTGTCATCAAGCGACTGCGCAAGCAGGCCGGCACGACCTTCTGTAACGTAGTCAAGCGTGGCGATGGCCGTCGATACATGGAAGGGTTCAAGAAAATTGACGGGCGCGCCGGCAAGGATGCCGGCGTGGCTGGTTCGCGCGCCAAGCCAGTTCGCGAACAATACGCTATCAACGCCATCGCCCGTGGGGAGGGCAAAGCCGTCTTCAAGAGTGATGAGGTCGAAACCTTCGTCAAGCTGTTGAAGCAGCCCTTCCGATCTGGCGTCCAGCCTGAGCACATCATGTGAAGGCAGGCCGAGATCGATGCTCAAATGAAAATTGGTTCCTGCAGTCACGTTGCACTCCGTGCCGAGAGTTCGGCGGCGCGGGCTGACAGCGCACCCTGATAAGATAGTCTGTCGGCGCGCGCATCAGCCTGTGCGGCGCCATATTCGGCAAAGCGTGCCAGGATCTTTGCCTCCTGTCCTTCCTTCAACGCCTTTACCCGCAGGGTCGCTTCTTCGAAGGAGGCGGCAGGCGGATAGACCGGCGTGGTTCCCCTTTGGCCGGCCTTGGTGCCGATGTGCTTTTCGAAAGGAAGGGAGCGATAGAGTTGCGGATCGGCGGTGGTGTCAAAAAGCGGGCGATATCCGAGACTGAGATACAGTGCTACGGCTTCCGGTTGGCGGAAGCCAGTCGAGAGATAGGTGCGCGTATAACCGAGCGCCGCAGCGCTCTCTTCCAGTGCCGTCATAATGGTGCGGGCAAGCCCTTGCCGCCGCAATGAAGGATCCGTCCATATCCGCTTTATTTCCGCCGTTTCGTCGTCATGGCTCATGAAGGCGCCGCCGGCGATGGTTTTGCCATCCCTTTGCACCAGCAGGAGGTCACCCAGCGGCGGAGAATAAAGTCCTTCCGGATAGCGGTATATCTCGCCGCGAGCGCCACCAGGGCGATCTCTCGTGCCATATCGCCCGTCATATTCGATGATCAGGCCTTCGATGAGGGGTTGGGTTGAGGGGTGCAGTAGAGAGGAATGAATAATCACATCGGGCATGGCTTGTCTCGCTTGGGCACGATAGCCGGCTGTCCGGGCGGTGTGTGTCAATCGTTGGATTTGAAAGCCTGCACCTGCCTCAGCCGCGGCTGAAGGATGGCGCAAGCCGGACCGCTTTGGCGCGGCATGATGTTTTATTGTGCAACTGAATAAGGAAATATCATTGCTCGATTAATTACATCACTAAAAATATAGATTTTATCAAATAAATGACAGGTTCCTCAGGGAGTATCGATGACCTTTGGTTTGAGTTTCCTCGACAAAAGCCCGATAGATCAGGATGAAAGCGCGACGGCGGCGCTGCGGCGCACTGTTGCGCTTGCACAAAAAGCCGAAGCACATGGCTTCCGTCGCTTCTGGGTTGCCGAGCATCATAACTCGCCGAAGCTGGCGAGCTCGTCACCCGAAGTGCTGATCGGCTTCCTGTTGGCTCAGACACAGCGGATCAATATCGGCTCCGGCGGCGTCATGCTGCAGCACTATAGCGCCTATAAGGTCGCTGAAAACTTCAAGCTGCTGTCCGCTCTGGCGCCGGGCCGCGTCGATCTTGGCGTTGGCAAGGCGCCGGGCGGCCTTCCGCTGTCAACGCGCGCTCTTCAGGGGGCCTATGATCCGGCACGCAAACCCTCCTTCGAACAGCAGCTTGAGGATCTGGACCTGTTTGTCGGTGACGGAAAGGCGGACATCGCAGACGAGCGCAGGCTTGCGGCTTACCCTCTGCCGCCTTCGCCGCCAGAACGCTTTCTTCTGGGTGCGAGCCCGGAGAGTGGCCGGCTTGCCGGCAGGCTGGGGTGGAACTTCGTTTATGCCGGTCATATCCACGGCAATGAGGCGGCGATTTCCGAAGCGCTGGGGGCGTTCAGGGCATCGGGCGGCAAACAGGCGGTTCTGGCGGTCGCTGTGGTGGTTGCCGAGACCGATCAGGCCGCAGAGGCGCTTGCGGTTGAGGGCCGCCGCTTCCGCGTCGAGGTCGAAGGTGGCCAGGGCGTGAATGTCGGCAGCGAGGCGCAGGCGCTGGAATATGTCCGGCAGGCGGGCGCCACGCAGTATCGCATCGAAGAGCGCAGCCCGCTCATCCTTCGCGGCTCCCCATCCACGGTTCGTGCCGAATTGCTTCGACTGCATCAACATTACGGCATCGACGAATTCATCGTTGAGTGCCCCATTTCCGAGGGCGCACACCGTCTGAAGACGATTGAATATCTGGCGGCAGGCAGCCGCTCTCTCGCCGCGTGATTGCAGGCCGTTCGGCACAAAGGATTAGATTTGGATATGGTAACCAGACGTCATTTCATTCTGGCAACGAGTGCCGCAGCCATTTTTGCCAGCAGCCGGGTTGCTTTCGCAGCGGGTGACGCCACGCAGAAGCCAACAAGCGGCGGGTCGCTGACCTGGGCCGTGGAGACAGAGCCCAGCACGCTCAACCCGCATCTGAACGGACAGGCAAAGGCCAAGCTCATTCTGCGCAATGCGTATGAGTCGCTTCTGGCCCGCACGCCAGATGGCGGTTATGCGCCCTGGCTGGCCAGGAGTTATTCTATCTCAGATGATGGCAGGCAGTATACGTTCATACTGCGCGACGACGTGACGTTCAGCGATGGCGAAAAGTTCAATGCGGCCGCCGTCGCGCTCAACTTCACCAAGCTGAAAGAGCCGACCTATTCCGGCAGCATCAGTGCCGGTCATCTCTCCCATGTTACCGAAGCGCTGGCAGTGGATGACCATACGGTCGTGATCAAGCTCGGGCGCGTCTATGCGCCTTTCCTTGACGGTGCCTCGGGAATTGAAATCCTGTCGCCACGGGCTTTCTCTTCACCGCAACTCAAATCCGGCGGTTCGGGTATCGCCGGTACCGGCCCGTTCGTCCTCGACCGTTACGTCAAGGGCCAGGAAATCCGCTTCGTCAGGAACCCTGCTTACAATTGGGCGCCGGCGACCGCAGGTCATCAGGGGCCAGCCTATCTGGATGAGGTCATCTATCGGTTCCTGCCGGAATCGGCCGTGCGCAGTGGTGCCCTGTCTTCGGGGCAGGTGCAGGTGATCGAGGGGATTCCAGGTAACGATGCCGGTCTCTTCCGGGACGACCCGGAATTTTCCTATCAGACCGCCATCAATACCGGCACGCCCTATACGCTCTATCTTAACGTCAATCAGCAGCCGACCGCCGACCTCAAAGTGCGCAAAGCGTTCCAGGCGGCGGTGGACGTGGACCAGATTTTGCAGGCAGTCTATCGCGGCGAGCGTCAGCGTGCCTGGGGTATTCTTACCCCGGCGGATACCGATTTTTACGACAAGAGTATCGAAAAGGCCTACGGCTTCGATCCAAAGCTTGCCAACAGCCTGCTTGACGAAGCTGGCTGGTCCGCTCGCGATGGCGATGGTTTCCGCGTGAAGGACGGCAAGCGATTGACGATTGAGGTCGTACAATCGCAATCGACGGTGCGTGACCAGCGTGACATTCTTTTGCAGGCGGTGCAGGCGCAGGTTCGCCAGCATGCCGGCATTGATCTCGCCTTGCAGTATGTCGATGCGGGAACCTATTCGAGCCGTCAGAAAGACGGTCAGTACGGCATCATTCCGAACTCGACGACGACACAGGAGAATGGCGTCACCATCTATTTTCACTATCTGCCACGCGACAAGGGCGGATCCATCAATTACAGCCGCACGGAAGCGCCGGAAATTTCCGCCTGGCTGGACGAGGCCGCATCCACTCTCGATCAGAAAAAGCGCTTCGATATCTACGCGAAACTGCAGCGCTATGCGCTTGTGGAGCAGGCGCTCGGTCTGCCGCTTTATGTGCCCGATGACCAGATAGCGGCCGCGGCCGCGGTCAAGGGCGTCGGCTTCAGACCGTTCAAACGCCTTCCCGACAACGCGTACGATATCTGACTTCAGCAGAGCGCCTGATCTGTCGGCTATTCAATTTTTTATGGAGTTATGCATGTTTAATCGCAGACAGTTCGTTCTTGCAGGCACTGCGTTGCTGGCAATCTCGGCCTTTCCGGTCCTTTCCCTGGCGGACGAGGGGAAACCGGTCCGTGGCGGCTCATTGACCTGGGGCGTGGAGACCGAACCCGCAACCCTCAATCCGCAGCTGAACGGCCAGGACAAGACCAAGCTCTTATTGCGAAACGCCTATGAATCGCTGCTGGCGCGCACGGCGGACGGTGGATACGTGCCGTGGCTTGCAACGAGCTACAGCATTTCCGAGGACGGCAAGACCTATACGTTCAGGCTGCGCGACGATGTCAGCTTCACGGACGGCCAGAAATTCGACGCGAAGGCGGTCATCACCAATTTCGAAAAACTCAAAGATCCGGCTTACTCTGCCAGCGTCAGTGCCGGGCCAGTTTCACGCATAGCCGAGTTGAAAGCCGTCGATGACCATACGGTATCTTTCACGCTGAAAGATATATACGCGCCCTTCCTCGATTATGTCGCCGGCCTTGAAATCCTTTCACCGGCTGCCTTCTCATCGTCGCAAATCAAGTCCGGTGGAATAGAGATTGCCGGAACGGGCCCTTTCATCCTCAAGCGTTACGTCAAGGGCCAGGAAATCCAGTTCGAAAAGAACCCGGCCTATAACTGGGCGCCGAAGACCGCCAAACATCAGGGTGCGGCCTATCTCGACCAGATAACCTATCGGTTCCTCCCTGAATCGTCGGTAAGAACCGGTGCTCTGACATCCGGCCAGCTTGACGTCATCGAAGGGATTTCGGGCAACGATGCCGCTCTCTTCAAGGATAATCCAGACTTCACCTATCAGACGGCGCTCAATACGGGGACGCCATATTCGCTTTTCCTCAATGTCACCTGGGGTCCGACGCAGGATGTGAAAGTGCGCAAGGCGCTTCTCGCCTCGCTCGATATCGACAAGATCCTGAAGGCCGTTTATCGCGGCGAACGCACGCGCGCCTGGGGCATCACCTCGCCGATTGATCCGCAATTCTATGACAAGAGCATAGAGAAGACCTATGGGGCAGATGCAGGCGTGGCCAACAGGCTGCTGGATGAGGCGGGCTGGAGCGAAAAGGACGCGGACGGCTTTCGGATCAAGGATGGCAAGCGCCTGACCATCGATGTCGTACAGGCACAAGCGACCGTGCGTGACCAGCGCGACGTTCTCTTGCAGGCTTTGCAGGCGCAGGCGCGACAGGTGGCGGGTATCGATCTTGCCATCAACTATGTCGACGCCGGCACTTACACTGATCGTCGCAAGACCGGCCAGTTCGGATCAATCGCCAACTCCAACACGCCGACGGATGCGATCGATATCGAATATCATTACCTGCCGCTTCAGAAGGGTGGCACCATCAACTATAGCCGGGCTGAAGCGCCCGAACTGGCGCAATGGCTGAACGAGGCTGCATCGACGCTCGATCAGAAAAAACGTTTCGAGATTTATGCGAAGCTGCAGCGTTTCGCGATCCTCGATCAGGCTTACGCCATTCCGCTCTACGAGCCCGAAGACCAGGTTGCCGCGGCAAGTTATGTGAAGGGCATTACCTTCCGGCCGTTCAAGCAATTGCCGGAAAATGCCTATGACCTGTGGCGCAGCGAGTAATTTTCCCGGCTGGTGAACATAAAAACGGAAGGTGGACGCCATGACCGCTGATAACGTGACATCGCTGGGCCAGGCGCCGGCGTCCCTTTTCCGCCGGGGACGTTTCCGGCGGCGAAGTGGCCTGCTGTTGCAGGTTCTCGGCCGCGTCGGCTCCGGCATACTTGTCCTGTGGGCGGCGGTGACGCTGAGTTTCATCAGCATACAGCTTGCGCCCGGAGATATTGTCAGCCTGTTGATCGGCGAACAGATCCGCACCCCGGAAATCGAAGCCGCCATCCGCTCGGAGTGGGGACTGGATCAGTCCATCCCCGAGCAATATCTCGCTTATCTGACGCGATTGCTGCACGGTGATTTCGGCCGTTCCTATATCCTGCAAACCGATATATCGAGCCTCGTCACAACGCAGATGCTGCCAACCCTGAAGCTGACAGCCGCCGCGCTTGCAGTGGCCATCATCTTCGCCGTTGCGAGCGCCGTCTTAACCGCCGGCAAACCCGTCGCGCGCAGCATTGCAGGCGGTCTTGAGCTGACCCTGATTTCCACGCCGACATTCTGGCTGGGCATCCTGCTGCTTTACATCTTTTCATTCACGTTCAAAATCTTCCCGGTGTCCGGAGACCGCAACCTGTCGGCACTGGTGCTTCCGGCGCTGTCACTGGGCCTGTCGCTCGGGGCAGTCCTCGGCCAGGTGTTGCGGGAAGGTCTGGAGCGCGCGCTTGAGGAGCCCTTTGCGCTGACCGTTCGCAGCTGGGGCGCCAGCAATCTCGTTCTCAGGCTGCGTCACGGTTTGCGCCACGCCGCCCTGCCGACCGTGACCCTTGCGGGCTGGCTGGTCGGCAATCTCCTGTCCGGCGCCGTCATCACCGAAGCGGTATTCGGGCGGCCAGGGCTTGGACGGATCACGGTTGATGCCGTTCTTGCCCATGATATGCCGGTTGTGCTGGCGGTCGCCATCCTTTCCGCGCTCATCTACGTGCTGATGAGCACGCTCGTGGATATTCTGTACCTTTTGCTTGATCCCAGATTGCGCAATGAGGGCGGGAGGACGAGGTCATGAGCATTTCCTACGATGCTCCGGTGTCCGCAACCGGTCGTTTGCGGCAGGCGGTAGCGGCGCTGCTTACAAGGCCGGCGCTCATCCTCTCTTCGCTGTTCCTGCTTTTTGTGGCGGTGGCAACCCTATGGCCGCATCTCGTGACCGCCGCCGATCCCCTTCTGGCAGACCCGCTCAAGGCGCAGCTGCCGCCTTCAGTCGACCATTGGTTCGGAACCGATCATCTGGGCCGTGATGTCTTTTCACGGGTTGTCTATGGCGCCCGTTATTCGATCCTGATCGGTGTCAGCGCCATCGCCATCGCCGCGCTGGCTGGCTCCCTTCTCGGGCTGGTTGCCGGTCTGGCACGCGGGGCAATCGACGAACTCATATCGCGGTTCCTCGATGTCGTGTCGTCCTTTCCGGATTTGCTCCTCGCGTTGGTGCTGATCTCGTTTACCGGGCCGGGAACGGTCAATCTGATCTTCGCACTCGGTGTCGCCTCCGTACCGCGTTTTGCCCGCGTCGTGCGCGCGCAGACATTCGTCATCGCCAGGAGCGGCTACGTGGAGCAGGCGAAAACCTTTGGCCTCAGCCGCTTCACGCTGGTCAGCCGGCACATCCTGCCACATGCGATAGCCCAGGTACCCATTCTGGCGACGATCGGCCTCGGCTCGACCATCATTCAGGCGGCGGGCCTCAGCTTTCTGGGCATGGGGCCGCAGCCGCCGACGCCGGAATGGGGTGCAATGCTGGCGGAGGCGCGCAACTATCTGCGTGTCGCGTGGTGGATCGGTATCTGGCCGGGCCTTGCCATCACACTCACCGTCATCGCCATCAGCATTCTTGGAAAGCGCTGGCAACTCGCATTTGAAGGCAGGAGGCAGGCATGACGCGGCTGGTGGAAGTGCGTAATCTGAAGATCGGTTTTGCGCAGGGGGATCGCGAAAATACCGTTGTGCACGGGATCGATATTGCCATCCACCGCGGCGAGACCGTTGCGCTTGTCGGGGAATCCGGTTCGGGGAAATCGGTCACGGCCCGTTCCCTGATCGGGCTTGCCGGAAATACTGCCAGGGTGACCGCTGACACATTCGAGATAGCGGGGGAAAATGTGCTCGGCCATCGCGAAGCTGACTGGCGGCGTCTCCGCGGGCACAAGATCGGCTTCGTCTTGCAGGACGCACTGGTTTCTCTCGATCCGTTGCGCCGTATTTCGCAGCAGCTTTCGGATGCCGCGGGTCGTCGGACGCTGTTTACCCGCGCCCCTGAAGGTTTCGACAGCCACGCGCTGCTGCAATCGGTCGGCATTCCCGATCCCGTCCGGCGCTTGCGGCAATATCCCCACCAGCTCTCCGGTGGATTGCGGCAGCGCGCCTTGATCGCGACAGCGATCGCTCGCAATCCGTCGCTGCTGATCGCCGATGAGCCGACCACAGCGCTTGATGCGACAGTGCAGAAGCAAATTCTCGACCTCCTGGCCGAACGCCGGAAAGCCGGGCACACACTGTTGTTGATCAGCCATGACCTGGCCGTGGTTTCGCGTCTTGCCGACCGGGTTCTGGTGATGAACGAGGGTCGCATTGTCGAGGAAGGGGCAACACTGGAGTTGCTGAATCGGCCGAAGCATCCGTATACGCGGCAATTGCTTGATGCCGTGCCGTCGGCTGGATCGAAAGGCTATCGGCTTTCGGCAACGGTCTCGCCGCCGGTCGACGGTAAGGGAACGCCGGTTGCGCACCGTGTGCCGCTGCCGCTGAGAACGGTCCATCGGGGCAAGCACGTGCTGTCAGTGCACAATCTCGTCAAGCATTACGGTGGGCCGGAAAATGCGCCTGTCGTCAATGATGTATCCTTCGATCTTTCGGCGGGGGAAGCACTCGGTATCGTCGGTGAGTCCGGCTCTGGAAAAACCACCGTGGCCAAAATGGTCCTCGGACTGGTTGAGCCCGAAAATGGCGAGGTTTTCATCGAGGGTGAGCGGTGGAGCAATGTGGCCGAGAGCCTGCGCAAATCCCGCCGCAGCAGCATGCAATTGATCGCCCAGGACGCTTTCAGTTCGTTTGACCCGCGCTATACCGTGGAAAAAATCGTTGGCGAGAGCCTCGATGTCACCGGCCTTCGCGGTACCGAGCGTCGAGACCGTGTGCTGGAGGTTCTCGAAGCCGTCCGGCTGAGCGGTGATTTTCTCACCCGTTACCCCCGCGAGCTTTCAGGCGGCCAGCGTCAGCGCGTGGCCATTGCCAGGGCGTTCGCGCCGCGTCCGCGCCTTCTCGTCGCCGATGAGCCGGTGAGCGCGCTTGACGTTTCGGTCCAGGCCCAGGTTCTCGATCTCCTCGCGGAACTTCAGGCGGCGTCGGGAACATCGCTGCTGTTCATCTCCCATGATCTCGGTGTCGTGCGTCACCTGACGGACCGGGTGCTGGTGATGAAGGACGGCCGGATCGTCGAAAGCGGTGAGGTTGGCGAGGTATTTTCCGCTCCACGGCACGGTTACACACGAAAACTGATCGATGCCGTTCCAGCACTTGCATAAATCCGCCGGTTGCCTGCCAGCCGAGACAAATACGACACAGCATTGAAGAGGAAACGATCATGGCGCTTAGCCGACCCCGACGTCTGAAAACGCTGACAGGTGCCAGCAGCGTGATTGCCGCATCTAACGACGCCGATGCAACGACCGGCATCAAACGCGCCGTAGAACTTGCCAAGAAGGCTGAGGCCGAAAAGATCACAGGGCTGTTCACCGCCGATCTTCTCCATATCGATCCCGCCGGACTGGCTGGCACGGCCGGTATTCAGGAACCGGTCGTCACCTTGTCGGCGCTCAGCCAGGCAACGTCACGGATTGGTTTGATTGCCACGATTTCCACCACGTTCCACCATCCCTTTAATCTTGCGCGTCAGATCGGCACGCTGGACCATCTCAGTGGCGGCAGGGCAGGCTGGAACGCGGTTACCTCTTCGGTTGGCGAAGAGAATTTCGGTGAGCAATTGCCGAGCCCGGAAGAACGCTACGAACGAGCGGCGGAGTTTATCGAGGTCGTCAACGCCCTTTACGATGCCAATGAGCGGGATGCAGCCCAGCGCAAAGCCTCCGGCGCGGTGGCGGTCGATCCTGCCAAATTTCACCGGATCGACTATAAGGGTCGATATTTCAACGTGCAGGGACCGCTCAATGTCCCGCCTTTACCGCAGGGCCGGGCCGTGCTGTTTCAGGCTGGGCAGTCGGAAGCTGGCGTTACCGTTGGTGCGCGTTACGCCGAAGTCGTCTACACATCGCAGCCGCGTTTTGAAGATGCGGTTACCTTTGCAACCGAACTGCGCCGTCGGGCAACCGCTTTCGGCCGCGCCGGCGGCCTGCCTTTCATCATGAACTCCTTCCATTCGGTCATTGGCGAGTCCGACGCGGATGTCGCACGACGGCTGAAGGAAAAGCACGAGCGTATCGATTATGAACAGGGGCGCCTGAAACTTGCCGACATGCTGGGTGGCGATCTCGACCTGTCTGACCTGCCGCTCGATCAACCTCTGCCGGATAGGCTGCTGCCCGATGTGACGAGCATCAACCGCCGGCGCGGCCGGGTGGAAGTTTTCCGCCGATACGCCAAACAGGGGCTGTCGTTGAGAGAGCTTATCGTCCAGGCGCAGGAAACCGGGCACTGGTCCGTGGCGGGTACACCTGAACAACTCGCCGACGCCATTGAGGAACGCTATCGGGCGGGAATTCTTGACGTGCTCTCGCTTCATGGATTTGGCAACCCGGAGCAGGAAGACCTGCTTGTCAACGGACTTCTGCCGGAACTGCGTCGTCGCGCCATAATCGATACGGATTATGTGGGCGACGACTTTCGAGCCAATCTGCAGTTACCCGGATTTGCCGTATCGCATGACGTTGCGGGATCACGAACCGCCTAGCCACCGTCAGAATGGACGACATGAACACAACCAGCCCGCCACGATGATGGCGGGCTGGTTTTCCCACGTCTAATATATCCCGAAGATTATTTATCGGAGCGACTGGCAACGCGTCAGGCGTTATTGCGGAAGGCGAAAGTGATCGTCGATGTGGCGGCGGTAACGCGTTTCCTTGTGCCAGCCAATGGCCTTTCGGTAACTGCCGAAGAGATTGCTCGCCTTCACGCTCTCGAGGGTGAGGCCCTGTACGGCCTCGGCATCCGGGTCGACGTAAAGCGCATCCACCGGGCAATAGGCCTCGCACATGAAACAGGTCTGGCACGAATCCTGCCGCAAAATGATGGGCGGGCCTTCCGGCATTGCCTCAAACACGTTGGTGGGGCAGACCTGAACGCAGAGATTGCAGTCCGTGCAGGCGTCTTTATCCAGAACCTCGATCATTATTCAGCTGCCTCCTTGTGAATGCCAGGATCTATGGTTTCCCGCCGGATGGCGATTGCATCGAGGCCGCTGAGAATGAGCCGGTGATGCTGGGCAGGATCCTGCTTCGGAAAATCGTCGCGTCGGTGCATGCCGCGCGTTTCCGTGCGCGCCAAGGCCGCGCGATACATGAAGCGCGCAGTCGCTATCATGGCCTGCGCCTGATGCAGCGACAGTATCTGGCTTTCGTCGGTAACGGTAGCGGCGGCGGCCTCTACCCAAAGCGCGTCAAGCCGCGTCAATGCTGCCGAAAGGCCGGCATGCGTGCGGAAATAATTGATTTCGAGAGGAAAGACTTCGTCCTGCACTGCCTTGATGATAGCCTCGGGATCAACGGTCTCCCTGCGTGCTGCGGTTGGCATGGTGGGTTGCGGAAGATCATTTCCCGATAGCCCCGCCTTTTCGCGGGCGAAGGCTGCGGCCGAGGCGCCGGCGAAAGCGCCCGTGGAAATTGCCCAGGCTGCATTGTGGCTGCCGCCGCCGGTAAAACCACCACAGATTGGCTCGCGCGTGGCGTTGTCGCCAGCTGCATAAAGGCCGGCAACCGTCGTTGCGCAGTCGAGGCCGGTCAGCCGCAGCCCACCGGTGCCGCGCACCGTGCCCTCCAGTCGAAGCTTGATCTCAAAGAACTCGGCGAAGGGATCAATGCCGCGGCGATCAAAGGGCACGAAGAAATTCGGCTGGGCGCGTCGCAGTATCGCCTTCACCTCGTCGGTTCCGGCAAGGTCCAGCCGGGCATAGACGGGTTGTGAGAGCAGGGTGCGGGCGATGATCGATCTTCCCCGCGCCGAACCCGCGCCTTCAATCAGACTATGGTCCTTGCGATAGAACTGCGCGAACCGGTAGAGCGCCGTCTTGGTGATTGACGCAAAAGCCGGCGAAATCGCATAGGCCGACGAGAACTCCATACCGGAGAGTTCGGCGCCGACCTCAGCGCCCATCAAATAGCCATCCCCGGTCAGGACATCACAGCCGAGCGCCTTGCTCATGAAGGCGCAGCCGCCCGTTGCCAGCACCACCGCCCCGGCGGCGATGTGCCACTGCCCGCCTTGCTGCCGGCGCACGCCGGTTGCACCGACAACGCGCGTACCCTCGGTCAGCAGTTTGGTCGCGGGGTGGTGATCGAGAATGGTCACACCGGCGCTTTTCACCCGGCGGCGTAAAAGCCGCATATATTCGGGTCCCTGAACGGAGATGCGCTGCTGCTCGCCGCCGTCGTCGCGTGGGAAGGGATAGCCCCAGTCCGCCAGCCGGTTGACGCTTTCGAACGTCTTGTCGAGGACCGGTGCCATCCAAGAGCGTTCGGAAAGATAGCCGCCCATGGCTTCGCGACTTGCCATGGCCGCATCGCGTGCGGCCGGGTCCGGCGGTACATACCATATCTGGGTGCCGGCCGACGCCGTTGCGCCCGAGCTTCCGCAATAGCCCTTGTCCACCAGAACAACGTTTGCTCCTGTGCCGGCCGCCTCTAACGCTGCCCAGCAGCCAGCCGGTCCGCCGCCGATGACGAGCACATCGCAGCTATCGCCGGCGGTATTCGAGGGCAGAAAGCGAGTATCTTGCAGGGGCATGCTCATGGCGGGCATCCTTTCAACGAAGAAATCGAATTGCACTTTAAATCTATGTATTGCATAGGTTTTTGAATTGTTTTCCTGGAGTTTCCCCGATGTCGCTCGCAAGCCTTGCCATGTATGCCAGTCCTTCGCCGGTCAGCGAAGCGACGGCGTTGTTCTGGGTTGCGCTCGGTACACGCCTTCGCGCCGCTGGAGTTGATGCGCCCCGGGCGCTGGACGAGGAGATCCGCTACGACGAGGCCTGGTTGCGGCCCGACTTGGTGTTCGGTCAGACCTGTGGATATCCCTACGTGCAGCGCCTGCGTGGCAAGGTGCAACTGGTGGCGACCCCCGTCTACAACCTTCCCGGCTGCGACGGTCCGCTCAAATGCAGCTTCATCATCGTCAAGGCGTCGTCGCCGGTCCAGTCGATCGAGGAGCTGCGGGGCGCCCGAGCTGCCATCAACGAGCCGGGCAGCAACTCCGGTTACAACCTCTTTCGCGCTTTCGTCGCGCCGTATGCCAGGGATGGCCGGTTTTTTTCCTCGGTACAGGAAACCGGCGGTCATCTGGCGAGCATCGATGTGGTTTCGAAGGGCGAGGCCGATGTCGCTTCCATAGATTGTGTCACTTTTGGCAATACGCAGCGCTTCGATCCGCAGCGCGTCGCAGGCGTGCGCATCCTTGCCGAAACGGCGAAGGGACCAGGCCTGCCTTTCATCACGTCTGCGGCGACACCGGCCAGGCAGCTGGTCATTTTGCGGCGGGCACTGGCGGAGACCATCGCCGATCCCGAGCTTGCCGGCATCTGCGATGCGCTTTCGTTGCGTGGCATCAGTCTGCTTGGAGACGCCGATTATGAGGTGTTGGCTGAGCTCGATCGGGATGCTGCGCGTCATGGTTACCCCGTAATCGCCTGAGGCATGGCGTCGGCGTCCGCCATGAGCGGGAAATGACAGGCGACGCTACGGCCGAATGAACCGGCAGGAACAAGCGATGGCACTTCGCTTGAACAGCGGGGACGCGCCAGCGGACAGCGTTTGTGGAAACGGCAGCCGGAAGGCGGGCTGCCGGGGCTTGGCAATTCTCCGGAAAGCACGATGCGTTCACGTCGGCGGCCGGGATCGAGCGTAAGGTTGGCGGAGAGCAGCGCCTGCGTATAGGGATGTGCGGGATTGCGAAACAAATCGGATGTCGGCCCGCTCTCAACGATCTGGCCAAGATACATCACGGCGACACGATCGGTAACGCGGCCAACGACATTGAGATTGTGCGAGATGAGCAGATAGCTGAGCTTCAGACGATCCCGAAGCGCGCGCAGGAGATTGAGCAGTTCGCCCTGAATGGAGATGTCGAGACCAGCCGTGGGTTCATCGGCCACGATGATCGAGGGTTCGGCTGCAAGCGCGCGCACAAGCGCCACACGGCGTGCCTGCCCACCGCTCAACTGGTGCGGATAACGTGAAAGAAGCTGTTCGCCGAGACCGATACTTTCCGCAAGCGCGGATATGCGCGCCCAGCTCTCGGCGGAATGCACTTTGCGGATTTTAAGCGGCTCAGCCAAAAGTGCGCCGACCTTCATGCGCGGTGAAAGCGAGGCGGCAGGGTCTTGGAACAGGAGCTGAATGCGGCGCTGCAGACCTTTACGACGGGCCGCCGTCACATTGGTAAGCGTTTCTCCGGCGACGGAAAGCGTTCCTGCGGCAAGTGGCTGAAGCCCGACGATTGCCCGGGCGAGGGAAGATTTTCCGCATCCGCTTTCCCCGACCAAACCCAGGGTTTCGCCGGAATACAGATCAAGCGATACGCCATCAACGGCGGTCAGCCGGTCATAGCGGATCACGGCATTCTTCAGGGAGAGGACAGGGGTGGTTGTCATGCCGCCGCCTCCAGCCAGCAAGAAAAGCTCTGCCCGGTTTTTGCCAGCCGGCGTGGCGGCTTTTCCACGCACCGGTCGTGTCGGGAAGGACATCGTTGCGCAAAGATGCAACCGTGTGGCCGCCGGGCGGGATCGGGAACGGTGCCGGGAATAGTGGCAAGATCCTGCAGTCGGTCGAAGGCGGCGTAAGGGTCGATCTCGCAGTTGAGCAGGGCGCGGGTATAAGGATGTTTCGGATGATGCAGAACGTCTGCTACCCGGCCGTTTTCCACCACCGTTCCCGCATACATTACGATGACACTGTCGCAGAGTTCTGCGATCAGTCCCATGCTGTGGCTGACGACCAGCATGGAAGCGACAGTGCGTTGCCGCAGCCTATGCAGCATCTCCACGACCTGCGCTTCGACCGTGGCGTCAAGTGCGGTCGTCGGTTCGTCGGCAATCAGCAGCTTCGGTTCGACCAGAAGCGCCATGGCGATCACAACGCGTTGCCGCATGCCGCCGGAGAATTCGTGCGGATAGCGGTGCATGCGCAAGGCGGCATCCTGCAACCCCACATCGGAAAGCATCGCTTCCGCCCGTGCCCAGAGCGCGCGCCGGCTTTCTTTTGGAAACCGCCGGCGCTGAATATCGACAAGCTGTGTGCCGATCGTGAACATCGCGTTCAGAGCAGTCATGGGGTCTTGAAAAACAATCGCAATATCGGTGCCGCGCAGACCCGCCGTTTCCGCTGGTGTCAGGTCTGTCTCGCGCCCGTCAAAGGCTGCACGGTCCGCCGAAATTTCCGCATTATCGGCAAGCAGGCCGAGCAGGGTGAAGGCGACAGTTGATTTGCCACTGCCGCTCTCGCCGACAAGGCCGACTGACTGGCCGCGGCCAATAGTGATATCGACGCCGTCGAGAATATGCGCGCTGTGTCCGGCGTTCTTGTAAGACACGTTGAGATTTTCGATGAGAAGCAGTGCGTCTGTCACAGGCTTTTCCTCAGCTTCGGATCGAGCGTGTCGCGCAGTGCTTCACCGAGAAGTGCAAAACCGAGCGTCGCGAGGATCAGCGCCAGGCCGGAAAAGGTGGCGAGCCATACCGACTGGTCGAGATAGGTGTAGCCGTCATTGAGGAGATTGCCCCAGCTTGCCAGTGGCGGGCGCACCCCCAGCCCAAGAAAGCTCAACCCCGCTTCGATGGTGATGACGACGGGGATGTCCATGCATGCGAGCACGAAAATCGGACCGATGATGTTGGGCGTGACGTGATGCGCGACCACCCGCCACGTTTCCGAGCCGAGAACCCTTTCTGCTTCAATGAAGGGGCTGTTGCGGATCGCGATCGTCTGGGCGCGGGCGACCCGGCCGAAATGCGGGATGAAAACGATACTGACAAGCAGGACGACGTTGCCTAGACCCGGGCCGAAGACGGCGACGAGCGCCAGGGCAAGAATGATGCTTGGAAACGAGGTCACGACATCGAAGATGCCGACGATGAAGAGGTCCACGACACGTGAGGAAAGCGCGGCAGCCACGCCAAGCGCGACACCCGCTGTCAGCGAAATGGCGATGACGGAGAGAGAAATGCCGAGCGCTATCCGAGCGCCGTAGATAACACGGCTCAATATGTCCCGCCCGAGATGGTCGGTTCCCAGAAGATGTTGCAGCGACGGGTCCATGAACCGGTTGGCCGGCGCGATCGCGTTCGGGCCATAGGGCGCGATCAGCGGAGCAGCGATTGCCACCAGACAGAGCAGCGTGACGGCAAACAGCGAGAAAGTGCCGCCGGGTCGGCGGGAAAGATCGTGGAGGACGGTCATTGTTCTTGCCTTCCAGATACGAGCCGGGCGCGCTCACGCGGATCGAGCAGGCTCTGGGAAAGGTCCGCAAGGAGGTTGGTCAGGATGTAAAGCAGCACGATGACAAAGACCCCGCCCTGAACCACCGGATAGTTGCGGGTTCGAATGGCGTCATAGATCAACGAACCGAGACCGGGACGGTTGAAAATGACTTCTGCAAAAACTGCCCCGCCCAGAAGCTCGCCAAACCCCATGCCAAGCACCGCGACGGTGGGCAATATCGCTGGCTTCAGCGCATATTTCACGAGTATTTTGATTTCGCTGACACCATAAGCACGCAACGTGCGGATCTGGTTTTCGCCCAGTACCTCGAGCAACGAGGCGCGCAGTAGACGGGCGATATAGCCGATCCAGCCGGCAGCCAGCGCCGCTGTTGGTAAGGCGAGATGCCAGAGCTGGTCGGCGATATCGCCGCTCTGTCCGGCGCCCAGCACCGGGAACCAGCTCAGCTTCACCGAGAACATCATCAGAAGGAAGACCGAGACGACGAAGCTCGGCGTCGAGATGAAACCGACGCTCAGGAACGCGACGAGCCGGTCCATCCTGCCGCCCGGCCAGCGCGCGGAGACGAGAGCAAGCGGCACGCCGAGCGCAATGGCGCAGAGCATGGCGGAAACGGCCAGCGCCACGGTGTTCGGCAAGGCGGCTGCAACAAGCGCAATAACCGGGCGACCGTTGAAAACGTCTTCACCGAGATCGCCGGAAACCAGGCGGCCGAAAAAGGTAAATACCTGTTCGATTAACGGCTTGTCGAGACCGATGCGCGCGTTGAGCGCCGACACGGCTTCAGGCGTTGCGCGTGAGCCGAGGATCACCGTTGCAGGGTCACCGGGGATCAGCCGGGTTAGCGCCATCAATAAAACGACAGAGCCGGCCACGGCGAGGAGCGCCGTGACGAGCTTGAAGGCCAGATGAATGTGTAAGGACGTGCTCCTCACCTCAGCACATCCCTGTCAGCATTGAAAAAAACGCGCACAATATCAGGCCGTTGCTTCCGTGAATGCCGTATAGAGCCAGTTGTTGCCATTCGGAAGAACACCGGGCTTCAGCCATTTGCGCGAGGCAAATGCGTTGAGATTATGCGTGATCCAGATGAAGGCCGCGGATTCGTCGAGCAACTTCTGGGCCTCGATATAAATCTTTTCGCGTTCGGCGGGATCGACCGTGACGCCGCCCTTTTCATGCAGCGCATCGTACTCCGCGTTCTTCCAGCGTTGCCAGTTCCATTGGCCGACCTGCGCGGAAGTGAACCATTGCGTCTGGAAGCCGGGGTCGAATTTTCCATTGAATTTGATAAGCGAGAGTTCGAGATCCTTGCTGGCGTCATTTTTGCCGAGCGCCCAGTAGGCGGCGGATTCCAGCGCCTCGATTTCCACCTCGATACCGACTTCGGAGAGGTTGGCCTGGATGATCTGGGCGATGGCCTCGTAACGTGCCGTGGCTTCAATGGTAAGCTTGGTCTTGAAACCGTTCGCGTGACCGGCTTCGGCAAGCAATGCCTGCGCCTTTTCCAGATCTCTTGCGTAGACCGGGGCTTCTTTCCAGTAGCCGAGCAGGCTTGGCGCCAGTAGCGAATTGGCGCGCGGATAGATACCGGAATAGGCGCCCTGCAGGATCGCGTCGATGTCGACGGCATAACGGATCGCCTGACGCACTCGGATGTCGTTGAAGGGAGCCTTCTCGACATTCGGGCCGAACCACACATAGTCGATGGCGGGAATTTCCGTCACGCTGGCATCCGGCAGGTTCGCGAGGGCCTTGCCGCTCTCCGGATCGATCGCTGTAAAGTCGATCTCGCCGGACCGGAAGGCGATTTCAGACGTCTTTTGTTCCCCGATGGGTTTGCCGACGATCTGCTGGAAGTGTGGCTTGATCGGGCCCTTGTAGTCGGGGTTGATTTCCAGGGTGAAATGCTCGCGCGGAACCCATTCCTTGAGAACGTAGGGGCCGCTGCCGATCAGTTTCGTGGCAATGTCCTTGCCCAGCGCTTCGAACGCCTTCCTGGAGATGATGCGGCCAGATCCATCGGCCAGTGCGATCGTATAGAGCGCCGGCGCCGGCTGCTTCAGGATAATGCGGCCTTCGAGTGGGCTTGTGACCTCTACGCGGTCAAGAGCGGACCAGTCTTTGGCATAGGTAACGGGTTTGCCTTCGGCATCGGGTTTCAGGAAACGTTCGAAGGAAAATTTCACGTCTTCGGCGGTCAGTTCGCCATAACCGCCGGTAAAGGTAAGGCCACTGCGCAGTTTGAAGCGGATTTCGGTGTCGCTCACCTGTTCCAGTTGTTCGGCAGCATCGAGTTCCCAGTCCGTCGAGCCCGGCTTGAAAGAGATCAGCCCCTGCTGCACTGACCACAGGACATTGAGATCGATCGGGCCGGAGCGGTTGGCCGGATCGAGATTTGAAAGGTCCTTCTCGACGCGGACGACAATCCTGGATCGGTCGGCATTGGCAAAGACTGGATGGACGCCCCCAAAAGCGACGAGACCTGCAATGGACGCGCCGCCGACGAGCACCTGCCGGCGTGTAGTGTTAAATGTCAAGAAGAGGCCCTCCGGTATAAAGCGCCCGCCAGCCAAAAGGATGGGTAGCGCTCATCAATTCGATGGAGGGATTAAAGCGAATAATCTACAATATTTATAGAATAAATATTTTCCCTGGAGTTCTGTTGCAAAACCATTTTTCCCTTTTTGTCGTCTGCGATGCAAAGCCGTGCGGCGCGGCCGTGTGCGCCGGGTTCTATAGTGGCGCGCGAACCTGTCTCGGTTGTAACCTCATACATGTCCCGTCTTACGTTTCCTGATATCTTCGCCTCGTCTGCCAATCCTACACTCATAGCTCGAATCGAGCGGCAGACCGTGGCCTAGGCAGGCCTCATCTATGGCGGCTTCGTCGCGGTGGACGAGGGGTACCCGGCAAAATACTGGCACCGAAAAAGGCCAGGAAAGCCCAAGGCTGGCAGTGCTGATCGTCGCCATAATGGTAGAGGCAGAGCAAATGGCCGGCAGGGAAACAGATGTTTCCGACGAGGCCTTAAGAAATGCAGATGATGATCAAAGAGACTGTGGCTGCCGGCAGTAATGAGGCTGGCTGGTCACCTCTGGCAACGCTCGGTTTCTGGTTTGCCGTGCATGGGCCTTGATCGGCGCCACTTCGGATTTGCAGGACCGGGCGGTTTCGTTGAGGCTTGCCCGGTCGTCAACCTCAGACGCTGTGACGGGGGCGGTCATCTGGTGAGCGTGAGGCAGGCGGAGAAGAATGGCAGCGCAGCGTACGAAGAAACCCGTGATGGCGCGTAAACCGGTTGCCGTCGCATCCAGGAGCTGGAGGCACGCAAGCGTTCGCTGGCGGCAAGGCTGGCGCCTCAGGAACAACGACTTGATGTACGACGCAAGATGCTGCCGGGCACGTGGGTGATCAGCGAACTTCGGAAAGCAATCGCGGAATCGGACGCGCAGATTTTGCGGGATCTTGGGGCGTCACCTGTCAGAGATGGCACGACGTGACGATCGAAAACTGCTTGAGGAGTTGCTCAACGGGAGAACTACGGATGAGACTGGTTGAACGTTGCCGGCGGTAGAAGGAGCGTGTCAGGCCTGGTCCGGTCCGGTCCGGACCTAACCTAACCTAACCAGCATGATCAGTCATTGTCCATAACGAAAAAAGCCCGGCACGATGGCCGGGCTTTTGCTGTTGCTGTCCGTTGTATCAGAACTTCACGCCGAGGCCGACGCGGATTGCATGCTGGTCGACATCCGCATTGATAGCAGAGCCACCGAAGCTGAAATCCTTGTCGCCGAAGTCGGTGTAACGGTACTCAACGCGTCCGAATACCATGTCGGTAAATGCATAGTCGAGACCAACGCCGACGGTGTAGCCGTTGAAGGTTTCCTTCACGTCGGCAATGCCCGGAACTTCCGCGTAGCCGCGAGCATAGGCCCAGCCTGCGGTACCGTATACCAGGGCACGGTCAAATGCGTAGCCGACGCGGCCACGAACCGAACCCTGCCAGTCAAACCCGTAGTCAAAGCCCGTGCCGAGAATGGTGGCGGAATCATCGCCCCAGTTCTTTTCGAAGTCAGCCTCAAGGCCAACGACCCAGCTGTTGCCAAGGTCATAGTTGAAGCCGACGAAACCGCCGGCGAGAGCGCCGTCGAAGTCTGCGGACGTTTCGCCGGGAAGGCCGACGATCGAAGCGTCATTGTTGTTCCAACCGTAACCAGCCTGCACACCGGCGGTAAATCCGGTCCAGCTGAACAGCGGCGCAACCTCTGCTGCCGGGGCTGCAGGAACTTCTGATACGGCATCGGCCGCCATTGCAGTCGATGCCGCGAGCACGAATGCGATAGTCGATACGATTTTCTTCATAGTCTCTGAACTCCCTTACATGAGAGATCATTCATATGCTTTTTGCCTGAAAAATGATGTAACTTTTGTGCAACGCCTGCGATCCGTGCAGCGGTCTGCATAAATTCGAGGCTGCCCGGGCGCGGTGGGAAGTCGCTTGCGCTCGCGCGCGTCAGGGTAATTTTACGGACCTTTGCTGGCCGCCGATGTCTTTGCAAGGCCAGGGCTCTCAGCCAAGCTGACGTTCGATTGCGGGCTTGTCGATGACCGACCAGACCCTGCGGATTTTCATGTGCTCAAATTCGTAGAACACATGCTCGCAGAACTGAACCCTCCTGCCATTGACCGGAAGGCTCATGAAGGTGGATTTGGGCGTGCAATCGAACGAAAGCCGGGCGGCAACCCGTGTCGCGTCACTGACAAGGATCTCTGCCTCGAACCGCAGGTCGGGAATGTCGGCAAAGTCGTTTTCCAGCATGTCGCGATAGCCCGACAGCCCGAATGGTCGGCCGTTGTGTTCGACTGTATCGTCAACGAAGGTGCCGAGTTCGTCGAAGGCCTGACGGTTGAGGCAGTCGAGGTAAGCCAGATAGATGTCCTGAAGTGTCGGCATGTGTTTCTCCGAATCGATCAAAGGTCAAGCCTGCTCCGGCGCCGGGGTCTAAGTCAGCAGTTTGCGCGACGCTCGCGGTCCGTTGCGACAGCGAACTGTGCCTCGAGACGTGTCCTGATTTCGCTGCAGCCCTATTGCATCCACGATATCGCCGCCAAGCTTCATTGCGTGCTGTTGATGTATGATCCGGAGCTTCGCAAGGAAGAGACCCCTGGCCGGAACTACGGCGCATGCTGCGTGAACTGATCCAGCCTTGCTGGTCTGTGATTGAGCCGCAGTCGCGTATGCGCCTGCTGCGGCCGAAGACGCGCAAGAGGCCGCTTCAGGAGGAAAGGAACAGGATCGCCTTGTAAGCAGCGTGAAGGGCTCGGTAGGGCGAAGCAACGGTCTTTGGTGAACAGGTCGTCGCCGGGTCTTCGCCGCCCTGCGGCGGCGAGACAGAAGCACGCCCTACCTATGCGGCAAGGCCCGTTACCAGATAAGCCGACACCAGAAGAAGGGTGATTATTGTGAAGAATATCAGTCCTGCCGCCAGTTCATCGAACCGGCCGTCGCGTTCATTGCGGTCCCAGTCGTAAGCCAAAGCCAACCTCCATCGTTGCTGTTAGAGAAGGGTGGTCCGGTATGGTTAATGTAATCCTAACGGCGATAGACTGAATGTTGTCGGGTATGATTTGGTGGCTGGGCCTTGGTGATTGATTTGATCGCGAGATTGGTTGAAACAGAGGCACAGAAAAACCGTCTTACGCCGGTATTACGGGAGTTTCAGATGGCAACAACGGTAACGGCCAAAGGCTAGGTCACGATTCCAAAAGCCGTACGCGAGCTTTTAGGAATTTCACCAGGAAGCTCGGTCGATTTTGTTCGGGCCCACGATGGAAGGATAGTTCTCGTCAGGGCTGACAAGAAACAGCCACTCACGCGTTTCGCAAGGCTGCGCGGACATGCCGGTGAAGGTCTGGGTACCGACGCCATCCTGGCTCTGACCCGTGGTGACGAGTGACGCTTGTCGATACAAATGTCCTGCTTGATCTTGTGACGGACGACCCGGTTTGGACCGACTGGTCGATTGAGCAGCTCGAATTGGCGAGCGTTTAGGGTCCGCTGTTCATCAATGACGTTGTCTACGTGGAACTATCTGTTCGATATGAGCGGATGGAAGAACTTGATGCTTTTGTTGATCAGGCGGGGTTGAAGTTCAGCCCTTTCCCTCGCGCGGCGTTATTTGTGGCGGGAAAGGCCTTTACCAGATATCGCCGCGGTGGCGGTACCCGTAACGGCATGCTCTGGAAAGCTCCTCGATCCCGGATTTGGATGCCCAGAAAGTTGGGAGACAGGTTAGATTAGTCGTAGACAGGCTCTAACCCAACTGAGGACGTTCAGTTGCCAGACCCCGGGTCGAGCTCGACAAGCTGCGTCACTCATACCACACCTTTCATGGCGGCATCGCTTGCCAGTTCGATTTTTCCATTCTCCTCGCCATCCCAGAACTCGATCGTGCGTGCCGACACCTTGATCAGAACTATACGTGGTGTGTCGGCGCCCTGCGGAAACCACCTGTCCAGTCCACTAGTCCAATGGGCGTCGAACTCGGGCCTGTCTCTGATCAGGCTCGCCTGACCGTTGACAGAAACAAATATTCCCGGTTTGCCAAGAATACCGGGTGGAGCAGTGAAAGTCAGTGTAACCGACGAGTCTTTGACTATCTCCTGGACTTTCTTCGTGTCTTCATAGGAGAAGAACCATGAGTCACCATCATATTCCACATCGCCGTTGTTGCTCATTGGTCGACTATTGATCTGCCCGGCGGGATCGTGTGTGTTGAACATGCAGAAGTCGATCTTGCTGAGTTTTCTGGAGAGCTCGCTTATCTTCATTGGTCAATCCTTTTCTTACATCACGAATTCAACCATTTTTGAGGTCTGAGGTTCCGCCGGTCGCAGCGCATGACCGTGATACGTGAGAAATACGGGCTGTTCGCGAGGGACTGCTCGCCTTCGGGAAGCCAAGGCTTCCATATCTCGACCGTGAGCGAAGCATTGTTCACTGACGAAAATTTCGGCCAGGCTGATAATTTTTGAAGCGCGAAGGCGATCGTTAGCGGCAGGTTTATATAATGAGTGCCAGACAGACGCCTGTTAAAAGGAAAGTCTTGTCATATAGCGGGTGACCCGTGGGGGAGGCAGCTGTGATGATCACGTTTGTGGGTGATGATGGAAAAACTGTGCAGGCGAAGAGAAGGTGAAGACTGCCACGGGCTCTGAGGGATCACCTGAGCGCATGGCGCTGGTTGCCCTGTCAAAGGCCTCAGCGAGGGCCGTTCGTGTCGAAACCGACAATACGCCTATAGCCCTTGCCATAGAACACTCGATACTCGAACAGGTGCGAACCCAGTCATCTTGCAAGTTATATTCTGCGAACGGATGAGGACCAGAACGTATTGTCTCAATTATTGTCCGACCTAGAACGACGCGCCTCGTGCTTTAACGAGGAAGTCCCGACCATAATTCTGGCCGCCCCCTCATAAAGCGGGAGTCCGAGCGAGTAGCCGCGTAGAGGGATAACGCACATTCGGAACGGGAAAATACCTCACACCAACGATTTTTTGTTCCCGTTCATCCCCGCCCCGTGTGCCTCACTTATACTGCCCTTGTTGTGTGAAGAGCCGGAAGACGTTCCGGTTTTGAAACGGAGCCAGCGCCGGTTGTGAGAGAAAGGCGTCACTCTCATATTTCGGGTGCTGACAGAGATTACCGTCTGGCAGTGACCGGAGGAGAGATGGAATCTGGTTTGTGGTGGGCCTTTCTATTTCTCCGAAACGCATTGGCTGAAGGATAAGCTCTGGCAGGCATAAACCGCTGAAGCGGGGCACTGATAAGTGTCTTTATTTTCCACAGGCGGCAATTTTCAGTGCCCCGTTGCAATCCCCATCGAGCTGAAAGGCTGATGGGGAAAAGAGATGAAGTTCACAACACGGTCGCAGCTGCGTCGCGTGATAGGAAAGGTGTGTTCAAATGGTTCTCTATGAAATGTACGTCCTTGCTACTCGTGCAGATACTGCCCTGATGAGGAGGAGGCTGGCACGATCTCTCTATGCCAGAGCAAAGCTTCGAAATCGGAAGCTCAAGAAGCAATATTTACGCGACCAGAAGGGGAGCTTTGAGTCGATGGCCGATAGCAAGAGGGCAGGCCAGTTGCGATCTGGGCGACTTCCATAAACATATATTTATATAATAACCAACGTAAAACATATAAAAAATATGCGCTGGTGGATTGTGTATTTTTGACTGAAAGCGGATGAGAATCTGCGAGCAAGACTGATTTTATGGACCTGCGATTTGCGGATTGCGGGCCAATTACGCGCAAATATATGAATTTTATGTTAAATTTGCTGATATGAAAGGAGAATTATTATGCGTAGAAACTATATGAGCGAGATGGATTTGATTGGGATGGAGTTCAGATTTGAGTGGCGATCGATCACAATAACAATATCATGATATTGTTATTGTGATCGATCGCCACTCAAATCTGAACTCCATCCCAATCAAATCCATCTCGCTCATATAGTTTCTACGCATAATAATTCTCCTTTCATATCAGCAAATTTAACATAAAATTCATATATTTGCGCGTAATTGGCCCGCAATCCGCAAATCGCAGGTCCATAAAATCAGTCTTGCTCGCAGATTCTCATCCGCTTTCAGTCAAAAATACACAATCCACCAGCGCATATTTTTTATATGTTTTACGTTGGTTATTATATAAATATATGTTTATGGAAGTCGCCCAGATCGCAACTGGCCTGCCCTCTTGCTATCGGCCATCGACTCAAAGCTCCCCTTCTGGTCGCGTAAATATTGCTTCTTGAGCTTCCGATTTCGAAGCTTTGCTCTGGCATAGAGAGATCGTGCCAGCCTCCTCCTCATCAGGGCAGTATCTGCACGAGTAGCAAGGACGTACATTTCATAGAGAACCATTTGAACACACCTTTCCTATCACGCGACGCAGCTGCGACCGTGTTGTGAACTTCATCTCTTTTCCCCATCAGCCTTTCAGCTCGATGGGGATTGCAACGGGGCACTGAAAATTGCCGCCTGTGGAAAATAAAGACACTTATCAGTGCCCCGCTTCAGCGGTTTATGCCTGCCAGAGCTTATCCTTCAGCCAATGCGTTTCGGAGAAATAGAAAGGCCCACCACAAACCAGATTCCATCTCTCCTCCGGTCACTGCCAGACGGTAATCTCTGTCAGCACCCGAAATATGAGAGTGACGCCTTTCTCTCACAACCGGCGCTGGCTCCGTTTCAAAACCGGAACGTCTTCCGGCTCTTCACACAACAAGGGCAGTATAAGTGAGGCACACGGGGCGGGGATGAACGGGAACAAAAAATCGTTGGTGTGAGGTATTTTCCCGTTCCGAATGTGCGTTATCCCTCTACGCGGCTACTCGCTCGGACTCCCGCTTTATGAGGGGGCGGCCAGAATTATGGTCGGGACTTCCTCGTTAAAGCACGAGGCGCGTCGTTCTAGGTCGGACAATAATTGAGACAATACGTTCTGGTCCTCATCCGTTCGCAGAATATAACTTGCAAGATGACTGGGTTCGCACCTGTTCGAGTATCGAGTGTTCTATGGCAAGGGCTATAGGCGTATTGTCGGTTTCGACACGAACGGCCCTCGCTGAGGCCTTTGACAGGGCAACCAGCGCCATGCGCTCAGGTGATCCCTCAGAGCCCGTGGCAGTCTTCACCTTCTCTTCGCCTGCACAGTTTTTCCATCATCACCCACAAACGTGATCATCACAGCTGCCTCCCCCACGGGTCACCCGCTATATGACAAGACTTTCCTTTTAACAGGCGTCTGTCTGGCACTCATTATATAAACCTGCCGCTAACGATCGCCTTCGCGCTTCAAAAATTATCAGCCTGGCCGAAATTTTCGTCAGTGAACAATGCTTCGCTCACGGTCGAGATATGGAAGCCTTGGCTTCCCGAAGGCGAGCAGTCCCTCGCGAACAGCCCGTATTTCTCACGTATCACGGTCATGCGCTGCGACCGGCGGAACCTCAGACCTCAAAAATGGTTGAATTCGTGATGTAAGAAAAGGATTGACCAATGAAGATAAGCGAGCTCTCCAGAAAACTCAGCAAGATCGACTTCTGCATGTTCAACACACACGATCCCGCCGGGCAGATCAATAGTCGACCAATGAGCAACAACGGCGATGTGGAATATGATGGTGACTCATGGTTCTTCTCCTATGAAGACACGAAGAAAGTCCAGGAGATAGTCAAAGACTCGTCGGTTACACTGACTTTCACTGCTCCACCCGGTATTCTTGGCAAACCGGGAATATTTGTTTCTGTCAACGGTCAGGCGAGCCTGATCAGAGACAGGCCCGAGTTCGACGCCCATTGGACTAGTGGACTGGACAGGTGGTTTCCGCAGGGCGCCGACACACCACGTATAGTTCTGATCAAGGTGTCGGCACGCACGATCGAGTTCTGGGATGGCGAGGAGAATGGAAAAATCGAACTGGCAAGCGATGCCGCCATGAAAGGTGTGGTATGAGTGACGCAGCTTGTCGAGCTCGACCCGGGGTCTGGCAACTGAACGTCCTCAGTTGGGTTAGAGCCTGTCTACGACTAATCTAACCTGTCTCCCAACTTTCTGGCATCCAAATCCGGGATCGAGGAGCTTTCCAGAGCATGCCGTTACGGGTACCGCCACCGCGGCGATATCTGGTAAAGGCCTTTCCCGCCACAAATAACGCCGCGCGAGGGAAAGGGCTGAACTTCAACCCCGCCTGATCAACAAAAGCATCAAGTTCTTCCATCCGCTCATATCGAACAGATAGTTCCACGTAGACAACGTCATTGATGAACAGCGGACCCTAAACGCTCGCCAATTCGAGCTGCTCAATCGACCAGTCGGTCCAAACCGGGTCGTCCGTCACAAGATCAAGCAGGACATTTGTATCGACAAGCGTCACTCGTCACCACGGGTCAGAGCCAGGATGGCGTCGGTACCCAGACCTTCACCGGCATGTCCGCGCAGCCTTGCGAAACGCGTGAGTGGCTGTTTCTTGTCAGCCCTGACGAGAACTATCCTTCCATCGTGGGCCCGAACAAAATCGACCGAGCTTCCTGGTGAAATTCCTAAAAGCTCGCGTACGGCTTTTGGAATCGTGACCTAGCCTTTGGCCGTTACCGTTGTTGCCATCTGAAACTCCCGTAATACCGGCGTAAGACGGTTTTTCTGTGCCTCTGTTTCAACCAATCTCGCGATCAAATCAATCACCAAGGCCCAGCCACCAAATCATACCCGACAACATTCAGTCTATCGCCGTTAGGATTACATTAACCATACCGGACCACCCTTCTCTAACAGCAACGATGGAGGTTGGCTTTGGCTTACGACTGGGACCGCAATGAACGCGACGGCCGGTTCGATGAACTGGCGGCAGGACTGATATTCTTCACAATAATCACCCTTCTTCTGGTGTCGGCTTATCTGGTAACGGGCCTTGCCGCATAGGTAGGGCGTGCTTCTGTCTCGCCGCCGCAGGGCGGCGAAGACCCGGCGACGACCTGTTCACCAAAGACCGTTGCTTCGCCCTACCGAGCCCTTCACGCTGCTTACAAGGCGATCCTGTTCCTTTCCTCCTGAAGCGGCCTCTTGCGCGTCTTCGGCCGCAGCAGGCGCATACGCGACTGCGGCTCAATCACAGACCAGCAAGGCTGGATCAGTTCACGCAGCATGCGCCGTAGTTCCGGCCAGGGGTCTCTTCCTTGCGAAGCTCCGGATCATACATCAACAGCACGCAATGAAGCTTGGCGGCGATATCGTGGATGCAATAGGGCTGCAGCGAAATCAGGACACGTCTCGAGGCACAGTTCGCTGTCGCAACGGACCGCGAGCGTCGCGCAAACTGCTGACTTAGACCCCGGCGCCGGAGCAGGCTTGACCTTTGATCGATTCGGAGAAACACATGCCGACACTTCAGGACATCTATCTGGCTTACCTCGACTGCCTCAACCGTCAGGCCTTCGACGAACTCGGCACCTTCGTTGACGATACAGTCGAACACAACGGCCGACCATTCGGGCTGTCGGGCTATCGCGACATGCTGGAAAACGACTTTGCCGACATTCCCGACCTGCGGTTCGAGGCAGAGATCCTTGTCAGTGACGCGACACGGGTTGCCGCCCGGCTTTCGTTCGATTGCACGCCCAAATCCACCTTCATGAGCCTTCCGGTCAATGGCAGGAGGGTTCAGTTCTGCGAGCATGTGTTCTACGAATTTGAGCACATGAAAATCCGCAGGGTCTGGTCGGTCATCGACAAGCCCGCAATCGAACGTCAGCTTGGCTGAGAGCCCTGGCCTTGCAAAGACATCGGCGGCCAGCAAAGGTCCGTAAAATTACCCTGACGCGCGCGAGCGCAAGCGACTTCCCACCGCGCCCGGGCAGCCTCGAATTTATGCAGACCGCTGCACGGATCGCAGGCGTTGCACAAAAGTTACATCATTTTTCAGGCAAAAAGCATATGAATGATCTCTCATGTAAGGGAGTTCAGAGACTATGAAGAAAATCGTATCGACTATCGCATTCGTGCTCGCGGCATCGACTGCAATGGCGGCCGATGCCGTATCAGAAGTTCCTGCAGCCCCGGCAGCAGAGGTTGCGCCGCTGTTCAGCTGGACCGGATTTACCGCCGGTGTGCAGGCTGGTTACGGTTGGAACAACAATGACGCTTCGATCGTCGGCCTTCCCGGCGAAACGTCCGCAGACTTCGACGGCGCTCTCGCCGGCGGTTTCGTCGGCTTCAACTATGACCTTGGCAACAGCTGGGTCGTTGGCCTTGAGGCTGACTTCGAAAAGAACTGGGGCGATGATTCCGCCACCATTCTCGGCACGGGCTTTGACTACGGGTTTGACTGGCAGGGTTCGGTTCGTGGCCGCGTCGGCTACGCATTTGACCGTGCCCTGGTATACGGTACCGCAGGCTGGGCCTATGCTCGCGGCTACGCGGAAGTTCCGGGCATTGCCGACGTGAAGGAAACCTTCAACGGCTACACCGTCGGCGTTGGTCTCGACTATGCATTTACCGACATGGTATTCGGACGCGTTGAGTACCGTTACACCGACTTCGGCGACAAGGATTTCAGCTTCGGTGGCTCTGCTATCAATGCGGATGTCGACCAGCATGCAATCCGCGTCGGCCTCGGCGTGAAGTTCTGATACAACGGACAGCAACAGCAAAAGCCCGGCCATCGTGCCGGGCTTTTTTCGTTATGGACAATGACTGATCATGCTGGTTAGGTTAGGTTAGGTCCGGACCGGACCGGACCAGGCCTGACACGCTCCTTCTACCGCCGGCAACGTTCAACCAGTCTCATCCGTAGTTCTCCCGTTGAGCAACTCCTCAAGCAGTTTTCGATCGTCACGTCGTGCCATCTCTGACAGGTGACGCCCCAAGATCCCGCAAAATCTGCGCGTCCGATTCCGCGATTGCTTTCCGAAGTTCGCTGATCACCCACGTGCCCGGCAGCATCTTGCGTCGTACATCAAGTCGTTGTTCCTGAGGCGCCAGCCTTGCCGCCAGCGAACGCTTGCGTGCCTCCAGCTCCTGGATGCGACGGCAACCGGTTTACGCGCCATCACGGGTTTCTTCGTACGCTGCGCTGCCATTCTTCTCCGCCTGCCTCACGCTCACCAGATGACCGCCCCCGTCACAGCGTCTGAGGTTGACGACCGGGCAAGCCTCAACGAAACCGCCCGGTCCTGCAAATCCGAAGTGGCGCCGATCAAGGCCCATGCACGGCAAACCAGAAACCGAGCGTTGCCAGAGGTGACCAGCCAGCCTCATTACTGCCGGCAGCCACAGTCTCTTTGATCATCATCTGCATTTCTTAAGGCCTCGTCGGAAACATCTGTTTCCCTGCCGGCCATTTGCTCTGCCTCTACCATTATGGCGACGATCAGCACTGCCAGCCTTGGGCTTTCCTGGCCTTTTTCGGTGCCAGTATTTTGCCGGGTACCCCTCGTCCACCGCGACGAAGCCGCCATAGATGAGGCCTGCCTAGGCCACGGTCTGCCGCTCGATTCGAGCTATGAGTGTAGGATTGGCAGACGAGGCGAAGATATCAGGAAACGTAAGACGGGACATGTATGAGGTTACAACCGAGACAGGTTCGCGCGCCACTATAGAACCCGGCGCACACGGCCGCGCCGCACGGCTTTGCATCGCAGACGACAAAAAGGGAAAAATGGTTTTGCAACAGAACTCCAGGGAAAATATTTATTCTATAAATATTGTAGATTATTCGCTTTAATCCCTCCATCGAATTGATGAGCGCTACCCATCCTTTTGGCTGGCGGGCGCTTTATACCGGAGGGCCTCTTCTTGACATTTAACACTACACGCCGGCAGGTGCTCGTCGGCGGCGCGTCCATTGCAGGTCTCGTCGCTTTTGGGGCGTCCATCCAGTCTTTGCCAATGCCGACCGATCCAGGATTGTCGTCCGCGTCGAGAAGGACCTTTCAAATCTCGATCCGGCCAACCGCTCCGGCCCGATCGATCTCAATGTCCTGTGGTCAGTGCAGCAGGGGCTGATCTCTTTCAAGCCGGGCTCGACGGACTGGGAACTCGATGCTGCCGAACAACTGGAACAGGTGAGCGACACCGAAATCCGCTTCAAACTGCGCAGTGGCCTTACCTTTACCGGCGGTTATGGCGAACTGACCGCCGAAGACGTGAAATTTTCCTTCGAACGTTTCCTGAAACCCGATGCCGAAGGCAAACCCGTTACCTATGCCAAAGACTGGTCCGCTCTTGACCGCGTAGAGGTCACAAGCCCACTCGAAGGCCGCATTATCCTGAAGCAGCCGGCGCCGGCGCTCTATACGATCGCACTGGCCGATGGATCTGGCCGCATCATCTCCAGGAAGGCGTTCGAAGCGCTGGGCAAGGACATTGCCACGAAACTGATCGGCAGCGGCCCCTACGTTCTCAAGGAATGGGTTCCGCGCGAGCATTTCACCCTGGAAATCAACCCCGACTACAAGGGCCCGATCAAGCCACACTTCCAGCAGATCGTCGGCAAACCCATCGGGGAACAAAAGACGTCTGAAATCGCCTTCCGGTCCGGCGAGATCGACTTTACAGCGATCGATCCGGAGAGCGGCAAGGCCCTCGCGAACCTGCCGGATGCCAGCGTGACGGAAATTCCCGCCATCGACTATGTGTGGTTCGGCCCGAATGTCGAGAAGGCTCCCTTCAACGACATCCGAGTGCGTCAGGCGATCCGTTATGCCGTCGACATCGACGCGATCCTGCAGGGCGCCTATTCCGGTATCTATCCGCGCGCCAATTCGCTACTGGCGCCAAGCCTGCTCGGCTACTGGAAAGAAGCCCCGGTCTACGCAAGAGATCTGGAAAAGGCGCAGGCATTGCTTGCCGAAGCCGGTCACGCGAACGGTTTCAAGACCAAGCTTACCATTGAAGCCACGGCACGTTACGAGGCCATCGCCCAGATCATCCAGGCCAACCTCTCCGAAGTCGGTATCGAGGTGGAAATCGAGGCGCTGGAATCCGCCGCCTACTGGGCGCTCGGCAAAAATGACGCCAGCAAGGATCTCGAACTCTCGCTTATCAAATTCAATGGAAAATTCGACCCCGGCTTCCAGACGCAATGGTTCACTTCCGCGCAGGTCGGCCAATGGAACTGGCAACGCTGGAAGAACGCGGAGTACGATGCGCTGCATGAAAAGGGCGGCGTCACGGTCGATCCCGCCGAACGCGAAAAGATTTATATCGAGGCCCAGAAGTTGCTCGACGAATCCGCGGCCTTCATCTGGATCACGCATAATCTCAACGCATTTGCCTCGCGCAAATGGCTGAAGCCCGGTGTTCTTCCGAATGGCAACAACTGGCTCTATACGGCATTCACGGAAGCAACGGCCTGATATTGTGCGCGTTTTTTTCAATGCTGACAGGGATGTGCTGAGGTGAGGAGCACGTCCTTACACATTCATCTGGCCTTCAAGCTCGTCACGGCGCTCCTCGCCGTGGCCGGCTCTGTCGTTTTATTGATGGCGCTAACCGGCTGATCCCCGGTGACCCTGCAACGGTGATCCTCGGCTCACGCGCAACGCCTGAAGCCGTGTCGGCGCTCAACGCGCGCATCGGTCTCGACAAGCCGTTAATCGAACAGGTATTTACCTTTTTCGGCCGCCTGGTTTCCGGCGATCTCGGTGAAGACGTTTTCAACGGTCGCCCGGTTATTGCGCTTGTTGCAGCCGCCTTGCCGAACACCGTGGCGCTGGCCGTTTCCGCCATGCTCTGCGCCATTGCGCTCGGCGTGCCGCTTGCTCTCGTCTCCGCGCGCTGGCCGGGCGGCAGGATGGACCGGCTCGTCGCGTTCCTGAGCGTCGGTTTCATCTCGACGCCGAGCTTCGTCGTCTCGGTCTTCCTTCTGATGATGTTCTCGGTGAAGCTGAGCTGGTTCCCGGTGCTGGGCGCCGGACAGAGCGGCGATATCGCCGACCAGCTCTGGCATCTCGCCTTACCAACAGCGGCGCTGGCTGCCGGCTGGATCGGCTATATCGCCCGTCTACTGCGCGCCTCGTTGCTCGAGGTACTGGGCGAAAACCAGATCCGCACGTTGCGTGCTTATGGTGTCAGCGAAATCAAAATACTCGTGAAATATGCGCTGAAGCCAGCGATATTGCCCACCGTCGCGGTGCTTGGCATGGGGTTTGGCGAGCTTCTGGGCGGGGCAGTTTTTGCAGAAGTCATTTTCACCGTCCCGGTCTCGGTTCGTTGATCTATGACGCCATTCGAACCCGCAACTATCCGGTGGTTCAGGGCGGGGTCTTTGTCATCGTGCTGCTTTACATCCTGACCAACCTCCTTGCGGACCTTTCCCAGAGCCTGCTCGATCCGCGTGAGCGCGCCCGGCTCGTATCTGGAAGGCAAGAACAATGACCGTCCTCCACGATCTTTCCCGCCGACCCGGCGGCACTTTCTCGCTGTTTGCCGTCACGCTGCTCTGTCTGGTGGCAATCGCTGCTCCGCTGATCGCGCCCTATGGCCCGAACGCGATCGCGCCGGCCAACCGGTTCATGGACCCGTCGCTGCAACATCTTCTGGGAACCGACCATCTCGGGCGGGACATATTGAGCCGTGTTATCTACGGCGCTCGGATAGCGCTCGGCATTTCTCTCTCCGTCATCGCCATTTCGCTGACAGCGGGTGTCGCGCTTGGCGTGGCTGCCGCGCTTTCCTCACGTGTCGTGGACCTCTTCATCGTCGGCATCTTCGATGTCGTGACCTCGTTTCCAAGCATCATTCTTGCCCTGGCGCTCGTCGCCGTCTTCGGCCCGGGTCTAGGCAACGTCGTCCTGCTTGTCAGTATCGTTTTCATCCCGCATTTCGGCCGGGTCGCCCGCGCCCAGACGATCGCGATCCGCAACAGCCCCTTCATTGAAGCAGAAAGGGTTCTCGGCTCGGAAACGTGGCGGGTGGTCGCGCATCACGTCACGCCCAACATCATCGGTCCGATTTTCGTGCTCGCATGCATGGACATCCCCGTCGTCATCACCATCGAAGCGGGGTTGAGCTTTCTTGGGCTGGGGGTGCGCCCGCCACTGGCAAGCTGGGGCAATCTCCTCAATGACGGCTACACCTATCTCGACCAGTCGGTATGGCTCGCCACCTTTTCCGGCCTGGCGCTGATCCTCGCGACGCTCGGTTTGCACTTCTCGGTGAAGCACTGCGCGACACGCTCGATCCGAAGCTGAGGAAAAGCCTGTGACAGACGCACTGCTTCTCATCGAAAATCTCAACGTGTCTTACAAGAACGCCGGACACAGCGCGCATATTCTCGACGGCGTCGATATCACTATTGCCGCGGCCAGTCAGTCGGCCTTGTCGGCGAGAGCGGCAGTGGCAAATCAACTGTCGCCTTCACCCTGCTCGGCCTGCTTGCCGATAATGCGGAAATTTCGGCGGACCGTGCAGCCTTTGACGGGCGCGAGACAGACCTGACACCAGCGGAAACGGCGGGTCTGCGCGGCACCGATATTGCGATTGTTTTTCAAGACCCCATGACTGCTCTGAACGCGATGTTCACGATCGGCACACAGCTTGTCGATATTCAGCGCCGGCGGTTTCCAAAAGAAAGCCGGCGCGCGCTCTGGGCACGGGCGGAAGCGATGCTTTCCGATGTGGGGTTGCAGGATGCCGCCTTGCGCATGCACCGCTATCCGCACGAATTCTCCGGCGGCATGCGGCAACGCGTTGTGATCGCCATGGCGCTTCTGGTCGAACCGAAGCTGCTGATTGCCGACGAACCGACGACCGCACTTGACGCCACGGTCGAAGCGCAGGTCGTGGAGATGCTGCATAGGCTGCGGCAACGCACTGTCGCTTCCATGCTGGTCGTCAGCCACAGCATGGGACTGATCGCAGAACTCTGCGACAGTGTCATCGTAATGTATGCGGGAACGGTGGTGGAAAACGGCCGGGTAGCAGACGTTCTGCATCATCCGAAACATCCTTATACCCGCGCCCTGCTCAACTGCGAGATCGACCCTTACGCCGCCTTCGACCGACTGCAGGATCTTGCCACTATTCCCGGCACCGTTCCCGATCCCGCCCGGCGGCCACACGGTTGCATCTTTGCGCAACGATGTCCTTCCCGACACGACCGGTGCGTGGAAAAGCCGCCACGCCGGCTGGCAAAAACCGGGCAGAGCTTTTCTTGCTGGCTGGAGGCGGCGGCATGACAACCACCCCTGTCCTCTCCCTGAAGAATGCCGTGATCCGCTATGACCGGCTGACCGCCGTTGATGGCGTATCGCTTGATCTGTATTCCGGCGAAACCCTGGTTTGGTCGGGGAAAGCGGATGCGGAAAATCTTCCCTCGCCCGGGCAATCGTCGGGCTTCAGCCACTTGCCGCAGGAACGCTTTCCGTCGCCGGAGAAACGCTTACCAATGTGACGGCGGCCCGTCGTAAAGGTCTGCAGCGCCGCATTCAGCTCCTGTTCCAAGACCCTGCCGCCTCGCTTTCACCGCGCATGAAGGTCGGCGCACTTTTGGCTGAGCCGCTTAAAATCCGCAAAGTGCATTCCGCCGAGAGCTGGGCGCGCATATCCGCGCTTGCGGAAAGTATCGGTCTCGGCGAACAGCTTCTTTCACGTTATCCGCACCAGTTGAGCGGTGGGCAGGCACGCCGTGTGGCGCTTGTGCGCGCGCTTGCAGCCGAACCCTCGATCATCGTGGCCGATGAACCCACGGCTGGTCTCGACATCTCCATTCAGGGCGAACTGCTCAATCTCCTGCGCGCGCTTCGGGATCGTCTGAAGCTCAGCTATCTGCTCATCTCGCACAATCTCAATGTCGTTGGCCGCGTTACCGATCGTGTCGCCGTGATGTATCTTGGCCAGATCGTTGAGAGCGGGCCGACATCCGATTTGTTTCGCAATCCCGCACATCCCTATACGCAGGCGCTGCTCTCCGCCAACCTTACGCTCGATCCCGGCCGCCGACGTGAACGCATCGTGCTTTCCGGAGAATTGCCAAGCCCCGGCAGCCCGCCTTCCGGCTGCCGTTTCCACAAACGCTGTCCGCTGGCGCGTCCCGCTGTTCAAGCGAAGTGCCATCGCTTGTTCCTGCCGGTTCATTCGGCCGTAGCGTCGCCTGTCATTTCCCGCTCATGGCGGACGCCGACGCCATGCCTCAGGCGATTACGGGGTAACCATGACGCGCAGCATCCCGATCGAGCTCAGCCAACACCTCATAATCGGCGTCTCCAAGCAGACTGATGCCACGCAACGAAAGCGCATCGCAGATGCCGGCAAGCTCGGGATCGGCGATGGTCTCCGCCAGTGCCCGCCGCAAAATGACCAGCTGCCTGGCCGGTGTCCGCCGCAGACGTGATGAAAGGCAGGCCTGGTCCCTTCGCCGTTCGGCAAGGATGCGCACGCCTGCGACGCGCTGCGGATCGAAGCGCTGCGTATTGCCAAAGTGACACAATCTATGGAAGCGACATCGGCCTCGCCCTTCGAAACCACATCGATGCTCGCCAGATGACCGCCGGTTTCCTGTACCGAGGAAAAAAACCGGCCATCCCTGGCATACGGCGCGACGAAAGCGCGAAAGAGGTTGTAACCGGAGTTGCTGCCCGGCTCGTTGATGGCAGCTCGGGCGCCCCGCAGCTC
>NZ_CP031365.1:0-318607 GCF_017357485.1 Rhizobium sp. ZX09
GCGCGTCGAGCATCTGCTGATAGGTCTTGAACAGCGCCGTCGGCTTGGCGGTCAGGATCTGCCGACGCCCTGTCGAGATATCAGGCACCTTCACATATTGCCGGAGATCCTCTGGCATCACCACATCCGCGAACGAGCGGAACATGGCGATCAGCTCGGGGACGTTGACGAAGGAAGCGAAGCGGCTGACGGGCTTGTATTTACCCGATGGCTGGATTTCGAGTTCGGTCGTCGTATCGCCAAAGCAGGATGCCCAGGCATCGAACTCGTGCAGTCCTCGCTCGGCAAGTGCTTCATGGCCGAGCAGGCGCTGGATGGAAAACATCTCGCCAAGTGTGTTGGTGATCGGCGTTCCAGACGCCAGCACCAACGCCCGGCCGGGGTTCTTGGTCTCGATGTAACGGGACTTCACATAGAGATCCCAGGCGCGCTGCGAGCCGTTCGGATCGATGCCCTTCAGCGTCGACATGTTGGTGGCGAAGGATAGCTTCGCGGAATTCCTGCGCCTCGTCAACGACGATCTGATCTATACCGATCTCGGAGATGGTGAGAAGATCGTCCTTGCGAGTGGCGAGGCCTTCGAGCCGCTCCTGCAGTCCCTCCTTCAACCGCTCGAGCCGCTTACGCGAGACGCGGTCTTCGCTATCGACCTTGGTCAGCAGATCCTCGTACAGCTGCAATTCGTCCTGGATCATCTGTTGTTCGAAGGCCGAGGGCACGGCGATGAACCGGAACGCCGAATGGGTGATGATGATCGCATCCCAGGTGGCGGTCGCCGCCCGCGACAGGAAGCGGGCCCGCTTGTCCTTGGTGAAGTTCGTCTCATCGGCGACCAGAATGCGCGCGTTCGGATAAAGCGCCAGGAACTCGCGTGCGGCCTGGGCCAGGCAATGGCCCGGCACGACCAGCATCGCCTTGGCGATCAGGCCGAGACGGCGTTGCTCCATGATCGCAGCCGCCATCGTCATCGTTTTCCCGGCGCCGACGGCATGGGCGAGATAGGTCGAGCCATCGGCGATGATCCGCCAGATGCCGCGTTTCTGGTGCCCATAAAGAACAAAGGCGCCTGAGGCGCCGGGTAGCTTCAGATGTGAGCCGTCGAATTTACGCGGCGCGATATTGTTGAAACGGTCGTTGTAATCGCGGGCCAGCCGGTCGGTGCGATCTGGATCGGTCCAGACCCAGTCCTGGAACGCCTGCTTGATCCTTTGCAGCTTGTCGCGGGCGGCCTCGGTATCGACGACATTGAGAACCCGGCGCTCGCCGTCGGCATCCTTGAACACGTCGAAGATCTGCGGCACGCGGCTGTTGAGAGCATCGGCGAGCAATTCCCCGGCATGGCGGCGGCTGGTGCCCCACTCCGACGTGCCGGCGGCCGAATAACCAAGCTGACGGGCCTCCACCGTCCAGGATCCGAGTTCCGGCATATGGTGGATTCGGATATCGGCTTCCATCGTCTCCTTGATGAAGGCGACGACATCGGCCGCCGGGATCCAGGGTGCACCGAGACGGGCGGTGATGTCCGACGGTCGCAGATCGGCCGGCTGCACATCCTGAAGCGCCCGCACGTTGCGCTCATAGGCCGGGTCGAGCTCGGCCGCTGCTTGCGCTGCGGCGAGCTTGGTGCGGACGGCCCCGGAGAGATAGGCATCGGCCGTCTGCCAGGATCCATCGGCAGGATCGCGAAATACTTCATCACCCAGCTCATCGACCACAGTCGCGGGATCACTATGGAGCAGCTCCGCGATGTGATCAATATCGACGCAGCCACGCTCGTTCAGCACGACGGCGAGCGCGTCTGCAGGCGAAGCGATAGTCGGCGCCGCGGGCGGAGCAATCACACGTTCGGAAAAAATCGGACCTGGCTTGGCCGTGTCGGTCTCCAGATCATAGTCCTCGATCGATGCGACGAGCCAGCAATCGGGATCGTCGCGGAAGGGTGCGAGATTCGGCTGGCGATGAGTCTCCTTGACCTCGCCCGTCTCCACATCCTCCTGGATCGAGACGGTCGTATGGTTGATCGGCCCGAAGTCGCGCACGAAGCTTGACCAGGCAATGCGTAGGCGGACCTGAAGATCGCGCCATGGCCGGTCGGTTTCCTGGGCCTTCAGCACCTCGCGCACGGCGTCACGGATCGGGATCAGCTTGGTGATGATCCGGATATGCTTCTCAGAAATCCCATCGCCCGAGCGACCCTTGCGCATGGTGACAGGTACGGCCGCCCCATCGAGCATCTGCATCAGGCCCTTCGATCGGTCGAGGAAGAAGCTGCCCTCTCGGATACCGCTGTCTCTCGGCTGGAGATCAATGATCTCCCCAAGTTCGTCCTCCAGATCGATATCGACCTGCGTCGGCTCGCCGTCATAGAGATCGGCCGGCAGGAGATCGATCGTTGCGGCAAGGGCGGCCTCAAGATCCTCTTCATCCCGAGGTCGGCACGTGTAGGTTTTCGCCGAACGGTCCTGACGTCAGCGCGTGGCCACCGAGAACGAAGCCGGGATGGCGGGTGAACCACCTGTTGACGCGGATCGCGCCCTCGTCATCCGTCGCCGGGCGAACCTCCTCAACGTCAAGCCAGGTCTGGTCGCCTCCGGGTTCACCGGCTTTCCGCTTGCGGAAGAACAGGATGTCCACAACGACATCGGTGCCGGCGCCTCCGCGGAAGCTGCCTTCAGGCAGGCGAATGGCCGCGACCAGGTCGGCGGACTTGGCGATATGCGCCCGCGCGGTCTGATCGGCCTTGTCCATCGTGCCATGCGAGGTGACGAAAGCTGCCAGCGCCCCGGGCTTCAAGAGGTCGATCGACCGGGCGATGAAATAGTCGTGCAGACGAAGGCCGAGCGAACGATAGGCGCGATCAGAGCGGACAATACGATCCGAGAATGGGGGATTGCCAATCGCGAGATCGTAGATCGGCGTCAGATCGGTGCGAACGAAGTCGCCGCTGATGATGCGTGCCTTAGGCTGAAGCAAGCTCACGATGCGGGCGCTGACCGGATCGAGTTCGATCCCGGTCACATAAGTGGTGTCGCGATATGTCTTCGGCATCAATGCCGGGAACAGGCCCGTGCCGATGCCCGGTTCAAGGACGCGGCCGCCACGCCAGCCAAGTCTGTGGATGCCGGACCAGATCGCCCGGATGATGAACTCAGGGGTGAAGTGGGCATACTGGGTGCAGCGGGCAAGCGACGCATAATCGGCCTCAGAGACGGCGGTCTCGAGCGAGGAGCCGATCTCATCCCAGCCCTGCCGGAAATCGTTTTCACCCGGCCGTCGGAATACGCCGTTGGCCAGCTCGCCGGCGCCGAAGCCGGTGAAACGGATCAGCTCCGCCTGCTCGTTTGGCGTCGCCGGCCGGTCCTGCCTGGAGATATCATTGGCAACGAGGATCGCCGCAACGTTGGCGCGGGCACGATCCTTCCAGGAGGAAGGCAGGCCGCGGTCACCCTCAAGATAGAAGTTTGCCCGAAGGCCGGTGCGCCGGATGGGGGTGGAAGCGACCGGCATGGCAGGTGGCGGCGCCGGCGGCGTGGGTTCCGGATCGTCGTCATTAGCGGCCGCAGGAGAAAACTCGCCGAAAGCGGTGACGCCTAAACCGAGCCCGGATGAGAGTGCGGTATTGCCGAATATGTCGAGCGTGAAGGGATCGTTGCTCATGATAAAATCTCCTTGTAGAGCCGCGCGTCATCGTTCCGCCGATGGAGTTCGGCGGCGAACGGACGCTGATTGATGTTGAAGATCCCGCTGCGAGCCGGGACGTTACGACCACTCGATGATGAAGAGTTCCATCGAGTCATCATCGAAGGTGATGCCGAGATACCTGGCATTCGGAGTGGCGGCGATCATCGCCTCCAGCTGGTCGGCGTCGATGAATTCGACACCGTCATCGCCGCCGAAGGTCTTGCGCTTGACCTCGAACCAGTCGTCGTTCGTGCGGGGATCGCATTCCAGCGCATAAGCGACAAACGGCTTCTCTCCGTCCGGCAATTTGCCGTTCGAGCACAAATACACGCCGTGATCGCCGACCAACCAGACGCCCGCTTGTTCGTCGCGACCGGGATGAAGGCCATAATGGGGATTGCGAAAGCCGCCATTGGCTTGTGCATCGGCGCGACCGCGAGCGATCACCGCCCGCACCGATTCAATCGGAAACGAAAGCATGGAAAGCGCCTCCTCACGCTGCGACTGCCGCACGGGCAAGATGGCGCAGTTGGACGGGCAGTTTGGTGGCGATCTCTTCGTCGGTCAGGTCGTCGAGAAGCTTCAACCTGGCAGACCCAGTCGCGGTGTAGAGAGCGATGACGCGCTGCCCCGGGAGATATTGCGGCGCGGTTTCATCGGAATAGCCGCGATAGGCGTCCGCCGTGGCGCTCCAGATGTGCTCGAGGCGCTCGTCCCGCGTCATCGCGCGCACAGGGCGCGTCTCCCGCTCGATGATCGCCAGCCGCATGGCTTCCACCGACCCACCGTCGGAGAGATCGCAATAGGCATGGAAGAAACGAATGACCCCGTCGATCCGCAGCGCGAAGAATACCGATGTGACGGATCCGGTCAAAAATTCTCGCATCGCGAACATCGAACCCCGGATCCATAGCGGAGGTAGGATCTCGAACATATAGTCGTGTTCACATTCGGTAATTTCGAACCACTCGCCTGCATAGAGCGTGCTCGCGTCACCGTCGAAACGGTGAGGACGCTGTGTATGCCGATCGAACATTCGAAACATCTGATGGCGGTCAGCAATGCCCTGGTAGACTTTACGGATTGCGGAAGGGGTGCTCATTGGCGGCTCCTTTGGCCCTGTCCGAACCGAAGCGCGGTGCTGCCCTGCCGGCTCACCATCCTCTTCAGTCCTTCATGACCCCTCCCCTCACGCCGCCTCTCCGTCGGACGGGTCAAGGGCCGCTATCGAGCGGGCGAAGCTTCACCCTTGACGCGGCTGGCGGGCATGCGGCAGGCCTCCTCTTCCCGCCCTCGCTTTCTTTTCCTTCTTTTCCTCTTCCCGCGCTTTCAGCGCGTCATTCCAGTCCTCGGCCGGCGGCTTCAGCCGCAGCCAATCGCAGCCCACCTCATCGGCAATGGCACGAAGGCGGCCGGCAAAGGTCTCGCCCTGGCTATTGGCGTCGGTGGCCGCGACCAGAACAGCGCCGGGACGCGCGGCCAACTGGCGCATTGCCGATTCTGTCGCCGGTGCCCACCCACCGCCGGTGCTGAGATAGAGGCTGCCCTGACGAAGCCCTTCGAGTGCCGCAAGGCTCATGGCGTCGATCGCCGCTTCAGTGACGCAAAGACGCTTGGCGTCGGAAGAGCCAAAGCGAAAGAGAATTTTAGAACCGCCTGCCGAAAAGCCGCGCCAATCGGGACCGCGCTCCTCCCAGCCAGTAACAACCCCATCGTCATTGACATGCGCGGCCCACATGCTGCTATAAGGGCCTTCCCGAAGGACACCACTTTGGATGGCCTCCCGGATGATCGTTGTCGGCAAGCACCGCTCGGTGCGCAGATAGCGCCACGTCATGGATCCCTGCCACGGCCTACGTCGTATTGCCCAGCGTTCGGGGACGGAGGTGCTGTGAGCGGGCTTTCCGGCTGGACGAGACCAGACAGGATCCCTGGCGACGACGCCGACAAGATCCGTCACCCGATTCAGCGCCTCGACGAAGGAGACGCCATCCAGATGCTCCGCGAGACCGAAGACATCGCCTTTCGCGTCGGACAGTGGATCGAACCATCCCCTACCCTCATGGATGACGATGACGATTTCCGCGCCGTGCCGGTATTTCATTGCCTTGCGGGTGCTTTCCTTGACGTCGATGGCAAAACCGGCCCGTTCCAGCACCGCTGCGCACCGGACACGGTCGCGAAGTTCTTCCAGTTTTTCTTTCTCCATTATTTTCGCTTTTGGCACCGCCTTTCTCTCCAGATTCGTGCCCCCCGCAATTTGCGGGACCGTTTCCGGCGGCCGCGAAGAGCAAAGGGGGCAAGGGCGCGGCTGGCAATCTGCAGATTTGCATTCCGCTCCGGATGAACTGCCAGCAGCGGCGCAGCTTCCCTTGCCGCCTGCCGCGCGCAAGCGGCATCAAGGAGAGGAAAATGCCGGCTCAATGAGCCGGCCAAGGATGGAATTCATGCTTATGCGTAGCTCCGCATAAGCATGAGTATCTCCCCCGCGGGTCTCATTGAGACCCGCATGTCCTGCCGCTGGCGACCTGTCGGCCGCAAGGGAAGCTTCACCGCAGCACTTGCTGCAACTTTTGTCAGTTGCGCGCTGCGCCCTTGCCCCCTCCGCTCTTCGCGGCGGGACAGAGGTGACCCGCAGATTGCGGCAACAAAGAAGGAGCGTCCGCTACACGGCCGAAAGAAATATGAAACGAGAAGAACTAGAGGCGCTACGCGCATGTGTCAGTTGTGAAGCCCTGTTGGAGCAGGCCGGATACGAACTTGATCTGAGAGAAAGCACGCGTCGTGCCGCCAAATACCGGCACGGTGGCAATATCATTATTGTGACCCATGATGGACGAGGCTGGTTCGATCCACTGGGTGACGAGAAGGGTGATGTGTTCGGCCTCGCGATGTTTCTGGAAAAGACCCCGTTCCCAGCTGCCGCGGAAGCTGTCGCAGCGCTGGTCGGGTTTCAGCTTTCCCGTCCGGAATGGCGTCAGTCGGTGCATGCGGTGTCGGACGCGGGTATTGGTGACCGTTGGCGATGCCGGCGCTCGCCTTCGCCCGGATCGGGCGCGTGGCGCTATCTGTCTTGGGAGCGCTCAATCCCGCCTGCCATAGTCCGGCAGGCCATTCGGGAGGGCATCCTGCGGGAAGGACCTTTTGGAAGCATGTGGGCCGCCCACGTTCAGGTTGATGGCAGTGTGGTCGGCTGGGAAGAGCGAGGGTCCGAATGGCGCGGGTTCTCGACTGGGGGAACCAAGCTCCTGTTCCGGTTGGGTCCGAGTAACGCAAACCGTCTTTGCGTCACCGAGGCCGCGATCGACGCGATGAGCCTCGCAGCGCTGGAGGGTCCGCGCGAGGGAACTCTCTATCTCAGCACCGGCGGCGGGTGGTCACCAGCGACAGATGCTGCACTTTGCGAACTCGCTGTGCGGCCGGGACTGACACTGGTGGCTGCGACGGATGCCAATTGCCAAGGAGACGTCTATGCAGAGCGATTGCGTGCGCTCGCCGAGGCGTCCGGCTGCGACTGGCAGAGGCTACGTCCGCACGCGGACGACTGGAACGAGGTTCTGAAAGCCAAGGAAAAGGAGAGACGGGAAAGGACAATGGAGAAGAAGATGAGGCCTGCCGCATGCGCGCCGGCCGCGTCAAGGGAGGCTTCGCCCGTCCAAGGCCGGCCCTTGACCCGCCCGGACGCGAGGCCGGCCGCTCGGGAGGGGTCATGAAGGACTGAAGAGAATGGTGAGGTCGAAACGACATTGCTGCCTTCGGTCCCCAAACCCCGAAAGGACCAGGCTGATGAGTTCGATATCCCTCCCCCGCAAAGTGTTTCAAGGTGTGGCGAAACGCGCTGACATGCTCCGGATGTTCGACCGGTACGCCAGGCGGCCAGATCGCTTTGATGGCGATCAGTCGGCCACCTATGCCGGCGAGTGGTTCGAGATTGACGAGAATTCATACACTTACATGCTCGACATCCTGCCGCCACTCTGGATGCGTGGACCAATCTTTGCGATGCGCGAGTTTATGACCGGTTCCGTGACCTCGGTATTCTACGCGATCCGGATCGACGACGCTGTGCGCTATTTCCATACATACTGCGACCTATCCGATCCAAACTCGGTCGAGGCGATGCGCTCGGCAATAATCGACCGCGAAACCCGGCCGGTTCGGGCGATGAGCCGGGAGGAGCGGCTCGAGCACATCTGGAGCACGACCGCGGACGACTATCGTGGTTACGCCGGCCCCCGCTGGCCGCAGCCGCTGCAGGGCCATCGCACGATCATGCTTTATGGCGGAAAGGAAGGCAGTTTCCTGAAGCTGCTCGACACGCTGACCGACGAGGAAATCGCGGCCAAGCTGCCGGTACATCTGCGCCAACTCCCCACGGTCCTGGCAGCCTAAGCCGGAACCAATCCCCCCAAATCCGGGCGCTGCAGCCGGTCGAATCCTCGACCGGACGATTTCGCACGCCCGCTTTCCAAAGGAGCCAATACTATGAGCAACGATCCCTTCACTTTAGACATGTTCGGCAGCTCAGCCCTGTCCTCCGGGCTCGGGCTTGGTGTGACCGCGTTTGGCGGTTTCTCTCCCGATGCTGCCAATGATGACGAGCCAGATCCCACTCCGCCCGCATCGGCCCCTGCCCTCCCCGTCATTGCCGCGCCTATTCGGCGAGTAGTGTCTCGAGCAAACTTCTATCTTGATGGCGACCGCGAGTTGGGCGCCACCTGGAAGGATCGAGCCCGCGCGAATGTCGCGGCGATCCTCGTCGCCGACGGCATTGCCAGGCAGGACCGGCCAGCAACGGGTAAAGAACAGGCGCAGCTGATCCGATTCACCGGTTTCGGCGCCGGCGAGCTGGCCAACGGCATGTTCCGCCGTCCGGGCGAGGTCGATTTCCGCAAGGGCTGGGACGAGCTCGGTTCCTCGCTCGAAACAGCGGTCTCCGACGAAGACTATGCGTCGCTCGCCCGCTGCACCCAATATGCGCATTTCACTCCGGAGTTCATCATCCGGGCGATCTGGGCCGGGGTTCAGAGGCTCGGCTGGCGCGGTGGCCGGGTGCTCGAACCCGGTATTGGCACGGGCCTGTTTCCTGCCTTGATGCCGGAGCTCTATCGCGACGCCGCCTATGTCACCGGGATCGAGCTCGATCCGGTCACGGCCCGCATCGTCGGTCTGCTGCAGCCCAAGGCCCGGATCATCAATGGCGACTTCGCGCGCACCGATCTGGCGCCGATCTACGATCTCGCGATCGGCAATCCGCCCTTCTCCGATCGCACCGTCGGCTCTGACCGCGCCTATCGGTCGCTCGGCCTCCGCCTGCACGACTACTTCATCGCCCGGTCGATCGATCTCCTGAAGCCCGGCGCGTTTGCCGCTTTCGTGACCTCGCACGGCACGATGGACAAGGCGGATACGACGGCGCGGGCGCATATCGCCAGGTCGGCCGATCTGATCGCGGCCGTCCGGCTGCCAGAGGGCAGCTGCCGCCGCGACGCCGGCACGGATGTTGTCGTCGACATCCTCTTCTTCCGCAAGCGAAAGCTCGGGGAGCCGGAAGGCGGCCAGCTGTGGCTCGATTTGGATGAGGTTCAGCCGGCGACCGAGGAGGTTGGCAAAATCCGCATCAACAGGTGGTTCGCTCGCCATCCCGATTTCGTGCTCGGCACCCATGCGCTGACATCCGGGCCGTTCGGCGAAACCTATACGTGCCGACCCCGCGATGGTCAGGAACTGGAGGCGGCCCTCGCCGCTGCCATCCAGCTTCTGCCGGCCGGTCTCTATGACGGCGAGCCGACGCCGATCGACATCGATCTGGAGGACGAGCTCGGCGAGATTGTCGATTTGCAGCCGAAGGGCGGGCCTGTTCGCGAGGGCAGCTTCTTCCTCGACCGGTCGAAAGGCCTGATGCAAATGCTCGACGGCGCTGCCCTCCCGGTCACGGTCCGGAAGGGCCGCACCGGGGATGGTATGCCGGAGAAGCATGTCCGGATCATTTCAAAGTTGATCCCGATCCGCGATGCGGTGCGCGAGGTGCTGAAGGCGCAGGAAACCGATCGCCCCTGGCGTGATCTTCAAGTGAGGCTGCGGATCGCCTGGTCGAGTTTTGTCCGTGATTTCGGACCGGTCAACCATACGACCGTTTCCATTCAGGAAGACTCCGAGACAGGTGAGGTCAAGGAAACCCATCGTCAGCCCAACCTCGCGCCGTTCCGCGACGATCCGGATTGCTGGCTGGTTGCCTCGATCGAGGATTACGATCTGGAGACCGACACGGCGAAGCCCGGTCCGATCTTCTCCGAGCGTGTGATCGCGCCGCCGGCCCCGCCGACCATCACGTCGCCGGCAGATGCGCTGGCCGTCGTGCTGAACGAGCGCGGACACGTGGATATCGACCATATCGCCGAGTTGCTGCACCGCGATCCCGCTGATGTGGTCGACGAACTAGTCACCTGAATCTGAAGTTCGGCTCATTGTTTTCTGGCAGAATCGCTTGACCGAGGCGAGGATTTGGTCGGCGGACTTGACCCACTTGTATGGGGTGGGGTTCTCGTTGTGGGTTTCGATGAAGGCGTGGATGTCGGCTTCCAGTTCTGCGGTGGAACGATGTACGCCGCGCTGCAACTGCTTTCGCGTTAGCTCTGCAAACCACCGCTCGACCTGGTTGATCCAGGATGCTGAAGTTGGTGTGAAGTGAACATGCCAGTGTGGACGGCGAGCAAGCCAGGCCTTGATCCTCGGCGTCTTGTGGGTCGCATAGTTGTCCATCACTAGATGCACATCCGGTCCATTGGGCATTTCGGCGTCAATCCGCTTCAGGAAGTCGAGGAATTCGGTGGCCCGGTGACGCTTGTAGCAATGACCGATCACCGCACCAGTGGCAATGTCGAGCGCGGCGAACAGCGACGTTGTGCCATTGCGGACGTAGGTATGGGTGCGCCGTTCGGCGACACCCGGCGCCATGGGCAGAACGGGCTGCTCGCGATCCAATGCCTGGATTTGCGATTTCTCATCCACGCAAAGCACGACTGCCCGATCCGGCGGTGACATGTAAAGACCGACGATGTCTTGCACCTTGTCAACGAAGAGGGGATCGGAAGAAAGCTTGAATGTCTCGGCACGATGCGGCTGCAGACCAAATGCCGTCCATATCCGGCGGATGGTGGTGTGTGACAGCCCGCTGTCGGCAGCCATCGAACGAATGGACCAGTGCGTGGCATCCTTTGGAGTGGCATTCAATGTACGCTCGACGACCTCGGCAACCTGAGCATCAGAGACAGTTCGTGGCCGACCTGTCCGGTATTCGTCCGTCAGTCCTTCGATACCATCGTGTACGAACCGGCGGCGCCACTTGCCTACCGTGTGCTCGTGGACCCCGAGCCGCTCGGCTACATCCTTGCTCCGCAGACCCTGCGCGCACAGCAAGACCATTCGGCACCGATCCGACAAGGAGCGTGGCGCTTTATGCCGGCGCACCTGAGATTCGAGGAAATTTCTATCCTCGTCGCTCAGAACGACGAGGTCCGCCTGCCTGCCAACCATAAAACAAACTCCTGCTCTTGTGACAGAAGCTGAACAAAATGAGGCTTACTTTGGTTCCAGGTGACTAGGTGAGGCTATCTTCCGTGACCCTGCGCATGGATCGTGGCAGACAGCCGACGGATATCTTTCCGGCGCCGTCCGCACCAAGCTGTCCGCCGCTCAGGCTGCGGCCGAGCTCGATCCGACCTATGAGCGCAACGTTCGCGCCTTAACTGACGTCCAGCCGGCCGATCTTCGACCCTCCGACATCACCGCGCGTCTCGGCGCGCCATGGATTCCGGCCGGCGACGTTGTTGCCTTTGTCAAAGAGAAGATGGATGCCGATATCCGCATCCACCATATGCCGGAGCTTGGCTCCTGGACGGTGGAGGCCCGCCAGCTCGGCTATACCGCCGCCGGCACGTCCGAATGGGGCACCAGCCGCCGCCATGCCGGCGATCTGCTCGCCGATGCGCTCAACAGCCGGGTGCCGCAGATTTTCGACGTGTTCAAGGATGCCGATGGCGAGCGCCGGGTGCTCAACGTCGTCGATACCGAGGCTGCGCGTGACAAGTTGCAGAGGATCAAGCAATCCTTCCAGGACTGGGTCTGGACCGATCCCGATCGCACCGACCGGCTGGCCCGCGAGTATAATGATCGCTTCAACAACATTGCGCCGCGCAAATTCGACGGCTCCCATCTCAAACTTCCCGGCGCCTCTGGCGCCTTTGTTCTTTATGGACACCAGAAACGCGGCATCTGGCGGATCATCGCCGATGGCTCGACCTATCTCGCCCACGCCGTCGGTGCCGGCAAGACGATGACGATGGCGGCGGCCATCATGGAGCAACGCCGGCTCGGTCTGATCGCCAAGGCGATGCTCGTCGTGCCCGGCCATTGCCTGGCGCAGGCTGCCCGCGAATTCCTGGCGCTCTATCCGAATGCCCGTATTCTCGTCGCCGACGAGACCAACTTCACCAAGGACAAGCGCGCCCGTTTCCTGTCACGCGCTGCGACCGCTACCTGGGATGCGATTATCATCACCCATTCCGCGTTTCGCTTCATTGCCGTTCCCTCAGCCTTCGAACAGGCGATGATCCAGGATGAGTTGCAACTCTATGAGGATCTGCTGACCAAGGTCGACAGCGAGGATCGCATCTCGCGCAAGCGGCTCGAGCGGCTGAAGGAAGGCTTGCAGGAGCGGCTTGAAGGCCTCGCCACCCGCAAGGATGATCTGCTGACGATCTCCGAAATCGGCGTCGACCAGATCGTCGTCGACGAGGCGCAAGAATTCCGCAAGCTGTCCTTCGCCACCAATATGTCGACGCTGAAGGGCATCGACCCGAACGGATCGCAGCGCGCCTGGGATCTCTATGTCAAATCCCACTACATCGAAACGAAGAACCCCAGCCGCGCGCTGGTGCTGGCCTCCGGCACGCCGATCACAAACACGCTCGGAGAAATGTTTTCCATCCAGCGCCTGCTCGGCCATGAAGCACTGGCCGAACGCGGACTGCATGAGTTCGATGCCTGGGCATCCTGCTTCGGCGATACCACGACCGAACTCGAAATCCAGCCGTCCGGCAAATACAAGCCTGTCAGCCGTTTCGCCAGCTTCGTCAACGTGCCCGAGCTGATCGCCATGTTCCGGTCCTTCGCCGATGTCGTCATGCCCGATGATCTCCGCCAATATGTGAAGGTGCCGAACATCTCCACGGGGCGCCGGCAGATCCTGACGGCCAAGCCGACGGCACTGTTCAAAACCTATCAGCAGATGCTCGATAGACGTATCAAGACGATCGAGAAACGCGAAGGTCCGGCCAAGCCCCGCGATGACATTCTGCTCTCCGTTATCACTGACGGACGCCATGCCGCGATCGACCTGCGCTTCGTCATGCCGGCAGCCGGCAATGAGGCGGACAATAAGCTCAATCTGCTGGTCCGCAATGCCCACCGGATCTGGATAGAGACCGGCGAGGCCATCTATCGCCGCCCTGACGGCAAGGACTTTGATCTCCCCGGCGCCGCACAGATGATCTTTTCCGATCTCGGCACGATCAATGTCGAAAAGTCCCGCGGCTTCTCCGCCTATCGCTTCATCCGTGACGAACTGATCCGGCTCGGGGTACCGGCGTCGCAAATCGCCTTCATGCAAGATTACAAGAAGACCGAGGCCAAGCAGCGGCTGTTTGGCGATGTCCGCGCCGGTAAGGTCCGCTTCCTGATCGGCTCGTCGGAGACGATGGGAACGGGCGTCAATGCCCAGCTTCGCCTGAAGGCGCTCCATCATCTCGATGTGCCATGGCTGCCATCGCAGATCGAACAGCGTGAGGGCCGGATTGTTCGTCAGGGGAATCAGCACGACGAAGTCGATATCTTCGCCTATGCCACTGAGGGTTCGCTCGACGCCAGCATGTGGCAGAATAATGAGCGCAAGGCCCGCTTCATCGCCGCCGCCTTGTCAGGAGATACCTCAATCCGCCGGCTCGAAGACATCGGTGAAGGTGCCGCCAACCAATTCGCCATGGCAAAGGCTATCGCCTCCGGCGACGCGCGGCTGATGCAGAAGGCTGGCCTCGAAGCCGATATTGCCAGGCTTGAACGGCTACGGGCCGCGCACGAAGACGATCAGTATGCCGTCCGCCGACAGATGCGTGATGCAGAGCGTGAGATCGAAACGGCGAACCGCCGTATCGGCGAAATCGGACAGGACACCGCCCGGCTTAAGCCGACGGGCGGCGATGCCTTCACCATGACGGTGCTCGGGCAAGAATATACCGAGCGAAAGGAAGCCGGGCGCGCGCTGATGAAAGAGATCCTCACGCTTCTGCAGTTGCGGCAAGAGGGCGAGGTGCATCTGGGGACGATCGGTGGCTTCGATCTTGTCTATGAGGGTGAGCGCTTCGGCAAAGGCGATGGTTATCGTTATGAGACGCTGCTACAGCGCACCAGCGCCGACTACGAGATCGATCTGGCGGTGACAGTCACACCGCTCGGCGCCATATCACGCCTGGAACACGCTCTCAGCGGCTTCGATGTGGAACAGAACCAGTATCGCCGGCGGCTTGAAGAGGCCGAGCGGCGATTGGTGTCCTACCGGTCCCGAGACGGAGGCGCTTTCGCGTTCGCAGACGACCTCAAGGAAAAGCGACTAAAGCTTAGGGCAATCGAGGCCCGGCTGGCGGAGGATCTGGACGACGAGACCAAAGCAGCGGCCGCATAGCTGCATTGCACAATAAATGTTTTCCGTGTGGTCAAAATTCAGGCATAAGGCCTGCAGCTGATGCACATGACGGTCACCTCCCAGTTCCGTCGCAGCAGCTGTTCCCCTCTGGAGGTTCAAGATCTCCACACTTCATGGGCCGCGGTCTTCCGTCGGCCCTTTCTTTTTGCCCTAGATCGCCGCTGCACCTTCCGTCCGCATGTCAGCTCCGAGATCGAGCGGCCAACAGTGCGAACGCGATTAAAACCACGGCAGCAATCGCAAAGTGCCCTCTCGCGGACGCCTCCATACCCAGGAGCTTTATTGACGGATAGTCGATCGGGTTGTTCATGGCGCACCTCGCAGCAAAGAAATCAGCGCTGCCTTGCTGCCGCATATCGCCCGAAGGGGCCTTTCATTCAAGAAATGGTATTTCTTGCCCAAAAGCTCGGACTTTGAAGAGGCTTCAAGAGGGTTTGAGGCCACTTCGAACCGGCTTTGAAAGAAACCCGGGATTTTATCGCCGGCCGCTGAAATATTTTTCCAACTCACGTGCATCGGTTTGAAAGTAACCTGAAATGGGAGGAAAGGGAGACTGAAAACAGGAAATTGCCTATCGCCGATCGGTCCTCCTGCCGTCGCTATCGCTCAACCGCCGCCTGCGCCATCCCGGCCACTCGTCCTTCGCTGGGCTTTAAACCCAGCTTGTCCAGCGTAGCAGGGATGCTCGGCCGCAGTTGCAGCAGTCCGGCCGCTCGGCGGTCCGGGAGGTGTCTTCGAAGAAATGAAGACAGGAAGGGCTGGCAAGGCGCCGGTCCGGAACCCTCCAGACAAGGACAAATCCCATGCAGATCATGAAGGTTGACCCGCGCGCACTCAAGGAAAATCCTGACCGGATGCGCCAGACGAAGTCGTCGCCGCAGGCCGATGCGCTGATGCTTGCCACCATCAAGGCTGTCGGTATCGTCCAGCCGCCTGTCGTCGCGCCCGAAGGCGATGGTGGCAACGGCTACATCATCGACGCGGGCCATCGCCGCGTCCGGCTCGCCATTGCCGCCGGCCTCGAAGAAATTGAAATTCTGGTTGTCGATGCGGCCAACGACAACGGCGCGATGCGCTCCATGGTCGAAAATAGCGTTCGTGAAGCCCTTAACCCGGTCGACCAATGGCGCGGAATCGAGCGGCTCGTAGCCCTCGGCTGGACCGAGGAAGCGATCGCCGTCGCTCTCGCCCTTCCCGTCCGCCAGATCCGCAAGCTGCGCCTGCTCGCCAACGTCCTGCCGGCCATGCTCGAACAGATGGCCCTGGGCGATATGCCGTCCGAACAGCAGTTGCGCGTCATCGCGGCTGCCGGCCAGGTCGACCAGAAGGAGGTCTGGAAAGCCCATAAACCTAAGAAGGGTGATACCGCGCCCTGGTGGCAGATCGCCAACGCTCTGACCAAGAAGCGCATGTACGCCAAGGATGCGAGCTTTGGCGATGATCTTGCTCAGGCCTACGGGATCGAATGGGTCGAGGATCTCTTCGCGCCAGCTGATCAGGACGGCCGCTACACCACCAATGTCGAGGGATTTCTCGGTGCCCAGCATGAATGGATGACGAACAATCTGCCGAAGAAGGGTGCGATCGTCGATGTCAACAGCTGGGGCCAGCCGGAACTGCCGAAGAAGGCGTCTCAGGTCTACGGCAAGCCGTCCAAGTCCGACCACACTGCGATGTACCTCGATCGCGATGGCAAGGTGCAGACTGTCCATTATCGCATGCCCGAGGTGGCGAAGCCAATGAGCAGTGCTGGTGACGGCTCTGTCGGTGGCGGTGATGACGCCAACGCCACGCCGAAGGTCCGGCCCGATGTGACCCAGAAGGGCCACGACATGATCGGCGATTTCCGCACGGACGCGCTGCACGACGCGCTCGGCCGCGCTCCAATCGAGGATGACATGCTGATGGCGTTGATGGTGCTGGCCTTCGCCGGGCAGAACGTCCGTGTGGACTCCGGTGCGGACGGGTCCTTCTATGGCGGCAAGCGCTTCTCGCGGCATGCGGTCGGCCTGTTCGATCAGCATGGAAAGCTCACCTTCGATCAGGACACGCTCCGGATCGCCGTTCGCTCCGTGCTGATCGATGTTCTCTCGTGCCGTCGAGGCATGTCGAACAGCGGCATGGTTGCGCGCATCGCCGGCGAAGCGATTGGCGCTGATGAATTCCTGCCAAACATGGGGTCGGAGGACTTCCTGTTGTGCCTGTCGCGCCAGGCGCTGGAAGCATCTTGCGCCGAGGCATCGGTTCAGCCGCGGCAGAAGGTGCGCGAAACCCGCGCAGCGCTCCTCGAGCATTTTGCGACCGAACACTTCGTCCATCCTTCCGGCCGCTTCGCGCCGACGGCGGATGAGCTGCTCGACTGGATCCGCGCGGGTGCTGCCGCTGACGTCATCTGCACGGGCTCCCAGGATGACGAAGACGGTGATACTGGCGGCACTACTGAAGAGCATGAGGGGCCGGTCGAAGAGGAGGCGGGTCAGGATGATCTGAACGACGCCGAGGTCGACGATGGCCACGACCAGGATTTCGATCAGAGGGCGGCCGCATGACCGCCCCCCTTCAGATGAACTTGCAAGAACCCACCCCCGATCTTTCGGGGGTGGAGTTTGCCACTAGCGCGGATGGCTTGCCCGTCGCCCGCATCGATGATCTGGTCCTCGCCATGGTCACATCGTCCAGCGGCTTCGCCTTTCTCGCGAGCGCAGTCTTTGTTCGCCGGCCGCTCGCTGATCTGACGCGCGCCGATTTCATCGGACACGACGCCCGGGTGGCCGACGAGGCCGAGTTTCGAGCGCGTGTCGTCGAAACGGCTGGCCACAAACGGGACCTCGCTGCGCTGAACCGCGTTCAGACGCGCATGTCGGCGAGCACGCCCTGGGGCGGTTCGCAGATGGCGGTCATCTATGCCGATGGTGTCGTTGCCCATAGCACGGCCGGCCATGGCGGCTTTCACCTCTCCGCCGACCGCAATAGCAAAGTCCATTCGTTGCTGCGCAAAGACACCCCCTGGTACGAGGAGGATTGCGAATGGGCGATCGTGGCGCTCAGCTTTCCGGAGCTGTTCACCGGCTACGAGCGCGCCGCGGCGGAAAAGACCATTCGCAATACCTGGCCGGATGAATGGGAGGCGATCCACGGCGCCAAGCTGACCGAAGGCGAAAGCTGGATCAAGGATCGCCGCGCGTTTGATCAACGCCATGCGGCAGACCACGTCGTCACCTCGGCGATCTTCTCCGAGCATCACCCAGACATGACCGAGGTCGTGGCCGTCGTCGGTGGCAACCGACGATCTGACGACGATGAGCGTCGCTTCCTGGTGCCGAGCGACGAGTATGCGAGGCGTGGTCGGTTCGGATTCGTTATCGATCCCGTCCGTCACGCCCAGTATCATGGGCCGTCCTCCTTTACCGGCTGGCGAGGTCGGGAGGATGGGGCATGATCGACATCCTCGCTCCAAAGCCGCTGGACAAGGCAATTGGCGCCCGGCGTGAGACCCTGCAGCATCTCAATTGTCTGACCCGGCAAATTGCAGCGCGTGCCGGGCGGCAGGCGATCACCGTGCAGGCCCGGAGCCGGGCGCGCCGTCGGTCTGGTCTCCGTCTTTACCATCAGGAACTGGCCGATCGCCTGGCTTTCGATCGGTGGGGCGAACTCGACACGCTCGCATCTAGGCTGGCGGTGCAGGAGCAGATCATCGACGCGCTCGAGCATTGTGGTGATGCGCCTGTTTCGCCGTTGGCGGGGTAGGTGACCTCGAAGGGGCTGTGCGCTGGATGGCATCTGGTCATCTTGCGGCCACGACATCTCCAGGGTGGTGGGCTTGGCCATGTCGTCCCTCGTCGGCGCGCATCTGATATCGGACCCGTGCTGGACTGCCCTTCTTTTCGTTGCGGTCTGAACCGGCGGCCGGTCGTTTCAAGGCCGCTTGCGCGCCGCGGGGCGGCCGATCCAACCTCTCTGCGCGAGGGCAGGCCCGCGGTCTGCGCAGGTCGAGACCTGCTGGCCCGCAAACTTGCCCTGCTGGGTCAGTCGGATCGAACCTGTGAAGCCGCCCGTCCCTTGCCGGTTCTGGTCGTCCGCACCGAAGGACAGACCGGCACGGGCCGGAACCGCTTCGGCAGCCACGGAAGGAACAGACATGGCCAAGCCCGCCACCAGCAATCGCTCTACCGCCCGATCGGCGCAATCACGCCGCGGAACCACTCTCGAAATGGTCCGCCTCTCCTGCCCGGACGCCGTTCAGGCGCACAAGATCGCCGAAAGCTTCGGCACGGCTATCGTCGACAGCGATGGCATCCGCAGCCTGCATGAGCGGCTGATCGTCGAGACCGCCGACAGCCTCTCCGAAGGCTTAGGGAGCAAGGCCATGCAGATCCATCTGCAGAGGATCGTCGGGGCCTTCGTCGGATCGGCGCATGGCGCCGGACAGTTCTACAGCCGGGCTGTCACCGAGGCGCGCGATGCAACCGCCAAGGCATCCAATGATGCGCGTGACGAGGATATCGACGGTCCGGTCGGCTATGACAGCGGCGCCCAGCGCAAGCGGGAATTTGCAGCCGACATGGGTGTCCAGTCCCACGCGCTGCGCATGGCAGCCGAGGGCGCGGTGGCCGCCTACGAACAGGTTGTCGGCGAGACCTGGAAGCCCTTCGACCGGCCGGTCGAGACCCCCGGGGCCTCGCTCGACCGCAAGGCGGCCGAGGCTCAGATGGCGGCCTTCGGTTGATGCCGCTGGCGGGGGTAACCCCGCCCTTTCTTCTTGATCATAGGCTGGCGCCCGACTGCGCCGGCCTTTTTTCGTGTCGAGAGGGAAAGCCGGAGACGTGCCTGTCGCGGTCCGTCCCGCTCGGCGGTCTTGCAGGAGCCGGGCGCCCATGCAACGGCTTTGCCGTCCTCCACGCTGTTGCGGCCGTTCCGGTGCATGGCCACACCATCGTCCCCTGACTTCGGACCTCCGTGACGGACCGCGATCGGCGCGGTTTCTGAAGAAGGAGAATGAGGTCATGGCCAGGAAAACGGAAGCGGATCGGCTCGACATCTACACGCGGATTACCGAGCGGATCGTCGAGGAGCTCGGACAGGGCGTCCGCCCCTGGATGAAGCCGTGGAGCGCCGCCAACACCAGTGACTGGATTACCCGGCCGGTGCGCCATAACGGCATGCCCTACTCCGGCATGAACGTGCTCCTGTTGTGGTCGGAGCAGCTGTCGCGCGGCTTCTCCTCCTCGATGTGGATGACATTCAAGCAGGCTCTCGAACTGGGCGGAGCCGTGCGGAAGGGCGAAACGGGCTCGACGGTTGTCTTCGCCAGTCGCTTCACCAAATCGGTGGCCGACGGTAGCGGCAACGATGTCGATCGGGAAATCCCGTTCCTGAAGGCATACTCGGTGTTCAGTATCGAGCAGATCGATGGCCTGCCTGACACCTATTATGCCCCGCCAGCCAAGGTGCGGGATCCCGTCGAGCGCATCGAGAGCGCCGATCGATTCTTCAAAGCGACGGGCGCAGTCATCCGGCACGGCGGCAATCAGGCCTACTACTCACCCGTCATGGACTACATCCAGATGCCACCTTTCGAGGCGTTTCGCGATGCTGCTGGATACGCGGCCGTCCTCAGCCATGAGGCGACGCACTGGACGGCGGCGGAACATCGCGTCGGCCGTGACCTGTCACGCTATGCAAAAGATCGGACAGAACGAGCCCGTGAAGAGCTCATCGCCGAGCTCGGCAGTTGCTTCCTTTGCGCCGATCTCGGCATAGCGCCGGAGCTTGAGCCACGGGCCGATCACGCTTCCTACCTGCAGTCCTGGTTATCTATCCTTTCCAACGACAAGCGGGCCATCTTCCAGGCGGCGGCTCACGCGCAGCGCGCGGTGAATTTTCTGCATTCCTTGCAGCCGGAAACGGATCTGAAGGCTGCGGCCTGAAGGTCAGGCGCGGTCGTCACCACCGGCGACGGCCGCCTCGTCCATGTCACGCTGATCCTGGAGACCTTGTGCGATGTCAGCATCCAGCCTTCCCCAGATCGACGGTTTTTGAGTGTCTGGCTTCGGTTTGCGGGAAGGTTTGCGCTCAATGATGAACGGCTTGGTCTGCTGGCGCATTGATCCTCCAGGCTGCGATTTGCGAGCACAACGATATCGCACTGGGCGTGGTGAGCAAGTCGGACGACGTTCGCACGGGACCCATTCCCCAACCGAGGCAGGCCCCAACGCTTGGACAGGCGGAGCATAAGCCGGGTTGCCGCTCTTCCCATGAGCAAATGCGGTGAGCGCCATTGCTATATCCCTTTACGACAGAGTTTCCGGCAGCCCATCTGCGGGCTCGATGAGGCATGTCTGACCGGAGACCGGCTGCGCCTCGATCGTCTTCCCGCAACGACAAGGCTCAGATTTCTTACCCCGGCGACCTGCGGTCCCCTCCTCTCCCACTAACAAATCTGCGACTTGCCGCCCTCCATTGCATTGCGGCCTTATCAGGTGCGGTCCGATCGTCACCGGTCTTTGCGACTGCCATCGAGGCCGCGGTGGGCGCGGCCCGAACAACGAAAGGGATTACGACAATGGCGACTATCGGCACCTTCACTTCCGAAAAGAACGGCTTCACCGGCTCCATTCGCACGCTCGCGCTCAACGTCAAGGCACGCATCGCGCGGGTCGAAAACCCCTCCGACAAGGGTCCGCAGTTCCGCGTCTATGCCGGAAGCGTTGAGCTCGGCGCCGCCTGGCAGAAGACCTCCGAGCAGGGCCGCGACTACCTCTCGGTCAAGCTCGACGATCCGAGCTTCCCGGCTCCGATCTACGCAACGCTCGCCGAAGTCGAAGGCGAGGAAGGACTCCAGCTCATCTGGTCCCGCCCGAACCGCGACTGATCGGGATCACGAGGCTCCGCCACCGGCGGAGCCCACCCTCCTGCGAAAAGACCAAAGCCGGATCTGGCATCGAGCTAGGCCCGGCTTTTTGTGGCATACGGTGAGCGGGGAAGCTGCTCAGAACGCTCGATTGTGCCAAGCGGCGATACCGGCCTCAAGGATGAGCGGTTCCCCCAATTTGCTTCACCTGCCCCTGCCGGGCAGCTCCGCAAATCGGCTCCCCCACTCCCCGGCTCTGCCGGTCGTGCGCGATCCCTGACCCCGCCATCACCTCTCGGACCCACCGGTCATTGTTCACAGACGTCAGGGAGACGAAGATGACCTACGAACTCGAAATCCAGATCGAAGAACTGCGGGCCGAGTTGCGCAACGCTGTCGATGGCGTCGAGCGCCGCCAGATCGCGGCCGAACTCGACATCGCCCAGGCGGAGCTGATCGTCGCGGCTGCCGACCTGGACGGCCTTGCTGAAAGCGAACCGCCTTTTTGAGGCGGTTTCCATCGTCCGTCGTCTTCGAAGTCGAGCTGCCGCGATTCTCCTGTCGATCCCATTTCATCGACATTGGGAATGATGCGGATCGTGCGTCCCGCCGCAACCTGATGCCGGCAGAATTTTCCCCGCCTGCGGCTCCTCGCGGCACAAAATTCAGCCGTCATCAGGTCCTCCGCTCACGCTCCGGCCGTCACCGGTGCAGCACTCCTTCCCGATTCGCATTTCATCCCCGCGACGAAATGCAATCAGCAGGAGAAACCAAATGCAACAGCTCGCCAAGTTCCTCAAAGTCACCGGCCGCCGCCTTCGCAACCTCGCCAAGGTGATCTGTCACTTCTTCCGCAAGGGCAAGCTCGGCATGAAGATCGCGATCAAAATCCCGTTCCTCGTCGAAGTCGAGGTCAACTTCGAGACCGACTGGAACCGGCGGACCTAACCGCCATATGGCCCGGTTCGCCGGGCCGATCTCCAAGCCTCAGCACCATGGCTCTCGTCGGCCGCTCCAGGTCCAGGCGAGACCTTCCGAGACCAGAATATCGCCCAGGCTTCTACCGTCGCGGATCAGCACACGAAGCTTGCGACCATATCGGTCGGCATCGCGGCCAGGCCAAGCTTTGAGTTCAAACGGACCCTCGTTGATCAGCTCGAGCATTCTGGCCGTGGCGCGGTTGCCGAGGGCGAGTTCCGACGAGCACTTCGGTTCACTCACCTCCGGTGTGTCGATATCGGCGATACGGATCTTCTGGCCACGAAGCCAGATCGTGTCCCCGTCAACGACGCATGCCTTACGCGAGCCGGTGGCACACATTTCAAATGGCAGGCTCACTTTAGATCCGGCATCGCTCGCGTAGCTTTGTTGCCGATCAAGGCTTGGGCAGCTGGAGCAATGACGAAGATCGCCACCTGGATCATTCTGATGAAGCGCCACACCTGCCGACGAGCGACATCTTCTGATCTACTGTTCATGCGTAGTCCTTGAATTGGGCGTCGCTATCAGCTGTCGATGCGCAAATGTCGAATGACCGCTGCGTAACCGCGCCGCTTCTTCTGTCGGAGGAGATCGAGAAAGAGGACCACAGCCTCTTGCTCCGTTTCGAAATGGTGGCTCATTATCTGGCCGGTGGTTCCGATACGTCCCCAAGACCGTGTCAGGCAAGCCTCTCCAAACAGATTGGGCTGGATGGACATCGCATAGAAGCGGGCCATGTTTTTCGTGGCGTCCGATCTTTCGATATAGAGATGGTAGGGCTGGGTGATCATGCCGGCATGATGATGCTTCCCGAAACTGCCGTCCAACGAGAGTTTTGAATCGCTCGGGTGTGACCGATTCATTTTTGTGATGGTGAGATACTATTGGGTTCGGGCGGTCCGCCTTCGGCGTACGGCTCTATTCGCGGGAGCGAACGAAGCCCGCAGGCGGTCTTCGCCCATTCGGGTCACGATCCTCCCGCAAGGTGCAGGCTTCGCCGCTTTGCGCCATTAGCGGACGGAAAGCGTGTGAAAGTGACCGTTTGAGAACGCCTCTGAAGGAAACAAATGGGGTTCGCGGGCGAACTGGATAGACGTCGCTATGATCGCGGTAGCCTCACAATCGGCGGCTCGCGTGATGCCGTGGTGATACTGAGGATTCCCCTTGAGAGGATCTCGCGGCATTTCTCGATCAACGAGGAGGCGAGCGATGACGCGAGAGAGCGGTGAAGCTGTGCAAACTCAAAAGCCTATGAAGTTAAGCATATCCGGTTTCCCCGGGAATCTGGTCCTCGCGTTGACGCATCAGGGAAGAAATCTCGATCGTCAATGTTTCGAAGTCTATCGAATAGGGTGAACTGCGGCGCCAAAGTGCGAAGATTTTCCTGCCGATCGGCATATGCTTAATCGGCACCAGCGCCAGCTTACCTCCTGAGGTTAGTTCGCCGGAGGTAAGGGAAGGTACAAGGCATACATAGCCGTGTGCCAACACGAGGCGTACACGGGTCTCTATGCTCAGACCGTATGATCGGAAAATTGAGGTGTCGGAGCCATGGGTGCCTTTTGAAGCCCGGCCTGACTTGTCCATAGGAAAATCGTCCTCGCTCAGGGGAAGAAGGTTGAGCGTCAGCAGTTGTTCCTGCTCAATCTGCTCGAAGGCCACGATCGGATCGTCCGCACGTGTGAGAAGGTGGAAGGACTCCTTCAGTAGCTCCAGTTGGTTGAACGCTTCGTCGGCCATTGGGCAGGCGGTGATCACGAGATCAATTTCACCATCCTTTAGCCGGCGGCTTAGGCCTTCGTGCTTTCCTTCCATGAGAGCCAGTTCGAGGTACGGGTGCCGGTCCCGCAAGAAGGAGACGACGCGCGGGATAAGGAATGGGCCGACCGTCGAGATCACGCCGATGCGCAGGCGCCCGCCGAACGCGCCGCTGCGCCGGTCCGCTTCTCGTCCTATCTCCTCTATATGCTGAAGAAGAGCGCCGATGCGTCCGAGCATGACGATGCCAGCGTCAGTCGGCGTGACGTTGCGGCTTCCGCGTTCGAAAATGGTGACGCCGAGCACGGCCTCTACTTTGCGCACCTGATGCGACAGGCCTGAGGCGCTGATACCCATTTCCTCTGCCGCCGAGCGAAAGCCACCGCAACGGTCTACGGCCGCGACGAGCATCAGATCGCGAATGGAGAGGGAGGCCAACCTGTTCGAAATTTCTTCTCGCATTGTCCGATTTGTTCGACTTGATGTAACGCCACTCTCTCTATAGCAAAAACATGACTTTGATACTCATAAATGTACAGGAGAGCCGATGATGTTGAACCTCCGCCTGCCTACCGCTATTCTCCTTCTCGCCTTCGCCCCCACACCGCTTTTTGCCGACCCTGTTACCTTCAAAGATGTGACGGGCGCGGAGGTCACGTTGCCGGGGCCCGCGAAGCGGATCGTGACGCTGCCGCAACCAGCAGCCGCCACCGTCATCGCCGTCGATGGCACATCGGAGCACGTGGTCGGCATGAACCCGGGTTCTCGGAAGGCTTTCGAGACGGGCTTGCTCAAGAAGATGTTCCCTGATGCCTCGTCGATCGAGAGCGGCATCGTCGCGGAGGGCGGTAACGGATGGATGCCGAATGTCGAGGCGATTGCCGCGCTAAAGCCGGATCTCGTTATCCAGTGGGGTGGACGCGGCGACGAGCTCGTCGCGCCGCTGCGCAATGCTGGCATTCCCGTCGCACTGATGGTCGGTGGCGGTAATGGCGGCACGGAGGAGCTAGCGCGGGAAAACATCCGCCTCGTTGCCAGCATCCTCGGCAAGCAGGACAGGGCCGACGCGCTGTTCAAGTGGCGCGACGAAGTGATCGACGAGATCAAGGCGACGCTCGCCACCCATCCCGGGGCTGCAAAGCCGAAGATTCTGCATCTGCGCTCCTCCAAGGGCAAGTTCACGGCGACCGGCGAAAAAAGCTACCAGAACTTCTTTATCACTCTGGTGGGCGGCGAAAACGTTGGCGCGGGGCTCGGCGTCCAGGCCGAGGTTAATGCCGAGCAGATCGCGGCCTGGAATCCCGACCTCATCATGCTGACGGCGCACGAGGCCGATGCCGGCCGCGAGACGATCCTCGATGACGCGATCCTTTCGCAGACCGCCGCGGCGAAGGCCGGCCGCGTCTACAAGACGCCGAACGGCGGCTATGTCTGGGACAGCGCCAGCCACGAGAGCCCCTTCACCTGGATGTGGCTCGCCAATCTCGCTCATCCCGACCTCTTCCATTTCGATCTGCGCGCCGAAGTGAAGAGCGGCTTCGAACGGCTCTATAACTACGCGCCGACGCAAGAGGAGATCGACACCGTGCTCAAGCTCGACCTCAATGCCTCCGCTGCCAACTACGCGCAGTTCGCGCGCAAATGATGTCCGCTCCGGCCGAAGCCCGGCTTTTGTCCGGGCAGGCGGCTGGCGCCGCCTTTCACTGGCTGGCGCTTGTCCTGCTCCTTGCGGCGGCGGCGTTCGCCTCCGCCTCCGTCGGCCGGTTTCACATACCGTTCGGCGAGATCGCGGACATCCTCCGGCGCGGGCTGCTCGGGGGCCTTTCGCCCGAGACGATGGAGGAGCGCATCCTAGTCAACGTGCGCCTGCCGCGCATCCTGCTGGCGGCGATCGTCGGCGCGGGGCTCGCGCTCTGCGGGGCAGCCCTGCAGGCGCTCTTCCGCAACCCGCTTGTCTCGCCGCGCGTGCTCGGCCTCTCCTCGGGTGCGGCTTTCGGCGGGGCGATTACCTTGCTCGTCGGGGGAAGCGCCGCGGTGCTGTTTGCGGCTACCTTCGCCTCGGCGTTTACAGCGCTGGTGCTTGTGGCGGTGATCTCGCATGTCGCGGGGCGCTCGATTCTGTCCATCGTGCTGGCCGGCATCGTCATTGATGCGCTGTTTTCCGCGATGATCTCGCTCACGCAATATGTCGCCGACCCGGAGACCTCGCTTCCCGCCATCGTCTTCTGGCTGATGGGCAGCTTCTCCTCTTCGAGCTGGCAGAAGGTCGGCGAGCACGGGCCGGTTATCCTCGTCGCCATCGCCCTTCTCTATCGGCTGCGGTTCCGCATTGCGGTGCTATCGATGGGAGAGGAGGAGGCGCGCTCCTTCGGCGTCAATGTCGGGGCCTCGCGCTGGCTGGTCTTCGCGACCGTCTCGGTCATCATCGGCGGTTGCGTCGCGGTCTCTGGCGTCATCGGCTGGGTCGGGCTCGTCATTCCCCATGCTGCGCGCCTCCTGGTCGGCGAAGGCCACCGGCGTTTCCACGGCACGGCGGCGCTGCTCGGGGCCAGCTTCATGGTGGCGGTCGATACGCTCGCACGCACGGTGACCAGCGCCGAACTGCCGCTCGGCATCCTGACGGCGGTCATCGGCGCACCGGTCTTCATCTACCTCCTGTGCACGCGGCAGGCGCGGGGAGGCTTGGCCCGATGATTGTGCTCGAAAATGCCGGCCTTCGAAGGGGTGAGCGCTGGATCTTCCGCCATGTCAGCTTCAAGCTGCCGGAGGGGGAGGTTCTTGCGATCCTCGGCTGCAACGGGCGGGGCAAGACGACGCTGTTGCGCACCCTGCTTGGTTCGCTGGCGCTCACCGAGGGCGAGCGCACCATGCCGGCGGTCGTCGGCTACGTACCGCAGTCGCAGAGTGGGGGCGAGCAGCACCGCTGCCTCGACATCGTGACGATGGGACGCGCCGGGCGGCTCGGGCTTTTCGGCCTGCCGGGCAAGGCGGACGAGGCGGCGGCGCTCTCGGCACTTGCGACCGTGGGCGCCGAGCGTTTCGCCGAGCGACCCTTCGGCCAGCTTTCTGGCGGCGAGCGGCAGATCGTGCTGCTCGCCCGGGCGCTGGCGACGGAGGCGAAAGTGCTGGTGCTGGACGAGCCGGCTGCCTCGCTCGACCTTGCCAACCAGGATCTCCTGCTCGGTGTCCTCATGCGCCTCCGGCAGGCGCGGGGCCACACGATCGTCTTCACGACCCACCATCCGCAGCATGGCCTCTTCCTCGCCGACCGGGCGCTGATGATGCATGCCGGGGACGAGGTCCGCTATGGCCGGGCCTCGGAGATGATGACGGACGCGGAGCTCGCCCGTCTCTACGGCGTGCCGTTTTCCCGCCATGCCGCCGGCCCCGGCCGAACCGACATCGTTTCCCCGATCTTCGGGGCGGCGCCCCTTTCTCCATAACCGACAGGAGTCTCCCTTGGACACGATCACATATCTCGAAAACGGCGAAACCTTCACCGTCAACTTTGCCGAACTTCTGAAGTATCACGGTACCGGCTTCCCGGGCGGCGTGGCGCACGGATTGAAGGTAATGCAGCGCGCCTTCCCATTACTGGACGAGGGCCGACCGGTGGAGCGTCGCGAGGTGCGTATCGATACTGCCTTCCCTGGCCCCGGTGGACGCGACGCCATCGAATTCGTCACCCGCGCCCTGACGGATGGCCGCTACACAGTTGACCGATCGCTCGGCTGGGAGGGCATCGAGGAAAGCCCGAAGGGGAAGTACTATTTCCGCTTCACCTATCGTGGCACGGTAGTCGAGGTGACAATTCGGCCGGGTCATGTGCGCGGCGAATTCATCACGCTCGCCCGGAAGGAAGATCGCACTGCCGAAGATGAGGTTCGTCTTGCCGCGCTGAAGCGGGAAATGGGTGACCGTCTCGTACCGCTCGCCCCCGAGGATGTCTATGACGCCAAGGTCAGCCGTGCCTGAATCCGCTCCCATAGAGGCCGAACGCAAAGAGTGGATGGGCGTGCTCGCCCGCGCACCCATCGACCTGCTGCGGGCGGCCTTCGACGGCTGTCGAGAGCGCGAAAGGGCACGCTGGCTCGTCGAGCCGGAGATCGGTCTCCTCCAGTTACGTGCGAAAGCGCCCGTAACTGGAACGCCCTTCCATCTCGGCGAGGCGACCATAACGCGCTGCGTCGTCGATGTCGACGGCCGGCGCGGCTATGCGGTCGTGCTTGGTCGCGACCCGGAGCGGGCGGAAATAGCCGCTGTCTTCGATGCGCTTCTCCAGGAACCGCAACTTAGAGCCTGCCTCGCACAGGAATTGCTGCAACCGGCCAAGGTGGCCATCGGCGAACGACGACGCAGCAAGGCTGATGCAGCACAGGCGACGGCCGCGCATTTTTTCACAGCGGCGCGGGAGGGAGGAGCACCGTGAAGATCGAGATCGACCGGAGCGGCGTGAACCGTGTCCACGAGGATCAGCGTGCATTCCGCCAGCTTCTGGAGGCTTTTTCCTATCCCGGCACAATCGTCACCCTGGCGGAACGGCAGGCGGCGCACGCTGTCGTTCTTACAACGCTTGCCGACACCACCACGCCCCTCTGGATCGACGAAAGCTTTGCGGAGGTCCGGGATCGCGCGGTGGCCGCGCGGTGGCCGATGGTGGATAAAAAGACATGCGCCTTCGCGCTCTGTCGTAGCGAGATGCTGGACCGTCTCGACGTCTTCTCCACGGGAACCCCGGCTGATCCGCATCTTTCCGCCACCATCATAGCGGAGGTCGCAGATCTTTCCGGCGGCCTGCCGCTCAGGTTGGCGGGGCCGGGTGTCGGGCCCGGGGGCCGTACCTTCGCGCCGCTCGGCCTGCCGGCGGCGTTCCTTGCGCAATGGGCGCGTAACAATGCGGCATATCCGCTCGGCGTTGACGTCATCCTGACGGCAGGCGATCGCTGCGTCTGCCTTCCCCGCAGCGTAAGGTTGGAGGCATCCGATGTATGTTCCCGTTAAGGGCGGCGAGACCGCCATTGCGGAAAGCCTCAAGGCATTGGCGCGTAACCGGCGGGGTGATCCGTCCGTGCCTGAACTGTCGGTCACGCAGATCCGCGAGCAGATGCGCGGCGCGGTGGACCGGGTGATGACAGAAGGCGCGCTCTACGACCGCGACCTCGCCGCCCTTGCGCTGAAGCAGGCCCAGGGCGATGTGGCGGAGGCGACGTTCCTCCTGCGGGCCCATCGCGCTACACTGCGGCGCATGGGGCATTGTGAGCCCATCGATTTTTTGGCCATGCGCCATGACCGGCATATATCCGCAACCGCAAAGGAACTGCCGGGCGGTCAGATCCTCGGCGCGACCTATGACTACACCCATCGGCTGCTCGATTTCTCGCTAATGGAAGGGGCGGCTCTCCTTAGCCCCTCGAGAGCGGCAGGACCAGACGATCTGGGGGCAGCGGAGCCTGCCATGGTTCCCGCGCCATTTCCACACTACGATCATTTGCCTGCGGAGAAGAACGGCCAGGGGGCATCGTCCGGACAAGAGCCCACCGATATCACTCGGGTGCCGCTGCGTCCCCCTTACGGCGGGTCTGAAACGCTTGGCCATCTGGTTCGTGGTGAGGAGGGGTTCTTGACGGGGCTCGCCTATACACGCCTTCGCACAGCCGGTGCGTCCCATCCCTATGTCGAGGATCTTTCGGTGGGCGAGGTGGAAGTCTTCGTCGAGCTGGAGGATATCGGTTTCACGGTCTCTATCGGCGACGTCGAGGTGACGGCCTGCCGTATGGTGGCTCCGGTGCTCGACGGGGTGCAATCGGATCTTTCGCCGGGCTTCGGCGTCGCCTTCGGTGCCAACGAACGCAAGGCCGTGGCGATGGCCGCCGTCGATCAGGCGATTAAATCCGGACTTGACGCGGAATTGGTGCTTGCGCATGGCGACGGGGTGGAAGCGAGCGGCTATGTCTCGCATCTCAAGCTGCCACATTACTCCGATTTCCAAGCTGATCTCGAAACAATCCGGCGGGCGAGGGGCGGGCATGACTGAGACCTTCGCCTACCTCGACGAGGACAGCAAACGATGCGTGCGGCGTACGATCCTGAAGGCGTTGGCCATTCCCGGCTACCAGGTGCCCTTCATCGCGCCGGAAATGCCGATCGCCTATGGCTGGGGCGTCGGCGGCATGGTGGTTACGGCGAGCCTCCTCGGCAGGGACGACCGTCTGAAGATCACCGATCACGGCTCCGACGAGACGGTGAATGCCGTAAATATCCGCACCTTCTTTACCCGCACGGCCTTCGTCGCCACCACGACGCTGACCCGCGAGGCGACGCTGATCCAGGTGCGCCAGCGCGTGCCGGAGGCAACCCTTTCTGAAGGGCAGGTCGTGATCTACCAGGTACCGCGGCCGGATCCCCTGCGCGCCTTCGTCAATTCCGCGGGTGAGGCAGCCCGCATGCACGCCGAGGCCGATTACGGCAGGGTCTATACGCGGCTTTTCGAGGAGAGGACGGGAAGCCGCAGCGTCATTCAGCCCGGCTACGACTATCCCGTCATGGTCGAAGGCCGCTACCTGATGTCTCCTTCGCCGATCCCAAGGCGCGACAATGCCCGCCTCGACAATTCACCCGCCATCCAGATTTTCGGCGCGGCGCGTGAGCGCCGGCTCTATGCGCTGCCACCCTATACGCGGGTCGAAAGCGTCGCCTTCGAGGATGTACCCTTCGACCCCGGCCTTCCGGAGGACGGGCGGCGATGCGTCATCTGCGGTTGCGCGACCAGCCATCTCGACCACCTCCTTCTCAGCGACGACGGAACGAGTGAATGGGTTTGTTCTGATACGGAATGCTGTTCGCAGCGATCTGAGGAGAATGCCGGTGCTTGATCTGCCCTCTCCGATCTTGACGCTCGACCGCATCTCCTTCGATGGCCGGTTCGTCTCGGACGTAGCGCTTGCGCTCTATCCAGGCGAAGTCCTCTGTCTCGTGGGCAAGTCCGGCGCGGGCAAGTCGACGCTGCTGCGCATCGCCGCAGGGCGGCTGCGCCCGACTGAGGGTCGGGTGCTGCTCGCCTACGGCGGCGAGGCTCCGACATCGCTGTACGACATTCCTGAGCAGGCCCTTGTTACTCTCCGTCGCCGGCATTTCGGCTTCGTCGCGCAGAACGCACGTGACACGCTCGACATGGCGCGGAGCGCGGCCGCCAACATCGTCCAGCCGCTATTCGACAATGGCGAGCGCCATTTCGGCAAGGCGCTAGCGGCTGCGCAGCGCTGGTTTGCTGCGCTCGATCTCGATGCGGCGCGGACCGGTGACCTTCCGGGCACCTTTTCCGGCGGCATGCAGCAGCGACTGCAGATTGCCCGCGCGCTGGTGCACCGCCCACGCATCCTCTTTCTCGACGAGCCGACGACGGGCCTCGATACAACTGCTCAGGCATTGCTTCTAGCCCTGCTCTCCGAGCTACTGCGCCGTTCGGGCATAGCGGCGCTGCTCGTAACTCATGACCTCAGGATTGCCCGCCTGATCGCCCACCGTGTGATCGTGCTCGATGGCGGAAGAATGGTGGAGGAGGCTCCGCCCGACCGGTTGATCGCCGATCCCCGCCATTCGGTGGCGCGTGATCTCGTCTCAGCGATGATTTGAGGGTGGAAATGGCAATTCTACGCGTGGAAAACCTCGAAAAGCGGTATGGAGAACGCATTGTCGGTCCGGTGAGCTTTACGCTGACAGCAGGGGAGGTGGGACTGGTAGTCGGTGGCTCCGGCTCGGGAAAATCAACCCTGCTCGACCTGATCTACGGCACTCGTACGGCGACGGCGGGCACGGCGATCCTGGAAATCGACGAGTGGCGGCGCGATCTGCTTGGCCTTTCTGTACCGGAACTCGTCGTGGTGCGTCGAGCCGCCATCGGCTATTGCACGCAGTTTCTGCCAGCGATTCCCGGCAAGTCGGGCATGGAGCTCGGTTGCGAGGTGGCGCTCCCCTCCTACGTGACGCAGGTGTTTGAGCGCCTGGCGCTGCCGCCGCAGATCTGGAACTTGCCCGCCTCGACCTGGTCCGGTGGGGAGAGGCAGCGCCTCAACATCGCGCTAGCTGCGTTGCGAAAACCAGCGCTTGTTCTCCTCGACGAGCCCTTCGCATCGCTCGATCCAAGTCTGCATTCCGCAATTTGGGAATTCCTTTCGGATCTAGCGGATGCCGGTTCATCGTTGATTGTGGGCGTGCACCGATCCCAGGGAGATTTGGCTCCGGTAAGGACGTTAACCTTGCTTAGCCAACCGACAGCAACACGGTCGGTCGCATGAGCCTGTTTGGCGCGGTTCGGCTGAGGCTGACTTTCGATGACGAGAACCGCGCTCAAAGTGTAGGGCGGAGTCGCTCACGCAACACACCGCCAAGGCTGTAAACGACATGGCGCTTGTCAGCAGAGCCTGTAGTTACGACGTTAACCGCCGAGCCAAGGCGTCACATGCCGCTACAAAAGGCGGTTTTGTCCGCAGTACCGAAGCGCTGGCTCACTTTGTTCATGCCGGACTTCTGCGCCTCGGCAAACGCCGCCTGGCTCGAGGAGGGAGGTGTGGCATCTTCGATAGGTAGTCAATCGGCGATACCAACTGCCTGTCTACTCGCGAGCCTGCTTGGCAACCGACCGATATCAAATGCGACAATTCTTGCTAGCCCGCAGGAGCCGAGGTCCGAAAGCGGATGCCCGTCCTTGGTGACGAGCAACACCATCGGGTCCAACATCTGCACTCGTGATAGGTGAAGTGTCAGTAAGAGGGAGACAGCGAACTAACGAAGGGAGGCGCAGATGGAAGAAGCTGTCCAGATCGATAACCGTGAGGACTTCGGCCTTTGGGCGATCGAGTTGGCCAAGCAGATTGGCGTAGATCAGGGTTACGAGCTTGCGCGTGCTGCTAGCGATGGCTCCGTAGATGACGTCCGCGCTGCTGGCAACGCTCTCGACCAAGCCATCACCACTGCGATGATGGAGGTTTTCGACGGACTGACCGATGGAGTTCCCGAGCGATAGATGGCTGTCAAAAGCGGAATGCCTCGGTCGGGTGCAGTCGGTCCCGGCTTCCGCTGACGCGGCGCTATGCTAAGCCTCCTGCGGCTGCCCGCTCTCCGAACCGAAGCATGACGAGAATTCCCGAAATCACGCCCTGGCGGCCGTCGCTATGCTGATTTCTCCGATGCTCTTCATTGCTCATGGGCGGGCGCTTCGCGACGCGAGAACCTGCTCTGCTCAACGCAGGCTTTCATGTCGTTTCGCCGGAACCAGATGGCGCGACCGCACCTCAGCGGCGGGTTGCCTGCCGTGAAGACGATCTGCTCGTCAGCTCTCATGCGCAGCACTTCATGCGGCTGGATGAGCGGACGGGCCGCGAGCTGCTTCGATCTGGTTCTCGACGAGCCCCGCGACTGGAAGCTACGGCTGACCTGGTCGATCTCGACTGTGGTCACACCGCAGCGTCGAGAAATGTAGTCGGCGGTCTCCGGATCATTGATCGCTGCGAAGGATATCCAGCTCGCGCTCTCAAACCATTTGCTCGACGCATCGCGTCCGCCATAGGTTTCGCGCAACTGGCCTATCGACTGATAGATCATAGCCAGCGTGATGCCGTATTTGCGGCCGGCGTCTCGCGCGGTCTCCAGAATGCGCATGTAGCCGAGACGGGCCACCTCATCGAGCAGGAAGAGCGCTCGCCCATCCATCGCGCCATCGCGATTGTAGATCGCGTTCAGGAACGAGCCGATCACGACGCGCGCCAATCCGCTATGGGTCTCCAGCGTCTTCAGATCGATGTTGATGAACACATCCGTCTTACCAGATGCTATGTCCTCGGTGCGGAATGTCGAACCGGAGACTAGCGCCGCATAGTTTTGGTACGAAAGCCAGTGTGTCTCCTTGATGGCATTGGCATAGACACCGGAGAAGGTTTCCGGCGTCATGTTCACGAAGGCGGCGACGTTTTCCTTCACGAAGTCGGATTCCGAGTTGTCGTAGATATCCTGCAGACGCTGTCGAAGTTTCGGCTCAGGCTCTGACAGATTGCTGCGCACCTGGCGCAGTGTCTGCTCCTCCTTCGGCGTATGACCGGAGAGGCAGACATCGGCGATGATCGCCGTCAGGAGTTGAAGGCCTGAGGCACGGAAGAAGTCGTCACGGACACCGCTCGCGCGACCGCTGTCGCTCATGATCCATGATGCGACCGAGGCGATGTCCTCCTCCTTTGTGCCGCCATACTGGCCGACCCAGTCGAGTGCGTTGAAGCCGGTTGCGGGTTTACTCGGATCGAGGATCCGCGCACGCCGCCCCGCCTCTTCCCGATGCCTCGAGACCATGGGCGCGACCTCGTTCGAGGGGTCGAGCACGATGAGCGAACCTCCCCACTTCAGCGCCGTGGGGATCGTGACGGAGGTCGTCTTATAGCCACCCGATCCGGCAAAGACGATGCCGTGGGAAGAGCCGAACGAGCCATCGAAGCACAGCAGCGGTGACTTTCCGCCAGCACCCCACGTCTCGGTGGTGTCGGCACGGAACGAAACACCAGCGACACTGTCGCGGTCGACGCGATACCGCTCGCCCACCACGATGCCGCCAGTCGCCGGGAACAGTCTGTCGGCTTCAGGGAGCGTCATCCAATCAGCCTCGCCATGCAGGGCGCGTTTGCCAGTGATGCGTTTGGGCGCAGCCCGGGCGAAGGCGGCGTTGCCGATTATCGCCACGCGCATCGCGAAGCAGCCAGATATTAGTGCCGCAGCAGCGCCGATCATGGTCGATGGATCCAGATAAGACAGCGCGGATTTGCCCGCCGGCACCTGAGAGGAAAACGCCGCAAGCCGCACACCTTCCCGGGCACAAACTGTCAGGATAACTGCGGCGTTTCCGATTACGGCACCAAGCCCCGCGGCACGGATGCTGGCCGATCCGGCTGTCGCGAACAGGAAAATCAGACCAAGGGCCGCAGACGCCACGTATGGCGCCGCGACCCCTATCCGTCCAAGAGCAAGCCTTGCAGCCTCCGTCTTTCCGAACCCGGCAAGCCATGTCTCGATGCCGGTGAGCGCGAACACGGTCGCCGCGATCATGGCCGCAGGCAGAATGACGAGAACGATCCTATTCGCATTCATTGCCGAACGCCTCCGCCCCGATCGCTGTCAATCGCGTTCGCTCATTGTCGTCGGACTTCAGCCGACGCTGCAGATCCATCAGTGCGCCGAGCAGAAGCGCCCGCTTCTCGTAGCGGAGACCGGCTTTGACGATCAGGCCGCCAAGCTCGATCTTGTCGCGCGTGTCCTTCTTCCGGGCATCGGAAGTCGCGTTCCTGCTCATCCGCTCAAGCCTCACCAGCGATGCCCGAAGTCGAGCCAGAGCCGACCGTCTCGGTCTGCCCGCTGCCCGTGCTGCTGTCGCTGGCTCCTTTCCTTCCGACCGAACCGGGTTTGCCTCCGCGAAAGCGTTTCGCCAATTCCTCGAACGCCGCCTGAAGCTCCGTCTCCTCGATTTCGATCTCTCCAAGCCCTGCCCGCAGCGCGATGCGTCCGATGCGCTCGGCCTCTCTCGTTTCCGCGTGCTTGAGCTGTTCCTGGAGTTTGGCGATTTCTTCGCGGATCTTGGAGGAGGGCTTCTTCATCTCTGGATTGTCCTCTGTTGCTGCATGACGTGGTTCACGCAGCCAGAGTCGTTCAGATCGGCGTGCCGATCTACTAACAGAAATGCGAGTAGGCGGAGCCTACGCTTTTGAGCATCATCCCGTCCGTTCGAAGGACGGATCCGAAGGGCGCAATTATACGTCGCTGATGCGACGCGTTGCTTGTGGGCCCTGGCGGGGCCACCCGATCCTTACGAACACGTTGATTTTGTTCGATCGCAGGAGCGTTTTCTGGAATGGCCGTCCCGCATTTCTCCGTCAGCATTGTCGCCCGCGGCTCAGGCCGCAGCGCCGTGCTGTCGGCGGCCTACCGGCATTGCGCCAGGATGGACTATGAGCGGGAAGCCCGCACGATCGATTACACCCGCAAGCAGGGCCTCCTTCATGAGGAGTTCGTCATTCCGCCCGATGCGCCTGAATGGCTGCAATCGATGATTGCCGATCGGTCTGTATCTGGTGCGTCGGAAGCGTTCTGGAACAAGGTCGAAGAGTTTGAGAAGCGGTCTGATGCGCAGCTCGCAAAGGACATCACCATCGCCCTGCCGTTAGAGCTGTCGGCCGAACAAAACATCGAGCTCGTCAGGGACTTTGTGGCGCGCCACATCACAGCTCAGGGCATGGTTGTCGACTGGGTGTTTCACGACGCACCGGGCAATCCGCACATCCACCTGATGACGACGTTGCGACCGCTGACCGAGGACGGGTTCGGACCGAAGAAGGTAGCGGTCACCGGACCAGATAGCCAACCGCTTCGCAACGACAGCGGCAAGATCGTCTACGAACTCTGGGCCGGTGGGCTCGAAAACTTCAATGGGTTTCGCGACGGCTGGTTCGACTGCCTGAACCGGCATCTCGCGCTTGCGGGCCTCGATATCCGGGTCGATGGCCGGTCCTTCGAGAAGCAGGGCATCGAGCTTACGCCGACCATCCATCTCGGCGTCGGCACGAAGGCGATCGAGAGGAAAGCAGAGGGGGTTGAGGAGAAAGCCGCGCTTGAGCGGCTGGAACTGCAGGAGGGGCGGCGTGCTGAAAATGCCCGCCGGATCCAGCGCAATCCAGAGATCGTGCTTGATCTGATCACGCGGGAAAAAAGCGTCTTCGACGAGCGCGATGTCGCCAAAATCCTCCATCGCTATATCGATGATGCCGGCCTTTTCCAAAGCTTGATGGCGCGCATCCTGCAGAGCCCGGAGACGCTGCGGCTTGATCGCGAGCGAGTGAACTTTGCGAGTGGTGCCCGGACATCGGTAAAGTACACGACGCGCGAGCTGATCCGGTTGGAAGCGGAGATGGCCAATCGTGCGATCTGGCTCTCGCAGCGGTCCTCGCACGGTGTTCGCAAGGCTGTGCTCGATACCACGTTTGCTCGGCACGATCGTCTGTCCGACGAGCAGAAGACGGCGATCGAACATGTCGCTGGCGACGCGGGGATTGCCGCTGTCATCGGCCGTGCCGGCGCCGGGAAAACCACGATGATGAAGGCCGCGCGTGAGGTATGGGAGGCCGCTGGCTATCGGGTCGTCGGTGGGGCGCTGGCCGGCAAGGCGGCAGAAGGCTTGGAGAAGGAAGCCGGCATCGTCTCGCGCACGCTTTCGTCCTGGGAGTTGCGTTGGAAGAAGGAGCGGGATCACCTCGACGAAAAGACCATCTTCGTCATCGACGAGGCGGGCATGGTCTCTTCTCGTCAGCTCGCACTGTTCGTGGAAGCGGTGACGAAGGCCGGCGCCAAGCTGGTCCTGATCGGTGATCCCGATCAGTTGCAGCCAATCGAGGCCGGCGCCGCATTCCGGGCCATCACGGATCGCGTCGGCTATGCGGAGCTGGAGACCATCTACCGCCAGAAAGATCTGTGGATGCGGGATGCTTCACTCGATCTGGCGCGTGGAAACGTGGCGAGAGCACTGAACGCCTATGAGCAGGCCGGGTTGGTGCAAACGGGCTGGACGAGGAAGGACGCGATTGGAGGACTGATCGAGAGCTGGAACCGGGATTTCGATCCCGACAAGACTACGCTCATCCTTGCACATCGTCGTCGTGACGTGCGCGAACTGAACGAGCTGGCGCGTGGCAGGCTCGTCGAGCGCGGCATTGTCGGCGAAGGTTTTGCGTTCAACACCGAGGACGGCCCCCGTCGTTTTGCCGCTGGCGACCAGATCGTCTTCCTGAAGAACGAGGGCAGCCTCGGCGTCAAGAATGGCATGCTGGCCAAGGTTTTGGATGCAGCACCCGGTCGCATCGTGGCCGAGATCGGCGACGGGGAGAGCCGCACGCAGGTTATCGTCGAACAGCGGTTCTACGCCAATGTCGATCATGGCTACGCGACCACGATCCACAAGTCCCAGGGAGCAACCGTCGACCGTGTCAAAGTCCTCGCGTCCAGCACGCTCGACCGTCACCTGACCTATGTCGCGATGACGCGCCATCGAGAGGCAGCCGAGCTCCATGTCAGCATGGAAGAGTTCACCAACCGCCGCGGCGGAATGCTCGTCGAGCATGGTGTCGCGCCCTATGAACACAAGCCCGGAAACCGCGACAGCTATTACGTAACGCTCGAAGATAGTGACGGACAGCAACGCACGATCTGGGGTGTCGACCTCAAGCGGGCCATCGAGGAGGCTCGGCCTAATATCGGTGATCGCATCGGTCTCAAGCACGATGGATCTGAGACGGTCACATTGCCGGATGGCACGACGGCCGAGCGGAATACCTGGAAAGTCATCCACGTTGCGGAACTAGCGATAGAGCGGCTCAAGGAGCGGCTTGCCCGCGATGGATCGAAGGAAACGACCCTCGACTATGAGAGCGCATTGTCCTATCGCGCCGCGCTGCGCTTTGCAGAGGCGCGTGGCCTGCATCTGATGAATGTCGCCCGCACAATCTCGAGGGATCGGCTCGCCTGGACCGTACGCCAGAAGCAGCGGCTTATCGATCTTGCGGCAAAACTCTCAGCCCTCGGCGCAAGGTTCGGCCTGACCCGTGGCAGCGGCAATATCTCGATCCCGAACACAGCCAAGGAGGAAAAGCCGATGGTATCAGGCATCACGACCTTCCCCAAAACAATCGACCAGGCCGTCGAAGACAGGATCGCCGCCGACCCTGCCTTGAAGAAGCAGTGGGAGGAAGTGTCCATGCGCTTCCATCACGTTTACGCGCAGCCCGAAGCAGCGTTCAAGGCGGTGGATGTCGACGCGATGTTGAGCGATCCGGCAACTGCGGCGAAGACGCTTTCACGGATCACTGCAGAGCCTGAAACCTTCGGCGCTCTCAAGGGCAAAACCGGTCTGCTCGCCAGCCGCGCCGACAAACTGGACAGAGATCGAGCGCTGAAGAATGCCGCGCCGCTGGCCGACAGCATCGGTGATTACCTGCGCCAGCGTGGCGAGGCCGAACGTCGCAACCACGCACAGGAGCTCGCTGTCCGTAGACAGGTCGCCCTGGAGATCCCTGCCCTCTCTGCCAATGCGAAGAGCGTGCTCGAACGGGTACGTGACGCGATCGACAGGAATGATCTGCCCTCGGGTCTCGAATATGCGCTCGCCGACAAGATGGTGAAGGCTGAACTGGAGGGTTTTGCCAAGGCGGTCACGGAACGTTTTGGAGAAAGGACCCTGCTTCCGCTTGCGGCGAAGGACACAGATGGCGAGGCATTCCAGCGCGTGACTTCAGGCATGAATGCTGCCCAGAAGAGCGAGGTGCAACAGGCCTGGAACACGATGCGGACCGTTCAGCAGTTGTCGGCCCACGAGCGCAGCGTGACGGCACTCAAGCAGGCTGAGACGCTGCGGCAGACGAAGTCCCAGGGGCTGGCCCTCAAGTGAAGATGCGTCATCGACACAGAGTGCTACGGCGCATGAAACGGCTTGTCTGGTTCTATCGGATCTCCAGCGTCAGTCTGTTCACTCTCGGTTTCATTGTGCTGATCGGAGGTCAGGGCTTCAGGGTCAATCTCACACCAAGCGAGCCGCTGGGCTTGTGGCGGATCGTCAAGCCCGATCGCGCGATCCTGGCTGGCGATCGCGTCTTCATTTGCCCACCCGACACCGACAAAATGCATAAAGCCCGCGCGCGTGGATATCTGCGCTTCGGCCTCTGCAGAGGCTGGGTCGCGCCACTCATCAAGACCGTTGTGGCGACATCCGGACAGATGATCGAGATCGATGATGATGTCCGCGTCGATGGTCACTCGTTGCCACACTCGCGCGTTGCACCCGTGGACGGCCAGGGACGTGAGATGGTGCAATACGATGGGGGTGTCGTCCCGCCAGGGATGGTCTTTCTGCATTCTGAGTTTCCGGGATCGTTCGATAGCCGATATTTTGGTCCTCTGCCGATGGATGGCATACTCGGACTGGCGCAGGAGGTCTGGACCTATGCGCCATAACCTCTTCCGGACGGTTGTCCTCGTCGTACTATCGACGAGCGCTGGATGGATCGGTTGGAGCGGTCATGTCCTTCTACTTCCGCTCGCAGCGAGCTTCCCCATGCTCTGGTCTCTGGCGCGGACGCGCCTGCAGGCAATGGCAGCCTCCGCGGCCTACTTCCTCGCCGCATCGCGGGGATTGCCGCAGGGTGTATCGAACTTCTATTCATCGGATATCTGGCCCGGTCTTCTGCTATGGCTGGTCGCTTCCTCCGCTTTCGTAGGAGTGCATTCCCTGCTCTGGACGGATCGCAAGGGATGGCAAAAACCACTCCGCTATCTGGCTGCTTGCGTCGCAATGGCGATCCCACCCTTCGGCATTCTTGGATGGGCGCATCCGATCACCGCCGCAGGCGTTCTGTTTCCGGGCTGGGGATGGTTGGGTCTGGGTGCGATGGCAGCCGGCCTGATCGTCATGATGACGCAATATCGGCCGGCTGCAGCCTTGGCCATGACGGGCCTCTGGCTCTGGTCCGCCGCTGAGTGGACACCGCCGGTTCTACCTGCGTCGTGGATAGGTGTCGACCTCGAAATGGGCGCATCTCTTGGTCGCGAAGCTGGCCTCAAGCGGCAACAGGAGCTGATCGACCTCGTGCGCCTTCAGCCGCCAGGCACAACGGTCGTGCTGCCGGAAAGCACTCTCGGCTTCTGGACGCCGACGGTTGGCCGCTTCTGGCAGCGATCTCTCACGGATAAGGGCATCACTGTCATCGCGGGAGCGGTCGTCATCGACAGCCAAGGCTATGACAATGTGCTTGTGAAAGTGTCGGCTGATGGGAGCGACATTCTCTATCGGGAGAGGATGCCTGTGCCCGGATCGATGTGGCAGCCATGGCGAGCCTGGGTTGGCGAACAAGGCGGCGCCCGGGCACATATCTTCGCCGATGCTGTCGTGGATGTTGGCGACCAGACCGTGGCGCCGCTGATCTGCTACGAGCAGCTTCTTGTCTGGCCGGTCCTGCAATCGGCGTTCAACCGACCCGACGCCATCGTCGCAGTCGGGAACGGCTGGTGGACCGCAGGGACATCTATCATCGAAATCCAGCGGGCGGGCAGTGAGGCCTGGGCTCGCCTGTTCGGCCTGCCTCTCGTCATCTCGTTCAACACTTAAGCTTTAGGAGCTCGCATGCTGGATGCTGCGTTGATCAAGGAATGTGCCGACCCATCGCTGAAGCCGGCAATCGTCGAACAGTTCGTGCAGGCCGTTGGGTCGGAGGATCCGCTGGCCATCACAGTGAGGTCCGGCGGCCGCCTGATCCTCGTTCCCAAGCCGAAAACGCCCGAGGAAGCGATCGAGATCGTTCGCGAGAACATCGGTGGTTCTGTCGTGCGGGTCGGCCTCACCCAGATCCCGGCGGGCATTGGCCTGAAGGATGTTTCCGAACTGAAGGTCAATCTGGTCGAGCCCTGCGCCAATCTGCGGATGGGCACGACGATGTTTGCCAAGATCCTCCGCATCGTCGCCAAATGGTATGGCAACCCGACGAGTGAAGAGGTCTTCCCGCAGCTCTTCGACGATGCTGTGCATGCGTGGCAGACTGGGAAGTTCGAGGGCGAGAGCGTGTTCCAGGCGGAGGACCCCGGTGGCGCTGTCGTTCAAAAATCAGTGGTGGAGGTCGACGATGCTGGAGAGAATCCGGACGCCGACGCCACGCCGCAGGTGAAAGAAGAGCGATCGGAGCCTGACGATGCCAGCATCCGGATCGATCTGACGAGGATCGGCGGCCCAAAATAGAGCTTGGTCCCAAGGCTGGCCTGGAGCCTGTCAGCGTTTACTTCACGTCGTCGGGAGCGAGTAGCGCGTGAGTACCGCTTCGTCATCCTCGATGCTGATCTCGATCACTTCATTGAGGAGTTCGTCGCCGCCGGCGATCTCCTGCAAAATGAGTTCGAACAGGTCTCGCTGTAGCGCTGGAACGACCTGAGGCACAATGATGATCAGACCGGCATGGACGTCTTCCATGCCGTAGAGCTTTCGAAAATCACGCGCATTGTTCGTGACGAAGGTGTAATCCTCCGCGACGATGCGTGGCATCAGATCCCAATCCTTTTCGCCGCTCAGGCCAAGCCAGTTTACGTGGAAGCCGTCGTGGCCGTTATCGTTGGCAACGGCCACGAGCGAGGTGTGCAGGCATTCATCAATCAGGAACTTCACGGTATCAGCTACCGGCCGGCCTGTCGGCAGCCTTCGAAAGGGAGAGCCGCTTTGACGACTTCACGGTCGCGCCAAGGTCGGAAAGCTTGCGAGGCCGACCCCGAGCCGGGTGAGCAGCCGTCCAGATCTCCGCGAGTTCGACCATACGCATGGTGAGCGAAGGATATCCTTCGACAATCTCCTCGGTGGTCGCGCCCTGGGCCTTCATGGCGGCAATCGCTCTGACTGGAATGCGGGTCTTGTTAAAGACCGGCTCGCCGCCAAGGACACCCTTCACAGATCCGATTACCCGCTCCGCTTCCCGAAGCGCCTCCGCTCGCGCAGCAAGCTGCTCTCGGGCGCGCGCAACATCGACGATCAGGTAATCGTCCGCTCGTATGGTATCGGCGTCCGGATTTTGGTCAATTGTGTCGAAGAGCCGCTGGCGGCGCTCGGCGGACAGGATCGAGCCGACTCCATACCAGAGCTTGAGGCGCAGCAGGTCGTCGTCGGACAGTGCCCGCCCTTCGTCTTCCGAAAGCCGACGCGCGATGATCCGTTTGTCGATAGCGTTGTGCACCGATTTCACGGCGATTTCGCTGACGGCGGCCGCTTCCGCAGGCGTATAGGCACGCGACATCTGAACCATAATCATTCTCCTTGTGGAGAATATATAGCGATTTCGCTGCGCGTTGTGAAGTGGGACGTCGGTCCTCGGTAGGTTCAGAGAGAATTCCAGTCATACTGACCGGTAGAGAGTTTCGACTACTCAGTCTGACTGCTCTGGCGTGACCAGCTCTACATGGCTGACGCCGAGGGCCTGGGCGATCTCGTATAGGGTGACGACGGAGGGGTTTCGCTTCCCTCTTTCGAGTCCGCTTAGATACTGTTGGCTGAAGCCGGAGCGTGCTTCCACATCCTCCTGTGTCAGGCCTTTTTCCCGACGGAGGCGGGCAAAATTCCGGCCGACCAGCTTGCGCATATCCATGCGCTGAAGATCGACGTTTACATACTTTAAGTTTATCAACTATAGTATGTAATTGAGATTTAAACCGATTTGCCTCCGTGGATACCTCGGTTCGAAGAAGGTTTACATCGGTGGTATATGGACGGTAATTGGACCGATAATGTTCAAAGCAAGTGCAGACGGGCCTGTGTCTGATACCAAACTCATATTGCGCCCACTTATCGGATTGATGAGTGATCAGCCGCCCGAAGAGATCGAGCGCCACGTCGTGCGCGAGATCGAAAAGCACCGTCGCCTGCGCGACAACGCGGTGATGCTTGAGGCAAAGCTCGACGGTGCGTCTGAGCCGAAATCAGCTCGGGAGGCTAGCCAAGACTACATCGCTGCCATGATCGCCGTCCACGCGCAACAGACGGTCGTGTCAACGCTTCTCGACATTTTGGGCTATATCCCCGACATGCCGAAATCTAAGGGGCACTGACCTAGATCAGGCCGAATTCCTTGGCCATTGCGGTCGCCTGGGGCAAGCTTGTCGCGCCCAGCGCCGATTTGGCGTTGCGGAGGAAGAATGCCACATTGGCGTATGTCGTGTTCTCAATGATGGCGATGGCCTTCATGGACTTGCCTTCCGCAGACCAGCGCAGGCAGGTCAGTTCATCAGATTTCATGCGGATTGGAGTGTGATGGGTCGGCTTGGCGCCAAGACCTTCGAGCCTTGAGTGTAATTGCGCCACCGCGGAAGCCGCGAGCACAGGGCTCAGCGCCTGCCCGATCGCGAAATCGGCCTCTTCCGAAGCAAGCGTAAGCATTGCCATCCGCCCAAATCCAGTCTTGATCGGAATTGTAATACCGGAGCGTATTCCGAACTCACCGGCCTCGCCGTAGAAATTCCGACGCTCCTTGCTCATTCTGAGCGACGCTTCGTTGGACCACGCGAAGGCTTCCAACTGATCGCGCGCGTTTCGCACAACGGGATCAATGAGAGCGTAGGACTTCTCGAAATACCGCTGCTGCCATTCGACGTGATAGTTTGAGATCGCCGTTTGCGTTTCCGCTTGCAGATTGAGATAGGCGTACGCCCCAAAACCTGCTTCCCGACTTAGCTTCTCCAGTGTCGCCTTCACCGTGGCCTCGTCATGTGCCAAGGCGACCTGTTCGGTCAAACGCTCAAACCATTGGTTCAATTCATGGCCTCCTTTGCGTGAGGGTATGAACGCAACAAGGTTGCAGTCATAAGTGGCAGTACCCTTTGTCGAGGGCGCGGTCGCTCCGAAACGGAGGCGAAGCGCATGATCGCGCCCGCCTAAACTTGACTACTAAGGGAAAGATTTTAGCCACGCAAGATTGTATTATGTCATCGCGATTCAATTACATAGTCGCTGACCCGTTTGCGCCGAACTCTATTCTATTGCCGATACGACGTCGGGAAAATAATATCCTGATCAACGAGCACGTTGAATTTGTAGCCCGGCCTGATCGTTATGGTCGGTTGCACATTGAGATTTTTCGAGATGGTCTGTTCCGCCACACGACCGAACGATTCGGCAAAATTCCGCCGCGCTGCATCTGAAGCCGTATCCTGCGTGGCTAGTGTGGAACTCTCTGGCATCGACATATCGATCCCCGTGCCGATGATAGCAACGAGCGCGGCGGAGCCGAATGTGCGCCAGAGGTGGCGATCGACCTTGTCTTTGAAACCTCCATATCCCTCGGCATCCGTGCCGGACATGCCGCCGATCTGAAGTGTCGAGCCGTTGGGGAAGATCAGGTCAGTCCAAACAACCAGCACGCGTTCCTGCCCGAAAGAGACCTTGGAATCGTAGCGACCAAACAGCTTCGCACCCTGGGGGATGAGCAGCCGGTAGCCGGTGGCGCTGTCATAGACGTTCTGGCTCACCTGTGCCGAAATCCTGCCCGGAAGATCGGAATTCAAGCCGGTGATCATTGTGGCCGGGATCACAGATCCACGCTTCAACTCGTAGGGAGAGAGCCGTGGGACCACCTGGTTCGGCAGATAGCCAAGATCCTTGATGTCCTGATTGAAAAAGTCCTCCTTCGAGGTCTGCTCGTTTTGATCGACGTTCTGACCGAGCAGTCCGGACTTCATTGCCGCACTGTAGAGATCGGATGCACTGTTCGTCGTGGCATTGAGCGGTTGACGGGCGTCAGTCCTGGTTTCGGAGGCGGTCTTCTGCACTTCTGAGACATCGACCTTGAGCGGAGAATCGAGTGCAGTTGCGCGTGCCTGGAGGCTTGCTGTCCGTCGTCGAATGATTTGAGACTTTTTGGGCTTTGGAAGAATGGAGTTTCGGGCTCGGTTAGCTGGTTAATTTAAGCCGCTTTGGCCTGGTGGTTCAAGCGGCGCTGTCTGATGGTTTCTCGTTTGATCCTTTCACGTTCGAGCAGGATTGTTTGGCCGCGTCCGAAGTAGACGTCGGCGGGCGTGAGATTGTCGAGGCTCTCGTGGTATCGGCGATGGTTGTAATGCTCGACGAAAGCCGCGATCTCAGCTTCGAGGTCTTCCCGGAAGAAGTAGTTTTCCAATAGGATGCGGTTCTTCAGCGTCTGATGCCAGCGTTCGATCTTGCCCTGTGTTTGCGGATGGCCGGGAGCGCCATGGACCTGGTCAATCTTGTATTTCTCAAGCCATTCACCGAGATCGGAAGCGACGTAACACGGACCGTTGTCGGACAGCAGGCGCGGCCTATGTTCGACCTTGACCTTGTCGCAGCCTGAGGCGGCCAGTGCCAGGTCGAGCGTGTCGGTGACATCATCGACTTTCATGCTGGTGCACAGCTTCCACGCAATGATGTAGCGGGAATAATCGTCGAGGATGGTCGACAGGTAAAACCAGCCCCAGCCGATGACCTTCAGGTAGGTGAAGTCGGTTTGCCACATCTCGTTCGGCCGCGTGGTCTTGTCCTTGAACTCGTTGTTGGCCTTGATGACGATATAGGCTGGCGAGGTGACCAGGTCATGGGCCTTGAGTAGGCGGTAGACCGAAGCCTCTGAGACGAAATAGCTTTCCATGTCGGTGAACTTCACCGCCAGCTCGCGTGGCGACAGATCGGCATGATCGAGCGCGAGTGTGATGATGCGATCCCTGATATCGTCGGGGATACGGTTCCACACCCGTGACGGCGCGGATGTCCGGTCTTCCAACCCCTCAACACCGTGGGTCTGGAAGCGATCATACCAGCGATAGAAGGTTGGTCTTGGAATGCCGAGCTTGTCGAGGGTTTGCCTGGCTGGCAGATGAGACCCCTCGACAAGCCGGATGATCTCGAGCTTTTCGGTGGCGGGATATCTCATTCTTCGTCGCCCCCATCCGCGATCATGCTTTTTTTAAGCAGGCGGTTTTCCAGGGTGAGGTCGGCCAGCGCCTCTTTCAGGTCGCGGCTTTCACGGCGCAGCGCCTTGACCTCGTCACTGGTGGCCGAACGGGCGGTGTCACCAGCAAGCCGCTTCTTGCCAGCTTCGAGGAATTCCTTCGACCAGCTATAATACAGGCTCTCGGCGATCCCTTCGCGGCGGCAGATCGCGGCAATACTGTCTTCACCGCGCAGACCTTCCAGCACAATGCGAATTTTCTCCTCCGACGAATGCAGCTTGCGCGTCGCGCGGCGAATATCCTTGATCGTCTTCTCGGCCGACGATGTCTGCGGCCCGGTTTTCTGTCTCATCTTCGCTTCCTTTGAATGAGCTACGATGAGCCGAAAATCCTCTCTTCTCAATTAAACCAGTTCTGTCTCATAGGCGTTGATGGCGGACAGAGGCTTGCCATCCTCTGACGTTGCGCTTCGCGAAGGATCTGCTCGTCCTGTTCCCGCTTCAGGCGCGCCTTCCATTCCGCTTCCGGTTCAAGTCGTGAGCGCGGCTCGGTTCGCACCTCGTTGTGCCGCTCCACAACGGGCTCTTTGACGGGCTCGCGTTCGACCACGACAGGTGTCGGCTGAAATATCTCTCTTCTCTCTGGTTCACCGATGATCCCGTCCGTCACTCCACGCTTCAGCTGATCACCGAAGGTGGTCGCCGGAGTAGCTGAACTGCTGTCGAGCTCGCTTCCTCGGTTGAATGAGAGACCGCGCCATGACAGGCCGATGATGACGACCCCGAAAAACAGAACGATGATGACGATCGCGACGATGATCGGCAGGCGATTGAGACGTCGCATGCTCTGTTGATCGTCAGCATTGCCCGCCGTGCCGAGCTGGAGCGATTGAACCATGGTCTCCCCCTCCCCTCAGTTTCGTTGCATGATCGAAAGTGGACTGGCCGGCGTCGCGCCCGCGGATGTCGCGGTGTAGGCGCGACCGAGCGCGATGGCCGGCGTGCTGATCCGCGCCAGAACCTGCCCGTCGAAGCTGTCGATCGACCAAGCAACCTCCACAGGCTTCTGATCCTTGCTGGCTTTGCCGTCGGCAATGACCGTGTATCCCCAGCCCTTCAGTGCGGCCTCAAGAGCTGCTGCGTATTCGGAGGTGTCCTTGTCCATTTTGAGGATCGTGGTGCCGGCCGGGCCGACCTGTTCGGCAAGGCGGCTGGCCATGTCGCCGGCGATTGCGCTTGCGGTGGCGCCTGTGACGGCAATCGGGGTGGAACTTGTGGTCAACGTTTCATCCGCGGTCTGGCAACTGGAAAGGATGACGGTGACGATGATTGCGGCGATGGTTTTTCTCATCGGTCAGCCTCCCCGCCGGATCGTGATCTTCTGCTGGCGCCAGCCGACCCCGGAGACGAGCACGGCCTTGTCCACGGCGTAGTCGACGATCATCATGTCGTTCTTCATGCGATAATTGACGATACGGTTCTGGCCGCCGCTGACCACGAACAGCACTGGCGCATCCTGCCCGGAGATTGACCGAGGGAACTGGATGTAGGTTTTGGCGCCGTCGGAATAGACCCGCTTCGGCCGCCATGAGGCGCCACCACTAACCGAATAGGAGAAGTTCAGCTTATCCGGAGCGGTTCCCGGAATACCTCCGGTCTCGAGCCGGGCATTGATATCGGCCAGTTTGGTCGAAACATCTTCCGGATATTCGAAACCGATCCGGGCCATATACTGACTGGGATGGGATTTGAGCTGGATATGATAGGTCCGGCGAGAGGTCGTGACGACCATCGACGTGACGAGGCCTGCCTCCGACGGCTTGACGATCAGGTGGATCGCCTGCCCGCCGGTTGCTCCAGATGTCGCTGGTTCAACCTTCCAGCGGACCGTATCACCGACAAGCACGTCGCGGACGATTTCGCCACCCTGCAGTTCGATGTCGCAAACCTGAAGTGGCGAGCACACCACCGAGGGCTGGGTCTCGCCGAACAGGAAGATCACTTTCCCGTCTGGCCCGGTCGTGACGAGACCGGGCGTCCCGCGCCATTTGCGCGAGATGTTGGTCCCCTTCACCTCGTTTGACGTCATGTTCTGTGCCATTGCGCAGTCCGCAAGGACGAGTCCGGCCATGCAGCCGACGGCCGCGATCAATCCTGTTCTGTGCATGTGAATTCCCCTGCCCTTAAAGCTGTGCGGTCCAGTCGAAGTCCTGGACATAAAGACCGATCGGGTTGAGGCGGATAATGGCCTCGTCCTGTGGCGCGGTCAGCGCGACCGTCGCGATACCGCGAAACCGGCGTGTCCCGGTTTCCTTGCCCTTGCGGTCGCGTTCGTACTCGGTCCAGTCGATCTGGTAGGTCTGGTTGGAGAGTGCGACGATGTTGTTGACCTCGATGGCGACAGTCGATGTCTTGGCCTTCTCAAACGGCGAGTTGCCGCGAAACCAGGCATTGATCTTCTGGGTCGAGGGATCGGAGGTCCTGAGCAGCGCGTAGGTCCGGTCGATATATTGCTTCTGCACCACTGCGTCGGGCGTGATCGACTTCAGGCTCGTGATGAAGTTGCCGAGTGTCGCGCGGACGACGCGGGCATCGGCATACTCGATCTGCTGGGGAAAGCCGGCCGTTACCGAGGTCCCGAGCTTGTCGACCTCGACGATATAGGGCACCAGCTTGACCTGTGTGCTGAGATACATGGCATATGTGAACCCGATCACGGCCATCGAGAGTCCGAGAATGCCGACGATCCGCCATGCGCGGGCAGCCTGGACATAGGATCCATATCGTTCCGTCCATTCCTGCCGCGCGGCAAGGTAGGGGCTGTCGGGTGGCCGGTTTGCTGCCATGGCTTGTCGCCTTTCTGATGTTACTTGTCGTTGCGTTCTGGCGGCGTTTTTGGTCCGCTTTGTCCTGTCCGGCTCTGATCGAGCTTGGCATTGGCGAGCCCCATGATCGAACCGGCATAGGCGCCGGGCGAACCGATGGCCTTCTCCTTGGCGGCCGAGCCGGCTGCTTTGCCAGCAGACCCGATACCGGCGCCCATGCCGCGGAGTGCTGCACCGGCCACAGAAGAGCCTGCCGCACGTGCTGACTGAGCCGCAGCTGCGCCGGCCCCGACGGCGCCCGCCGCGAGTGACGCTGCACCAAGTGCGAATGAGGCGGCCTGGCCACCATGGCGGATAGTTTCCATACCGCCGGTGACTGATGCCCCTTGCACCACGCCCTGGATGATGTTCGGGACGTACATCGCGATGATGAAGACCACGACCGCGATCCCGGCGATCGCCAACGCGGTCTGAAACTGGTCCCCGATGTCGGGCTGGTTCGCGAGACCGATCAAGACCTCGGAGCCGATCCGCGAAATCATGACCAGAGCCATTAGCTTCATGCCGACCGAGAACGCATATATGAGGTAGCGGATGGCGAAGTCTTTGGTGAAGGAAGAGCCACCTAAGCCAAGCATGATCATGCCGGCGAGCAGACCCAGATACATCTCGACCATTATGGACACGAAAATCGCGGCGACGAGCGAAAATGCGATCACGGTGACGACCATCGCAAACGCGGCCGAAATTGCGAGCGCGTTGTCCTCGAACAATCCGAACTGCACCTTCTCTGACATCTTGGTCGCAACCGCCAAGCCTGCATTGAAGACATCGGCTGGCGACGCCGTACCTCCCCCCGCGCCGATCTGGAAAAGGCTATCGACGACCGCCTTCGCGAAGGTCGGACCCTGCGCGAGAACGAAGGCGAAGAAGCCCACGAACATGATGCGTCGGACCAGTTCAGCAAACCAACTGTCGAGCGAAGCGGCCTGAAGCGCCAGCCAGACCGCGGCAATACCGATTTCGATCCCGGCGAGGATCCAGAACAGGGATCTTGCCGCATCCATGACGGTGGTCTCCCAGCCCTTGGCGGCAGTCGTGATCTCGTTCTGGAGGGCCGTTAGGACCGACCCCTCCTGTGCAACCGCGGGCTGGAACGACACGACGATGAATGCGACGAGCACCGCAATGCCCCTGATCTTTTTGAGCTCAGAGGTCATGCGATTACCACTCGATCTTCATCTTCTCGCCGCCCGACGTCGGATACTCCTTCGTCGATCCGAAGAACTTTTCGTGCCGTTCCTTCGCGTCCTGTCTCTCCGAGATCAGGAACCAGATGCCTGTTCCTCCAAAGGAAATGATTGCTGCGAGGATGGCCAGGATCAGTTTCGTTCTCACCATTCCACCTTCATCTTTTCACCGCCGGATGTTGAGGGCGCAGTTGCTCTGAAGAATTCCTCACGGCGCGTCTGCGCAAGGTCCTTGTCCGTTTGCTCGGTCTGGAGCCACGTCCCCATCATCGTCATCTGCTGGGAGACGAGCCCGCGCAGCTTCTGCATCTGGGAAACCTGCTGAGCGGCGATCTGGTGTCCGACCTGGAGGGCCTTCATCTGGCCGTCGGCCGACTCCGACATCGATCGCAGAGAACTCATCGTGCCCTCCTCGGTGTCGAACTGTTCCGCTGTCAGGCTCGCAGCCTTTAGCGTGCTGCCGATCGTGTCCCGGTTCGTGTCCGACCAGGATTGGTAGGTGCTCGAGAACGATTCAGCATTGGGCAGATTGGTCTTCAAATCCGCGTAGCTCTTGAACCGCTGCTGAAGGACGTCGTCGGCATTGCCCATCGAAAACGAGATGCTTTGCCCCTGATCGACGATGCTGCGCAGTCGGTTGAGGTCGCTCTCGACCTGACCCCAGATATGGTCAGGGAGCTGCGCAGTGTTCTGCAACATGTTCTCGTAGATCTTCAGCTGGTTCTGAATCTGCTCCGCCAGTTGCGTGATCTGGGTCAGCTGGTTATCGACCTGAAGGCCGGAGCTTTTCAGAAGGTCAATGAGCTGAGCATTGTTGGCAAGCTGCGTCCATTCGGTGGCAGCGCCCGTTGCAGATCCCGCATAGGCGGGAGCAATCGAAGACAGCGCGATTGCCGCGGTCATTGTTGCGACGATCCAGTTACTGGACGTTGAGGTGCGACGTGGCATCGTGAACTCCTCTCGATTCAAGCCAATGGATAGGCCATTCCTGGCCGTGTTCCGCCTTCAGCGCGCGAATCCGCTTCAGATTTTCTTTTCCGGATGCGCCGACGAAGCTCAGCGCCACCGGCCCGAGCGACATGTCGAAGAGCCGCCGTCCGTCTGGTGTGGCGACGTAGTATTCGCGCTTGGGAATGGCACCCGAGACGATCTCGATCTGACGCTCGTTGAAGCCAATCCGCTCGTAGAATTCCCGCGTCCCTGGCTCGCGTGCGGCGCCGTTCGGAAGGCAGATCTTCGTCGGGCAGGATTCTTTCAGCACGTCGATGATGCCCGAACGCTCGGCGTCGGAGATCGATTGGGTCGCGAGTACCACAGCGCAATTGGCCTTGCGGAGCACCTTCAGCCACTCCCGGATCTTGTCTCGAAACACGGGATGTCCGAGCATCAGCCAGGCCTCATCGAGGAGAATCAGGCTAGGCGAGCCGTCGAGCCGCTTCTCGATCCGGTGGAAGAGGTACGTGAGAACGGGCACCAGATTGCGCTCGCCCATGTTCATGAGCTGCTCGATCTCAAAGCACTGAAACGCTCGAAGCGTCAGGCCGTCCTCTTCTGCGTCGAGAAGCTGACCCATCGGGCCGTCGACGGTATAGTGATGGAGCGCGTCCTTGATTTCGCGCATCTGCACGCCGCTGACAAAGTCCGATAGCGACTTCCCGGGGGCCGTCGCCATCAGTCCTATCTGGCGTGAAATCGCATTGCGATGGTCGGGCGTGATGGTGACGCCCTGCAGGGCGACGAGCATTTCGATCCATTCAGTCGCCCAGGCCCGATCGCCATCCGTCGAGAGATCGAACAGCGGGCAGAATGCCAGCGCCCTCCCCTCCCCATTCTGGTCGTTGCCGATTTCGTAGTGATCGCCGCCGGCAGCAAGTGTCAGCGGGAGGAGGGAGTTGCCCTTGTCGAAGGCAAAGATCTGGGCGAACTCGTAACGACGAAATTGTGCCGCGATCAGCGCGAGAAGGGTCGACTTTCCCGAGCCTGTCGGTCCGAAGATCAGGGTGTGGCCGACGTCGTCGACATGCAGGTTAAGGCGAAACGGCGTTGAACCCGAGGCAACCTGCATCAGCGGCGGCGAGTTCGGCGGATAGAACGGGCACGGCGCCACCGGATTGCCCGACCACACCGAGTTTAGCGGGACGAGGTCTGCCAGATTGCTGGTATTGATCAACGGCTCACGGATATTGGCATACCAGTTGCCGGGCAGGCTGCCGAGAAACGCATCTGTCGCGTTTAGGGTCTCGACGCGCGCACCGAAGCCCTCCGCTTGGACCAGCCGACGGATGGCCTCGGCCTTTTCCTGCAACCCATCACGGTCCTCATCGAACAGGATGACGACCGGGGTGTAATAGCCGTAAGCGACGAGCTGGGACGATGCCTGGGCGATCGCGTCCTCCGTCTCGGCGACCATCGTCATGGCATCCTGATCGACCGATCGGCTCTGGGTCTGAAACAGCTGGTCGAAGAAGGGCCGAACCTTCTGCTGCCATTTCTTGCGGGTGCGCTCGAGCTTCTGACGCGCTTCTTCCGCATCAAGGAAGATGAAGCGCGATGACCAGCGGTAGGTCAGCGGCATCAGGTCAAGATTGTTGAGGATGCCGGGCCAGCTCTCGGCTGGCAGGCCATCGATGGCGACGACTGCTAGAAACCGGTTCTCGACCTTCGGCGTCAGGCCATGCTCCAGCTCCGCCGTCGCGAGCCAGTCGAGATACATCGGGACATCGGGCAAGCGAACTGGATGGCTCTCACCGGTGATGCAAAACCGAACGAACTGCAGGAGGTCGTCATAGCGCGCAATCCGCTCCCCTCCCCTTTCGCGGACCTCGCGGGTCTGCATTCGGGCGATCGACAGGGTGTTGGCCAGGTACTGTTCGATTTCCCGGATCGCGTTGCGAAACACGAACAGCACAGTGTCCGCATAGGATTTCTTCCGGCTCTCCTCGTCCGAGTAGATGTACTTGCTGAGCGCGGTCTTCTTCGACTCGAGCGGCCGGTAGGTCAGAATGATCGCGTGCTTGCTCTCAAAATGCCCCTGCTCCCGCCCGAAATGAGCACGGCGCTCGGCATCAATCGCGCGGGTGACAGGATCCGGGAAATGGCACTGGTCAGGCGTGGGATAATCGACCGTCGGTACCCGGATGGCCTCAACCTGAATCATCCAGCCCGTCCCCAGACGCGAGAGGATCGCATTGATCTGCCGGGAGAGCTCGTTGCGTTCGAGGTCGGTCGCGCTTTCGGAGTCCGGACCCGCGAAATACCAGCCGGCCATCAGGCTTCCGTCCTTCAGGAGCAGAATGCCGTTGTCGACCAGGCCGGCATAGGGAACAAGATCAGCGAACGAGGGACCGGTCGCGCGGAAACGTTTGAGGGCAGCCATCAGGACACCTAGTATTTGCGCCACGGCGCAGCCGTCGGCCGGTAGTGGGGTTTGTAGGAAATATGACGGGCATAGACCTGCCGCATCAGCGGGTCGGATTTGGCCATCATGCGAAGCAGACCGACTATGACGATCCAGACGGCCACGCCGAAGAGCGCCGAGTAGACCGTCAGAACAACGAAGATCAGGATCACGGCCGCAAGCCCGGTGATCAGCACCAGCTCGCGGTCAGCGCCCATCAGGAGGTTCGGCCGTGACAGCGCGCGATGAATGCGATGGCGGTGGAGGCTCACGATGCCCCCTCCCCCGCTTCATCGTCCGAAACGGTTTGTGTGATTTGATCCGTTGGTAGGCCGATGGATGCACCGGTCGCGCCAAAGAGGCCGACGATCGTCGTCGCACCTAGCAGAATGCCGGCAACCAGGACCACGTACATCAGCCTGCGAGCGAAATCGTTGAGCTCGCCGCCAAAGATCAGCATGCCGCCGGCGATCGCGACAGCGGCCAGCGCGATGTAGCCGGCGACCGGACCAGTGATGGATTCCTGGATCTGCTCGAGCGGCCCTTCCCAAGGAAGACTTCCGCCAGAACTTGCGAAGACCGGCGACGCGGCGGCGATGGCAGAAAAGGCAATCACGGCCAGTGTCAGGAAGGACTTCTTATGCTGCATCGCGGCTCTCCTCTGCGTAGGGCTCCGTCTGGTACTGGCCGCCCGCAAAGCGGTTGACATGAAGGATTTCGCTGATCCGCCGGCCCTTGGCGGTTCGCTCGATCGAAATGATCAGGTCGACTGCGTCTCCGATGACGGCCTGCATCGGCTGATGGCTGGCCTCGGCGGTTAGCTGCTCAAGACGCTGTAGTGCGGAGCGTGCGCTGTTCGAGTGGATCGTTGCGACTCCTCCGGGGTGTCCCGTATTCCAAGCTTTCAGCATGGTCAGTGCTGCACCGTCTCGGACCTCTCCGACGATGATCCGATCCGGCCGAAGGCGCATTGTGCTTTTCAGGAGGCGCGACATGTCCACCGCATCGCTGGTGTGCAGGCTGACTGCATTGTCTGCAGCGCACTGGATCTCGGCTGTGTCTTCCAGAATGACCAGTCGATCGTCTGGAGAGCTTGACACGATCTCGGCAAGGATTGCGTTGGTGAGGGTGGTTTTGCCCGAGCCCGTGCCGCCAGCTACGAGAATGTTGAGCTTCGAAGCGATAGCGCTGCGGATGATCTCGGCATGCTTCGCGGTCATCACCTTGCTCGCGACATAATCATCCAGAGGGATGAGGCGTGACGCGCGACGACGGATCGTGAACGATGGTCCGGAAACCACTGGTGGCAGCAAACCCTCGAAACGATGCCCGCCGATTGGAAGTTCGCCCGACACGATCGGGCGATCGTCGTCGACCTCCGAATTCAGGACATGGGCGACACTCCCGATCACGGTTTCGGCGGCCGAGCGTGTCATCTCGCCAGCTGCGGCCATTCCTTGACCGAGCCTTTCGATGAACAAACGCCCATCAGGGTTGAGCATGATCTCGACGACGCTCGGGTCTTCGAGCGCGACGCACAGATGATCTCCCAACGCATTTTGCAGCTTGCTGACAAGACGGGGGAGTGAGCGGTTTTGGGTGCTGAGCATGATCAGGCCGCTTCCTTCTGATGAAGTGAGAAACTTGAGGAATAGATGCTGGGGCGAAGTCGGTCGAAGCTCACCCAGTCAGCGGGGAGCAGTCCGGCGACGCTTCTGGTCTCGTTGATCTGGGCCGGTGAGCCGAGGCGGGTGAGAGGCCAGCCAGCGCGACGGAGGATGCGCTCAAGTCTGACATCTGTGGCCGTGACGATTTCCCGATAGCCATTGAGGACGCTCCACTCGACGATACCGGCGAACATCGCGAGCGTCGCTGAGTGGAGGCCTGCTTGCTCCCGTTCGGCAGCCGTGTTCGTATCCACGCAAAATCGAGAGCTTTCGATCATTCGATGGTGTGTCTGGAACTGCGCCATCTCCAATAGCTGTGGGAATACTTTCTCCAGCATCGTGCCGCTTGTGGCCGGCAGAAGCCGCGCGCATCCGATCACAGCGTCGGAGTGATCAAGGCAAAGGACGTAAGTCGGCCTCAGCTTGTCGAAGCGGTCGATTTCGAGACCTGATGTGCAACGGACTTTCCAAGCCAGTCGCCCGCGGAAGATGCGGGCGCGGAGCCGGTGCATTTCGTGGATAAGGCGGTGCTCAGCCTCGCTCTTTGGATTCTTGATGGCGACGACGCGCATCGAACAAATCTCCCCTGCGTTGATGACGCAAGGAGGTTTGCCGGGGCAGCGAAGTTCGATCTACTGCCAAAAGTGTTAGCGAGTGATTCCATCGCAGGCGAGAGTTCGACAGCGACGAACGGTGTTCATTCCACCGAATCCACTAGTAAAAGTGTTAGTGGATCGCTCTTGTGACTCTCGCCTTACAGGCAGCAAGATACCGGAATCGCTCACGAAACTCGTATTTCTGAAACGACGTCCCTGCGCTTGCTTGTGCACGTTAGGGGTTTGTTAACCCTATTTTTCTTGCCATGGTGTGGGAATCGGGCAATTGTCACGATAATTAGATCGAATTCCAAGAATTATCGTGACTGAAGGCGAATAGCTAAATGAACGTGAAAATGGCCTCTTCGGAGAGAGTGACGAGTTTCGCGGATACAATCCTCGCACAAGGCGAGGATATATCCTCGAAGCTCGACATGCTGCGGCAGGAGAAATTCCCGCCGAACGCTCAGAAGACGCTGCGCCAATTCTCACTAGCCGAAGTCGCTGACTTTATCGGTGTGTCGCAGAGCTATCTCAAAAAACTGCACCTTCAAGGGAAAGGCGTCGAGCCGAGCACGACCTCGACCGGCCGGCGCTATTATACCGCCGATCAGGTCAATGAGCTTCGCCAGCTTCTCGATCGGGTCCCGCATCGGCAGGGTCATGAGAAGCTTCAGGTCATCGCGGTCGTCAATTTCAAAGGTGGCTCGGGTAAGACCACCACCTCGGCCCATCTTGCACAATTCCTCGCCCTGAAGGGCTTTCGGGTGCTTGCCGTTGATCTCGACCCGCAGGCATCGCTCACCGCGCTATACGGCATCCAGCCAGAGTTGGACGAAAAGAAGTCCTTTTACGAAGCGTTGCGATATGACGGTGAACGCAAGTCGATCAAGGACGTAATCCAGCCGACCAATTTCCCCAACCTCGATGTCGTGCCTGCCAATCTCGAACTGCAGGAATATGAGTACGAGACGCCGATCGCCATGCAGCGCAAGGATTCGACTGCTGGCAAGATGTTCTACACGCGTATCGGCGATGCGCTGGCGGAAGTCGATGATCACTATGACGTCGTTGTGGTCGACTGCCCTCCCCAGCTCGGCTATCTCACACTGACCGCGTTGACTGCGGCTACATCGGTGCTCATCACGGTGCATCCGCAGATGCTAGACATCATGTCGATGTCTCAGTTCCTTCTGATGCTCGGTGAAATCCTGAAAAGCGTCGAAAGCGTGGGCGTCGATGTCTCGCTTGATTGGTTCCGCTATCTGGTCACGCGCTACGAGCCGACCGACATCCCGCAACAGCAGATGGTCGGTTTCATGCAGTCGATGTTCGCTCAGCATATGATGAAGAACCATATGGTGAAGTCGACCGCGGTTTCCGATGCGGGCCTGACCAAGCAGAGCCTGTACGAAGTCGAGCGCGCTCAGTTCACGGCTACGACATATGATCGAGCCCGCGAGTCGATGGATGCTGTTAACAACGAAGTTATCGAGCAGCTTCAGAAAGCTTGGGGGCGGCGCATTGGCTAATCAATTGTCAGCCGTACAGATGGCGAGATTTCTCAACGAAAACAGCTGTGTTACCGAACACGGAGTGTGCTCCCATGGCGCGTAAAAATGTATTTGCGAACATTACCTCTCCTTCAAACGAAGTGACCGAGCGCAAGGCAACACCAGGCTATGCCACCCATGGTGCTTCGCGATCCATGATCAGTTCGCTAAGCGAACTCCGGGATAAGGTTGCGCAGGCGGAACAACATGTACCCGGCGAGACGATCATCGAGCTCGATCCTGAGCTGCTCGAGTCTTCGTTCGTCTCAGACAGAATGGGTGTTGATGACATCGCTTACGCCGAATTGCTCGAAGCGATCCGGGAGCGCGGCCAAGATTCACCGATACAGGTTCGCCCTCACCCGACGGTCGACGGCCGCTATCAAATCGTCTTTGGGCATCGTCGTGCGCGCGCGGCCAAGGATCTCGGGCGCCCGATCCGCGCCGTTGTCAAAGCAATATCGGACGCGGACCACGTCATCGCCCAGGGTCAGGAAAACTCGGCGCGTGAAAACCTGTCCTTCATCGAGCGCGCGATGTTTGCCCAGCGCCTGGTCGAAATGTCGTACGACCGATCGACGATCCAAACGGCGCTGTCCGTTGACGCGCCCATGTTGACCCGTATGCTGTCGGTATCGGGACGCGTTCCGGCGGAAATCGCGAATGCGATTGGAGCAGCCAAGTCTGTGGGTCGCGATCGTTGGACGGAATTTGCTCAGCAGGTCGAAAGGCCGGCAACGCTTGAACTGGCGCGAAACCTTGTTGACGATCCAGCATTCTCGTCGCTCGCGTCAGACGAAAGATTCGAATTTCTTGCCAAAGCGATCAAGAAGGCAGCCAAGCCCGCAAAGCGCCCAAGCAACGCGAGCGAATGGCGGGCAGATGATTCGAGCGTGCGGGCAGAGTTTAAGGGTAGCGGGAAAAGCTACTCTATCGCGCTGAAGGCAAACGATGCCGGAAGGTTTGGTCGGTTCATCGCCGAAAACCTCGATCGTTTGCATCAGGAGTTTCTGAAAGCAGCTGAAACAGAAGGAAAATAGCGGCAAAGAAAAAGGCCCCCAAACGTCACCGTCGTGGAAGCCTTCCTCATTCCTAAGCAGCTTGAGAATCGCATTTCCATGAATCGCAGTCAAGAGTCTTTGGCGCCAGTTTGGTGAGCGGATTTCTTTTGCCTTTAGAAAGGTGAGAGAGACATGCAAACAGGAAATGTGACGACGCCGTTCGGGCGGCGGCCGATGACGCTTGCCTTAGTGAAGGGTCAGCTGGCGACGCCCAACATCAAGGCAGGCAAATCCATCGACAAATGGAAGGTTTATCGGAGCGCTTGCGAGGCGAGAGCGATGCTCGGTCTACGTGATCGTGCGCTTGCTGTCCTGAACGCCTTGCTGACTTTCTACCCCGAACAGGAACTGAGCGAGGAGAACAATCTAATTGTCTTTCCTTCGAATGCGCAGCTGGCGATCCGCGCGAATGGTATCGCGGGCACGACCCTGCGTGAAAACCTGGCTCTCCTCGTCCAGGCTGGACTTATCCAGCGAAACGACAGTCCGAACGGGAAGCGTTACGCTCGCAAAGGCAACGATGGCGGAATAGAAACCGCCTACGGGTTCAGCCTTGCACCGCTCCTCGCCCGCGCAGAAGAACTCGCGGTCATGGCTCACCAGGTTGCCGAGGAGAGCCGGCGGTTACGCGTCATCAAAGAGCGCATCACAATCACGCGCCGTGACATCCGCAAACTCATCTCAGCAGCAATGGAGGAGGGTGCGGAAGGCAACTGGCAGTCAGTCGAAGATGCCCTTGTGTCCGCCATAGCACGTCTTAAGACCGCAAAGACGGCCGCCTCTCTGGGGGCTTGCCTCGACGAGCTGACGCTGCTGCGCGAAGAAGCCGTCAACATGCTGGAAGTTCAGCTCATTTCTCAAAAATCCGACGCCAATGATAGCGAAAACCGTCACCACATACAGAATTCAAATACCGATTCCTTAAATGAACTTGAACTTAGCTCTGGAAAGGAGCAGCGCGAGGGGGAGTTGCAAAAGCCCAGAGTGCGTGCCGAGCCGATTAAAGCATTCCCGTTGGGTATGGTGCTTCGGGCTTGCCCGCAGATTTCAGATTACGCAACGGGAGGTGTAATCTCGCATTGGCGTGACCTAATGACCGCCGCCGTGGTCGTGCGGACCATGCTCGGGGTCAGCCCATCGGCCTATCAGGAAGCCTGCGAGGCGATGGGGCCGGAGAACGCTGCGGTGGCGATGGCCTGCGTATTGGAGCGGGCAGGGCACATCAATTCACCCGGTGGATATCTGCGTGACCTGACGAGGCGGGCGGAGCGAGGCGAGTTTTCGCTTGGACCGATGCTGATGGCATTGCTCCGGACGCAAGAGCCCGAGGGGCGAAAGTCTGCATGAAACATTGGTTTGAGACCTACGTCACCCAGTATTGCGAAACTCGCTGCTATGACATCCTATTGCCAGCCGTACAGACGGACGTTTTCTTAAATGAAAACAAAAGGATGATACGCGATAATCACGTGCCTATCGTAGGGAGGCAATCCGTTACGGAAGAGGCTCTCCAGAGCCGCGACCCTTCTGCGGCAGGAGCACGAGATCGTCTCAGCTGTTCAGGAGCTTGGAATCGATAAGCAGAAAGACGGGAAGTCGCCGCACGCCACGATCGGCGTGTTGAAGAATATGGGAAAAGTCAACGGCGATCTCAGCGGTGCAGCCAACGTTTCCCGGTCCGCACTTCTTCACGATATCGTCGAGATGGAGCAGGGTGAACTTCGTGGGCCATCGGGTTCCCCATCTATCATCGCGACTTCGCCCGGAACCTGTATTCGGTGCATGTCTGCTACATCGTCATGATCGGCAGGCTGACCAGCGAGATCCACGATGCCATCGGCCTAGACGGAGCGTCTAAGTACGAGGAGAAGATGTTATACCTTGCCATGGCGACGCTGGAAGGAGAAGGCCTCATCAATATCGAGGAGGCCCCTTGGATAAGCCGGATTGCGGAGCCGGTGAAGACGGTTGCTAGGCTGCGCCTTCTACGGCCACCACCTGATTGCCATTGTCGAAAGCTAGCGTCTGGCCTTCGGTTTTGGGCTCGCCGGACAGATACCGGCCATCACCCTACAGGATGATGCTCTCCGCAACGAGTTTCCGGTTCCACTCGACGATCTCTGCCAAACCTTTCGAGGAGCCATGTGATCTCAAGCGAAACGGGCGGCCTTCAGGTCGCCTGTTTTCGTTCAGAGGCCTTCCTGGTCCCACTCGCGCTGAAGATATCTCCGACCAATCTCGCAGAACTCGTGCCGTGTGGCTCCCCACAGCCCCATTTGCCGAGCGACTGCGATCTTGCTGTCAAGGTTCGGATCGTCCGACCACCATTGCGGGCGCCATGCCTGGACGATGGCATTGAACACCCGCATCTCTGTCGTCGTAGTTTCGAAAAGCAGCTTGTAGCTATGGGCGGCGCCATAGATCGTCATCACGATGTAATCGACAGAAAAGTCGTTCCCCACCGCGAGATCGGAGGATGAGTGCTTGAGAAAATTGTAGGGATGCTGCAGCCCGGCAAACGCCTCGTTTTCGAGATCAGGTGGGACCTCCGCCGCCTTTAACATCTCTCGCACGCTATTCAATCCGACGCCGGCGCGACCTCTACCGAGGATTTCCATGATGGCGGTCGCGGCGCTTGCGAGCACGTGAGCCGAGATCGGGTCCTCGTCGATCAGGAACAGCCTGATCGCTGAGTTGATCTCCCGCTCGCAGATCTCTTGCCTGTTCAGTCGAAGGTATTCGATGCCGGGGTTCTCCTCGGCGATCGGTAATGCGGCGCGCTGATCCATCGACATGGGGGTCTTTCGGCGTGCCATATCTCGATTTCCTTCCTACGGTGTGGTCTTGTGGTCGGCACATTCGCACCATCTGATTTCTCAAGCAATTTCGGCGGGTCAATGGCCATCGGAGCGGTCACATTTTCTGAAATCGAACAAGAAGCAATTGTCCTCAGTGCTGTTATCAGCATGGTCGACGACATGGTCAATCACGCAATCTTCTGTCCTCTTGGCGAGAAGCGTACTGATACCAACCTCCTGCCGCAGACCGCCGGAAGCCTACGGCAGTTCGGAACCTTTCTTCGGGACTTTCTGTCACCGGTGACGGGTAAGGGTGGCTCGCCCCTACCATTCGGCCTGCCCAAGCCGCCAAAAGATGGCAGCAAAGTCGATCACACGACACTCTATTATCTGAAGCGCATCTGCGAGAACCCGCTGATCGGAACAAAAATAGACCACCTCAGTCGGATCGTGCAGGCGTTCACTGACTGGCTTGAGGCCTATGCGTTCGTAGAGGAAGTCTGGTTCGGCAACATCGAGCAAAAGGTGGATCGTCGGATCAAACGGATCGACTTCATCCGTATGAGCGGTGACATCGGAAAGCACAACTTTCTGCGGCTCGGCGGGCAAGCCAATACTCTCCGCAGGATCCTGGCAGAGAACAAAGTCGAGATCGATGAGAGCGACGCCTACCTGGCGCTGCCAGATTGCTGGGACTGGTTTCACACCCACTTGCTCGCTTACCACGCCAGCACGATCGCGGAGTTTTTGAACAACATCCGTTATGCGATCCGGCTCTACATCACGCCGGTGGCGGCGGAACGATACAGAGTGACAGGGAATGTCGACGGATTGGAGATGTTCACGTTCGAGCGGCCAGACGAGATCGTCAACAAGTTCGCCTGGGCTCAGTTCTTCGAACTGATGCAGGGATCGCTCCGGCAGCCGAATTTCCCGCCGTTCAGCGTGGCCCAGACAATGAAGATGCGATTCTGAGCGAAGAGAATATCAGTATGGCAAAAATCTTCGATCCGTTGGCCGTGAAGCAGCAAGCCGGACATTGGGCGACGGTGGTCGCGCTAACTCCATCAAAGTATACGAGCAGCACGTCCATTTCGCCGTGTTGCACTATTGTAGTAACTGGATGCCTGTTGCACAGACCGGTGGCGTGATTGATCCATGGCTTCGAGTAGTGGAATGCCGCGATTGGCGGCTTCCGTCAGATAGCCCGACCTCAACCCATGCGCGGAAAAGTCCCCCGGCTCCAACCCGGCCATCTCCGCCCGCTGCTTGACGAGCGCATTGATCGACTGCGGATCGAGCGGACGCTTGGACACCGTGCCCCAACGCCCGATCCCCCGAAACACACTGCCGCTCTTAATCTTGGCTGCCGCGATCCAGGCATTCAGCGCGTCGACCGGCCGGCCGGTGAGATAGACCACATCATCCTGCTCGCCGTTAGTCGTCTTCGTCCGGCCGAGATGGATGGCAAGCGAGGGGAGGGGAGGGCCGTCTGGCACCTCGATCGGCGCATCCTGGGTCAGCTGTTCGCACCGCAATCCGGCAATTTCGCTGCGTCGGCGGCCGCCTGAGGCAAAGGCGACCATCAGGATTGCCCGGTCGCGAAGATCACGCAGACTGTCGGTGGCGCAGGTCGCCAGCAGCTTTGCCAGCACGTCACCGGTGACCGCCTTGGCGCTCTTGCGAAGACGTTGTCTTGGCGCGGCTCGGATGGCCAGCCGAATGGCTGATTTGAGGGCAGGGGACGCGAAGGCCCCGTTAAGACCGCGCCATTTGGTCAGCGTCGACCAGTTCGCCAGGCGCCGGCGTACCGTGGCCGGCGCATGCGGGCCCATGGATTTCAGAAAACCCTGGCTTCGAAGATTGGCGTCAACATCGGCCGGCATGCCGTGGTCAGCATCGGTGGCACGCCTTTGCGGATCCCACAGATGCTGCGCGACAAATTTCAGCAACAGTGCCTCGGGTGCCGGCCAGGGCAGCGACCGCTTTGTCGCCGCCAGTGCCCAGGCTTCGATATAGGCAAGATCGGAGGTGATGGCCCGCAGCGTGTTGGCGCCCATGCCCTCGTTGACGAGATGGCGCAGCGTTTCGATGTCGCTGTCGGTCAAGAGCTCGGCGAGTTCATCGCGCCGGTCGATCGGCAGCACCGACGCAATCGTGTCGAGCTCGACGGCCCGGCGTTCAACGCCGGTAGGACTGGCTAACTTTTTCGAAGCAGCCATCAGGCTGTTTCGGCCTTCGGCCGCCAGCGTGCGATGATCTGCTCGATCTCACTGCGATAATCGTAGGGGTATTCCACATCTTCTTCGCGGGCGAGCCAGGTGAACACGGTGGCCATGTCCTCGGAAACCTCGCGGTCGACATTGGCCAGATCGGTGAGATCAAAACCGCCATGCGCGTCGGCGTTCCACCAGGCGAGCAGAAAATTGGCGACACGCCGGCCCTGGCCGGTATCCTGGTGGGCGATGTTGAGCAGCTTTTCGAGGGCGAAACGGACGCGATCTTCCATGGGATTGAGCCTTTGCGGATGGTGGATTGCGCGACGATAGAATGATTTGCGGGCGCTGTCGATCTACCATCGATAATGGTGAGTTATCGATGGTTATAATCTCAACTGCCAATCATACAATGTGGCGAACCGAAATATTGCTATAGAGTTCGTTTAGGAAATCGTTTACCATAATATCAATGGCTTACGATGTTTCCAAAATCAGCATGAATGCCTTGATGCGGCCGGCTTTCGACGCCGGTATCGCGCTTACGCGTCTCGACGAGCGCATCGCCCGTTCGCCGGTTGGCGCCGGCTTCCTCGAGCGGTCGCAATATGGCGACGCGTGTGCCTCGCTGTGGATCGACGGCGAATTGGTGCATCTCGAGGACCTCGTCCTCCATGACGCCACCCGTGACATCCGTACACCGACCCACGAACTGACCATCGCCCGCGACGTGCTGCGCACTCGCCGGCGCATCGCCGCCCAACTCCCCGGCTGGGCACTGTCCGCAGAGGGTATCCGCACGTTGCGACAAGCATCGGACATTACGTCGGCTGGCGCCGACGCTGCGGAGCAGGCCGGCATCATGCGGTCCGCGGCTGAGGGAAGAAATCCGGAAGGGGAGGGGAAAGAAATCGATGAAGCCGAAGGGCTTCCCGGCGTCGACCTCGCAGCCATCGATGCGCTGCTAGCACGATCGGATGCTGCGATCGAACACGCAAAACGCCGCGACCGTCCTGCGGTCGACAGCCGCGAGCGAGACACGCTCGTCTATGATCTCGACTGGGACGAGGATGCAAGGATCGACGAGTGGCGCGAGGTATTGCGCCAGGCCGAAAATCTGCCGGAGGCGCTGCAGGCCATCATCGCCCTCGATGCCTGGAACGCGCTCGAGGTTCTACAGCACGCACCCTGGCTCGGGAGGCTGTTTGCTGCCGCCATGCTGCGGCAGGCCGGCATTACCACGGGTGCCCATCTGGCTGCGATCAACCACGGCCTCAAAACCATCCCTGTCGATCGGCGAAGGCATCGCGATCGGGAAACACGGCTGCTGGCCATCGCCCACGGTTTGTTGGCGACGGCGGAGATCGGTTTGAAAGAGCACGACCGGCTGGTACTGGCTCGCCAGATGATGGAGCGCAAATTGGCGGGAAGACGCACGTCTTCGAAATTGCCGGAGCTGGTCGAGCTCGTCATGGCAAAACCGCTCGTGTCGGCCGCGATGGTGGCGAAAACGCTGGACGTTACGCCGCAGGCGGCGCGGCGGATCGTGGTGGAACTCGGCCTCCGGGAGATGACGGGGAGGGGCAGGTTCCGGGCTTGGGGAGTTCTCTGATCGCAGTCCTTCAAGCAGGCTAGCTAGGCGCAATCTATTTCAGGGGATTCTAGACAGTCTTTTGCGCTCAAAAGTGGAATCTTCTCCATCAATCGTGATTGAGAATTCAGCCTAAGTCAGCGATAAGTTTTCGGTGTGCGAAGATGGAAGGTCACATGGGAATGCACCGCGCTCAACTTCTGCAAGGTATTATTTACAGGATGACGCATCTGCGGGTCATCGTGGAGCAGTCGAACCAATTAAACTTGCAAGATATAAACGTCCATGCAGAAAATTTCTTCCGTGACCTTCTCAATCTTGCCTTCGACTACGACCTGCAGAACATCAACATCGTCGAGCCAAACGCCACCGCGATTGATCTCGGCTGCGATAGCAGTCGGATCGCGATCCAAGTTACATCGACGCCCGACCTCTCTAAGATCAAGCACACCTTTGATCGCTTTACCGGCAAGGGGCTGCAGACGAAGTACGATCGCCTCGTCATGCTCATTGTAGGCCAAAAGAAAAAATATCGCGAGACGGGACTGGGCGACGATCGGTTTAAATTGTCGTTTGGCGACGATGTCTGGGACATCGCTGATCTTCTTAAAAAAATCGGAGACCTCTCAACCGCGAAGATGGAGGCATGCCACGATTTCCTGTCTCGCGAGTTGCTTGTACGCGAACCGAAGCTTTCTAACGAAGTCGGCACTCTCGTGCGTCTCATCGAGGTCTTGAGCTCCGCGGAAGAGGGGTTGTCGTCAGGAGACAATCGCGAGGATCCTGATCCCGACGGCAAGATTCACGATCGCTTCGCAGATCATGCCCCATTCTTGACGCAGCAGTATGTCGATCTCCATGAACTTTATGGTCGCGTCCTGTCCGAAGTGAACGCGCACACGGATCTCGGCCACATCCGGGTTCGGAAGCTGCAGATCTACCTCATGAACTGGAGCGACCGCGTTCTGACTGAATGCGGAGGCGATCCTCAAGCGGCACTTGAGCTCTTGACTCAGCGAGTTCTCGGTATGATGGGAAGCAGCGACGCTGGGTTCGATGATGGTGCGGTCAGGTACTACCTCATCGATCAGCTAATCATGTGCAACGTCTTTCCGAACAAGAGGTCGCAAAGTGCCTAGCATCTTTCTGAAAGACGAGGCCCTGAACAAATCACCTGCGATCGTCGGCTTCGAGATCGCTCGTTACCTGAAAGATTCAGGTAAGCATCGGGTCAGCATCTTCGACGTGGTGGACCGGTTCAAGCGCGAGTCCTGGTTCTCATCCAACTCCTTTCTATACGGACTGACGTTTCTCTATGCCGTCGGTTTGCTTGATTTCGATGAACCTTACCTGATCGCGCGCGATGCGGATTAAGCGATTATACACAGATCCACCCGCGATTGACCCCATCGTGTTTGGGGAGGGGGTCAATATCATCCTGGGTGAGAGCGATGCGACAAGCTCGAAGAACAACGGGGTGGGCAAATCGCTCTGCATCGAGTTCGTGAACTTCGCGCTCCTGAAGCGCAAGTCCGACAGCCGCGTGACAAGAATTCCGAAGGCAGCCTTCGATCCCGCCACATTTATCTGCATCGATTTCGTAATGCACGGGATCCCTTACACTATCAGAAGGTCTGTCGCCGAGGCGGAGCGCCCGCGTATCACTGTGGCGGATCGCGAGACGACGTTTGCCAAGGTGGAAGACGCAACTGACTTTCTCGCGGCTCGACTGTTCGGGGATGACAGGTCAGAGATTGGTTTCCGCGAGATCCTTGGACCGCTGGTCCGGGACGAGCGGTCGGAGTTCAAATCCATCGTGAGCTGCTTCGACACGAAGTCGCGGATCCCAGACAATTACGCTCCGCATCTCATGCTCCTAGGTATCGATGTCGACATATACCGCTCAATCAAAGGCATTCAAAAGGAACTCGACGACATCGGCACGGAGGAGCGGCGTATCAAGGACAGTGTGCAGCTCGTCAGGCAGAAGGATCTCGACGAGGCTAGGTCCGATCTCAACGCTCTCGAAGAGGAAGTCGACAAGATACGTGAAGGAATCGACGCGCTCGAGAATGCCGCCGCCTACGACTTAATTAAGGATGAGGTCCTTGAAATCGAGGACTTGATGGGAGAGCTGAGGGGTCGAAAGGAAGTCCTTTCCCGGCGGTCTGCCCGTCTGGCTCCTATCGCTACGGAGCAATCGGTCGACAGTGCCGAAATCCAAGAATTCTATAATCAGCTTCGCTCGGGACTCGGCACTAGTATTGTCCGCGATCTGGACGAGGTGCTCTCGTTCAAGGCGAAAATCGAGCAGTTTCAACGCCATCTGCTTGCAGAAAAATCGGCCGTCGTAGATGTCGAGATCCGGACGATAAACAAGCAGCTCGCGGACCTCGACAGACGCTACGGCAAACTGGTCGCCGTGCTCGATCAAGAAGGTCAGCTTCGGAACCTTCGGCAGACCTATGCATCATACCAAGCGAAGAGCGACGAGTACGGACAGCTTAAGAGCTTCTTCGATCGTTACGACCAACTGCTGATGGATCGCCAGCGGAAAAAAATGGAGATCGAAAGTGAACGGCTCCAGCTTCAAGCGAGTATATCTGTCGCCGCGGAGCGCGTTCGATCTTTTGAGAAAACGATCCTGGATATTCACCAATTCATACAAGGAAACCGAAAAGCCTCTTTCGAGGTCCGGACGACGGCCAAGAAGCATATCGTCGAAATTGTCCTCAGAATCGACGATGACGGGAGCCACAGTGTCGAGAGAGAGAAAGTCTTTATCTACGACATCGCCCTTTTGCTGAATGATTATTCAAGATCACGCCATCCAGGTCTGTTGATACATGACAACGTTTTCGATGTGGACAACGACACACTTGAGAAGAGCCTTGAATATCTCTTGACTCGGGCGCCCTTCGAAGACGACGAGCAATACATTCTAACGTTGAACGTTGATCGTCTGGAACACTGCCGGGAAGAAGCCTGGTATGGTGAGCTTGAGCAGAGCGTCGTGGCATCATTCACAAAAAGCGATCGGTTTTTGAAAACGCACTATCAGGAAATTAGCGTGTGAGGCTTAGCACGGGTGGCGAGTGCATAGATCAATTCGCTAGGTTGCTTGTGAGCCCGTCAGCAAGTCATTTCTTCTACGAGCGAGGATCTGGATAGTTTGCTGCAGATCACGCGCTCGATCGACTGCAGCGGAGTGGTTTCAAAGGCTATCAGTTGCAAAAGATCGGTTGACGCCCAGTGGCGATCTTGAACACTTCGCAAACATCCGTCTGTTTCCTATCTCCCCGCGATCAAATCTCTTCTAGCGGCGTTTTCCGATTCGAACTTGCGGCGTGCGGCGTCCTCCAGAGTATCGGTAGGCGCCTGCATATACTGACGCAGTTCCTCAACCATGTGCTTGAATTTTTCGTTCTTCGACCGAATTTCGGTATCTTCCTTTTCGCGTGCCGACAACCAATTATCCGCTTCCTGAAAGGTGGCTTTCGTGGTGTCTCGCTTTTTGCCTCGTCCGGTGGTGATCATTGCGGGTATGCCGGTGTAGTGACCGAATAAACTCGTTTGACCTACCAGCGCTAGGCTAAGGCGCTTCCGCCCACTGACATCGTGGATCAGTTTTCTAAGCGTCAGGTCGATCAACTGATCCGCAGCCTCGAAGATCTTGTCACCCAGATTCGAACGAACACGGGCGATCGCGTCGTCGATTGGAACCTCGCCATCGTTTCGTTCGCGGCGAAGATCTAGAACTATTGCGTCGATGTCATCACGTAGATCAGTCAGTTTCACCGTCATTTCGGTACTGCTCCTCGAACAAGATAAGCCGCAAGGCACAAGCGAATCTCTAATTGGGTAATATTCACAAGCAATTCGTCCGAAAGCGCAAGATATTTCTGCGATGTAGGCCTTGCTGCGACGTCGCAGCAGCTTCGTCGGGTGCGTCAACGAGACTGATGTGCTCCGAGGCGCTGCACAATCGTTCGGTTCAAAATCCGACGGTTGATTTTCTGCTTCCAGTTCATCTGGGCCGGTGAGAGCTTCCGTTTGAGTTTTGTCTGCTTAAGAAACCGGTGTTTCTTTCTCGTCGGAGACATATCCCACTCGATAGGAATGCTCGATTAGGTCATCGTTGGCATTCGCGGAGGGGTCCAACTGTACGCGCTTCAGGCCCTAAATGAGGTTTCAGGTGTCGATGCCGACAAAGCGATCGATGCAGACGTTTCCAACGTAGGCTGTCGCCTTGTTAAGGCGATTTCGGGTGTAGCAATGCTCCAGACTCATTCTCCGCGTTTTCGTCTGGCCTTCTTAGTCTGCGGAGCTTTGTGAAACTCCTCAGCCAACAGGTAAGCCTCCCAAGCTCGCTCCGGGTTAGTGTTGATTAATTTCAAGAAACTTCTTGCACAGGAGGCTTGTGGGCCGCTGTCAGCAGTGTCTCTTTGTATACTCCGTTTCGCTGCCGCTTTTTGGTCAGGATCGTTAGACAGCTGCAATGTTTGGTACGCGTGCCAGACGGAACGTATTACTCGGAATCGGTCCTCCCAAAGTTCCTCTCGAACATTTAGGCCAAAGAAATCGATAGTTACGAGCGCGCGCTTATAGGCGTGCCCTTCTGTTTGTTTAGGGCGCGCTAATATGCCGTCGAACTCAATTAGGTTTTCGGGATCGTCGTCTATCGTCCCTAGTGGGAAGATTAGAAGGGGATGCTCACTTTCATTTAGCGTCGCCACGTCGACCGCGCCAGCTCCGCGAGCAGCAGCTGCAATAGGAAAGGCGTTTGATTTTCGCGTTGAATTACATGGCTTGCAAGCGGCGGCGTAGTTCTGCAGCTCGTATGCAAGCCAATAGTAGCCCGCGCCGGTAGGCCCAGTTGGAAATGGATAGGGGTCCGGATCTTTCTTTCGCTTCTTTTTAGGCCAAGGCTTGACTTGGTTTTTGGGTCTGAAGTGTTCAACGTCTTGTTCAATCTTGCCTGCCACTTCTCCACCGAGTGGGCGTTCGCAAAATATGCATTTGTGGGCTTGGAGACGCATGTAGATTGGTTTGATATCGCTCCACGATGGAGCACCATCTTCATAGCGTCCCAGCGCCGTCAGTTGGTCGGTGCGCGCCGAGGCTTGGGCCCGCCAGGCCGGCACCTCTGCATCAACAAGTGCTTCGAGAGCGGCGAGATCGACATCGGCGTATCTAATCATGGCAGCTTAGCGGTCCTTTGACGCAGTTAACCGCTTGACCCAGTCGGGCGGACTCGCCTCACTGAGCGTTTCCACGATAGCGCCGCTCCCGCGGGCGGCTTGGCGCATGAATTTCATAGCCGCGTCTGGATTGCCTGAAAGGGCCTGTTGCGAGAGCTTGTCGAGATGCTTCTTAAATTCAGGATCCCGGGTTGAATCGAGCCCGAACATATCCGATCGTAGAATCTGGTCCGCTGACAGCCCGTACATCTCCTCCTTCGGCCGACGGACAACCGCGTTGCCAAGGCGATTGGTTTCGACATGTATTATATTATCTCGCTCCAACGTCCCGACCACTAATGGGCTGTGTGAAGTAAAGATGAACTGCAGATTGGGTAGTGCCTTCGCCAGTGTCGGGATCATCGTCCGTTGCCATTCGGGATGGATGTGAAGATCTATTTCATCGACAAGAACCACGCCTTTGTTGTCCACGAGCCTCTTCCCGTTCGGGCACCCCATGCAGACATGATACAAGAGGTCCCCAACCCATCCAATGTAGGCCTTGTAGCCATCCGATAGTGCGCTGAACGGCACCTTCGCTGCTCGTGACTGAAAAAGGTATTCGCCCGCCTCGATTTCGCCGGTGAATTGAATGGCTTCGGTGGATAGCTTGTTGATCAGTGTGATAACCTGCCTGTAGCGACCGGGATTCTTCATCTTCCATTCCGGCAGCCAACTTGCGAGAGGTCTCAACGTGAAGTGTTCTTCGAAGAGTGACGCGACGCGCTCATAACGAAGTTGCCGGCTCTTGTACCTTGCTGCGCTGTCTGTGGCGGCATCGGTCTCTACACGACGTGTTGCGCCGTAACCCACGAGAAGAAACGCTGGGGAATTGTCGCTAAACATGCCCTCCCAGATGGGATTGTTCTCATCTGTGCCACGGACGATCTCTACATCTCCCCGTCGCTCGACGACAGTCTCGACACGATGCACAAGCTTTTCGTTCTTCTTAAGTGCTGCCGCGTCTTGCGGATGTATTGTTAGTTCAGCATTGATCTGCGCTTTGGCGATACGGGTTCCATCCTTCCGGCGTTTGATCAGGGCATACGGTCTATACCCTGACTGCGAAATGAGGGGTGAAAGCACAGCGAGTGCGATCGCGTCCAGCATGGTGCTTTTTCCGGCACCATTTACACCGAGAAGCAGATTTACGTTTGGAAGCCTGGGTGGCCAGCTAGTCGAGTCAACAAACGGTTTGTCTTGCGCGCGACCGGGATAGATCAAGTCAAGATGGCCCGCAGTTACTGCGCGCAAGTGTTTGACGTTCAAATTTCGAATATACATTTGTTCTTACCCAGCCATATCACGGCGTGTCAGGTCGCGCCGTGCTGCACTCTTCAGTGTGCACCCTAACAGGATTCTTCAATTCTGGCACTCGTCTCGTCGAGAGTGCGCGAGGTCGCGCGTTTGCTCACCACTTTACATTCCACTACAGAATAAAACGCCCGCTTTTGAAGTTGGAGACCTGTGACTCATGGTTGCGGTATGGTATTTGCTAAGCTGATCGGATCAAACGGGTCGCTTAGGCGCAAGCCCTAATATTCGCACAAGTACCAATAATCTGCGGGGGTTTCCCGTCAACAAAAGAATCTGCACATGCCTCTTTTGCTCAACCCCGATTCTACTCCGGAGTGCATTTTTGCGGAGTGGTCGATTAACGAGAAGCAGCGGGGCGTGCTGGTGGAGATAATTGCGTACCTCTATCTACGGCAGGAAGAGAATGCACAGCGCGTCATAAGATCTCTTGAGCCGAACCTGCGCGCACCAAAGGGCCGAGTCGCCGACAACGTTGTGAGAAAACTGACTGCTCCGCATCAAAAAGATATCGATCTTGCGCAAACCGGCTCCGGATTGGAAAAAGAAGCGGCGAAGAAACGGATCGAGACTTCAATAATCCACCGTGACGGCCTCTTGTTTCAACACATCTCGTGGGTGGTTGCGAGGATAGCGATCCCCAATGGTTACATGACCTCTCCCCATGTCAGGCAGGCGGACAAGGGATTTGACGGTTTCATTATTGAACTTGATGAGGCCAAAGGCGAGATAAAGCGCATCTTGCTCTGCGAAGACAAGGCGTCGATCACGCCGCGCAAGCTCATCAGTTCCAGTGTATGGCCCGAGATCAAGGCGATTCGACGTGGTGACCGCGACGACGAAATCCTTGCCGATCTTGTTACGTTGCTCAAGAGCGTCCCCGACATCGATGCCGAAGCCGCAGTTGACGAGGTGTTTTGGGAAGAAGTTCGCGAATATCGGGTCGCTGTCGCAACAGGAGAAAACCGGCGAAAAGCTGGAAGCTTCCTCCATATTGTTGCCGGATTTGAGGTCGCGGCCGGTGGATCTCTAAAAACCCGCACCGCTGGTGTATTGCCCTTCCAGGACGTGCGTAAGGGACTTGCCCTCCTCGCAGAAGAGGTCGCCGCGAAAGTTAAGGAGATCGCCCGTGTTTGATCCAAGTTCGCGTGCCCTGCTGCGAGAAGCCCCGGATCTGCCTGGGCTGGACCCCGAAACACTGGACGAGCTTCTTACAGCCGCCCACATTGAGCTGGCCACCGTTCGCATTTTGTCACAGGAGGGAGAGGGTGACGCCGCAAGCGAGGTGATCGATCGTGTTCGGCGCCTTGCCTCGACTTTCGAGGCATATGTCGCCCTTAATCTTCGGCCAGAACAGACCCGAGCGGCCGCCTTTGTGGCGGCAAGTGCTCATCAGATACTTTCGCGTGTGCGCACAGTTGTATCTGACCGGCCAACGGTCGTCTCAAGCTATGCGATCGGATCTACAATCTCGGCGACGCTGCTGTTTCTGATCGCCGACCGAGCGGCCGATGCAGCGGAAGTTGCGGGCCAATTGAGGGCTCGAGGCGAGGCACGGGCAGTCAGGCGCTCTCTGATACTTAGCCTTCGTGAACTGGCAACAGGAAATCTTACCGCGCTGATCGAGCGTGATCTTGGCGCAGACCCCGTTCCACAGGGTGACAGCAGTGAGGTGGCTACGGACCTTCTCTTTCGGGAGTGTGCGTATTTCGTCCAGGGCCTCGGACGCGAGGCGCGTGGTGGCGGAGCACTAGAACTGGATGCCGGATCGCGGCTTGATCGAGTTATCAGGTTGTCTGAGGCCGCAGCGGTTGAGGTCAAGCCGGGTTTCGATGGCGCGGTGCATCACCAGTTTGCGGGACCTCATCATCTGGCGACACTTCTAAGCCGTCTTGTCGATGGTATGCAGGCCGCGATGTTGGTTCGACTTCCCACGCCATCAGGTGCACAGGCGAAGGCATGGTCGGATTGGATCTTGTCGCAAACGCAAACGCGTCCGTTTTTGTGGATCAATCACCTGAAGGCGGTCAAGACGGGATATCTGAACCGCGGAAGGTCGATGGTGATGACATCTCCGACCGGTTCGGGAAAGACAACTCTGTCCGTCCTGAAGATTGCCGCGACCTTATGTGCGGGAGAGAGCGTAGTCTATCTGGCACCTACCCATGCTCTGGTCGATCAGGTCGAAACAGACTTGTCGGCGCAAATTGGGGGACTGGAAGCGGTCAGCGTCGTTGAAGACGTTGCGCTGGAAGAACTCGGGGAGAGGCTGCCACCGTTTTCCGTAATGACACCTGAACGTTGCCTCGCACTTCTGGGGTTCGCACCAGAGCTGTTCGATAAGGTGGGGCTTCTCGTTTTCGATGAATTCCATCTCATCAGTGCAGATGATCCGGCGAACTCATCGAAGGTCAGCGCGCGGGCGATCGACGCAATGTTGGCGCTGTTGACGTTTCTTCGTTATCGAAAGGAGGCAGACTTACTGCTGCTATCTGCCATGGTTGCTAACGGCGCAGAAATTGCGCGATGGCTGCGCGTGGTGACAGGGAGGGAGGTCGAGGCCTTCGATGACCCTTGGAAGCCGACTCGTCAACTCCGCTCCTGCGTCATCTATGATTGGTCTGACGTCGCTCAGGCTGCGCAAGCAGCATTGGGGGAGAAAAGTAAGGCGGCACAGAACAGGATTCCCGCGCAGCCTCTAGGACTCTTTTCGTTGATTTCCGGTTGGCATCCCAAGAGGCCAGAAAAGCTCGTAGTACAAGCACTCACGGGCCGACGGCCTTCGCTTGTGCGGAATGCCACGGGTCGATTGACATCGAACAGGAACGAAGTCGCAGCGCAAATTGCGGCGGATTACGCGTCCGTCGGAAAGCGCGTGATCGTATTCTGCAACGATACAAAATCATGTGGAAGCGTTGCAAGTCAGATCAATGACCTCTTGGCATCGGCCACGATCGAATTGGATGAGACGCAAAAGGAGATGCGGAAGTCGGTCCTCAAGGACGTGGGATCGGCCGAGGCCGCATTTGATCCTGCGGGATGTAGGGCAGCAGTGCACCATGGCGATCTGCTCCCCATCGAGCGTAGGCTGACGGAAAGTGTTTTCCGAGTTCGTCGCGATGCGGACAGTGACGGTGTGGGCCTAGATGTAGTCGCTGCGACATCTACGATTGCGCAAGGATTGAATCTGCCGTGCGATGTCGTGATCCTTGCCGGGACCGATAGGAGCGCGGTTGATGACCCAAGCGGCAATCCCCGCACGGACTTGCGTCCTCACGAGATCCTCAACGCATTGGGAAGGGCCGGGCGCGCGTCCTACGCCGCCACTGGCCTGGCGATCGTCGTTCCCGCAAAGCCGATCGGTATAGATAAGGAGAGCCTTGCCCTCCTATCCGAAGGAATCTTGAAGACCGTCTTTTCCGAACAGGATGCCTGTGAGGAGATCTATGATCCGATCGAGTTGCTACTTGATCGGATCGAGGTATCCGCCGATCCCGATCCGAAGGTGCAGTCAATCATCCGGCGCTTGTCGGCTGTCACGACATCGGGGGAACGCGGTTTCGATGATATCGTCCGTCGCTCCTTAGGGTTCTTCCGCCGAAAAGAAGCAGATGCGCAAGGGGCGGACAGGTGGCTCGAGCGCCGCCGCATCGCACTAAGCGCTGCCGAGGAACAATTGGCAGATCCGCCCGTTCTTGACTGGCAACGGGAAATCGCTATCCGCAACGGCATTCCTCCGAAATTCATTGAGCGCCTTGTGGAGGCGCTTGATGAGGCGCCCATTGAGAAGACGGCAACCGAAGACTGGATTAACTGGTTGTTGGACGTCGTGGCTGATGACCCATTGGATCTAACAATATTTGTAAGGGAAACAGCTCTTGAGTCCGTATTTGGCCGATCTTACACAAATACGACAACGCCCAAGGCCACGGCCAAACGGATATTGTGCGCTCTTCAAACGCTGGTCTCAATGTGGTGCGGAGGAAAGACGCTCGTGGAAATCGAGGCGTGGCTTCTCGCCTTCATTCGAAAGCACGAGGGACAGGTTAAACAGCAGACAAACCAATCAGCTAAAGCGCAACATGCCCGCCGTTTCGCCATACGCATAGCACCAGATCTCGGTTTTCTTTGCGGTGTGCTAGGACAGATAGTAGGCCATAGAGCTTCGGAAGGTGACGGCATCCTACTTCCGATAGTAGACATGCTTCCGCAGATGGTGCGGGCGGGCGACTACGATCGTCACCAGGCAGCTCTGAGGCAAATGACGACCTCTGCTTCCCGGGTCGAAACATTTGAGGCGTGCACGTCGATGCGCGCGTATTTCAGCTCAGGTCCCTCCTCTGAGATGGAGATTATCCGGGAGGAAGTCACGAATGCGATGATGATACAGGCATTCACAGATCTGAACGATGAAGAGTAGATATGTGGGCATCTGACTCGCAAACATGTTGAATCAAGAGCTTCCATGACCGCAATTGAGGGACGATGGTTCGATTCCTTTCAAGAGCAAATGGACGCGTTGTCGGCGATCGTAACTCCGACCTGTCGCTGTGACCCCCTGCCAAAATGATACCTCTGGCAACTACACTTTCTTGAAGAACCTATCCTCAGTTGTCCGGACGACTTTCAGAAAGTACTTTGATTAACGCTCTCAGGCCTGATGAGACGTGACGACGGCCGGAGTAATATAGGCACAGTCCTGGCATCGCAGGACACCAGTCTTCCAGCACTCGCTTGAGACGACCGTCTTCCAGTGCATCTTTCGCAAGATGGTCTGGCACGAAGGCGATGCCGATCCCATCAATTGCAGCCTCGACCATCATAGGCTGTTCGCTCAGAGTCAGAGGTCCGGATACGTTGATCCTTTCCACAACGCCTTGGCGCTCGAATTCCCATCGATAGATTGCTCCACTGTCAAACCGAAAGCGGATGCAATCGTGGCTGTGTAAATCCTGCGGGACGATTGGATATCCGCGGCGCTCGAAGTACTCGGGAGACGCAATAGCGGCGAAGCGCACATCGCCCATGACCGGGATCGCCACCATATCTTTTGGTACGGCCTCCGCTAACCGGATACCAACATCGAAACCCTCGGCAACGATATCGCTGAGCCTTCCATCACTGACTACGTCGAGATGGACCTGAGGATACTCCCGAAAGAAGCGCGCAAGCACGGGTCGCAATACCAATCGGATAGCCCCTTCGCTGGCATTGATCCGCACCGTGCCGCTAGGGACGGGACCGCTCCCCTCCAACTCCTGCACGGCTTCTTCGATTGAGGCCATTGCCGGCCTCAGTTTTGAGGCAAGTCGTTCTCCCGCCTCCGTCAGCGAGACGCTGCGGGTCGTTCGATTAAACAGGCGAACGTTCAAACGCTCTTCGAGAACCTTGATCGAATGGCTGATCGCCGAGGGTGTCATGTTGAGCTCGTTCGCGGCGATGCGAAAACTGCGATGGGTCGCGACAGCTAGAAACGCGGCGAAGGCTGCGAGATCGTTGCCCTTGGATTGGTGAATTACTTTCATCATGACATCAAGAATTGATCAGATTGTTTCGATAGTCAACCAGCCATAAAATCAGGGCAGGGCAGCATCTCGGGGTCCAGGCGACCTCCTGATCATTATGAGGCCCCAGACCGCCAACCCCATCAGCGGCGCGCGTAAGAGAGGAAACAATGATGAAGATGAAAGCTGTTGTTATGACCGGGGCGAACAAGCCTTGGGAGGTTCAAGAGGTTCCCATTCCGAAGGCGGAGCCGGGCCTTGTCCTCGTAAAAATTCACGCCTCTGGCATGTGCTTTACGGATGTCTGGGCTACGCAGGGTGCCGGTGGCGACATCTATCCGCAGACCCCCGGTCATGAGGTGGTTGGCGAGATTGTCGAGGTCGGCGCGGGCGTTCATACGCGCAAGGTGGGAGACCGGGTTGGTACCACCTGGGTGCAGTCTTCTTGTGGCCGATGCTCGTACTGCCGACAGAACCGTCCATTAACCGGTCAGACGGCCATGAACTGTGATTCACCCAGGACGACCGGATTTGCGACCCAGGGCGGCCACGCAGAATACATCGCGATCTCTGCCGAAGGCACTGTTTTGTTGCCCGACGGGCTCGACTACACCTACGCCGCTCCAATGATGTGCGCGGGTTACACCACCTGGAGTGGTCTGCGCGATGCGGAGCCCGAGCCCGGTGACAGGATTGCCGTACTGGGCATCGGCGGGTTAGGCCACGTCGCCCTGCAGTTCTCCAAGGCGTTGGGATACGAAACCATCGCGATCACGCATTCCCCCGACAAGCACAAGCTGGCCACCGATCTCGGCGCTGACATCGTCGTCGCTGATGGCAAGGAGTTGCTAGAGGCTGGCGGCGCGGACATTCTGCTGGTCACGACCAACGACTTCGACACCGCTGAAAAGGCGATGGCGGGCGTAAGGCCTGACGGGCGCATCGTCCTTTGCGGGCTCGACTTCAGCAAGCCGTTCTCGATCCCGTCCGACGGCAAGCCGTTCCACATGATGCGCCAACGTGTTGTCGGCTCCACGCATGGCGGACAGCACTATCTGGCGGAAATCCTCGATCTCGCTGCCAAAGGCAAGGTCAAACCAATCGTCGAGACCTTTTCGCTCGATCAGGCCACCGAAGCCTATGACCGACTATCTTCCGGCAAGATGCGGTTCCGCGGCGTGTTTCTGCCTCACGGCTAAATCTTACGTTCAAGATGGTTCCGACGACTTGGCGGTTGCCGGAACCACTTCAATCGGAGACGTCGGTTGCGAGCCGATCCAAACCAACGAGAGCCGGCTGTTCCATGTTGCGGAAGCCGATTGAGGTCGGCGGCCCATAAGACCGATCATCTCCTTAAGTAATCGGCGGGTGGCCTCGCCTCGTCATCTTCTGTTCGCGTGCCCTTCACGGCCTCATCGGGCAGGCAACCGACAGCTTTCCGGCGAGGAGTGAGCCGCACCAGAAAGGAACCGTCATGCGAGACATATCGAAGAACTATATCGATGGTGCTTGGGTTGATCCCTCCACTGACGACGAGCAGGACATCGTCAATCCCGCGACAGGATCGGTGTCGGGCAGGTTGGTGCTCAGCACCGCGGAGGACGTGGATTTCGCGGTATCTGCAGCACGGCGAGCGTTCGCAAGCTATTCACAAACAAGCCTCCAGGAACGCGCAGCACTGCTAAGCCGTATCGCCGATGGCCATGCGGCGCGCGCGAAAGACATGGCGCAGTCCATCACGGCTGATATCGGCATGCCGGTCGCCTATGCCAGCGTTATCGTGCAGGCCAGCGCCGAGCAGTTCCGGTTTCTCGCGGACGCGATCGAATATTATCCCTTCTCCGAGGATTGTGGCAGCACGCGCATCCTGAAGGAGCCCATCGGCGTTGTCGGTATGATTCCGCCATGGAATTATCCCGGCTTCCAATCATCCGAGAAGATCGCGCCGGCGCTCGCCGCGGGTTGCACCATGATACTAAAACCTGGCACTCCCTACACCAATCAGGTTCTGGCCGAGATCCTGCATGAAGCCGGGGTGCCCAGGGGCGTGTTCAACTTGGTCAATGGCCGCGGTTCGGTCATCGGTACAGCGCTCAGTCGTCACCGTGATGTCGACATGATCGCCTTTACCGGATCAACCGGGGTTGGCATCGATGTGCAGAAGAATGCTGCCGATACCGTCAAGCGAGTGAGCCTCGAGTTGGGCGGCAAGTCTCCACACATCATTCTGCCCGACGCCGATCTCCAGAAAGCGGCGAACAACGCGGTCGAGAAGATCATGCGCAACAGCGGCCAGACGTGTATGGCGCCAACGCGCACGCTGATCCCGCGCGCCCACAAGGCCGAACTGGAATCGTTGATCCGCGCCGCCGTCGAAGAGCTTCGCGTCGGCGATCCGCTGAGCGACGTCTTCATGGGGCCTGCCGCCAATGAAGCGCAGTGGCATATGGTCCAAAAATACATCCAGAAGGGCATCGACGAAGGCGCGACACTGGTGACGGGCGGCACAGGGCGTCCCGAAGGGCTGGACGATGGCTGGTTTGAACGTCCAACCGTCTTTACCGATGTGCGCAATGACATGACCATTGCGCGCGAAGAGATTTTCGGCCCTGTCATGTCGCTGATCGCTTATGATACGATCGACGAAGCCGTAGCCATCGCCAACGACACCCCATATGGCCTGGGTGGCTATGTCGATGGTAGTGACCAGAAAGTGGTCCAAGACGTTGCGGGCAGGCTGCGAGCGGGGCATGTGATGATCAATGGTGCCGGACCCGATTTCCATGCGCCTTTCGGCGGCTACAAGCAGTCAGGCAATGGCCGCATCTGGGGTCTTGCCGGGCTGGAGGAGTATCTCGAAACCAAGTCAGTGGTGGGCGTTCTCTGATCGTTCGCGAAGGTCGAACGCCAATTTGCATTCGCACACAAGCTGCACGTCGCTTTCAGGAGATCGCTAGATCGTGACACCGGTTCATACATTCGAACTCATCATCGGCATGTTGCTGGCCGTGCTTGTCTTACAGTACGTAGCGCTTCGGCTTCGGCTTCCTCCGGCCGTAGCACTTCTGATCGGTGGTGGCGCGTTGGCGTTCGTACCGGGCATACCCACCATCCAGCTTGATCCTGAACTGGTGCTGGTCATCTTCCTTCCACCCCTCCTGATGGATGGAGCCTGGTTCACGGCGTTCGCGCCGTTTCGGCGCCATCTTGGTGGCATCGTTTCCCTCGCGGTCGGCGCGGTGCTGTTTACCACCGCGGTTGTCGCCTTCGTCACGAAGCTCGTTGTTCCAGACCTGCCATGGGCGGCATGCGCTGCGCTCGGCGCCATCGTCTCGCCGCCAGATGCCGTGTCGGCGCGAGCCGTTCTGCAGCGGGTGACACTGCCACGTCGGCTTATGACGCTTCTCGAAGGAGAGAGCCTCCTCAACGACGCGACGGGCCTTGTTCTCTTCCGTTTTGCAGTGGCCGCCGCGGTCGCGGGGACATTCAGTCTGGGCGGCGCGGTCGGCACGTTCGGGGTGCTCGTCGGAGGCGGGATTCTCGTCGGCGGGGCGATGGGAGCCGTGTGGACGCTGCTCGTCCGACGGCTGGGCAATGACCATTTGATGATCACAGCCTCCGTACTCGTCTGCTGGTCGAGCTATCTTGCAGGAGAAGCTCTGCACGTATCTGGCGTGATCGCGACGGTTACCGCAGGCCTGGTCTGCGGCTGGAACCAGCACGTTGTGTTCACGGCGAGCGTACGTCTGCGGGGTGTCGCTTTCTGGCAGGTCCTGATTTTTATCCTTGAGGCGATGGTGTTCATCCTCATCGGTCTCTCGCTACGGGAGGTGATCGAGCGCGTGGGCGGCCTAGGTGTCGTGCTTCAGGACATGGCCGGCCCCATTGCCGCGATCATCGTTGCGATGACGCTTGCCCGTTTCGCCTGGGTGTTCGCCGCCGATGCGATCGCAGGTCTCTTGACCCGAGCGGGTCTACAAGGTTTCGAGCGACTTGGTGCTCCCGCCGCAACGGTGATGAGTTGGGCCGGAATGCGCGGGGTTGTCACACTCGCCGTGGCACTTAGCCTTCCCGAAGCAATGCCCGGCCGCGACCTGATGCTGGTGACCGCGTTCGCGGTGATCCTCGTGACGGTTCTTGTGCAAGGCACGACCCTCGGTCTGATCATCCGATGGGCGGAGATGCGCGAGGACGATCGTGACAAGCCTCCTCTCGACCTGTTTGCCGCCGAGGCAGCTATGCTACGCGCCCAGTTAACGGCAGTCGAGCGACAAGCAGTGTCTGCCGATGGTGAAATTCTCCATCCTCAACTGCTCGAGAGATATCAGAACCGCGCGACAAACTCGGAGAAACTAGTCACCTGGAACCAAAGTAAGCCTCATTTTGTTCAGCTTCTGTCACAAGAGCAGGAGTTTGTTTTATGGTTGGCAGGCAGGCGGACCTCGTCGTTCTGAGCGACGAGGATAGAAATTTCCTCGAATCTCAGGTGCGCCGGCATAAAGCGCCACGCTCCTTGTCGGATCGGTGCCGAATGGTCTTGCTGTGCGCGCAGGGTCTGCGGAGCAAGGATGTAGCCGAGCGGCTCGGGGTCCACGAGCACACGGTAGGCAAGTGGCGCCGCCGGTTCGTACACGATGGTATCGAAGGACTGACGGACGAATACCGGACAGGTCGGCCACGAACTGTCTCTGATGCTCAGGTTGCCGAGGTCGTCGAGCGTACATTGAATGCCACTCCAAAGGATGCCACGCACTGGTCCATTCGTTCGATGGCTGCCGACAGCGGGCTGTCACACACCACCATCCGCCGGATATGGACGGCATTTGGTCTGCAGCCGCATCGTGCCGAGACATTCAAGCTTTCTTCCGATCCCCTCTTCGTTGACAAGGTGCAAGACATCGTCGGTCTTTACATGTCACCGCCGGATCGGGCAGTCGTGCTTTGCGTGGATGAGAAATCGCAAATCCAGGCATTGGATCGCGAGCAGCCCGTTCTGCCCATGGCGCCGGGTGTCGCCGAACGGCGCACCCATACCTACGTCCGCAATGGCACAACGTCGCTGTTCGCCGCGCTCGACATTGCCACTGGTGCGGTGATCGGTCATTGCTACAAGCGTCACCGGGCCACCGAATTCCTCGACTTCCTGAAGCGGATTGACGCCGAAATGCCCAATGGACCGGATGTGCATCTAGTGATGGACAACTATGCGACCCACAAGACGCCGAGGATCAAGGCCTGGCTTGCTCGCCGTCCACACTGGCATGTTCACTTCACACCAACTTCAGCATCCTGGATCAACCAGGTCGAGCGGTGGTTTGCAGAGCTAACGCGAAAGCAGTTGCAGCGCGGCGTACATCGTTCCACCGCAGAACTGGAAGCCGACATCCACGCCTTCATCGAAACCCACAACGAGAACCCCACCCCATACAAGTGGGTCAAGTCCGCCGACCAAATCCTCGCCTCGGTCAAGCGATTCTGCCAGAAAACAATGAGCCGAACTTCAGATTCAGGTGACTAGCTGCTGACATCACAACGAGCAGCCATGATCAGGTGACAGCGCATTTCGACGTCATTCTCGTCGCCGTAGCAGCGGGGCGGGCAGAACTCGTTCGCCTTCACCGCTCCCGACAGATCGACGACGAGATGCTTCATGACCTTGAACGCGACCTTGATTTGGAAGAGATGAGTGCGATTGCCGCCAAGGGCTGAGCTGCCCATGGCAGTCGATCGATATCGAACCGGCACTGTAGTCGCTGAGGTTACAAGAAGCGGTTCGCGGATCGTCGGGAGGTGATCTGCCGTTTTTTAATTCGAGTACTGTCCCACCTCCCTCATGTGTGGGGTCTAAACAGTTAGTGTGATGATGGTTTGGAAAGTCGTTCTGCGTAATTGGCCATAAACCCCAGTAGCCATCTGAGGTACGTCTGCGCTCTCCGCTCGGCCGAAGCGTCCATGAGAAGCACCAAGCCGACCTGCACCGCCAAGCCCATCCCGGCGCCTTGCCAAGCACCGCCATGCGGCGAGAAGAAGAGAAGGGCCAGTCCGGCAGCGAGCACGGCGATCTCGATCCGCAGGCTGATTGCATAGCTCTTCAACACGGCCCGCACCCGTGGCACTTCCTCTTGGCCGATGCGTTCAGGCTTTTGGGCAGCGAGATGTTCTACGCGTTGAAGGTTGCCGGGACTGCGCCACAAATAGACGACACCGACGCTGATCTGTATCAGCGCACCAGCCACCAAGAGCCATGCCGCGCCCCACCAGAAAGGGCCATGCTGCCATCGCCAAACAGCCACAGTCATGGCCAGCGCGCCGATGATTATGAATGTCAGGCCACTTGATCGTTCTGCGTCGAAATAACTCTTGATCATTTGAACCGCCCAGTCCCTTGCGGGTCTTGTGGTATACTCAAATCGTTAGCGACCGGATCAGTGAACTGGACCCGTCCAGGATTCGAGGATGAAGGCGAAACCATCCGATGCCTTATGTCGAAACGCGGCAACCCGCTGATAGTCTTCCGAATAATACCAGCTCTTGGCGGCTTCGAGATCGGCGCATTCGACAACCACGCCATAGTTTAGCGGCAGGCCTTCTTCCACGACGAATGGCACGGGACCAGCGAAGAACTTCACTACTTGGTTGGCGTAAGCGAGCACCCAGCGCTTAGTTGTACTTTGGTCGACATCGAAGCCGCGCTCGCGGAAGAGCGGAAAGCGCAGGTGCCAGGCAGTGGCCTGAACAATGAGTCACACCTCGAAATGCCGTCCTTTGAAATCGTCCTAAGATTGGCCCTTCAGCTTCTCGGCAACGGCATTTATATGCTCAGCTAAACTGGGAGCGGAATTTCTCCATTCCTGTTCAACAGCCGGTCAACCATAAAAATTTGCGACAGGCCTGGTTGTCGTAACTGTTGCCGAGCCGCCATTGCGAACAGGGGAGCAGCACCCTACGTTCCGAGCTACTGAACACAACGGATGGAACAACCATGAGCGTAGCCAACGAACACCGGCACGAGCCGGGTGACGATCATGAGCATGACCACGCACAGGTCGTGACAAATGACAACGAACGGCGTATCCGCTTTGTCTTCATCTTCACTATCTGTTACGCAGCCATTCAGGCAGCGGGAGGCTGGCTGTCTGGTTCACTCGCGCTGATCGCCGATTCCGGGCACATGCTGTCTGACGCTGCAGCCCTGCTGCTGGCCTTGATCGCATACCGCATGGCGCGACGGCCAGCCGATGCCACGCGCACTTATGGCTATCACCGCGTGCGCGTGCTGGCCGCGCTAGCGAACGGTGCGACCCTTCTGCTTCTGGTCCTTTGGATAGCCTGGGAGGCCATAAACCGCATCAACCAGCCGGTCGACGTCATGGCAGGACCGATGCTGATCGTTGCCGTCATTGGGCTGCTCGTCAATCTTGCAGGCGCTTGGGTGCTATGGTCCGGCAACAAGGGCGACGCAAATCTGCGCGGCGCATTCCTCCACGTCATCGGCGACCTGCTTGGATCTGTAGGTGCAATTGCAGCAGCGGTCGGCATCATGCTGACCGGCTGGACCATCCTCGATCCCTTGCTCTCAGTTCTCGTTGCCGTTCTCGTCGTCCGCTCGGCATGGGGTCTGGTGACGGATTCGATCACTGTTCTGATGCAAGCTGTTCCCCGCGGCATCAAGGCCCGAAGTGTCGAAACGGGTCTGGCTGCGCTGACCGAGATATCCGAAGCTGGACATTTTCACGCCTGGACGCTGACGGACGATACCATCGTGGCGACGATCCACGTCACTCCGGCTGAAAATACCGATCCGCTATCGCTTCCCCAGCTGGTGGCAGGCTGGCTGAAAGAGCGCTACGCGATCGATCACGTCACGGTTCAGGTCGATCCACCTGGCTCGCTCGTGAAAGCAGAGGGATCAAATACCTAAAATTCAGGCCATGACTATGGCGATCAGCGGAATGTGATGCCGCTGTCGCTCAAAATCTGCATTGCGCCTCTTGCAGCTCAAGCTACTAGAGGTTTTATCTTGCGCGCGATTTGCAGTCGGGAGAGCACATGCAGCGCAGACAGATAATGATCGGGGCAACGGTTACGGCAATCACAGCGCCTTTGTTTTACAACCGCAAGGCTGAGGCGCAGAGCGCACCGGTTGGACTGATGGATCCCGGCCCGCTTCCCGAACGCATATTCGGAGCAGCGGATGCGCCGGTGACGGTCATCGAATATGCCTCGATGACCTGTGGGCACTGTGCGAATTTTCACATCAACATCTGGCCCACGCTCAAAAAAGAGTTCGTCGATACAGGCAAGGTGCGCTTCATCATCCGCGAGTTTCCGTTTGACCCGCGCTCGACGGCAGCCTTCATGCTGGCCCGATGCGTGGGGGATGACAAATGGTACGCGACGGTCGACCTGATGTTTCGCAGCCAGTCGACATGGGCGCGTGCATCCGACGGCAAGCAGGGTTTCCTGTCCGCACTTTCCATGACCGGCCTGGACGAAAAGCAGCTTGAGGCCTGTCTTGCCGATCAGGCCTTGCTGGACAACGTTAACAAGATCGCAGCGACGGGCCGGGAGCTTGGCGTCACTTCCACACCCACGTTCTTCATCAACGGGAATAAGTATGAAGGCGTCATTCCGGTCGATGAATTCCGCTCGATCGTTGAGCCTCTTCTCAAGGAAGCCGGGAAATGATCCACCATCCGCGTCACGCATTCATCATCACCACCATTGCGCTTCTTTGTGCCACCACCGCTTTTTCACAGGATACGGCAAAAGATGTGGCGGCGCGTGTAAATGGCGCCGAAATCACCCAATCGGACGTCGCCTTCGCCGCACCCCTCTTCGGTGACCCGGCTCCCAACATATCCCCCGAAGCCCGCACCTCTGCCGTGGTCGATGCGCTGGTCGACATCAAGCTGCTTGCTGAGGCCGCGCGCAAAGCAGGGATAGATAAAGACCCGGAATATCAACGGCAGCTGAACTTTCTGTCCGAACAGGCACTGCGTTCGACCTATCTATCGCAGCAGCTCGACAAGGCCGTCTCCGATGCAGCGATACGCAAGATCTACGATCAGCAGGTCGCGGCAATTCCGCCCTCAGAGGAAATCAAACTCAGCCATATCCTGCTGAAAAGCCGCGAGGACGCGACCGCAGTCATCGCGGCGCTGACCGCAGGCGAAAGCTTCAAAACATTGGCCGCCAGCCGCTCAACCGATACGGTCACCGGCAGCAAGGGTGGCGATCTGGGTTTTCGTCCCCGCCAGGCACTGCCAGCGGAAATCAACACAGCACTTGATGGGCTTAAGCCGGGCGATTTCGCAAAAACGCCGGTCGAGACAGCGTTCGGCTTCCATGTTGTGCGGCTGGACGAAATGAGAAACACACCTCCCCCTTCGTTCGAAACCGTTGCGCCGCAAATCCGTCAATCTCTAGAGACGGCAGAAATTCGCCGGATCGTCACGGGCTTGCGGTCCAGCGCCAAGGTGGAAAAGCTGGTACCAGACGTCGCATTGCCGGCGGCAAGTGACGACGGTCATAATCACGACGGCCAGAACGCGGAATAAGCCACACTCATGCCTACATCGAAATTCAGCCGTGTCTGTCTTCGCCGCTACGACGCTGTCTGCCGCCTTCCGCGGCTGGCGGCGCTCGCTCTCGCCGGCATGCTCATGTCGGGTTGTGTTGCGATGGACATGGGCCTCTCCGAGCTTTCCTCAGAGCCGCCGAAATTGTCAGGCGCGGTCATCGCGGACATGTCGAAAAAGGGCATGACGCCCGCAAGCCCTGTGCTGGTTCGCATTTTCAAGAAGGAAAGTGAGCTGGAGGTCTGGAAGATCGACCGCACAGGCAATTATGCGCTCCTGAAGACCTACCCGATGTGCCGCTGGTCCGGCAAACTCGGCCCCAAGAAAAGCGACGGAGACCGGCAGGCGCCGGAAGGTTTCTACCATGTCTCCGCTGGAATGCTGAATCCTAAGTCGCAATATTATGTCTCTTTCAATCTCGGCTATCCGAACCGTCTGGAATCGGCGCTTGGCTATACCGGCGATGCGCTGATGGTGCATGGCGCGTGCTCGTCTTCCGGCTGCTACGCCATGACGGATCAGGGCGTTGGAGAGATCTATGCGATCGTGCAGGAGGCTTTGCGAAGCGGACAGGACCGCTTTCAGGTTCAGGCCTATCCATTTCGAATGACGGCCGAGAACATGGCGCGTCACCGCGACGATCCGAATATGCCCTTCTGGCGGACCTTGAAGGAAGGGTACGACATATTCGCGGTGACGCGCCGTCAGCCGAAAGTTTCCGTCTGCGACCGGCGTTACGTGTTCAACACCGAGTTCACGGGCGGGGAACCCAGAGATCCTCTCGCCGCCTGCCCGGCAGGCGTGTCGCAGAATGCAGCAAGTCTCGTTGCGCAACTCGATACCGAGCGCCAGAAAGCCGAAACGGCCTTGTCGGCCTCTTCCTCCGTCGCGTCCCTCGCCTATGTCGATGGCGGTATGCATCCGAGCTTCCGCTCACTGTTGAAGAAACAGGGAGCGACAAAGATGGCGGAGGCGGTATCGGGCATCAAGTATCCCGTCAGCCGGCCGGATGCGGCGCTTGCCGATCCCCATGAGACCTCGAGGTCTTGGAGACCTGTACAGTCCGCGGGAAATTAAATCTTAACTCTTAAATTCAAGGCAACGCACCTCATCTCGTGACGTTGCGGCAAGGGAGCCAGATTGAGGTTCTTTAAAACTTATCGCCCGTCGCTAGACTACCGTCTGCTCGCACTTTTGGCAGCCTTATGTTTCTGGGCGTTTTCAAACGCGACATTCTGGGAAAAGGCCGGGCGTTATCTGGCGGACGAGATGGGCGCATTCTTGGCGCTCAATCTCGTCATAGTTGCGTTGTTTTTTGTCCTGACGATTCTTTCAGCTGTCAAATATCTCTTCAAGCCAGTGCTTGTGTTGCTTGTCTTGCTGGCTGGAGGCGCGTCCTGGTTCATCGACAATCTCGGCGTGTTGATCGATACGGATATGGTGCGCAACGTTTTTGAAACGACCTCTGCAGAGGCCGGGGACCTGCTGACTGCCGGTTACTTCCGGCACATGCTTCTCGTTGCCGTTATTCCCTCTCTCCTCATCTTGTGGGTTCGGGTCAGATTTCCATCCGCCGCACGCGTCGTGTTGTGGAATGTTGGCATCACGGCTTCCTGCATTGCAATCATCGCCGGTAGCGGAGCGCTTTACTACAAGCCTTATTCAGCCGTTATACGGACCAAGCGTGAACTGGCGAAAACCCTCAATCCGGTTACACCTCTCGTCTCTATCGCCAAAGTGGCTCTGGCGACAGGAAATGAAAGAAACGTTGTCGTCAAGCCGCTGGGTGAGGATGCAACCGTGACCACTCCGGTGGACGGCTTAAGCAAGCTACGCGTTGCTGTCATCGTCGTTGGGGAAACGGCGCGCGGTGCTAATTTCTCTCTCGGTTTCTATGAACGCGAAACCAATCCGCTTCTGAAAAAACAGGACGTCACCTATTACTCCAATTTCGCCAGCTGCGGCACGGCAACCGACGTCTCCCTGCCGTGCATGTTCTCCAATCTGAAACGTTCGGGCTACACCCATGCTGGAGGATTAGAGAATGAAACGGCGGTCGATGTTCTCAGACGGGCAGGCATCGACATGACGTGGATCGAAAACAACACCGGCAGCAAGGGCGTTGCGGACCGGGTTCGCGTCGTCAATATTTACAATTCCAACGATCCACGCTTCTGTGCCGATGGCACCTGCGACGACGAGATCGTTCTCGAAAAGATTGATGAGTGGCTCTCAAACGTGAAGCAGGACAGCGTCCTCGTCTTCCATCAAATGGGCAATCATGGCCCGGCCTATTACAAGCGGTATCCTGAGGCGTTCCGTAAATTCGTGCCCGAGTGCACGACCACCGAGCTGGCGAAATGCAAGGACCAAGAAATCGTTAATGCCTATGACAATGCCATCCTTTACACCGATTTCGTCCTGTCCGGCATCATCGACCGCCTGAAAGCCCGGACCGATACGCTGGCGACAGGTATGCTCTACGTCTCCGACCACGGGGAATCGCTGGGGGAAAATGGCCTCTATTTGCACGGCACGCCCTATTTTATAGCGCCCGACGAACAGACACGCATTCCACTGCTAACCTGGTTCAGCCCGGAGTTCGCAGCCTCGATGGGGCTTGATATCCGCTGCCAGCAACAAAGACGCGAAAACACATTTTCGCACGACAACCTGTTTTCCAGTCTTCTCGGCATGATGAATGTATCCACCAGCGTTTACGAGCGTGATCTGGACATGTTTGCGGCCTGCCGTGGCGGCCAACACCAACCCTCTCTCAATAACTGAAATTGCAAATCACGGGGACTTGAATGCTATTCGATGATAAACAGCTTAAACGCCGGGGCTTCCTGCTGGGAGCCGCTTCCCTGACCACGATGCTGGCGGGATGTGCGACGGTAAATCAGCCTGCTCCGACACCGGCCATTGCCCGCAGGCCGATCGGCCCGCCAGGCGAAGCCGAAATGATCACACGCTACGCGGGCCTCGAAGATGGCGGCCACAAGCTGCCAGCCGTACCGTTTCAGCAGATCGATCCCAAGTTTTACCGTCAGCGCGTCGAAGATCCGACAGGCGAACCTGCGGGAACGGTCGTCGTAGATACGCCATCGAAGTTCCTTTATGTCGTCGAACCAGGTGGCACGGCCATGCGTTATGGTGTTGGTCTCGGCCGCGCCGGTTTCGCCTGGCAAGGCGAAGGCATCATCCAGTGGCGGCAGAAATGGCCGCGCTGGAAACCACCGGCAGAAATGATTGCACGGCAACCCGAACTGGAAAAATACTCGGTCGAGAACGGTGGACAGGAACCGGGACCAAGCAATCCGCTCGGCGCACGCGCGCTTTATATCTTCCAGAACAGTCAGGATACGCTCTATCGTCTACATGGCACGAAGGAATGGTCATCCATCGGCAAATCGGTTTCCTCCGGCTGCGTCCGTCTGATCAATCAGGATGTCATCGACCTCTATGAGAGGGTTCCCTACAAGGCTCGGATCGTCGTCAAACAATAGACAGCTAACAGCAGATTTTATGGCTTCTACCGGGCATATATATGCCCGGCGTGTTGAACCGATGCAAAAACCACAAACCGCCAGCCTGAGTTTAATTAAATGACAGATCCGCAACAACCGGAATGTGATTGGATCCAAAATCGGGGCCGACCCGCCAACTTGCCAGTCTTAAAGCACCCGAAACCGCGATATGGTCAATCATGGAACCGAATCTGAACGGTAGCCGACGGCTGAATCGTGTCATCACAGGAACATTGCTTGCACGTGCGAAGAATAATCCGCTTTTCTCAAAAAATCTCGCAAAGTAGGGTGACCACGGCGGTGTGTTCCAGTCACCGGCAACAATAAGCTTCGCGCCCTCTTTTTCAGACAGGACAGCATCCGCCAATCCGTCGAGATAAGCGTTTCGGCCTTTCCAGCGGGCTGGCGAACGCGGTGTATCGGGATGTAGTGCATAAAGAATCAGCGGATCATTTTCCGTCCCCAGAACGAGGCGCATCGGATATCGCTCATACGCCTGCGCGGACGAAAGCCTGACCTCCGAGAGAATAGGAAGACGCGAAAAGACTTTCATATCGTCGCGCGCTGGCAGGTTAGAACTGCTTTGATAGCCAAACAGGCCGCTAGCCGCGATTGCTTTCTGCCAGCGGTCTTCAGTCTCTTGAAGAAAGAGGACATCTGGCTGTTGCTCCGTCAGAAACCGCAGAAAACCCCCAGGTTCCGCATCATTGTGCATCAGCAGGTTGGCTGAGATAACGCGTAAATTCCTGTCCGCAGCCCCCTGCGGTGCCTGAGGCTGCATAAAGAACGGCATCAGACTTGCCAGAAATGCAAGGGAACACAAAAGCCGCGCCGGTCGCTCCCCAAGAAGGAACGTCGCGAGCAGCAGGCAAAAAGCGGATAGAGTGACGTAGGGCCAGAACAGGAAAACAATATCGAATAGCCAGAGGCTACTTCCGAATATCAATGCAGAAAGAACGCCGCTCAAACTGCAAATCGAAATAAAAAGCAGACTTTTTCCAAGCTTACCGTTGCGGACAGAAGTCATTCATTTCACCACATTGAGCATAAAGAGCCGAGACGGTAAGTTTAACATATTAGCTTTAATAATATATCAAAGCGAGTATGCAATAATCTGTTCGCTTCCGAGAACTCGTCACGGATATCGTGAAATCCAGCAGTTTTCACCGAAATGCAAAAGAGCAAAAATTTCCCATTGCGTCTCTAGTGGCTAGAGGTCGTAAAGCTTGCCGTATCAATATGGGGATACATGATATGGTTGAGCCACTTCAGACGAGATTCCGGATCGAGGGCATGGACTGCGCTTCGTGTGCAACCAAAATCGATACGGCGATCAGGCGCATGCCTGGCGTTCAAGATGTTTCGATTTCCGTCTCCGCCGGGACCATGACAGTCGAGCATGACGACACAATCGATGTCGAGGATATGGGAAAAAAGGTCACCGGCCTTGGATATCCGACGAAGCTTATTCCCGCCAAGTCTAAAGCGGTGCCATCTGCTATAGAACACGTCCATGGGCCAGGCTGTTCCCACGATCATGATCATTCACCTGATGAGCACGCGCAGGCGCACGATCATGGTACGACTCCCCACGAGCATGGCTTTGCTTGCATGAACAAGCATGGCAACGAGACGCACTCCCACGACCATACCCATGAGAACAACGGTGGGCACGATCACTCTGCAACCTCTCAATCAAGCCAGAGGCCGATCCCGGATGGTCAGGCCCGTTTCCACGTTGGTGGAATGGATTGTGCTTCATGTGCAAGCAAGATCGACACTGCCGTCCGTCGCATTCCGGGTGTTGAAGATGTTAGTGTCTCGGTGACCTCGGGGACGATGACGGTCAAGCACGCGTTCGCTGATCTCAAAGCTATTGAGAAGCAGGTTTCTGGCCTTGGATACTCGGTCGCACCGATCATTCCTACCGCGAAGCGGTCCCCCGCTACTTATTCAGGATCGCAAGACGATGCTGGCCATACCAACGGACAGGCGTCAGCGGACGTTGAGTTGGAGGGTCTTCACGGTCATGATCATAGGCCAAGCGAAGGGCCGTGGTGGAGTAGCCGCAAGGGGCGCCTGACGATAATCGCAGGCGGATCTCTGACTGCCGCATATGCTATCGGCAATCTGGTTCCGGCCATAGATACTTACGCCTTCATCATCGCCATGTTGGTTGGCCTGATACCCATCGCCCGTCGTGCTTTTATGGCTGCGAGGGCAGGCACTCCCTTCTCCATTGAGATGCTGATGACGATCGCCGCTGTCGGCGCATTGATTATTAACGCTACCGAAGAGGCGGCGGCCGTTGTCTTTCTATTCCTTGTTGGTGAGCTCCTCGAGGGCGTTGCGGCTGGCAAGGCTCGCGACAGTATCAAGTCTCTGACAAACCTCGTGCCCAAGACGGCTTTGCTGGAAGAGGGTGGGAAGACCCGCGAGGTTCCGGCAGAGGTGCTTGCTGTCGGTTCAATTATACTTGTTCGCCCCGGTGACAGGATTTCGGCCGATGGCGTGATAATGTCAGGTGAAAGTTCTGTCGATGAGGCACCCGTGACGGGTGAAAGCGTACCGGTCCGCAAGGTGATCGGTGATAACGTATTCGCAGGTACCGTCAACGGCGACGCGGCACTGCGCGTTCGTGTCACCGCTGCAGCCGAAGACAACACCATTGCTCGCGTCGTCCGCCTGGTCGAGGAAGCCCAGGAATCGAAGGCTCCGACAGAGCGGTTCATCGATCGCTTTTCGAGATACTATACACCGGGCGTGGTTGTCGTTGCCGCGTTGGTTTCCATCATCCCACCTTTACTTGTTGGCGGCGAATGGAGTGAATGGATTTACAAGGGGCTTGCGATCCTTTTGATCGGCTGCCCTTGCGCCCTCGTCATTTCGACACCTGCTGCCATTGCCGCTTCACTGTCGGCGGGCGCACGGCGCGGCCTTCTCATGAAGGGCGGCGCAGTTCTCGAAGGGGTCGGCAGGGTGACTGCAGTCGCGTTCGACAAGACGGGGACGTTGACCGAAGGAAAGCCCAAGGTGACGGACGTTATTCCTTTCGGCCGCAGTAGTCCCGAGGTACTCCGTTATGCTGCGGCACTTGAAACCGGATCAAGCCATCCGCTGGCGGTCGCGATCCTCGCCAGGGCGGATGAAGATGGGCTCGATGCTCCAGCTTCGACCGATGCCAAGGCACTCGGCGGCAAAGGCGTTACCGCGGTCATCGACGGCGTGGAAGTCTTCCTCGGATCTCCGAAGGCTGCTGCCGAGCGTGTGACGATTCCGATGGCGCATTCGCTGCAGATTACCTCTCTGAACGAGGATGGCAAGACTGTATCCGTTTTGGTAATCGGCGATGTACTTGCAGGTGCCATCGCCATGCGCGACGAACCCCGAGCGGACGCGATCGAGGGCCTTAAGGCACTGACCGATCTCGGGATCAAAGCAATCATGCTTACGGGCGACAACGCTCGCACGGCATCAGCCATTGGCGCTCAGCTTGGCATTGAAGTTCGTGCAGAACTGATGCCTGAGGACAAGCAGCGTATTGTTGGCGAACTCAAACAGGAAGGTTACGTGGTCGGCAAGATCGGGGATGGCATCAACGATGCTCCCGCTCTCGCTGCGGCAGATATAGGCATCGCCATGGGTGGCGGCACGGACGTCGCGCTGGAGACCGCCGATGCCGCGGTACTCCACGGCAGAGTCGGGGATGTCGCTCTCATGGTCGATCTTTCGAAGCGTACGATGCGAAACATTTTTCAGAACATCACCATCGCGCTCGGCCTCAAGGCTGTGTTTCTCGTCACCACCATTATAGGAATCACTGGCCTCTGGCCCGCCATCCTGGCAGATACGGGTGCAACTGTGCTTGTTACGATAAACGCATTGCGCCTCCTGCGCCCCATACGTTGAAGGCAGTAAAATGATCAGGAAAATTGTATTTGGAGGGATCCTGCTGATGGTAGCGACCTCGGTCGTATTCAGTCTGGTCGGGGTCCTCGCTGTCTGGAATCCAAAGGAGCTTTTCCAGTACCAAGACGGTCAGACGGTGTCGCAGTAAGAAGGAGGAAGCAATGAACAAGAGATCGAATTCGACAATCCGCGTCGCCGCGACAATCTTTGCATGTCTGCTGGCTGGAACGGCGTTTGCACATGACTTCAAGGCAGGAAAGCTGGAACTTAGGCATCCTTGGTCGGCACTGGCTCCTCCGGTCGCTCCGGTGCTGGGTGGCTATGTGACGATCGTCAATACCGGACAGGAGTCTGACCGTCTTGTGGGTGGCACGACTAACATCGCCGAGAGACTGGAAATCCACGAGTCCTCCCTGGTGGAAGGGGTAGCGAAAATGCGTCCGGCGAAGCAAGGCCTCGAAATTGCCCCCGGTGCTACCTTGGCGCTTCAACCGGGTGGAACCCACATAATGCTGGTCAAGCCCATAAATCGGCCCGTCGAAGGTGAGAAGTTCAAGGCGACGCTCCTGTTCGAGAAAGCAGGAGCAGTGGAGGTCGAGTTCGTTGTGCAGAGGCCGAAACGAGAGTCGGGCGAGGATCATTCCGGCCATCAAGATCCATGATTAGTGGCCTAGAGCGTTTTCACAGGACCTCTATCAACCTCAGGGTCGACAATCCCTCCGCAGTTGTCTGGTGAAGCCTCAGGCGACTGCTAATATGGTTGAGTGCGATGATACTTGCTGGGTTCCTCTTGTATTTCGATGCTGAACGGCATCAGAGCAGGTGCGACCCGAGCAGATCCCGGTTCATCGCCCGCCTTGGAAAATGCACTTGTCAATTCTCAAACTTCATGCGAATGATTTGCAATAGCAACTAAGCAAAAACCAAGAATCGTAGGTGAATCTATGGACAGTCCGGTAAAGGGCTGGCGGCGGGCCGGAGGGGAAGCGTCGCTGTCTGACGTGCATCGATCCATCGCGGTGGCGACCGGGCAGGGCACATTTCGCCGGGCCATGGCTTTCTTTGGTCCAGGCTACCTGGTGGCGGTCGGGTATATGGATCCTGGAAACTGGGCGACCTCTCTCGCCGGCGGATCCCGCTTCGGCTATGCGCTTTTGACGGTAGCACTTGTGTCGAACATCATGGCGATCGTGCTCCAGTCGCTCTGCGCCCGTCTGGCGATCGGCTCCGGGCGAGACCTTGCGCAGGCTTGCCGCGATGCCTTCCCTCGACCGGTCGGCATCGTCCTCTGGATCCTGGCAGAAATAGCGATCATCGCTACCGACATAGCGGAGGTGATCGGCACTGCGATCGGGCTCAACCTGATCTTCGGCATCCCACTGGAACTGGGAGTCGTCATCACGGCACTGGACGTCTTCCTCATCCTGTATCTCCAGAAGTTAGGCTTCCGTTGGGTCGAAGCGCTCGTAATCACGTTGCTGGGTGTGATTACCGTCTGCTTCACCATCCAGATCGCGCTTGCGGATCCCGACTGGGGACAAGTCATCCTCGGATTTGCCCCGACCACAGAGATCGTCACCAACCCGGATATGCTCTACCTCGCGCTAGGGATTCTTGGTGCAACCGTCATGCCGCACAATCTGTATCTCCACTCAGGGATCGTGCAGACACGCGCTTACGGCACAACAGTCCCCCAGAAGCGGGAGGCACTCAAGTTCGCCACCCTCGACTCGACAATCGCCCTGATGTTTGCGTTGCTCGTGAATGCCTCAATTCTGATCCTCGCAGCGGCCACATTCCACAAGACAGGCCAGACGACGGTGGCCGAACTCGGTGAAGCGCATAGCCTTCTTGCACCGCTGCTCGGTCTTGCAATCGCCCCAACGTTGTTCGGTATCGCGCTCCTATGCTGCGGTATCAATTCGACGGTTACGGCGACACTGGCTGGACAGATTGTCATGGAAGGCTTTTTGAACATCAGGCTCGCGCCCTGGCTACGACGATTGATCACACGCGGTATCGCCATTATTCCGGCTGCCGGGGTTACGATATTGTTTGGAGACGGTGGAACAGCGCAACTCTTAATCTTGACACAGGTGGTGCTCAGTCTTCAACTCTCGTTCGCAGTGTTCCCGCTTGTGATGTTCACATCCGACCGGGCGAAGATGGGGGAACTGACGGCTCCTTACTGGCTGACTGCTTTCGCTTGGCTGATTGCAATCGTGATCGCCCTCCTGAACATCAAGCTTCTTGTGGATTTCGTCGCGTCCTAACGTAACGAAATTCGCCCTCTGACACGGAAGGATGCGAAGATGATTATGATTTATGATGGGCCGCCAAGTATATTCTCATGGGCGAAAAAACCCTGAGCTTCCTGAGACTGGCGAGAAGGCTTCAGACCCTTCTGCTATCTTCATTTCCTATACTGAAAATAGGAGCGCTTTCCGGCGGCAGCGGCCTCATCTCAACGGAAAGCCCTAATGTAGGCGGTGGTTGAAAGGGTCATGAGTTACCCAGATTGCAGACGAGATGAACGAAACGTAGCGCGAAACGAGCAACCTGTCAGTCGTGTTCCGTCGAGCAAAGACAGTGGTTGGCAAGAGCCCGAATTACGTAGCAGTCGCGTACCTGGTTGGAATTGCAGTGCGTTGAGATCCGCTCCAGTTCTGCTTCCAATTTTTTTAGGCGCTGGATCTTCTCACGGACGGTTACGAGTTGCTTGGCGGCAATACCGTCAGCTTCCTCGCAAGGTTTCTCCGGATGCTGACTAAGATCGATGAGTTCGCGGATGGCCTCGATCGTCAGTCCAAGCTCGCGTGCGTGCTTTATGAAGGACAGCCGCTCACCTTCCGTCTTCGAATAGCGTCGCTGATTTCCTTCCGAGCGTTCCGTATGCGAGAGAAGCCCCATCTGCTCGTAATATCTGATCGTCGGAACCTTTACCCCAGTCGTCTTCGATAGATCACCGATTGTCAGCATATGAATACTCCAGTCATGACATGCAGCGTCGAACCACTGCGGTTTGTTCGAGTTTGAAAAGAAACTGACGCCATCGAGACGTGATGGGGGTATCCAGCACAGAATTTTGATATGAGGATTGAGTTGTTGAGATCAAGTTCCACTGCGATCGTGTCGCTACGCCTGACAATCATGTCTTCGCCAACGAAATCGCATGTCGGTCCGGACGCAACGAGATCGCGACAAGAAGGAAGGCCCCACAGACGATGAATACGTCTGCCAGATTGAAGGCTGGCCATGACCAACCGAAGGCGTGGAAATCCAGATAGTCCGTGACGCTCAGGTTCCAGAAGCGATCGATGACATTGCCGCTCGCGCCTCCTGCAATCGCCGTGATCGAAACCCTCTCTGCAGCAGTCTTTGCCATTACCGCCCAGATCACCAGCGCGATCACGATTACGCCCTGAAGCAGCGCGAACAGTCGTGGAGCCGATCCCATCGTGTCGGAGAAAAGGCCGAAGCTGACACCCGGGTTATAGGCAAGCACCAGGTTGAAGAATGGGGTTACCGGGATTACTCTCGGTGGATCCATCAATTCGGTTACAACCAGATACTTCGTGGTAAGATCGATCAAGCATAGCGCGGCAACCCAGAGAAGGACGAGAGCGGCTCTGGCTGTGATCTTGTTTAATGATGCCTTCATCGGATTCCCTGTTGCATGACGACAATCCGGGCCTTTGACGGGACGGTTTCATAAAGCTCCATCACATCCTGATTGATGAGGCGAACGCAGCCTGACGAAACGGCGTGGCCGATTGAACGCCAGTCCGTGGTGCCGTGAAGCCGGTAAAGCGTGTCCTTGCCATGCTGGAAGATGTAAAGAGCACAAGCACCAAGCGGATTATTGGGGCCGGGTGCCTGGCCGCCGTTCGCATATGAATATTTCTGTAGCTCTGGTTGTCTCGCTATCATCTCCGGAGGCGGTGTCCACCGGGGCCATTTCTGCCGCCACTGGATTATTCCTTCACCCGACCAGGTGAAGCCCACGCGCCCGATACCGATACCGTATCTCATTGCCGTGCCAGCATCTTCAGTGAGATAGAGGAACCTGCTGCGAACATCGACGAAAACAACGCCCGCAGGCTCGCCGGTGAGGTTTTCAACGCGCTGCCGATAGTATCTCGGGTCGATCTTTCGAAAGGGAACTCTAGGTAACCGGTAGCCGCCGTCGCTCCTTGCAGCGTAGCGGGCCTCAAGCTCACGTTCGCTCGGTTCCATTTGACTGGCGGGCCTGACGACAGCCGCCGCTGTAGAAACCGGGCTTCCAAAGACGGCTGATGCCAATGCACCACCAGATAGAGCGACGAGTGACCGACGTTTCATCAGACGCGGTTTGAGCATGCATATCCCCATTTGAAGGACACGTTTGAATCCTCCACATTACTGATTCCGTACAATTCTACGATCTCTAGTAGCTTGAGGTTCAAGCGCTTGCTGACAGCTAAGGTCGGGTCTCAACTAATTGTGTAAGGCTCGTGATGGAGTGCGCCTTATCATCAGGGACAAATTGGCGCAGTCCCAGATTCGCAGCTTTTGTTTCAGTTCGACCTTTGCTAGTCATCTGTTGATTTATGTCATTTTGCTTGTCTGGAACGAATGATCCGCAGCGTTTTAACCAGTTGGAAGACCGTGGCTGTCCTGACGATGATCTTCATTCAGATCATCTCCGGAAGCCTCTGCTCGACTCCGTTGGAAAATCGCACATTTGTTCCGCCCGGTGTCGCTACCTTCGTGCAGGAACGAGGTTCACCGGTGGATAACAGGAAACTCCTCTTGTCTGAGGCCGACCATCACGTCCGCTGCGAGCAGCGGTCTCTACAAGCAGAGCTGTATGATTTTAGATTCTCGGAAGGACTGCGATATTCCGTATCCGCGGACCTCCTTCGTGAAAGCCAGATCTATCTGATCTCGCGCCCGCCAAAATACCTGAGCTAAGGCAATCTGTTCGGCACTGCGCACGTACGTCTTACTGAATCAGTTCGACCATGGATCTCTTACGCCCAAGCCATTCTTCGCCGATATCTGGCGGAGCGTGTGAGCTACGTATCGGGACTTCTCAAGAGCAGCCGGATTCCATCCTGAACTCATAATCCCTTACATCGGGAGTCGAAGGTGTCTTTGTCAAAAAAGCTCTTTCTCCTCGCTGTTGGCACCTTTTTGCTCCCGCTCGGTGGATGCAAGATGGTCGTAATGTCGCCATCCGGCGATATTGCACGTCAGCAGGCGGATCTCATCGTCATCGCAACCGTGCTGATGCTCCTCATCATCGTACCGGTCCTGTTTCTCACCTTCTATTTTGCCTGGCATTACCGCCATTCCAACAAGAAGGCGAAATATGACCCGGAGTGGCATCACTCCGTAAAACTCGAGATGGTGATCTGGTCAGCGCCGCTTGCCATCATCATTGCGCTGGGAACTATCACGTGGATCAGCACTCACAGACTTGACCCATATCGCCCACTCGACAGGATCGATGCAAATCGTCCTGTTACACCCGACATCAGGCCGATCACCGTAGAAGTGGTCGCACTCGATTGGAAATGGCTGTTCTTCTATCCGGAGTACGGAATTGCTACGGTTAATGAGCTTGCTGCGCCCGTAGATGTACCGATCAACTTCAAGCTAACTGCATCATCGGTCATGAATGCATTCTATGTGCCGGCGCTCGCCGGGATGATCTATGCCATGCCCGGAATGCAGACGAAACTCCATGCCGTCATCAACGAGACCGGCACCTACGATGGTCTTTCTGCCAACTATAGTGGAGACGGCTTCTCTCAGATGCGGTTCAAGTTCCTTGGATTGAACCAGGGTGATTTCGATCAATGGGTCGCGCGTGTCAAACGGACCGGCACGGCACTCAACCGGGACAGTTACTTGAAGCTTGAGAAACCGAGCACGGCCGAACCTGTACGTTATTACTCCACGGTGCAGGAAGGTCTCTACCGCTCGGTGCTCAACATGTGCGCCCGTGAAGGCCAGATGTGCATGGATGAGATGATGCACATCGACAAGATGGGCGGGGCAGGTGTGGAGAGCCGGGAAAACCGGGCGCGCCTGGAATACGACAACCGCCGGACGACCGGCGCAGCCGAAGACAACGATGTCGCACCCGCCCCTGTCACAGGCACCCCGACCCGCGGCGAGAGCCCCGCGAACGTCATCGATAGCAAGGTGAGCCAGCCGTCGATGCCGATGAACCATAGCATGAAGAACATGCAGCATCCCACCACACCCGAAAGCGATGAGAGCGGGCAGGCACCCGACCGGCTCGACGCTGAAGTGCCCGCAAAACCCTGAAGGATTCGACAGATAAGATGTTCGAAAATCTAACACTCGCTCAACTCGTCTTCGGGCGGCTCACCTGGGAAGCGATCCCTTACGATCCAATCATCCGCAGCACGTTTGTTGCCGTGGTTATCGGTGGCCTGGCCATCGTGGGATTGATTACGAAATACAAACTGTGGGGTTATCTCTGGAGGGAATGGTTCACATCTGTCGATCACAAAAAGATCGGCATCATGTACATCGTTCTGGCGCTCGTCATGCTTCTGCGCGGCTTCGCCGACGCGATCATGATGCGTATTCAGCAGGCCATCGCCTTCAACGGCAACGAGGGATACCTGAACGCCGACCACTATGATCAGATATTCACCGCCCACGGCGTGATCATGATCTTTTTTGTCGCCATGCCGTTCATAACAGGGTTCATGAACTACATTGTGCCGCTCCAGATCGGTGCTCGCGATGTGTCATTTCCGTTCCTGAACAATTTCTCATTCTGGATGACGACGGCGGGTGCGATCATCATCATCATGATCTCGCTATTCGTAGGAGAATTCGCAAAGACCGGCTGGTTGGCCTATCCGCCGTTGTCGGGTGCCGATTACAGCCCTGGCGTCGGTGTGGACTACTACATCTGGGGTTTGCAGGTAGCCGGCATCGGAACAACGCTGTCGGGCATCAACCTCGTTGCGACCATCGTCAAGATGCGCGCACCGGGGATGTCTCTGATGAAAATGCCTGTTTTCACCTGGACCTCGCTTTGCACCAACATCCTGATCGTGGCGACATTCCCGATATTGACGGCAACGCTTGCGCTGCTGACCGCAGACCGCTATCTGGACACCAACTTCTTCACGAACGATCTCGGCGGTAACCCGATGATGTACGTGAACCTGATCTGGATGTGGGGTCATCCGGAAGTTTACATCCTGATCCTCCCGGCTTTTGGCATCTTTTCGGAAGTTGCATCTACGTTCTCGGGCAAGCGGCTGTTCGGCTACGCGTCGATGGTCTACGCGACATGTACGATCATGCTTCTTTCTTATGTGGTCTGGCTGCATCATTTCTTCACGATGGGAGCAGGTGCGTCCGTCAACGCCTTCTTTGGAATAGCAACGATGATCATTTCGATCCCGACGGGTGCGAAGATGTTCAACTGGCTGTTCACGATGTACAAGGGAAGGATCCGTTACGAACTGCCGATGTACTGGTTGATCGGCTTTATGGTGACATTCGTCATCGGCGGTATGACAGGCGTCATGCTGGCTATACCTCCTGCTGACTTTGTGCTGCACAATTCGCTCTTCCTGATTGCCCACTTCCACAACGTCATCATCGGCGGCGTGCTGTTCGGCCTGATGGCAGGAGTAACCTATTGGTGGCCGAAGGCCTTCGGTTTCAAGCTCGATCCGTTCTGGGGCAAGATGAGCTTCTGGTTCTGGCAGATCGGTTTCTTCGTCGCCTTCATGCCGCTCTATGTGCTCGGACTAATGGGCGTGACGCGCAGAGTTTCGCAGTTTGATGATCCCTCGTTACAGATCTGGTTCATCATCGCCGCATTCGGGGCGGGCCTGATTGCACTCGGTATCCTGTTCTTCATTATCCAGATGGTCGTCAGCGTGAGGAGACGCGACCAGCTCCGCTGCACGACGGGCGATCCATGGGGTGGCCGAACCCTGGAATGGGCTACTTCCTCGCCGCCGCCAGAATACAACTTCGCTTTCACTCCAGTGGTCCATGAGATGGACGCATGGCACGACATGAAGGAATGTGGATACGCGAGACCACTGGCCGGATACAAGGCGATTCACATGCCCAGAAATACTGGTGCCGGTGTCATCCTTTCCGGTATCAGCATCGCGCTCGCCTTTGCGCTCATCTGGTACATCTGGTGGCTCGCCATCGTATCATTCGCAGCGATCATTATCATCTCGATCGCCCACACCTTCAACTACAACCGCGACTTTTATATCCCGGCAGCAACAGTTGCCGAGGTCGAAGACGCACGTTCGAAGCTGCTCGCCCAGGGGAACTGACATGGCAAACCCGATTCACGCCCCCCGGGCTGACAAGAAATTCCATCTCGATGAGGAACATCATCCTGAAGGAAGCACGAACCTGGGCTTCTGGCTCTATCTGATGAGTGACCTGCTTATTTTCGCGGCTCTCTTCGCCACCTATGCGGTGCTCGGTCGTAATTACGCGGCCGGTCCTGCACCTGGCGATCTTTTCGATCTCAGGTTGATCGGGGTTGCGACGGTAATCCTGCTGGTGTCATCGATTACCTATGGTGTTGCGATGATCCGTGCCGAGAGCAATGCAAAGGGTGCGACGATCTTCTGGCTTGGTGTCACAGGCCTGCTCGGCCTCGCATTCCTGGGGCTGGAGGCATACGAATTCTATCATCTGATCGCGGAGGGTGCTGGTCCCCAGCGGTCCGCCTTCCTGTCGTCATTCTTCGCCCTCGTCGGCACGCATGGCCTCCATGTCATGTTTGGGGTCATCTGGCTTGTGGTGCTTATGATACAGGTGTCGAAGTTTGGCCTCACTCCGGAGAACCATCGACGACTGATGTGCCTGTCAATGTTCTGGCACTTCCTCGACCTCATCTGGATCGGTGTCTTCTCAGTGGTCTATCTTATGGGAGTTGTCGCATGACGTCGAATTCTTCTCATAATGGAGCACACGGAGGGCATTCCGGTCACCGCTCGGGGCGTAGTTCTCTCAAGAGCTACATGACGGGATTCATCCTGTCGCTTATTCTGACGGCCATCCCGTTCTGGCTTGTGATGGGCGACGTCATCGAGAGCAAGATGATAACGATCGCGGCGATCATGATCCTTGGCGGCATCCAGATGCTTGTCCACATGACCTACTTCCTGCACATGAACAGCCGCTCTGAAGGAGGGTGGACCATGATGGCACTGATTTTTACGATCGTGATCCTTGTCATCGTGCTCGTCGGATCAATCTGGGTTATGTATCACCTCAACACCAACATGATGCCCATGTCACCGGAGATGATGAAAAATATGCCGTAAGAGCGCTGACTTCATCCAGTTTATCAAGCTAATTGCTCATTCGTGTGTTCGGTAAACCGTTGGTCCATACCGAACACACGGACCAAATCACAAGTCTGGATGCAGTCATGGGGAAGCCTCCGGGCGCGATCTGACTGTCTCCGGCTCTCTTTCACCTCGAGAGTTGTTGGCGAGCGAATGCCATTTTTTCTTGTCACCCATCGATCACTCGTTGAAGCTGATAGCGAGCAGGCCGCTGCTGTCAAAGCTCTCGATAAAATTGAAAGCAGTCGGAAACTCGAGTTCGAAGTGAAATTCGATGAAACGACGATCACCTGCGTAATGCTGGACAGAGCACTGGAGGAGATGGATTCATCATCTCCAGAAGGCCAGGCACTGCATCAGGAGCCGTTAGCCGGGACTACCAACGCTGGTCAGTCACCCGACGAGAACTCATCGCGGACAACGATACCGGAACGCCCGAACGCGCGGACGACCACGATGGTTGCGGCCTTTCTTGGGGGGCTGGTGCTGGCGACGTTCATGCTTGCAGTATTGTGATCGTCAACAACGACGGTCAGAGTACAACATGCCGCTGATCACCGAATGCCGCCCACGGCAATCGTATCACGACCGTCATTGATTTTCACCCACTTGCCGGGATCACGCGAGTCCTGACGCTTCAGATAGGTGTACTCGGTTTCCGACCATTTCCTGATCTCCGCACGCAGATTGTCGAGCACGAAGTCACCCAGTCCTGACCGGACCGCCAACACAGCGTGACCCGATCCGTCCGGTTGAAGCACTACTGTGATCAGCAGGTTGGAGGGCGAGAACCCACGTTCCATCAGGAGCTTCCGCTTCTGAAGAACGAAGTCTTCGCAGTCGGCTGCGTCGACCGGATAGGTCCAGTATTCTTCGACACCATACCTCTCCATATCTGTCATCGCCGGGATCAGGTTCACCTTACGTGTCCGTCGTCGAATGATTTGAGACTTTTTGGGCTTTGGAAGAATGGAGTTTCGGGCTCGGTTAGCTGGTTAATTTAAGCCGCTTTGGCCTGGTGGTTCAAGCGGCGCTGTCTGATGGTTTCTCGTTTGATCCTTTCACGTTCGAGCAGGATTGTTTGGCCGCGTCCGAAGTAGACGTCGGCGGGCGTGAGATTGTCGAGGCTCTCGTGGTATCGGCGATGGTTGTAATGCTCGACGAAAGCCGCGATCTCAGCTTCGAGGTCTTCCCGGAAGAAGTAGTTTTCCAATAGGATGCGGTTCTTCAGCGTCTGATGCCAGCGTTCGATCTTGCCCTGTGTTTGCGGATGGCCGGGAGCGCCATGGACCTGGTCAATCTTGTATTTCTCAAGCCATTCACCGAGATCGGAAGCGACGTAACACGGACCGTTGTCGGACAGCAGGCGCGGCCTATGTTCGACCTTGACCTTGTCGCAGCCTGAGGCGGCCAGTGCCAGGTCGAGCGTGTCGGTGACATCATCGACTTTCATGCTGGTGCACAGCTTCCACGCAATGATGTAGCGGGAATAATCGTCGAGGATGGTCGACAGGTAAAACCAGCCCCAGCCGATGACCTTCAGGTAGGTGAAGTCGGTTTGCCACATCTCGTTCGGCCGCGTGGTCTTGTCCTTGAACTCGTTGTTGGCCTTGATGACGATATAGGCTGGCGAGGTGACCAGGTCATGGGCCTTGAGTAGGCGGTAGACCGAAGCCTCTGAGACGAAATAGCTTTCCATGTCGGTGAACTTCACCGCCAGCTCGCGTGGCGACAGATCGGCATGATCGAGCGCGAGTGTGATGATGCGATCCCTGATATCGTCGGGGATACGGTTCCACACCCGTGACGGCGCGGATGTCCGGTCTTCCAACCCCTCAACACCGTGGGTCTGGAAGCGATCATACCAGCGATAGAAGGTTGGTCTTGGAATGCCGAGCTTGTCGAGGGTTTGCCTGGCTGGCAGATGAGACCCCTCGACAAGCCGGATGATCTCGAGCTTTTCGGTGGCGGGATATCTCATTCTTCGTCGCCCCCATCCGCGATCATGCTTTTTTTAAGCAGGCGGTTTTCCAGGGTGAGGTCGGCCAGCGCCTCTTTCAGGTCGCGGCTTTCACGGCGCAGCGCCTTGACCTCGTCACTGGTGGCCGAACGGGCGGTGTCACCAGCAAGCCGCTTCTTGCCAGCTTCGAGGAATTCCTTCGACCAGCTATAATACAGGCTCTCGGCGATCCCTTCGCGGCGGCAGATCGCGGCAATACTGTCTTCACCGCGCAGACCTTCCAGCACAATGCGAATTTTCTCCTCCGACGAATGCAGCTTGCGCGTCGCGCGGCGAATATCCTTGATCGTCTTCTCGGCCGACGATGTCTGCGGCCCGGTTTTCTGTCTCATCTTCGCTTCCTTTGAATGAGCTACGATGAGCCGAAAATCCTCTCTTCTCAATTAAACCAGTTCTGTCTCATAGGCGTTGATGGCGGACAAAGCCGTTTCAGCAGCGCAACTGCCGCCAGAAGCGGGTCGTGGCGATGCGCCGAGCGAAACGTGAAGGCTAGAAGGAACGCACCAGCATATTTGTGGACGGTCGCGTATTGTTCTGCTGCCACGGTCAACGGCGGTGCCTCGTTGTCGTCGACCATCGACTCGAGCTCAGGCTTCATCCGAAGCAGCCGGTCCCAGCCGACCCTTTGGTCGAGAACATCTAACGCATTCCGACCATGGTCGTTGGCAGACTGCAGGGCGGTGATCGTATCCAGAAACATGCGCAGCGCTTTGGCGGTGTTCGCTCTGCAGTCCATCTGCCGCTGCTTCTTCCGATTGTTGGCTTGCGAGAACAACTTGCCCATCAGTTTGATGAACATCGTCACAGCATCGTCCGTGAGCTTCTGGCCAAGCTTGATGACTTGAGCCACGATCAGAGCGTGGCGACGGCTGGTGTTGAAGTCGTTGGCAAGCCAGGCCGGCGTTGCGTTGCCCTCCCGGATCATCTGGTCCCACCGTCCAGATGATCCGCACGCCTGCAGTTCCGAATCGATCTCCAGCCGCCGTAGAAAAGTTATCCGCTCGGTCAGCCCGACGAGGTTCGACGCAGCCGGCGCTTCTGGCGCCGAGCGCAGCCAATGAAAGCGCGTCTGGCCGATCGACGGGTCAACCTCTAACAGCCTATCCAGTGATTGAAGCCTATCGAGCGGGATGTTTTCAATCAGAGTTTTTTCTGCCCGGCGGCGAGCAATGGCACGGCCGGCAAGGCCGATGCGTTCGATCGTATCGATCGCCGGCAGAAGAGCTCCGCGTTCGCGAAGCGCGGCGACAGCCGAACTGGCTATCGCAGCACCGTCGTCGGACATGGTCGCCGCTTGAACTGCCGCCAATAGCGCGACGCGGCGATCTTGCAGAGTCGCGCTTCTCGTATTCAGATAGACCATTAGCCGCGCCATATGATCCCGACGGGTTTCTTCACGACGTGCATAGAGGGCAAATTCGCCTGGAGCGGCGCCGATCTGATCAGCAACATACTTCAGCATGGCGCGAGGCGGAGTTTCTTCTGCTCCAAGCACTCGACCCGGGTATCGCATCAGACATAGCTGGATGGCAAAGCCGAGACGATTGTGATTACGTCTCCGCAGTTCAATCTCCAGGCGATCCGCCGATGACAACAAATAGTGGCGGATGAAGCTGTCCTCGTCGACTGGGATATCGAAAAGCTTCCGGCGATCTTGATCTTTGAGAAGTTTGCGCTTTGCCATCGCCCGACTCCATTAACGACCAACCTGTGTGAAGCGTTGTCGAGTCGGGCCGGACAGAGAAATCAAAATTGGCGCATGTCGACGGCAATCCACAGAGATCCGGATGCTGCACATCCGATCTACAACATCGTTCCGGTTTCGTTCGACCTTAGCGTACGATTTCGGACTGCTCTTGTTCCGACCCCAGCCATACCCGGTTTCTTTTCGACAGCCTACCGAATCGATCGCCTGATCCTCGCCTTCCTCTCGGACTTTGCGGACATTATTATTCAACCAGTCGATCGGAACGATCGTGTCAACGTCGACTATATCCCGACCCAGGTCTTCACGGAGTTTATCCGCGACTTTGAATTCGAAGGCGGCAAGGTCGACGGACTTCGTTATCGAAGTGCGACCGGCGAAAAGGGGACAAACTACGTTCTCTTTGCAGGCCAAGGCGATGTTGTGAACGCCGCACCGCAAGATCCGTTTATGAGAACTAGTCCTTGGCTAGAACTCGTCGGTGTGAAGCATATTCGGATCTAGGAGGTATACTTATGAACTCCCTAACTATAGGATCGAAAGGCGAGCTGGAGGATTATCTGAGCTCGCTTTCCATACGACCTCTTTACCGCGGCCAGACCAGCCATTATGGCACTTCAGATTTCCCATCCACAACGACCTCATTCGATCGACACGGATGTATACCCCCGGAAATGTTCAAATGGTGGAACTATACCTCCGACATTCTCTCGTCATTCATCGGTCAAAACGGGCAAAGCTTTCCGTTCGTCCAGGCGCTTCTACAGCATTATGGTTGGCGGTCGTCTTTCCTGGACGCTTCCACGGACGCCGGTGTCGCCGCATGGTTCGCATCTCAGAGGTTCAGTGAGAGCACTGCACTTGAACTTTGCGAGGATTGCTTCGAACGCGGAGTAATGCTGCGCAAGCGCTACGCCAAGTACGAGTTCGAGCCAGGTGTTGGGCACCTTTACATTCTTGACCACAATATCGTCAAAGCAACCGTCGGAGCAATCGATCTCAAAACCATTTCGCTCGAAACTTACCTTCCTCGGTTTACAGCTCAGAAGGCCGTTCTTGTTGGACCTCTCCAGGCCCGCAAATTGCCGCGTGAGTGCTACCATTCACATCTGACCGTCGACAGGGCGATCCTGCAGCAATATTCTCTGGAGCATGGATTCAAAGATCAGACAGATCTGTTTCCCGGGCACGATCAGGACCCAATTCTGTCGGCTTTGATGGATCTCCCATGGGCCGAGATAGGAGCAACCAAACATTCCCTCAACGGCCTGAAGTTTTTTCGTAGAGCTGTTGAATTTCCAGAATATTCTAGCAGCTGGAAAAAAATCCTCCCCAATAAGGTGGCGCTCTTTCACGGGACATCGATTGAGGATCTTGCAAAGTCCCCCGACGGGACACCAGAAAATACCATGTCAATGCGCGTTCCATCGTCTACGATGCTTGGATACTCGGATATGATCGACAAAACGTTTCCAGCGGTCGACCAGCTTCTGGAGCGGTATAACTGCATCATCTTCGAGATCGACGATTTGATACAGCACGCGCCGCACCAAGGCCACTTTCTGTACTCTAAAGGTGTGAGTGTTGCTAGGAAGTCCGAGGGCCTGATTGAAGTGGGCGCACTACTCGTCGAGCATCAGGGCTTGGAACTCCTTGGGGCAGGGCTGAATGCCGGTTGGTATTATCGTCCAGATGCCTCTGGCAACTGGAACCGGGTTCACCACCCGGAACAATGCCCTTGCGGAAAGGCGGACGTCCACGGTCGCCACCTCATGGCTCTAAAAATGATCGATTCCTGGCTGGCTGAGCCAAGCTCTGCACCGCTGCCATGACATGGATTCTTGTCGCAACTGCGTGCAACCATCACCTGAAATTTTCGCATCCCGCGTGCTTTAATTTGGAACGAACGCGGCGGCCGTCCTCACCCTGCGAGGCAGGTGCCGAGTGACGTGGGTATGGCGTGATGTTGCGAACAGAAATCAGCATTATCTAGCCTGAACTGCGGTCAAAGATGAGGCGTCCACCGCTGGACTGTAGCTCCATTCAACGCCATCCTGCCCCACACCTTGCAGGCTCAGGATGCCGCAGGGCAAGCCTCGCGACGCAACCTTGCGGCGCACGAATTCGGCCTGCGCACGATCATGGGTGGACAGGAGGATCTGATATTTGCGGTCGGCCACGAGGTTGCAGACGAAATCTGTGAATGCTGCGGCATGAATCGCATCATTGTGCTGCAGCGGATCGTCGAGAACGAGCCCGCGCCAGCGCGACCAGGGATAGGTCAAGCTCGCTGCGCAAAGCATGCTGACCGAAAGCGCCGCCATCTGTCCCTCGCTGTGGACCAATATCGGGTCGATCTGTCCGACTTCGGCAGGAACCTCTCCTTCCTTTGTGGCGCTTTGTTCGACACGACGATTTCGGACATGCTGATCGATGCCGACCCTCGGGTCGCAAAGGATCGCCCGGCTGATCGATTTCATGAGCGAGGCGAGCGGCTTCATGTAGTTTGCGTTGAACTCGGCGACTTCATCGAGGATTTCCGAACTTGCGGCCTGAGCGATGTCTTTCGCTTTCTGCGTCGCGTCTGCAGCCCTCGATTTCGCGTCGAGTGCCTCCTGTGCCTCGCTGCGGAGCTGCAGTCGATCGCAATTCGGCGCACCGTTGATCGCTGAACGGAGGCTTTCCAGAGCTACAACGTGATTTTCGACAAGCGTTTTGGCTGTTCTTCCGTCTCGCAATTGTCTCAGAAGATCTTCTGCTTCACTCAATTTCGCCCGCATCTCCGTGGAGCGTGCCGTCAGTGCCTTCAGTCGGTCAGCGTCGGGCTCGCCGGAGCCTTCGATTTTCAACTCGTGCCATGCTTTGACAGCTTCGTTTCTTCGTTGGATCGCCGCATCGACCAGCCCGGCGCCTTGCTGTTTTCGGACAACCGCCGCGCTCGCCGCGATGTCCAAAGAAGCCAGGTCCTGCTCCACTGCCTCGCGGTCAGATGCCGCTTGCTTGCTGGCCGCTTCCTTTGCTGAAAGATCATCTTCCGCGGAGCCAAGCGCCTCATCAAGCCGATCTCCTCGAGGCGGGCTCGCTTCAAAGGCTTGGTCATATTGAGCGACGGATGCTGTGATCGACGCGAGCTCCCTGGCTGCAACATCCTGTCCTTGCGTTGCGGCCGAAAGCTCGATCTGCGCCTGGTCGCGGCGCCGAACGGCAGCCGCGTGCTCTCCGCCTGGTGCATAGAGCGTACCGGACAATATGCTTCGCCAATACCACTTACGCTGCCTCAACCACGTCATATCCGCGGCGCTCTTTTCGAGCTGCGCATGGCGCAGCCTCGCCCTTTCGTTGTCAGCAGTCACATCTGCGCCAAATACGCTGGCACCGAGATCTCTGTTTACCTTCTCTTCCGAGCGAAGCGCCTCGTGCAGATCATTGCGCTGTTTCTCAAGTATGCGAAGCTGGCCCAGTCTATTTTTTGACGCATCGCGTTGTCGTATAAGACTGGTAAACTGCGTTTCCTGTGCCAATACGAGTGGTGCCAGCCGTTCAGCGGCCCCGGCCGCGCGCCGCTGCAATTCTCCTTCGGTGTCGAAATGAGTGGCGCAGACGGGGCAATCACAGGACTCGTGTGTCAGGTTCGCCGCTACGCTCGCAACGGCACTCGACATCGCACTCACGGTCGATCGCAGTTCTGCGAGGATCCTCTCTTGCCCCTCGACAAGCTCGTCGAGCGATACTAACTCTTCGATGGCCCGCGCGATATCATCATCGAGATTGGGAGCAGATGCTTCCAGCGCGTCGATGGAGGACCGCAGTTCGGCAATCCTGGCGTCCCGTGTCACCCAGGCGAGAACATTCTCCCGCTCGCTTTGCGCAAGTTTGATCCGTTCATCCAGCCGACCCACGTCACCCTCGATGCGGCGCACGATCTGCAAGCGGCGTTCAAGCGAGGTCAGTCGTCTGGATTCGTCCTCCAGCTTGGAGCGTGCATTCGCGACGTCTGCGTCGGCCGTATCCTTTTTCTGTGCAAGGAGAGCGGCCGACTGAAGTGCGTCTTTCAGCCCTTTAAAACGGTCACGCAGGTCGCGGGCATTCTTCGCAGCGAGCCGGCTCGCATCCTCGCCGTTCTTCAAACTGGATAACGCCTCCTCCAGGTCCTGGCGCTTGGTCGCGAGGGACGCGATCTGGGCGTCGATAGCCGTTTGCGCGCCCTCCAATACCGAAAGCTGTCGAGATGCATTTTCCCAGGCTGCCAGCGTTTCGTTTCCAGAGGTTATCCTTGTCGTCAAACTCCGCGTTTCATCACGCAGCCCATTAAGGCGGGTCTCGAGGTTTCCTATCGTCCCCTCATCAAATGCCGTGATGAGTGCCGTCTGTCCGGTTCCAGCAGCTTGCTCGAGCAACTTTGATATTGCCCGTGCGAGCTCGGTTGAAGCATCGTCATTGAGCGCGCCGACGCTCGTGAGCCCCGACCACAGGCTTGATTCCGTCTCGAGGAGGTTCCGCAGAGCGGTAACTTCCTTGTTGAGATCGTCGATGCGGTCGGTAAAGGCGCGGCTGGCTTTCGTATTACCCTTTCCGTGCAGCGCCTTTGCGATCTCTTCGACCTGTTTGCTTTGAGCAGCCTCCTTGAGGATGTCAAAACGTTCGCCAGGCTCTCGGTTGGTTAAACGCGACTTGGTCGACTGCCCGAGGAAGTGTGTCAGCAGCAGATAACTCGACAGCTCGGAAATGTCGCGATCCCAACCGTCGTCGCGCAGAAACTCCGTGATGTTCGGAATAGTGCCGGCGACGGTGGACTTCGTTGCTCTGGACGATGACAAGGTGCGACTGACGCTATTGCCGCCCGAGAAGTCCAGCGTAACGCTGGTGGGACCTGGAGCTCCCTGGCGCCAGCGGCAAAGGTAGCTGCCGACTTTCTTAACCCCGTCGGCGTCCCGGAAATGGTCGATCTTGTCCGTCAATGCCCATTCGAGCCCATCGAACATGGACGACTTTCCGATACCGTTGCTGCCGTGGACGACGAGCACGCCAGGTCCGTCCGGGAGCCCGATATCCAGGGTCTTGAAAGTCCGATATTGTTCAAGCCGAATGCGGTTGAGATAGACGTTGCTCATTTCTATGCCTCCCCGGCTTGAACGAGCTCGGTGATTAGGCTTTTGGCGTCATCCTTCAACAGATCCGCCTTGATCACCCATTGTCGAGCAACCTTCTTGTCAAGCCCATGCTTTTCGAGGATGCGTTCCGCCAGCTCATAGGTTTCATCAAGCGGAGCGCCACTGACGGAATCTGCATTCGCCCATGGCATTGCAAGGAAAGTTCGGCCGAGGAAGGTGTCGAAGGATCCCGGAACATCGGTCTTTTGCGGAATCCAGACGACCTTTCTGCAGACAGTCTCATCTCGTTCGAGAAGATCCGCCAATCGCTTCCAGTCGCCTGATGGCGTGGGGGATGTTGCACACAGAAAAAGATGGGCGTTGATGACCTCACGTTCCAGCATGAAGGAGCGTGCTACGACCATTTGCGCATGGAGTTTCTTCAGCGCCAGTTTAACCTGCTCAGCAGACTCGAGCACTATCGGTGCGATTACGACAGGATAATCACCGAGCCGAAGTCCGAACAGTCCATCAAGCTGCTTAATGTCGGGCTGAGCTGGACGGCTGCGGAAGTTCGGTGAGGTGAACTCCGCGACCTCGTCGGCAGGCCAGTGAAGCTTTTCGGCAGCCTCTACCAGAAATGATTTCATTGTCTCAGGTGTCATGCAAGCACCCTTTCGCGGTCGTCGTCCTGGCGCTTGCGCCATTGGCCGAACTCTTCCTCGACAGCTTTTCGCCAGGTAGCGAGATCTGTCTTCAATGCAGATCGCCAAGTAGAATCGTTGCGCACAATGGCCGGCTTGGTCCGGCGGGCAACGCTAAGGCTCATGCCGGGTTCACCTGCAGTGAGCACCGTATCATCCGGCCCGTTGACCTGCACCTCGGCGCTTCCCGACAAAATCAGCGCGTCGACGTCCCAGTGCTCGGGTCGGCTCCAATCCGTCAGCAGATCTCCGCCGTGGATTTCTTCGGCTGCCGATCCGAGCGCGAGTCCATGGACGTCAAATGTCAGGTTTCCTCTTGGGACTTCCGCTGGCTTGAGAGGCTCGCCAAGATGTGTGGCAAGGATGAGCAGTAAAGCGCTTGTCATTCGCTCCACGGCTTTATTGTCACCGTCCCAAGGATCGGCTTTGATGATACCGATGCTGCCCAGCCAGGCCAAAAAGTCGCGGCGAAGAGATGGCGAAGCGTGAAGAGTTGCGCGCCAGTCGTCCCACGTGGCGAGCGTTGCTTCCAGGATATCCCGAGCGATGTGCCCAAGCCCGAAACATTTTCCGCTTACCTCGATTTTCGAAAGCATGGCGTCCAATTGCCGGACGAGCGATGCATCAACGTACTCGTCAATGGAAAGGTCTCCGATCGCCCGATACGGATATCGTGATGAGCTGGAATTCGCGACTGACGCGTTTGGCAGCGTTGTCTGCCAGGACTTTTGCACGGCTGAAGCGACGCTCAACAGGATCTTTCCGCCGCTCGCATTGGCCAATCTGACAAAGTCATCGGCGGTGACCCGGTTCATCGGCGCGTCCATCTGGATCGTGAACGTTGCCGGAGCGGTTTCGCACTGCTGGGCAAGCTCCCGAAGCTCCACCTTCCCACGCTCCACCAAGCTCTGTGTCGCCTTGTCCCAGCCGATAATGATGGTGCACGCCTCACGGGCGGTCTGGCCCGCAAGCTGCAGCTTGAGTGCAGCATCTGCCAGCTTGTCCAGCCGTCTCTCGTAGAAGAACGTGTAAGTCTCGGCGTCTAGCGACGGAGGGGCGAAGAGTTTAGGATGCGCGTTGAGCCGCTCCAACGACGCCACCCTGAAGGCTTCGAAGAAATTCGCCACTGGAAAATACCGAACCTTCTTCTCCGGGCCATGGCGCAGGATGACATGATTGAAACGCTCTGAAAGAGGTACGCCTCCAAGCGATATCCCAAACGCCTCCAACCCGTCCGCATGCTTCTTGACATCGGAAATCATTCCGTTGCTACGGCGCACGCCGATACCCGCCTGTCGAGCAGCCGCCAGTACTGCGTAAACCATGCATTGATTGAGTTGCGCGGCACGGCCGAGAGAGAGGAGTGGTCCGCTCGTGTTGATAGTCAGCAATCGGTCCTTGCGAAGGAGAGGGGTCAGACTGTCGAGAATACCACGCTCAAGCAACACCTTATGAAGGTCTCCTTCGAACACGGGCTCAAGGTCAGCTTCCGTATTCCTACCCTCATGGGCTGCCAAAACGGTCGTTCTCAACACGTCCTGACCAAAATAGCTGAGGAAAGTCTCGGTGAATGGCACATGCTCGAACCCACTTATCATCAGATTGAGGATGTCCGTCAGTGCTCCATCGCCATTGCCACTCACGAGATAGGTGGCAGGTGCATTTGGCTCTATCGCCGCTGTGCCAACGCCCCGCTGCTTCCAATAGTCATAGACATCGGCATCCCCGGTCTTCTTTTCATCGCCGAAACCCATAGACAAGACGACTTGTTTGACGACATAGCTTGAGTCGTTATCAAAATGCAGTCGCCATTCCGAACCTTCCTGAGCCAGGTTTGTAAGCTTGTGTCGAGCTTTCCAGACCAGTTTCTGCTGCAGTCGAGCCCGGTGACCGTGGAATTCCTCGACAAGCTTGGCCGCAACAACGCCCCCAGTGTCCAGATCCCAGTTGAGGAAGGGTAGGCCAGCATCGTTTTCGAGCGAACCAAGAGATGGCCATTCGTAAATGTGAGGGTGCAGGAGCCGCGGTGAATCGCTTTGCAGCTGAAGAACCTCGTCGGCGGGATCAAACAAAGTCACACGGCAATCCAATAGGGCCAGGGCCAAAGCCATGGTTACGCCAGCTGCACCCGCTCCGACGACTGCAACAGAGTCGTTTGCCTCGATCTTGCCTGCCTCGCGCATGGCTCTGGCCAATCGCAATGCACGAACCTGCTGCGAGTAAAATGTTATCCTGCGATCAAATGTACCGACAAAGTAAAGCCCGTCTGCACCTGGTACAGTTGCCGAGGAGAGCCAGTGTTCGAGATTATCTTCTGCCAACTTCATGCGCACACATCGTCTATGTCAACTTAAAGCGTACCGCACGTCGCAGACGTCGCTCCCCCGCTCACCCTCGAAGCAACTCGAAGTATCAGGTCGATTTTTGGCAGCAAAGTGGGATGAATGCAACCTGCGAGCGCGGCATCATCAAGGACGAAATCGTTCAATCGCCAAGTTGGGAGTTACGGCTTGAAACATCGTGCAGAAGACCTGTCGCGGGCGTTCGGACTGTTCACATATTTGGGGAATTATGTCTCCAACGGAATGCTTCTTGCCGCTGCCTTTGCTGCAGGATTTTCAGTGAAACGCGTCGCCGACGATTCGTATAATGCCTATCTGAACGTCTCCATGCAGACCGTGAACGCGGCACGAGGTTATGAGCGAAACTCGCGGATCGAGGAAAATCCGGCAATCGTTCTCTCGATGTACGCGCCAGCTACTGATTTTGAACCTGCGCATTCTGCATAGCGGCGGGATCAACCAAAGCGCTGCTCCGCGCCCAGAGATGATTCGGATCAATGATGCTCGATGTTGCGTCCGGGAAGGTCAGGGCGCCAGTATTTTGGCTTGGACCAGCCTTTAGGCCAATTCTCTACAGATTGCTGAAGGGCTACATGTTTAATTGGTTGAAAGCAGGTCGCATGGTTGCGTCTCTTTCCTATGACGCATACTTTCACGAGTATCACCGACACCGATCTTGAGGATTCCGAATGCATATTCTTCAACGCATAGCTAAGACAACCAAGGTAAATGGCAGTGGCGTACCCTCCAACGCCGATTATGACATTGTGGCTGGCGTCTGGCGCGGTCAGGAGGGATTGATCGCCTTTGATCCGGAAAGCGAGATGACGACCAAAAAGAACGATCTCGAGACCGGTGAAGATCAAAAAGGCGAATGACTTTGCTGGTGGAAAACGTGGAGGTGCTGATCCTTTCCAGTTTGGCCGATCTATCCACCGATCGTATATGCCATCATTTGGCGGACATGAAGGTATCCTTTCTTCGGATTAACCGCGAGCAGCTTTCCGAGTGGGGGATTACGATTGATCCTGTGGCGGCAAGTATGATTTGTTGCCATGGCCAGAGGGAATGGCATGTCGGCTTGGGACTTCGGTCGGTCTGGTGGCGGCAGCCCACCTTTCTCAGAAATACGCCTGGGCGAGGGCTGTCTCCGTCAGAGCAATTGGAACGGTCGCAATGGGCTGCCTTGATGCGCGGGATGATGCTTTTCGATCAGGCGGTGTGGGTCAATCGGCCGACAGAGACCTATAACGCCGAAATCAAGCCACTGCAGTTGCGCAAGGCGGCCACGCTTGGATTCGCGGTGCCGGAGACGAGAATAACCAACGACCCGCTGGCGGACATTCCGGTCGTCATTGGGGGCAAGGTTGCATTAAAGAGCATTGATACCGTTCTTTTGTTCGAGGGTGACGTACAGCACTTTGGGTACACGACGATCATTGATTGGAGCGAGTGCGCCGACGAAAGCTTGCGAGCAGCCCCTGCAACATTTCAGGCTGTCCTTTCTCCCAAAACGGATCTTCGAGTTACGATTGTCGGAAAGCGGTTGTGGTGTATTGCTGTGACAGACAGTGGCGCGGCAATCGAAGGCGACTGGAGGCTTCGGCCGAAGGCGGTGTTGGAGTATCACGATTATTCTCTTCCCCCAGAAATCGCCGACCGTTGTCTGAAGTTGGTGGAGCAGTTCGGGTTGGAATACGCAGCTATCGATCTGGCTCTTTCGAACGATCAGTATTGGTTCATTGAGATAAATCCGACTGGGGAGTGGGGCTGGCTCGACCGAGGAGGTCGAGGGATTTCAAATGCTATTGCGGAGGCACTCGCTTGTCGTGGTCAACCTTCCTGAATCCGCTCTTGCCGGATTTCTTCCGGATATACCCTGTTAATCGGAAGCTTCTGAAAAGGATGGAGGTTTGGCAAACGCACGAGGCTTTTGCTGATATCCGAAAGCTCGGTGATGACGATCTCAAAAAGTATATCGAGAGCGAGTGGGTGAGAGCCAAGGAACTCGATGATAAACTTTCAAAATTGACTGCGACACTATCGATTGCTCTGACTGTTGGCGGCGCAGTGGCGAAGACTGTTGTCGATGGTTTGGCGCCATCGACGATAAAGTACATCGTTTTGGCATTGCTGTTTGTATCGATGCTGTTCTTTCTTTGGGGCGCGCTTGTCGGCTTCCAGGGTTTAAGACCAAAACCTCGATATGGCTATGGATCAAAATATCTCGCAATAATTGCTGAAGGCGGAGCGGATGGCCGTCAAGCAATGGAGAATGCCGCTTGCGGGTTTGAGACAGTTAACCTGGTACGCGCAAACGAAGCATCTTTGGCAATCGGCCTGATCCGCAACGGCGTCTTTGCCTTTGCCATCGCAATGGCTGTCAGTTTCATCAGTCCCTCGAAAGCTCAGGAACCAGCTCCAGCTTTGCCAAAATTCGAGTTGGTCGTGGTACAGAGCCGTATTGTCGGATTCGAAGCCTGTAATCCTCGCGACGATGCTTCTTGAGCTTTTCTGGATCGGCCTGGTGGTCAAAGGTATATCATTGATGGCGAGCAACACGGTGAAACATCACAGCGCAGACGGCTACCAAGAGCTGAAAATGCAGCGCGCGGGACGCGCGCTCGTCAGGACAGCCGCCGCGTGCCCCGTGCTCATTCTTTTGACTGAAGCCCCTCAATCTCTCGCCGTTGCTCGGCATGTTTTTCGGGGTTCTGTTCCCTCAGTTTCTTGAGGTTAAGAACCTTCCAACGAACGGCCGGCAGATCAGCCGCTTGTGGCAACCCGATGGCTTCGAAATCCGGTTCGCCGTCGTGGAGTGACAGCAGGAAGCGCATCGCGTTGTCGTCAAGCTTTGCGAGGATATCCGCCATCATCCGGTTCCTCGCTGCCTTGAGATCGTCGAGGCCGACCGGCTCGATCGTCATCCCCTCGAACTCCTTGACGAAGGCCTCGTCGAGCGTTGCGAGCGAAGGCCTGACCAACTCGTGCGGCGGGCGGCCGGAACTGGCAACGTAAATCAGGAATGTTCGAAACAACGCGTCGGTCAGTCCCTCGTTTTCATAAAGCAGCTTTACGTCGAACAGATCACGCGGATGCTGACGGTCAACTGCTGCATGCAGCTTCCCGGCGAATAGATCCTCGAACGAGACGACTTGCATCTCGGCGAAGCCGAATTTGTCCTCTACGGCCGCGCTCACGCGTCGGCGCTCGGGTGGATAGACAGTTCCGCGTGCAACGGGAGATGTCTCGACCTTGATTTCGGCAATGCCCTGCCGGACGAGGAGGCGGGTGTCGTTGTTGCCACCGCCGGCGATCCTTTGGACGTTTACGCCCCGCAGGTTGCCCATCAAGTCTTCGCGGATGTGCTCCAGCGTCGTGTCGATATTTTTCAGCGTCGTTTCGCGATCCTCGATCGGCAGATAGGTCAAATCGATATCGACCGAGAGCCGCGGCATGTCGCGATAGAAGAGGTTGATCGCCGTTCCGCCCTTTAAGGCGAAGGCGCCGTGGCGGGCGATGAATGGAAGGGTCCGCACCAGGAGGTCGACCTGGCGCATGTATTGGTCACGGGCCATAGGGGGGCTCCTTTGGCATCAAGTCATTCGGGACTGTGATGCGATAGATGGGGTGCAGCCGGCCGCCCGGTGTCAGCGCTCGGTCGCCCTTGCCGAGATCGACGGAGGAGACGTCGATGTGCCGGCGCCAAGCATGATTGTGCTTGTCAGCAAACGCGAAGAAAAGGCGCTTGGTTTTGACGCTCCGGCACAGGGTAAGGAGCGTCGTCAATAATCTCGGGCGCAGATTGGCAAGGCTCTCGAACGCCACGTCCACCTTGTGGAAGCTTTCGCCCTTCGGAACTTCGTCTATCATTTCGAGGATCGCGCGCTCGGGTGAGGACATCGGCATTGGCCAGCGCCATGGGCTTTGTGCCAGCTCGGGATCATCGTCGTTGGAAAGGTCAAAATCCGCGTCATCGATGCCGGTCGCCCCTTCGCCGAACAGAACGTTACTCCTGGTCTTCACATCAGCGTCCGTCCGCAGCTTCGATAGCCATGTCGGAATATCGGATCCGTAGAGATAGAGGACAAATTCGCTGCCGAACGAGAGGTAATGAGCATGTCCCCGCAATGTGAGGGAGCTCGCCCCGCCGACATGGAACTCATGCCGCATGAGCCAGACGGCTGAGAGCAGGGGTATCTTCCAGCCCCGGACAGCTTCTGGATTGGTATCGGAGGAGAATGGGCGGCGGTACACACCAGACATGACCGGCTCGAGCCAGCCCCGCTTGAGATAGCCTGACACGGATTGTCGCGAGATGGCATGGCGGGCCATCCATCTCGAGTCCACCAGGAAGCCGGGCGGGACTTGCTGGAGAAGCTGCTTTAACTTTGTCTCTGATTGTCCATTCATGTTTGACCTTATGCCACAAAATTAAAGCAGGCGCGAATGAAACTTTATAAACAGGTCAATTTGTCAATTCTGAATTGACTATCTGCGCCAACTGAAAAGTGACGTGCGCGGTTTGATGCTCCCTCGGCGTAATGGACTCGCATCGCCTTAAACGGTTCAGCGCAACTGTGCAGTGTGCTCGCATTCTGGATACTGATTGCACCCCAGAAACCGACTGTTACCGCGACCATTCCTTTCGACCAACTGGCCAACCCGGCATTTTGGACATTGATGCAGGGGATCGCCATCGATTGATTCAAATCGCAGATCGTCGCCGGCAATGTCGGAAAGTTCGCGGATATATCGTGAAGGCTCCCGGCTATTTGTAAGCAAGAACACGCCGCGGCTTGCCCGAGTCAATGCGACATAGAAAAGGCGACGCTCTTCGGCAAACTCGAAGGTTTCTGGTCGTGGCATGACCAGATTGAGAAGTTCGTCGTCCTCGATCCGGCTCGGCACACCGTAATCGCCTTCGCTGATATCGAGCAGGATTGTGTAGTCGGCCTCGAGCCCCTTCGCGCGATGGAACGACAGTCCCGAAACCTCGATATTTTCGAATTTTGGCGGTTTACCCCTAAACGGATCGAGTTGATTGTAGCGCCACAGCACCATTACCTTGAGCTTTTCGCGCCCCTCTGTCCGCCATTGCCCCGAAATCCCATCCAGGAACGAATTTAGCCGTTGCAAGAGCTGGTGACACGCCTTGCCGAATTCCGGCTTGCTCCCTTCACCACTGATCGGAATGACCCGGATCGATCGTGGAATGGCCGGTCGCGCCGAGCGTACCGACTTCTTCAGCTGAGCGGCGTTCCGCTGCACGAAGCCGGCGGCCGTCTCGGCGATTAGCTGATTGCAACGGTACGTTTGCTCCAGGCGCCCTTGCCAGCTTGCGCCAAAATTCGCCTCGAACTGCGTGAAGATGGTGATGTCCGAACCGGCAAAGCGATAGATTGACTGCCAGTCGTCACCGACGGCAAAGATTTTGGTGAACGGCTTCTGGTGTTTGAGCGCCTTGATCAGATTCGCGCGCGGCTCCGATATATCCTGGAACGGTGGCGTCGCCTTAACCGAGTTTGGGATGCGGTAGTCTCTTCGACCTGAACTTCACGCATCAATCGACAAAGCGATTTCCCGCCAGGTCGAGATGGCGTGAGTGCGAAGCTGGCGATGGTCTGCGGCGGTCAAGTCTTTGCGGTGAAGAAGGAAGAGATTGGCGATCTGGCCGTGAGTGGAGACGAAACGCTGACATTGCCGCGCGGACTTGAAGCGCATCATGCGCCGCTCTCGTCGTCGCACAGCAAGATGGGAATTTTCAGCCTGGTTGTTCAATCCCTTGTGCGAGCGATGTTCGACCTTCGGCATCAAATCCGCCTTCGCAGCCGAATAGGAACGCAGCTTGTCGGTCAGCATCACGCGCGGGGCGATACCTTGACCCTTGAGCAGTTTGCGCATCAGACGCAAGGCTGCTGCCTTGTTCCTTCGGCTTTGCAAGAGGGCGTCGAGAACGTAGCCGTTGGCATCGACGGCGCGCCACAGCCAGTATTTCTTTCCCTTGATCGTCACCACCATCTCATCGAGCTGCCACTTGTCGGCAAACTGGCCTCGTGAGCGGCGTCGGAGCTGATTGGCGAACTTCAAGCCAAATTTCGCCGCCCATTCCGAGACGGTCTGGAATGAGACGTTGATGCCGCGCTCGGCCAACTGATCTTCGACGTCGCGTAAACTGAGCGGAAATCGGAAATACAGCCAGACCGCATGGGTGATGATCTCGGCAGGAAAGCGGTGGCGTCTGAAGTGGGCGGCAGGGAATTCGGTCATGACAATCCGAATATCAAGTCGGCTAAAACAGGCGGTTAAGGCGACGCCACCTCCGAACGCCATTCGCCTCGCGCCCGGAAAATCCGGCGAGATCGTCTGGAAGTTCACCAACGACGGCGTGTTCAAGATCGCCTGCCTCGTTCCCGGTCACTACGATTCCGGCATGCACGGCGACGTCACGGTCGCGAAGAAATAAGGAGCAACAGAAATGACGATGAAAGCTATCACAAGAATCACACTCGCCGGCGCCGTCGCCTTCGCCTTCGGCACCGCCGCCTTCGCGCAGGAATTCACCAGCGGCACGGTCAAGAAGCTGGACGAGAAGGCGAAGAAGGTCACGCTCATCCATGAAGAGCTGAAGAACCTCGAGATGCCGGCCATGACGATGGTGTTCCAGGTCGCTGATGACGCGATGCTGGAAAAGCTCAAGGTCGGCGCAAAGGTCCAGTTCGTTGCGGTCAAGTGAAGCACAGGGCCGCGCTGGATGCAGCGCGGCCCCGTTCCTCATGAGACCGGCAGGAGGCAGAAGGTGCGCCAGAGATCCTGCTTCCAATCCCCCGGCTCGGGCGAATCCGACAGCATAAACTCTGATTGGCCGATCATGACGGCCTTCGGCGCGGCGCATCGTACCTTTGCAAGGTGGGCGCTGTGGTCGATGAATCTGATCTGACCCTCGGGTCCGCGCTCCGTGAGCGCGACTTGCACATCGAAATTATATTCCGGGTCAAGAGAGGTTGCCGCGACGGTCACGGACAGGCTGATGGTCGTTTCATCCGCGAAATAAGACGTATGAAACGGCTGATCCTCTTGGGCATTTGACGCCGACACCAGCAAAGCCAGAACGACAAATGCGCATGTTATGCCAGTTCGCATTGCACACCCCTCCCATAGGCGACTTGGCCGCCTCATCCTATCACACCACAACTCCACTCGCAGCCGCCCGATTTCCTCAAACCCGCCTCGACAGGTCTGGCAGGGTATCTCGCCGCCAATGCTCCTCAATTGATGCCGTTCGCCCGCTGAAGCTCGCGCACATAGGCCACGATCGTAGCGACGTCGGCCTTCGTCAGACCCGGCTGAGGAGGCATGTTTCCGAATTTCCAGTGATGCGCGCGCACGCCGTTGGCGACGGCCATTTCAAAGGCGTAGTCTCCGTGGTGAGAAGGTTCGTATATCCGATGGATGAGCGGCGGGCCGGCATCGGTTCCGGCCGCGTTCTTGCCGTGGCACGCTGCACAGACGGCGTTGAAAGCTCGTTCTCCCATCTTTGCGGTGTCGGACAATGACGAAGGCACGACAACCGACAATGCCGTCCCCTGGCCCGATACTCCTCTTCTGGCTTCGTCTTCCGATCCGGTTCGATTCCAAAGCGCAAAGCCCGCAACCGCTGCCGCGGCGACGAGCAGAGCGAAGACGTTTCTCTTGTTCATTTGTGAATCCTTATGTCTTTAGGCCGCCGAACACCCTCTCTGCCGCCATCAACTGCCGAACCCGTCGGCATGAATGTGGTGGTGGGGCGGCGCGCGATGGCGATGTGGGGCCACGAAATTGTTTTCGTGGCCTCCGGCGTGTCAGCCGTTCGAGATGCGGCGTTGGTAGTCTGCCTCTCGCTGCGGCCAGGTACTCTTGATGTAGTCGAGGACAGCCTCGATCTCGGCGGATGTCAGAGCCTCCCGAAAGCCGGGCATGTCACTCTCGTAGCCACCGCCAACCACCGCGGCGGTCCCATCGGTGATGATTGCGAGGAGCTGCCTGTCCGAATGATGCCAGGTGTGACCGGTCTCGTCATGCGGCGGCGCCGGAAGGCGGCCGCTCGTGCCCGGGCTGCGCCAGTCGGGCTGGCCTTCGAGTTTCGTGCCGTGACAGCTCGCACAGTTCGCTAGATAGACTGCCCGGCCAAGGGCGATGCGATCGCTCGCCTCCTGACCGGATCGTCCCTTTCCGACCAAGATCGCACCGGCCGCCGCCAGGAGAGTTGCGGCGACCGCGATCCAGAGCGGTTTCATGCAGCGATCCTGAACTCGGTCATCATCCCGGTGGCCAGATGCGGCATATGATGGCAATGCAACATCCAGCTCGCGGCCTCGCCGGCATCAAGGGCAACAGTGACCATCGACATCGGCGGTATGTACACGGTATCGCGGCGCGCACCTTCGAAGCGTCGCCTGTTGATGCCAACAACCTGGAATGCATGCCCATGCAGATGCATCGGGTGCCCCATCATCGACATATTGTGGAACATCAGTTCCACCCGATCGCCGCTCGTTGCGGCAACCGGCCGATGCTTGCCCCATGTTGCTCCGTCGATGGTCCAGACATAGGGCTGCATCGAGCCGCCGAGCATGATCATGTGGCTTCGATCCACCGGACGGGCGGCAAGCGTGTCGACAGCGACCAGCCGTGACTCCTGAGACAAGTCCGTGTCGAAGGCCGGGGCGTCATTCGCTGAAAGGGAATCGATCCTGTCGATCGTGGCGCCCGCGGGGGCGAGAATAATGCCGGTCCTTTCACGTTCGCCCTCCCTGAGCGCCAGAATCGGCCATGCGCGGGTCTCATTTGGAAGGTCGATCTCCAGGTCGAGACGCTGCCCCATGGCCAGCCCGAACCGCGAACCCGCGACCGGCTGGACCTCATGCCCGTCGACGGCGACGAGCCGGGCTTGTGCTTCGCCCGTGTCGATCCAGAAAACGGTGGCTGCGGCTGCGTTGATGACACGGAGGCGAACCCGGCCGCCGCGTTCGACCTGAACGACATCGGGATCGGACAGGGTTCGGTCATTGGCGAGATAGGCATCCCAGTCGTAGTCGTTGAGATCCATCGCCATGTTACCCATATCCATGGCCATCGAGCCCATTCCCCCGGCCTCGCCCTGGTTCATTCCAGGCATGCCGCCATGGTTCATGCCTTGCATCGCGCGTGACATGCCGGCAGCGCCATGTCCATCAGCGCTTGCGCTGGTGATCTCTTCCAGCACTTCTTCCGGTGTCTTGAACGCGAAGTCGTGCAGGAACAGGACGACTTCCTGCCGATCGGCGGATAGGTCTTCTGCCCTCCGGACGATCAGCGGCGCGGCGAGCAATCGCATTTCCTGGATCGGCACATGGCTGTGCATCCAGTGCGTTCCGGGCTGGGGCGCGAAATCGAAGCTGCGCGTTTCACTGGGCTGAAGAAGCGGCTGCGGCATATCCGGGACGCCGTCCTGAGCGTTCGGGGGAATCTGGCCGTGCCAATGAATGATCGTGGACTCGGCGAGATCGTTGGTCAGATCCACCCGAAATCGCTCGCCCGGATCGAGGAGCAGCCCCTGCCCGTTGGGACCAGCAAGTCCGAAAACGGTGGCCGGTCGATTGTCTATATCGAGCGTGCGGCTGGTGGCGGCCAGGCGGATCGCAGCCGCGTCCTGGCCGTAGGCCCTGATGGGGAAATGGGATGCAGCAAGCATGGCTGCGCTGGCGGCGAGGAAGCCGCGTCGTGAAAAGGTCGTCATATTCGTCACCTCGGGACGATCTGTCCCGCCTGAAAGGTCCAAATGGATCGCAGCGGGATCAGCCCCGCCGCAGGCTCAGAGGAGGCGCGATATAGGAGGGCGATCATTCCGGCCGGGAGCTGCCGCAACGAAGACGGCATCCGGCGGGAAGGGATATTTTTGCCGCGAGCTGATTTGCTTTGCCGAAGTACGCACAACCGGAAGCCAGGCCGATATTCCGGCGCAGGCGAAGGCGCACAATCCGGCATCTGCTTTGCAGGATTTCCCTTCGCTGCAAGCGGCCATCGAAGAAGAGGCTTGCTCCATGTGCTGCGTCAGCGCGGCGCGTTCCAACATCCCGGACATGCGGGTCTCGTGTGCTTGAACGGCAAAAGAAGCAGCGGCAAGCGAGATGGTTGTAACAATGATAAGCAACGCGCGAAGCATGGGCAAAGAATAGAGCCTCGCCGACCCTTTGTCCATTGATGAAGCCTGCATGCCGGCCGTCCTGCTCATAGGTTTGAGGCTTAGGTCGTGCGGGGCGGCGAAGCGCCGCCCCGACGTTGCATCACTGCGCCTGATAGGTGACGCCGTTCGGTCCCTTGCCGACAGCATATGTCTTGACCACGGACTGGCTGCCGACGTCGATCTGGGAAACGGTCCCGGCCACGATGTTGGTGACGAAGACAAAGGCTCCGTCGGCAACGACCGTCACGCCGTGAGCGCCCTTGTCCGTCTGGATGGTCTTCACGACATTCCCGCCTACGACATCGATAACCGAGACCGTCTCATCCGGCTCCGTTTCGGTTCCCTGGTTCGCGACGTAAACCAGCCGGCCATCAGGCGTGGCGTAAACCTGGATGGGCGAACGGCCGACATTGATGCGTGCGATCACCTCGCGCGACTGCGTGTCGATAACGGCGACCTTGTTTTCATCGCGCAGCGAGACATAGACCCGCTTTCCGTCAGGTGTGAAGCCGACCTGGACGGGCGCAACGCCTACCTTGATCCTGGCAACTTCCGAAAGCGCCGTTGTGTCGATAACCGAAACAGTACCGTCCTGGACATTCGCGACATAGATGGCGCTTCCATCCGGGCTCATCCGCAGGCCGTGGGGGTAGTCGCCGGTGCCGACCGTGGCGACGACCTCGCCCTTGGCAAGATCAACGACCGACAAGCTGTCGTCTTCGGAATTCGAGACGTAGGCGCGATTGCCTTGCGCGTCTGCGATCACATGCGCAGGATGCCCACCCACGGGGATCGACGCCTTCACGCCGGAGGAAATATCGGCCGCGTCGAGGACGATCAATTGGCCTGCGACAGCGGCATCACCATGTCCGTCGCCGCCATGGCCAGCCCCATTGGACGCATGAGCGTCTTCAGCTTTGCCGGCGACCGGCAGGCCCACCGCCAGCACCAAATCTTTTCCCGATACGAACTGCACGTTGTGGGGCGTGATCGGGACCGGAACGATGTCGATCTTTTCCGTGGTAAGGTCGATGCGGCTAACGGTGTTGCCAAATTCATCGGCCGTATAGACGAAGCCGGTTGCAGCAGGCTCCGCTCGGACGGTGGCGGCGAACGGAATAGCAAGCACCAGGGCCGATGCCGTCGCGAAGGCCAGCATGGCCGCACGTCTGCGAATCGCGGTTGCTGTCAGGACTGCCGCGGTGATGGAAATCGAACGGGTCGAGTGGGTCTTTAACATGGTATTCAGCTCCTCGGCTCGCAGCCTTGCGGGCTGCTCGAGCACATCTTGAGGTGAGTTTGAAAAGTGGCCCGGCGTGCGGATACCGAAGACTTCCTCGCGTGCCGCTGCCTACCGATTTCGGCAAGGTCCGTGCATGGCCCTTTCTGGCTCGCCGGCAGCCGACGATTGGAGGCTATGTCACGTCGGCGTCACGCAGAACGGCTCGTCTCCTCGGCCGTATCGTTGGGCGGCCTGGGACGCGCACGGTCGGAAGACTAAGGCATTGTGCCAGTCCTCGGGTCGGCTGGAGCACACGGACAGAACAGGCCGAAGGTGCTCAGATGACCAAGATGGATCGCGGAGGTCGCTTCTGACGACGCAACTCCGCGGATGAGGGCACGGGCGATGCAGCCGGCGAGACTGTCTCGCCGTTCAACGTGCGCCAGCTCCAGGCCGTGTTCAGCGGAGCGCAGAGGAAGCACCCGAGGCTCGACAGGCAGTGACCGCTGTCGCACGGGTGCTCGGCGCCGCGTTGGGTATCGTTGTCGCAGGGCATGCGCACAAGGAGGTCGGCACAATCCCCAGCTTGAGTCATGAGCGCCGGGATGCCCTCCCTTGAAGCAGCACGCGCTTGATGCCCGCCATCTGTGAGAAACGCCGTAAGCCCGAACGCGATGGCGAGGAAAAGGATAAACCCGCGCCGCAAGGCGGTCGCACAATTATGCGACCTTCTGAACGCCTTGACCATTGTCACGCCGGCGGCCACCACGGCTCATCCTTCGGTTTGCTTGAATGTAGAAACTGGGGGCAAATCTAGCGCAGATCCAGAATGATCACTTTGCGCTGCATCAAACACGTAGGGATCAATGCTTGCGAGGCCGCTCACCGAAACGACCTGCGCGCCAATCTCCGCAAATGAGTGTGCTGCTCGCGCGGAGAAGCGCGCTCGACTAGATAGAATTTACCCGTGGGCTGACTGTCCGGCGCGCTATTTCGTGTTCCTGATCATTCGCCGCAGCACGTCGTCGCGACGCCAGAAGTGATGCCACAGAGCAGCGAGGGCGTGAGTGGTCGCAACGACCAGAAGCATCCAGCTCAGCAGGCTGTGCAGGGAAGCGATGCGGAACGTCACGTACATAGCGATCGTGCCTGTGATCGGCAGTGCGAGCAATAGGCCGTAGAGCACCGCATGAGTGACCCCTGCGATCATGCGCTCAAGCACCGACATGCCCTGGATCGGAGGTGGTCGGCCATATGTGAAGCGCAGAATAAGTTGACTGAGCGCCAGCGCCATAATCAGCCATCCGCTCCAGGCGTGAACCTGATGCAGGAAAAGGTCGAAGGGTTTAGGTTTCAAGAAAAGGTGCGCCATGTGCGTGCGTTGGATCGCCCAGGCCGTGGGGACCTGGATGATACACAGGATAAGGACCATCCAGTGCATCAAGCGCTGGTAGATCGAGAATGCGCCGGCCGAACGGTGCCGGCGTATCCAAATGGACAGCCGCCACGTCAACTTTCGACCTCGAAAAGGTCGCCTGCATGCGCGGCATAGTCCAGTGCGTAGCCAAGTTCACCAGCCGTCTCGGCGTGAACGTGCAAAAGCGGCTGGCCGCTGGCGATCTCGTCGCCGAGGCGGACGGCCATTTGGACGCCTGCCGCCTTCGACTCCGGCGCTCCGGCGAGCTTGGCGAGTCGGGCGATTTTGCGATTGTTGATATGGACGACGCGGCCGGCGCGCGACGCGATCAACGGATGAACCTGTGCGGCCTTCGGTGGCTCACGAAGTCCGCCTTGCGCCTCGCAGATCGCCATGAACTTCGACCAGGCACGACCGTCGACCAAGGTCGCCAACGCAAGCGCTTCACCTTTCCCCTTTGCGGCCTTTCCACCGATCTCAAGCGCGGCGCCCGCCAACAGGATCGCGCGGCGTCGCAGATCGTCCGGCGCATCCGGCGCGTTTTGAAGAACCGCCAGGACGTCGAAGGCTTCTAGACCTGGGCCGATGCCGCGCCCGACGGGTTGCGAACCGTCGGTCTGGACGCAGGTCAGGGCCAGATCGAAACGGGCAGCGACGGCGCTGAGGCGACTGGCGAGCTGATCGGCGGCCGCTTCGCTGCGCACCTTGGCGGTTGCCCCAACCGGGATGTCGATAACCACATGCGTCGAGCCAGCGGCGATTTTTTTTGAAAGGACGGAAGCGACAAGCTGTCCCTCGGTATCCACGTCGAGTTCGCGTTCGATCCGGACGAAAATGTCGTCGGCGGGGCTGAGATGCACCGCCCCGCCCCAGGCGATGCATCCGCCTTCTGCTTCCACGACGCGTCGAAGGGTTTCGATGCTGAGGTCGACAGGGGCAAGCGTTTCCATTGTGTCGGCGGTGCCGGCTGGCGAGGTAATCGCGCGCGAAGACGTCTTCGGCATGACAAGGCCATTGGCGGCCACGATCGCGACGACGATCGGCGTGGTTCGATTGCCCGGCAACCCGCCGACACAGTGCTTGTCCACAACGATCGGAGCATTCCAGCTCATCCGGTCGCCGACATCGACCATGGCGCGCGTGAGGTCAACAGTCTCGCTCTCGTCGAGAGGAAGCGCGGCACTGGCGGTCAGAAAGGCGGCGAGATGGACCTCGGTATAGCGGCCTGCGACCACGTCGCTCACGATTTCGGCAAAGGCGTGCGCGTCGAGGCGATTGCCATATATGCGACGGCGCACGCTCGTCAGAGACTCCACGGCCGGAGGATGGGTCACCGTCACATTGTCACTCTCGCTAACGCCGAGGATCTGCCAGGCTGTTTCAGAAAGACCGACTTTATCCTGAGCGAGCAATGCATCTCCTTCGACCTGAAAGAGCATTGCCTGTACCTGTCTCGCGCCGATCGAGACGAGGACCTGGGTGCGCGCGGACAGACCCTCCGAGCGGCAGACATGGCAATCGGTGCGCATCACCACCACGGCCTGGTGCTGAGTGTGCAGCCGCAGGCGCCGCACGCGTAGCGTCGGCTGAGAAGGAACCTCGGGTTCGACGTTGTTGATCGTCATAGGTCGAAAGCCTGATTCTGGCGTGAGACGACTGCGTTCCATCCAAGCTCGCGGTCGATCCGCACGCGCAGCGCTTCGGAGGCATCGTCTTCACCATGCACGATGAACACGCGGGACGGCGGCCGACGGAAGCCGGACAGCCAGCGCATCAGCTCGTTTGCGTCGGCATGCGCCGACAGCATGGACAGGTCCGCGACCTCTGCCCGAACCGGGATCCACTGGCCATGGATTTTGATCTCGCGGGAGCCCTGCATCATAGCGCGGCCCCGCGTTCCGGCTGCCTGAAAACCCGAGAAGAGAATGGTGTTGCGGCTGTCGGGGGCAAACGCCTTGAGATGGTGCAGGACCCGTCCACCGGTGGCCATGCCGCTCGCCGAAATAACGATCTTCGGGTAGGCGCTTGCGGTGATCGCCTTGGAACCCTCAACGTCGCGCGTGTAGGTGGCGATCGAGCAAATCGCATAGCATTCCTGCGGGCTCAGCCGGTGATCGGAACGATGCGCATGCAGCAAATCCGTTGCGTCGATCGCCATGGGGCTGTCGAGATAGATGGGAATCTTTCCGAGACGGCCATTCATTCTCAGCTTCCAGAGATGGTAGAGAAGTGATTGGGCTCGCCCAACCGCGAAGGCGGGGATCACAACGGTTCCGCCCCTGGCGGTCGTGCGCTCAATGACGCTTCCCAAAGCCTCTGTGGGATCGACCTGATCGTGGATGCGATTTCCGTAGGTCGACTCGATTACGACGTAGTCGGCGTTTTCGACAGCCGTGGGGTCGGGAAGAACGGGGTCATCGTAGCGGCCGAGATCGCCCGAGAAAGCGACTCGACGCCCTGCCCATTCGATTTCCGCGATAGCCGCGCCCAAGACATGCCCGGCATGGCGGAAGGTCAGTGTCGCATTGCCTGGAAGGTGAATGGGCTTGTCGAAAGGTTCGGGCGAGAAGAATTCGAGGGAGTGCTCGGCGTCGCGGATGCCGTAGAGCGCAAGCGCAGGCTTGTGCTTCGAAAAGCCCTTTCGATTGGCGTATTCGGCATCCTTTTCCTGGAGGTGGCCGCTGTCCTTCAGGATCAGCTCGGCAACGTCGCGCGTCGCCTCGGTAGAGTAGATTCGGCCGCGGAAGCCATCTCGAACGAGCTTGGGCAAATAGCCGGAATGGTCGAGGTGGGCATGCGTCAGGACGACGGCGTCGATGCTCGATGGCGTAACCGGAAGTGCTGCCCAGTTGAGTTCGCGCAGGTTCTTCAGGCCCTGGAACAGGCCGCAATCGATCAGGATGCGCTTGTCGCCATTGGTGAGGAGATGTTTCGAGCCGGTGACGGTTCCCGCACCGCCAAGCGAAGTTAGTGTCAGCATGTTGCCCTCAATCTTGTGCTTTGGACAGATCGGCAGGAGCGCCACATCCATCGATTGCGTTGCGTTCGGCCAGGGTGAGCAGTTCATCGCGCGACCAGTCCGAGAGCCGTGCGGATGCGTCGACAAGGTGCGCCCATGAGCAGCGGTTGGCGAAAAGCATGCCGGAAACATCCAGCGTGCCGCCACGACTGATATATCCATGCGCCGCGGTCCGTTTCGGGCCGCCGTCTAGCCGTCGAAGCAGGCCGACCATCGGTTCTGGGCGGGTGTGAGTGACGATAAGGCGGGGCAGATCGGGTGGGAAAAGGCTTGCAAGCTGGTCATCGCGCGCTGTGAATTCGGCCTCGAGCGGATCGCGCGGCGCCCGAAAGCGTCCAGGCTCCGAAATCGCCGTGACGACGACCCGTCGACCATGCGCTTTCAGCCGGTGGGCGGCCTTGAGAGCTTCTTCGAGTTGATAGGCGCCGATCGTGACGAGCTGGAGTGCCGCTCCATCCGGGTCGCCGTCGATATGAGCCGCACCTATGTTGACGAAGCGCTCGGCCGCCTCGGCGTCGAGACGGTGAGGCATGTCGCGCTTGGACACGATAAGGCAAGCTACTTGGCCGCGCCCGCGATAGACCGACCGCAGCGCCGCGGCAGCGCTGTTCGCATCGACGGGAAACAGCACGCGGGACGTATCCGACATCTCGCCCAACAGGGCCTCGCCAATCGTCGGATCCTGGTGTGACTGTTCGTTCTTTGCGTTCTCCCAGGTGTGCGATGTGACGACGAGCGGCACGGAGATCCAGCCCGGCGTTTTGCCCGCTTCCCGTTGGTGGCGGGAGAAGATGATCTCCTGGCGCAGGCCGCCTAGCATCTTCATCGCGAAGGCTTCGTAACTGACAATCAGATTGATGCCGCCCTTGTTGGCGAGCGCCGCACCGGCCACGGCTTCCTCATTCAGGGCCGTGATAACCGCGCCGTCGACGGCATCGGCAACGCCAGGCTCCGACTGGTTTACGCGGTGGCGAAGCCTGTCGAGCGTTGCGCCCATATGGTTCGAGCGGAGTTCATCGGGATTGCCGACCCGCGGACGAAGGCCGGGATTGGCATCGACGACCCGGACAAACCAGCGATCTATTGCATGCATGGCGCAGTCGGAGGGGTAACCTTCCTGGGACCAGTCAGGTTCGGGCAGGTGCGGCGCTGCGGGATTACGGGATGCCAGAGGATGCTTGCTTTCGGGAACGCGGCCCTGCCTCTCATAAATGGCAATCTCGGACACGGCGTCATCAATGTCGCCCGGCGGCACGAATAGAGCCCTTGCAGCGTCGTTGAAGGCTTGACGCGCCTCTTCGTCTCGCGACGGGTTGCCCGTCAGAGGAAGATTGTGCGCGGCATTTGTGCCCGCTCCGGGGAAGCCGAATCCTTTGACAGTCTCGGCGATGACATAGGGAATGGGTGCGGGATAGCGGCGGCTGGGATCGGTCGCGAAGCGCGTGAGCTGCTCTTCCGCTGAGAGGATGGCCCAAGCGAAGGCGGCGGGGTCCCGGCCATCGATCCTCATCGGCGCGAATCCGTTGAGGCTGAGATGATCGGCAAACCAATCTGCCCCGCCTTGCTGCGCGATCTGGACGCGTTCCTCGATACGGCGGCCGTTCATGATCATCACTGGAACAACGAAGCCGGAATCCTCCGAGCGCCACCAGCGCGGCGTCCAGTCCGATCCGCGCTGTTCCTCAAACGCGCCATCGCTGAGAAAGGCGACGAGGCTTTCGCCTGTCAGTGGCGCATGGACGTACTGCACTTCCGAGAACCCGAGATAGCCGCCCTCCGAGATCGCACCGGCGGTGGTTGGGCCGGCGTGGCTGCCGATCGGCACGCCCGGCCGGCCGCTCGCGTCGATAGCGTAGGAGTAGAAATCGGCTGCGAGTTGAGACAGCCCTTTCTCGCTGCGATCATAGCGCCCGAGCTGAGCTTGCGAAACGTCGCCTGTCAGCGCGTTGACTGCATCGATCGCCGCCACGCAATGCCCCTGACCCATAAGCCACGATCGGGTTGTTGCCGAAATCGCGTTGGCAACCAGATAGCCGACGAAAGCCGGGGCCATGTTGAGCGAACCGCCGGTATGGCCCTCCGGAACGGTTTTGAAGGCGTCGGCTGGCAGAGGAGCGCCGGACAAATCGACACGCCTCGCATAGGTCATGTGGACGATGGTCCACATGGCAGCCGAGGTCAGGCGGTCGGCCGCTGCGAGCAGTCGGTAGAGCCGATCAGGTTCGATCCGTCCCGACATGGCCAGCGTTTGAATGCGCTCGATGGTTTCGTCGCTATGTCGGATCTGGCCATAGCCGTCGCGCCATGCCTTGAAGAGTTCGGGAGTCGCTGCGGCCATGCTTTCGGGATCCTTTTTTGACTGCTTGTTGAGTGCGATCTATCGACAGCGCTACCGATGTCCCCCCAACCATGGCGGTGGATCGCTGGCGGGGAATGAGTCGATGCCCGCGCGCTCCACCGCATCGAGCGGCTCCGGAGGACGGCGGTGGCGGATCTGATCCGACCCTGCCGCCGTGTCCGTCCGGAGATGCGCGGCAATAAGCGGCGCAAGCTCAATACGGTTGCTGGCGTGGACAACGGAGTCGGTCGAAACGATGCGACCGCAGAGCGGGGCAAGCTGTTGATACGAATCGCCCGCGAAGATGCCATGCACGACAGCGACGTCAGGCGGAGCCAGACCTTGCAGTCGCAACTTCCTCGCCGCTTCGATAAGAGTATGGCCTGATGAGGCGATGTCATCCACGAGTACAGGCTGACGATCGTGCCAGGCGGAGAGATCGGGAAGTTCGATTTCGACGTCGCGATCGCCGTGTCGGACTTTCCTCAGGACCGCATGTGGCGCATCGATGCGCTTCGCGATGGCCGAGACCCACTGCTCGCTTTCCTCATCAGGGCCGATAAGCAGTGAGGCCTTGACCTCCGACCCTATCCAGTCGGCAAGGAGCGGGGCCGCATGAAGCGTCGCTGTCGGAATGGAATAGATCGCCGAAAGTGTTGGATGGCGATGCAAGTGCGGGTCGACGGTAATCAGGCGATCGAAGGTTGCCGATACGAGTCTTGCGAATGTGCGGGACGTGACCGCCTCGCCCGGTCGAAAGCGCCGATCTTGCCGCATATAGGCGAGGTACGGGGCGATCAGCGTTACCTCTCTGGCGCCCAGTGATCGTACGGCGTCGGCGGCGAAGACCAGCCGCAGAAAGCCTTCATCGGGGTGAGACAGGGTGCTGACCAAAATGACCGCTTTGTCGGTCACGTCGCACAGGATGCGGAGATAGCTTTCGCCGTCGGGGAAATTCCGGGTTTCGAGGTTGCCGAGCGGCCAACCGCCCTCGCTGGCGAGGCGCTGGGCAAAGGCGTCGTTTCCCGGAAGGGGAAGGATCACATGGCTCGAAGCGTGGTTCGTCGTATCCATGTGGGTCATCCGTTCCTGCGGTAGCGGCGCAGGAACTGCGCGTTGATGGCGACGATGATGGTGCTGGCCGACATGAAGACCGCAGCTACGGCCGGCGTCATCAGGAAGCCGGTCCCGAAGGTGATGCCGGCGGCCATGGGGATCGCCACGGTATTGTAGGCAGTCGCCCAGATCAGATTCTGGACCATCTTACGGTAGGTCGCGCGCGAGAGACCGAGAATGGCCGCCACATCGCGCGGATCGCTTTTGACGAGGACCACATCGGCGGATTCCACGGCGACATCCGTACCAGCGCCGATGGCGACGCCGAGATCGGCCTGGACAAGAGCTGGCGCATCGTTGACGCCATCGCCCACCATCGCCACCGAAAGGCCACGCGATTGCAATTCCTTGATCTTGTCCGACTTCTGATCGGGAAGCACCTCGGCGAAATATTCGGAGATGCCGAGTTCCCTGGATACCGATTCCGCAACGCCCGTCGCATCGCCCGTCAGCATCACCGACTTTATGCCAAGGCGATTCAGTTCGGCGATGGCTTCTCTCGATTCGCTACGCACGATGTCGGCAAGCGCGAAGAGCGCGCGCGGCGCGCCATCGCGGACAAGTACAACCACCGTCTTGCCGTCTGCTTCCAGCTCCTTGAGCTTCGGATGATCGATCGGGCTGCCTTGCCGAGCGAGATGGCCGGGGCTGACGATCCGAAGCTCCTCGCCGTCAACCTTGGCGGTAATGCCTTCGCCGGTGATATTGCTGACCTCGGTGGCCTTGGGGATCGCGATGCCGCGCTTCTTGGCTTCAGCGACGATGCCATGTGCAATTGGGTGTTCCGACTGACTCTCCGCTGCGGCGGCGAACGCCAATTCCTGGCTTTCGTCGCCAGCGGACAGAAGGACAATATCGCTGACGCCGAAACGTCCTTCCGTCAGCGTCCCTGTCTTGTCGAAAACCGTTGCATCAAGATTGCGCGCGCGCTCGAAAGCGGCCCGGTCGCGGATCAACAGACCGTTGCTCGCGCTCAGCGATGTGCTGACGGCCACCACCAGGGGCACGGCGAGGCCGAGTGCATGCGGGCAGGCCACGACCATGACCGTCACCATGCGCTCCAGGGCGAACTCCAGGGGCGATCCGAGAACGATCCACCAGACGAAAAGCGTCCCGAAGCCGACGACGAGGGCGATATAGGTGAGCCAGGCGGCTGCCCGGTTGGCGAGGTCCTGGGTCTTGGAACGGGTCGCCTGCGCCTTCTTTACGAGGTCGATGACCTGAGACAGATAGGTCGCGTCCCCTGTCGCCGTCACCTTGATCGTCACGGCATTGGCGCCGTTGATCGCCCCGCCGATGGCTGGCGCGCCGACGGTCTTGGAAACAGGCCGCGATTCGCCTGTCAGCATCGCCTCGTTGAAGGCGGACGATCCCTCGATGATCTCGCCATCGACCGGCACCTTCGCGCCCGGCCGGACGATGACGCGGTCGCCGGGCTGGAGGGCGGAGATCGCTACTTCATGCGTCGAGCCGTCCGCATCGATCCGCGTCGCGCTGTCTGGAAGCAGGCGCACCAGTTCCTCCAGCGCGCGGGAAGCCCCCATGACGGAACGCATCTCCACCCAGTGGCCGAGCAGCATGATGGCGATGAGCGTCACCAATTCCCAATAGAAGGCTTCGCCGGGGAACCCGAAGGTGACCGCCGCCGAGAAGAAATAGGCGGCCGAGATCGCGAGCGCGATCAGCGTCATCATGCCGGGCTGGCCCTTGCGCAGCTCCGAGGTGAAGCCGGTCAGGAACGGCCAGCCGCCATAGACGTAGGCGATGGTCGAGAGGACGAAGAGCACGAGACCGTCGCCCGGAAACGACAATAGCTCGGTCAGGCCGAGCCAATGGCGGATCATCGGAGACAGAAGCAGGACGGGCGGCGTGAGAATGAGCGAAACCCAGAAGCGGCGGCGAAAGTCGGCGACCATCTCCGCATGATCGTGTCCGCCGTGCCCGGTATGTTCGGCATGGGTTGAGCCGGCTGCCGAGACGATGCTTGCGGCCGCGTGGTCGTGGTGCGGACCGTTGGCAGCCGTCCGATGATGTGCGTGGTGGTTGCCGTGTTGGCTATGCGATGAGCTCATTCGATGTTGTCCTTCACTGGCCATTGGCGATAACTCGGAATGCAGGCCATTCTTGTTCCGTGACACTGGCCAGTTCTCGGCAGGGCAGAATCTTCGGTGCAAAGGTCTTCGGTCCGACGTTCCGAATCTTTGATCCAGATTAAGTTCTTGCGGCTCGGCTGAGGCGATGGGGCCGCGCCGCCGACCGTTCTTCCCGCTTGTTCGGAAACAGGGCGCTGTGGCGAAACGCCTCTCACCCCGATGATTCAGGAGTGTCTGCCGGGTAACCTGCTTCTTCGAGAACGGCGACAAGGGCTGCCCTGTCGGCGCTCGTCTCGATCAGGACCTCGCGTTTGTCAGGATCAGTCTCGATCCGGGCCATCCCGTCGACGCTCAAAAGCGCCTTGGTCACTGATTTTGCGCAGCCGCCGCATGTCATGTTCGGGACCTGGAAGCGAAGCATAGGGACCTCCTCTGTTGTTCGCGTCCAAGGAGATTGGGGCTTCCAACGATGGTAAGGTCAACCCTTAATAAATCTTCTTGACCCTGCCATCGTTGGAAACCGCAAGCTGGATGAAGAACTGTCAAATCGAAAGGAGACGACAGATGAAGCATTCCAGCACAAACAGCGTCATCATCTATACGACACCCACTTGCCCGGACTGCCGGGCGCTCAAGACCTGGCTCAAAGAACAAGACATCACGTTCCAGGAGCGCGATCTGACCGATCCATCAGTGATGGAGGAAGCGAAAGCGCGAACCGGGGTGCGGGTCGCACCGATAACCATCGTCGGGTCGCAGATCTTCTACGGGACGTTTGCGAGCCAGAAGCCCGGCCTCATGGCCGCCCTCGACTTGTCGACGCCCGCATGAGTGATATGGTCATGAACAGCAAACGAGTGGACCTGCCGCAGGCTGGAGCCAGCATCGAAGTCGCGCTAGGCCAGACGATACTCGAGGCCGCGCTTGCAAGCGGCTTCGCCTATCCGCACGGCTGCCGATCCGGACGCTGCGGGTCATGTAAATCCCGCCTCAACTCCGGCGAGGTCGACCTTCGGGAGCATTCGCGTTTCGCGCTCTCCGTCGAGGAGAAAGCTGAGGGGCTGATACTCGCCTGCCGGGCAATCCCCAAAACCGACGCCACCGTTACATGGCTGGGTGGTGCGGACGAGCTGGCCGACCATCCACGTCGACGCCTCCAGTGTAGCGTTGTTGGCATTGAGGATGTCACCCACGATATCAAAATTGTCCGGGTTCGCCCGAAAGACGGTCGGCCTGCCTCCTTTACGGCCGGCCAGTTCGCGCGCGTGACATTTCCGGCCACGCCGACACGAGATTATTCGATGGCGAACCCGCCGGGCGCCGACGAGCTGGAATTTCACATTCGTCGCGTGCCGGATGGCGTGGCCTCTAACCTCATTCATCCAGTGCTCGATCTCGGGGACCCGGTCATGGTCGAGGGGCCTTTCGGCTCGTCCTTTCTGCGCGAGAAGCATGCCGGCCCAATTCTCTGTGTGGCGGGCGGATCGGGCCTCGCCCCGATCAAGTCGATCGTTGAAACCGCGCTGGCACGGGGGATGAGACAACCCATTCACGTCTATTTCGGGGTGCGGACGGAAAACGATCTGTATCTCGTCGACCACTTTGAGGGTCTCGCGTCCATCCACGGAAATCTGGCATTTACCCCTGTTCTGTCCGACCAGGCGTCGGGCACGGCTTTGCGAGCCGGTTATGTCGATGCTGTGGTCGCAAAGGATCTGCCAGATCTCGACGGCTGGAAGGCATATATCGCCGGGCCGCCACCGATGGTGGAGGCCGTCATGGTGGTTGCCACCAACCGGAGGCTCCGCGTCGAGGATATGCACGCCGACGTATTCTTCACGCCCGATGAGCCGCTCGCAAGCGCTGCGGCAGGGTGAAGAACGACCGGCGTTCGGGATCGCTACAGACGATTTCCGGCGGACCGGCGGCTTGTGCGCATGAGATCGAGCGGAAGACGCCCGCCTTCAGGCGGTAACCAATGCCGGACCATCGGCCCTTGCTCCAGTATTCACCTGTCGGTCGGGATTGGTCACCGCGATAACGCGCATCCGGCTGTCGCATGGCGGACCGGCCTATGTGGTCCGCCTTCGATCATCTGATCGCGAAGAGTTTTGATCGAGCCACGCCTTCGCGATCTCCACATCCACTCCCGCGACCTCGATCAACTTATCCGGATTGAGGATTCGAAGACGCCGGTATTGAAATTGAACGATTCCCTCCTTCCGCAGGGAACTGAGGACACGGTTGACATGAACGAATGTCAGGCCCGTCGCATCGCCGATCTGTTCTTGAGTTAGGGGAAGCGCCATCTCTTCGATGCGGTTGCCGGGCCATTGCGCCCGATATCGCGTGAACAGCTCCAGCAGGAGATGGGCGACGCGCTCGCGTGCCGAGCGACGCCCGATACTCGTCAGGTGATCGAAGGCAAGATCGCGTTCGCGCGCTACAGATTGCGCGAGTCTCAAGCCGATTTCCGGGTCTTCCCGCAGGCGCGATTTCAGAACGGACATCGGAACGACGGAAACGACTACGTCCGTCAGGGCCTGCGCGCCGACGTTTGAGGGCATGTGACCGGACGAGAGCACCCCCAGCACTGCGCCTGGCAATGCGAAATGCACGATCTGTCGCCGGCCATCGGGAAGCAAGGAATATACCGCTATCCAACCGTCAAGAAGGTTGAACAAAGAACCGGTAGTGGACCCAATACCGAGGATTTCGTTGCCTGCGTCGAATTTTCGGTCGCCGGTCCTGAACCCCCGAATGAGGCGGTTTGCATCGATCGGAGGAGACACGGCGCCAAGCGAAGCAGACGTATGGGTGCCGTGACTTGAGAGCGTCAAAGCCTTCGATGATTGAGGAACAATGGCATTTTCGGCGTTTGAAGCGCCGTCTGCTGGGGGGTTGTTTGGCAGCAAGCTGCTCCAAGCGCCGTTGATCATGGCCAAATTGGCGCTTTGAAATGATCGGGCGGGCTCGGGGGAGAAAAAAGAGCGATCCAAGTTCATGTTGCACCTCCGGGGCGCGGAGCCCGTCTCGGTGGCTATCCGAACAGGCAATCAATCCTGACGTGAGGACCTGTGCGCCGACGCAGCTTTGCGCCGGGGATCAGGTGGGCGCGAACACGACAAATCTCCAGGAACCAGAGTGTTGATCCAATCTGGCGACAGGGTTTTAGCCGCGGAACGCCGCCTAGAGGATTTGATTTCGGGGTACGGGAGGGTCGCGGCCAAGAATGAACGACCGCAGGCAGGTTTGCCTTGGCGCAAATGATTTGGTGGTCCAGGAACCGATGATGGTGAGTCCGCCTTGGTAAGTGCATAGCGGTGCAAAGCACGGAGCGCAGATGGCTTTGCAGCAACTGGCGTCGGTCGGGCAGTCTTCCTGGGCCGCTGCAGAGGCCCTGAACTCGGCGTTCGCAAGCCGGATTTCGGTGCCGGACGGCGTGAAATCACCGTTATGCGCCATGGCTGGCCCGGCCTGGATCGCCAGAACGAGCATGCAGACCATCAGTGCTGCCAAATACCTGAGCATTCCTCGATTCCGCAATCGAACGGCTCGCCCTTTCAACATAGAGCGAATACCCCGATCCGGAACACATACTATATGTACAGCCACCTCAAATTGATTCAGATCAAGGTCCAGGGCGGAGGTTCGCGGCAGGGTGTCAATTCGTGTCGGGAACGCGACCAACCCGCCGGGACGAGGGTCGATGTGCTTGATCGAGGTTAAAGTGCGGCGCGCAAGGTGATGATTTCGTCACATCCAGAAACTTGTTCCAGCGGGTCACGCATGTCATCGATGGCGCTGTTGCGGGCAGATCGGAAGACCTGGGTTGCGGTTCTCGTCGCTCGCACTCGACGACGGACGATGCTGAGCCCATTCTTCGCAAAATGCGACGGAATCCTGCTGGTCGATCCGGTCACTCGCTGCCGCGACTATATGCCGAATGCCGACCGCACCAGTGAGGCGACATGCGCGATGATCGCGATCAGCAGCGCAACTAGACTCGTGTGCGGCTTCATCGCAGACGCGGACCGCGATCGGCTCGTGCTATGCGGAGTAGATGTGAGGATCGGTTCCTGCTCGTGTCCGGTCGACGATCTGGTTTGCGGATTCGAGGCGCTGCCACATGCCTAGTCCATGGGCCACAAGGGATCTGCCAAGCTCTCCTCAATAGCGCGCCGAATTGTGTCGACGGGGAGCGGCGTGTCCGTTCCCGATCAAAGCAGTGATGGCGTAGCTCCTCTGGCCACCGAAGCCCTCCACATTGATGTGCGAGAAGTCGAACCGGATCCGTCCAGGTTGGCCTTTTGGCGAACCGCGCAGGGTAGCCTCGTCGTTCCCGACACCTTAATCGAGATTAAAGACTCCCCCAGACGGCCATTGCTATCTCAACAGCAGTTGCCTCGCGGTCGGCTTACAGGCGGTGTCGCGGCACACATGCACCTGCCGAGGCCACGCGCGATACTGGAGGAGCAATATGGACCAGAACTCTGATAGGCAAACGGGCGGTAACGCTCAACGATCCAAGCTTACAGCGAGCAGCGTCGCCTTCTATGGCTTTCTCGCAATCGCCGCCTTTTACCTCATCACGGAGCATCGTGCTCACACTCTGGGCTGGTTGCCTTGGCTTCTCATTCTGGCTTGTCCGGTACTCCATATCTTCATGCATCGGAAGCATGGCGCACATGGACATAATCATCACGAAAGGCGTGCCGACCAAGATAGCCGCTGACCTCCAATGAATCAGCTTCAGATAGCGAGAGCGCAGCATGACCAACGGCACTTCGAATCGCGACATGCCAGATCCGAAACCCTTTACTCGCTGCGCGACTCGTCGTTGCACGGATACGAGCGAACGAGGGGCGACGGTGATCGACGCGGGTATCAGACAGCTTGGACCCGAACAGTGGCGCGAGCCGTTGGATTTGGCATCTCCTGAATTAAACGGCCTCGCGCCTCGTAGGAGGCTGCTGACATGGCTAGGCGACCACCTGCAATAGAGCTGCGTCACCTTAACACCTTTGTGGTCGTGGCCGAGCATGGCAGCTTCCGCAAAGCTGGGGCGGCCATCGGGCTATCGCAATCAGCGGTCAGTCGATGTATTGCTGACCTTGAGGATCAATTCGGCGCCTCGCTGTTTCACCGGCACACCTGGGGGATCTCGCTGACCCATGCAGGGCAACGGTTCCTTGGACGGGCAAGACAAATTCTCAAAAACGTTGACGACGGAGCCGAAGATATTGCTGCCATAGGGCGTTCTGAAAGCGGCTTCGTGAGGATCGGAATATTCTCATCGATTGCCTCGGGGTTTCTCGCAGAACTATTGCGTGCATATCATCGCGCGCATCCGAGGGTTCAGGTTGAACTCATCGATGGCAATCCTTCAGAGCATGTGGCGGCGATTCGCCAGTTTTCTCTTGACGTCGCCTTCCTTACCGGCACCCGCCTCTGGTCTGATTGCGACACCTCGTACTTTTGGTCTGAGCGCGTCTTTGCGGTTCTACCGGAGGATCACTCGTTAGCCGCGCGCGACGAGGTAGATTGGACCGACCTCGTTGATGAAACTTTCATCGTGAATGACGTGGCGCCCGGCCGAGAAATTCATGACTACCTGGTTCAGCGCTTGGCTGGTCTGGGGCAGCACCCCGAGATTACCGTCCATTTTGTCGGACGAGAGAACCTGCTCCCACTCGTGGCTCTGGGCCGCGGATTGACGGTCGTTAGCGAGGCGATGACTGCGGCTCAGTTCCCCGGCGTGTGCTATCGGGCAATTCTCGGGGAAATCTTGCCATTTAGCGGCGTATGGTCTCCACGTAATGACAACCCGGCCTTCCGAAGGTTGCTTAGCATGGCGCGTTCTATGGCAACGTCGTGGTCTCCGGGCTCGACAGGGTCAAACGCGGAATAGCGCGCCCTCTCCCGAGCCTGTGTAAGATGCAGGGATTGGTCGGGCGGCTCAAGAAGCCGCCCGACAGGCGTTACTTGCCACGATCGGCGAGCCATTTCTTCATCATCGCGATCTCGCCTTCCTGGGCTTTGATCACGTCTTCTGCGAGCTTGCGGACCTCAGGGTCGCGACCGTACTCGAGAACGACCTTTGCCATGTCGATAGCGCCCTGATGATGGGGAATCATGCCGCGCATGAAGTCAACATCGGCATCGCCTGAATAGTCCATCACCATGTTCTTCTGCATGCTTTCCATGACGGCCATGTAAGCCTTGGTCGAGAGTTCGTCCGCGGCGGACATGTCCATGCCCTGCATGTTCATGCCGGGCATATTGTGTCCCTGCATAGCGCCATTGTTATCCATCTGGGTTTGAGCAAGTGCCAGGCCCACGCTGATGGCGATTGCGCCACCTATGAAAATCGGGGTTAGCCTGTTCATCGTTTCATCCTCATCAGGTCGCGGCCGCAGGATAGCCGGCTTCTTCCAGAACGCGTTCGATATCGGCGATGGTCGCCGCCGTCTCGACCTTGACCGTGCGAGCGGCGGGGTCCGGCTTGACCGTAGCGTTCGGGTCGACGGACTGGATCGCCTTTGTCACCGACTTGGCGCAGCCGCCGCAGGTCATGTTTTCGATCTTGAGCAGCATGAGAAATCTCCTTTGTTCGGCTCTCATGCTGAACAAGATGGGCCTTCCAACGATGGTAAGGTCAAGGGTCACATGCAAGGATTTATTCTATTGACCTTCCTATCGTTGGAAGCCTGATCCTCCTCCAGAATTTGATTCTTCGAATAAGAAAGGAAGAGGCGATGAATGCCCCCGTCCGCACCAATGAGATGTCTGAAGCTATATCGCTGCCGATAGAGGGCATGACCTGCGCGTCGTGCGTTGGCCGAGTCGAACGAGCCCTGAAGGCTGTTCCCGGTGTCGAGGCCGCATCGGTCAATCTGGCTACGGAACGCGCGAATGTCACCACCAGATCATATGTTGACAAGGCAATTCTGATCGAGGCGATCGAGAAGGTCGGCTATTCGGTACCGTCCCAAGCCGCAGGGCCGACCGGCCTCGTAGAGCTGTCGATCCAAGGCATGACATGCGCGTCGTGTGTCGGGCGGGTCGAGCGCGCCTTGAAGGCTGTTTCAGGGGTTACCGAGGCAGTGGTCAATCTGGCCACGGAACGGGCCACGGTGCGCGGCGGCGCCAACACGGCTGAGTTGATCGCCGCCATCGCAGATGCTGGCTACGAAGCCGAGGTAGTGCGCGCAAATGCCGGCCCTGACCACGAGGATGCAAATGCCGAGCAAGCGGAGAGAAAGGAAGCGGAGCGGCGCGAACTGGCCCGTGATTTCACGATGGCTGCGGTGCTTACAGCTCCAGTCTTTCTCATGGAAATGGGATCCCATGTCATCCCAGGCGGTCGTGCATTGATCGAATCGACAATCGGCATGCAGTGGAGCTGGTACATCCAGTTCGTGCTGACGACCCTCGTGCTCTTCGTTCCGGGCATTCGCTTCTATGACAAGGGAATTCCAGCCCTCTGGCGGATGGCGCCCGACATGAATTCACTGGTGGCGGTCGGTTCGCTTGCTGCCTACGGCTACTCCTTGGTTGCAACCTTCGCACCGGGCTTCCTCCCGCCTGGAACGATCAACGTTTATTTCGAAGCTGCGGCAGTCATAGTCACTCTCATCCTGCTTGGCCGCTTGCTGGAAGCCCGTGCCAAAGGGCGCACGTCCGAGGCGATCAAGCGGCTGGTCGGCCTTCAGGCAAAGACTGCGCGGGTTCGCAGGGATGGCAAGACGGTCGACTTGCCGATCGGTTCGGTGACTTCCGACGACATCGTTGAGGTTCGCCCCGGCGAACGCATTCCCGTCGATGGTGAAGTGGTCGAAGGTGATAGCTATGTCGATGAGTCGATGATTACCGGAGAACCTGTTCCGGTCTCGAAGGCGATCGGTAGCGTGGTCGTGGGCGGCACTGTCAACCAGAAGGGCGCCTTCGCTTTCCGGGCGACGGCGGTCGGCGGGGATACGGTTCTGTCGCAGATCATCCGTATGGTGGAGGAGGCACAGGGTTCCAAACTTCCCATCCAGGCGCTGGTCGACAAGGTAACCATGTGGTTTGTGCCAGCGGTCTTTGTGGTAGCGGCGTTCACTTTTGCTTCCTGGCTGTATTTCGGGCCGTCGCCCGCCCTCACCTTCGCGCTGGTCAACGCTGTCGCCGTCCTGATCATCGCCTGCCCCTGCGCCATGGGTCTGGCTACGCCGACGTCCATTATGGTCGGCACAGGTCGCGGTGCGGAGCTGGGGGTCCTCTTTCGCAAAGGCGAGGCGCTCCAGTTGCTGAAAGACGCCAGTGTGGTCGCCGTGGACAAGACGGGTACGCTAACCGAAGGAAAGCCGGCCTTGACCGATCTGGAACTTGCCGCAGGCTTCGACCGACCCGAGGTTCTGGGTACGGTGGCTGCTGTCGAGGCGAAATCGGAACATCCAATCGCGCGGGCGATCGTGGATGCGGCCGCTGCGGAAGGCGTTCGGATGCCGGCGGTGTCTGACTTTGAATCGGTAACAGGCTTCGGTGTGAAAGCTTTGGTCGAGGGTCGGCGCGTCGAAATCGGCGCTGATCGATACATGGTCGAGCTCGGTCATGACGTTGCGCAGTTTAGCGAGACGGCCGAACGTCTCGGTAACGAGGGTAAGTCGCCGCTCTATGCTGCGATAGAGGGAAAGATCGCGGCGATCATCGCAGTGGCCGACCCGATCAAGGAGACCACGCCCGCCGCAATCAAGGCGTTGCACGGTCTTGGCCTGAAGGTTGCGATGATCACCGGGGACAACATGCGCACCGCCAAGGCCATCGCCGCTCAACTCGGGATCGATGACGTGGCGGCGGAGGTGTTGCCGGACGGCAAGGTTGATGCGGTTCGCCGTCTCAAGGAACAATATGGCAAGGTGGCCTTCGTCGGCGACGGAATCAACGACGCCCCGGCCTTGGCGGAGGCGGATGTAGGTCTCGCCATTGGGACGGGCACGGACATAGCAATCGAAGCCGCCGACGTCGTACTGATGTCAGGCAGCCTGCAAGGCGTGCCCAACGCGATAGCGTTGTCGAAGGCGACAATCGGCAACATTCGACAGAACCTATTCTGGGCATTCGCTTACAATACGGCGCTCATCCCTGTGGCGGCGGGCGCGCTTTTCCCCGGATTCGGTATCCTTCTCTCGCCCGTGTTCGCGGCGGGCGCGATGGCCTTGTCGAGTGTGTTCGTGCTGGGCAATGCCCTGCGGCTTCGTCGCTTTCGGGCTGCTCATTAATAAAGGGTGACGCCGCCTGCCAAGGACGGTGTCCACTACGAAGGGAAATCGCTCATGAACATTGGACAAGCATCCAGAGCATCCGGCGTTTCGGCCAAGATGATCCGCTACTACGAGCAGACCGGCTTGATACCACGGGCAGATCGTACAGGGTCCGGCTATCGGGACTACTCAGATACAGACGTGCATATGCTGCGTTTCATCCGTCGCGCACGCGACCTTGGCTTCTCCGTCGCTGAGATCAACGGACTTCTGGAACTGTGGCGGGACGAGTCGCGCCAGAGTGCGGAGGTCAAGCGGTTGGCCGAGGGTCATATCGCGGAACTTGAGAGAAAGATCCAAGCCCTGCAGGAAATGGCACAAACACTGAAGATGTTGGTTAACGCCTGCCGTGGCGACCATCGCCCTCACTGTCCAATTCTTATGCGCCTGGAGACCGATGAGGAGGACGAGGATGTGTCGATTAGACCGCGCAAAGGCGCAGTCGCTGGCATTTCCGAATGAGTGCCGCTTTTGGGCGGCACTCGCTTGCGGGTTAATAGAACCGTTGCCTGACGCCGAGGGCGGTGTTGGTCCGTGCAATGGAAAACTCGGCATTCTGTGTCAGGCCAGACAATGCGCGAATGGCGTCGATCGTATCAGGAATAACGATCGCTTGATTGTCCACCATGTAGGCGTAGAAGAGCTCATCCCGCTCGGTGCGCAGCATGTCCTCCCATAGCGCGACTTCATATAGGTTGCCGAACGGCCTATGGAGGTCAGCCATCAGTTCCTTGATCGTGTTGATAGCGGTGAGGCCGTCGGCCGTTCGTACCAGAGCTATCCGGGACGACGCGCGGAATGCGTCAAGGACTTCCTCCTTCTCCGCATTTCGCGTGAGCTGCACCGACCAGTAGTGCAGATGTGCAATTGTCTCCGGCACCTTCACGGCCATGGTCACGACATCCAGATCCGGGTCGACTTTCTGGGCATCTGGACCCTGATGGCTAGGTATCTCGGGCTCGGGAACGAGCGTATTCATTATGCCGCCAAGGTGGCTTTCCCAAGGGTCCGTTGCCCGTCTCAGCAAGGTGCCGCGAGCGCGCTTCAGCAGACCTGCCTGCTTCAGAGCGGTCAGCGTTCGGACGATAGACGTGGTGTTGCACGACACGACGCGGGTCGCATCACGTCCGACCGCACTGGCGAAGGAGCTTTCGGCGACAAAGGAATGGCCTGTGACCGAATGCTTTTCGCCGCCATGGACAATGAACTTGATGCGGCGAGATTTGTAACGCTCGACGTTTGCTGCGGCGACGTGCTTCGGAGTGCAATCGACAACGATGTCGGCTTTGTCAAGGAGATGATCGAGCGTGCCAGAAACCTCAAACCCCGCGTCCTTCAGGCTGAGAACAGCTTCTTCCGAGGCACCGTACAGGGTGACGTCCTTTTGGCTGAGGGTTCGCAAACGCCAGTCGCCGACGACATCGCACACACCTGCGAGCTCCATGTCCTCTTGTCGAAGCACCGCGTCCACGACACGTTTGCCAATAACGCCGAAACCGTTCACCGCGACGCGAACAGAAGTTCTATGTGTCATTTTGCTCTACCTTTTTCGTGATCTAGCGCCGTCGCGTCCTTCAGCAATGGCGGAAGGTGGATAGGTCAGGCCGGCAATTAGGGGCGTGCTTTATCGGCCGGCGGGCCAAGAAAGCGAGGGATGAAGCCGGGGACATCCCGCATGTACCGCTCATATTCGCCGCCATGCTCCGCAATTGCCTGCCGCTCCTCAAAACGAGCGAGGCGCCAGTACATGACGACCAGGAAAGGAAACATTCCCAGGGTCAGCAGTGTGGGCCATTGCAGGAGAAAGCCGAACAGGACGAGCACGAAGCCGGCGTACTGCGGATGACGAATCCAAGCATATGGCCCGCTCGTGGCAAGTATCCGAGTGCGCTGAGCTTCATACAGCACCTTCCAGGCGGCCGAGATGAGAACGAATCCCCCGCCGATGAAGACAAAGCTCGCTATGTGGAACGGTCCGAAATGTGGATTGGAGCGCCAGCCAAAAAGTTCTTCCAGAAGATGCCCGGCATCGTGCGAGAACCAATCGATGCCGGGATAGCGCGACTGCAGCCAGCCCGAGATGAGAAATATCGTCAAGGGAAACCCGTACATCTCGGCGAATAGCGCGACGATGAAGGCGCTAAAGGCCCCGAACGATCGCCAATCGCGGGTTGTCGAGGGTTTGAAGAATGAAAATGCGAAGAAAATGAAGACCGCTGAGTTGAGAATTACCAATGACCAAAGGCCGTATGCAGGAACCTCGCTATCCATGGTGCAGTCTCCGGGGGTGATGCGTATAGATGTGGCGTCCAGGCGATTTGCTGTTGATCCCAGCATGCGCTGCCGAGCACCGTGAATCTTTGATGTGGATTAAGTTCTGGCTCGGCCCCAAAGCTCCCGTCCGTGATCTCGTATGCGTGGGCACGCGCTGCTGGTGGTCAAGAGTTCGAGACAGAAGTTGCACGCCCTTCGGAACCGACCAGCGTTTCGAGAGTTCAGTACCCATACCATGTAGGGGTATTGGCATGTGCGACAAAGACAGGAGCAGTATTCTGACCTCTCTTAACCGAATTGCCGGACAGGTCCGCGGCGTCGGTCAGATGGTGGAGGATGAGCGTTATTGCATCGAAATCCTTCATCAGCTTCATGCAGTAAAAGCCGCTCTCTCGAAGGTCGAAACTCAAGTGCTGAAGGCCCATGCGGCTTGTTGCGTTGAAGAAGCGATCATCTCGGGCAATGCGGAGGTTCAGCGACGAAAGTTTGATGAATTGGTCGACGTTTTCGCGAAGGCCAAGCTCTAGGCGTGCAAGCGATGTACGGGTTCGGAGTAAGCACGCCGGGCCATATCGCATGACAACGTCGTTCCGGGACGTGATGTCGGTGCCCTTGATACCAAGGTAATCAAGCCGCTTCGTTAGCTGGTCCGGCTGGTCCTTCTTGAGGAAGGCCAACAAAGAGCTGATCATGAAGGTGTAGAAAATCTCCGCCGATGCATACGAGCGCATGATGTCAATAATCGTTTCGCGATTGACGTGACTGTCACCGCACTGGTCGAGATTAAACAGGACATTTTTATATCGGCCCTGTTCAAGAAGGCCCTTGATCCGGGGATAGGCGACTTCAAAGAACTCGTTGAGGTATTCGACGCGCAGATGCAGCCTCGGGCACGTTGCGGCGATGTCAGCCTGCATCGGCGCGACATGCCCCTTCAGAAGCTCGACGGCATCAAGGCTGGCGTCGTTGAAGATCAGCAGGCATTCGACCTCAATCATGCCCAGGCCCTGCACCGTGCGATGAGTGTTTACTGCTTCCACTGCGCGCTTCAATTCTTCGATGAAGATCAACGGCGAGCCAGGGGAGCCGCATTGGTAGCGGCCACCGCCTGCGAAACCGTCGACGATAGCAAGCCGAAAGCGTTCGCGCTGGGGAAGCTTGCAGCGAACAGTCAGATAGTCGAAGACGTATTCACGCAGGATCTTATGCTTGCGTTTGGAGTGGTCTTCAAGTTTTGCGCCATCCGGCCCTTCGTACTGTTTCCTCGTCATTTCGCCCCCAAGTCCCCTGTTCTTATGCGGCCGGCTGAGGCGCTATCGGCATCTCATCCCAAGTTCGGCCTCGATACTCGCGTCCGTTTGCCTTTTTTGACCGCTTTTTGTTGTCCTTGCCCCATGTACCCCACTGCTTGAAGAAGAACGCCGTCCCTGCCGTTTGGCAATTGGTGTAGATTTCATCGATCCATTCTTCACGGATGGGACGAGCGGATTTCCCACTTTCACCGCCCACGATTGCCCAATGGATTTCACTGAGGTCGATGGTGCCGACGGCGTCGATCAGAGGCTCGAATGATATGAAGCGGATCGCAGCAGGCGCTTTCCGCAGATGCTCGATCCGTTCGGCTACAGCAGCGTTTTCGATGCTGGTCCCAAGCCACACGTTGGGCAGAACCTCGCCTATCTTGCTGGCCACCAGATCGGCCATTCTCTCTGGCCGTTTCGTGAGTATCTGATAGTTGTGGTGCGGCGTCTCGCGCATGATTTGCCATACATCGAGAATGAAGTCGTCGCTGACCTGTTCGTGGAACAGATCGCTCATGGAATTGACGAAGATCTTGCGCGGGGGTGGCGTCGCCTTAACCGCCTGTTTTAGCCGACTTGATATTCGGATTGTCATGACCGAATTCCCTGCCGCCCACTTCAGACGCCACCGCTTTCCTGCCGAGATCATCACCCATGCGGTCTGGCTGTATTTCCGATTTCCGCTCAGTTTACGCGACGTCGAAGATCTGTTGGCCGAGCGCGGCATCAACGTCTCATTCCAGACCGTCTCGGAATGGGCGGCGAAATTTGGCTTGAAGTTCGCCAATCAGCTCCGACGCCGCTCACGAGGCCAGTTTGCCGACAAGTGGCAGCTCGATGAGATGGTGGTGACGATCAAGGGAAAGAAATACTGGCTGTGGCGCGCCGTCGATGCCAACGGCTACGTTCTCGACGCCCTCTTGCAAAGCCGAAGGAACAAGGCAGCAGCCTTGCGTCTGATGCGCAAACTGCTCAAGGGTCAAGGTATCGCCCCGCGCGAGATGCTGACCGACAAGCTGCGTTCCTATTCGGCTGCGAAGGCGGATTTGATGCCGAAGGTCGAACATCGCTCGCACAAGGGATTGAACAACCAGGCTGAAAATTCCCATCTTGCTGTGCGACGACGAGAGCGGCGCATGATGCGCTTCAAGTCCGCGCGGCAATGTCAGCGTTTCGTCTCCACTCACGGCCAGATCGCCAATCTCTTCCTTCTTCACCGCAAAGACTTGACCGCCGCAGACCATCGCCAGCTTCGCACTCACGCCATCTCGACCTGGCGGGAAATCGCTTTGTCGATTGATGCGTGAAGTTCAGGTCGAAGAGACTACCGCATCCCAAACTCGGTTAAGGCGACGCCACCCCTGGAGCTTATTCGTCGGGCAGCTAAACGGCACTGGTCAGTCGACGTTCGGCGCAGCCCCCGGGCCGCCTTCAAGCTCTTGGATAAGAGCCTTCATCTCAGCAATTTCTCGCTTTTGAGCCTCAATGATGCCGTCGGCAAGTTTTCGGACTCTTGGATCCACAATCTTTGCTCGGTCAGAAGTCAAGATTGCGATGGAGTGGTGTGGTATCATCGCCTTCATGTAATCCACATCGTCAACCGTCACCTGGCTGCGAAGGAGGTACAGCGACCCCGCAAAAACCACGGCGCTTACGGCGAAAATTGCTATGTTGGCGCGCCGATTACTATACATTCCGAGCATGAATAACAACATGATGACCGCCATGCTTGCTCCCATGTAGAGAGCCGCAAACGACCTTGTTTCGCTGAAAAATAGGTGGTCTGCAGAGAATGTGTTAAGATACATCAGGCCAAACATGACCACCGTCGAGACGGTGATCATTGCAAAGAATCGCTTGTAGGACATTCATCAACCTCTTGGATACGACACGATACCTGAGAAACAACTCTCCCATGGGGGAAGGTTCCTGCTGCAAGAAAAAAAAGTCGATCATCAGGTTAAGAGGCAGGTTCTTGGTGGCATGAGAGGCGGCCGATGAATAGGAATTGTAATGGTACGGGCGGATACCCCATTCGATTAGTGCATAGATAATGTACGAATTACCAGAATGAGCCCGAAAAAGAGGAATAGCAAGACTGCAATAAAGGTCAGAGACCGTCTTGCTCGCCGAACGACTATCGGTCGAAGACTGCGTCTCATGCGTCTGCTATAAGAATTCATAAGCATAACCCTAAGAAATAGGTTTCCTCTCGGACGCGTCAGTTCTTTCAATCTGTATCAACGCTTGTGAAAGTGATACCTACTTTTAGTCCGTGTGGGCAGTGAACAATTTGTGGTCGCGCGCCATGAAGCTCTGCGATTGCTTTGACCATACTGAGACCCAGCCCAGAGCCGGATGTGGTCCTGCTTTTCTCAAGACGATAAAATCGCTCAAAGACCTTTTCATGCTCTTCCTCGGGTATACCCGGGCCATCATCGGAGACGGTTAGGCGGATTGTATCCGCTTCACGCTGAACTTCCAACGAGATCGTGGTACCAGCTGGGGTGTGTCTCAGCGAATTTGTCAGTAGATTTGCTAGCAATTGCCGTATAAGCGCCGGATCACCGAGTATAAAGCAGTCAGCTTCCTCGACGATAATTGAAAGGCTGTAGCCAGATTCGATAGCAACAGCCTCGTAGGCCTCGTAGAGTTCAAGCGCCAGGGCTTTAAGATCGAAGTAGATAAAATTTGTAGTGCGATTGCGAGCTTCGATCTGCGCTATTCGAAGAAGCGCGTCGAAAGTGTTGGCAATAGACTGTAGCTCAGAGAGTGCCAGGTCAATACCTGCCTTTATCTCTTGAGTGTTGGTGAGCTGCAGGGCATCGTTAAGAACTAGAAAGGTACGAGCGATGGGGGTTCTCAGATCGTGCGCGACATCTGTGGTGACCTGCTTCATGGCGAGAACGCTTGCCTCGAGACGAGCCAGTGCCACGTTCACTTCTGTCGACAGCACATCAATGTCGTCCATCCGGGTCGAGACAGGAAGCCGCTTGGAGAGCTCGCCATGCCCTATTTCGTGAGCTGTGCGGCAAAGTGTGGAAATTCTTTTGCGATTAATATAAGCCAGCAGAGCAGCGCCAGGAATGCCCACTGCGACGATCATCGCAGTTGCCCAGCCAAAGCTTGTCATGACGATCCCGGACAAGTGATCCGTATCGCCGTAACTGATACCGACCGTTAGGTCATATTCTCCCAACGATCCGCGGAACAATTTATAATGGGAAGTGGCCGCAAGTAGCCCACCAGGGGGCTGAACTGAAAAGCCTTGAGGAACATTCGCTAACTCAGCGTTACCAGCAATTGATGAGCCAGAGGGGTCGCGGAGGGTGTAAACTGTTTCTTCACCTCTGATGGCGGGCCCATGGCTCTCAATCATTTCGATGGCGCCGGCAATTCCTTTTGCCTCATAGGCGGAAGAAATTTCCCGATACCGTTCCATTACGTTCGCGTTCAGCCGATCATCAAGAAAGCCCATCACCATCTGGTACGCTATGGTGTTGGCGACCAGATAAGCAGCTGCGAAGAGACCGATGTAAATGGCAGCAAGCCTGTCCGCCATCAACGCCTATGAGACAGAACTGGTTTAATTGAGAAGAGAGGATTTTCGGCTCATCGTAGCTCATTCAAAGGAAGCGAAGATGAGACAGAAAACCGGGCCGCAGACATCGTCGGCCGAGAAGACGATCAAGGATATTCGCCGCGCGACGCGCAAGCTGCATTCGTCGGAGGAGAAAATTCGCATTGTGCTGGAAGGTCTGCGCGGTGAAGACAGTATTGCCGCGATCTGCCGCCGCGAAGGGATCGCCGAGAGCCTGTATTATAGCTGGTCGAAGGAATTCCTCGAAGCTGGCAAGAAGCGGCTTGCTGGTGACACCGCCCGTTCGGCCACCAGTGACGAGGTCAAGGCGCTGCGCCGTGAAAGCCGCGACCTGAAAGAGGCGCTGGCCGACCTCACCCTGGAAAACCGCCTGCTTAAAAAAAGCATGATCGCGGATGGGGGCGACGAAGAATGAGATATCCCGCCACCGAAAAGCTCGAGATCATCCGGCTTGTCGAGGGGTCTCATCTGCCAGCCAGGCAAACCCTCGACAAGCTCGGCATTCCAAGACCAACCTTCTATCGCTGGTATGATCGCTTCCAGACCCACGGTGTTGAGGGGTTGGAAGACCGGACATCCGCGCCGTCACGGGTGTGGAACCGTATCCCCGACGATATCAGGGATCGCATCATCACACTCGCGCTCGATCATGCCGATCTGTCGCCACGCGAGCTGGCGGTGAAGTTCACCGACATGGAAAGCTATTTCGTCTCAGAGGCTTCGGTCTACCGCCTACTCAAGGCCCATGACCTGGTCACCTCGCCAGCCTATATCGTCATCAAGGCCAACAACGAGTTCAAGGACAAGACCACGCGGCCGAACGAGATGTGGCAAACCGACTTCACCTACCTGAAGGTCATCGGCTGGGGCTGGTTTTACCTGTCGACCATCCTCGACGATTATTCCCGCTACATCATTGCGTGGAAGCTGTGCACCAGCATGAAAGTCGATGATGTCACCGACACGCTCGACCTGGCACTGGCCGCCTCAGGCTGCGACAAGGTCAAGGTCGAACATAGGCCGCGCCTGCTGTCCGACAACGGTCCGTGTTACGTCGCTTCCGATCTCGGTGAATGGCTTGAGAAATACAAGATTGACCAGGTCCATGGCGCTCCCGGCCATCCGCAAACACAGGGCAAGATCGAACGCTGGCATCAGACGCTGAAGAACCGCATCCTATTGGAAAACTACTTCTTCCGGGAAGACCTCGAAGCTGAGATCGCGGCTTTCGTCGAGCATTACAACCATCGCCGATACCACGAGAGCCTCGACAATCTCACGCCCGCCGACGTCTACTTCGGACGCGGCCAAACAATCCTGCTCGAACGTGAAAGGATCAAACGAGAAACCATCAGACAGCGCCGCTTGAACCACCAGGCCAAAGCGGCTTAAATTAACCAGCTAACCGAGCCCGAAACTCCATTCTTCCAAAGCCCAAAAAGTCTCAAATCATTCGACGACGGACAACTGCTCTGGACGTATTCTTGATCCTTTACCTGCAAAAGCTTGGCTTCCGTTGGGTCGAAGCGCTGGTCATAACTTTGCTCGGCGTTATCGCCGTCTGCTTTGCGGTTCAGATCGCTCTTGCCGATCCGGATTGGGGTCAGGTGATCCTCGGCTTTGCTCCAACGACAGAGATTATCACCAATCCCGACATGCTCTATCTGGCGCTTGGCATACTCGGTGCGACCGTTATGCCGCACAATCTCTACCTCCACTCCGGTATCGTGCAGACGCGGGACTTTGGCGATACGTTGCCTGAAAAGCGCGAGGCTCTGAAATTCGCGACGATCGACTCTACCGTCGCATTGATGTTCGCTCTGCTCGTCAATGCTTCGATCCTCATTCTGGCGGCCGCTACGTTCCACGAAACCGGGCGGACTTCGGTCGCAGAACTGGGTGAGGCTCATAGTCTGCTAGCCCCGTTGCTCGGTTTGGCCGTCGCACCGACATTGTTCGGAATCGCCCTTTTGTGCTGCGGTATCAATTCAACGGTGACGGCAACGCTTGCGGGTCAGATCGTGATGGAAGGGTTCCTGAAGATCCAGCTTGCACCTTGGCTCCGCCGTCTGATCACCCGGGGGATCGCCATCATACCCGCAGCAGGGGTCACGATAGCTTTCGGAGACAGCGGCACTGCCCAGCTTCTGATCTTGACCCAGGTCGTGCTTAGCCTCCAACTATCCTTTGCGGTTTTCCCACTGGTGATGTTCACAGCCGACGCAGATAAGATGGGAGAGATGAAGGCACCTCTATGGCTTTCGGCTTTGGCCTGGATCATCGCAATCGTGATCGCTTTGCTGAACCTGAAGCTGTTGGTCGATTTCGTTTCCTGATGCGTTCGCACCGAGCTGCCCATCACTTCCGGAGGACTTTCACGCACTCCGCGAGCTGGCGGGCAGCCTGATGTGACCCTCACGAACTTGGCGATTGCGACCCCTGATGCAGTCTCTTGGTCTGGACGATCTGTGCGACTTGGAGCTCGCCACCAATCGCCCCGATCATTCAGATCGGTACCAAGTGGGATCGCCGTGTACTCAGTATTTGGGCAGTGAAATGCTGTAGTCAGTCGTGCTCGGTGGTGCACATATCGTGGTTTGCCAAGGCCCTGATCACATAGCAATCGCGCACTTGATTCGAATGGCAGTGTGTTGAGATCCGTTCCAGCTCGGCTTCCAGCTTCTTCAATCTCTCGATCTTCTGTCGGATTGTCACAAGCTGTTCGGCAGCTATCTTGTCGGCCTCTGCACACGGCTTTTCGGGATGTTGGCTCAGCTCTATAAGCTCGCGAATAGCTTCGATCGTCAATCCAAGGTCGCGGGCATGTCGAATGAATGAGAGGCGTTCCTGCTCGGTCTTCGAGTAACGTCGCTGATTGCCCTCAGAACGTTCCGGCGGTGAGAGCAGCCCCATCTGTTCATAATATCTGATCGTTGGTACCTTGACACCCGTGGTCCTGGACAGATCTCCAATGGTGAGCATGCTACCTCCCTCTCCAAATGCGGCAGGTGCAGGCCGCGACAAATTAGCCCATCACGCGAACCTGAACCCTCGAACAACCGAGAGGTATGTAAGCAATGGCTCGGAACATGTGAGGATTTATAAATGGCAAATCAAGCAAAACGTTGGTGTGTGGCAGCCACTGCATTTCTTTTCGCCGGTCAGAGCGGCGCCTGGGCTAACGTGACAAATGAACCTCATCAAATCGACTACGACGCCTTGACTATCGAACATGCCGAACTGGTCTTAGCGCCGGACGGGGTCACGGATAAAGCATATGTCACTGTCTACAATGGTACGCCCGATGACATGGCGATTGTCTCTGTCAACGTCACAGGGTACTCGACTGCAACACTCGTGAGCCCGATGGCCAAATCCAAGGGCTTCGAACAAGTGCCGCTGTCGGACACCTACGTCGTGATCCCCCGAAAAGCGGAACTGGACATGGGACAGGATACGGTTTTCATTTCACTGATGCGAAATTCGGGTCCTCCGAAAGCCGCAACGATGACGCTAAAATTCGATGACGGTACCTTGCGTGCTGTCCCGCTTGATATTCTTGCTCCAGATGCCGCGGAAACTAATCATCACCATGGAGAACCAAATCGCGAATAAAGGCTACTACAAAACCGAGAGTTGACGCCTTTTCCTTGCGCCGCACCCCGTCAGGAGTTCGTGGACGCATGCTCGTTTTTCGTCTGAACTACCGACGCCGCCACAAATACAATGGCACCGCAAACGATGAACACATCTGCAATATTGAAGGCAGGCCATGACCACCCGGAGGCGTGGAAATCCAAATAGTCGGTAACCCTCAAGTTCATCAAACGATCAACCACATTTCCGCTCGCACCCCCAGCCATGGCCGTTATGGCCATTCCCTCCAGGACACTGTTGGCGAATACTGCCCAAATGACGATTCCGACTACGATGCCCCCTTGAAGTGTGGCGAACAAACGGGGCGCTGACACGATGGTGTCCGAAAATAACCCGAAGCTAACGCCCGTGTTATAGGTGAGTTTGAGGTTGAAAAAAGAGGTCAACTCGATTGTTCCAGTCGGGGTTGCCAGAAGCTCCGCCATGACGAATTTGACGGACAGATCGATACCGCAGATTGCGGTAACCCCGAGGACGATGACGGTAAGCCTGAACATGGCTTTTTTCGAGAACAGCATTTTCGGTTCCAGACTGAGCACGCTCTTACATTCGCTACGATTTGGCAGATTTGCCGCGAGCGGGATTTCACGCTCACTTGGTTTGCCATGCGGCCTCTAGGAACTAGAGCTTCAAGTGCAAAATTTTGTGCCAGTTGCTGCATCAAGGAAAAGTGTAGTGGCGGCCGGGGCTCATCATCTGAGCTAGGGCGCCAATCATTGCGAGGTTTCACCTCGTCAGGCACCCGGCTGACTGCTGCAGGATCGGCCGGTCTAATTTGTCACCTCGATTAGCGAATGCCGCTGACCGCTGTTGTGTCTCGACCGTCCCTGATCTTCACCCATTTGCCAGGATTGCGGGAATCCTGACGCTTGAGATATGTATATTCTGTTTCCGACCAATTTCTGATTTCACCACGCAAGTTGTCGAGAATGAAATCGCCTATTTCCGACCGCACCGTCAAAACAGCATGCCCGGATCCGTCCGGTTGAAGTACAACTGTGATCAGCAGATTGGAGACCGCGATCCCGCGCCTCATCAAAAGCTTGCGCTTCAGCAGAGCAAAGTCCTCGCAGTCGGCTGCGGTGGTAGGATAATTCCAAAATTCCTCGACGCCATAGATCTCGATATCCTCGATAGCCGGAATTGTATTGACGACCTGGTTGACCTCAACGAGGCTATTCCAGATTTCCTCTGTGAGCTTCAGGCTTGCGCGATCTGCAGCGTTAGGCTGGCATTCTTCGGGATATCTTTTACAAAATTCGAAGTGGCCGATCGGTTGCGACGTCGCCCCGGCGACAGGCATGGAATCCCATGTTGCCGCTTCCGGTTTCCAAGCGGCGCCTGTCGAAATGAACGTTATGGCGAAAATTGCGAGCAGGAATCTGAAGGTCATAACTCGTCCCTATGTGTTGGGACGAGTTATGCGGATCGAACACGATCATCACGCAAAGAAATTCAGTGCAATTTTATCGGCCTGTGTCGAATTCAGGCACTTTTTTATGAGATCGCCAGCTTGTGAACGACAGATAGGCCTCTATGCCGATCCAGCCCCCAAGGCCGATGGATGAGACGATGCCCGCGATGGCCTCGAAGGAGTCATGTCCTATGCCCCAGCAAACGACGGCAAAAACAGCCTTGACGAACACAAATCCCACCAGCGAAAACGCAGCGATCATGCCAAGTTTTTTCGAGATATGTGCGACTGAACCGATCATATCTCGACTCTAGAGGCTATGGTCACATACGGGGAAATCAATTCTTATTGTCTGCGTCCTCCATTGTGCGGCGGTGCCTGTGCACCAGCTTCAGGCAATCTCAGACAGGTTAATTGTGACGTGTGATGATGTCGCGGCTTGGAAAATCGATTCGGATTTTGTGTATGGCACTGCTGTTGGCAGTCGCTATTGTGAGTCCGCATGGATCAGTCGCACGGGATCTCATCTCCGGGGCGACGATATCCAGAACCGTCCATCAAGGGACTGCGTCTGCTGGTACCCACGCGAAATGCCAGCATCTGGTCGAGCATTCTCACGAGCTTCTGGCTTGCCTGCAGGAAAGCGCTGCAATTTCGGAACGAATGCTCTCTGCCTACAGAGTTTCACCAAATCGGTTCCGTGTCTTTGCAGGCATTGATCCCCTTGATCCTCCTCCCCGAGCCTGATCTTACCGTTAATACCGCCCGGAGATCGTAACCAGGTGTCTGCTGCGTTGGACTATGTCCAACACGCGGCTTGAAAGCGGCTCTCATCGACTAAGGGATCGAGCACTGTCCAATCACGCCTGAATGCGATGGCAGCACAGCGATCGGTGGAGGCTCCCGGCGTAGCTCCGGTTGATCCTCATGGAGATTAGTAAATGTGGAAGATTGCATGCTCCGGAGCGTGGTGTGTCTTGGTGTGCTTGGTTGCTGTCTACGCTGGTTTCCAGTGGGCCCCAGCGCCCAAACAGGTTGAGACGCAGTCTCCCGGGCTAACCGAACATGAGGTGGTCAAATCGGCGATGGTGACCGTCCCGATTATTCGGGAGAGAAAGGTCGACGGTTACGTCGTTGCAGAAGTGACGTTGACCGCAAATGCCGAGGCACTGCGTGCTAGTCCCAGCCCGGAGGCAGAACTGACGGACGAATTGATCGCGACACTGTTGTCTGGACCGGTGCTCACAGACCCCGAATTCGCCGCCGATGCCTTAAGGTTAGATCTGGTGGCGCGGATGAACAAGCGGATTGGTCTGCAAGCCTACTATAAAACTCTGATCACCAAGCTCGATTACCTCACTGCAGCAGATCTGGAGCGGATGCGCACCTCCGGAGCAAACCCAATGAAGGTAACCCCGCTGGTTGATAAATCTCTGCTCGATGTTGTGCCTGGTCCCGTGCCCAAAGATGAGTAGATGGTTGGGTGGGAGGAGCGTTTAGCCTTTCCTGGGGCTGCCCCTTGTAGCTCTAGTTACTTGAGGTCCTATATTTGTACCGGTGGCTAAGGGTTTGTTCGATGCGGCGTCGTGCGGTCGTGCCCCCCTTCCTGTATTGCCGGCTGCCGTGGTGCGCTCGGCACCTTATTGGTGATGTCGGCACGGTTTCATTGAAAGCGCGAAGAGTGACGAAATGAATTGGTTTCAGAATTTGAATCGGCGAGCACTTCTGATCGCGCGGAATGCCTGCCTTGGAGCCCTTATAGCTATCCCCCTATCCGGATGTGTTTCAGACATGGGGCTAGACGACCTGTCCAGCATGGCCCCCGAACTGTCGAGCAAGATGCTGGCAGAGATGTCAAAGAAGGGGATGGCAGCAGAAAGCCCCGTCCTGATCAGGATCTTCAAGCAGGAAAGCGAGCTCGAGGTCTGGAAGATCGACCGAAGTGGGCGCTACGCGTTGCTCAAGACATATCCGATGTGCAGGTGGTCCGGGAAGCTAGGTCCCAAGGTCAAGGAAGGTGACCGCCAAGCGCCAGAGGGATTTTACCACGTTTCAAAAGGCATGCTGAATCCTAAATCGCAGTACTATGTATCTTTCAACCTGGGCTATCCAAACAGGCTTGAGACGGCACTCGGCTATACCGGCGAGGCGCTGATGGTCCACGGTGCTTGCTCCTCTTCCGGTTGCTTTGCGCTGACAGACCAGGGCGTTGGTGAGATATATGCAATCGTCGCCAAGGCACTTTCATCGGGACAGGAGCGGTTCCAGGTTCAGGCCTATCCTTTCCGGATGACGACGGAAAACATGGCGCTGCACAAAGACAATCAAAACCTGTCGTTCTGGCGGACTCTGAAGGAGGGATACGACTATTTCGAACTGACCCGTCAGCAACCAAAAGTCTCGGTGTGTGGTCGCCGCTACATGTTCAACAAAGAGTTCGTGGGCGGAGAGCCCCTTGACCCACTGGAGGCTTGCCCCGCAAGCGCCGCTTCTCCTGATCCTGCTCTGATAGCCCGCATGGCCGAAGAAACCCAAAGGCTTGAGGCTGCGCTTCAACAGGCCGGCGGCTCCACGGTGTCGTCCTATGTGGATGGCGGGATGCATCCAAGTTTCCGCGCACTCCTTAAGAAAGAGGGTCCGGCCCGACTTGCGGCTCGCATCTCGGGCACAAAATATCCGGTTAGCAGACCAGATGCGGCGCTGGCTGACCCCTTCGAGAAAAAGAAGGCCAGGTCCGGCGACGGGGTGACTACCCCAAGTGCGGGAGATTGAATTATGGCCCAGCCCGATGAGCGGATTAAGAAGATACGACGCAATAACTGGATTGTGTTGGCAGTGCTCACGATTTTTGTTGTGGCGGTGTTTTTCTTGAGCTTCTCGCATATTGGTCGAGAGGCAAGGCCTGAACCCAACGGAACCGTAACCTCCCCAGCCGTTGATGGGTAACGACGATCTTGCTTGAGGAGAATACAATGCGGACCAACATCCTGATTATAGGGGCGGGGCAAGCCGGGCTCGCTGCGGCATACGCCTTGAAGAGGCAGGGCCTGAGCTTCTTGATTGTTGATGCTGGCACAAAAATCGGCGACAGCTGGCGCAACAGATATGACAGCCTCACACTTTTTACACCTCGCTGCATCAGCGCGCTCTCGGGTATGCCCCTGGTTGGTGATGCAAATGGCTATGCTGGAAAGGATGAGTTTGCTGACTATCTGCGGCGGTATGCTTCCTTCCATAAAATTCCGGTCAGCAGTTCGAAGAAGGTCGTCCGACTTGAGAAGGCAGGCAGTCTCTTTGTGGCGTCAACGCAAGACGGCAATCGTCTCACAAGTCATATTGTCATCGTTGCCACGGGGGCATTTTCAACACCGCGAATTCCTGGATTGTCGAAATTGCTACCTGCTGACATTCAGCAGATGCACGTAACCGAGTTCCGCAATCCGGGCTCGGTGGCGGAAGGCCCTGTTCTTGTAGTAGGAGATGGCGCGAGTGGCAGGGACGTGGCAATCGCGATGGCTGGGTTTCAAAAGGTGCTGCTTGCACGCGGGCGAAAGCGCAGACTTTTACCGGAGAAGGTCCTCGGACGCAGTTTGTGGGTATGGCTGGGGCAGCTCGGCCTTCTCCAGGCATCCGCGCAGGGGATCATCGGACGAAGGATGAGGCGTGAGGATCCATTTCCTGCTCGCGGCAATGACGATGCTTCACTCAGGCGGTCGGGGGTAATCCTGAAGCCGAGACTGGCTGCGATCCATGATCGCAGGGTAAGTTTCGCCGACGGATCGAGCGAGAACATCAGATCCATAGTTTGGGCGACAGGCTATGCCGATGAGCTCCCTTGGATTGAAGTCGAAGGTGCGGTGGATGCTCGGGCTGCCCCAATTCACTCCAACGGGATTTCGCCTGTTGACGGTCTCTACTATGTAGGACGTCCATGGCAGCGGAACCGTGCCTCTGGCCTGATCGCGGGTGTGGCTGACGATGCGGCCTTCATCGTTGAGCATATCCGTCAACGGTGCCTGCGAAGCCTCTAGTCTCAGGTTTCTACAACATTATGACCGATGACCTGCAGGCCGTCTTCGCAACCGTCCTCTGGCGTTTCGATCTCCAGAGTGCTGTGGTCGATACCGTGCCTGTCCCGCAGGATTTTTCGCACTGCGGCTTTCACTTCAGCAGCACTGCGCAGAGATAAATCCGTCACAACGAGATGCGCTTGCAATGCCTTGTGATCTTCATCGATCCGCCACACATGGACATGGTGCACCTCCTGGACGCCTTCGACGGAACGCATGTCTGAAACAAGTTCGTTCACATTTACGTCCTCAGGCGCCGCCATCATCAGGATCCGGATCGATCCTCCGATCTCAGCGAAGGCCTGCCAGAGTATGTAGCCTGCGATCATGAGGGTGACCGCTGGGTCAATCCATGTCCAGCCGTATATCAGCACAAGCGTGCCGGCGATGATAACACCCACCGATCCAAGGGCGTCCGACACATTGTGCAAGAAAGCGGCCCGGACATTCATGCTGGTTTTTGAAAGGGTGTAGGTGAGCATGGCTGTGGTCAAATCGATGACGAGCGCGATGCCTGCGACGATCACGACCGTCCACCCTTCGATCGGCGCAGGTGTGATGAACCGCATGACCGCTTCATACACGAGATAGAGACCAATGACGATCAAAGTCGTGTAGTTGATCAGCGATGCGACGATTTCGGCGCGAACATAGCCGAACGTCATCTTTTCGTCAGAAGGACGGCGCGCGATCCGACGTGCACCATACGCAATCACAAGTGATGCAGCGTCACTGAAGTTGTGGAGCGCATCCGCGATCAGGGAAAGACTGCCGGAGAAGATGCCGCCGACAATCTGCGCAAAAGTAAGGAGCACGTTGACGAGAATTGCTCCCCCTATACGCTTGTCTCCTGCATCTGCTTCATGATCGTGGTGATGTCCGCTCATGAATTCCGGTCCGGTCTCCGAAGTCAGGATCCTGCCTTGCTGGCATCGATTTCAGCTTTCAGCATAGTGAAAAGACCTTGCGGGCTGAACTCTGTGAGAGGCTTTTCGTTCACGAAAAATGTCGGGGTCTGTTTCACATTGTTGGCCTGAACGTCCGCCATATCCTGGGCAAGAATATTGTCGATCGCGGGGGACACCGCATCTTTCTTGCCCTGCTCGACATCAAGTCCGGCCATTGCCGCAATCTGCCATGCCTTTTGCAGATCTGGCTTGCCATGGTCGGCCCAGACCGGCTGCTGTTCCAGTATCGCTTCTAGGACCGGTTCAAACAGGTTCTGTTTGCGCGCGGCCTCCAATATGCGCACGGCATCGTCGGAACCCTCGTGGAATACGGTGTATCGCAGGACGAGCCGCACGTCGGTTCCGGTCTGCGCCATCATCTGCTTTACGAGCGGATAAAATGCCCGGCACGCCTCACATGACGGATCAAAAAATTCGACAATTGTCACAGGCGCCGAAACCGGCCCCATGACCGGCGAGTGCATTCTGACAAGGGTATTGTTCCCCGGCATTGGGGAGGGCGCTGGCTCAGCTTCTGGAGTGAGCCCACTATAGAGGGCGGCACCTCCTGCGAAAACTGCGATCGCAGCTGAAGCCGAAGCGATGACGAAAGTGCGTCTGTTCATGCTGGTGTTCTCCGGCGCACGATTAGAAGTAGGGCGATGATGACGGTAAACGCGCCAAGCGACAGGAGCGGAATGGGGAGGGTTCCGAAGAGGAGCATACCCGCGCCCGAGCAGGATGGCCCTTGGCCGCAAGGCTTGATGGCCGTGGGGATGATATTGAAGTAGAGCAGGTTGTGAAATGCCGCGATCAACCATCCCACCGCTGCCAGCGGAACTGCATAGATCCAGGCACGGGCATCAGAGCGGAAGGCGGCGACGGCGAGCAGGACTGCCAGTGGAAACATGAAGGCTCGTTGGTGCCAACAGAGATCGCATGGCATTTGTCCCATGACCTCACCGATGAACAATGCGCCGAGCGTCGAACTCATGGCAATCATCCACGCGCTAAAGATCGCAAGCCATGCCCCGTCGTTAGATTTCACCACTGCTCTGCCATTCCCGTCGTTCATTGATGCTTGCCAGTATGAAACCTCTAGTAGCTTGAGGGTCAAGGGCGCTTTCTGTCCGATGTGGATGACAGCGACATGACTGAGGAGAATTGCGATTTTCTTCGCCACTTGCCTTGAACCTCAAGCTACTAGAGGGATTAGGACTACTCTAAGAGGTTCTTCAGGGTGAATGTCGGCAGGGAATTAGATGAAAGCTCTCAGAGCGTTTCGAGTTGTGGCGTGGTGTGTGGTTGCGATCTTCACATTGCTACTGATTATAGGTTATTTGCTGCAGTCGGGTGGCGGCAAACGTGTTGGTGAGCCGGACGCGTCTTCTACCCCTGCGATCGGTCGCCCATTTGAGTTAGTTTCGCACCGGGGCCAAGTGATCGATAACGCTGTCCTCAAGGGAAAGCCGTATTTGGCGTTTTTTGGCTTTACGCACTGCCCAGACATCTGCCCCACAACGTTGTTCGAGTTGAGTGACCTGATGAATGAACTCGGGCCCGCTGCGAGCGGTTTCAATGTTGTATTCATCAGCGTTGACCCCGAGAGAGATACTCAGCAGTTGCTGAACGAGTACATGTCATCCTTCGACCGTCGAATCCTTGCCCTTCGGGGAACGCTGGAGCAAACAGCGACGGCTGTCAAAGCTTTCTCCGCCTACGCACGCAAGGTTCCGACCGAAGATGGAAGCTACACAATGGACCATACGGCTGGCGTATACATGATGGACGCCAATGGTAGCTTCAAAGGCACGCTCGACATGCATGAATCCCGCGAGGTTCGCATGAAGAAAATCCGCAATCTGATGACCGGCTCGTAAGCCAGAACTTCAACCTTCGCGAGGAAATACATTGCAGTCTGGGAAATTGACACGACGAGGCTTGGTTATCGGGGGCGCTGGGGCAGCGGCGGCTGTATTGACTGGCTGCGCGACAACGACCCTAGAGACAACACAGTCTGAAATCGTGCCCATCGGACATCCGGTCCTGGAGACAACCTATGGGCCGATTCCAAACGAACAGTTCCCGCTGCCTGCTATACCTTATCAGAAGATCGACAAGCGCTACTACCGTCAGATGGTGAGTGATCCGACCGGGGAGCGGCCAGGCACATTGGTCGTGGATACGGCCAATTACTTTCTCTACCTGACTTATGAAGGCGGACAGGCGATGCGATACGGGGTCGGTCTCGGCCGGCAGGGGTTCGAATGGTCGGGCAAGGGGATCATCCAGTACAAACGTCAGTGGCCGCGCTGGACGCCACCTGACGAGATGGTCGCTCGACAGCCGGAACTTGCGCCCTACAGCATTGCAAATGGCGGTATGCCACCTGGCCTCAAGAATCCTCTGGGTGCGCGTGCGCTTTACATTTTCCAGAATGGCGAAGACACGCTTTACCGCATCCATGGATCGCCAGAATGGTGGACGATCGGCAAGTCGGTATCCTCAGGGTGTGTCCGTATGATCAATCAGGACGTGGTCGACTTGTATGGTCGAGTGCCAGGCAAAACCCCCATCGTCGTTACCGGCCTGCCTCGCTTCTCTGAGGCTTAGGCGGAAAAAACCGTGAAGCCCCACCGACAGTTCAGCTGTCTGAAGTCGTCGGGTCAGGCATGCGAGGCCTGGCCATGTAGGAGCTGACTCCGGTAATCCGCATTCTTCTGGCGCTGTCATGTAGAGGCTGTTGGAAAACACCGGCAGCCTCAGTTCGTGCGCGGGCTCTGCCAAACTCAACCAGATGTCCGATGGTCGTGCACTCACCAGGCAAGCCATGCGAAGGAAAACATCCGATAGATCGTGTAGATCGTACACAAAAGAGTTTCTGTTTGTACCCTGCGATTTGACTTGGTGAAGCGATATGGACGGTTTGTCTGATCTAATACAAGAATACGGGACATGGATCTACATCCTGCTTTTTGCATATTGCATGCTGAAAAGCGGTAGTCTTCCATTGTTCGCGGGTTATGCGGCTCAAACACAAGCTTTGGACTTGTCGCTTGTTTTAGCCGTGACCTTTGCCGGCGGCTATCTCGGGGACGAAGCAAGGTTCTTTATCGCCAGACGATACGGGAATGCGTGGTTAACGAGGTGGCCTTTTGCTGAAAAGGCCTATGCGGGCGCGAAAATCCTAGTTGCAAAGTACGGTTGGGCCTACATTTTTCTTTACAGATATCCCAAGGGTATGCGGACCATCGGCGCGCTTCCGGTTGGTCTCGGATCAATGTCATGGGCAAAGTTTACGGTTCTGAATGCAGGATCAGCAATAATTTGGACCGTCTGCCTGGTTTCAACGGGCTTTGTTTTCGGCGCACAGGTGGAGGACGCGGTAAAAACCGGCTGGGGCTCTGCAAGTATTGTTTTACTTGCCGCAATGCTCCTCCTGTCGGTCTTCGCCTGGTGGCGTATAAATCGGTTAACTGTCCGGATCCCGAAAATTGGAGAACAATCCAAGTGAAGTCATCAGCAGTTTCGTGCCTGTTTACTATGGAAAGGCAGAGGACAGCGCATGAATACAGCAAAGCCTGACACGCACCTGGATCGGCCTATCCCCAGCTCTTTCAAACTGTCACGCTGATCTATGGCGCAGGTCGACTTACTCAAGTCCAGCGACTGGCGGCATATAGGGGTAGACTTCAGATGCTGCTGGAAATCGGAATTTTCTGTCCGACTCGCTGTCCAGTTTTCCAGGCCCGCAGCGCTTTTGCTGTCTGCAATGAGCTGGCCTCAGAAGTGTTCGAAGACTAAACCACCGGGTAGTGAGGGTGGCCATAGTCCTCAGACCTGGCTAGCTTTGTCCGGCCTGAAATGAAAACTGAAAGCGCTCCGTTGACCCTCCGTGACACCCTCGAAAATAATCAGGTCCAGATCTACTTTGGCGCGGTTGTCCTTGGCGCTCTGGCGGCTCTCTCGATCTCCGGAACAGCCGCACTTGAGATCGGCATAAATCCGTCGCTGGCGTTCATGTTGTTTGTGACCTTCCTTCAGGTTCCGCTTGCGGAACTTCGGATGACCCGTGCGCGGTTCCGCTTCCTTGGCGTCCTGCTACTGGTGAACTTTGTCGTCATGCCTGTGCTGGTGGGAGTGCTCGTCCCGTTTCTTCCGCCCGATCCTATGATACGGCTTGGCGTATTGCTGGTCCTTCTCGCCCCATGCATCGACTATGTCGTTACGTTCTCCCATCTTGGCCGCGCCGACGCCCGTCTCCTGCTGGCAGCAACACCCGCGCTCCTGATCGCCCAAATGCTACTGTTGCCAGTCTATTTGAGCGTTTTCCTCGGTCCCGAGGAAGGGTCCCTCATCAAAGCAGGACCATTTTTCCACGCGTTCGTCTGGCTGATCGCAGTCCCGCTTGTCTTCGCCGTCCTTATCCAGTTCTGGGCCGGCCGAAGTGTGGTCGGGGAGCATACGTCGGCGGTTTTGCGGCTGTTTCCGGTTCCTGCGACAGCGTTCGTACTCCTCGTCGTGGTTGCTGCCGTCGTACCGCAACTCGGCCACGCACTCGATGCCACTTTCCGTGTCGTGCCAATATACGTGGCATACGCGGTTGCTGCGCCCTTGTCGGGGTGGGGTGTGAGTAAGTTGTTCCGGCTTGATGCGTCAGCGGGCCGTGCCGTCGCATTCAGTGCTGCCACGCGCAATTCTCTGGTCGTCCTACCGCTGGCTTTCGCTGTCCCAGGTGCTGTACCGGTCCTTCCGGCAATAATTGTTACGCAGACACTGATCGAACTGCTGAGCCAGTTGGCTTACATTCGTCTGGCACCGAAATTTGGGCCGAGCAGGGCTGCCTGAAGAATGTAAGCCGCCTCGTGCCGGTCCGGGATGGCGCCTCCGTCTAATTCGCGCAGGAAGCGGAGGGGCCCGTATGTTCGTGCACTCAGCTGACCCCTAACGACGGCCGTACCGAGGCCTTGTTTCGCTTTGGCGCGCCGACTCGCAAACGGCGATCAGAGAGCGAGACGATGCCACCAGCCATCATCACGATGGCACCGGACCAGATACAGAGGATCCAAGGCTTCCACCAGATGCGAACGACGATGCCGCCATCCGCCATCGGGTCGCCCAGCGAGATGTAGAGCTGGCTGAATCCGAAGGTGACGATGCCGGCTTCCGTCGTCGGCATCTGGCGGGCCGTGTAGAGCCGCTTCGACGACCAGACATCGGCTACCTCGACACCGCCCTCGCGGATCGTGAAGTGCCCCTGGTCCTCGGTGTAGTTCGGTCCGGTCGCTGCACGGATGCCATCGAAGGTCACGACATAACCGCCTGCCTCAGCCGTCATGCCCGGTTTCATCTCGACCACGGTCTCCGTCTCGAAGGTGGTGACGGCCAGGACGCCGAGCACGGTCACGCCCAGCCCGAAATGGGCGAGCGCCGTGCCGAAGGACGAACGCGGTAGACCCTTCAGGCGGCTCCAGGCGGTCGACAGCGGATGCTTGCCGAAGCCTGCGCGATACCAGAGGTCGGCGATCGCTCCGCCCATGACGAAGAAGGCCAGCGCGAGACCAGCGACGGCCATGACCGGCCCGCCGTTCTGCATGTACCAGAGGCCAAGACCGAGAACGAGCGAGAGCGCTGCCGCCACGTACAGGCGCTGCAGGGCACCGAGCACATCGCCGCGCTTCCACGCAAGGAAGGGGCCGAAGGGCACCGCCAGCAGAAGCGGGATCATCAAGAGCCCGAAGGTGATGTTGAAGAAGGGCGGGCCGACCGAGATCTTTTCACCCGTCAGCGTTTCCAGCAGCAGCGGATAGAGCGTCCCGATCAGAACGGACGCCATGGAAACGGTGAGGATCAGGTTGTTAACGACAAGTGTCCCTTCCCGCGAGATCGGCTGGAATAGGCCGCCGGCCTTGAGCATCGGCGCACGCAGCGCAAAGAGCGTAAACGCTCCGCCGATGAAGATCACAAGGATGCCGAGAATAAAGACGCCGCGGGTCGGGTCGTTTGCAAAGGCGTGCACCGAGGTCAGCACGCCCGAGCGCACCAGAAAGGTGCCGAGCAGCGACAGCGAAAAAGCGATGATGGCGAGCAGCACCGTCCAGATCTTCAGGGCATCGCGCTTCTCCATCACGAGCGCCGAATGCAGAAGGGCCGTGCCCGCCAGCCAGGGCATGAAGGAGGCGTTCTCGACCGGATCCCAGAACCACCAGCCACCCCAGCCAAGCTCGTAATAGGCCCAGTAGGAGCCCATGGCGATGCCGGCCGTCAGGAACACCCAGGCAGCCAGCGTCCAGGGCCTAACCCAGCGAGCCCAGGCGGCATCGATGCGTCCGTCCATCAATGCTGCGATCGCAAACGAGAAGCAAACCGAGAAGCCGACATAGCCGAGATAGAGCAGCGGCGGATGGATCGCGAGACCAATATCTTGAAGGACCGGATTCAGGTCCCGACCCTCCGCCGGGATCGGTGACAGGCGGATAAAGGGGTTGGAAGTCAGAAGAATGAAGAGCGTGAAGGCGGTTGTGATCCAGGCCTGGACCGAGAGCACATTGGACTTCAGGCGATCGGGCAGATTGGTGCCGAAGAAGGCGACCATGGCGCTGAAGAAGGCCAGGATCAGCACCCAGAGCAGCATCGATCCCTCGTGGTTCCCCCAGACGCCGGAGATCTTGTAGATCATCGGCTTGAGCGAATGGGAGTTCTGATAGACGTTCTGCACCGAGAAGTCGGAAACCACATAGCCATAGGTCAGGACCGCGAAGGAAAACGCGATCAGCAGGAACATCGCATAGGTGCCGGTCGTCGCGACCGCCATCATCGCTGCGTCGCCACGCCGTGCGCCGATCACCGGCAAGACGGAGATGATCAGGCTGGTCGCGAGTGCCAGCACGAGGGCATAGTGGCCAAGCTCGATGATCATTGGATCTCTTCCATGCCGCTGGGTACCACCCCTTGCGCCTCCAGACGAGCGGTCGCGTCCCTTGGCATTTAAGTCTCGTCATGCTGGCAGGCACTGTATCGGGACAAGGGTTTAAACCACGATCCAAGATCAGCCACTAGCCTAGGACGCGTCCCCATAAACGGGGTTCATGTGGCGAGCGGATTATGATTCACTCCCCTTGAAGGGAGATCGTCATGCGCCGTCACGAACTGAGCGACGAAGAATGGGCCGTCATCGAGCCGCTGCTTCCCACCAAGAGCCGTGGAGTGAAACGCGTTGATGACCGCCGGGTGATCAATGGTATCCTTTGGCGGTTTAGGACGGGTTCGTCCTGGCGCGATGTGCCCGAGCGCTATGGCCCGCGAACGACGCTCTACAATCGCTTCTCTCGCTGGCGAAAGGCAGGTGTCTGGGATCAACTTCTTGATGCCGTGTCAAAGCGTTATGCGGGTGACATCGTGATGATCGACAGCTCGTGCGTTCGCGTTCACCAGCACGGTGCCAACGCTAAAAAGGGGGCTCTGCCGATCCTTGCATGGGACGTTCCCGTGGCGGCCTGACCACAAAAATCCATGCGCTCGTGGATGCCGATGGGCGGCCTGTTCGTATGGAGCTGACCGCAGGTCAGGCTGCCGACGCTCCCATGGCGGAAAAGTTGCTGAGCGGATTGCGGCCCGGTGCGACGCTTCTTGCGGACAAGGCTTATGACACCGACGCGATCCGTCGCTTTGCCAAGCAACGGAAATGCTGGGCAAACATTCCCGCCAAGGCCAACCGCAAACAGACCTTCAGCTTCAGCCGCTGGGTCTATCGTCAGCGCAACCACGTCGAGCGTTTTTTCAATCGTATCAAACAGATGCGCGGACTTGCCACAAGATATGACCGCCGGGCCGACAACTATCTGGCAGCACTCAAGCTCGCAGCAATAAGGATATGGATTGCATCATTTAACGAGTCCGCGCCCTAACCTAAGACTTGCCGTGCGAGCAACAGCAGTGTTCATTCCCGGCGGCGTCATGGTATCACCCAGCTCGGATAGTGCGACAGGGCTCGTAACCGTCTCGATGTCCCAATGAAGTTCCATAAATATGCTTATGCAATTTTTTATAACCTATTGAAAACGTTCGTAGATATTGCCCTCCTTCAAGCGTGATATGTGGTGTGTTGCCTGCGTCGCCACCGCTCTCGGGAGAAAGATGATCCGCCTCCTCCCACGATGGATCATACATTGCCGTGCAACAAGGCAGCGATGGCGGATAGATGCCAGGCTTCTCGCAAATTTAGATTCACTGGGATCCTGTTATGAAGCGCAACGCCGTGTGTTCCCTAGCCGGGCCGATGGTGATCTCGACGAGTTCTAGCACTGGGCGAGGATCGCAAGCGAAGTATTCCGGATTAAGCCACACGCTGAGATGGATTTCGCTGTTCTCAAAGCCTTGTCCGATCAGGAGAATGCTAGCCGGGGCTGACTGGTGGGTTGGCCAGAGTGGTGCTCGGCAACAAATGCTGAACTGGCTTCCGTAACTGATCTGTGCCGTATACCTCAATTCCCGCCGAAGCAAACCAATCCCGCTTTTTATGGATGGCGTCCTGGACCATGTCCGGATCTCCGTCGATCAACCCACTATCGGGGTCGGCTAGCAAGCTGCCGCCGCTTGTCTTCGCCTGCGCGGTGATCGCGACCTGTCCTAGTCCTTTCGAGGAGCCATCGAGCGGGATCGGCCCGCTCCGGACGGAGGTTTCTCGCATGGCACAGGATCTTGCACTCGCACAAGCCCACGCATTTTCTCTTTCGCGCATCCTCATGGTCCCGATCACCCTGTTCAAATCCGGCGACGAATTCGGCGTCCTTCCGTCCGACGAACTCGATGACGAAGACGATCTTGAGATCGTGCATGAATATGAGTCGTGGTGACTTATGGTCACCTTAGACGCGATCGTCCTGCTTTGCAGGGTATCTCCCCTTCTCACCTGCGCATAATCCACCTCCGACCAAAGGCGTTGACTTTATCAATGCATCCGTTATTCTGGATATATGGAAAGCAACAACGCAATAGCGGCCCTTTCGGCCTTGGCCCAGAACACCCGCCTCGAGACGTTTCGTCTACTCGTGCGGCACGAACCAGACGGCATCCCAGCAGGCGAACTCGCGCGGCTGCTCGATGTCCCGCAGAACACGATGTCGGCACATCTCGCGACACTTTTCCGTGCTGGTTTGGTCAAGAGCGAGCGCCAAAGCCGATCAATCATCTATCGGGCCGACCTCGACGGTCTGCGCGACCTGACACTTTTTCTGCTGAAGGATTGCTGCGGCGGATCGACACAGCTCTGCGCACCCCTCATCGCGGAGCTGACGCTCTGCTGCGCTCCGGATGCGAAGCCATGTTGAGCGCGATCACATTACGCGAAGTGCCCGGTAGCAACGCCCGTCTCCGCGAAGCGCTGCAGGCCGCAGATCTTCCGACCGATGATATCGAAGATGGAGGCCGCACCTTCTTTGAAGCTGTTTCGGGTGGCGATGAGATTGTCGGCTATGCCGGCCTCGAACGGTGCAGAGGCGATTACCTGCTGCGGTCCGTTGTTGTACTTCCGGCGCATCGCGGTCTTGGGTTTGGCCGAGCGATCGTAGAGGCAACGTTGCGAGGTCTCGATGGAAGCGGCGGCATCTATCTCGCGACGACGAGTGCCGCGCCATTTTTTTCGTCCATCGGTTTCTCTGAGGTGCCGCGGGCCATTGTACCTGCGGCTGTGCTCATGACCCGCCAACTTTCTTTCATCTGCCCATCGACTGCGACCATCATGAAGCTCAACAGGTCCCCGACCTAACAACGGAACAAGACCATGACCGACAAGATCTACAACGTGCTCTTCCTGTGCACGGGCAATTCCGCACGTTCTATTCTCGGCGAATCCATCCTGAATCATGAGGGGAAAGGTCGCTTTCGAGCCTACTCCGCGGGGAGCCATCCGAAGGGCGAGGTGAACCCCCATGCGATCAAGGAGTTGGAAGCGCTCGGCTATCCGTCTACCGGTTTCTCCTCGAAGAACTGGGATGTGTTCGCGGAGCCGGGCGCGCCGCAGATGGATTTCATCTTCACGGTCTGCGACAGCGCGGCTGGCGAAGCGTGTCCAGTCTGGTTGGGGTATCCGATGACAGCGCACTGGGGTGTCGAGGATCCGGCCGCCGTCGTGGGAACGGATATCGAAGTCCAGAGAGCTTTCGCACAGGCCGCCCGTTTTCTGAAGAACCGCATTGGCGCCTTCCTAAGCCTTCCGCTGTCTTCGATCGACAAGCTTGCGCTTGAACAGAAGCTAAAGCAGATCGGCCAGATGGAAGGGTCGACCAGCAGCCAGGAAAAGAGCGCCTGATGTCCGTATTTGAACGCTATCTCACTGTCTGGGTTTTCCTCTGCATTCTCGTCGGCATCGCGCTTGGCCATCTGATGCCGAGCGTTTTCCAGACGATCGGCGCAGCCGAGATCGCCAAGGTGAACATTCCCGTCGCCGTGCTGATCTGGCTGATGGTCATCCCCATGCTTCTCAAGATCGACTTCGGCTCACTGTCGAAGGTCGGTAGCTATTGGCGCGGCATCGGCGTGACGCTGTTCATCAACTGGGCCGTCAAGCCGTTCTCGATGGCGCTGTTGGGCTGGCTGTTCGTGGGCTGGCTGTTCCGGCCATACCTGCCAGCGGACCAAATCGACTCCTACATTGCGGGCCTGATCATTCTCGCGGCGGCGCCCTGCACGGCTATGGTGTTCGTCTGGAGCAACCTGACGAAGGGCGAACCTCATTTCACCCTGTCCCAGGTCGCACTCAACGACGCTATCATGATTGTCGCCTTCGCACCGATCGTGGGTCTGCTTCTGGGTCTGTCTGCGATCACAGTGCCGTGGGACACCCTCATGATCTCAGTGGCCCTCTACATCCTGATTCCGGTCGCGATCTCCCAGGGTCTAAGGCGTGCCCTGCTGGCCGGCGGGAGCACCGCCGGGTTGGACCGGCTGTTGTCCAAGCTTCAGCCGCTGTCGCTTGTCGCATTACTGGCGACGCTGGTGTTGCTGTTTGGCTTCCAGGGCGAGCAGATCATTGCGCAGCCTACGATCATCGCACTTCTGGCAGTGCCGATCCTGATCCAGGTCTATTTCAATTCCGGCCTCGCTTACATCCTCAATCGGATTTCAGGTGAGCAGCATTGTGTGGCTGGTCCCTCGGCACTTATCGGGGCCTCTAACTTCTTCGAACTAGCAGTCGCCGCCGCCATCAGCCTCTTCGGGTTTCAGTCGGGCGCGGCACTTGCCACAGTGGTCGGTGTGCTGATCGAGGTACCGGTGATGCTTTCCGTCGTCTGGATCGTGAACCGCTCGAAGGGCTGGTACGAGGCATCGCCCGCCGTTTCCCGCAACACCATCACCGAAAGGACCTGACTATGGACGCCACCATCTATCACAATCCGGCCTGCGGGACGTCTCGCAACACGTTGGCACTGATCCGCGCAGCCGGGATCGAGCCTACTGTCATCGAATACCTTCAGAACCCGCCGTCGCGCGAGCAGCTCTTGAAGATGATTAGGGACGCCGGTCTGACTGTTCGTGACGCGATCCGCGAGAAGGGCACTCCTTATGCCGAACTCGGTCTCGACAATCCGGACCTGACCGAAGACCAGTTGCTGGACGCGATGCTCGCGACCCCGATCCTGATCAATCGACCATTTGTCGTCACGGCGCTCGGCACCAAGCTTGCCCGCCCGTCAGAGGTAGTACTCGACATCCTGCCGACCGATGCCTTCAAAGGTTCGTTCACCAAAGAAGACGGCGAACAGGTTCTGGATCAGGAAGGAAAGCGTATTGTCTGATACCTTCCCCGCACTGCACGACCAGCTTCTTCAGCCCATCGAGCCGGAATCGCTCCGGCCGATGTTCTCGACACATAAGCCCAGGATCTTGATTCTCTACGGTTCCCTGCGGGAGATTTCCTATAGCCGTCTGCTTGCCTTCGAAGTTCGTCGGCTTCTCGAACGGCTGGGATGCGAGGTTCGCGTGTTCGATCCCGCCGGGTTGCCGCTTCCGGACGAATCTCCGGTGAGCCACCCCAAGGTGCAGGAGCTCCGCGAACTGACCCAGTGGTCTGAAGGCCACATCTGGATCAGCCCGGAACGCCACGGTGCCATGACCGGGATAATGAAGTCCCAAATCGACTGGATCCCGCTCTCGGTCGGTTCCGTCCGGCCGACGCAAGGCAAGACGCTGGCGGTGATGGAAGTATCCGGTGGCAGTCAGTCCTTCAACGCCGTCAATCAATTACGCATTCTTGGCCGCTGGATGCGAATGATCACCATCCCCAACCAGTCGTCCGTCGCCAAGGCGTTTCAGGAATTCGATGCCGAAGGACGAATGAAGCCGTCGTCCTATTACGACCGCGTCGTGGACGTCTGCGAAGAGCTGGTGAAGTTCACTATCCTCACCCGCGATGTTTCGTCCTATCTCACCGATCGCTACAGCGAGCGGAAGGAAGACGCAGCCGAGCTGGAGAAGCGGGTTTCGCTGAAGTCGATCTAGTAATTCTGGACAGTTGCGGTGGCTGGTCGCCGACAGGATACTGCCACCGCAACGAATGCCGCTATGCTGACCGCGCCGAGACACGCGTTTCCAATGAGCGACAAGCTCAGGCCCAGGTTCTCCATGGCCGCCGCGAACGCGAAAGGTGCTCCGGCTCCGAGCGCCAGTCGAGCCGCCGCCATCTTGCCTGTGATCGCTCCATATCCGTCCGATCCGAATAGATAGAGCGGCAAACTCCCCTGCGCGATGCTGTTGATTCCGGAGCCAAGCCCCAGGCAGATGGCGAAGGCGACCGCACCCGGCAGCCAGTTCCCCGTCACCAGCAGGATCAGGACGCCGAAGACGATCAGCACGGCGGCAAGTACGGCAAGTCCCGGCGGCGACAGGTTCTTCCCGAAGACCATGTTGATCAGGCGGCTCAGAACCTGCGCAGGACCGAACAGTGAGCCGATAACGACGGCGGCTGCCCCCAACCCGATCGAGCCGAGCATCGGCACCATATGGGCAAGGATGGCTGCGAGCGTAAAGCCGAGGAGCGCGAAGGCAAACGAGACGATGACCATGGCGCGGCGCCTTGCATGAGGTGCGATCGCGCCGATCACCGTTTCGCGTGTCCGGATGGTCGTTTCGCCAGCATTCTGTCCGAGACTCCGGATCCAGAAGTGCAGCGGCATGCAAAGGAAGAGGTTCAGCGCCGCAAAGACGAGATAGATTTCCCGCCACGAGAGATATCCCGTAAGTGCTGACGAGATCGGCCAGAAGATTGTCGAGGCTAATCCACCAATCAGCGTAAGATAGGTAATGCTGCGGGAAGCGCTGCGGGGATCGCTTTCAACCAGAGCTGCGAATGCAGCCTGATACTGCACCATTCCCGATGACACCTCGAGCAGGATGATGGCGATGGCGAAGATTGCGACTGAGGGCGACCAGGCGCAAAGGGCAAGTGTCAATGCCGCGAGCGCTGACCCTGCCGTCATGATCGTCGCGGCACCGATCCGGTCCATCTGCTTGCCGATATAGGTGGCCGACAGACCGCCGATAAACAGGGACACGGAGAACACACCGAATACCTCTGCCAGCGATAAGCCGAGATCCTCCGCCATGCCGGGGGCGAGGATGCTGAAGCTGTAGTAGAGCGTGCCGTAACCGATGATCTGCGTCAGGCCGAGAGCCGAGACAATGCCTGCAGGGATTGTGGAACTACGCAACGACGTCATCCTTGCCGGCTGGGCTACAGCAGTCGCCGCCACGCTCGACACTCTCTCTGATCACCTGATGACCAGCGCAACAGTCCTCCATCAGGAATTTGACGAGATCGGCAAGCGCGTCGTAACTCGCGTTGTAGATGATTGAGCGGGACTCCCTTCGCTGGGAGATCAATCCTGACCGCTCCAGTTCCTTCAAATGGAAGGAGACGTTCGTCGCGGAGACGCCCATGCGTTCGGCGATCACACCTGCGGCCAATCCCTCCGGGCCCGCAATGACCAGAGCACGGACGATCGCAAGGCGGGTCTCCTGGGACAGCGCCGCGAATGACGAAAGAGCTTGACGTTCATCCATATTTCAACAATCCTTGAACTATTGGATAGAGGGATAACGCACATGAACGCGATCGACAAGACAATTTCGACAGACATCAGTCTCGCCCATCTCCTCGATGTCCTCGCCGTGGCTCCAGATGCGCCGCTGGTTTTCAGCTATGACGGCAATCCCGTCCGTGCGGGCTACCACGTCACCGAAGTCAAGGCCGGGATGTTTTCGGCGCTCGATTGCGGCGCCAACCCGGAAGCCTGGGCAGAGATCTTCGTGCAGCTCTGGGATATCGACGAAGATGAACGGACGCATATGCCGGCCGGCAAGTTTGCGGCGATCATCCGCAAAGTCTCTGACCATGTGCAGCTTGAGCCGACTGCAAAACTCACGTTCGAGATCAGCGACGGAGAGCGGCCGATGGCCCTCTACTGCGCGTCAGCACCGCGGCTCGTCGCCGGCACCTTCGAGGTGTCTCTTGTCGCTCGACCAGCAAGCTGCAAGCCACGGGATCGCTGGCTGGCGGAGGAGCAGGCCAAATCGTCCTGCTGCGGGCCAGCTAGCACGACGTCGAAGTGCTGCGCCTAGCCGCCCGGCTAGGATGCGCTCCCGGGCGTCACTCCGGGAGCAACGAGCTTAAAGCGCTTGAAGGAATGCCATCAACTTGTCGGGCGGCCGGTAGCGAACACCTGTAGGGCTGACCGGCTGAAGCCGGCTGAGCGCGTTTTCCTTCATCGCAAGGTCAGCCTCCATGTAGATATGCGTCGTGCTGATGTCCTCGTGTCCGAGCCAAAGCGCGATCACGGTCAGGTCGACGCCGGACTGCAGCAGGTGCATCGCCGTGGTGTGCCGGAAGGTATGCGGCGATATCGCCTTTGCGCGGATCGATGGAACACCTCCGCCGGCAGCGCCGACGGCGAGGTCGAGGCGCTGCCTCACACTGGAGCGGGATAGGCGCGTCCCCGAACTGTTGGGAAAGATGTAGGCATCCGGTCCACAATCATGAAGATCCTGAATCCATCGCTTCAGCGTTCGTGCGGTCTCATTCCAGAGTGGCACGCTCCGGCGCTTGCGCCCCTTCCCATGCAGGTGCACGACCGGTGCAGTCTCCAGAATGACACTACCAATCCGAAGGTCGATAGCCTCGGACACACGCGCGCCAGTATTATAGAGGAATGTAAACAGTGCCCGGTCGCGCCTGCCGGCCCATGTTTTGGGATCGGGCGCGTTGATGATCGCCTCGACCTCGGCGCGCGCCAGGTAGCCGAGAACTGCCTTGTCATGCCGCTTCTGCGGGACGGCGAGGCTGCGCTCGATCACCGCCAGCGCAGTCAGATCCTCATGCGCGGCATATTTGAGGAAGACCCGGATTGCGGACAGCCGTGCATTTCGGCTTCTGACGCTATTGGCCCGATCACGCTCGAGGTGATCCAGAAAGGCCAGGATCAGATCGGCATTGAGGTCGGGCAGGGTCAGGTTCGTCGGGGATTTCCCGATCCGCTTCTCAGCGAAGGCCAGCAGCAGTTTGAACGTGTCGCGATATGCCGCGACCGTGCATGGGCTCACCGCTCGTTGCTGGCGCAGATGATCAACGAAGAAGCGCTGCAGCAGGGTCGGAAAGGAAGGTGTGGTATCACTCATCAACGTCGCCTCCAACCATAGCTGCACCTTCGAAGCGATTGCCTGCAATTGCCATGAGCTCGGGCACGCCCTCAATATACCAGTAGGTATCGAGCAGATTGGCATGGCCGACATACGTAGACAGCATCATCATTGCCGCATCGATCTCCGTTCCACTTTCCTGCCAGAGGATAAGCCGACGGCATATGAAGCTGTGCCGAAGGTCATGGATACGCACGAAGGGATGGCCACCGCGCGGCCGGATTCCCAATCTCTGGGTGATCCGGAACCAGGCGTGCCAGGCGTTCATGTAGCTCAGCTTCTTGCTGGACAGCTCGCTCATGAAGACAGGATCGGCCGGCTTCGATGGGAATAGCGCGTTTCGTCGATCGAGGAAGATCTCGAGCGCGGCAACAGCGGTTGGATGGAGGGAGACCAGTCGCTGGCGGCCATATTTCGCTTCCCGCACCACGATCTGCGCAGCTTCGAGATCCAGATCTCGGATCTGTAGGCCGAGCGCTTCCGATATGCGCAGCCCAGTCGAGGCCAGCAGGCCGATCAGGGCAGGCATCATGAGCGTCCCGGCAGCCTGAACGCGGCGAATGTGATGCGCTTCGGCGATGATGCCCACGATTTCCTCGTTCGCGAAGATATGTGGAGCAAGCCGACGCTTCGTCCGCCCAAAAGGATTGGTCGCCGGGAAGGTGGTTTCACGATCCTCTGCCGCGAGAAAGGCCGCGAATGGCCTCAACACCTCCAGTCGTTTTGCCCAGGTGAAGGGGTCGGCAATTGTCGCTTCGGCCTTCGCCCAGCGGAGCGCGATATCGGACGAGAGCGCCCCTTCGTGTCCTCTGTCGTCGGCATATCGTGCAAAGGAGGTGATCTGCCTTGCTGAAGTTTTCATCTTGAAGCCGAGGCTTCGGCGATGTGCGAGGTAGGCCTCGGCACGAGATAGCATAGTGGCTGACCCGGTCATGCGCTCGCTCCCGGCCAAGGCAGGGCTACGGCCGCCAGCCTGTTTTGATCGACGCGGGCGTAGCCCGCAGTTGTCACCACGCTCCTATGCCGCATGATGTCCGCAACCTGCTTCAGGGGCACGGCATCGTTGACCAGTCGACTGGCAATCGTATGGCGGAAGATATGGATACGGGTGCAATCCCAGCCCAATCGGTCGTAGACCGCATAGACTGCTCGCTGTACCGAGCGCGGAGTGATCGGCTCTCCAAGGGGCGCAACATGCCGGACGAAGACCTCCCTGTGTTGCGTGGCTTGCCTTTCATGCACGATATAGTCGGCGATAGCTTCGCCTGTAGCATATGGAAGCGGCATAGGATCGGACCGGCGCGACTTGGTCGAGCGCACCCGGATCATACCTTTTTCCCAATCGATATCGTCGAGTGTCAGGCTGGTTACCTCGATCGACCGCATCCCGAGGTCTGCTAGGCACCTGATAATGGCATGAACTCTCTTCCGGGTTCGGCCGATTTCTGCAGAGACTTCCAGCAATCGCTCCAGCTCCGCCGGGCTGAAGCCCGTTTGCAGTCTGGCCGGCGTTTTCACTGCGGGTGCTGGTATGGCCTTTACTAGCCGACGGACATCGTCGCCTAAGAGTGCTCGATATCGAAGATAGCACCTGATCGAGACAGAGTAGCTACGGATGGTTGCTGGTTTCCGTCCCTGCTCGCCGAGCACGAACTGACGAATGTGCGAGTGGTTGAGGTTGGCTATATCGACACGGCCATCTTTCACACAGCCGACCAGAAGCCTCAGAACAACATTGCGATGCTTGCGGCGTGAACCCGCAGACAAGCCCCAAACTTCTTCGAGCATTTTATCGAACGCCAGGACTTCACGATCTATCGCCGCGAGGTTCATCGGCGGGATCTCGCGAAGTGCCCTCATTTTGACGGCGAGGTTCAAAGCTCGACGCATAGCCTCCACCTCCGTACGCATTTTCCAAAAGCACGAGCAGGAGCAACCATTCGCGTGAGCCGTCAGGAAGCTTTCCATGTGTTCAGTGGTGAAGCTTTCCGTGGCGACACCACGCTCGAATAGCCAATAGCCAAAGTGAAGGACGACAGCGGTATATTGGCGCTTGCGCCTAACGTCCAAATTTCGGCGCTCGCATTGGTCATGGACCATTCGAGCGAGCGGCGAAAGAATATTGTCCGGGTCTTCGGTTCGAAGACGGAGGTGGAGTGTGGTCGGCAATCGCGTTCTCCTTTTTCGCTGAGTTGCGATTGCAGGTTGCCTTCATTCGGATGCCCTACGCTGGGGATTGAAGGCTCAAAGAGCTGATTATGTGCAGTTGGAAAGCGGGGGTGCCCTGTAAAGCGGCGCGATCGAGCCTGAGATGACCATAAGTCACAACGGCTCATATTCATGCACGATCTCCAGATCGTCTTCGTCATCGAGTTCGTCGCTCGGCAGAACGCCGAACTCGTCGCCGGACCTGAACAGCGTGACTGGAACCATCAGGGTGCGGGCGAGCTGGAAGGCGTGGGTCTGCGCAAGCGAAAGATCGGTGTTCATCTGAGGCTCCATCTTTCGAGCGGGCCATTCCCGCTCGATGGCTCCCGTCAGTGTCCGGAACCGGTCGCGATCACCGCGAAGGCTTAAGCCGAAGCGGCCGCAGCTTGCTAGCGGACCCCGTCAGTGGGTTGATCGACGGAGATCCGGGGCTGGAATAGGAAGCCATCCATCAAGAGCGGGATTGGGACGCCTCAATGGACCAGCCTCCGACAAACAACGATCGTGCTGATGCGGATCTTGTTGTAGCCCTCGATTACCTGATGCTACCTTCTTTTCGCTCCGGTCATCAGGTCACGGTCGATGCCTATGACTGCTGGAGGCGGATCACAGACGACGTGAAGCCGCGAACGCTGGACGTTCGCGATTGTGGGCCATAGGGAGCCGCCTCTTGAAAAGCCGACACGCAACCGATATATATTGAGCATAGTCGAGAGCGCTGATCCGTCGGTGCGTTGAACGATTGTTTCACTCGGCTTACCGAATTGGAGCGGACCGCATGCGGTCCGCTTTTTCGTTTCAGGGGGATTCGTTGCATCTACTATATCTCGACGAGTCTGGTCACTCGCATGATCCAAGCTCCGACTTCTTTGTCCTTGCAGGCTTTAGTATATTCGAGCGCCAAACGCATTGGCTGGAAGCCCAGATAGATCCTGTAGCGGCGCGCTTTAGCTCAACCAATCCTCGAGAAATCGAGTTCCATGGAAACCCAATGCGCTCGGGCAACGGTACCTGGAAAGGTGTGCCTCCCAACGACAGAGTTCAAGCCGTCGTCGATATCTCGTCGCTACTGTCAGACAAGCAATTGCAGTTGAAGGTCTACGCCTGCGTCATCGAAAAGAAGCTCTTCTCTGCGAACGATATTCTGGCTCGGAGCTTCGAGGAGGTGGCTTCGTGTTTTGATGGCTATCTGAAGACGCTTTACAAGAAAAAGAACCCCCAGCGCGGCTTGGTCATCCTCGACAAAAGCAATTATGAGGAGAAAATCCAAACCCTCTCTCATGTGTTCAAGCACGTCGGGCATGCCAGCGGCCAACTTCGCAACTTTGCCGAAGTCCCGCTTTTTCTGGATTCGAAGGCATCGCGCCTGATTCAGATGGCGGATTTGATCGCCTACTGGATTTTCCGTCACTTTCAGTCAGGCGACCAGCGTGGCTTCGACCTCATAAGGCCGTACTTTGCCCGGTACGGCATCGGGCCAGTGTCAGGTCTGCGGTGTCATGTCTCGCCGGAGACAGAAGCGCGCCTCGCTTCACTTCCAGTTCCAGCTCACCCTTTTCCGAAAGCAACGCCGAAAGCTATGACCGCCGCATCCCAAGTCGCCACGCCTGAGGATTGAAGCGGTTTTGGCAGTGCATGCGCTCCCTCGACACGCTCGGTTTGAGCATTTTTCAGTGAAAATTCCGGCTCTTCACTTTCAGCGTATCGATATGAAGGTCCGGTGTGAATATGTCGCGCGGGACAACGGGTTTCGGCCGATCGCGTGAATCCGGCCCGCCGCCCCCGTGGGCAAACTCATCGCCGCGACCAGCCGGCAACCTGAACTCCGTATCGCGATCGGCAAGTCCAACCAGATCGCCTGAGAGATCGAAGAGTTGCTGGGCGACGAGATGGACGACCTCCCCTTCCCGCTGAATCCGTCCGTTGATCGCCATCATCGAAGATCCCAGCACGATGCGCCTGCGTTTCTCGAACAGGGTGGGCCAGACAACGACGTTGGCCGGTCCGGTCTCGTCCTCGATGGTGATGAACATCACACCCTTGGCCGATCCCGGCTTCTGCCGCACCAGCACGAGTCCAGCGGTATAAACCCACCGCCCATCACGGGCATTCATCGCCTCGGCACAGGAAATGATATTGCGTGCCGACAGGTCCTTGCGCAGAAAGGCGACAGGATGCTGGCGCAAAGTGAGCCCGATGTGGCTGTAGTCCTCGATGACGTTATGGCCGTCCGTCATTTGCCGAAGCGCCACCTCTGGCTCCTGCTGCTCGGCAATCGCCGTCGCCTCGCGTTCGGCTGCGGCTGCAAACAACGGCAAGGGCTCGTCGCGCAGCGCCTTGATCGCCCAGAGCGCATCGCGTCGTTCGAGTTTCAGCGATGGCAGAAAGGCGTCGGCCTCTGCCAGTTGAACAAGCGCTTCGGTCGGCACGCTGGACCGGCGCCACATGTCATCGACTGAGGCGAACGGGTTGTTCATGCGCGCTGCAACGATACGTGCGGCGTCCGCGACAGCCAGCCCTTTCACCTGCCGAAACCCGAGGCGCACAGCATGACGATCGCCGCCTCCAATCCTTTCCAGCGTGCAGTCCCATCGCGAGCGGTTGACGCAGACCGGCCGCACCTCGACGCCATGCTTGATCGCGTCTCCGACGATCTGGGCCGGAGCATAAAATCCCATGGGCTGGCTGTTGAGAAGGGCTGCACAAAAGACGTCGGGATGATGGCACTTGATGTAGTTCGAAGCGTAGGCAATCAACGCAAAGGAGGCCGCGTGACTTTCCGGAAAGCCGTATGAGCCAAAGCCTTCCAACTGCGAAAAGGTCTTTTCGGCGAACTCGGACGAATATCCGTTCTTGACCATGCCTGACACCAGCTTGTCCTTGAAGCGCGAGACGCCGCCGGTGAACTTGAAGGTCGCCATGGATTTGCGCAGCTGGTCGGCCTCACCACCGGTAAAGCCGGCACAGACCATGGCGACGCGCATCGCTGACTCTTGAAACAGCGGCACGCCCAGCGTCTTGCCGAGCACCGCCTCCAACTCGGGTGTCGGATACTCGACGGGCTCCTTGCCTTCGCGACGACGGAGATAGGGATGCACCATGTCACCCTGGATTGGGCCCGGCCGCACGATGGCCACCTGCACGACGAGATCGTAGAACGTGCGCGGTTTTAACCGCGGCAGCATCGCCATCTGCGCACGGCTTTCGATCTGGAAGGTGCCGAGCGTGTCAGCCTTGCGGATCATTGCATAGGTCGCCGCATCCTCTTGGCTGATTTTCGAGAGATCAAGATCCTGCCCTTTGTGCTCGCGGATGAGATCAAAAGCCTTGGCCATGCAGGTGAGCATCCCGAGCGCCAAGACATCCACCTTCATGAACTTCAGTGCCTCAACGTCGTCCTTGTCCCATTCGATGATCTGCCGGTCTTTCATCGTCGCCGGTTCGATCGGCACGAGATCGTCTAGCCGGTCATGGGTGAGGACAAAGCCGCCGGGGTGCTGACCCAGATGCCGAGGCGCGCCCATCAACTGCTGCGCGAGTTTCAGGGTGAGCGCCAGACGCCGGTCATTGGGGTTGAGATTGAGTTCCCTGATGTTTCGGTCGGGAACTTCTTCCGACCAGGACCACATGCCCGATGACAGCGCCTTGATGACATCTTCAGGCAGGCCAAGCGCCTTACCGACATCGCGGATTGCGCCCTTGGCCCGGTAGCGGGTGACGGTTGCGCAGAGTGCCGCCTTATCCTTGGTATAGGTCTTGTAGATCCACTGGATGACCTCCTCGCGCCGTTCATGCTCGAAGTCGACATCGATATCCGGCGGCTCGTCGCGTTCCTGACTGACGAAGCGCTCGAAGAGGAGATCATTGGTCGAGGGATCGATCGAGGTGATGCCAAGGATATAGCAGACAGCGCTGTTGGCCGCAGATCCCCTGCCCTGGCAGAGAATGCCCTGACTTCGGGCAAAACGGACGATCGAAAACACCGTCAGGAAGTAAGGCGCGTATTTCATGGTGCGGATGAGATCGAGCTCGTGCCGAACGGTCTTTAAAACATCCGGTGGCAGGCCTTCCGGATAACGATCGGGCGCACATTCCCAGACATAATGCTCGAGCGATCCTTGAGCATCCTTGCCCGGCACGATGGCTTCCTCCGGGTACTGGTAGGTCAGTTCCTCGAGCGAGAATTTGCAGCGACGCACGATTTCCAGGGTTCGCGCGAGTGCTTGCGCGTAGCGCGGAAACAGGCGTGCCATTTCCTCCGGTGGCTTGAGGTAGCGGTCGGCGTGGCGTTCGCGCTCAAAGCCGACATCGTCGATCGTGGTGTTGTGCCTGATACAGGTGACGATGTCCTGCAATTGCCGCCGGCCCGGCTCATGAAACAGCACATCATTGGTGACGACGGTTCTGACCTTGAACCGCGCCGCCATGTTGGAAATCTCATGCAGCCGCAACTGGTCGTTCGGTCGCCGACGCAAACAGAGAGAGACGTAAGCGCGATCACCAAACAGCTCAGCCATCTTGCGAAGCTGCGAGGCGCAGGTGGCATCCGGCAGATCAGGTACCAGAATGCCGATCATGCCCTCGGCGTAAGCGACGATATCGTCCCAATGCAGGATACAGTTGTTCTTGCCGCCACGCGATTTTCCCAGCGTGATGAGGCGCGTCAGGCGCGAATAGGCAGCGCGATCCATCGGATAGACCAGCACAGACATGCCATCCGCCAGATCGAGACGACAGCCAACGACCAGGCGCAACCCGGTGGCGCGCGACGCCTCAAGCGCCCGAACAATTCCGGCAAGCGAATTGCGATCGACGACGCCGATTGCGTCGATACCGAGCTGTTTCGCGGTCTCAAACAACTCCTGTGCAGAGGAGGCGCCGCGCAGAAAGGAAAAGTGGGTCGTGACCTGGAGCTCGGCGTAGCTCATGCGAAGATCCCGTGGCAGAACCAGCGATGGGACCCGGTCTCGGGATCCACTCCGTCGCCGGAGCGGAACACCCACAGGCGCTCGCCTGCCTCGTCCTCGATGACAAAGTAGTCCCGCACCGCGTCCATTTCGGCGTCGCGCTGCCACCACTCCCCGAAGATGCGTTCCGGGCCGTCGGCGCGTTTGACCTTACGGCGCTTGCCGCGCCAGACGATCGAGACCGGCGGGCGGTCCGGCATCAGCGCAATCGCCTCGATCAGTTCGGGCCGTGGCAAAAGCCGGACTGGACGGCGCCAATGGCTCACCCAGGCAACAGGGATCGGTTCAGCAACGGGACTGATCCGCCGGACGGAACGTTCCGGCACATCGGATGCAACCGGTGCGACGCGATAGACCCGCTGGCCGCGGTTTCCATAGATGTCGATCAGTGGCGTCACATCGGTGACGTCATCCTCGACCAGAGCAGAGACTTTCTGCGCCTCTTCCAATGGCTCGGCCAGAACCGCAACAAGGGTGAGCCTCTCGATCCCGAAACCCGGCTCGATCTTTTCCGTCCGGTCCCGAAACAGTTTCGTCAGCCAGGCTACGTCGCGGGCGGGCTTGGCTGTTCCGGCGCGGATTGCCTGTCTGGTGCCATCGACCTTCTCGACAATCAGGTCAGCCCGACGCACGCCGAGCCCCCGCTTTTGGAGTTCATCGACCAATTGCACGACAAGGCGGCCGACATATTTGTTGATGGTCTCCGCTGCGCCAATCGGTTCAGCGAAGGCTTTCGAAACCTCGACCAGCTCAGGCGTGCGGATCGGCTCGATAGGCTCGGCGATGCGACAGAGCATCTGATCGAGACGGCGCCCAACCTCCGGTCCAAAGCGCAACGTCAGCGGCGCGCGCGGGGTATTGGCAAGCTCCCCGATCGTCTGAAATCCGAGAATGCGGAGATCGCTGACAATCTTTGCCGGCAGACGCAGGAGCGATATCGGCAGCTTTTCAACGGCCCGCACTGTCTCACCCGGCGGAATGACGATCGTCTCGCGGTTGATGGCGCGGGCACAGGCATGGGATGCACCCCAGCTGTCGGCGACCGCCACGCGGGCAGTCAGCTTCCTGCCCAGAAACTGGTTGGCGATCTTTGTCACCATTGGCAGCTCGCCGCCCTGCAGGTGGTCGGCGCCTTCGGTGTCCATAACGATGCCGTCGATCCCGTCAATCGCGACGATCGGCGAATAGATGGTTAGTGCCCACAGTGTGATGCGTTCGAGAGCTACCCGATCGGCTTCGATATCGGCGTCGACCATCATCAGGCCATGAAACAGCGACTGCGCCTTTGCCGCCGGCATGCCGACATGCACGCCTGCCGCCCTGGCAGCCAGGTCGGCAGCCGAAACCCATCGCTTCGACCCGCTTCTTGCGATCACGGCAATTGGCTGTTCAGGCGAAATGGAGGGATCCGCCCGCCGAATACGATCCGTCGGCAGATCCGGAAGATAGATCGAGACGACCCTTGTCATCACACGCCCTCACGAGAAACTCAGCACACTCACCCGCTTTCACGCGCATCAATTCAAGAAACCATTGAGGCCTGCCCACCCCCGGTACCGGCAGCTCTTCCGATGGCATCACACTGACCCGCCATCTGGTTGTTGACGCCGTCGGCTGGCCAAAATCATTCGCCTCCGTCTGCCGCCGCCATCGCCGAACGCCGAGCGCCATGGTCCCGGTTCGCTCCGCGGCCAGTTGCAGGCGGCGGGAGCTGACCATCGGCAGGCGAACGAGCTCGCCGACGACAGCGCCGAGCCCACCGAAGGACAAGCCCTCCTCCATGTTGGCCAGCACGTCTTCCTCCTTGTCGGACTCGACGAAGATGACGCGGTCGGGATGGAGGCCGACCTGGGCAAGCGCCGGAAAGAACAGATCCGGTCTCGTCAGACACCAGATGACGGGGCCTTTGGTCCGGGCGGCAATGCCGGCGACAAAAAGCGCGGCTGCTGCACCATCGACCGTACCGGATCCTCCGCCTGCGAACTCATGCAGGGCTCCATAGGCAAGACCCCCGCCAGGCAAGACCGCATCAATCTCGGGCACACCGAAAGAGAGCGTTCCGGCCCGTTTCGCTGCTGTGCCCTCCATCGAGGCGATGCGGCCACGCAAATCACAGATCACATCCGACAACCCCTTCGGGCGCGCAGCGGTCATCGTTCACGGCTCCCTTCAAGGTGGTGTTCAAAGGATCGACATTATGCCGTACAGGCTATTTGTTCATTGTTTGTTCCGACGCTATAAAAGAGTCAAGCACCAGAAAGTTGAGCAACATTATCACAACATTAGCAAAACCGAAGATTCGAAAAGGATTCAAGGCTGTAGGGATAACAAGAATTTTTGCCGCACTCCACTCTTGTCGGGCTCCAGATCGCGATAGCGGGGATAGATGAGCGGCGTCACAATCTTCTTAAGGTTTCGTGCTGAACTCGCCTGCATGACGAAGCCACCGAGACAAAGCTCGATCGTAATACCGAAGCCCAGCTCTATTTAATGCCGCGTCGCTGCGGTTGATTGCATCAATGGCTGTCCGCAGCGTTCGACCTATACGGGAGCTTTTAAGCTTGAGGCCATATGAACATCGGACGTGTAGGCGGATGCATCAAGCCCCGCCGCATGCAGCCCGATGGCAAAGTTGACCTGCGAGATCAATTCCCTAAAATCCCGCTCAGATCTTCTTGGGGTGTTACGTTGCAAAAGCTCGAACTTGTTTTTGTTATTTGTGGTTTTGTGGCTTTGGGGACATGGCTTTATTCGGGCGAGTATCGAGCTTATGGCGCCCTCGCGACGATTTGCTTTCTGGGAATCGCTTCGGTCTATCTCCTCTTGACGTCAAAGGAGAGAGTTTACCGGTTGTTTGCATGTATATCACTGACCGTGATTTCCGCTGCAATCGGAATAGCTCTGTTGAGAATGTCGGGACTGACCGGCTAATGCGGTGGCATCAAGCGACCTAAACGGGCTGCGGAATAGCGCCTGCGCCTTGACATGCGGCGTTCCTCCACGGCGCTAGCCGCAGCGGGCAATCGCATCCGCAGCCGATGGAGACCAGAGGATAGGCGTTTGCCTGATCGCCGAGATCGAGTTCAGGGCAGGACGGGCGACGATAAACTCCGCCACGCTTCCTACAACGGCCTGCGGGAACGGTAGGACAATGCCGACGTTTATAAGCTCGACTAGATACGCAGGCGGAAGTCACCGGAAAAACTGCATTCGGTCGCAACGGAGGAATTGCTGCCATGTGCAACCTTTATCGGATGGAAGACAGGGACTGGGTCTCAAAGTGGGCCCAGGACGCCGAAAGCCTGATCAACCTCATGCCGGCCTATCAGATGAACCCCGACCAGATGGGGCCGATCATCCGAAACACGGCGGACGGCAAGAAGCAGCTGGTTCATGCACGATGGGGCCTGCCCTCGCCTATCTTCGTCCAAAAGAAAGCCGCCGAAGCAAGGGCGGATAAACTGAGGGCCAAGGGCAAGGCCGTCGATATGGATGAGCTCATCCGCATGGAACCGGATCGTGGCGTGACCAATGTGCGTAAGCTCAACCTGCCTCACTGGACGCGATGGTTCGGCGTCGAGCACAGGTGTCTCGTCCCGGTCACAAGCTTTGCCGAACCGGACCCGATGAGCAAACAGGAGGGTGGCAATGTGCCAAATGCCTGGTTTGCACGTGATGAGGCAAAATCGCTGATGTTCTTTGCGGGCATCCACGTGCCGCAATGGAAGAGCGTTCGCAAAGTCAAGGACGGGCTCACAACCGACGACCTATACGGTTTCCTGACGACCGATCCGAATGATCTCGTGAAGCCGATCCACGAGAAGGCAATGCCTGTTCTACTGCTGACGAAGGAAGAAACCGACGTCTGGATGCGGGCGCCTTGGGATGAGGCAAGGCACCTCGCCCGCCCACTACCAAACGACGCGCTGATCATCCTGTCGCGTGAACCTTATGGATCATCGATCATTTCGAAATCTGGCGAACCGGTGGAGCAAGGCAGCCTTTTATAACTGGCGGCCATCGCCAGATGGATGCCAATTGATGAGGAGACTAAACCCGCTGAACTGTTCGGAGAGAGGAGAAGGAAGATGCATATCCACCCTTACATTCTCGAGAATCATGGTGTCTATCCAAAGAGATTTCTGGAGGATGGTCAATTCTTCGGCATGCGGCAATCCATTCACGATAATCTCGACCAGCGGCTGGTCGCCGAAGTCGATCGGGAATCCGACCTGACTGCCTATTCCGGATACGTTGCCATGGAACTCTGGGCTGATGATGACGACATCCCGACGGGAGCGAAGATCGAGATATTGTTTAGCGAGCGGAAAGGCATCGCCGCCCTCCTCTACGACCATCCTAACATATCCGATGCTTTCATTGAGTGGGTTTTCTGCACCTCACCTGCCGATGCCTTGACCGAATGGAAGAGGAAGGTCCGCTGGCCGCTGATGGAAACATCGAGAGGACCAGTCGATATAATCGGAGGTGCACATCAGTGAGCGTTGAGAGCAGTAAGGCTGGCGAGGCCATTCATGCGAGAAGCACTGTTGCAAGCATGCTGGCTGCGAGCGCCGCAATAACCTCAATTGAGGATCGAATTTTTCGGAACAGACTATCACGGCGACGGTTAGGCAGGCGGATGGTCTTTCCCCCGTCCACTGCTCTTGCAGCCGGTCACGGTTGCACAGCTTGGAACCCTCCGCACTGGAGGGTTTCTTTTTGCTCACATCGCACGCAAATTATGCCTTCAAAAACCATTCAGACCGGCTGCGACAGCCTGCTGCCGGGCTACAACTCTCTACCCTTGAACTCTAATCGCTCGACTCATCCACCAGACGTGTTACACTCCTTCCATCGCCACCAACCGAATTCATAGGCGGTGGCAGCTGAGGGTTACTACGTGCTCCCGCCTATATCGTGTGGAGGACGGCTGCGTGCCCAAACCATCAAATTTTCACGAATGTCCGCTTCGACGCCTCCTTTTCCGCTGGGCCGCGCGCTTTACCGCTGACGAGCGAGTGCAGAGCCGGCTTGTTGAAAAAACGATTGGCGAGATCATCCGGGATTTTCCAGCCGCCGATCACGACTCCAGGATTGATGTAGAGCTTCTCGCGACTTTGCGGCGTGTCGCTCTCCAGGAATTCAGTGCTCGTCCTGGCGCAGGCGTTGAGCGTCGTTCCGGGAACGATCAACCGTCGAGCGACGGTCAGTGAAGAGTGGTTGACGTTCCGGGCGGACCGAAAAGTGCATCGGCTATTTCCCGAAGCTCCGCGCTATCGCCACTCACAGAGTAACCGCGGTCGTTCGATTTGGCCCGGTTCGCGAAAACGAATGGCACATTGGCGCTCTCCAGTGCAATCGAAACATTCAGCAACGTCTGATCGTCGATCTCCACGTCAACGATTGCGGCGTCAACATCCCACTCCAGTAACGCATCGAGCAGGCGTCGTGTCGATCGAACCGATCCCAGAACGGTGGCCCCTGCTGCCCGCAGCCGCTGACGGCACGCAAATGTCAGCATGAGGCGCTGCTCTACGATGATCAGCTTTTTCCCACGAAACGCTCGCAACATAGAGATATCCTCTGTTTGCGCAATGAACCACCTGCGAGCGGAAGACGCGGTCGGTTCTCGTGTTATCCACGGCTTGCAGCTCGGCAATTCGCGACTGCTGTCATGGCATTCATGCCAAACCGCGCATAGCGATGAGGGTTCCCGCTGAGACGATACCTTTTCAAAGGGTCCGATGGAACCATGTTCTTTGAAGGCGGTTGAAAAATCTGCGAGACAAAACAGGTAGCTAAGACATGCAGCGGTATTACTTCCACGTTCGGGACGCTGACGGCCTTTCCGAAGACACTGAGGGAACCATGCTGGCAAGTGACGAGCGCGCGTACATCGAGGCCGCGCAGGCTGCAAGGGAAATGCTGGCGGAAAAAATCCTCAAGGATGAAATCGTGGATGGTGCAGAGTTTGAGGTTGTCAGGGGCGACGGCGTGCTCGTCGCAAAAATCCCCCTGAAATCTGTCGTCCGGTTTGAATGAACCTTCCTGCCTGGCGATGACGAGACAACACCCACTTCGACTTGGTCGTCCGCTTGAACTGCCATTCCGCCTTGGTGGCCTCTGTATGGAACCAAAGCATAACCCGTTGCCTTTTCACCGTTGAGTTCGCGGGCTGTGTGCACCGGACGCAACGGGGTGATGAATGCGAACCCGTTTCTCATCCCGCACAACGAAAAGGCGATTACGCGTCCACCTGTCCGGCCCGTGCCTCATCCCGTATTCCTTCGAAGCGGGAGGTGGATTTTTTCGGGGATACCCATGGCCAACGACAAGCTTTCGACCTACAGGCAGAAACGCGATTTTCAGAAGACGCAGGAGCCAAGCGGAAAAACGAAGCTGAAAGCTTCAAACCGCAGGCGCTTTGTCATCCAGAAACATGACGCCACGCGGCTCCATTATGACCTGCGCCTCGAACTCGACGGCGTCTTCAAGTCCTGGGCTGTGACCAAGGGACCGTCTCTCGATCCCCAGGACAAGCGCCTGGCCGTGGAGGTGGAAGACCACCCGTTGGACTATGGTGACTTCGAAGGCACGATTCCCAAAGGCCAGTATGGCGGCGGCACGGTCATGCTCTGGGACCGCGGCTACTGGGAGCCGGAAGGTAACAGGACGCCCGAGCAGGCTCTCGCCAAGGGCGACTTCAAGTTTACCCTTGAAGGGGAGCGGCTGCGTGGCAGCTTCGTACTGGTGCGGATGCGCAACGACCGTGACGGGGGCAAACGGACGAACTGGCTGCTGATCAAGCATCGCGACGACTTCTCGGTCGATGAAAACGGCGCCGCCATCCTTGACGAAAACAACACGTCGGTTGCCTCGGGCAGAACCATGGCCGCCATCGCTGCCGGTAAAGGAAACAAACCAAAACCGTTCATGGTGCAGAGCGGCGATGTGCAGGCCGACGCCGTCTGGGACAGCAATCATGGACTGGCGGCAGACAAACGTGCGGCGGATACAAAGAAAAAGCGCCCGGCATCGCGGAAAGCAGCGAAGTCCGCGATGCCCGACTTCATACCTCCGCAGCTTTGCGAAACGCTCGAACGCCCACCGTCGGCCGATGGCTGGATCCACGAGATCAAATTCGACGGATACCGTATTCAGGCGCGCATTGAAAACGGCGAAGTAACGCTGAAGACGCGCAAGGGGCTGGACTGGACGGCCAAGTATCCGGCGATTGCGACATCGGCCGCAAGCTTGCCTGATGCCATCATCGACGGTGAGATCTGTGCACTCGATGAAAACGGTGCCCCGGACTTCGCCGCACTTCAGGCGGCGCTGTCAGAAGGTAAAACGGATGCGCTCGTCTATTTTGCTTTCGACCTGCTGTTCGAGGGGAGTGAGGATCTGAGGCAACTACCGCTTACGGAACGCAAGAAAAGGCTCGAAGCGCTGCTGAGTAAGGCGGGGGAAGATCCGCGCCTGCGGTTCGTCGAACACTTTGAGACCGGCGGCGATGCAGTATTGAAATCGGCGTGCAAGCTCTCGCTGGAGGGCATTGTCTCGAAGCAGGCGGATGCCCCCTATCAGTCGGGGCGTACCGATACCTGGGCGAAATCCAAATGCCGCGCCGGACATGAGGTTGTCATTGGCGCTTACGCCAAAACCAACGGCAAGTTTCGTTCACTTCTTGTCGGCGTCTTCAGGGACAATCACTTCGTCTATGTCGGGCGGGTCGGGACCGCCTATGGTGCCAAAACGGTGGATACAATCCTGCCGAAGCTCCGGGAACTGGAAACCTCAAAATCGCCCTTTACCGGGATAGGCGCTCCGAAAAAAGAACCCAACATCGTCTGGGTCAAGCCCGAACTGGTGGCCGAGATCCAGTTCGCCGGCTGGACCGCGGACGGACTGGTCCGTCAGGCAGCCTTCAAGGGTTTGCGCGAAGACAAGCCGGCGAAGGAGGTCGAGGCCGAAACGCCGGCATCGCCAGGGAAAACTGAAACGCCAACGCCGGCCCGGCCAAAGCCGTCGCGACCGGCACGCGGCAAGAACACCAAGGCAGAAGTTATGGGCGTGATGATCTCCAGCCCTGACAAGCCGCTCTGGCCCGATGCAAATGACGGTGAGCCGGTCACCAAGGAGGATCTCGCGCACTATCATGAGGCCGTTGGTCCATGGCTGATCGACCATATCAAGGGACGGCCATGCTCCATCATCCGGACGCCTGACGGCATCGGTGGTGAGCAGTTCTTCCAGAGACACGCGATGCCGGGAACGTCGAACCTGCTCGAACTGGTCAAGGTGTTCGGCGACAAGAAACCCTATCTGCAGATTGATCGCGTTGAGGGCCTTGCCGCCATCGCCCAGATCGGCGGCGTCGAACTGCATCCCTGGAATTGCGAGCCCAACGAACCGGAGGTGCCCGGTCGTCTTGTCTTCGACCTCGATCCAGGTCCGGACTTACCCTTCTCCACCGTGGTCGAAGCCGCCCGGGAAATGCGCGACCGGCTGGAGGAACTTGGCCTCGTCAGCTTCTGCAAGACCACCGGCGGCAAGGGCCTTCACGTCGTCACCCCGCTTGCGGTACCGAAGGGAAAGAAGCTGAGCTGGCCGGAGGCGAAAGGCTTCGCACACGATGTCTGCCTGCAGATGGCACGTGACAACCCTGACCTTTACCTGATCAAGATGGCGAAGAACCAGCGCAACGGTCGGATCTTCCTCGACTACCTGCGCAATGACCGAATGGCGACTGCTGTCGCGCCGCTGTCACCGCGCGCCCGGCCAGGCGCACCAGTTTCGATGCCACTGACCTGGAAGCAGGTAAAAGCGGATCTCGATCCGAAACGCTTCACCATTCGCACCGTACCGGCGCTTTTGTCGAAGACAACCGCCTGGGAGGATTACTGCGACGGGCAGCGTTCGCTGGAGCAGGCCATCAAGCGGCTGACGAAATCGATGAAACAGGCCGCCTGAGAGCGGCCTGGATCAAGACCCGTAGCTCAGGTCAAGGTCGCTCAGCGCAGCCTGAACCTCATCGATTGAGGACAGGGCCCGGTGTTCCAGGCATCTGGCGGTACGCCGGCCTTGAGTCGGTCGTGTAGAGGTCCGAAGCCCAAGCGGCCAATATCGTCCGTTTTTCGTCGACCTTGAGCGAGGTTGCGTCCACCACATCGATCGGCCGCGCAATTTCCATACCCTTGAGCGGCAAGCTGCGGATTCTCATGCATGGAGGCTTCCTCAGCGAACGTGCGGATCCTTGTCGTGCGAGTGACGGGACGCGGAGATGACATCAACGTCCGGGGCCAGCAGATCGTGTTTGGCGGCAAAGGCTGCAAACAGACCCCGGGCGGTGTCCGCTTCGATCTCACCGCGCAATGCCGCCCTGCAGGCCTTCAGCGCCATTGAATGCGCCGTATCGCGCATTGATGCCGGCCATTCCGCCAGATGCCGGTAAGCGTCGATGACGCTGCGAACCTCGGTCGGGAAACCAAGGCCGATAAGGATGGTGACGGGCTCGTTGAACACATCGGGTTTCATCGCGCTCTCCTTCCTACCCCCGATGTTGACGGGCGCCGCTGCAACGGCGCCCGTTTTTTTAAAATTCGATCAGGCCGCCTTTTGCGCTTCGATCTGCGCCGAGGCAACCTTATGCTGAAGGGCCGGGCTGGTCTGGATATCGATCTTGCGCGGTTTCAAGGCCTCAGGAATCTCACGAACGAGATCGATCGACAGAAGACCGTTGCGGAGATCGGCGCCATTCACCCTGACATGGTCGGCAAGTTCGAAACGGTGTTCAAAAGGCCGGCCGGCTATACCGCGATGAAGGTATTCATCGGCGGAAGCGTCCTGCTTCTTGCCGGTAACGGTGAGAAGGTTGGACTGAAAGGTGATGTCTAGCTCGTCCTCGGCAAACCCTGCGACCGCGACCGAAATCCGGTAGCTGTCATCGCCGGTCTTGACGATGTCATAGGGCGGCCAGTCGCTGATCGAGCGGGCGCGCTGGGCATTTTCAAGAAGATTGAAGATCCGGTCGAAGCCGACGGTCGAGCGGAACAGGGGTGCGTAGTCATAAGATGTTGCCATAGCCATATCCTCCTTGAAGCAACATGGGTACAGAAGCGCCGAAACGCGGCGCTTCCAGCAAGTCCAGCCCTGTCTCAGCAGCTGGCGGCAATCGATTTGGTTTTCGGAAATTTACGATTCAAGGGTGCCGTCAGAAAAAATTGACGTCCAGGCGCCCGCCAGGACCAACTCAGTCGAGTTCATGGACCGCGGCATTGTCCTGTACCTCGCGCAGTCCTTTATAGGACGCATGACGCAGGTTGCCATCGTCGGTCCAGCCACGGAACTCGATTTCGGCGATGAGCGTCGGCTGCGCGAAGACGTAATTCCTGCCCTTGAGCGGAACGACCGGTGTCTTCGTCTTCAGCCTATCCAGGGTCTTCTTCAGATACGCCGCATCTTTCTCCTTAAACCCGGTTCCAACGGCGCCAACATAGACCCAGTCATGGCCACGTCTCGCCGCCAGCAGCAAACTGCCAATCCCGCCGCGCGCCGCCGCCGACTGCTCGTAGCCGACAATCATGAAGCTCTCGCTTTGAACACACTTGATCTTCAGCCAGTCGCCGGTCCGGCCCGAGCGATAAGTGCTGTCACGATGTTTTGCGATGATGCCTTCCATGCCGAGGGAACACGCGCTCGCCAATAATTCAGCGCCGTCCGCGTCTATTTCTTCGGACAGCTGGAGTGCGCCGGTCGCGTCTTCAAGCAGGTCCCCCAGCAAGTGCCGGCGGACCGACAGCTCGGTACGAGTGAGATCGTGACCATCGAAATACATAAGGTCGAAGGCGAAGAGCACGGCTTCTGTCGACGCCCGTTTGCCGCCTCGCCCACCGAGCGAGCGTTGCAGAGCGCCGAAATCTGAGCGGCCCTCGCCGTTCAGCACCACCGCTTCGCCGTCAAGGATGGCTGTTGCAACTCCAAGGTCCCTGGCCGCTGCGGCGATAGTGGGAAACCGGTGCGTCCAGTCGTGGCCGCCCCGGGTAATGATCCGCACACCCTTCGGCTCGATGTGGACCGCGAGCCGATAGCCGTCCCATTTCATTTCATAGACCCACTCGGGGCCGTCTTCAGGAGCGCCAGACATGGCTCGACGCGATCTGGCATCGGGTCGAACGGCAGATTGGGCTGAGCCGGATCGCGCCTGCGGCGCGGCTGCGATTTTGCCGTCAGACTGTCATTCTGCAGGAGCGGCTTGGCGGGACGTTTCATTTGCCCGCCCGATTCTCGGCTGCAACCGACTTCTTCAGCGCGTCCATGATATTGATGACATTGCTGGGTGCCGACTTCGCCGGTGTGGATGTCCTCGGTTTTGCAGACTTCTTCAGCGCTTTCTTCTTGGCGGCAATGATGTCAAGCAACCGATCCTGAACCGGATCGATGACCATCTTGGGGTCCCAGTGCTGCGTTTGCTTTTTGATCAGTTGCTGCACGAGACGCATCATCTCACTATCGCCCGTTTCGTCTTCTTCGATCCCGCCAAAGTAAGTATCCTCGTCACGGACTTCATCCCCATAGCGCAGCGTCCACAGAACGATACCCTTGCCGCGTGGCTCAAGCATGACGGCGCGCTCGCGGCGGGTAATTACGAGACGTGAAATCCCCACCATGTTCTGCGCTTCCATCGCATCCCTGATGACCGAGAATGCTTCCTGGCCGACGGCATCGTTGGGTGAAAGATAATAGGGCGTGTCGAGCCATATCCACTCAATGGTGTCACGGGGGGTAAACGTCGAGATGTCGATGGTCTTTGTGCTGTCGAGCGCAACGTTTTCCAGTTCTTCGTCTTCGAGGATGACGTATTCGTTCTCGCCACGCTCATAGCCCTTGACCTCATCCTCCTCCCTCACCTCTTTTCCGGTAACACTATCGACGTAGTGGCTGACGACCCGGTTTTTGGTATCGCGGTTGAGGGTGTGGAAGCGGACCTTCTCACTTTCGGACGTTGCCGGCATCATCTGCACGGGACAGGTGACGAGCGAGAGTTTCAGATAACCTTTCCAATAGGGACGGACAGCCACGATTTTCCTCCGTCAGCCGGCGCGGCGCGTCTGTGACGAGACCGCATTTGATTTGGCAGCAGCACCCGGTTTCGAAGCCTTCTGACGGCCGGCACTCTTGTTGGCGTTAGAAACGGCGCGTTTCTGGCCGGATTTGGTGCCCATGCCAGCACTCTCACGCAGCGCCTGCAAAAGGTCGTTTTGCCTGGGGACGGCTGCGGCCTTCTTCTTCGGCAGGGCCCTGCCCTCGATCTTGGCCTTCACCAGCTCGGCAACGGCGGCTTCATATCGGTCGTCGAACGTGCTGGCATCGAAGGTCCCCTTCTTTGTGCCGATAATGTGCTCGGCAAACTCAAGCATCTCGCCTTCGATCTTGAGGTCCGGCAACTCCTCGAAGGCTTCCGCCGACGAGCGGACTTCATAGTCAAAGTTGAGCGTCGTGGCGATCAGGCCCTTCCCGTGTGGCCTGATCAGCACCGTACGCAAGCGTCGGAAGAGCACGGTGCGGGCGATCGCAGCAACTTTGGCTCTTTTCATGCCATCGCGCAAAAGTACGAAAGCGTCCGTCCCCATCCTGTCGGGCGCCAGATAATAGGGCTTGTCGAAATAGACGCTGTCGATCTCGCTGCAGGGGATGAAGGCGTCGATCTTCAGCGTCTTGTCGCTGTGAGGCACGGCGGCAGCCACCTCGTCCGGCTCGAGAACGATATACTGGCCGTTCTCGATCTCATAGCCCTTGACCTGGGCGTCCCGTTCCACCGGATCGCCGGTCTCGCTGTCGATAAATTCGCGTTTCACCCGGTTGCCGGTTCGGCGATTGAGGGTGTTGAAAGCAATCCGTTCAGATGATGATGCCGCAGTATAGAGAGCCACAGGACACGCGACTTCTCCAAATTTGATAAAGCCCTTCCAGTTCGCTCGCGGGGCAACCATGACGCAAAACTCCTGCCACAACCAATGCGATTCAAGCGATTCAGCATGCATTTGTTCCGAGTCAAAACGAATCATTTTTCAAGGACTTAGGGCCACGATCAGAACTGGCGTTGCGAGTCTGCGCTAGACGCTTGATTCCGGTGCATCTTTTTGAGGCGACGAACGTTTCCTCTTCACGAAACGCGAAGAGGAGGCCTGTCATGAGCAAGCGTGAACTGATCGATACCGGAACCGACAAGCGTTATGTGCGCCGCGATAAGGACGGCAAGTTCAAGGAAAGCGTCGACGTCTCGCGATCGCTCTCTGCCGACGCGCGCCACGATGCGAAGCATGATGCGAAACCGGGCCGGGGTGACCGGGGTGATCGCAAACACTGAACCCCGGTGAAGCTCGCCACGTATAACGTCAACGGCATTAACGGTCGGCTCGAGATCCTGCTCCGCTGGCTCGATCGGGCAAAACCCGATGTCGTCTGCCTGCAGGAGTTGAAGGCGCCGGACGAGAAGTTTCCGCTTCGCCAAATCGAGCGCGCAGGCTACGGCGCCATCTGGCATGGGCAGAAATCATGGAATGGCGTTGCAATCCTTGCCCGGGGTCACGAACCTCTCGAGACGCGCCGGGGGCTTCCCGGAGACCCTGACGACAGCCACAGCCGGTATATCGAGGCTGCCATCGATGGCATGATCATCGGCTGCCTTTACTTGCCAAACGGCAACCCGGCACCCGGGCCGAAATTTGACTACAAGCTGCGCTGGTTTGAGCGGCTGCGTTTCTACGCAGGTCAACTGATTGAGCTGGACGTGCCATGCGCCCTTGTTGGAGACTTCAATGTCATGCCGACCGACCTCGATGTCTATAAACCGGAGCGCTGGCGAGACGATGCCCTGTTTCGGCCGGAGGTTCGCGCAGCCTATGCCCACCTAATTTCAATGGGCTGGACGGATGCCATTAGACTGCTGCATCCGGATGAGCGGATCTATACGTTCTGGAAGTATTTTCGGAACGCGTTTGCGCGGGATGCGGGTCTGCGCATTGATCATTTCCTGCTGACCCCATCCGTGCAGGAACGATTGCAGGCGTGCGGGGTCGACAAGTTTGCGCGTGCGTGGGAGCACACCAGTGATCACGCCCCCGCCTGGATTGTACTGGACGACCGATAGAGACCCATAGAGCGGATAAGGATGCTTCGCGCGCCTCCCTGCTGGCGGCGAAGGGCGGACCGACGCTTTCGCATGAGCGCTGTTATGGCGGACGGGCTGGAAAGGTCTTTGTCCATAATCGAGCATATGTCGACGCCTTTGGACCGAACGGACCCATAGGCTTCGACGCCCGCACAGACGCCGCGGCGATCGAAGGCTCGTCTTTGGAACGAGGGGGGTTCCTAGAAAACGTTCCGGTGCACATCACTCATCGCCCGTCGCAAATCATCGATCGCAGATGCCGTCTGTCCTGGGTGACCGTCGAGGGCCGGCGGCATTTTCCAACCTGGATCGATGCCTTCCATGTTCGGCAGTTCATGAGCAATGCCTTTATGGCAATCGATGCAGGTGGCCTTGCCCGTCAACAGATATTTGGATGCAAATTCAGGATCGCCGCTCCACCAGGCATAACGCACACCCGCTTCAGCCGCCGTAAACAAAAGAAACCAGATAAGGAATGCCAAGTGTTTCATCGTGCGCCGCGCCTAGGCACCGCATCGGCAAAAGGCAGGGCATAACCACCGATGACGACCCACAGGAAGGGCCAGCCCGCGCCATGCAGGGCGGCCAGCGGGAAAAACAGCCGCAGGGCTTCCGAAAGGATGGGGGGCTGCCTCATCGCACCCGCTCCTTTGCTGAAAACAGTTCGGCGAAGGCCGGACTCTCAGACAGGCGTTCCGCTTCGTCGAAAACCGCCCGCGCCATGCGCCGGCCCGGCGAACCGGCGGGCTTATGCGCGGCAATGACGCGGCCGTCCATGCCTGAAAGCACGATCAGCCTGTCGGCCACCATCAGCGCTTCATGAAGATCATGGGTGACAAGAAGGGTGGAGAAACCGCGCCTGCGGGCGGTACCCACCAGAAGCTCCTGCAAATGGCGTCGCAGGCCGACATCGACGGCGCTGAAAGGTTCGTCCAGAAACAGCATGTCCGGCTCCACCGCCAGCGCCCGCGCCACACCGGCGCGCTGGCGCATGCCGCCGGAAAGCTCGACCGGATATTTGCCGAAATCCGCTTCTTCCAGCCCAACTTCGAGCGCAAAACACCCAGCCCTTTCACGGCGTTCCCGTTTCGGCATGCCGGTGGCCGCAAGGCCGTAGGCTATATTGTCGATCAGCGTCATCCATGGCAGCAGCCGCGGTTCCTGAAAGACCAGACCCTGCCGGGGATATCGACGATGCACGCGGCCGCGAACGGGATCGATGATGCCAGCCGCGATCTGCAGGATCGTCGTCTTGCCGCTGCCGGAAGGGCCAAGCAGCGCCACGGTTTCCCCCAGCGCTATGCTCAGGTCGAAATTCTCGAACAGGCTGCGACCTAAAAAGGCGTGGCCGACATGTTCAAAACGCAGGTTGGAATGATCGCTCATCGTTTGACACCCCATGGCAGCCCGGCGGCGCGCCAGCGTTCCAGCGCTTCGCGCAGCAGATGCAGCAGGCCGTAATCGGTGAGCAGCGCCAGCGCGACGGTGATGGTGAGCCAGGCGCTGACCTGCGCGATATCGAACAGCGCGCGTGCGGTGGCCAGTTCGCCGCCAATGCCGCCGGAATTCGACAGAAGCTCGGCCATGACAGTGACTTTCCACGCACTGCCGGCCGTCGTGGTCCAGGCGGGAAAGAGATAGGAAAGCACATGCGGCATGGTGACGGTGCGCAACCGGTAAAACCATGGAGCACCGAAGGCCTGCGCCATCACCTCCAGCTGACGATCCCGCTTGGCGACACCTTCCAATGCACCGGCAAAGGAAACGGGAGCCGATGCGATGACAACGGTCATGACGGCAGTGCCGCCGGAGGAACCGAACCAGATCAGCGCCAGCACGATCCAGCCTATGGGCGGAACGCCGAGCAGGACGGTGACAACAGGCTTCATCAGCCGCATGGCCGCGAAGGAGTAACCCGCCATCACGCCGGCGACGGTGCCGATGCCCGCCGCAATGGTGAAACCAGTCAGGGCCCTGACGGCGCTCTGCGACAGGATCGCGAAGAAATCCGGCCTCGCCGCAAGCACTCCGATAGCCGTGAAGGTCTCACCCGGCGAAGGCAGGATGAAGGAGCCATAAATTTCATGCCCGGCCTGCCAGGCGGCGAGAAAGCAGAAAATACCCGAAAGCCCCGCCCAGCCCGCCCAGAGATAGCGGCCCATCCAGCCAAGACTTTCGAGAATGCGGTTCATGCCTGCTACACCAGATAAAAACCGTCATCCGGCCGCCGACCGCCGATGATCGCGGGGTCGGCCTTGGCGAGTTCATCGTAAAACGCCTCAAGATCGGTACGCGCAGCACTCGCCTTCAGCGCACATAGATGGCTAGTCGGGAAGGAGGCAGCGATGATTTCCGGCGGGAAACCCAAGGCATCGGCGGCCGCAGCGGCCGCCGTCATCGTGCGTGTGGTGCATCCCGGTGATCTCTTCGGTTTCGCCCGGGCGCTGCAGCGGTCCGATTATCCCGGTACCGCGACCACGGCCGCCGAAAGCGTGATCCTTTCCTGGCAGACGGACCTCTGGCCGCACTTCGTCGAGCAGAACCCGCACCTTGCCGTCTCCGCCATGCAGACCATTGGCCAACGTCTTGAGGAAGCCCATACGCGCATCCGCGAAATGTCGACGCAGGAGGTAGAGCGTCGGGTGGCGCACGCCGTACTGCGCCTTTCGCAACAGGCAGGGCGCAAGGAGGTGGACGGTATTCGAATCGACTTCCCGATCTCGCGGCAGGATATAGTGGAAATGACCGGTACCACGCTCCACACCGTTTCTCGCATCCTGTCCAGTTGGGAGAGCAAGGGCCTCGTACAGGGCGGCCGGCAGAAGCTTCTCGTATGCGATCTGCCGGGCCTCGCTCAACTAGCGGACGGCGATACCAGTCAAGTCTAGGGCGGAGCCTTGGCCTCGCTCATTGCGACAGCCTGCTCTTGCGCATTTCTTACTGTCTGTCGATTATAAGCAGGCTGCTAGTTGAAGTGGCGGGACATATGATGTTTATAAATGCGGTAAACACTGAGGGGAGCGAACCATGCCCCATGTCGCCCGCGTATTTCAGTCCGGTAACTCCCAATCGATTCGCCTGCCGAAAGAATTGCGTTTCGACGTCGATCGCGTGGACATAACGCAAGTGGGCGATGCGCTTGTTCTGCGGCCGCACGTTGAGCGTGGCGAGGCATGGCCGTCCCTGAAAGCAGCGATTGCGCGCGGCGTAAGCGACGATTTTATGGGAGGCGGGCGCGACGAGCCAGATCCACAGGACCGGCTGGAGATTTATTCGGTGTTTACGTGATCTCGCATCTTCTCGACACGAATGCGGTCATTCATTGATTGGCCGCCGATGGGATAAGCAGGTGCATCCCGCTCGCGAGATCGATCGCTTCGTGACCGGAACGATTGAGGCGAAGCGCAGGAAGGGATGAGAGCGCCGCAAAATGTCCGCATCCGAAGACAAAAATCCGACGGCTGTCGTGCAGGCTTGCGGAAAACGCAGGCATATCCGCGTCGGATATTGCATGGCGGCCTGTTAAAGAACCGTGATCTCGCTGTCCAGGACCGACGCGAGCAGGCTGTTGTCTTCGGGCCGCACCGGTTGCGCAGCCATGCGCGCTGCAGGTCTTTCGAAATCCCCTCCCCATCCGTTAAACTCGACTGAAGGAAACTTCTGAACTCCGTGTCGCCCTTGAACCCAGGCGACGTGCAAGCCTGACGGCCGACGATGGACGCCCCCCAGCACGAGAGGAAACATCCTCACCGTTGTCCATTGCCGCACCGATCGGATCTTGTAACGGGATGCCGAGAAGGCGCGTGTCGACCGATGCTGGAACCAAAACAACATCAGAGGGTTAATCAGGCGGATCAATCTACGCAGATCCGAGCTAGGGAGAAAACTATGAAAAACACTATTCTCACAGCCGCCTTCATTTGTGTCTCGGCCCTTGCAGCACATGCTCAAGGTGCGCCCGCGGCCAACAGCGACAGAAACACGCCGGCAATTGCGACCCCCGACATGAAAAACCCGACGGCCCCGGTGGAGGGCGCCAACAGTTTTACTGAGGACCAGGCAAAGGATCGGATCGAAAAAGCGGGTTATACGGGGTTGAAGGATCTCAAGAAAGACGACAGGGGCGTTTGGAATGCCACCGGCATGAAGGACGGCAAAACTGTTTCGATCGCCCTCGATTATCAGGGCAATGTTGTTGCCAAGTAACCCCTAGGAGGATGTTATGAGAACTGTTACCGGACTTTTTGACGATTACGCAGACGCAAGTTCCGCTGTCAGTGAACTCGAAGCTCTGGGCGTACCATCCAGCGATATCAGTATCGTTTCCAATAACAGCGATCGGCGACACGAAGAGTCGAATGCCGCAGAAGGGGCCGGAACTGGTGCGGGGATCGGTGCGGTCGTCGGCGGCGCGGGCGGCCTGCTCACCGGCCTTGGCTTGATGGCCATTCCGGGCGTCGGTCCGGTCGTCGCAGCCGGCTGGCTTGCTGCGACTGCGGCCGGCGCGGCAGCCGGTGCGGTTGCAGGAGGGGCCGCTGGCGGGATTATTGGCGCACTGACGAGCTCCGGCGTCCCGGAACGAGATGCCCACTTCTACGCCGAAGGCGTCCGAAGGGGTGGCACCCTCGTCACCGCAAAGGTGGATGACGCCTTGGCGCCGGAGGCTGAAGCCATTCTCAAACGCTCGAATTGGGTCGATCCGACAGAACGTCGCGCCGCCTACGAAAAGCAAGGATGGACGCATTTCGACGAAACGCTCTCGCCCTACGAGGCCGACCAGATCGAGCAGGAACGGCTTCGCTATCGCCGCAATGGTATGTGAGAGTTTCAGGAGGGGCGCCACGGTGGCGCCCCTTCAGTGACGCCCGATACCGCCTTTGATAAAGATCTCGTTTGTAAGCCGCGATTAATTTAACGGTCTGCGACAGAGATTTCATTCCACCCGCTCTAACTAGGTCCTGTTGACAAAGTGGATTCCCAAATCAGCAGAAGCGTGATTCAAGACTGCTTTTTAGGAGGCAGTTTTGGCTCGCGGCGACCTGACAGATATGGAATGGCGGATCATCGAGGGGTTGTTGCCCACCGAACGCGGCAGGAAGTCCCGACCGTCGCACGATAATCGGCAATATCTGAACGGTATGCTGCATGTCCTTCGGGTCGGATGCCCGTGGCGCGACATGCATGAGCGATACGGAAAGTGGAATTCGGTCTATGTGCGCTTCCGCCGTTGGGCCGAACAAGGCGTTTGGGACGCCCTGCTTGAGACCCTCGTCGAACTGGGGCTGACGGATGACTGGCAGCACATGATCGACAGCACCACTGTTCGCGGCCATTCGCAGGCGGCGGGCGCAAAAGGGGGACTTATCAGGAGGCTTTTGGTCGATCACGCGGCGGCTTTACGACGAAAATCCACGCCCGAGCAGACGGTCAGGGCCGCCCTCTTGGCTTCGTCCTGACAGGCGGCGAGGCTTCGGACTACAACGCCGTTCCTGACTTGCTGGCGATACCGGTCGGCAAGCCGAGGTTGTTCCTCGCCGACAAAGGCTACGACGGTGACTTCCTGCGTGAAGAACTCCTGATCCACAGTATCAGGCCGGTCATTCCGCCAAAAACCAACCGAAAGAACCCGCCTGCCTGCGACTTTCGGGTTTACAAAGATCGAAACCGCATCGAGCGGATGTTCAACCGTCTCAAGCAGTTCCGGCGCGTCGCGACCCGATACGACAAGACACGAAAATCCTTCTCGGCATTCCTCGCCCGGGCAGCCGCAAAGATATGGCTGCCATACTTTGTCAACAGGACCTAGTTCTCGGCGTCCACGTCTGGAGCACGGATGGGAGCTACGAACTCAAAGTCGTGCAGGGAATAATGCTGATCCGAACCAAGCACTGCGACGCTCCAATAGTCGCGTGCGTGCCCGAACACGGTGCTGATCTGGACGACCTCGCATTCGTCGCCTTCCGCATCTTGCGTCTTTCTCCGTGCCCAATAGACGGACAATGGTTCAACCGAGAGCGGATCAATCATGTTTACTCCACGCATGTTTTGATCGATCGGTAGGACGATTCGCAGGCGTTCGTCATGCTCTTCTCCTAATGTAGCGACCGTTCTCCACTCCTCTGTGAGCTGTGTGAGCGGCTCAAAGGATAGCTTGAATCCGGAATTGAGAATGATCGTTTTGCCAGCTTGTTCGATGACCTGCACGCCGTAACTGTTTCAAATTGTTGTATTTCGTGACGTGACGTTGGGAACCAAAAGTCTCGAAAAGGCTTCTTTTGTCGTTGGTAACCGAACAGGAGAAAACCAATGCGTCGAACAATTCTCGCCTCTACTGCGGTAATCGCAGTCCTACTCGGAAGCAGCGCTGGTGCGCTTGCCCAGGATGGAACGGTTAAAGGTGCCGCTGGCGGCGCCGTGACAGGCGCCATTGTTGGTGGTCCCGTCGGGGCAGCAGTCGGCGGCGTAGCTGGCGCCATTGTTGGGACCGCAATCGATCCACCGCCACAGGAAGTGGTAACCTATGTTCAGGAGCAACCCGCCCCGGCTCCGGTGACCGTGAGCCAGGAGATCGTCGTGGGTAAGCCCGTTCCCGAAACGGTCGTGTTGACGCCTGTTCCGAGCAACGAGCATACGCGGTGGTTAATGACCAGCGTGTGATCATTGACCCTCGCACCCATACCGTGGTGCAGGTCGTCCGATAGTCCCGGGCCAATCACCCGTTTCAAACGAGCCGGAAGCTGCCACGCAGCATTCCGGCTTTTTGTTGCAATGAGCCCGCGGCCGTTTATGGCCGGGGTACAGGCTCCCAAGCCTTATGCCTGTCCCATAAGCGGGACGCCAGGAATCAGGAGTTGAATTGTCTTGTCGATGAAGGCGCTTTGCGCTTGTGGCACGCCGACTTGCCTCAATGCGATAAAAAATTGTCTTCGCCGATGACTTGATCTCTGAGACCGGCACCTAAATGTCCCGGCAGCAGCCTCAACAGTGAAACTCATCGGACATGGAAAAACATACCGAAGAACGCCTTGGGGTCATTGTCGAGTCGTCGTTCGACACGATCATCAGCAAGGATCTCTCCGGCACGATCGTCAGCTGGAATAAGGCCGCCGAGCGAATGTTCGGCTACTGCGAGGCGGAAGCTGTTGAACAATCGATCTACTTGATCGTCCCGGACGACAAGCGGGATGAGGAGGCAGAGATCCTTCGCCGCCTGAAAGTCGGCGAGCGACCCGAGACGTTCGAGACCACGCGGCGCCATCGTAACGGGCGACTGGTTCCGATTTCTATCACGATTTCACCGATCAAAAGCCGGGACGGGCAGCTCATGGGGGCGTCGAGCATCGCCCGCGACGTCACGCAGACGCGAGAGAGCGAGCGCCGGCTTCGCCTGCTGATGCGCGAGATCAATCACCGCGTCAAAAACCAGTATGCCGTGATACTTGCGGTGATACGCCAAACGGCGGGACGGTCCGGATCGATCGAGGATTTCGAGAAGCGGATCCGCGAACGCATCATGGCGCTCTCCCACTCGCATGATCTCCTCTCCCAGGTCGATTGGGCCGGCGTCAGCCTCGCCGACCTCATCGCGCATCAGCTCAAACCCTTTAAAGACGTCTATCCTGTCCAGGCACTTGGACCGGAGATCGCCCTTGATGCCAATGCCGTCCTCAATATCGGCATGGCGCTCCACGAATTGATCATGAACGCGATGCACTTCGGTTTGACAGAGAGCGAGGGTATATCGGTGAGCTGGAAGCTATCATCGGCTGAGGACGGTAACCCGGTCGAATTCGAGCTGAGTTGGTCCGAACCAGCGCTGCAATACGCTGACCTCTTGGCGCAAGACGAAGGGTTTGGCAGGCTGGTTCTTTGTCGGCTGGTGCCGTCCGCTCTTTCGGGACACGCAGCCTGGAGCCTCGCAGACGGCAGGGTCGTCTGGAGGCTGACGGCACCTCTGTCACGCATCCAGGTTGGCTTGCGCGATCCGTTCTCGGAATGGTCTTGTTAAGCTGTTGCTTGAGAAGGCGTTGACGCCTTGATTTTACCTGTATTAACCTGTGATAGAGCGGTGGACGCAAGGACGGGGCTTAGGGCAAAGTGATGGATCAACCAATCGAGCGAAACGGCAAGAGGGCATCGGCGCGCGAACGCTTCCTCGAGGCCGTACTGCACAGCGCTATCGATTATGCCATCGTCTCGATGGATCTCGACGGACTTGTGACGATCTGGAACGAAGGTGCATCCCGCATCCTGGGGTGGAGCGAGGAAGAAATGCTCGGCAAGCCGGCGGCGATTTTCTTCACCACTGAGGATCGGCGGGCCGGTATCCCGCAAGCTGAGATGAAGTCTTCCCTTGAGCAGGGCCGCGGCGCCGACGAGCGTTGGCACCTGCGCAAGGACGGCACGCAATTCTGGGCCTCTGGCGAGATGATGGTTCTGCGCTCGGAAAACGGATCGGCGGAAGGCTTTCTCAAAATCCTTCGTGATCGCACGGAGGAGCGGCAGGCCGTCGAGCGGCAAAAGCTGCTGATGCATGAGCTCAATCATCGGCTGAAGAACTCTCTTGCTGTCGTCCAGTCGATCATCATGCAGTCTCTTCGAAACGCCGGCTCGATCGAGGAGGGCGGTGCGGCCCTGCAATCGCGTATCGCAGCCTATTCCAGGGCACATGACATCCTGCTGCATGAGAACTGGACGAGCACCACGGTCGCCGCAGTCGTCGAAGCTTCCGCTGTCAGCCTGGGTCTGGAAGGTAGCCCGAGGTTGCGGTTCGAGGGATCGCCGGTGCTGCTCGGGCCGCAGGCCGCTCTCTCACTGTCTCTCGTTCTGCATGAACTCGGCACCAATGCCACGAAGTATGGTGCTCTGTCCGGGGCTGAGGGTCAGGTTTCCGTCACCTGGTCGGTTGCCGATGAAGACGGTGCGCAGCAGTTCACGTTCAGGTGGGAGGAGTCCGGCGGCCCTGAAGTCGAGCAGCCAACGCGGACCGGGTTCGGATCGCGGCTGGTCGTATCCAGCCTGAAGGCTTACGGCGATGTTTCCCTAGACTACCAGCCGTCTGGGGTGATGATGAGGTTTCAGGCGCCACTCTCAAAGCTGCAGCATGGTGAGACGGATGGCGCGGCAACAAGCGCCTGACGTGCAAGCATGTTGACTGAAACAGCGGGCTTGCACCAAATCGTTGATCATAGCTGTCACCGTGTTGCGACGATCTCGATGGATGGACTGCTTTCGATCAGTTCGACAAACGCATCTCTTGCTTTAGTCGGTGACTGCCGTTCATCGAAGACTTCGGCAAAGCATCGCATGGCGGTGTCATAGACTGGCCCGGATTCTTCGGGGCAGCAACTGAAGACACAGTCGGCGGCATCCATGGTGCTCGCGCTATCGCGTGTATCTCCGTTGAACATGACTTTGACAGGCGTTTCCCAACTGTCTCGCATCACGCAGGTCTCAAGTAAAGAAGTCTAATCACGGAAAATTGTTCCCGGAGTTCTTAACTGTCGAAGCAAGATGGCAGGTTCAAAAGAGTCTTGGGCTGGTCGAAGTCAGCGAGGGTCATCAGGTATTTTTTCTTCCCCGGGCCGACTGCAACAAACAGATCGACTTCGTCGCCGATCGGCCGCTGGACGTAAAACTCGCGTTCTCCCGCCTCTATCTGCCGGATAACCTCTTCCACGGGCAATTTCCAATGCGTCGCGCCGGCGCCGCCGAGGTGAGTGATCTGACTGCAGACGTCGTCGGTCGCACGTCTCATGACCGTTTGAACCCGGACCCGATAAGCCACCTGCTTCTCCTCGAACAAGTATGTTGTTTGAACAGCTAATACTAATGTAGGTGGCGGATGGAAAAGTGCAGGGACAAGCGGTCCGAGTGGAGGACCCCTCCGTTGTTCGACTTCAAGCTCTGGCGGGCATGGCTTGGCAACAGGGGGTTGTCCCGGCGTATTCTACAGCCACGCGGACAGGCAGTGGAGAGTGATTCACATTTTTGCCGCAGTCTGATATGAGCTCGGGACAGAAACTGTTTGCCGAGCACCATGAACGAACAAAATTCAAAACGAAAACACCACCGATCCGGTGGGTTTGCGACCCATATCGACAATCTGGATTGGAGCTTCACGCCCCTTGGGCCACGGATCGCGTGGCCACCGGTCCTGGAGCAGACGCTCAGTCTGGTGATGAGCGCCGGCGTGCCGATGGCGATACTTTGGGGAACCGACGGCGTCATGCTTTACAATGACGCCTACGCCGCCTTCGCCGGTCAACGCCATCCGGATTTCCTGGGTCGTCCGATTTCCGAGGCATGGCCTGAGCTTGCGACGTTCAATTCCCGGGTTGTCAGGATCGTGCTCGACGGCCGCACCCTGTCGTTTGGCGACCGGCATGCTGTCATCGAGCGCAATGGCGAGCTTCAGGATGTCTGGCTGAACCTCGACTTCAGCCCGGTCCGGGATCATGACGGCGTGCCCCTTGGCGTGCTGGCGATCCTGAAGGACACAACCCATCGCGTCCGCACCGAGCAGCGCCTGGCGATTGCCCAGCAGGCCGGTGGTGTCGGCACCTTGGAGTGGTATCCGGAAACGGGCGAGCTAGATGTTTCCGACGAATATCGAAGAATCTGGGGGCTTGATGCCGATACGACGGTGACCGACACCTTGCTGGTAAGCCTGCTTCATCCCGACGACCGGGCAATATCAGGCCCCTCGAGGCTCGCTAACAGCAATCCGCTGGACTACGCCGAATATCGACGGATCGACCAGGTTACCGGAGAGGTTCGCTGGATTACACGGCGCGGACAGGTGGTATCGAGCGAGCGGACCGGCAAGCGCCGCTTCGTCGGCATCGCCTTCGACATCACCGCGCGCAAGCAAGCCGAGGTCACGCTTCAACAGAGCGAAGAACGCTGGCGCGGCCTGTTCGAGCAGATGCACGAGGGCTTCTTCACCGCCGATATCATGCGTGACGATGCCGGCAAGATAATCGATTTCGTGTTCATCGATATCAACCCGGCATTTGAACGGCAGACAGGCCTCGTCGCTGCAGAAACCGTCGGGAAACCGGTTACTCAGGCAATCCCCGGCATCCAGAGCGACCTGATCGCCACCTATGGTGAAGTCGTCGAAACAGGAACAGCTCGGCAGTTCGAGGTTCATATCCCGGCCTTGGGGAACCGCTGGTATGAAGCGCATGCTCGAAAGGTGGGCCCTGACCGTTTCGCCGTCCTCTTTCTCGACATCACCATCCGCAAGGCAGCGGAAGAGCGCATGCGCCAGAGCGAGGAGCGGTTCCGGACGTTGTCGCAATCCATGCCCAACCATGTCTGGACAGCTGGCGCCGACGGGTTGCTGGACTGGTTCAACGACCAGGTCCTTGCCTATAGCGGGATGACGAGTGAGGAACTCGGTGGGAGCGGCTGGGCCGGGATGGTCCATCCGGACGATATCGAAGCTGCATCCGAAGCATGGAATGCTGCGAGAACGTCAGCCCAGACCTATCAGACCGAGTTTCGGCTGCGCCGGAATGATGGCACCTATCGCTGGCATATCGCTCGCGCCGTTCCCGTTCTGGCGCAAAACGGCGGCGTTCTGCACTGGATCGGCACCAATACCGATATCGACGATCAGAAACAGGCGGAGGTGGCTCTCGCCGACAGCGCCGCCTATCTCGAGGCGCGCGTCGAGGAGCGAACCGCACAGCTCTTCGAAATGCAGAAGGCTTTGCAACAGTCCCAGAAGATGGAGACGATCGGCAAGCTGACCGGCGGTGTCGCCCACGACTTCAACAACCTGCTGCAGGTCGTTTCCGGCAACATCAATCTCCTGGCAAAAGATGTCGTAGGAAACGAGAAGGCGGAGCGCAGGATCACCAATGCGCTCGCGGGTGTCGGCCGCGGCGCTAAGCTCGCAAGCCAGCTGCTGGCGTTTGGCCGCCGCCAGCCGCTTGAGCCGAAGGTGGTGCATCTCGGCAAGCTTCTTACCGGAATGGACGATCTTTTGCGCCGGTCGATCGGCGAGGCGATTGAAGTCGAAACGATCGTCTCCGGCGGTTTGTGGAATACTTCCATCGATCCGAGCCAGCTCGAAAACGCCGTCCTCAATCTTGCGATCAACGCCCGTGACGCGATGGCCGGCGCCGGTAAGCTGACCGTAGAAGTCGGCAACGCCTTCCTCGACGAAGCCTATGCGCGCAATCACCTGGAGGTCGAGGCGGGGCAGTATGTCATGCTGGCGGTGACGGACACGGGGGCAGGGATCGCGCCTGACGTCCTCGAACAGGTGTTTGAGCCATTCTTCTCGACCAAGGAAGAAGGAAAAGGCAGCGGTCTCGGTCTGTCCATGGTCTACGGCTTCGTCAAGCAGTCGAACGGTCACGTGAAGATCTATAGTGAAGTCAGGCAGGGAACGACCGTCAAGCTCTACCTGCCACGAGCCCTGGCAACCGAGGATGCCGAAGTCCGACAGGATTTTGGACCGGTGGCCGGGGGCACGGAAACCGTGCTCGTGGTCGAAGATGACGATCATGTTCGCGATACCGCCATCGATCTGTTGACCGACCTCGGTTATCGCGTTCTGAAAGCCTCGGACGCCCAAAGCGCTCTGGCGATCGTCGAAAGCGGTATCGCGATCGATCTCCTCTTCACCGACGTCGTTATGCCCGGATCGCTGACAAGCCCAGAGCTTGCGAGAAAGGCAAAGCAGCGCCTGCCGCGTCTCGCGGTGCTGTTTACCTCCGGCTATACGGAGAATTCCATCGTCCATCATGGCCGGCTGGACGCCGGCGTCGAGCTTCTATCGAAGCCATATACGCGCGAGGCGATGGCACGCAAAATTCGTCAGGTTCTCGGAAATCAGTCGCGATCTGATGCCGCTTCGCCACAGACTATGCTGCCGACGAAGCCGGCGCCAGACGTCACGCCAGAGACAATCAGGGTTCTGGTCGTTGAGGACGACGCGCTCATCCGCCTGGACATGGTCGATATGCTGTTATCGGCCGGCTATGAGATCGAGGAGGCTGGCAGCGGTGAGGATGCTCTTGATCTGATCACGCGACAGCGCTTCGATGTGCTTGTCACGGACCTTGGCCTACCCGGAATGAGCGGCGCTGAGCTTGCGAATGCCGCGAGGTTGATCAATCCGGAGCTTGGTATCGTCGTCGCAAGCGGCCAGAGTGGCCTTCCAGACAATATACCGGAAGGTGCACGATTGCTGTCGAAGCCATTCGATCCGGAGCAACTGAAGGCTATAGTTGCTGAGGTGGCAGGCGATACAAGCTGAACGGCCTCAGCGCGCTTCGACCATGTTGTCGATCACCAGCCTCAAGGTCGCCTTGTCGCGGTGGCCTTTTTGAAGCTGACGCACCAGGATCAGCGCCAGGGCTGCGGCGTCTTCGCTCGATTTAAGAATTCGGTGGCTGTCGCAGGCGTCGTCGAAGACGTGCTGGATAAGGCTGAGGTCTTCCGGCAGAACCGGCTCTCGAACGGTCAATGCGGGCATGCGTTGTCCGCCATCAACGCCTATGAGACAGAACTGGTTTAATTGAGAAGAGAGGATTTTCGGCTCATCGTAGCTCTATCAAAGGAAGCGAAGATGAGACAGAAAACCGGGCCGCAGACATCGGCGGCCGAAAAGACAATCAAGGATATCCGTCGCGCCACGCGCAAGCACCATTCGTCGGAGGAGAAATCCGCATCGTGCTGGCGGGGCTGCGCGGCGAAGACAGCATTGCCGCGATCTGCCGCCGTGAAGGGATCGCCGAGAGCCTGTATTATAGCTGGTCGAAGGAATTCCTCGAAGCGGGCAAGAAGCGGCTTGCCGGAGACACTGCCCGCTCGGCCACCAGCGATGAGGTCAAGGCGCTACGCCGTGAAAGCCGCGACCTGAAAGAGGCGCTGGCCGACCTCACCCTGGAAAACCGCCTGCTTAAAAAAGCATGATCGCGGATGGGGGCGACGAAGAATGAGATATCCCGCCACCGAAAAGCTCGAGATCATCCGGCTTATCGAGGGGTCTCATCTGCCAGCCAGGCAGACGCTCGACAAGCTCGGCATTCCAAGACCAACCTTCTATCGCTGGTATGATCGCTTCCAGACCCACGGTGTCGAGGGGCTGGAAGACCGGACATCCGCGCCGTCACGGGTGTGGAACCGTATCCCCGACGATATCAGGGATCGCATCATCACACTCGCGCTCGATCATGCCGGTCTGTCGCCACGCGAGCTGGCGGTGAAGTTCACCGACATGGAAAGCTATTTCGTCTCAGAGGCTTCGGTCTACCGCCTGCTCAAGGCCCACGACCTTATCACCTCGCCAGCCTATATCGTCATCAAGGCCAATGACGAGTTCAAGGACAAGACCACGCGCCCGAACGAGATGTGGCAAACCGACTTCACCTACCTGAAGGTCATCGGTTGGGGATGGTTCTATCTTTCGACCATCCTCGACGATTATTCCCGCTACATCATCGCCTGGAAGCTGTGCACCAGCATGAAGGTGGACGATGTCACCGACACGCTCGACCTGGCGCTGGCCGCCTCAGGCTGCAAGGTCAAGGTCGAACACCGGCCGCGCCTGCTATCGGACAATGGCCCGTGTTACGTCGCCTCAGATCTCGGCGAATGGCTGGACAAATACAAGATCGGCCAGGTCCACGGCGCTTCCGGACATCCGCAGACGCAGGGCAAGATCGAGCGCTGGCACCAGACGTTGAAGAACCGCATCCTGCTGGAAAACTACTTCTTCCAGGAGGACCTCGAAGCCCAGATCGCGGCTTTCGTCGAGCATTACAATCATCGCCGATACCACGAGAGCCTCGACAATCTCACTCCGGCCGACGTCTACTTCGGGCGCGGCCAAACAATCCTGCTCGAACGTGAAAGGATCAAACGAGAAACCATCAGACAGCGCCGCTTGAACCACCAGGCCAAAGCGGCTTAAATTAACCAGCTACCCGAGCCGGAAACTCCATTCTTCCAAAGCCCAAAAAGTCTCAAATCATTCGACGACGGACAGATGCGCCAACTCGCCTGGGCGCACGATTGGCATATTCGCGAGGAAGGGGACACGGCCGCGCACGCCATTCTCGTCAACGCCAAGAGGCAATTGCCTCTGGCAAGCTTGTGGGGCGATGGAACAACGTCATCCTCCGATGGCCAATATTTTCCGGCGGGCGGACACGCCGAGGCGATCGGCGACCTCAACGCCCGCTATAGTCCCAACCCCGGCGCCAAGTTCTACCGGTTCACCTCTGACCAGTACGGCGCTTTCTACATCATCGCCATGAATGCCAATGCGAGCGAAGCCATCTATGTCCTCGACGGCTTGCTCTATCATGGCAGCGATCTCCCCATCGAAACCCACTATGTCTATACCGGCGGGGTAAGCGATATGAGCTTCGCCCTTTGCCATCTCGTTGGTTTCCAGATTGTGCCCAGGCTGCGCGGTTTCAAGGATCGCAAGCTCTATCTCTTCCGGGCGACACACCTCCCGAAAACCTTGCATCGCTCGTTGGCGACCCCATCGACGTCGAGCGGAACAAGGCAAACTGGAACGACATCCTGCGGCTGGTCACGACGATCCGGTCTGGGCAGGTTCGGCTTTCGACCCTGTTGGCAAAGCTGTCCGCATTCCCACGCCAGAACGGACTGACGTTGGCGCTACGCGCTCTCGGTCGCATCAATCGGTCCATCTGTCTGCCCCAGTGGTGGCAGAGCCCCGAAATGCGCAGGAACGCGACGGCCGGCCTCAACAAGAGCGAATCCCAGAACACCTTGGCCCGTGCGCTATTCTTCAACCGTCTCGGAGAACTGCGAGACAGGACCTTCGAGAGTCAATTCTACCGGGCGTCCGGGCTGAACCTGCTGATCAATGCCATCGTCTACTGGAACACTCTCTATCTCGAACCGGCCTTCGCCCAACTCAACCGGGAGGGTATCGCCACGCCGCCCGACCTAGTCAAACACATCACCCCGCTCGGGTGGCAACACATCAGTCTCACTGGCGATTACATCTGGACCTCGACGGAAAGCCTCGATCTCAGGCCGCTACGGCGCGAAACATCCATCCTCGCAGCGTGATCACCATACGTTCTCAAAAGTCGGACAGATTCAACACTTTCGTGTCGTGACGTCGCTTTGGCCTGGTGGTTCAAGCGGCCTTGTCTGATGGTGTCTTTGCATGAGACCTGCTCCGGCGGATTTCTTTTTGTCCGTTAACCCATCATTAACCGCAGTGCCACACTATGAGCGTGCGCGGGACCAGAAGACCGCGCTCCAACGTATGGTAGTGCATCGTGAGGGAACCCGCCGAGAATGGTGGGTTCCTTTGCTTGAAGCGAAGGAAAGTGGCAAGACCATGGCGCCCGAAGAGTTTCGCCGTTGCCTGCGCAATCTCCAGTGGTCACTTCCAGACTTGGCAGAAGTCCTCCAATGCGATCTGTCAGTCGTGGAGGCAATGAGCCGAGGTAAAGCAAATGTCCCGCCGCTGCTGGCTATCTGGCTCAGGCTACTCTCAAAAAACACACTGGGGCTCGTGCAGACATACACTTACAACTAGGCCTTGGTGAAGAACCAGTGAGCTACCGGGACAATCCAGCTTCGCTCACGTTCGCGCCCTTACAACGACGAACGTAACAAAAAGTTGACTGACCAATGCCACGCTCAGTGCTTACTTGAATCAAAATAAATAAACAGGGATATGTGGAGAGCCGTATGACGGTGCACACCAGCCAAACGTTCATAGTATGTTTGACATCTGCGCCCATGAGACAGAACTGGCATCGTAAGGTTAACGGAACTTGGAGTTTGATAGGCGATGAAGGGGCATGACCACCCGTGATCCGCTCTACCGTCGCCACCGCTTTCCCGCTGAAATCATTGCCCTCGCGGTGTGGCTCTAGTTCCGCTTCCCTCTGAGCCTGCGGATGGTTGAAGACATGCTGCCGGCCCCGTGGCATCATTGTCTCGCATCAGACCGTGCGGGTATGGGCGGAGAAATTTGGCAGGACCTTTGCCAACGAGATCCGTCCTCGGTCATCCGGCCGGCTGGGTGACAAGTGGCACCTCGATGAGGTCGTTATCTCGATCGGGGGCAAGAAGCATTGGCTATGGCGCGCCGTGGATCAGGACGGTTTTGTCCTGGAGGTTTTGGTGCAAAGCCGCGCCAACGCCAAATCGGCCAACCGCCTGATGCGCATGCTTTTGAAAGGTCTGGGACGATCGCCATGCGTAGTGATCACCGACAAGCTTCGCTCCTACAGCGCAGCAAAACAGGCCGGCGTCGAGCACTGCTCCCATAAAGGGCTGAACAATCGGGCGGAGAACTCCCACCAACCAGTCCGACGGCGAGAGCGGATCATGAAGCGCTTCAAGTCAAAGCGGCATTGCAACGCTTCGTCTCGATCCATGATCCGATTGCCCCTCTTCCACATCCCGCGCTACGACATCCCCTCCAACCATCATCGAAAACTGCGCACAGCGGCAATGAAACTATGGGCGAAGATCGCTCGCGCATGAGCAGTGCACGTGGCGGGCGTCACGCGTTTGCTTCGCTGAAGTTAACTTTACGATGCCCATTTCCATCACCGTAGCATTGCCACCGATCTGGCCAGCACGATGTGAGACTTTCTAGAGAGGGCGGTCTTCTATTTTTTTTCGCCGTGGGGGTGTGTTCCCCTCGTCGGTGAGCTTTTGAGAGCGGCCAGTTGTTCGGTTGTGGCGCGACCATGTCGAGAGCGGGGATTGGATGTTCGAACTTGCGGCGTGCCTCGAACAAGGCTTTTACACTCCTTTCAGTGCTTTGAACGTGATCCCAATGATTTTATTCTTCATACACTCGAGAGCGCCGCGACGGGATCGAGCTTCGACGCGTTGCGCGCCGGCAGATAACCGAAGACAACGCCGATCAGCGTCGAGCAGACGAGCACTGCCTCGATCAGGAACTGGCGCAATATATCACTGCGCCGTGCGCCGACTGCCATGCGCACGCCGATTTCCGATACGCGTTCAGACACAGATACCAGCATGATGTTCATCACCCCGATGCCGCCGACCAGCAGCGAAATCACAGCGATAGCGGCTATCAGGAGGGTCAGCGTCTGCGTGGTGCTGGTGATGGTCTGGCGAATGTCGTCGGTGTTGAGAATGTAGAAATCCCGTGTGCCGTGCCGCTGGGTCAGAAACGTCGTCACAGCCTGCTCGGCGATTGAGGCATCGACATCGTCGGCCACCTGCACCGTGATGCTGCGCAGCGACAGGCTGCCGAGAAAGCGTGACTGGACGGCGGTATAGGGCAGGTAAAGCGACAGGTTCTGGCTTGAGCCGAAACCGCCCTGCTGCGCCTGCGTGACGCCGACGATGCGGGCCGGCACCTTGCCGATGAGAATGACCTGGCCGACAGGACTGCCATCGAAATCCGCAAACAGCGATTTGCGGGTATTTTCGTCGATCACCACTTCCTGCGCCTTCTGCGCGACGCTTCCGCCATCGAAAAAGCGGCCCTGCGACAGCTTGGTGCCCTTGGCGACGAAATAGCGCTCGCTGACGCCGTTCACCAGCGCATTCGCCTCCTTCGCGCCGAAACGCACCGTGCTGGAGGTCGAGACCGTCGGCGTCACCGCCGCGACATAGGATTGCTTGGCAAGCGCTTCGGTATCGGAAACGACGAGCGTGGTGATCTTGCCCGACCTTATGTCGCCGAAATCCTTGCCCGCGAAGATTTCCAGCGTGTTGGTGCCGAGGCTCGATATGTTCTGCAGCACCCGCTGCTGCGACCCCTGCCCGAGCGCCACGACGCTGATGACCGAGGCGATGCCGATGATGATGCCGAGCATGGTGAGAAAGGTGCGCAGCTTGTGCGCCCGCATCGACAGAAGCGCCATGCGCAAGGCTTCGCGCAGGGACGAAACGAGACCCGCGAGACCGGAAGACCCGCCGGAAACGGCAACGGGTTTGGCATCGTCCTGCGGTACGGGCGTTGCATCCGTCCTGCGGTCGGAAATGATCGTGCCGTCGCTGATTTCGATGATCCGCCCGGCGCGTCTGGCAATCGACATGTCATGGGTAACGATGATGACGGTGCGGCCTTCGGCATGCAGCTCGCCGAGGATGCGCAGCACCTCGTCGCCGCTGGTGCTGTCGAGCGCGCCGGTCGGCTCGTCGGCAAGAATGATCTCGGCGTCGTTCATCAGGGCGCGGGCAATGGAAACGCGCTGCTGCTGGCCGCCGGAAAGCTGGCCGGGACGGTGATCGAGGCGTTCCGCCATGCCGAGGCGGCCAAGCAGCCTTGCGGCATTGTGCCTACGGTCGCCCTGCGTCTTGCCGGCATAGATAGCCGGAATTTCGACATTGCCGAGCGCCGTCAGTTCGGCGAGCAGATGGTAGCGCTGGAAGATGAACCCGAGATTTTCACGCCTGAGCGCCGAAAGCGCGTCGGAATCGAGATTGCCCGTTTCCCGGCCCCTGATGCTGTAGCTACCCGATGTCGGGCGGTCGAGGCAGCCGAGAATATTCATCAGCGTCGACTTGCCCGACCCGGACGCGCCGACGATCGCCACCATCTCACCGGCCTCGATAGTGAGGTCGATGTTCTTCAGCACGCTGATCGTGCCTTCGCCGGAGGGATAATCCCGCCGCACGGATTAAGCGAAATCAAAGGTTCAGCCATGGTTCAGAGCCCCATCGGCGGGCCGCCCGGCCCCGGCATGGCGTTTGCGGTGGTGGCGGTGGAACGCTCGCCTGTCACAACGCGCTCATTCTCGGCAAGGCCGGAACGAACTTCCGCCGTGACCTTGTTGTTCAAACCGATTTCGACCTTGCGGTCGGAAACCGTGCCATCGGCGTCGGTCACACGCACGGCATAGCTGCCGTCGCTTTCCATGCTGCCAAGGGCCGCCGAGGGGACGGTCAGCACGTCCTTCGCTTCGCCAAGAACGATATGGACCTCCGCCGTCATATAGGTGCGCAGCTTGCCTTCCGGGTTCGGCACTTCGAACACGCCATTATAATAGATCGCCTCGGAGGCCGACGTGCTGGAGGAGGACGAGCTGGAGGATGAAGAGGTCGAGGAACTGAAGCTGGAATCGCTGCGCACCGATTCCGGTGCCGGCTCTATCGAAGCAAGCGTCGCGTCGTAACGCTGCTGCGGCTCACCCAGCACGGTGAAATAGACCGGCAGGTCCGGCTTGACCCGCGTTACATCCGCCTCGGAAATCTCCGTGCGCACCGTCATCCGGTCGAGCTGGCCGAGAATGACGATGGTAGGCGCGGATTGGGTGGCGTTGACGGTCTGCCCTTCCTGGCTGACGATAGACAGAACAGTGCCTTCGATGGGCGCGGTGATCCTCGTATAGCCGAGATTGGCCTTTGCCGTTTCGACAGCGACCTGTGCCTCCTCGATCTGGGCGTCAATCGCTTCGATCTGCGCCTGGGTGACTGCGAGCGCTGCAGTGGCGCTTTCGAAATCCGCACGGGAGGCGGCATTTTTCGACACCATTTCCTGTTGGCGGACAAGGCTCTGGCGGTTAAGAACAAGTGTCGCCTGCTTTTCCACCCGCTGCGCCTTCACGTTGGCAAGCGCTGCCAGCGCCGTGCGAAGGCTGTTATTCTGGGTAACGGAATCGATCTCGGCAATGAGATCGCCCGCCTTGACCGTATCTCCAAGTGCGACCTTGACGGCGGTGATGCGACCGGAGGCCTGCGCGCCGACGGCCACCAGACGAACGGGTTTGAGCGTTCCAGTCGCCAGAACAGTCTGCTCGATATCACCGCGCTTCACAGATGAGGTGATATAACCGGGCGTTGCGGCCCGCGTATATTGGGAGGACAGCCAGTAGCCACCTAGGGCGAGCGCGACAACCGTCAGCGCCACACCTGCTTTGCGAGCCATTTTCATCGTCCTGTCCTGTCCGGCCGGTCTACTCAAAAGAAGAAACCGACCTCATGTCGTGTTTCACTAGGATGAAGCCGTTGTCTGCTTCGATCCATTCATAGGCGGCAACAGACTTTCTGGCGGATGCCTTGCGGCAGGTGTGGTGACGACGCTTGCCGTGTGCATTTTCGCGCCGTTCCTTGGCGCAGACGGGTTGGTGCCACTGTTCGTCCTGCCGGAATTTCGCCGCCGGATCTCGCACCGGCCTGTCACTGGCCGCAGCGACCGACCAGACGAAGCTCAAACCAAAAACCGTCGCCAGCATCAGGTAGAAATATCTCATCATCATCTTCTCGCTTGAAAATCACGCGGGGGATCGCAGGCGAGCGATCCCCCGGCTTCAGCCGTTTCCGGCTGATTTCCTCCTTTGCTGGGGGGCTATTAAAGGAGGAAACTTTGAAGAGTGGCGTCAGCCCCGCTCTGCCTGAGGCAGCGGCGGCATCCTGTCGCCATGCGGAGGCTCGATACGACCGTCTCGTGCACGGCCATCATGCGGGACGGGAGGCAGAGGCGGCATCAATGCGCGTTCGAGTTCAGCAAGCTTCTGCACCTGCTGCGGAGAAAGTTTCGGTTTCAGCGTAGCCGATGCGTCCTGAAGTGCTTTAGCCTGTTCTGCCTTTTTCATTGCGATGCCGGCCAGTTCCTCACCGGCAAGACGCGGCTCTAGCCGCGTCGCACCCGGTCCCTTCGGCGGCAATGGCTTGAGTTCTGAAGTGGGCAAAACAAGATCGATCAGCGCAGTGGCATAGGCGCGCTACGGACCAAGCTGTTCAGGTGTGACGCCGAGATAGATTTCCGCTGCCGAAAGTTTCGTCGCCAACCCCAATATATCCGGCCCCATCATATCCGGGCGTAGCATCTCAGGCCCGGCCATCTTGCGGCCATGCGGCAGCCTTTGCTCCGGAGCACTATTCGAGCCGAAGTCAGGACTGGCCAGCGGCGGCACGGCCTGTTCCGATGCCTGCGGCAATGGTTCACCCTGCTCCGCAGCTCGGGAGGTGGCCGAAGCGCCAAGAACAGTTGTCACGACCACGGCGGTGGCGATTAGAGCGTTTCTCATCTTACCTTCCTTTTCGTTTTCCAACCTGAGAAGACGATAGGAGCTAAGCGTTTCCGGCTTTGGTCCCAATGTTGCGGGTCTTGTTCCACGCGCGGCCTATTTTTAACCGAATGTTGCCAGAGCGGCCGCAGCAAGCTTTCGTTGCAAAAATCCGCCGTTTCTTCGCGTCGCTTATGTATAGTGGCATCAAAAGGTTGGACGATATGGCGACGGTTTCGGTGACACATATATTGATCGTCGATGACGATCCGGAAATACGCACATTGCTCGCGAAATATCTCGGCTCGCAGGGGTTCCGCGTGTCGATGGCCGCCGACAGGCGTGAGTTCGAGGAGCGGATCGCCAGTTCCGGCCCCGATCTGATCGTGCTCGACGTCATGCTACCAGATGGTTCCGGTCTCGATATCTGCCGCGATCTGCAGGGCCGCCGGCCGCGCACGCCAGTCATTCTCCTGACTGCGCTGAAGGAGGATGTCGACCGCATCGTCGGGCTGGAAATCGGTGCCTACGACTATCTCGGCAAACCCTTCAATCCACGCGAACTGACGGCGCGCATCAAGGCAGTGCTGCGCCGCGCGACGCCGCAGGAAGCCCCCCACCCCTCATCCGCCGCCTATGGTTTTGCGGATTTCACTGCCGATCCTGAGCAGCGCTCCGTGGTCCGCGCCAGCGGCGAAAATATTGATTTGACGGGAGCGGAATTTGATCTGCTGAAAGTATTTCTGGACAGGCCGGGACGGCTCCTTTCCCGCGATCAGCTTCTCGACCTCACGCAGGGCAGGGACCGGGGACCGTTCGACCGCTCAATCGACGTGCTGATGAGCCGCTTGCGCAAGAAACTTGACGCCGATACTCAAACGCCGATCTTCAAGACCGTGCGCAATGGCGGTTACCAGATGACTGTTCCGGTCAGAACCCTGCCGGTGCAGCGATGAGTTCTCTTAGAAGCCGCATCACGGCGCTGATGATCGTCTCCATCATTGCTGTGATCGCGCTTGCGACTATTGTCGCCGACCGGACATTGCAGCCGCCACCGCCTGATGCCACCATCGAGCCGGTGGCCCGTAGCCTTTCCTTCGCCGTGACGATGGTCGAGCGCGACCCCACGCTCCAGCAGCCGGGTTATTTTGACATCAAACAAAAACCGCCGAAAGGTGATTTCGACGGGATGCTCTCGGAATTTCTGGAAAAGGCGCTCGTGCGCGTCGGAGAGCCGCGCACCGCGATGGTCATCCGCTCGCCGGGAAATCCTGCGCCCATGGCGGCCATCGCGCTGGAAAAAGGCGGCTGGCTGGTCGCGGAAATCCCGCATATGGGTCCGCCGCCGGGCGGCTGGAAGATTTTCGGCATGTGGATCGGGCTGATCATTCTTGGTAGCGCCGCGGTTTCGATCTTTGCGGCCAGCAAGATCACCCGCCCGCTCGACATGCTGGAAAACGCCGCCGCCAACATCGGGCCTGACGGTTCGCTGCCGCACCTGCCGGAAACCGGACCGGGCGAAATCCGCGCCACGGCGCGGGCGCTGAACGAACTCGCCTGCCGTCTGAAAGCGGCTATGGAAAGCCGCATGCGCCTCGTCGCCGCCGCCGGCCACGATCTCCGAACACCGATGACCCGTATGCGCCTGAGGGCTGAATTCATCGAAAACGACGAGGAACGGGCCAAATGGCTGGCGGACCTTGAGGAGCTGGACGCCATCGCGGACAGCGCCATTGTTCTGGTGCGGGAAGAGGTCAGCCAGGACAGCGCCAAGACGATCGACATCGGTACGCTTCTCAGCGAGATCGTCAGCGATGTTTCCGATCTTGGTCATGCGGGTGCTCTCGACTTCATCGAGCCGGAAGACGCCATGACTATCAAGGCGGCTCCGCTGGCACTCAAGAGAGCCTTGCGCAACCTCATCCTGAACGCTGTCACCCATGGCAAGAAGGCGCATATCGATCTGACCGGAGACGACAGCGAAATCGTCGTGACGATCAGGGACGAGGGCCCTGGCATTCCTCAGGAACTGATCGGGCGGGTTTTCGAACCCTTCTTCCGGGTCGACCTCGCGCGGCGCAAGTCAACCCCGGGCGTGGGGCTCGGTCTTGCCATCGCCAAGGAAATCATCGAGCGCTTCGGCGGCAGTATCGAACTTGTCAATGACCTTCCGGCGGGTTTGATCCAGACTGTAAGACTTATCAGATTTCAGGGAGCATCGTCGACTCAACCTTCATCAGATAGTGGATACCGGCATCGTAAAGTTAACGACCGAGAAGCAAAGGTGTGACGCCAGCCGCATAAAACCGTTCATGCCCGAGCGATCTTCGCCCATAGGGTTCATCGCCGCTGTGCGCAGTTTTCGATGATGGTTGGAGGGGATGTCGTGGCGCGGGATGTGGAAGAGGTTGGCGTCACACCTTTGCTTCTCGGTCGTTAACTTTACTATGCCACGGCAGGATGTTTCTTTCCGACCGCGCCTACGAGATCCGTCGGTCGCATTCCCGGGAGAGCGAGATAGGTGATCGTCCGCGCGATGTTCCCAACGTCTGATGCCAGTTCTGTTGCCGTTACCTTCTTCATTCGAAGGTTAGATATCAAAGGAAATGACAGCGCAATGTTAGGTCCTGTTGACAAAGTGGATTCCCAAATCAGCAGAAGCGTGATTCAAGACTGCTTTTTAGGAGGCAGTTTTGGCTCGCGGCGACCTGACAGATATGGAATGGCGGATCATCGAGGGGTTGTTGCCCACCGAACGCGGCAGGAAGGATAATCGGCAATATCTGAACGGTATGCTGCATGTCCTTCGGGTCGGATGCCCGTGGCGCGACATGCATGAGCGATACGGAAAGTGGAATTCGGTCTATGTGCGCTTCCGCCGTTGGGCCGAACAAGGCGTTTGGGACGCCCTGCTTGAGACCCTCGTCGAACTGGGGCTGACGGATGACTGGCAGCACATGATCGACAGCACCACTGTTCGCGGCCATTCGCAGGCGGCGGGCGCAAAAGGGGGACTTATCAGGAGGCTTTTGGTCGATCACGCGGCGGCTTTACGACGAAAATCCACGCCCGAGCAGACGGTCAGGGCCGCCCTCTTGGCTTCGTCCTGACAGGCGGCGAGGCTTCGGACTACAACGCCGTTCCTGACTTGCTGGCGATACCGGTCGGCAAGCCGAGGTTGTTCCTCGCCGACAAAGGCTACGACGGTGACTTCCTGCGTGAAGAACTCCTGATCCACGGTATCAGGCCGGTCATTCCGCCAAAAACCAACCGAAAGAACCCGCCTGCCTGCGACTTTCGGGTTTACAAAGATCGAAACCGCATCGAGCGGATGTTCAACCGTCTCAAGCAGTTCCGGCGCGTCGCGACCCGATACGACAAGACACGAAAATCCTTCTCGGCATTCCTCGCCCTGGCAGCCGCAAAGATATGGCTGCCATACTTTGTCAACAGGACCTAGGCTTTTGTATGAGTGACGCTCATGCAAGATTTCCCGCAACGTGCGAAACGCGTTTTGTACCGGTCAAGTTCTGCATCATTGCGTTGGATACCCATTTCCGGATCTTCTTTCCGCGAGGCCATTTGCCTTCGGCAGGAACGCCGGCGCGCATGGGTCGTCCGCAGGCTTCAGCCGACCGCACACAAGCAAGTGATGGTTCGCCTGTTATGGGCCTGTCGGCAACAGCCCGTCGGAGGAATAATAGCAGAATATTGATGACGGCGGCTGTTGCACTAGCTAGAAGTAGCTCGCCCATATACTCCGCCACGACCTTGCCTCGCCTTGTTCAGGAACAGACACATGCCACAGACCGCTTCTCAAGACCTGACCCGCCGTGGTCTCGGTCTCGACCCCGTCGTCGCCCTCAGCCTCGCCGGCGCGATTGTTTTCTTCCTGATCAGCGGCGCGTTTGCCTACATCAACCTGAAGACGCTGCGGGAGAATACAGAGGCGATCGTCCATTCGCACGAGGTGATCATCACATTGGACGAGTTGCTGTCGAGCACGCAGGACGCGGAAACCGGCCAGCGCGGCTTCCTACTCACGAACAACGAACGGTACCTCGATCCGTACAACACGGCCCTTGATACGATCCCGGCCAAGATCCAGGAAATTGGCGAGCTCACCAGCGATAATCCGGCCCAGGTCCGGCGCCTGCCCATACTCAAGCAGCATGTCGATGCCAAGCTGGCGGAGTTGAAGCAGACGATCGATCTTCGTCGCAGCCAAGGTTTGGACGCGGCACTGGCAGTCGTCAACTCCGATCGCGGCAAGGTGGCTATGGATGCCGTGCGCGGACAGCTCTCGGCGATGAGCCGAGAAGAAGCGGTATTGCGGGCAAAGCGCCTCGAGGAAATGAACAATGCCTATGGTACTGCGCTTTTGAGCGGCGTACTTGCCGGCATCCTCGGCATTCTCCTGACCATCGCCATCGGCGTTTTGATCCGCCGTTCTACCCTCGCCCGTCGCCGCGAAGAATGGCTGCAGGCGGGTAATCTTGGACTGGCATCCGCGATGATGGGCGACCAGCGCACCGAGCAACTTGGCGGCAGCATTCTGACTTACCTAGCAAACCACGTCGGGGCCGTCGCCGGGGCAATCTTCGTGGGTGGGTCAGATGCCTACAAGCGTTCATCGACCTACGGCGTCCCCGCCGATGCAAAGCTTCCGGATTTGGTCAGGCCCCGTGAAGGTCTGCTCGGACAGGTGGCGGTCGAGGGCAAACCCGTCATCGTCAACGACGTGCCGGAAAACTATCTGGAGTTCGGCTCGGCGCTTGGCCGGGATAAGCCGCGGCACCTGGTTCTTGCCCCGGCGGCGATCGACCACAACGTGAACACTGTGATCGAGCTCGGCTTCCTGCGGCCTGTGGATGAACGCGTCCTCACGTTCCTTAAAGAGGCATCCGGCACGATCGCCACCGCCATTCGTTCGGCGAACTATCGAAGTGAGTTGCAGAACCTTCTGGAGGAAACCCAGCGACAATCGGAAGAGCTGCAGGTGCAGAGCGAGGAACTGCGGGTCTCGAACGAAGAACTCGAGGAACAGGGTCGGGCCTTGAAGGAGTCGCAAGCGCGGCTCGAACAGCAGCAGGTCGAACTGGAGCAGACGAACTCTCAGCTTGAGGAGCAGGCGCAACAGCTGGAATCGCAAAAAGACGACTTGGAGCGCTCCAACGCCTCAACTCAGCTGAAAGCCCGCGAGCTGGAGCAGGCCAGCCGATACAAGTCCGACTTCCTGGCCAACATGTCGCATGAGCTGCGCACGCCGCTGAACTCGTCGTTGATCCTGGCGAAACTGCTGGCGGACAATCCCGACGACAACCTGACGGCCGAGCAGGTCAAGTATGCCCAGACCATCCAGTCTTCAGGTAACGATCTTCTCAACCTGATCAACGACATTCTTGATCTTTCCAAAATCGAGGCGGGCCATGTCGACATCCGGCCCGAACCCGTCTCCGTCGAGCGTCTATCCAACAACCTGCGTCAAGTCTTCGAACCAATTGCCAAAAACAAGTCGCTCGGTTTCGAGATCGACATCTCGCCGGAATGCCCCGCAGTCATCGAGACCGATCTGCAGCGGATCGAACAGATCCTCAAAAACCTGCTGTCTAACGCTTTCAAGTTCACCGAGAAAGGCAAGGTTACGCTTTCGATGAACCGAACGGGCGACGGCCAGGTCGCCTTTGGGGTGACGGACACGGGGATCGGCATCGCGCCGGAGCAGCAAAAACGGATTTTCGAGGCCTTCCATCAAGCGGATGGAACGATCAGCCGCAAGTTTGGCGGCACGGGATTAGGCCTGTCTATTTCCCGTGAACTCGTGCGCCTGCTGGGTGGTACGATCCATATCAGAAGCCAGGAAGGGAAAGGCAGCACCTTAACGGTCACGCTCCCGCTCGCCTACGATCCTGCCATCGTCGCGCCGAGAGCTCCGGTCGGCAATGCCGTACCCCTCGCACCCGCTGCTTCAGCAGCACCAAGTCAACCGACGGCGCTACTGCCGCGAGCGATTGTGGAGGACGACCGCGCTATGCCCTCGGACGAGCGACGAATTCTGCTTGTCGTCGAAGATGATCAGACCTTCGCGGCGATCTTGCGTGACCTCGCCCGCGAGATGGGCTTCCGCTCGCTCGTAGCAGGCACCGCCCAGGACGCCCTTAACCTCGCGCAGCAGTTCATGCCGAGCGCCATCGTCCTCGATGTTGGCTTACCCGATCAGTCCGGCCTCTCCGTCCTCGATCGTCTGAAGCGGGATGTCCGCACCCGGCATATTCCGATCCATATCGTCTCGGGCGACGACTATACGGAGACTGCCCTGTCGCTCGGGGCTGTTGGCTACATGCTGAAGCCGGTGCAGCGCGAGCAACTGGTCGAAGTGCTGCACAAGCTTGAAGCAAAGCTTACGCAAGGCGTGCGCCGTGTTCTGATCGTTGAAGACAACGAGGTTCAACGAGAGGCCGTCGCCAAGCTTCTCACGTCACACGACGTCGAGACGGTCAGCGCCGGGACAGCAGCGGAAACCTTGGCACTGCTGAAGGACCAGACATTTGATTGCATGGTTCTTGACCTTTCACTTCCGGACGCGTCGGGGTACTCGCTGCTTGAAACCATCAGCCAGGAGGACACGCATTCCTTCCCACCGGTGATCGTCTACACCGGTCGCGTGCTCGCATCCGACGAGGAGGAAAAACTTCGTCGCTATTCGAAGTCGATCATCATCAAAGGGGCAAAGTCGCCGGAGCGGCTGCTGGACGAGGTGTCGCTGTTCCTGCACCAGGTCGTCTCGGAGCTGCCGGACGAGCAGCAGAAGATGATCCGCAAGGCGCGTCACCGCGACGCCCTGCTTGAGGGACGCCGGATCCTCATTGTTGAAGACGACGTGCGTAATGTCTACGCCCTCACGAATATTCTGGAGCCCCGTGGCGCGCTCATTCAGATAGCCCGCAATGGCCAGGAGGCGCTCGACGCCCTGGAGAAATCCAGCGCCGATGACGTGTCCAAGATCGATCTGGTGCTGATGGATGTGATGATGCCGGTGATGGATGGCCTGACAGCAACGCGGGCGATCCGAAAAAATCCTGACTGGAAAAAGCTGCCGATCATCACTCTGACGGCCAAGGCGATGCCCGACGATCAGCAGCGCTGCATCGATGCCGGCGCCAACGATTATATGGCCAAACCACTCGACGTCGAAAAGCTGCTATCGCTCGTCCGCGTCTGGATGCCGCGATGAGCGAGACATTCGACAAGATCGAGGACATCGAGATCCGGCTGCTGCTGGAGGCGCTCTACGTCCGCTACCACTATGACTTCCGCAATTACGCGATGGCATCGGTGAAGCGACGCCTGCGTCAGGCCCGTGAGCAACTGGGGTTTCCGACTATTTCGGCCATCCAGGAAAGCGTCTTGCACGACGAGGCGATGCTGCCGCGGTTGCTTGGCTATCTGACCGTGCAGGTGAGCGAGATGTTTCGCGATCCGAGCTACTTTCGCGCCATTCGCGAGAAGGTGGTGCCGCATCTTAAGACCTATCCATCGCTTAAGATTTGGATCGCTGGCTGCAGCGGCGGGGAGGAACTTTATTCCTTTGTGATCCTGTTCCGCGAGGAGGGTCTGGAGGACAGGACGATCTTCTATGCCACCGATATCAACCAGGAAGCGTTGAGGATCGCCGAAGCCGGTGTCTATGATCTCGATCGCATGCAGCTCTTCACGCAAAACCACCGAGCGTCAGGCGGCAAGTCGTCTTTGTCAGATTATTACACCACCGGTTATGGCCGGGCGACATTCGACCGCAGCCTCAGGGAGCGTGTCGTTTTTTCCGACCATAGCCTTGTGACAGACGCGGTCTTCGGCGAGATGAATCTGATCTCCTGTCGCAATGTGATGATTTACTTCGATCGGCCACTTCAGGATCGGACCATCGGCCTGTTCAAGGAATCGCTCGCGCGGAAAGGCTTTTTGGGGATCGGCGCGAAGGAAAGCCTTCGGTTCTCGGCGCATGCCAATGCGTTCACAGACGTCGTTCGCGAAGAGAAGATCTACCAGAAGGCGGTCCGATGAGCACCTCCAGTCCAGAGGCTGTCGTGATCGGTACATCGGCTGGTGCCCTTGAGGCGCTATCCGTTATCCTGCCAGCGCTTCCTGCCGACTTCGGATTACCGATCATGGTGGTGGTTCATATACCTCCGGACAAACGCAGCGTTCTTGCCGAGCTCTTTGCCGCAAAATGCGCCCTTAATGTCGTTGAGGCAGAGGACAAGGTTCCGCTCGAAGCAGGGACTATCTACTTCGCGCCGCCAGACTACCATCTGCTTGTCGAAACAGACAGGTCACTTGCGCTATCCGCCGATGAGCCCGTGCTGTTTTCCCGTCCGTCGATCGATGTCCTGTTTGAATCGGCTGCAGACATTTACGGTCCCGGCCTGATTGGTATTGTTCTGACCGGCGCCAACCAGGATGGGGCTTTGGGCCTCAAAGCGATCGCCGACGCAGGCGGCATCGCAATTGTTCAGGAACCAGACACGGCGTTTCAGGACGCCATGCCAGAGGCTGCGATTAAAGCCGTTGCGAAAGCCGATATTTTGTCACTTGCTTCGATAGCTACTTATCTGCAAAAGGTTGAGCCATGAACCCCGTCAAATTTTTGCTGGTCGACGATCTCGAAGAAAACCTCCTGTCTCTCGAAGCGCTGCTTCGTCGCGACGACCTGTATCTTCTGAAAGCCCGCTCCGGCGACCAGGCGCTCGAAATCCTCCTTGAGGATGATGTCGCGCTCGCCTTGATAGACGTCCAGATGCCTGGCCTCAACGGTTTTGAGCTTGCCGAACTGATGCGCGGCAATGAGCGAACCCGCCGCATCCCGATCATCTTTGTTACCGCCGGCAGCACGAGCGAGCGCCGCCGCTTCGAGGGATATGAAGCGGGAGCCGTGGATTTTATCCAGAAGCCGATCGAGCCCGATGTGCTGCGCCATAAGGCAGAGGTCTTTTTCGAACTCTATCGTCAGCGCCAACAGATCGAGCAGCAGCGGGACCAGCTTCAGACCCAGGCCGAGGCGCTGAAGGAAGCGGACCGCCGCAAGGACGAGTTCCTGGCCACTCTTGCCCATGAGCTTCGCAACCCACTTGCACCGCTTCGCAATGGTCTCGATATCCTGCGGCGCGATCCCGACGATGTGAGGGCTTACGAGCTTCGCGAGATGATGGACCGTCAGTTGGACCACCTGGTTAGGCTGATCGACGATCTCCTTGATGTTTCGCGTGTCAGCCAAGGAAAGATCGAGCTGCGCCAGGAGAAGGTCAGGGTCGCGGACGTCGTTCATTCAGCGGCCGAGGCCAGCCGCCCGCTTATCGATCGCGCAGCACACACCTTCGAGCTCGATATCCCCACCGCAGATCTTTGGATCGATGCGGACCCGGCCCGCGTGTCGCAGGTCATCGCCAACCTGCTGACCAACGCAGCAAAATACACGCCATCCGGCGGAACGATCAAACTATCGGTGACCGCGGACGGCGGCAAAGCTGTCATCACCATCCGCGACAATGGAGTAGGCATTCCGGCCGAGATGCAGAGCGACGTCTTCCGGCTGTTTGCGCAGGTCGGTGGTCATCGAGAGCGTTCGCAAGGTGGCCTCGGTATCGGCCTGGCCCTCGTCAAGCAATTGGTCGAACTGCACGGCGGCTCGGTCAGCGCATCAAGCGAGGGGACTGATCGAGGAAGCGTCTTCACTGTCCAGATCCCGTTAACCGCAGCCCCGGAGGAAATCACAACTGCGGAACAGTCCGCCAAACCAACGGAGAAGCCATCCCAGAGGCTGAAAGTCCTCGTCATCGATGACAACCCGATCATCGCCGACACGATGGGGATGTTGCTGGAGGACATCGGCCATGAATTCGAGGCGGTCCACGATGGACGAGAAGCTCTGGATGCCGCTCGCAACTATAGGCCAGACGCGATCCTGCTCGATATTGGCCTCCCCGGTATGGATGGCTACGAGGTCTGCCGCGCGCTGAGGCAGGACCACCTGTTCGAACACACCACCATCATCGCTCAGACAGGCTGGGGCCAGGATAAGGACAAGGAACTGGCCAGAGATGCGGGGTTCGATTTCCACCTCACCAAGCCTGTGCCTCTTGCGGATCTTCAGCGAATACTTTCGGGCGTGGCAGCAAGAGACTGACGAAGGGTGCCGTCGGCGTTTGTTATGCGGCCGAGAGCATCTCGTTCAGACTGGCAATGACGTTCGCGCAGCTATAGGGTTTGGCGAAGAAGCGGCATTCTGCTGGGAGGTCGGTATTCGCGGGGCGATGGCGTCCAGAGGCGACGAGAATTTTGACGTCGGGTCGGTCGGTACTCACCACTTGCGCGAGATCCAACCCGTCTTTCGGGCCTGGCATGTCGACATCGGTGAACACCGCAATGATGTCGGGAACCACGCCAAGGATCGCGACTGCGTCGACGACATTGCAGGCTTCGAGGACCTTGAAACCAGCCTCTTCCAGGGCATCGACGATATTCCAGCGGATGAGAGCTTCGTCCTCAACGACAAGCACGGTATCACCTGAGTTCGGCATCTCGATATCCTAGTTCTGCAAGCGAAACGCAATACAGCGCAAAACGATCAGCGCGTTTGTTTATTAGATGCCGACAATATTAATAAAATGCCAATTAACCTGAAGGCTCATGCATCAGTCAATGAGCATCGCGACCGCTGCAACACCCATCACGCCGCTCGCCGCCCATCCGCAGATCTTCATGGCAATGGGAGCCGTGAACTCCTTCATCTGCTTTTTGCTGCTGACGACCATCATCATCGCGATCATGATTGGCACGGCGACAAATCCGTTGATGACGGCACTCCAGAACAGCGCCTTGACCGGATCGAGCGGCACAAATTCGAGGCTGAGTCCGAACAGGGTCGCCGCCACGATAACGCCGTAGAAGCCCACGGCTTCCCACGGTTTGTGGTCGAGACCCGCCTTCCAGTCCTGCGTTTCGGCGAAGGCATATGCCGCAGAGCCAGCCAGAACCGGGATCGACAGCAGCCCCGTCCCAACGATGCCGAGGCTGAAGAGGACAAAGGCAAAATTGCCGGCGATCGGCTTCAGCGCTTCGGCGACATCCGCGGCCGAGTTGATATCGGTCTTTCCGTTGGCGTGCAGCGTCGCGGCCGCGCAAATCATGATCGCGACAGCGACGATCGTGGAAACGGCCATCCCCGCGAGGGTATCAAGCTCGATCCGGTTCAGCTCTTTCGGAGCTTGAGGCGGTGCCTCCTCAAGCGGCTTGGCTTCCTCCTTGCGATCGATCTCCTCGACCTCCTGACTCTACTGCCAGAAGAATAGATAAGGACTGATCGTCGTGCCGAGGATCGCAACGACCACGGTGAAGCTGTCATTGTTCAAGGCAAAGGTTGGCCAGACAAATCCTTTCAACGTCGCCATCCAGTCGATCTTCACCACAAACAGGACGGCGATGTAGGCGAACAGGACCAGCGTCAGCCACTTCAGGATGTTGGCATATCGCTCATAGGGAATGAACATCTGCAGCCCTAGTGACAAGAGGGCGAAGAAGATGGTGATCGGCAGGCTCGGCATGCCCGTCGCGAGCTCGACCGACGCACCCATCGCCGCGAGGTTCGCGCCAATATTGATGCAGTTGGCAACGAATAGCAGACAGACCAACCCGGTGACGAGCCATTTCGGCCAGATGGCACCCATGTTGACCGCCAGCCCCGATCCGGTCACGCGGCCAATTCTGGCGCTGACAAGCTGGATTGCCGACATCAGCGGATAAGACAGCAACATGGTCCAAAGCATGTTGAAGCCGAACTGCGCGCCGGCCTGGGAGTAGGTTGCGATCCCACTTGGATCGTCGTCGGCGGCTCCAGTGATTAGGCCAGGGCCAAGCTTCTTCAGAACCGAGCCTGATGTCGGACGCGACGTGGCATGCCCGGAAGGGGGCGCGGGTAGCGGGCCGTCAATTGAGGTGTTCACATCAGTCGTCAGAGCCCCTTTTGGGAGCCGATAAGGGGTCCCGTTACGACGCCTATCGACAGCCTCCCGACAAGACGTCCGCTCGTTCCTGGCGCGGTGGATGATCGGGAGACTGCGGATTCACGGCTACCTCGGGACACAGGATTCGCTGGCATGGCTACGAAGTGCTTGTTCTTTCGAAACAATACCGCCTTGTCAGCAGGTCGAGAGGCTGGACGCTGTGGGTCGATCACGGAGGTGATAAGACGTTGTCATCGGTGCTGGCGACGAAATTTATTCCCACTCGTTCAGGGCGCGGAACCTTGACGCCTCCACCGCGTTAAATGGCACTCACGGACACGTGATTATTGGGACGACAGGCTCATGAATCCTTTCGTGGTGATTTCGGTACGCCAAGTATCGCAGCTCCGTTTCAGGCCACGTCCTCACCCGCTCAGACAAGGAGGATCACTTTGAGCATCTTCGACCGTATCAAGCACGCAATCTTTGGCGAAGCACATGCTGCATCTGCTCCGCAGAGATCAAACTCGTCCGCATCTTCGACCTCACCGTCTTCTTCCGCGCCGGCCTCCACAATGTCTTCGTCGCCCGCACCGTCGACGACCGCGGCCGCTCCGGCGGCAAGCTCGTCGTCTTCCGCAACCCAGCCTGCAGCCCCGTCGTCCGCGCAGCCCTCTCAGTCGGCCGGCAGCGGTTCCTCCGTCGATGTCGAAACCATTCTGAACGAAGCCGTGAAGAAGTCAGGCCAGAAGCTCGACTGGCGGCACTCCATCGTCGACCTGATGAAGGCGCTTGACATGGACGCGAGCCTCGAAGAGCGCAAAGAGCTTGCTCAGGAACTCGGCTATTCCGGCGACGCCCATGACAGCGCGAAAATGAATACCTTCCTTCACAAGGCGCTCATGAAGAAGCTGTCGGAAAACGGCGGCAAGGTACCGGCCGACCTGCTCGACTGATCGCAGTCATCGTTAAGTTAGAAATCATCAACAGGGAGAAATGAAATGGCAGCCACCAAGACACTCGACGACCTGTTCCTCGATACGCTCAAGGACATCTATTTCGCTGAAAAGCAGATCCTGAAGGCCCTTCCGAAAATGGCCCGCGCCGCGCAGTCGGAAGAAGGCAAAGCAGGCTTTCTTCAGCATCACGACGAGACGCAGGGCCAGATCGAACGCCTTGAGCAGGTCTTCGAACTGCTCGGCAGGCCGGCGCGAGGTAAGACTTGCGAGGCCATCCAGGGCATCATCGCCGAAGGCGAGGAGATAATCGAGGAGTTCAAGGAATCTCCGGCTCTTGACGCTGGCCTGATCTCCTCCGCCCAGGCGGTCGAGCACTACGAGATCGCCCGCTACGGCACTCTTATCGAGTGGGCTAAGCAGCTCGGTCTGAAGGATGCCGTGCCGCTCCTTCAGGCAAATCTTGCCGAAGAGGAAGCGACGGACAAGAAGCTGACGCAGCTCGCAAAGGCGTCTGCGAATGCCAAGGGCAAAAGCAAGGCAGCCTAAACCATCTGAACTCACGAGAAGGCCGTCCAGACGGCCTTTTTTGACATCCGGCCACCATCATCGGGGACAACCATGGCAAAGCGCACGACGCGGGCTTCCTGCTCGACCTCATCTACCGACACCGTCACCATTCACGACCAGCAGCTTCACCGCGGCGCGGGCGGCGAGCTGCATCAGATCGCGGAGGATGGCGCCGACGTCCTGACCACGTCGCAGGGCGGGCCGGTCGCCGACGACCAGAACTCGCTTCGAGTCGGCCCGCGAGGTCCGCTTCTGGTCGACGACTTTCATTTTCGCGAGAAGATATTCCACTTCGACCACGAGCGCATTCCGGAACGCGTGGTGCATGCGCGTGGCTATGGCGCCCACGGTTTCTTCGAGACCTACGAAACCTTGTCGGACGTCACGCGCGCCGACATCTTCCAGCGACCAGGCGAGAAGACGCCCGTGTTCGTGCGCTTCTCAACCGTCGCAGGCAACAAGGGTTCCGCCGACCTGGCGCGCGACGTTCGCGGCTTTGCCGTCAAGTTCTACACGCAGGAAGGCAACTGGGACCTCGTCGGAAACAACATCCCGGTCTTCTTTATCCAGGATGCGATCAAATTCCCCGACATGGTGCACGCTGCCAAACAGGAACCTGACCGGGCCTTCCCGCAGGCGCAGACCGCCCACGACAATTTCTGGGATTTTATCAGCCTGACGCCGGAAAGCATGAACATGGTCATGTGGATTATGTCCGACAGGACGATCCCTCGCTCCTTTCGTTTCATGGAAGGCTTCGGCGTCCACACCTTCCGGTTTGTCAACGAAAAGGACGAATCCACGTTCGTCAAGTTCCACTGGAAGCCGAAGCTCGGCCTGCAGTCCGTCGCATGGAACGAAGCGGTCAAGATCAACGGGGCCGATCCCGACTTCCATCGCCGCGATCTCTGGCAGTCGATCCAGTCCGGCAACTTCCCGGAATGGGAGCTGTGCGTGCAGCTCTTCGATCAGGAGTTTGCCGACAATTTCGACTTCGACGTGCTCGATCCGACGAAGATTATCCCTGAGGAAATCCTGCCCGTGAAGCCGATCGGCCGTCTCGTGCTCGACCGCATGCCGGACAACTTCTTCGCGGAGACCGAGCAGGTCGCATTCATGACCCAGAATGTGCCGCCGGGCATCGGCTTCAGCAACGACCCCCTGCTTCAGGGCCGCAACTTCTCCTACCTCGACACGCAGCTAAAGCGCCTTGGCGGTCCGAACTTTACGCACCTTCCCATCAACGCACCGAAGTGTCCCTTCCACAATTTTCAGCAGGACGGGCACATGGCGATGCGCAACCCGGCCGGCCGGGTGAACTACCAGCCGAACTCCTTTGGTGAAGGTCCGCGCGAATCTCCGTCGAGAGGCTATCGCCACTTCCCTGCCGAGGAGAACGGTTCGAAGGTGCGGCTGCGCCCGGAGAGCTTCGCCGACCATTACAGCCAGGCTCGCCAGTTCTTTCTCAGCCAGACGCCGCCGGAGCAGCGGCACATCGCCATGGCGCTGACCTTCGAACTGAGCAAGGTGGAAACGGTCGCCATCCGGGAGCGGATGATCTCCCATCTCCTGAACATTGACGAGACGCTCGCGACCACTGTCGCGCAGAAGCTCGGGATCCAGACGATGCCGAAAGCAGCGGACGCCGCCATGCCGACGCGCCAGGATCTCGAGCCCTCTCCTGCCCTCAGCATCGTCGAGCGTGGTCCGAAGCGGTTCGAGGGCCGCAAGCTTGGTGTGCTCGTCACCGACGGGGTCGATGCGAAGCTCTTGAAGGGGCTGAAGACCGCTATCGAAAAGGAGAAGGCTCTAGTCGAGCTGATCGCGCCGAAGGTCGGCGGCGTGACCGCGTCCGACGGCTCCTGGATCGAGGCCCAGCATATGATCGACGGTGGTCCGTCGGTGCTGTTCGACGCCGTTGCCGTCCTCGCCTCGCCCGCCGCGATCGAGGATCTGGTAAAGGAGGCGACCGCGCGGGACTTCGTCGCGGATGCATTCCAGCACTGCAAGTTCATCGGCTACGACGAGAGCGCCTTCCCGCTGCTCGTCAAAGCCGGGATCACCGATGTCCTCGACGAGGGCATGATCATCCTTCCCGGCGAAGAAGGACTTGCCGCCTTCGTGTCTGAGCTCGGCAAGCTTCGGGTCTGGGGGCGCGAACCCGCGCTCAAGCTCGGCAAGGCGTCTCCGCCGGTGAAGTGAACATGAGGCGAGGACCCCGTGTCCGCCCCCCTCCGTCGAAGGAGTGAGGAACGTGAGACCTCTTCCAGTGTTGTCGTTCCACGGAGCGGCAACACACCGGAAGAAGCTAACACAGGAGATAGATCAATGATGAGTGGACCTATGAAAGCGCTGCTGGGAGCGCTCGCCGTGGCAGGCTACCAGAACCGTGACAAGATCGCGGAGGTGCTGCGCGGGCTTCAGAACCGGCAGCCTCAAAGCGGCGACGCCTCTCGCCCGACCGATAAGGCGGACGGCGGCCTGGGTGGTCTCTTTGGGGGACAAGGCGGCCTTGGAGACCTACTCGGGGGCCTGACGACCGGCGGCATCCTCAGCGGCGGCCTGGGCGACCTTCTGAAGACGTTTCAGCAGAACGGCCACGGCGACAAGGCAGATACGTGGGTCCAGCCGGGACCGAACGCTCCCATTGAGCGAGGACAGCTCTCGGAGGCTCTCGGCCCGGACGTCCTCGACGAACTCACGGCCAAGACGGGCCTGTCTCGCGAGGACATCCTCGATCGGTTGACGCGCGATCTGCCGAAGGCCGTGGACGACCTTACGCCCGATGGCAAAGTGCCGAGCGAAGAAGACGACTTCCTTCGCTCGGCCAGCGCGCTGTCGACGGGCAAGACCGCATGAACTCTACCTCTCGAACGGAGAACACGATGTCCGAACCGAACAATTCGCCAGCCGTCCAGTTGATGCGCGAGGAGCAGGAGCGGCAGCGCTCCGCAGCGAGCGCCGGCACCCTCGATAAGGGGCTAGAGGCCACCTTCCCTGGTTCCGATCCCGTGTCTGCAACGATCACCTCGATCCCGGCGGGCCGAGCGGAGACCGCAGACGCAGGTTCCCCAGCGCGCGCCGCGGAACTTGCAGAGGATCGGGACTACCCACGCGTCGACGCCGCACTGGAGAGCCAGTCGCAAATTGACTCTGAGGTTCTCGATGCCGGGGAGGAAGTCCGCGCTTTGCGTCGGGACGTCGCCCGACTGAGGGAAAACCTGCTTGAAATCGCCGAGGGCGGTGTCGAACTGATGAAGGCGGAAGCCCGATCCGCAGTTCGCGACGCTGAGAGCCGCATTCGGGAGCGTCCGCTAACAGCCGTAAGTATTGCCGCGCTATTGGGTTATGTCTGGGGGCTGACCCGCTAGACCCGGCGTTAGCTCAATTCACTGGCCCTCGCGGCTTCCCTTGCTGGCTTCGGCGCCCATCAGCGTCATTGTCAATCGGCGTCGTAACGGGGGGTCTGACGCAATTTCGATGACATCAGGGTGCTCCGACGATACGTGCCTCAAGCAAATCCAGTTTCCCGCGCCCGTACATCTGGCGCTTGATGAGTTTGCTTGGTGATGTGGCCCTCTGTCGGGCCGTTCGACCAAATTGAAGTGATTGCATTTTGAACCGCTGCTCTATCGCGGATAACGCCGTTCGCGAATGGAGAGATTAAGCTTGCTGCGGCGCAGTTGATCCATGTGTCCAGATCATCTTTAGACTTGCGCCGCAGCATTTCGTGGAAGCTCTCCACAACATTTCTTGCGTCGACAAGGTCTGGTAGCTGCTCCTCAATCGCTGCGACCATCATCGTCTGCGCCTTGGTCAAATTGTTGCGCTCAAGGGTCATCAGGCGGACGATGGTGCGTGCTGCTGGCGCGTGACCGAGCCGTTCTCGGCCTTTTCGGCCCTTCTTCGTCGTGTTGCCCATTCCGTGACGACGCGGAGACCGCCGCCAAAACCAGCCAGCCAAGCTGCCGCCCAAGGTTCAGCGCCGTTTCGTAATCCGGCATCCCATTGCGCTTCGAGCCACGGGAGGTGTGGTTCGAGCGAAGTTTGCCGGACTCGGAAGATGTCGGTCCTTTGACCACGGATGACACTGCGAACGAGCTTACGACTATGTCCTGTTCTGCGCACGATTTCCTTGATGGACACGCCATCGCCGACGAGCCCACGAATGACAGAGTTAGTCTCTTCACGCCGTAGATAGCCCTCATATTGCAAACGCTCGGCGGCAGTCAGAAGCTTAGGGCTTACGGTTGCTGTTCCAACTGCCAGGCGCACCTGCCGCATCGACTTGCGAACGGCGTCAAGAAAGGCGTGGCTAGCATTTTCCATGAGATGCCAGCGGTCGACGACCTGTTCGGCCTGTGGCAGGGCTTGCGCAGCGGCCTGTGCACATCCGCCGCCGCGGTCTCTTGCGACGATTTTGATTTGCGGCTGCTCAACCAGCCAGGCCTTTGCGGTCGAGGATTCTCGGTCGGGCAACAACGCGATCGTCTTTCGCCGTTCCAGATCGCAGATAATCGTGCCATATCGGTGATTGCTACGCCACGCCCAGTCATCAATGCCGATAACGCTTGGCGGCGGTGGTGGTGGGCGATCATATCGGCGAACGGTTCGAAGCAGCGTGTCATTGCTAACCGGTAACCCGAGACGATCTGCGAACCGTGCTGCTGGCCGACCACCCAATGCCAAAGCGAGATGGTAAACTAAGGTCTCTAGGCGTGCCGTGCGGCGGGCCATCGGTCGGATCACGCCATCACCGAAACGCTCGGCGAAAATCTTTCGGCGACAATGGACGACATTGCAGACGAAGCGTCGGACCGTCAGATGCAATTCGATCCTTCGGCCCGCACACGGCAGATCGGCGATCATCCGAGGATAGCGGCTATGAACGCGATGGGAGGTCGTACCGCATTCGGGACACTTGCAACCTGGGGAATGACCGTATGCGGCGATGACCATCGCATCGGATGTGTGGTGCACTGACTTGACGTCAGCTCGGCTGGGATCAGATCGGAAAGCCGAAACTGGGCTCGCATGGCGCTGGTTCTCCGTGAAAAACCAGGCCAGTGGAATCTAAAACATCATCAAGATTGAGTCAGACCCCTTACTCCATGCCTAATCACAACCTGGCAGAGATGCATGGTTCACTTCATGCGCAATGCCTTGGTCCAAGCCGGAAAGAGCGGACGTCGCGTCGTGTCCGCCTTCATTGCCACGGCATTTGCTCAGGACACGCCAGCGGCGGCGAGCACCCAATGGCGCAGTGTCGCCGACCAGATCAGGCCGAAGGTTCCGAAACTCGCTACGCTGATGGATAGTGCCGAACAGGATGTCCTCGCTTACATGACCTTTCCCAAGCAGCACTGGGCAAAGCTTCAGTCGACAAATCTGATCGAGCGTCGCACGGCGAGATCAAGTAACGAAATCCATCCCCATCCGCGCTCAAAATGGCTTCCCCTCGGCAGTTCATCAGGGCTAAATCAAACTGGCATGTCCGCCGAAACGGGCACTCCAAGACTACAATGGCTCGGGAAACGCTTCCCGTCGCACTCAAAAAAGTGAGGCCCGCCGATCTCGTTGGAGATTAATCGAGCGGGCCTCGCGCCGCTGCGGAATTGGAACACCGACGGCAATGTTTCAATTCGCTAAAAAACCAAACGTTCCTGGGCACAGGTGAGAACAAAAAAGCCCGTCACCTGGCGGGGTGACGAGCTCACGCTTAGGCGCTATTCGCAACGCCGCTGCATTCTATGATGCCTGTTCTTGGCATTCGTGTCGTTGGAATAGAAGATAGCGCAGATAGGTTGCGCGAAGCTTACGTTTCAACTGTAACTTATAGTCTTCAAAAAGAATGAGGCCCGACGCTCCTCGTAAGCGCCGGGCATCTATGCCGCTACCCGTTGGAAAGATGCGACGGTTCAAGGCTAACCCCGCCGGCAATACCGGCAACCTTAAAAAACACGACAGGAGAACAGGGCGACTGTACGCGAGGGGGAGCGGGAGGCTTGTGCCACCGGCCATTTTTGGGGCCGCTTTGCTCAACGCTGTGGCCATAATGTAAGGCTGATTCCCTCCGATCTACGTGAAGCCGTTTGTCAAACGTCAGAAGAACGACACAGCCGATGCAGCGGCGATCGAGGCTGCACAACGAGCGAACATGCATTATGTCGAGGTCAAGGGCTGAACATCAAGCCCGAGCGGTGGCGTTTCGAACGCACCAGTGCTTCGTGCGCCATCGTACCGAGCTCATCAATGCGCTGCGTGGACATCTTGGCGAATTCGGGATCATCGTTGTTCAAGGACCCGCCAATCTCACTGCGGTAGTGGGAATTCTGGCCGATGAGACAAATGATCTTCCTACTGGAGTTAGAGAGATGGGCCAGCTTTACCTGGATCAGATCAGGCTGCTGACCGAGAAAATCGACGGGCTGATGCTGAAACTTCGAGAAGCGATCAAAGCGAATGAAGATATGCGTCGACTTTGCACTGCTCCCGGCGTCGGATCCGTGACCGTCGGCGCGATCCTCGCATTTGCTCCAGATCTTCGCGCATTTAAGAGCGGCCGGAATTTTGCTGCCTGGCTTGGCCTTGTGCCCAGGCAGCACTCTACGGGAGGCAAGACCCGACTGGGTGGTGTCAGCAAGATGGGGCAATCCGTTGGTAGGGTTCGCATGTCCAATTCCGGTATGCTGATCGATAGAGGGTTGAAGAACACCGGCGAATCCTGCATTGCAATGAGTACGTGCCCAGAAGTCACGTCGCTGCAGGGTCGGCCAGTCTTCGGGCTGTCCGACCCTCCATTGAGCCAACGCCCTTGCAATATTTCTTTTCGGGTGCAAAAGAGTGCTGCCACCTGTCTTGTTTTCCTTGATCCTTTTGATGATGGTCGCCCTGTTTGTCATGATTGGCGCCGTCATTGGGCGGGATGCGGGATGGATTGATCTTACCGGCGCCCATGATTCCACGATTAGTCGCGACTATGTCTTGCGACCCTTCTCTTCGGATGGAAAATAGCATCAAAAGGCGTCAGCCCTCCGTTCTCAAATAGACGATAACCGCCGGTTTCTGCGCCCCGTCAAGCAGGCGGTTGAAGCATGGCACGCCAACCTATTGTTCTCCGTCACGAGCGCGCAGCATCCGGCTAACTCGGCAGATATTCCGCGATTTTCAAGAGGAAGGAACATCCGGGTTACATTATTTGCCCTGACGTGCGTGGCCCCCAACCATTTCGACGCCTTGCAGGAGACAGGGTGGGGTGGAAATGCTATGAGACGCCCCGCACCCGAAAACTTGTAGAACCAATCAAATGCAGCAGTTTTCGGACACCTAAAGCGTTCGGGACTTTCCTAGGTTCAGGACTCGTTGATCAGAGCCAGAAGATAACGGTTTCAGCGAGAGCGGTGGCGGAGAGGAAGACCATTGGGCATCTGTCGTAGCGGGTAGCGACACGCCGCGAGTCTTTGAGACGCCCGAACATGATCTCGATCCGGTTGCGCCGTTTGTACCGGCGTTTACGGTATTTGATGGCTTTGTTGCAGGACTTCCGACCCGGAATGCAGGAGATGATCCCCTTCGCCTGTAAAGCGTCACGATACCAGTCGGCATCATAGCACGGTCGGCCAGTAGCCATTTGGCCTTGGGAAGTTCATCAAGCAAGGCGGCGGCACCGGTGTAATCGCTGTCCTGACCGGCCGTTATGAAGAAAATGATCGGGCGACCAATCGCATCCGTTATGGCATGAAGCTTGGTGTTCATGCCGCCTTTCGTGCGCCCAGGCGGCCTGAGCCCCCTTTTTTACCCGCAGGCTGGAAGCCGTGCGGTGGGCCTTGAGATAGGTCGCGTCGATCATGATGTTCATGCGCTCTGCAGCCTCGGGCACAGCCAAGCATTCCATCATCTGGAGAAAGATGCCCTTGTCACCCCAACGTTTCCAGCGGTTATAAAGCGTCTTGGAAGGGCCATATTCCTTTGGCGCATCGCACCACCTGGGCCGTTGCGGTTGACGAAAATGATGCCGCTCAGAACGCGTCGATCATCGACGCGCTGGCGACCATCGCTCTTGGGGAAGTACGGCTGAAGACGAGCCATTTGCCCTCCTCCGCCCCCTCGGAACAAAACCTGGAATAATTGATTTTGCTTGTTGAGATAGTGGGCGGTGCTCCTGTTTTCGGCTGGGCAGTTGAGCGCCTCTCTCTGTCCTGCCCACGCCTCATTCCATCAGGGACGGCAGGCTGATTATTTACGGGGATACCCATGGCCAACGACAAGCTTTCGACCTACAGGCAGAAACGCGATTTTCAGAAGACGCAGGAGCCAAGCGGAAAAACGAAGCTGAAAGCTTCAAACCGCCGGCGCTTTGTCATCCAGAAGCATGACGCCACGCGGCTCCATTATGACCTGCGCCTCGAACTCGACGGCGTCTTCAAGTCCTGGGCTGTGACCAAGGGACCGTCTCTCGATCCCCAGGACAAGCGTCTGGCCGTGGAGGTGGAAGACCACCCGCTGGACTATGGTGACTTCGAAGGCACGATTCCCAAAGGCCAGTATGGCGGCGGCACGGTCATGCTCTGGGACCGCGGCTACTGGGAGCCGGAAGGCAACAGGACGCCCGAGCAGGCTCTCGCCAAGGGCGACTTCAAGTTTACCCTTGAAGGGGAGCGGCTGCATGGCAGCTTCGTGCTGGTGCGGATGCGCAATGACCGTGACGGGGGCAAACGGACGAACTGGCTGCTGATCAAGCATCGCGACGACTTCTCGGTCGATGAAAACGGCGCCGCCATCCTTGACGAAAACAACACGTCGGTTGCCTCGGGCAGAACCATGGCCGCCATCGCCGCCGGTAAAGGAAAGAAACCAAAACCGTTCATGGTGCAGAGCGGCGATGTGCAGGCCGACGCCGTCTGGGACAGCAATTGTTGGTTTCCGCGCAGAAGTGAGCCGGTGGGGGTGCGGACGAAAACTTGGACCACCAAGGAGGTAGTTCATGTATTCCTACGCAGACAGACTTCGAGCGGTTGAGCTCTATATCCGGCTTGGCAAGCGGCTTAACGCGACCATTCGCCAGCTGGGATATCCCACCAAGAATGCGCTGAGGGGCTGGTACCGCGAGTACCTACAGCATCTCGACCTGCGTACTCAGCCGGTAGCGCGAGCGCCAAAATATTCACAGGCTCAGAGGCAGGCGGCACTTGAGCACTTTCGCACCCATGATCGTTGCATCTCTGCGACGATGAGGGCGCTCGGCTATCCCGGTCGAGGAACTCTAACCGCATGGGTTCGTGAGGCGTTTCCGGAGGCGCGGACATCGATGGTCGGTCGATCGTGGCACCCTGGCTATTCCGAAGAGGTCCGGCAAGCGGGGGTCATCGGATTATGCAGTGGAGATGAAAGCGCTCAACAGGTAGCTGACCGACTGGGCGTCTCAAGGCCGACATTGTACAGCTGGAAAGATCAGCTACTCGGTCACGAGGCTCCCTCATCCATGAAACGCCGCAAATCCAACCCCAAGCTGCCTGAACGTGAAGAGCTCGAGCGACAGCTTGAAGCCCTCCAGCGTGATGTCCGCCAGTTACAACTCGAGCATGATCTCCTGAAGAAGGCCAACGAACTCCTAAAAAAAGACCTGGGCGTCGATCTGCAGATCCTGAGTAATCGGGAGAAGACCCAACTGATTGACGCCCTTAAGGAAGTTTATCGCTTGCCAGAGCTGCTTGCCCAGCTTCGGATTGCCCGCAGCTCCTACTTCTACCATCGCGCCCGCATGTGCCTGGCAGACAAGTATGCCGCCGTCCGCCACAGCCTAGCTGAGATCTTTGAAACGAACCGTCGTTGCTACGGTTATCGACGACTGCAGGCGTCGCTGGCCAGACAAAGCGTGGTAATCTCGGAAAAGGTTGTCCAGCGATTGATGAAGCAGGAGCAGCTGGTCGTTGCCAGGCCGCGTCGACGGCGGTTTGGATCCTATCTGGGAGAGATCAGTCCAGCGCCCGAGAACCTGATCAATCGCGACTTCCATGCAGAAGCGCCGAACGTGAAGTGGCTGACAGACATCACCGAGTTCCAGATCCCAGCAGGCAAGGTGTACCTTTCGCCCATCATCGACTGCTTTGACGGCATGGTCATCAGCTGGTCCATCGGAACCCAACCGGATGCAGGTCTCGTCAACACCATGCTGGATGCAGCCATCGAAACCGTCGCCAACGGCGAGGAACGGCCAATCATCCATTCTGATCGCGGAGCTCATTATCGATGGCCCGGCTGGTTAACCCGTATCAGCGAAGCAAGACTGGTTCGCTCGATGTCTCGAAAGGGTTGCTCGCAAGACAACGCCGCGTGCGAAGGGTTCTTCGGTCGGTTGAAAACCGAGCTCTTCTATCCACGAGACTGGAAGGTCATCACGATCGAGCAGTTCGTGGCAGAGGTGGACGCCTACATCCGATGGTACAATGAAACGCGCATCAAAATATCACTGGGATCACTCAGCCCGGTCGAATATCGTAAGAGCCTCGGCCTGAGCATTTAAAACAGTCCAACTTTTTATCCGCACCCCCCTTGCGCGCCCCTTGAGCACGTCCGACATGTAGCTGGCCGCACACCACCTTACATCAGCACGTTTGGCAGGAATGTGATGATTGGCGGCACCAGCGTGAAGAGCAGCAGAAGACCGACAAGGACTGCGAGAAACGGCAGGAATTCCTTTGAGAAATCCTCGATGGAGCATTTGGTGATTGAGCAGACCGTGAACATCACCGTGCCGATGGGCGGCGTGACCGAGCCGATGGCCGTGTTGAAGACCAGCACGACGCCGAGATGAACGGGGTCGATGCCGAGACTGGTCGCCACATCGAGCAGAAACGGGCCCAGGATGATGATGATCGCCAATCCCTCGAAAATCGTACCGAGAACAAGCAGCGCGATGTTGATGACGATCAGAACGACATATTTGTTTTCCGAAATGCCGAGCAGTTGCGACACCAGCATCTGCGGCAGTTGTTCCAGGCTGAGGATCAGCGAGAAGACCGAGGCGGAAGCGACGATGAACATGACGCCCGCCGTCGTTAGCGCCGATTCACGAAGCAGGTCGTAGCTGTCGGAAAAGGACAGGCCCTTGTAGATGACGGCGCCGACGAAAAATGCGTAGAGCGCGGCGAATGCACCGAGTTCCGTCGGCGTGAAAAAGCCGGTCCTCAGACCAAACAGCAAGAGAACCGGCATGGCCAGCGCCCAGAGTGCTGCATGACCCTTGGTCCAGATTTCACGCGGTCTTGCACGTTCCGTTCTCGCCTGCGTGTGCCCATGGCGGCGTGCGCACCAGCGCACGGTCAGCATCAACGCGGCGGCGATGAAGAAGGCTGGAATGACGCCGCCCATGAACAGGCGCCCTATCGAGGTATCGGTCAGGAGACCATAAACGATCAATGCGATGGATGGCGGCATGATCGGCGCGATCAGGGCTGATGCGGCGCTGACCACCGAACCATAGGCGTTGGTATAGCCGTGCTGACGCATCACCGGCACGATGGTTCGCGCATCGATGGCGGCATCCGCATTGGCGGAACCGGACATGGCACCCATGAACAGCGAGTTCACCACGGCGATCTGCGCCAGCCCGCCCTTCCAGTGACCGACGAGCGTTTCGGCAAAGCCGTAAAGCCGGTCGGCAATGCCGCCGCGCGCCATGGCGCAACCGGCCACCACGAACAATGGCACGGCCAGCAGCGGGAAGGATTCGAGCGCCGAACCCATGCGCTGCGCGACGATGCTCGCCATCATCGGGTTCTGGAAGAAATAGATCATCGAGGCGCCGAGCATGACGAAACCGACCGGCAGCCCGAGCAGCAGCAGAACGACGAAGGCGATAGCGGTCAGGGTCATTGGAAATTCTTCTCCCCACGCAGGCGGGCAACGATATCAAGAAGGCGCACGATGATGATCATGATCATGCCGGCGGCAATGAAGGCCGCGATGATCCATTTCGGCCAACCGAGCGCCAGAAACGTCGTGAAGCGGGCGGTGGAGATCTGTGCATAGGCGGCCCGCACAACGGCGGCGGCGATCAGGATCGTCAACAGATCGGCGGCAACCATCGCGGCCATCTGCAAGCGCGGCGGCAACCGCTCCACGACGGTGGCGATGCCGAACATCTGGTCGGACATGCAGGCGCCCGCAAGACCGAACCAGACCGTGACCGCCATCATCACGACCGCGAGATCGTGTGCCCAGGGAATGGGGGCTTGAAAGAAATTGCGGGCGATGACATCCGCGAAAACCACGAGGACGATCGCTCCGGTCGTCACCGCCGGAAGCGCGACGCCGAAAAGGCGGATCAGACTACGCATTGAACGCTCCCAAAATCCGTGGGTGGCGGCGAAGGCGTGCAAGCGCCTCCGCCCTTCCTTCAGATTACCAACCGGCCCTTTACTTGGCCACCGCCGCCGCGCGAACCTGTTCGAAGAGACCCGCAGGCCACTTCGGGAAGCTCGTATAGTATCCGGCCGTGGCCTTGCGATAGGCCTCGATGTCGGCGGTGTGGAAGGTCACGCCCTGTGCTTCGAACGCCGTGCGGATTTCGCCTTCGAGCTTGGCCGACAGCTTCGTCAGGTCCTGACCGCCGGTTTTGAACTCTTCCATCAGAATGGCGCGGTCGCCGTCGCTCAGCTTCGCGTAAACCGCCTCGCTCATCACCCATCCGGTGAAGAGATTGAAGTGACCGGTCAGCGTGATGTGCTTGACGACTTCCTGCCAGCCCGAGGCACGAAGGCCGGTCAGCGGGCTTTCTGCAGCCGTGACAACACCCTGGGAAAGCGCCGAATAGACTTCGCCCGCTTCGACAGTGGTGGCGACGACGCCGAGAGGCTGGAAGGTCTTCAGCCAGCTTTCGACGGGGGGAACACGCATCTTGACGCCCTTGAGGTCCGTCGGCGCCGGATAGCCCTTGTCGCCGATCATATGGCGCGGACCGTCAAACCAGTTCAGCGCCACAGGGCGAATGCCTGCGTCCTTCGCAAGACGGTCGTAGAAGCCCTGCATCAGTGGGGAAAACGCAATGTTTTCGGCTTCATCCGTGCTGGAAACCATGAAGGGGCCTTCAACGACGGAAAGCTCCGGCACGCCGAACGTCGACAGGAACGAGGCGGAGGTGAAGGTCATGACGGGTTGACCCTGGCTCGCCTGCTCGATGGAGTCGGTCGTGCTGCCAAGCTGGCCCGAGGGGAAGCCCTGGAACGAGACACGGCCTTCGGTCCGCGTCTTGACGCGTTCGGCTGCGGCCATCGCACCCTTGTAGGATTCGCTGGTCGGCGCGTTGACGGTCGCGATGCGTATCGTCACGTTCTCGGCGACGGCCGGGGCCGACAGGAGAGCCGATGCAAGGAACAGTCCGCCAGCGATTGCACCGCGGCGCGTCGTCTTCAAAGTGGTCATGTTGCCCCTCCTCTGATCAGGGTTTGTTGTTGTCATTGTATCTCGAACCAGTGCAGGTCTTGCGCTGGCAGGCATGACGCCAGGCCCTTCCCTGGGCATGGCGTTCCAGCGCACGTTTCAGGCATCCACCGGACTGGGGGCCGGTTTCGTCGTGCGATAGATTTCATCAATTGTCATGGCGGTCGAAATATCGACGTCCATGGGACTTTCATGGCCGAAGCCGCCCTTGGCGAGGCAGGTGAGGGCAGCCGTCTGCGCGGCAGCGGCGAGGGCTTCCTCCGGCGCTTCCGCGCGCAGAAGTCCGACCAGCGTGCGCGCAATGAAGCTATCACCTGCTCCGAGCGTATCGACCGGCGCGACAATGGCAGCGGGTACAACGCTCAGCCCGCAGGCACCGAGCAGTAACGCACCACGGTCGCCGAGCGTCACCAGAACCCAATGCGCGCCAGCATCACGGGTGAATTCAGCAAGCGCGAGGGCATCGTCGCGCCCGAGATCACCACCGGAAAAGGCGGCAAGAAAGCAATGCTTCGCCAGCGGTGCGATGTGAGCCCTGTCGCGGATCGTCGCAAAATCGTAGGAAACGCGCGTCAGCCCGGCGATCAACGGTATCCACGCATCGATATGGCTCGAACGGCCGGTATGCAGCGCGTCGACTTGGCGGGCGAACTCAAGATCGGCCGTCTCGGGCGCGATAATCGAAACACCGAGATTGGCCCCTGCGAACACACGGTCGCCATCCTGAAGCTCAATCACGCAGTAGGCGGTCGCGCCCGGCAGAAAGCGGAGGCGTGAAACGTCAACCCCTTCTCTGGCCAGCGCATCGCGGATCGCACGTCCGGCTGCGTCGTCGGCAACGGCTCCGGCATAGGCGGAGCGTGCACCGGCACGACGGGCAAACGCTGCGAGATTGACGCAGTTTCCACCCGGATACATGACCTTTTCGTCACTGTAGCAATCGACGACGTTGTCGCCGAACGCCAGAACGAATGGTTCGTTTGTCATGCTCGTTCCCATCCCTCTTGCTCATTTAAGAGAACGTTCGCACAATTGTTTCAAGCCTGTCAATTGCGCTTGACACGTCCCGGCAAAAAAATAATACGTATTATAACGTCATATCGAGAAAGGCTTTAAAATGACCTTGCCATCCACTTTCGACAAAGGGGTGCTTGCAGCCCTTGGTGCCCTTGACGCGAGCGCAATCCACCACGTCTTCTTCGTTGCCTGCGGCGGTTCGCTTTCCATCATGCATCCTGCAAAATTCCTGCTGGATCAGCATGCGGCGATTGCTTCGGATGTCTATAACGCTGCCGAATTCGTTGCCCGCGCACCAAAACTGCTCGGTCCCGGCTCGCTGGTTATCCTGTGCTCGATGACCGGCACGACGAAGGAAACGACGGCCGCCGCCGAATTCGCCCGTGCAAAGGGTGCAACCACGATCGGCCTGACGGTCGAGCCGGGTTCGCCGCTCGCAAATGCTTGCGATCATGTCGTCGGCTTCGAGGCCCCCTACACGACCGGCGTTCCGATCGATGCCGTTAACAGCAACTATTCCCGCATCTACCAGCTTGTCATGGGCGTCGTCGCGCTCACCGGCGGCGAAAACCTGACTGAGCCGTTGATCAAAAGCCTCGCCGCGCTTCAGGTCGCAATCGACAAGGCACAGCTCGTCTTCGCGCCGCTTTTCGATGATTACGCCCCGCGTTTTGCCAAAGAGAACGTCGTCTACACCGTCGCCAGCGGCGCCAGCTACGGCGCAGCCTATTCCTTCTCCATCTGCGTGCTGATGGAAATGCAGTGGATCAACAGCCAGGCGATCCATGCGAACGAGTTCTTCCATGGTCCGTTCGAGGTGCTCGACAAGGACCGCGCCTTTATTCTCATGAAGGGGCTGGACAGCACCCGTGCGCTTGAAGACCGGGCGGACACCTTCCTCCACCGCTTCGGCTCGGCGGAGAAGATTCTTGTTCTCGATGCTGAAAAGCTCGATCTCGACGGTATCGATCCGCAATTCCGTGGCAATGTCGTCCCGCTCATTTTCTTCGACACCCTTTGGCGTTTCGCTTACAAGATCGCCGAACTGCGCAAGCACGAAATGCTGGAAGCGCGACGCTACATGAAGAAGATCTCCTACTGACACGGATGGCTGATGGACGAGCATGAACAGCTGATACCGCTCTATGAGCGGGTGCGACGTGCAATTCTGGCGGATATCGAATCCGGCGTTCTTGGCGAAGGCGGGTTCCTGCCCGCCGAGCCTGAACTTTGCGCGGCGCATGGTGTCAGCCGTATCACGCTCCGCCGCGCGATCTCGGAGCTTTGTGCCGAGGGACACCTCGTTCGGCAACAAGGCAGAGGCACGCTCGTCGCACCGCGCAAGGTTCGCCAGACGCTGGTGACCCTTTCCGGCTTCACGGAAACGATGAGCGGCCTTGGTCGCAGGAGCAGCCATAGCATTCTGTCTTTCGGGATAGACGACAATGCCGCCGCCGCTGGCGGACGCCTTGCGGCGGCACGGCTTGCCCGCTTCGAGCGCGTGCTCGAAGTGGATGGCCGTCCCATGACGCTGGAGACGCTGTGGTTCGATGCCGAACGACTGGAAGGCGCTATCCAGCCTGTTCGCGACGGCGGTTCCTTCTTCACTACGCTGCGCGAGCGCATGCACATCCAGCCAGCCGGTGCCGAGCGACAGTTCGATGTCGGTTTCGCCACCCGCGAGGAAGCGCAGATCCTCGCCATTCCATCCTCGCAACCCGTCTACCGGATCGAGAAGACCGTTTTCGAGGCCGGTGACCGGCCGATTTCCTTCTCGAGACTTGTGACACCTTGCCACCTCGTGACATTCACGATGAGAAGCTGAAAGTTTCCTAATGCTCGTTTTCGATGCCGATGCCGTTCACGCTACCCTTGCCTGGCCCCTGCTGATCGAAGCGCTTCGCATCGCTCACTTGGGCGAAATGCCTGCCTCCGATGTCGTGCTGCAATCCGACCCGCGTGGCAGCGGCAACCAGTTCGTAACATTGCCGGGCTGGATTCCCGGAGGTCTGATCGGCGTGAAAATGGTCGGTGTCTTTCCCGGCAATGCCGAACTTCAACCTCCGCAGCCTTCAGTGCAGGGCCTCGTCGCCGCATTTGACGGTGCGACAGGCGCGCCGCGTATGGTGGCCGACGGGGCGGCCATGACAGCCCGCAAGACGGCCGGTGATTCCGCACTCGGGTCTAGTCTCCTGGCCCGCCATGACGCCCGGACATTGCTCGTGGTCGGAGCAGGTGCCCTTGCCCCTCACGTCGCCCACGCCCATTCGGCGGCGCGTCCGTCGGTCGATCGTATTCTGGTGTGGAACCGCACCCCGGCACGCGCCGAGGCGGTGGTGGCGGGGCTGAAGGCCGATGGGCTGAATGCCGCGGTGGCAACTGATCTCGATCAGGCGGTCAGCGAGGCCGATATCATTTCGTGCGTCACGATGTCGGATACCCCGCTGGTCAAGGGTGCCTTGTTGCGGCCCGGCGCGCATCTCGACCTGATCGGGGCATACATGACGACGCTTCGGGAAGCCGACGACGAAGCCATGCAGCGCGGAACGATTTTCGTCGACACCCGGCGCGGCATGGAAGGTGCCGGCGATCTGGCGCAGCCGGTCGCATCCGGCATTCTCGGCTGGGATGCTGTCACGGCCGATATGTTCGATCTGGCGCAGGCAAGGCATCCGGGCCGGATCTCCGAAGACGAGATCACCATCTACAAGAACGTCGGCGGTGCCCATCTCGATCTATTCACCGTCGCGGCACTTATGGCGACGCACAACGCAACTGCTCCATGATGTGGGTGGGGCCTCACCGGGAGGTCGTTGCCATGGTGGCGGCGATCACAATGGTGCGACAGAGCCGCGTTCAATCAACTCGGCGGGCATAAGCACCGTGCGTGGTGGATAATCCTCGCCGTGAATGCGCTCCAGCAGCATCCGTGCAGCGGCCTCGCCCATGGCGAGGCGCGGCTGTGCAATGGTGGTGATGCCGGGGCGATGAAAGCTCATCCAGTCAAGATCGTCGAAGCAGATGATCGAGAGGTCCTCTGGAATTGAAAGCTTCAACTCGGAGAGCCCTCGCATGGCGCCCTCGGACATAGTGCCGTCCGTCGTGAACAGAGCCGTCGGCGGGTCCGGGACTTTCATCAGCCGGGGGAGCGCAGCCTGAGCGGCGCTGGCAGAATAGCCTCCCGCCCGTATCGTCAGGCGTGGGTCCACTGGCAAGCCTTCAATCCGGTGCGCACGGATATAACCAAGAAGGCGCTGCCAACTTGGATAAAGCGTTTCGCTTTCGATCGGATCTCCCGCGACAGCGCGCGCCAGAAACCCGTCCAGTCCGTCGCTCTCCTGATCGACGAGTTCCGCAACAATGCCGATCCGCCGGTGACCGGCGGCAATCAGATAGCGCACGGCCTGTTCGGCAGCGGCGATATTGTCGGTCGCCACGCGGTCCACCATCAGACCGGCGACAGCACGGTCGATCAGAACGAGCGGCACGCCCATGCCCCGCAGATTGTGCAGGTGCCGCGCCTTGCGCGTGTCGCTGGGGGTGACGATCAACCCATCCACCTGCTTCTGCGCCAGAAGCTCCACCGAGTGAACCTCCTTGGATTGCGACTCGTCGCTATTGGTGATCAGCAGCCCGAAACCGTTGGCTTCCACGACGTTTGAAATACCGCGCAGAACCGAAGCGTAGAACGGGTTCTGAATATCACCGGCCACGACGCCGATAGTTCGTGTCTTGCCGGTAATGAGGCTGCGCGCCAGCGCATTGGGCCGATAGCCCAGCTTCTGGGCGGCCTTGAGCACCTGTTCTTTCTTGTCGTCACTGGTGTAGCCGTAACCGCCCAGCACGCGCCCCGCGGTCGCCGTGGAAACACCTGCTGCACGTGCGACATCGGTGATCGTCGCCTTGCTTTTAGGAGCCAACTGGCAATTCCTCTCATATTTTGGTCTGCCGGAATGAGAATCTTATCATGTCTGGTCGGAAGAAAACGGTAGCTGTTTTTTGGCTTTAGCAGATCGACAGTGGTTTTCAACGCTCCATAAAGCCGGTCATCTGAAAGATGACGCTTGACGGATGGATATTCGCCGTGCCTCATATGTGAGAACGTTCTCTAAATGATTGCAAGGGGAACCGGAGAACGCAATCGCGGACCCGCCGGGTTTCGCATAACAAGGAGGCTGTCATGTTCAAATCCATTCTGGCCGGGTGTGTCCTGAGCGCATTGACGGCGGTGAGCACATTCGCGGACGTCATTCCCGCTCTGCGCGATGCACTGCCGCAGGAATACAAGGATAATGGTATCAAGGCTGCGGTCTTCAACGACTGGGCGCCCGATGAGTATCTTGATGCCGATGGCCAGCTCAAGGGCTGGAGCGTGGACCTCGCCAAGGAGATGGAAGTACGTCTCGGCGTTCCCTTCACTTTCGAGGGTACAAGCTTCGATGCCATCATTCCGGGGCTTCAGTCCAAGCGTTTCGACGCCGGCTTCTCCTCCTTCGGCACAACCGCCGAGCGGCTGAAGACGCTTGATTTCGTTTCCCAGCGGCGGATCGGCACCTCGTTCGCTTACCCGGCAAACAGCAAGCTCGCCGTCAAGTCCGCCTCCGATGCCTGCGGTCTGACGATAGCGGTTCTGAACGGTTCCTGGGATATCGGGCTCCTTGAAAAGCTCAACGCCAATGAATGCAAGGACAAGCCGATCGTCATGCAGATGCACGCCACGCAGGCGCAGGCTGAACTTGCCGTTCGTTCCAATCGCGCCGAAGCCACCGTCGGCGGCTCGGTCAAGCTCAGCTACATGGCGACGCAGACCGGCGATCTGAAGGTTTCGGAACTGGTTCTGTCTCCTGTCAACAGCTGCATCGGCGTGCGCAAGGGCGATCCGCTCGGCCAGGTCCTGACGGACGCGATCCAATCGCTGATCGACGACGGTACTTACGAGAAGATCATGGCCAAGTGGGGTCTGAACGACAGTGGCATGCTGAGCAAGGCGCTGCTGATCACGGAAGAAAACCCGGTTGATCTCTGACGCAGTTTCACCGGCTGCAAAAGCGTATCCCGGCCCGGATTGTCATCCGGGCCGAAGCAGACAGCTCAGGATCGGCAGCAAGGAATAAAGATGTCTGAAAAATCGCCGGAGCGTCCCTCGATCCTCAACTTGAAGCCCATCGCGGTGCCTAAAATAGGCCACTGGATCGGCGGCGTGGCTCTGACCATTCTTGCCATAGTGTTCCTGCAGGTGCTCGTCACCAACAAGAACATGCAGTGGGGCGTGGTCGCCAAATATATGTTCAACCCTGCGATCCTTTCCGGTCTCGGCATGACGTTGCTGCTGACGGTCCTTGCCATGGTGCTCGGTCTTGGGATCGGCATCGTTCTTGCCATCATGCGCCTGTCGACCAGCCGCGTCTTTCAAGCCGTGAGCTGGGGCTGGATCTGGTTCTTCCGCGGTGTGCCGCCGTTGGTTCAGATGATCTTCTGGTACAATCTGGCGCTGCTTTTGCCGGAGATTTCGATCGGCATTCCTTTCGACGGGCCGAAGCTTGTCTCCTGGAACACCAACCAGCTCATCACGCCGTTCAGTGCGGCCATCATGGGCCTCGCCTTTACCGAAAGCGCCTATGCCGCCGAAATGATCCGTGCCGGCATACAGGCCGTGAACGCGGGCCAGACGGAAGCTGCCGCAACGCTTGGCATGACGCGTGGTCAGACGCTTCGCCGCATCGTGCTGCCGCAAGCACTGCGCATCGTTATTCCGCCCATCGGCAACGATACGATCTCGATGCTGAAATTCACGTCGCTCGTCTCCGTGCTGGCATTGCCCGACCTGCTTTATTCCGCCCAGATGGTCTATGCACGCACCTATCAGACTGTGCCGCTGCTGTTGGTCGCGACCATCTGGTATCTCGTCCTGACGACAGTGTTGACGGTTATCGAGCATGCCGTCGAGCACCGCTTGAAGTCCGAACACCGTGCAGGTGCGAAGAAAGCAGGCGGGCTTTTGCCCGCTCGCCTGTTCAAACGTCAGCAGGAGGCTTTGTGATGAAGGACCAGACTAGCGTCGAGCCTCTGCTGAAGGTCGAGAAGCTGCGCAAGAGTTTCGGCACACATGAGGTGTTGAGCGGGATTGATGTAGCGGTCATGCGTGGCGACGTAACCTGCATCGTCGGCCCGTCAGGCTCCGGCAAGAGTACGCTGCTGCGCTGCCTGAACTATCTCGAGAGGCCTACGGGCGGCGCGATCTTCCTGAACGGGGAACCCGTCGGTGTGCGCTGGAAAGGCGACAAGCTCTATGAGATGAGCTTCAACGAGCTTGCCCGTCAACGACAACGTATGGGCATGGTGTTTCAGGGCTTTCACCTCTTCCCGCACAAGACCGTGCTTGAAAATGTGATTGAGGCTCCGGTTCTGGTCAAGCGTATGTCCCGTGGTGCGGCGGTGGAGGAGGCGATGGTGCTTCTGGATCGCGTCGGCATGAAGGAGCGGGCGGCCTACTATCCCGCCCAACTCTCCGGCGGGCAGCAGCAGCGCGCGGCCATTGCCCGCTCTCTGGCAATGAAGCCGGACGTCATGCTGTTCGATGAGCCGACCTCGGCACTCGATCCAGAGCTTGTCGGCGAGGTTCTCGCTGTCATGCGCCAGCTTGCGGACGACGGCATGACCATGGTCGTCGTCACCCATGAAATGGGTTTTGCGCGAGATGTTGCTGACCACCTGATCTTCATGGATGGGGGAGTGATCGTGGAGCAAGGCCGGCCGGCAGATGTGCTGACGCGCCCGCAGCACGAGCGCACCCAGGCGTTTCTGGCGCGGGTTCTGGCTGCTGCGTAAAGCGCCGGAACGCGTCCGCGACGATTATGGCGCGGGCACTTCCAGCAGGATGTCGCGGCTGCAGTGTTGCGGGCTCGACCGTTTGACATGATCGACTGTCTCAGCCTCATGCGCCGCTCGATGCGGGGACGGGTAAGGCCCGCGACCGAATTCAGTTTTTAGACATCTCAATCCGCAACGACGCGGCACACCGAAGCGCGAAGTAAATAGCGACATTCTTGTGAACGACGAACCGTCGCATAGGCATATGGAGAATAGATAATGGCACTTGATGAGCGCAGCATAAGTGTAATGAATTTCCACTACGTGCGGCACACGCTGGACAGGTTTCTGGCCGATGTCTGTGATGCCGGGGTCTCGCGCATCGAACTTTGGGCCGCCGCGCCGCATTTCTATATCGGCGATAAAACGCTGGCCGATGCGCGGGCGCTGGGGCGGAAAGTCCGTGGAATGGGTCTCGACATCGTCGCTTTCACGCCGGAGCAATGCATCTACCCGATCAACATCTCTGCGAAGGAACCGGAGTTGCGCGACCGCTCCGTGCGCTATTTTCTGGAATCGCTGGAATTTGCCATCGAATGCGGGGCACCAGCTCTTCTGGTAACGGCAGGCGGTGGCTATCGCGACGAACCCGTGGAGCAGGCACTGGAACGCTGCATCGATTCCATGGGCATTCTTTGCGACCGCGCGCAGAAACTCGGCATCGATCTCTGGATGGAGTCGCTGCCGGATTCATTCGCAAATATCATTCGCTCGGCGCGGGAAATCCGGGAACTGATGGACAAGCTCGGGAACTCCTCGCTTCACGCGGTATACGACGTTGCCGGCGCGATAATGACGCATGAGACGCCTGAGGATTACTTCACCCATCTCGCCGGTCGCGTTGCGCATGTGCACTTTACCGATTCCGATGCTGGTGGCAGCCACCTTGCTTGGGGTGATGGCGTCATCGACCTTGACAAGCTGGTCACCTTTCTGCGGAAAGAGAACTATGACGGGTCTCTGACGGTGGAACTGACCAACTGGAAATATAACGTCGACCCCACCCCGCCGCTAAAGCAATGCGTCGAAGCCATGCGCAAGGCGCTCAGGTCTGCATAGGCGGCTATTCGGCTGTAGACAAACAAAAAACCCGTCACTCAAGCACCAGCTCCTGATATCTGCTACGACATTTGAATGTCTATACGTAATGCAAGACGTGAATGTTCGGCAGTTACGCTTGTCCTACGCGCACAGCTATCTTGCCGGCAACGTCCGTCAAACCGGAGTAGTTTTGGTTGTGAAGTCGGCCCCATGATCAGGCTTGTTGATATAATTTGAAGATGTTTTCCGCCTCGATTGTTGATGGCGTTGGCCTTCGTCATCGGCGGTGAGGAGCACCGCTTCAATCAGGCAAATGATGTTGGGAAGAAAATACTCACCTTATGCCTATCACTGCTTCTTCGTGAGATAAAGGAGCGTCCAAGAGGGCGGTCATTCTTTTCCCAAATGGGTAATGGATCGTGAAAAGCGAGGTCGTTTCGGGGGTGAGCTGGTGGGTAATCACATCCAGCTTTTCCAATCGTTCTGAACGGATACCCGAGCTTTTGGCCCGGAGGACAAGCATGGGATAGGGAAAAGATGACTAATATTATCATCGGTGCAGATATATCGAAAAACCATATCGAGCTGCATCGGCAACAGGATGGGAACTGGCAGCACGCCGACTACGACAAGGGGGGTGCCGCTACCCTCGAATGGATGGGGGCCGTCGAGCGCATCATCTACGAACTGACCGGTAACTCGTACAGGGCTTTCGATTTTTTCATGCTCAGCCGCAGCTTAGCGGTTTCTATCCTCAATCCGCGTAAGGCGCGATGGTTTGCCGATGCTCTTGGTAGCCAGTCAAAACTGCGCCGAGAGGGATATCGCGTCAAACATCGGGATCATCGAACCGGACGATATCGAAAACGCTTTCGCGCGGATGCTGACGGGCGATGTCAGCTATCGATTTGTCATGCGTCTGGTTGCCCGGGCGACAAGGGTGATCGGCAGGTCAGAACTGAATGCACAGACGGACCGCATCGAACATCGCCGCGTGAACCGACCGGCTGGTTACGGCATCGCCGATCCGGTGCAGCTCGAACCCGTCGTCGCGTCGCGGGCGAAGCGGGGCTGGGCCGGTTAACGAAGACAATTCGGTCCTGCCATCATTGGCAGAAAGCGGACGAAGCTCATCGAACACATCCGTTACCGGGTAAGTTCCGTTTTCCACAACGACCTGAGAACAGGCCAGAACCAGACCTTGTCCGGTCAACAAATGTGTTAGCGACACGTCATACCGGTCGCCGTTCGGAGACACGCGAACGATCTCGTATTCCAGCAAGGTCTGTACCCCCAGTTCGGCGAATCTCTTGCGATAGATGATCTGGGAGTGGGTCTCCATTTCAGGGGCCACGACGGGATCGAGTGCGGCGAAGGTCACGGATTTCCCGGCCGACGCCAGTTGAACCGCGACGGAAGGCGCCGGGTGTCGGCCCGTCCCGTCATAGACAAGGATATCATCAGCCATGGCGGATGGATTGCCCAGCGCATCCCACACACTGAGACAAAGTTCATTGCCGTCAAACGTGCCCTGATCCGGATAGCCCCCGGCGGCAACGATGACGATATCCGGCGCTTCAGCCAACACAGTTTCCACAGTGGCATAGGCATTCAGGTGAAGGGTTACGCCCAGGCGCTCCAGTTCGGCCTCGCGCCAGTCGACAATCCCCTTCAGGTCGTGCCGCAGATGCGCTCGGGTCGCCAGCGCAAGCTGCCCGCCCAGACGATCAGTCGCCTCGAACAGGACCACCCGATGCCCCCGTTCTGCAAGAACGCGTGCCGCTTCGAGCCCGGCAGGTCCGCCCCCGATCACGACGGCTTTCCGGCCGGCCTCGGCCGATCGCTCCACCACCTGCGGCAACCACGTTTCCCGACCGGTGACCGGATTGTGGATGCAGCGGACAGGCCGATAGAGACAGTGGGACGCTCCGACACACGGACGTATCTGATCCTCTTTGCCTGCTCTCAGCTTGTTGACGATTTGCGGGTCGGCCATATGAGCCCGCGTCATGCCAACCATGTCCAGCAACCCGGCGCTCACAGCATATCGTGCCGTCGCGATGTCCGAAATCTTGCCCGCGTGAAAAACCGGCAAATCGGTCTCGGAGCGAAAGGCACCGGCTTTCTGCAACCATGGTGCAGAAGGAGATGTCATATCCGGGATGTTGTAGACCAGAAGGTTGAACTTCGTATCGAAGCGGCCAAAAATGCAGTTGAAGAAATCGACCAGCCCTTCTCTCTCCAGCATGTTTGCCACCTTGACGGCTTCGTCAAAGCCAAGTCCGTCCGGGTGATCCTCGTCGATCGTGTAGCGGATCCCGACGGGAAAGTCCGGCCCGACCTGCGTGCGTATCTCTTCATGAACCATCCGCAGAAAGCGCATCCGGTTTTCGAGAGAGCCGCCGAATTCATCGGTCCGCCGGTTGACCAGAGGAGAGAGAAACTGGCCTATGAGATGCCCGCCGCTCATCGTCTCGAGACCGTCCAGCCCCCCTTCGCGCGCCCGTCTTGCCGCCTGCCCGAAATCGTGCACGACACGGGCGATCTCGTGCCTGTCGATTTCACAGGAGAAATTCCTGCGATATTCTTCGCGGGAATGCGACGGACCGATGGCTGGCAGCCAATCTCCGACCGTTGCGTCCGCCCGGCGTCCGACATGCGAAATCTGACACATGAGCGCCGCGCCGTGACCGTGAATGCGGTCGGCAAATTGCCTGAACACGGGAACGATGGCATCGTCGGTGTAGTCAAGCTGGGATCCGCCCCAGCTTGAATCGGCGGAAACGCGACCGGAACCACCGAACATCGTCAGCGCGAGACCACCCTTTGCCTTTTCCTCATGGTAGCGCTGATAAGCCTCACGTGGGTATCCGTGCTCGTCCAGCTCCGTTTCATGGCTCGTGCTCATAATCCGGTTGCGCAGTTTCAGGCTTCCGATCGAAAGCGGCCGAAGAAGCGGATCCTTCTCCTCGGCAATGCCGGAGCGTGTATCGGAAACCTGCACTGTTTCGGGATGCCGCATCTCAATTCCCCTGGCCTGCTGCAACGGTGTCGATGAACCGATCGGATTTCGTCAGTTTATTGCCGGGAATTGCATCGATAAGTGTACGGGTGTACGGCACGGTGCTTTCGAACAGCACCTGTGCGCAGGTGCCCTGATCGACGATGCAACCGTCCTTCATGACGATCAGACGGTCGCACAGTTCGGCGGCGACACGCAGATCATGGGTGATGAACAGGATGGCGAGATCCATCTGGTCGCGTATCGATTTGAGCAATGTCAGGATCTGCGCCTGAACCGAAACATCGAGCGCGGAAACCGCTTCGTCGGCGATCAGCAGTTTCGGCTGGGGTATCAATGCGCGGGCAATGCATATGCGTTGCCGCTGCCCGCCTGAAAAGGCGCCGGGAAACCGCGAGAACGCCGATGGATCAAGCCCGACAAGCTGAAGCATGCGGCGCGCGCGGGCTTGAGCTTCCGCCCGGGGAACCCCGAAATTCAGCGGTGCCTGCATCAGGATATCGCCGACCCGGCGACGTGGATTGAGCGCGCTGTAGGGATCCTGAAAAACCATCTGCATCCGCTGCCGGGCGAGACGCAATGCATTTCCCCGCAAGGCGCCGAAATCCTCACCGCCGAGAAGCACCTTGCCTTCATCCGGATCGACCAAACGGCTGATACAGCGGGCCGTGGTGCTCTTGCCCGATCCGGACTCGCCGACGATGCCGAGGATTTCGCCCGAACGTAGTTGCAGCGACACGTCCTGAAGGGCGACGAAACGTTTCGGCTTGCCAAAAAGGAACGGGCGGTGACTGTACACCTTGGTCAATCCCGCCGCCTCGAGCACGACAGGCCCCGTGCGCGCGACCGGAGGACGCAATTCCCCCTTTGGTACGGCAGCGAGAAGTGCCTTTGTATACTCCTCCCGCGGTGAGGACAGGATATCGGCGACCGGTCCGGCCTCGACGACACGGCCGCGATGCATGACGGCGATATCGTCGGCGATCTGCTTCACGACACCGAAATCGTGGGTGATGAACAGCACGCCGGTGCCGTGCCGGGCCTGAAGCTGCGATATCAGCCGTAGAATCTGCGCCTGCGTGGTCACGTCAAGCGCGGTGGTCGGCTCGTCGGCAATCAGCAGCCGCGGCTCCATCACCAGCGCCATGGCGATCATCACGCGTTGCCTTTGCCCGCCGGAAAGCTGGTGCGGGAAGCGACCGATAACGCGTTCCGCATCCAGATTGACCTCGCCCAGGATCGACAGGACCCGCGCCCTCCTTGCCGCCGGCGTCATGCGCATGTGGGCACGGAGGACTTCATCGATCTGGCGTCCCACCTTTTGCAAGGGGTTCAGGGCGGTCATCGGTTCCTGGAAGATCATGCCGATCCGGGCGCCACGCACACGGCGCAGAGCCGAAGGATCGAGCGCAAGCAGGTTCGCACCCCCAAACTCGGCCGTTCCCGTCGGCCTGTCGAATTTCTCGGGAAGCAGTCCGAGGATAGCCTGGGCGGTCAGGGATTTTCCAGAACCGGACTCACCGATAAGGCACGTCGTCCGGCCGGATCCGACCATAAAGCTGATGCCATCGACACCATTTTTCCGGTCGCCGCCACCCGGCAACGGAATGACGAGGTTACGAACCTGAAGAAGTTGTTCCGTCATCGTCCTGCCTCCAGCGTCGGATCCAGCGCGTCCCGCAAGGCATCACCGAGAAAATTGAAGCCGAGGACCGCGACAAAAATCGCCAGTCCCGGAAAGAAGCTGATCCACCAGGCAGCCCAGTACTGCATACCGGCGCTGATCATATACCCCCAGCTTGGAGTGGGCGGCTGGATGCCGAGACCGATAAAGCTGAGTGCGGATTCTGTGATCAATGCCGTCGAGGCCAGAAGCGACGCGAAGACAAGAGTGTTTCCGGCAAGGTTCGGCAGAATCTCCCGAAGCAGAATTTGAGCCGAGCGGGCACCGCCCAGCTTGGCAGCAGCGATATAGTCGCGGTTGCGAAGTGTCAGCGTTTCACCGCGCACGAGACGCGCGAAGCTTGGCGTGTAGACGATGACCATTGCAAAAATTGCATTGGCAAGGCCGGGCCCGATCAGCGCGATGACCAGCAGGGCAAGCACCAGCGTCGGAAAAGCCAGAATCGAGTCCACCAGCCGCATGGCCAGATTGTCGATGATCCCGCCGGCATAGCCTGCGGCAAGCCCGATCGCCGAGCCGGCGATCATCGCGCCGCCAATGGAAAGGACCACAACCGCGACCGAGATGCGGGCACCGAAAAGCAGGCGGCTGAAGATATCACGGCCAACTTCATCCGTGCCCAGCACGTGCAGGGCTGACGGTGGCTTGGCGATGGCAAGGTAGTTGATCTTTGTCGGGTCGTAAGGCGCGAGCCATGGTGCGGCTATCGCGACGATGACAATCAGTGCGACGACAAAGGCACCGAACGCGCCCCGTGGAGAGGACAGGACCTTGCGCAACACGGTACGGCCTGATGAAGCCGCCTCGGCAGATACTTGCGGGGATGACACGGTCATGGATGAGCCTACCGATAGGAAATGCGGGGGTTGACCAGCGTGTAGAGCAGGTCCACCATCAGGTTGATGAGTGCAACGCACAGCACGATGAAAAGCATGGCGCCCTGGATCACGGGAAAATCGCGGTTGAAAATGCCGTCGATGACCATGCTGCCTATGCCGGCGATAGCGAACACCTTCTCCGTGACGATCGCACCGCCGAGAAGCGCACCTGCCTGCAGGCCGACGACGGTGATGACGGGGATCAGGGCGTTCGGAAGGGCATGCCGCAAAACGACCTGGTCTTCCCGGAGTCCCTTGGCACGCCCGGTGCGAACGAAATCCTCGTTCAGCACCTGCAACATGGCAGCTCGCGTTTGCCGCGTTATCAATGCGGCCAGCGAACAACCGACGGCAGTGGCAGGCAGGATCATCAGTTTCAGGCTTTCCAGCGGCTGATCGAACAGCAGCGCGTATCCCGACGCCGGTAGCCAGTGCAGGCGGACGGCGACGAACAGGATGAGAATGACGCCGAGCCAGAAGAAGGGGACCGCCGATGCGACGAGCGCCACAGTACTGATGATGCCGTCCGCCAGTCTGCCGCGCCACCGGGCGGCGCATATTCCGGCCGGAATTCCGATGGCCATCGCAACCAAAAGGGCAAAGACGGTCAGTTGCAGCGTAACCGGCGCGCGCGCGGCAAGCATGTCTGCAACCGGTTCACGCGTACGGATCGAACGTCCCAGATCGCCTTCGACGACGCGACCGAACCATCGCACATATTGTACGGGAACCGGATCGTCGAGACCGTAGGTCTCGCGAACCTTGGCACGCTCCTCGGCAGAGCTCTCGACACCCAGAATCGATACGGCAGGATCGCCCGGAAGCCACGTCGTGGCCACGAAGATCACCGCGCTCATGACCAGCATCAGCAGAATGACGGAAACGATACGCGAGAAGATGTAGCTTAACATATGAAGCTTTCCAAACGGATATGGATGATGACGCATGACGGGCCTGTCCTGGCCCTGAGCCGGGTGACGCCGGTAGCGACCTCGATCAGTCGCGTTCTCAGCTTAAAATCCCCGCTTTCAGGCATGCCGCACAGCACATGTTTGCGCGGCATGCATCGGCATGGATCAACGCTTGACCCAGGCGTTCGTCAGAACCCAGGCGCCACCGTTGTCGACCTTCACGTCGCGGACCGCCTTGCTCACGCCGCCATAGGCCCTGCGGTCGAAGAGGAACGTGACATAGTTTTCATCGAGCGCCATCTCGGCAACATCACGATAGAGCTTTTTGCGATCCTCCCGCGCGACGGTATCGCGGGCCTTGTAGATCAGGTCGACGAGTTCCTGGTTCTTATGCCGCGACCAGTTTCCGCCCTGTTCCTTGATATAGGACCTGGCCCAGGTATCGTGCGGATCGATGCGGGGATGCTGGCCCGCTGCCATACTGGCGTCGTAGGTGCCTTCGGTGATGACGCGACCAATCCATGCCTGCCGCTCAAGCACGGTCAGTTTCATGTCGAAGCCGCTCTCCTTCAGCATCTGCTGGAGGATCTGGGCAATGGTGATGTCCGGTTCGCGCTGGATTGTCAGCATCTCGAAGCTGACACCGTCAGGGTGCCCGGCCGAGGCCAGCAATTCCTTGGCTTTCTTGGGATCGAAGGGGTAGCCCTTGATCGTCGCGTCGAACTCCCATTCCGCGGGCGGCACATAGGTCGGATAAACGAGGCCGTCTTCGCCTGCCACGGCTTTCGCAAGCGTCTCGCGATCCACGGCCCACGCCAGTGCCTGCCGTACCTCCTTCTTGTCGAAGGGGGCATGATCGACATTGACGATCATCTGATGCGCCAGCACCTGCGGCCCTTCCAGCAGAGCGAGCTCGCCGCTTGTGCGGACGCGCTCGAAATCCTGGGGGTTGACGACATTCAACAGGCCGATGCCGCCGCTTTCAAGCTCCAGCATGGCGGTCGCATAGTTGGTGATCGACCGGATCTCCACATTGTCGAGATACGGCAACGAGCGCCCCGCTGCGTCCTTCATCCAGTAATTCGGATTTTTCTCGAGAATGATGCGATCCGTGCCAATCCAGTCGACGAATTTGAACGGTCCGGTACCGACCGGATGACGGCCGAAATTCTGACCGTATTTCTTGTCGGCGGCCGGGGAGATCATCAGCGTTCCCTCGGCGGCAAGACTGGAAACCGCGTAGCCCGTCGGGGCGTTGACGGTGATCCTGACCTCATACTCGCCGGTCTTTTCGATCGTCTTCATCCAGCTGACCGTGCCGGTGCGCATGGCGCCCGACGAGTTTTTGAGACGATTGAACACGTAGACAACGGCATCGGCGTTGAACGGCGTACCATCATGGAAGGTCACACCCTGACGAAGGCCGATCGTCAGCTCGGTATTGTCCGCATTATAGCTATAGCCGGTCGCCAGAACAGGAACCATCTCGCCCTCGTCATCGAGCCGGAACAGCGGATCGTAGATCTGGTTGAGTGCCAGACGATCGGTGATGTCGGCATCGCCGAACACCGGATCCAGTGTCTTGAACGTGATCGGCACGGCCGCGACCAGTTTACCGCCCGATTGCGGCTCCTCGGCCATTGCCACACCTGCATGAAGCGCAGTCGCCACCGCGCAGGCAAGCAAAGTCTTCCAGCAGTTCATGGAACTCTCCTGTAAATGACATCCGCCGCGGATAACGGCGTGAACCCCTCGATTTTTCTTTTTTGCACCGTCTTTGCGAGTTTTCCCGTACAGCCGTGCGTCAATCGATAATTCAATTATTAGTTCCTTTTGGAACAATGTCAACCAGAACCATTGGGAGACTTTTCGACCGCATCGAGGTCTTCAATCGGCACATCCCAATCGTCAACCGCCAGCAATTTGTCCAGTATCGCATCAAATGCCACCCGCTCGACCGGGCTGAGTACTGCCAGAAGACGATCCTGCCGCAACCGCCAGATACGGCTGGATTCCAGATATGTAGCACGCCCTTCCGGCCTGACGCTAAGAACGATCCGTCGCCGGTCCGTTGGATCGACCTCGCTGGCAATCAATCCTCTCTGCAACAGTTTTTCGACAGCACGACTGATGCTGTTCTTTGGCCTTCCAAGATAATCGGATATGACCTTTGCTGTGGTTGATCCGTAAACAGTTAATGAACACAATATGTTATTTTCATCTCGCGTCACCCCGAGCCGTTTCTCGATCTCAACGAAGACGGGACCTGCATAGAGGCCGGCCCACAAACTCATCCTGAACCCGAAACGATCGATCAGCGGGGATTTCATAACGACGTCAAGAACATCCTTGCGTCCGGCATCGAGCCGCGCCGAAAGGTTTTCGTCAGGATCCTGCCTGCTCATACACACTCCTTTTGTTTCGGTCCTAGAAATGGACCGCGATCATCACTCCGATCGTCTCTTATGGAATGAATTTTGGGGGGCGGGCAACTGTTCACAGCACCGGTGACCGGTCGAAGACAGCAAGGCCGTGCATTCATGCTTGACTATGTTCCATATGGAACTATATTTTTCACACAACCATTAACCATAGAGAGTCACCCCATGAACCAGATCCAAACCCCGTTTTCCCTGCCTTCCTGGGCGAATTTGCGGGGCGAAAAAGTCCTGATTGTCGGCGGAGGTTCCGGCATCGGGCTTGGCAGCGCACAGCTTCTCGGCGCGCTGGGATGCGAGGTGATCCTTGCCGGCCGCAATGCGGAAAAACTTCAGGCGGCTGTCGGCGCGATCTCCGGTAAGGCTTCGGCCGAGGTCGTCGACGGACGGTCCATCGACTCGATCAGGGATATGTTTGCCCGGGTTGGCGATTTCGATCACCTCATCATCACGATGACGGGCCGCCTCGGCGGCGGCACCTTCGCAGAGGTCGATCTCGGCGAGTTCCGGCAGGCGTTCGAGGAGAAGTTCTGGCCGCATCTCACTATCGCGCAGGCCTCGCTTGCCACCCTTTCCCCGACCGGATCGATCACATTCGTAACAGGTGCCGCGGCACGAAAGGTCAGCGCCGGCGGCAGCGGCTTCGCAGCCATCAACGGCGCGCTTGAAATCATGACGCCGACGCTTGCACGGGAACTGGCACCGCGCCGCGTCAATGCCGTGTCTCCCGGCTTCGTCGCCACACCCTGGTATGATCACATTTCCGAGGCGGAGTTCACCGAAGCCGAAGCCTTTGCGGCCGCACGTCTTCCGGTCGGTCGCATCGGCACGGTTTCCGATCTGGCTCAGGCACTGCTATATGTCGTGGCAAATGGCTTCGTCACCGGGTCCGTCATCGAATGCGATGGTGGCGCGCGGATTTCCAACGACACGCCCGAGACCGGGCTGCCGAAATAATTCGGCAGATGTAACGACTTCGACGGCGGCAACGCAGACCGTGCGTGTGCCGCGGTTTACGTTCGCTGGCTGCCCGGTATCGACACAGTGCCGTCTTCAAGCATCGAGTGTTGGTTTCCGCGCAGAAGTGAGCCGGCTCACTTCTGCGCGGAAACCAACAGACGTCCCCCTCTACTTGTCGCTGTTTTGCTGAGCATTAGTTCATCGTGATGGAAAGATGACGACATTCCACAAAAACGAAACCGCGAGAAGAGCTCCTTGGCGGACAGGAAGCAACGCTTCGACGCAACGCATGACAGCGCCATGGCGTCAATCAAGGCGGAGGCGGAGGAGCGGCGGCTGAAGACCGAGCGCTTGCGCAAGATGCGGCTTCAGTCGGGAAGTTGACGGAATTTACCCGCCTACACACTCTCGCTTGAGCGGCGAAACGTATCGTTGGGGCAAGGCCTGACCTGACGCATCCGGAAACGCGCCTGAGAATGCAAATCTGACTTTGAGCGGACCAGACGCGTTCTGACATCGCGCTGTCATCTCCCTTCGCTATCTCATCTTCGAATGGAGAAGGTGATGGCAAGAGAACTGGCATCAGACATTGAGGATATCGCGCGGACGATCGCCGAACTCGCTCTCCCGGGAATGCGACCGAAGGATCTCGTAGACGCGGTCAGAAAGAAACACGCTGCTGCGTCTAAAAAAGAAATATGTCGGGCCGCCTTCTACGCGGTTATTCTGGCCGCTGACGAGGAGCCAGGCCGCGCCGAGGGGCTCCACGAGTTGGCGAGCGTCACACGAAACGAGCTCGACGAATAGAAGGGTCTCGCCGAGTAGTCGTCGTCAATGAAACGCAATAAACCGCTTAGGAGCGATACAGTCCCGCCCGGCGTGATGATCCGTTGCGAACTGGATCGTCTCGACCAATTCAAGGTCCATCACCGGCTTTGAGATCACCCCGAGGGCGCCATCGACGCCTGAGCCAAGCTGTTCCGGGTTGCCGGTCATGAAGACGACGGTGACGCCGTCTGCCGCCAGGCGTCGGCCGATTTCCGGTCCGGTCGCACCATCGATGAGATTGACATCGACAAATGCAACTTCTGCCTTGTCGGCAAGCTCGTACGCTTCCTTTGTCGTGGTTGCCGTCCCGATGGCCTCATGCCCAAGCGACAACACTGCCTCTTCGACCGCGCCAGGTAGCAGCCACTGGTCTTCGACGATCAGGATATTCATCATGCTTATCCAACCTTTCCTCGTGAGCCACAAAATCACTGCGTCAATACTTTGTTCCGGCCTTGGGCGATTTTCGCTCAGCTGGTGACGTGCGACCTTTTCCAAGGAACAAAGGTTGGACTCCGCTCGTTCAATGCTGGTCGCAACAATCTGGAATGCGGATGACCAAGCCTGACGAGAAACTCTCGCTGATCGAAGAACAGCTTGTCATCGACAAGCGCGCCGTGCGCGACGGCAGCGTCCGCGTCAGCACCAAAACCGAGTTTGTTACAGAAGCAGCGGAGGCACGCCTCGACAGCGAGAATGTCGAGGTGACGCGTGTGGCAATCGGACGTGAAGTGTCAGAAGCGCCGGCCGTTCGCACGGACGGTGACGTGACCATCGTGCCTGTGATGGAGGAGGTTCTCGTTGTCGAGAAGCGTCTGATGCTGGTCGAAGAGATCCACATCCGCCGCGTCGCCACCACCGAGGACGTTACCATTCCGGTCGAACTGCGCAAGCAACGTGCCACGATCGAGCGCGACGACCCCTAAGCCAATTATTAATCCGAGAAAAGGAGAAACTCATGACCTATAGCGAAACCACATCGTCCTACGGCGCCTCTTCGTCTAACACGGTGACGGCCTTCTTCGAAAACCGCAGCGATGCGGATGCCGCCGTCGAACGCCTTGCCGAAGCCGGGATTGCCCGCGACGGCATTCGCGTCGTCGCCGGCAAGGAGTCTACTACCTCGACTGAGGTTGCCTCCGAGCACAAGGGCTTCTGGGAGAAGCTGGAAGACTTCTTCTTTCCCGACGAGGATCGCGCCGTCTATTCCGAAGGCCTTCGCCGCGGTGGTTATCTAGTAACTGTCAGCAACGTCACCGCCGCCTCTTATGACAAGGTTATCGATATCCTCGATGACGAGGGCAGCATCGATCTCGATCAGCGCGCCCAGAGCTGGCGCTCGGAAGGCTGGAACCAGCAGGAGACCGTGAGGTCGTATGGCGCCTCCGCCAATCGTGCCGGCGCAACCGGAACGGCAGCCCTGGATGCCGGCCGTGAAGAGGTTATCCCGGTGGTCGAGGAAGAGCTTCGTGTCGGCAAGCGCGACCTCAACCATGGCCGCGTCCGTGTCCGTTCCTACGTGGTCGAAAATCCTGTCAGCGAACAGGTATCGCTGCGCGACGAGAACGTCAGCATCGAGCGTCGCACGGTCGACCGCCCTGTATCGGGAACGGAAAACGCGTTCGTCGACCGCACGATCGAGGCAGAAGAGCACCATGAAGAGGCTGTCGTCTCGAAGGATGCGCGCGTTGTCGAAGAGATCGCGCTGCGCAAGACCGCCGAGCAGCGCGAGGAGACCATCAACGCTAGCGTCCGCCGTACCGAGGTGGAAGTCGAAGACGAGCGGTCCGACCGCGCCGTCCGCAAGGACTAATCAAGGCTCTTCGTTTGATGTAACTGCAGCAGAGACCGGCGATCCCATCGCCGGTCTTTTTTGTTTCTTGTGGTACGGGAACCGAAAGGCAATTGCCGCGTTAGTGTGGCACTCACGTTCCCGTGATCAAGAGGATGCACCATGACCGAACCTGTCTCCGTCCACGTGTCGCGCGAAGCGGCTTATGTCGACCCCTCCCTTACAGCCACATTGCACAAGGTGTCTTGGGGCGCGATCTTCGCCGGGGTCGTCCTGGCGCTTGCCGTCCAGTTCCTCCTCAATCTTCTGGGCGTGGGCATCGGCGCCGCCGTGATCGATCCCGCAACCTATGATAACCCGAATGCAAGCACCTTTTCCATAGCCGGTGGCGCGTGGTTCGTTGTGGCCGGCATTATTGCTTCCTTCGTCGGCGGTTATGCCGCCAGCCGCCTGTCCGGCCGTCCGAGCCGCTCGACCGGCGGGTATCAAGGTGTAACCACCTGGGCTGTCACCACTCTTGTCATCCTCTACCTGCTGACCACGTCGGTCGGTGCTCTCATCGGCGGAGCATTCAGTGGTCTGTCCAGCATTGTCGGCGGTGTCGGCCAGACGGCCGCGACCGCTGCCACGTCGGCAGCCCCTGCCCTTGCGACTTCTGCAAACCCGATGGCCGGGATCGAGCAACAGATCCGTGACGCGTCTGGCGGCAACGATCCGGCAGCCCTGCGTGATGCAGCCGTTTCGGCGGTCCAGGCCGCGGTGACCGGTGACCAGACGAAGGCCGCAGATGCCCGCAATCGCGCCGCTGATGCGATCGCCAAGGCACAGAACATCCCGGTCGATCAGGCCCGCACCCAGGTCGAGCAGTACGAGAAGACCTATCGCGACAATGTTGCTGCGGCCAAGCAGCAGGCGCTCGAGGCGGCGCAGACGGCCACCAAGGCAGTGTCGGCCGGCGCGATCCTCGGCTTCTTCGCCCTCCTGCTCGGGGCTGTGGCGGCCTGGTTCGGCGGTTCCTACGGCACGAAGAAGGCTTTGCTTCTGGCCGAAACCTCCACTCGCCGCACGATTTGACAAGATGAAGGCCGCCGGAAACGGCGGCCTCTTCCTTGCGTAACCTCTATCAAATGAAGCCTCTCCATCCACCGGGTGGAGAGTCTCTCCCTAATTTATCGGTAGCCTCCATGCAGAATGCCTTTCGGTACTTTTCACTGACCGCCGCTCTAACGCTCTGTTCCCCAGCCTTTGCAGCGCCGATCGACGCACAAGCCGTCAATACCGCGGCGATCGCGTCCCTTCCGATCGAGGCGCCGGCGGAAAAACAGACCGAGCCCAATCCCGCCATCGTGCATCTGCAGGTCCTGCTCGACCGGGCTGGTTCATCGCCGGGCGTCATCGACGGGTATTTCGGCGACAACCTGACGAAAGCGATCGCCGGCTTCGAGGCGCTTCAACGTCTGCCAGTTGATGGGAAGCTCGATCCCGACGTATTGGGCCGCTTGACCGATGATGCCCCGGCCATCCAGGCCTATGCCATCATTCAGGAAGACAGCAAGGATATCGTCGAGAGCATTCCGAAAGACTATGCCGAACAGGCCAGGATGGAGCATCTCGGCTACACCAGCATTGCCGAGAAGCTGGCCGAGCGGTTCCACATGCATATCGCGCTGATCAAGGCCCTCAATCCGACGGCGGCCTTCAAGCCGGGCGAAACGATCGCTGTCGCCATTCCCGGCGCTGCCAGGACCGGATCGGTCAAGCGGATCGAGGTTCATCGCAAACTGGCGCAGGTTTTCGCTTTTGCCGAAGACAGCTCGCTGCTCGCGGTCTATCCAGCGACGATCGGCAGCGAGGATTCACCCTCTCCAACCGGGACACACAAGGTCAAGGGCGTGTCGCGAATGCCGACGTACACCTACAATCCGAAGATCAATTTCCAGCAGGGCAACAACAAGAAGATCCTTGAACTGCCGAGCGGGCCGAACGGTCCTGTCGGGACAGTCTGGATCGACCTCACCGAACCGACCTACGGGATTCATGGCACGCCTGAACCCGAGCTTATCGGCAAGGTTGGCTCGCATGGATGTGTTCGGCTAGCCAACTGGGACGTCGAGGAACTGGCTGGAATGGTCAAGCCGGGCGTCGTGGTCGAATTTATCGAGTAGGTGCGGCGCACCCCCATTTGAAGACGGTCGAGGCATGAGGCGGGCCCCTAAGCCGATGCCCTTTACAAAAAGGAGAGCGTGTGGCGATCAGGCGGCGGATCTTCTCCTCCGACGAATGGTGCTTGCGCGTCGCGCGGCGGATATCCTTGATCGTCTTCTCGGCCGCCGATGTCTGTGGCACGGTTTTCTGTCTCATCTTCGCTTCCTTTGATAGAGCTACGATGAGCCGAAAATCCTCTCTTCTCAATTAAAACACTTCTGTCTCAAAGGCGCTGATCCGGGACACCTGTTCGAAGCCGCAGCCGTGTTACTACATCGGACAAAGAAATGGTGCTCGCTGAAGGCTTGGGGATTGAGGCTGGCCAAGCGCAGCGGGATGAAAAAGGCGCAGGTCGCCGTAGCTCGTAAGCTCGCTGTCATCCTTCACTGCATTTGGGTCGACGGTACGACCTTCGAATGGAGCGCCGGAAAAGAAACATAGGATTCTATAATTTGTAGGCCCGAGCGGGCCTGCAAAGTCCCCGCCGGGACGGTGGTTGCAGTGACTTCGTTGATTAGGCTGAAAACGGCTACGCCGTATTCCGTTCCATACGTTGAAGCACTGGACCCGAACATGATCGTGAGGCGAAGACCTCGAAAAGGACCATGACCCCGGCAAGGATGGAGCAGGTGCTTGACAAGCATCCGCAATTAAAGGGCCTAATCACAGTGCCGCCTGCTCGGGGCTGTCGTGCCTCAGAAGCAAGAACTCTTCAACGCGCAATATCGTCTCATGTCCACCAGACGCGGCGTTTGCCTTGTGACGCACAACGGCCACACCGTCTTGTCGTTTCCCAACGAACCAGCTGTCGCCATTCGAACTTGTAGCAAACTGCTTGAAGTCTGTCATGTTCAGGGCCCCTCTTCGTTCTCTAAAGTCGCCCCCGGACTGCGCTGGAACTGAAACCGTAAGAGTGCGAAATCATGCCCGGTCGAAGGTAAATGATGTCAGCAAGGTCGTGACGAAATTGCTGGCCTTTTCCTTGACGAGCAGCTCTGTCCACTCGTCTGTTCCCCGAAATCTCAGGTCAGTCTGGATACTGTCAACAGCTGCGGCCTCAATGCGTTCAAGATGTTCTTTGAACTGCGCCTCGCCTTCGCCGCGATAAAGATCGCGAATAACCATCCTCAGGATTTCCTGGACGGCAATCTGCCAGGCGGTGTTAATGGTGTTCAACTCACTTGTCGTCGATGACATTGGTCTTCCTTTGCTAATTCAAGTGCCCTCGTCATTGTTGACCAAGGGCTCTTACGGCTGGACTGGAAACTGGTGCCAATGCGATCCGAATGCGCTCAGTCGGTCGCGCGAGTGGGTGGCGTCCTCACGGATCGCCTTGCTATGAGTGCTGCTGCCGCAGATGTTCGGTCGGCAAGCTCTTTTGCGAGGCGTGCGGCTCTAAGCCGCGCTGTCTTCTCATCCCGCGCCTCGGCTTGCCGATCATGCTCGTCAAGATCCGATGCGATGACAGGAGCCTGAAGCTTTTTGAACGCGATCTCGGCTTGTTGGCGGGGCCTGCTGTGTCTTTGTGTCATGTTATCTACCTATCTGGCCCAAGGCCAAAATAAAAAAGGCCAGGCGAAACGCCTGGCCTCAATGAAATTGCTCCCGGCAGTGCCAGTACATCCGTGGTCAAAGGGAAGCGGATCTCACTTATGCAGACTGCAGATTGGTCGCAGACATTTTGCCCGACTTGTTGTCGCGCTCAAGTTCGAAACCAATCTTCTGGCCTTCTACAAGCTCTCGCATTCCTGCACGCTCGACAGCCGAGATATGAACAAATGCATCTGCGCCGCCATTGTCAGGCTGAATGAAGCCGAAGCCCTTTGTGGAGTTAAACCATTTTACTGTGCCAGTGGTCATGATGAACCCTTTCCAAGCATAGAGTGATGTACCGCGTAACGAATGCAACGCGGGCAAGAACCGACTGATTTTGAAAGAGAAATTCGCTTAGAGCGCGGTGCCAATCGCGCGGTAGACAAAGCTCGGCAAGCAAAAGATCGATGATGAATGAATACCGCCCTCCGCAGGATCTGTCAATGAAAAGTTCACGTGTCTTTTCGTAATCAACCATTGATTGTGTCGAGAAAGATAATGATCCCCGCACGGAGCGCAGGTGCAGCAGTCAGAGCACCACAAATCAAGACCTACCGAGAACATCAGTTGCCGGCAGACACATGCACGCGACTATCATTCATTTGCAATGACAGGGATCGCAAACAGCCAGTTGTTCACAAGTGTCCCTGAACGTGACCCTAAAGATGACCCTGAACCACAATCCTTCAATCAGCGACAGCTATGGTTTTTGGAGCAGATCAGAATGGGTGAGCGCTTCAGTGCGAAGGAGATCGTTCAGACTTGGCATGTCAGTTTGAAAACCGCGCGTCGGGATATCAGCGCATTGCTTCATTCCAAGTTACTGCAGTACATCGGATCGCGAAGAAAAGGTCGTTATCGAACGAACTCACGATGAGAAGGGATATCAGTCGGCCTCATCGGCGTCATGTCCACCAGAAGCGATGTCGGCAAGATCTTTGTTGGAGGTATCGAACGTGCCTCGCCTGCTCAGAAGCCCAGCATCCTCGAGTGCCTCGATGTTGGGAAGGTCACGCAGGGTCTCAAAGCCAAAAACCGACAGAAATCGGGGTGTTGTCACATAGGTGTAGGGCGCACCGGGTGTCGGACTTCTCGGCCCTGATACGATGAGGCCCGCATCTCGCAGGCCGGCGATCGTGTCACGACTGACCTCCTTGCCGAAAATCTCTGCCAATTCGGCCCGGGTGATCGGCTGAAAATATCCCACCGCCGTCAACACCATAGACTCGGTCTCTGACAGCCGTGGTGCAATTGATCTCGCCGGAGCGGTCGAAATGCGAATTGTCTCAGCAAACCGCGCTCGGGTGCGATGCTGCCATCCGCCTGCGACCAACACGAGTTCGTATGGTCGATCTCGTAATTCGTCGATGAGGTCATCAACCAACAGATCAATACTGCACTCTTTGCCGACCACCCGCGCCAGCATCTCGCGGCTGACCGGTTCGGACGAGGCGAATATCACCGCCTCTACCCGCAACATCCACTCACGCCAGCGCAGTTCTGGAGGCAGTCCCTCGAGCTCACGATCATAAAGGACCTCCTGCTGCCGGTCTTTCGCTTGGCGTTGACTTGTTTTTGCTGCGCTCGCTCCCCTCATCGTCATAACCCATAAATTCGAAAGGAAGAGCGGCCGGACAGTTCCCGCACCGCTTCCAAACTCTCCAGTCGCTCAAACAATCGAGTGGCTGCCCAGCGTGACAGATGGCACCCCGGCGCCGAGGCCGTAACCGCGTCTTCATTGAGGAGCTTTTGGATAACCGCATCGCCCCCCTTGGTCCTCACCTTTGGCACTGCTGCCATTAACCGAGCGGCACGGCGATCAATGTCGGCGGCAGATTGAAGCGCCGCCTCGACACTGCTGACCAGCGCCAGACAAATTGCCTTGGGATAAGCTGGCTCACCTGGCCGCACTCGACCTCTTCCGCCGATGGTGCGGAATGCAGACCCAAACCGTACAGGTAGCAGAAGCGGCACGGGTCGCGCCCATCTCAGCTTCTGGGCCAGTACGATGTTTGCCAAAGCCAGAGCCAGGACTTCCGCGTCCGGACGAAGCGCCATGATCGCGGATACCAGATCAGCGATCGCAATGGGGGCCGCGCGCCCGGACTGGATTGCCACATCGGCGAGATCCGCGATCGAGCACAGCTCCGTGTCCCATCGGATAGACAAAAGCTCGACCAATTCCCTGACAAACGCAGTACCCGGCATCGCTGTTCGACGTGCCAGCATTCGTGTGGCCAAAAACAGCTTTCCGGCCGGTCCTGGATCGCCATCAGCCGGCGTCAGCAAAACGGCGTCGCGCAGCGCATCCTCTTCCTCATTCCGGCCCAGGATCCGAGCAGCGACCGCGGCTGATTTCAAGGCGAGACGATCGCGCCAGCAGCCGATCCACGGTGGGTCAGCGCGGACCAGATCATCAAGCGATTTCAGAGCGATACCGGCGGCGAAGACCGCGTCGCGCTCATCGACGTCGCGACCGCGCGCCACCGCCCAACTTGGTAGGTGCGCGGACCATGTGGGTGACGGAGTTTGCTCTGTCGTGATTGAATCCATGCTACGCATCATAGTTCATATGCGCGCTTTATGCCACATATATCGGCCCTAACCGCACGACCTGTCGGAACAATATTACGTCCGATAATCTTGCATTATCGGACGTTATTTTTATAATCGTGGAAGCGCTTTAGAACCCCGGAACTTCGATCTCAGGACGGTACATTGTGGCTTTGAGATTGTTAGTAACGGTGCTATTGGTAGCTAGACAGCCTAGCTAGATTGGAGCGGATTTATGGATTGGCAGCTGCAGGACGCGAAGAATCAGTTTTCGAAAGTGGTGCAAAAGGCCCGTTTTGAAGGCCCGCAGGAAATCACCGTGCGTGGAGAGCGCACGGCCGTTGTCTTGTCCGCGAAAGACTATGACGCCTTGCGCGCAGGACGACCGACTTTGGTTGATGATCTTCTCGCCGGTCCTGCTTGGGATGATGCCTTTGCCGACGCGGTCGATGCGCGGGCCAAAGTCGCAAGCCGCGACGTGGCCTTCTGATGTATCTGGTAGATACGAACATCGTCTCGGAGGCAAGGCGCGGCACGCCGCAGGCAGTATCGTGGCTGCGTTCAGTCGATCCGCTTAGCGTCCACTTGAGCGCGCTGACGCTCGGTGAGATCATGCGCGGTATTGCCCTGAAACAAAAAACAGATCCTAGGGCTGCGGCACATCTTGCCGAATGGCTGCGCAAGCTGCGCCACGATCATGGTGACCGCATCCTTGCAGTGACTGATGAGATCGCGGTCGAATGGGGCCGCATCGCTGCGGTCCGTCCCCGCGGCGACGTCGACGGGCTGATCGCGGCCACTGCGATCGTCCACGACTTGATCCTCGTCACTCGCAACGTCAAGGACTTCGAGGACACAGACGCAGCCGTGATCAATCCATGGGACGTGTAAGATGAACGGGTTCGTTGAGAGCCAAGCTAAGGTAGACGAAACACCGATCTCGGGAGCCGACGTCCCCTCCCCTGCTCCCCCGCCAAGCTCCAATCTGCCAGGACACCTTCAGCAACTCACCGATCGAGCGCGAGGTTACGTCGAGGCAGCCAGCTCCATAAACACCAGAAAAGCCTATGCATCAGACTGGAAGCATTTCTCCGCCTGGTGTCGGCGCTCCAGTCTTTCCCCCCTCCCCCCGCATCCACAGACAGTCGGTCTTTATATTACCGCCTGTGCGTCTGGCGCGGCCGAACGTGGCTTGAAGGCGAATTCTGTCGCGACGATCGAGCGCCGCCTCTCGTCGATATCCTGGAATTACGCGCAACGCGGCCTGAGCCTCGATCGCAAGGACCGACATATCGCTACTGTCATGGCCGGCATCCGCAACAGCCATGCCCGCCCGCCGGTCCAGAAGGAAGCGGTGATGGCGGCCGACATCATCGCCATGCTGGAAACGCTCAATCGCGGCACGCTACGCGGCATGCGCGACAGGGCCATGTTGCTCATCGGCTACGCAGGCGGACTTCGGCGGTCGGAGATCGTCGGCCTCGATCTCAAGGCTGATCAGACCGAAGACGGTCGCGGCTGGATCGAGATCCTCGACAAAGGCATGCTGGTGACGCTGCGCGGAAAGACGGGTTGGCGCGAAGTCGAGATTGGTCGTGGCTCGTCCGACGCCACCTGCCCTGTCGCCACCGTCGAAACCTGGATCAAGTTCGCCAAGCTCGCCCATGGTCCCCTCTTCCGGCGGGTGACCGGCCAGGGAAAATCCGTCGGCTCAGAACGGTTGAACGACAAAGAGGTCGCCCGCCTGGTCAAACGCACAGCCATGGCCGCCGGCATTCGAGGCGATCTGGCCGAGATTGAGCGGCAGTTCAAATTCTCAGGGCACTCTCTGCGCGCTGGCCTCGCCTCGTCTGCCGAGGTCGATGAGCGATATGTGCAGAAGCAGCTTGGGCATGCGTCGGCCGAAATGACCCGGCGATATCAGCGCCGACGTGACCGCTTCAAGGTGAACCTGACCAAGGCGGCGGGGCTGTGAGGAACGCGTTGGAGCGCGATGATGCTGATTAGCCAGGGAGCGGCGCGCAACGCGCGGATCAATTTGAACCTCGCCTGCTCGCTGGCGTTGATCGCTGGTGCTCTCAATGCGGCAGCCTTCTACGCGGTGGGCTTTTTCGCTGCCAACATGACTGGCAATGTGTCGGCGCTGTCTGATCATGTAGCGACGGCGCAATGGGGACCGGGCCTGTTCTTCCTTGCGATTGTCGCCACCTTTATCGTCGGCGCCACGGTGTCAAGCCTGCTGATCAATGCGGGGCGGCGACGGGGGATAGCTGGTATCTACGCTTATAGCATTCTTGTGGAGGCATGCCTCCTCGCTCTGCTTGGTCTCGCGGACATCTGGCTGCTGACGGTCTGGCGCCCTCCCCTCTTGATCCTTGGCCTCGCCTTTCTGATGGGATTGCAGAATGCCACCGTGACGCGGATTTCCGATGCCCGCGTGCGGACCACACACGTCTCCGGCATGGCGACTGATATTGGCATCGAGCTTGGCATCGCCTTCGATATTCTGCGTGGGAGAGAGCCGGATGTTCACGCCGCCGAGAACCGCGCAAGGCTAAAACTCCACGCCTGGACCATTGCCGCCTTTCTCCTCGGGGGCATTGTCGGCGTCCTCGTCTATCGGGCAGTTGGCGGCTATCTGCTTCTGGTTTGCGCCGCGGTGTTGCTGCTGATAGCGATCGGAGGAATTAGAAAGCGCGGAACGTTCGTCACCACGGCCACACGTCGGTTTCGCTGGATGCCGCGGAGGCGCCCCTGATTTTTCCTAACGACCGCTCATTTTTCTATATTGTGATTGGAGCCTGAGGCTAGGGGAGAACTTTATGCGGGTCGTGTCACTGAATCACATGGTCATCAACGTCGAGCGCTCGGCTGACTGGTACACGCGAGTGCTCGGCATGACGCGACTGGACTACGGCACGGATTCGGATCACCCTCGCAGCGCTGTCGTTTTTGGCGCCCAGCGGATCAACCTCCGCTCCATGATGAAGATGAGTAAAGGGGAGTGGTTCACGGCCGATCTTGAAGCTGCCGGGAGCCACGATCGCTGTTTCCTGACATCATCATCGGCTCAGGATGTTATTTCACACCTTTGCACGTCCGGAGTCGAGGTGGTTTCTGGGCCTAACCATCGAGAGGGCGCCCGCGGGACGCTGACCTCAGTCTACTGCCGCGATCCTGATGGTGGCCTCATCGAAATCTCAAGCTACCAGGATTGGGAGCAAGACGTGCAAGGAAGCTTGCTACCTCTATCGCATTCCGTATCATGACCTTGCAAGCCGCGGTCTGACAAAGTTGAAGGTAACATATTCGAAGCACAGAGAAGGGCCCATTCGTTGCTCTTTCTTTGATAGCTTGTGTCGTAGCCGCCTCTTTCTATTCGTCACCGGTCATGATCCCGACGATCGGCAGCCGATCGTGATGGAGTGGCTCATGGCAGCTTATTGATCGGACCGGGATTTGGCTATGTGCTAGAATGGCGCCGGCTCAAAGGCATGTGACAAGGCAGGTACCAGTGCTTGGCATGACAACGTTCACGCTTGATCCCCTGCCCAAGATCATCACCTTCGACTGCTATGGTACAATCGTGCAGTGGCATGAGGTGCTTTTGCGCGAGATCTCTAAGACGCGTGAGAAGCAGTCAGACAGCGTGACTGCAGAGCAGCCCTATCTTACAAAGACATCCTGCGCATCGGCTTTGCGGCAGCGTTCGCCGACCATGGGATTTCACCGAGCACGGCTGAAATTGAAGGTATTGCTTCCTCGGTCAAGACGATGGGTCCGCATCCAGACGCGCGGGATGCCCTGCACCGGTTACGCGAGCGCTACAAGCTAGCAATCCTGACCAACTCCGACGACGATCTGATCGCGCCAACTGTGGCTCGCATCGGCGTTCCGTTCAACTACGTGATTACCGCCCAGCAGGCGCCAGCCTACAAGCCATCTCCAAGGCTCTTCGACCATGCCTATCGTTCCATGGGCGTCATGCCGCACGAGACCGTGCATGTTGCGATGGGAATGTACACGGATATAAAAGCGCGGCATGAACTGGGTTTGCGCGGCATCTGGGTAAACCGCCGGAAAGAAGCTGCTAACCCCGACTGGATGCCTATGCTGAAGTACCGGACCTGAAGCGCGCCGCCGCGCTGTTTTTGCCTTCGGAACAATGAGCCGCAATCAACTAATGTGGCTCAAACGGTTGGCCTTACGGGAAACATGTCCTCGCCGTAATGATGAAGGCGGGTGTGATGCCGTCGGCATAACCACCGCACTTGCAGCGGGTCGTCGTATTGATCGTGGTGGGCGTCGACCTTTTGTACCCCGCAGACCTCACATGTCTGCTTTTCCAGATCGCCCGATTTCACCGCCCGCTGGACCGCGAGATGGGCATCGTATTTGCCTGGATTCGCTCGGCGCCAGTCTGCTTGTCGGGTATCGGTTTTGAGCATCGCGGTATCCATCTGAAACGTAGGCGAACACTATACGACGAATTTTGCCTCTCATTGCAAAAACGAAATCAAATCATTAGGGACGCATTGCTTCGACCAGGATATAAACCGGGATTGCAGCGCTTGCCGCCGTCGCGACGATTACACATCCAAGCCTGAAGAGACGGCTTCGACGAGCCTTGCTGGCATCCCACTGATAAGACATGATTCTCTCCATCTCCGCGTAATACATCTTTCCGAGGGGATGATGTCGAGTGCGATGTACGTAATTTCTGTGAACTTCTCGACGCGCGGATGCGGCAAGCTTCGACCTAGTCCCGCATCCCGCCAGCATGCACAAAACAGAGCCTATTACCCTGCGGATCGCGGCAATAGGCTGAATAGAAGTCGTCTGCGTATTTCGGCCTGAGGCCCGGGGCACACTCGTCCATTCCGCCATGTTCGATTGCGGCACGCCAAGCTTCGTCGACAAAAATCCTGGAATGGGGCGAAGCAGACCTCTGCGCCGTTGCCCAACGTCGCTGGCAGACCGTCGGGCAGGATTGCAAACTGCGGCAGCGTTTGGAGACTTAATATCAGACTGCGACAGCGAGAAATCGATGCCCCAATCTTTTGACGGATATCGGCATAAGGGGATCCCCAGACCACCTTTATTTTTCGCGGGTCTGCCGCCGACAGCAGGGCAGGGGGGTGCGGTCACCCAACTAACCGCCTTGGAGAATTTAACTTTGGCACGCACCAGACTTACGCTACGTTCCAGCAAATCGGAACCGAGAGAATCGAGCCCCGGGCTCTCCAGCCGATCTTTACAGTTGTAAAGCTGGGGAGCCGCACAGATCAGACTTTACAACTGTAAAGATTCGAGTCCTTCAGCGAGTCGTGCTTACAATTTGCCGTTAACCTCTCGTTAACTAAAAACGACTTGTGGAATCGGACGCACCCTGCCATCATTGACGGATACAACTGCTAAAATTGGTAATAACCGTCAAGAGGAATGGATGCCCCAGGCTGCATCACATAACGTCAGGGACACCGCGTCCAAGATCGAGGCCTACACGACTAAGCTCTCGGCGGAACTCCGCGACATGCGCGAGGCTGCTTACCCGCCTGAAGCACGCAAGATGTTCTCCAGGACATTTTCTACCGTGGACCTGGTGCGTCTCCTAAAGGTACCCGAAAGCACGTTGCGACAACTGACGATCGAGGGGAGGGGGCCTCAGCCAGACAGAGCAGATAACAATCGCCGTACCTATACCATTGGCCAGGTGAAAGAACTCCGATCGTTTTTGGCCGACCTTCGCCCTGACGAAGCGCACACTCTATTGCCGTCGAGACGGAAAGACGAGAAGCTGCAGATTATAGCCACCGTGAATTTCAAGGGTGGAAGCTCGAAGACGACCACGTCTACGCATCTCGCGCACTTTCTTGGCCTTCAAGGCTATCGCGTCCTATGCATTGATCTCGATCCGCAAGCATCAATGACCGCAATGTTCGGCATCCAGCCAGAGTTCGATCTAGGGCCCAATGAGACGGCATATGCCGCTATACGGTACGATAACGAACGCCGTCCATTCTCCGACATCATCCGTCCGACATACTTTACGGGCGTCGATCTGGTGCCAGGGAATCTCGAACTCATGGATTTTGAGTTCGACACTCCAAGCTATCTGACCTCAAAGACTCGCGATGAACTCGGATTATTTTTTGAGCGGCTAAGCGGAGCCTTGGCGAGTGTCGATGATCGATACGACTTCGTTATTCTCGATACGCCGCCTTCGCTCGGCTACTCCACCCTTGCTGCGCTTTATGCCGCTACATCCTTGGTAGTCACAGTGCATCCGGCTATGCTTGATGTCGCTTCGTGCAATCAATTTTTGATTATGATATCCGATCTTTCAGACGTGCTTGAGCAATTTGGCGCCCGTTTCGAACATGACTTCTTCCGGTTCCTACTCACTCGCGTGAATCCTAATGACGGCCCGCAAAAATATATGGCTGGCGTCATGCGCAGGCTATTCGGTGACGATGTCCTTGTCGCCGAAGCTCTGGAATCGACAGCTATAGCAGGCGCAGCGGTTGCAAAGAAAACATTGTACGAGCTGGAGACCGGCGAGGTTGGCCGCGAAGCGCTGAAACGCGCGCTCGAAAGCGCCGACCGAGTCAACTTCGAGATACTCAATTTGGCTCACAAAGTGTGGGGGCGAAGCTGATGAAAAAGAGCATCCTACAGCGAATGGCCGAAGAGGCATCGAGCCGGGAGCTCGGCGAAGGGGACGCGGTCACTAAATCACCACTTTCCCGTCGACATTCATCTCCTGTGATTTCCAACGTCGGGAGGGCGCTCAGCCATCTGTCGGAAGATAGCATTCTTTCTCTCGACCCATCGAAAGTGGAGCGTTCACCCTATCAGGATCGGTTTGAAATCGATGCAGATGCGGAAGCAGAGCTTGATATCCTCAAGCTGTCGATTCTTGCAGAAGGGCAAAAGATTCCCGTACTTGTTCGGCCGCATCCTTCTAAACCTGATCACTATCAACTTGCTTATGGCCATAGACGTCTCGCCGCCATCAAGGCCGCAATGGTCGATGCAGAACGTCCCGAACAGGTGAAAATCAAGGCCTATGTCCGCGATTTAACGGACAGGCAATTAATACAGGAGCAGGCGCTAGAAAATGGGGTGAGAGAAAACCTCACCTGGATCGAACTCGCCATGTGGGCGGTCCAGCTTAAGGAGGCAGGTCTTTCCAATCGCGCTATCTGCCCCGTTCTCGGACTTTCTGAGGCAGGTGTCTCTCATCTTTTTCGCGTGACCTCTGTCATCCCCAGCGACATTATCTATGCAATTGGGCGTGCGAGGCAGGTCGGTCGCCCGAAGTGGACCGCCTTTGCTGAATTACTCAAAGCCCCTGGGAAGATTGAGGCAGTCCGCGATGTATTGAACACAGAGGAGTTCCGAAACTCCGATGGAGCAGGGCGCATTGCACTAGCAACCAGTGCAGCGATCGGCAAAACCAAAACCGCTCCAAACAACCCGGCCGCGACAATCGATTTTGCCCTGGGCGACCGCCTTTTCGGTCGGATGAAGACATCAGCTTCTGGCACGCTCGTGACCATTCCAAAAAAAGAAGATCTGTTCGCTCAGTGGCTGGTCAAGCGGATGCCGGATTTGATGCGCGAGTACAAAGATCAAACTGATCAACCAGGCTAAGCCCAAAACCAATAGGTCAACCAAATCTAGAAGGAGCAACAGCGCAAAGAAAAAGGCCCCCAAAACGTTTCCGTCGTGGACGCCTCTCTCAATTCCTTAAGCAAGATCGAGAATCGCATTTCCACGAATCCTAGTCAAGAGTCTTGGCACCGTTTTGGTGAGCGGATTTCTTTTGCCTGATGAAAGGTGAAGGAAAATGGAAAGTGGAATTGTAACGACGCCTTTCGGGCGGCGTGCGATGACGGTTGGCATGTTCTCGCGCCAGCTGAAATCACACAACGTCGAGCCCAACCAAGCCGTCGATAAATGGAAGCTGTATCGCGCCCTTTGCGAGGCCAAGCCAATGCTACAAGTGAGCGATCGCTCTTTAGCGTTGTTAAATGCGCTGTTGAGCTTCTATCCGAAAAATGAACTCGAAGAGGGATCAAACTTGACCGTTTTTCCCTCCAACGTCCAATTGTCGCTACGCGCCCACGGCATGTCCGAGCAAACCATCAGGCGGCACGTGGCACTCCTGGTGAACGCGGGATTACTCATCCGAAAAGACAGCCCCAATGGAAAACGTTATGCTCGAAAGACGAGGGGAGGGGAGATAAGCAATGCCTTCGGGTTCTCCTTGGCGCCGCTTTTAGCACGTGCTGAAGAGATCCAGAATCTCGCATCGGCGGTCACTGCGGAACGGATGATGATCCGACAACTCCGTGAACAGATCAGTATTTGCCGCCGTGACATTTCCAAACTTACCGAAACCGACGCTCAAACGGACTGGGACACCGTCGCAGCCCGCCTTAATCACCTGATCATGACGATACCTCGAAAACCAACAAGCTCACAGTTGCGCAATACGCTGAAAGCACTGGAACTGATACGCGAAGACGTCGTCAACGTGTTGAAAAAACTGCTAGAAACCGGAAAACTTGGCGGCAATCCCGTTCAAAATGAGCGGCACATACAGAATTCAGAACCAGAATCTTATCTTGAATCTGAAGCTTTCGATGCGACGAAATCTACGAACCTGTCATTTCAACCAAGAGAGTTAGAGCACGAAACAAACACGGAAGTCCCCCAATCAATTCAACCCCACGTACCCACTCCACCATTCGTCACCACGGCCAGCGAATACGTGCGGCGTAAAGCATTCCCACTCGATATGGTGGTTCGTGCTTGCCCGGAAATCGCTGACTATGCCGTTGGCGGTGAGGTCAAGTCTTGGCGTGATCTAATCTCCGCCGCAGCTGTCGTTCGTTCGATGCTGGGAGTTAGCGAATCCGCTTACAACCAAGCAATGAAGCAACTGGGGCCGGAAAATACTGCGTCTGTAATCGCTTGCATTCTTGAAAAGGGGCCGCACATCAATTCGGCAGGAGGCTACCTTCGCGATCTGGCACGCCGCGCTGAAAGAGGAAACTTTTCTGTCGGTCCAATGCTGATGGCGATGATTCGAACTAAGGGCAGGTTTCCACAAACGAGCGGGGGCTCAACCAAACATCCGCATACCCACGGTAACCCTCACCATACCAGAGTTAAAGATTTGACCAACGTGTTGCAGCTCGCCAGTGGGAAGCTGCTCCAGGTTTGAACGCCGAGGTGCAGAGTGTTTGACGCGATCTGACTGACGGTCGGTTAAGTACCTGATCGAGAGCGTCACCTCGGGGCGCGCAGGGTTTAGACTTTCGATGCAAACGTCGGACAGATCGCTCACTTTCCGGCCACGTCGTAACGCTGCGCAGTCTTATGCCGGACGCCGCGTCATCTTGACGCTCGAACCCATGTGATTTCCTGTCCGAGCGTTCCTGAGTAGCAGCCAGGGGGATAAGATCACGCTGGTGCTGGTTGTCCCGCCGTCGTCCATGATGGGATGTGCCGTTCTGTTTAAATCGGCCCAACGACGCGGGCATCCCATGGTCTTATCGCGGCAACGCTAAATTTACGTTTTAAACGTCTGGGATATTGTCAGCCGTTATCGATGTTTCCCCTAACCCCAACTGTCTCGATTATCTCGTATGTTTGGACAAAGGCACCAAGTCCATCATTCAGGAGGGCAAGAATGCTTGTCTTGCTGATGGGAACCGTCACCACTTTTTCGAGGTTCATGAGTGGCCATTCCATCTCCGGATCCGATGTTATATCGTCACGCATCTCAAGCAACGCGTTCTGGGCCTTTTCGCGGCTATCAAAGAAGTTATCCGGAATACCGGTTGGCTTCCAACGAGCCTCAAATGGAATAGCAGCGTTCGAATATGTGTAGAAAGTAAAGATGATATCTTCTGCCAACGGTTTCTCCCTAGGGCAATCGGAGGTACGCCCCCGCCGATGCCGCGCTCATTGACCCCTTGAGTTCGGGGAGTTCGAAACCGTGTATCCACAGCCCTGTAGCCTTTAGTTCGTGAGAACCTGGACATGCGCCAACAGGCTCCCCGACCTACAAGGTCAAGGAGAAAGCCTTTTTGGTAGGCTCAACCTTCGGATACAGGGGTTTCGACGCCCCAAAGCGGCGCGTACCGCTTCGGGGCGGAAGATATGTCATCCGGTTGAATTTGTCCTGAAATTTCTTCGCTTATCCTCGATCACGGCATCACCTCAGCATTGCGAATGCGGCCATACCAGCAAAATGGCGGGAGAGCCGGGACGAGGCATTTAATGTTGCTGCCCGCCGGAGGGCTGGAGAGGTTCCGTCTTACTAACGTTTTCGGTGGTTCCGATCGAGGCTCCCGCTCGTCCATGATATTGCGTTCGCGAACAGCAGCTTGATCTAATTTATCCCGATGCTGCCGGAAGCCGGCCAGCCCTTCGGGTTCCGCTTGCGAGCCGGCGGCGGCAAGGGAAGCTTCGCCGCGGCGGGGCAGGCGGCGCTTGTAGCTCCCGACTTCCGGCACCCCCCGCCGCGCCCTTGCCTCCGCATGCTCTTCGCGGCTGTCGGATGGGGCCCGCGAAATGTGCGGGAAAGCAAACCGAGTAGAAAAGGGGCGGCTAAGAAGGCCGAAAAAACAATGGAAAAGAAGGAAATCGAGCAGCTGCGCAGCCGTGTACCATGCTCGGCGGTGTTGGAAAAAGCGGGCTTCGCAATCGATCTAAAGGAGAGCACGCAGCGGGCGGTCAAATATCGCCGTGACAGTGAAATCATCATTATGATCCATGAGGGTCACGGATGGTTCGACCCGCTTTCTGAAGCCAAGGGTGACGTATTTTCGCTCGTCACCCATTTGTATGGAGGAGGTTTCGCGGCAGCGTGCGATCGCGTTGCCGGTTTAATCGGCTATGCCCCGCAAGTAACCGCCAGGCAGACGCCTGGTCGTGTCCGAGGGCCAAACATCGCAATTGCCGAACGATGGAACCGCCAACGCCGTCCATGGCCTGGTTCGCAAACCTGGCACTATCTCTCGACGATGAGGCTCCTACCATCCCACACGCTCCATGCTGCCCTGTCCCAGAACCATCTTCGTGAAGGACCTTATGGGAGCATGTGGGCCGCCCACACGAACCATCTCGGCATCGTTACTGGTTGGGAGGAACGAGGTCCGAAATGGAGGGGTTTTTCGACCGGGGGAACAAAGGTCCTGTTTCGCCTTGGCCGGTCTGCGGCTTCCCGGCTCTGTGTCACGGAAGCGGCTATCGATGCCATGAGCCTTGCTGCCTTCGAGGGTCATCGTGATGGTACACTCTATCTGAGCACAGGTGGGGGCTGGTCTCCATCTACCGATGCAGCACTTCGCGCACTTGCCATTTCTCCAGGCGTTCACCTGGTCGCCGCGACCGACAACAACGTACAAGGTGACACATTCGCCGACCGCCTTCGTACCCTCGCCGAAGAGGCGGGCTGCGTTTGGCAACGATTGCGCCCCCCGGCGGATGACTGGAATGAGGCTCTGCAGGAAAGAGAGAGGGAGAAGAAGGAGAGAGGGCAGGGGAGGGGGTGGCGTGCCGCATTCTCGCCAGCCGCGTCAAGGTAAGCTTCGCCCGGCCTGAGCCGGCCCTTGACCCGGCCGGACACGATGCCGGCGGCTCGGGAGGGGTGATGAAGGACTGAGGAAGACGAAGAGATCGCGAGGATCACGGAGCGCTTCGGTCCAGAAAACTCCGAAGGAGCCAAAGATGAATGCCTCACCCTCAATTCGCAAGGTCTACCAGGGTATCTCTGACCGCCGCCAGATGTATCGCATGTTCGATCGGCACGCACAGCGTCCGAACCGTTTCGAAGGCGATCCCACCCTGCTCTATGCCGGAGAGTGGTTCGAAATCGGCGAAGCAGAGCACGACTACATGTTCGAAATCCTGCCGCCGCTGTGGATCCGCGGTTCCATGTTCGCCATGCGCGAGTATCTGACGGGTTCCGTCACGAGCGTGTTTTTCGCATTGCGAATCGACAGCGCGATCCGTCACTTCCACGGGTATTGCGATCTTTCCGATACCGGCTCGGTCGAGCGCATGCGTCTTGCCATCATCGAGCGCGAAACCAGGCCGGTTCGAGCGATGACGCGCGACGAGCGTCTGGACCATATCTGGAGCAGCACGGCGGACGACTATCGCGGCTATGCCGGCGACCGCTGGCCATATGCTTCGCGTGGCAAGCCGACCGTGATGTTTTACGGCGGGAAAGCAGGCAGCACGCTCAAACTGCTGGAAGACCTGACCGACGAGGAAATCGCCGCAAAGCTGCCGGTGCACCTGCGCCATCTTCCCTCTTCAATCGCGGCTTGAGGGAGGCGGCTATGGCAGACTATCGCGCCGAAACCGTTGTGACACCGGAACTTCCGGCAACCGGCATGACCCCTCTCGAACGCTTGCTTCTTTCCCACGTCTTCGATGAGGAAGAGTGGAGTGACGGCGTCTTCTTCAGCACCTGGAACAGTCCCAGTGAACTGATCTCGCCGATGGCGGATGAATTGAGAACGGCATTGGAGGCGTCCCGTAACGTTGAAAGCCGCTTCACCGACCATATCACAGGCCTGCTAGAGCAGTTCGATGCTACCGATGAGATTAAGCGCGGGTCGAACATCGAGATCGACCTGACGACACAGATCGGCGGCTGGCCCGAAGTCCTGCAGGACATCCTGCGCCGATCCGATGCGATCGAAGAAATCGTCGTATGGGCAGCCTTTACCTGCAGCAAGATGCGCGCCGACGGTTTTGGCGGCAGCGTCATGCGGATCACCAAGGCCGCAATCCAGTATTCATCGACGACCCACATGCTGGAGCGGATGTGGAACGAGCAGCCGGTGCAGCCAACGACCGAGAGTGGCGGTCACGAAACGCGCGACAGTATCGAGAGTATTGCCGCCAGTGCAGGGTGGGACAGTTTCACGCTTCTGCTGCTTATCTCACGCTGGCTTGATCATGCCCGCCAGACCGTAAGTCTGGCCGTTTACCTCGACGGCCTCGCGTCTGCGGAAGCCGAGTGATTTCAACGCAATCGCAGAAGGATCGATCGTGATGCCCACGACATCTCTCTTCTCGCCGTTCCGGCGGATCCACCCCGGCCCGGTTTCGATTTCCGAAGTGCCTGCACTGTTGTCCAGACACGACAGCGCTCCAATGTCCTTGCGCCGCTTCACCGGTATCCTTCATGCCGGTGAATGGTTTGAGCTTGATGAGAACGCAGCGCGAGCGATCGCCGGTGGCGTTATCACAACGATCCGGCCGGGCGGCACGGCCTCGCTTCCAGCCCGACGACCGGAGCAAATCCGCTCCATCCTGTTCAGCCTGCTGACGAATGAGCGGGAGCGATGGTTCCATGGTTTTGTCAGTCTCACGGACCGGGCCATCACCACCGCGACCATGCGTGCAGCAATTGTTGCGCGTGAGAGTTCCGAGCAAGGCGTCCATAAGCGCCAGGAACGGCTTGAGCAGATCTGGAACAGGACGGACGCCCGCGGCTACGCCGACGAAATCTGGCCCCCGGGCAACGAGGGCTTCAGAACGATCCTCATTCACAAGGCCGGATACCGGCCGGTGCTGAAACTGCTTGCGCATCTGTCTGGCGTCGAAATCGCCCATCTCCTCGACGACAGTTGAGCGCGGCGGTCACCGCGTCTTTCCCAAAACGTCAACCCCGACAACAGGCCCGGTGCTCATCGCCCGGGCCTTGCCATTTCCATAAAGGAGAAACCCATGGATGAGCGTGAAACGACCATTGTTATCAACCCTGCGATCCCGCTGCAGGATATAACCCCGCTGGAGCGTCTGTTCCTGTCGACCGTGTTCGACGCAGGCGAAATCGACGGTGCCCTGTTGCTTCATAGCGACCGACCCGTCAGTAGTACCATCCACATTCCGGCTGCGGATCTGTCCTCGGCCTATCAGGCATCGCGCGACGTGCCGAACAGCGATCTCAATCGCATTGTCGCCCGTCGCTGGCGTCACCAGATCGATGAATCCCACAGGATCGAAATCGATCTGGCAGAGACATCATGGGAGTTCGTTCTGCAGGATATCGTTGCCCGGTCCACGATCCTCCAGGAGGTTCGGGTTCTCGAATGGTATCGCCATCCCTCGCAGGCTCCGGACAGCTTCGGTGCCAATGTCATGCTGATAACGGCCACAGAGTGTGTCGGCCGGTCGAGCGACGATCTGTTCGAGGAGCTTCGTGCCGGGTCCGAGACACAACGACCAGCCGAGGATCTGCGAAACCCGACCGGCATCCCCGATCTGACCGGCGCGGACCCGGCGCTTCAACGCATGCGCTCTGCCCTCGATCGTCAGATGACCGGACGGTTCCCGCGCGAAACGTTTATGCTGGATTGGCGCGGCCGCAACTCGCTCGCCTCCATCCGCAGGTTCATCGAATCCTTCGCGACGCCGATCCCGACTGACCCCGCCGGTTACAGTCAGCATCTGGACGCAGCCCTGTGCTGCTGGGAGGCGATGCAGGACTACCGTATCCTGTTTGAGCACGACAAACCGCTGGTGCGGAACATTCACGCCTTGATGCAGCTCTGGACGCAATTCGGTTCGATCACCTTGCGCCGTTGGGCACGACCGGCCGCCAATTGCGCCCTCCTGATCCATGACCATCTCGGAAGGGAATTGATCGATCGGCTCGCGCCATTCGACTACGGCTTTATCCCCGCCGTGCTTGAGGTGCTGGAATGGACAGAGAACGGCCCCGATTTCGCAACGACGCTCGAGGATGCGGCGGCCCGCGTGGTGAAAAAGCTGGAACTGCAACAGGGGGCAAGCCGATGAGCGAGACCACAGAAGCCACCGGTCTGTCGTGTGAGCCACCAGCTGGTGCCGGAACGAGCAAGGACAGCGCACGCGACAATAGCGATGGTGATCCCGAGGCCAGGAAACATTTCGTTCATGTCTACACAGTGGTCAGGGTCAAGGTCGAAGTCGAGGCCGAAGATCACCAGTCTGCCATGGCTCTCGCCGACACGCTTCTGTTCGGCAAAGGATTTGCTGTCAGTTTTGTCCCCTCTGGCAACGGTGTGATCGAGGCCGACTGCGCCGAGGAAGTGGTCGGCTATCTTGTCGATGAGGCGGACGACCCAGAATATGAAAGAAGCCGGAACTACGGTTCGGATCACGAACCGCAGGAACCGGATCAGCGATATCGGCATGCCCCTGCCGTTGCATCGGAAGATCGGTCGGTAACACTCACTTTCTGGCCCCAGGCGTGGTGGAACGGCCATGCGATCGAGGTCGACCCGTCCGGACCGACGGATTGGACCATACCGTTGTCATTGCTTCTCCAACGGTTTCCGACGGAGGTGGACTGGCATGCCAAGGCGGAGGAAAGGGATGACCTGCGTTACGAAGGTGATGCTCCGCAATGGATCCGGGATTGGCCTGGTCCTTTCGAGGTGAGCTTGGACGACGAACCCGATGACGTCTGGAGCAGGTCTGATGGATCATGACCGTCTCCTACGCCGCCTCAGAGCGCATCCGGCGTTGTTCGGCGAGATGTGCCGCAATCAGCTCGCGTCACGCGTCTGATCCTGCGCTGCAAGGCGCGGCTGATACTCGAATGGGATGCCCGGGCCGAACGCTTTCGGCAGGAAGCCGATCGCCGTTCCTGGTTTCTGACCCTCTGAGAGGCAAGAAAAAAGAAAGAAACAGAACCCTGTCCGCATCTGGCTCCGGCCCGTCAAGGGCGGGCTCTGCCGCTGAAGCGGCCCTTGACCGGCCATCGCCAATGCGGCGGAGGAAATCTGGATTGGAAGATCTGAAAAGACGCGATCAGCGCCAGAAACACTCCCATCCATCACCCTGAACACAGCGATTGTCGCCCCGAGGAAGCAATTCCCCGGGCGATGCCATTCGCTCAACTGAATGGAGACAGCCATGCCTGCCAAGTCGTTCACACCGTCATCGATCCGATCGCTCAATCGAGGGCCCGGCGCATCGGAGGCCCGGGTTATTCCGGCAGCCGCCAACGATGACGACCCGGATCCCACGCCACCGTCACCCGCAGCCGCTGCGAAGCCCGTGATGTTCCGGGACGAAGCACTGCCCCTCCCGATAGCCGTTTGAGGGAGGATCGACCATGCTGACCTTCCCTGTCCAATCCGTCCTTGAGGTCATCGCCCGTGGTCGTGCCGATGCCGGGACAAACGGTGGTTTTCGCGATCCCTATTACGGTCTTGAACCCGGCAAGGGTGAGAGGCCCGGACTTTGGCTTGTCGGGGACAACGGCGTGTACCTGATGTCCAACGGCAAATTGCCCGGAAACGGCAGGCCGATGGTGGTCTACGCAGAAGAATGCCACCCCGACAAGAATGACGACTGGTTCGAGGTCAAACGCCGAACCTTCGGCGGCGACGACGGTGTCGATTTTATCGATGCCGAAAGCCTCGAGGCAATGATCGCTGCCAGCCCACGAGGCACGCATCTCAGCTTCACCTTCACTGATGACGCGGTGGAGATCGCCATCATCGAGCGCGGCTGACGCACAGCCAGTCGCAGCAACCATCAACCACTTCATCCTTGCGAGCGTCATGCCGGCTTTCCCGTCGGCCAATGGCGCTCGTCTTTTTTCAGGAGCAATCACCAGATGTCCAACGATCCCTTTACCCTCGATATGTTCGGCAGCAGTGCGCTTTCTTCCGGCCTCGGCTTCGGCGTCACCGCATTCGGCGGGTTCGATCCCGCTGCGGCCAACGACGTCGAGCCCGATCCGACGCAATCGGCTCCCACCCCGACTTCTCTCATTCCCACGACTCGCAAGCCGGTGCCCAAGCGGGGCGAGCGCCTCAACTTTTATCTTGGCGAAGACGGCCGTGGTCTTGCGGTCGGCTGGAAGGAACGCGCGAAGATGAACGTCGCCGCCATCCTGCTCGCCGGCGAGATCGAGCGGGCGGAGCGTCCCGCAACCCGTGACGAACAGGCGCGGCTCATCCGTTTTACCGGCTTTGGCGCGTCCGATCTCGCCAATGGCATATTCCGGCGGCCGGGCGAGGCCGAATTCCGCGATGGCTGGGACGATCTCGGCAGTGCGCTGGAAACCGCGGTCAACGAACCGGACTACGCCAGCCTCTTGCGTTGCACCCAGTATGCGCACTTCACGCCGGAGTTTATCGTCCGGGCGATCTGGAAGGGGCTCCAGCGTCTCGGATGGAGGGGTGGACGCGTTCTTGAACCGGGTATCGGGACTGGCCTTTTCCCGGCGTTGATGCCCGAGGTGTATCACGGCAACAGCTACGTGACCGGCATCGAGCTCGATCCTGTCACCGCGCGGATCGCAAGGCTGCTCCAGCCGAGGGCGCGGATCGTCAATGGCGACTTCGCGCGTACCGACCTTGGCGTGGTCTATGATCTCGCCATCGGCAACCCACCCTTCTCCGATCGAACTGTCCGTTCGGACCGGAACTACCGGTCACTGGCCTTGCGTCTCCATGATTACTTCCTCGCACGCTCGGTCGATCTGCTGAAGCCGGGCGCACTCGCCGCCTTCGTGACCAGTGCCGGCACGATGGACAAGGCCGACACGACGGCACGCGAGCATATCGCCAAGTCTGCCGATCTCGTCGCCGCTATCCGTCTGCCTGAAGGCAGTTTCCGCAAGGATGCCGGCACGGACACCGTTGTCGATATCCTTTTCTTCCGCAAGCGCAAGGCGGGGGAACCCGAAGGCGACCACCTGTGGCTTGACGCCGACGAGGTCCGCCCAGCCACCGATGACGAAGGTGCGATCCGCGTGAACCGCTGGTTCGCCCGCCACCCCGGTTTTGTGCTCGGCGAGCACGCGCTAACGTCTGGCCCGTTCGGCGAGACCTATACGTGCCGCCCCCGTGTCGGCGAAGATCTGGAAACGTTGCTGAATGCCGCGATCGACCGTCTTCCCGAAGATCTCTACGACGGCGAGCCGACGGAAATCGACCTCGATCTTGAGGACGACCTGGCCGAAATCGTCGACCTTCGCCCTGATAACGCCAAGGTGCGCGAGGGCAGCTATTTCACCGATAACAGGCATGGCCTGATGCAAATCGTCGACGGCGAACCTGTCGAGATCAAGATCCGTAAGGCCCGCAGCGGTGAAGGTATCTCCGAACAGCATGTTCGCATCATCAAGAAGCTGATCCCGATCCGCGACGCCGTGCGCGAAGTGCTAAAAGCACAGGAGACCGATAGGCCGTGGCGCGATCTTCAGGTGCGTCTGCGCATCGCTTGGTCGAGCTTTGTAAGGGATTTCGGCCCGATCAACCATACCACGGTTTCCATCATTGAAGATGCCGAAACCGGAGAGGTGAAGGAAAATCACCGCAGACCGAACCTTCAGCCGTTTCTTGACGATCCGGATGTATGGCTCGTCGCCTCCATCGAGGACTACGACCTCGACACCGATACGGCCAAGCCGGGCCCGATCTTTTCGGAACGGGTCATTGCGCCGCCTGCCCCGCCGATCGTCACCAGTGCGGCCGATGCACTTGCCGTCGTTCTTAACGAGCGTGGCCGTGTCGACCTTGAGCACATCGCCGAGCTTCTGCATTGCGACCGCAATAGCGTTATCTCCGAACTCGGGGACACTGTATTCCAGGATCCGGCCGACGGCTCATGGCGGACGGCGGATGCCTATCTCTCCGGCGCGGTCCGCACGAAACTTGCCGTGGCGGAGGCCGCCGCTTCACTCGATCCGTCATTGGAGCGAAACGTTCGGGCGCTCGAGGCCGTCCAACCGGCTGATCTTCGCCCGTCGGACATCACTGCGCGTCTCGGCGCACCGTGGATCCCGGCCAGCGACGTCATCGCCTTCGTCAAGGAAATGATGGGCGTCGATATCAGGATCCACCATATGCCGGAGCTCGGCTCCTGGACGGTGGAGGCCCGCCAGCTCGGCGTGATTGCCGCCGGAACGTCGGAATGGGGCACGAGCCGTCGGCATGCCGGCGAACTGCTCTCCGACGGGTTAAACAGCAGGGTGCCGCAGATCTTCGACGTCTACAAGGATGCCGGCGGCGAGCGGCGGGTGCTCAATCCCGTCGACACCGAAGCCGCCCGTGAAAAGCTCCAGAAGATCAAGAGCGAGTTCGAACGGTGGGTCTGGTCTGATGCCGACCGTACCGACCGCCTCGCCAAGGTCTATAATGAGCGCTTCAACAATATTGCCCCGCGCAAGTTCGATGGCAGCCACCTGAAACTTCCCGGCGCCAGCAGCGCGTTCCAGCTCTATGCCCATCAGAAACGTGGCATCTGGCGTATCATCGCCGACGGTTCGACCTATCTTGCCCATGCCGTCGGCGCCGGCAAGACCATGACTTACTCCGCTGCGATCATGGAACAGCGGCGGCTCGGTCTGATCGCCAAAGCCATGCTGGTCGTTCCCGGCCATTGCCTTGCCCAGGCGGCCCGCGAATTTCTGGCGCTCTACCCGAATGCGCGGATTCTCGTCGCCGACGAGACGAACTTCTCGAAGGACAAGCGCGCCCGGTTCCTTAGCCGCGCCGCGACGGCGACCTGGGATGCCATCATCATCACGCATTCGGCGTTCAAGTTCATCGCCGTTCCTTCCACCTTCGAAGGCCAGATGATCCAGGACGAGCTGGAACTGTACGAGGAACTGCTGACCAGGGTCGACAGCGAAGACCGTGTTTCCCGCAAGCGGTTGGAGCGTCTGAAGGAGGGCTTGGAAGAACGGCTGCTGGCGCTATCCACCCGCAAGGACGACCTGCTGACGATTTCCGAAATCGGCATCGACCAGATTATCGTGGACGAGGCGCAGGAGTTTCGCAAACTCTCCTTCGCCACCAATATGAGCAGCCTCAAGGGGATCGACCCGAACGGCTCGCAAAGGGCTTGGGATCTCTATGTCAAATCCCGCTTCATCGAGACGAAGAATCCCGGCCGCGCGCTCGTTCTTGCCTCCGGCACGCCGATTACCAACACGCTGGGCGAAATGTTCTCGATCCAGAGGCTGCTGGGCCACGAGGCGCTGGCCGAGCGTGGCCTGCATGAATTCGACGCCTGGGCACTGACCTTTGGTGATACGGTCACAGCGCTGGAAATCCAGCCATCGGGCAAATATCAGCCCGTCAGCCGCTTCGCATCCTTCGTGAATGTCCCGGAACTGATCGCGATGTTCCGGAGCTTCGCGGACGTCGTTATGCCCGACGATCTGCGCGAATATGTTAAGGTGCCGGCGATCTCGACCGGCCGGCGGCAGATCCTTACCGCAGCGCCGACGCCTGCGTTCAAGTTCTACCAGCAGCTTCTGGCGGACCGCATCAAGGCCATCGAGATGCGCGAGGGGCCGGCGAAACCCGGCGATGATATCCTGCTCTCCGTCATCACCGACGGCCGGCATGCGGCGATCGACCTCCGGCTGGTCATTCCCGCCAACGACAATGAAGAGGAGAACAAGCTCAATCTTCTCATCGGCAATGCCTATCGTATCTGGCAGGAGACATCCGAACAGATCTATCTGCGCCCTGACGGGAAGACCTATGACTTGCCTGGCGCCGCGCAGATGATCTTTTCCGATCTCGGCACGATCAATGTCGAAAAGACCCGCGGCTTCTCGGCCTACCGATGGATCAGGGACGAACTGATCCGGCTCGGTGTGCCGGCGAGCGAGATCGCCTTCATGCAGGACTACAAGAAGACGGAGGCGAAGCAGCGCTTGTTCGGGGATGTGCGCGCCGGTCGCGTGCGCTTCCTGATCGGCAGTTCCGAGACCATGGGCACCGGGGTCAATGCCCAGCTCAGGCTCAAGGCGCTGCATCACCTCGACGTTCCGTGGTTACCATCGCAGATCGAGCAGCGCGAGGGTCGCATCGTTCGTCAGGGTAATCAGCACGATCTCGTCGACATCTTCGCCTATGCAACGCAAGGATCGCTCGATGCCAGCATGTGGCAGAACAACGAGCGGAAGGCCCGGTTCATTGCAGCGGCTTTGTCCGGCGACACCTCGATCCGCCGTCTCGAGGATCTTGGCGAGGGGCAGGCTAACCAGTTTGCAATGGCCAAGGCCATCGCCAGTGGTGACGAGAGGTTGATGCGCAAGGCCGGTCTCGAGGCAGACATCGCTCGCCTTGAGCGACTGCGTGCCGCTCATGACGACGATCTTTTCGCAGTTCGCCGGCAGATCCGGGAAGCGGAACGCGACATCGAGGTTTCCACCCGGCGCATTGGAGAAATCGGTAAGGATATCGAGCGCCTTGTCCCGACCGCCGGCGAGGCTTTCGCGATGACCGTCATTGGTGAAGAATATCTTGAGCGGAAGGAGGCCGGCCGCGCAGTCCTGAAGGAGATCCTCACCCTCGTTCAGCTTCAGCAGGAAGGCGAGGCGCATATCGCATCGATCGGTGGTTTCGATCTTATCTATGACGGTGAGCGCTTCGGCAAGGACAGCTATCACTACCAGACGGTGCTGCAACGGACGGGGGCCGACTATGAGATCGACCTACCCGTAACAGTCACGCCGCTTGGAGCAGTCTCCCGACTGGAGCATGGGCTCGACGACTTCGAGGGGGAACGCCTTCGCTATCGCCAGCGCCTGGAGGAGTTGCAGCGGCGGCTCACCTCCTACCGCTCCCGTGACGCAGGCGTCTTCGCGTTCACCGAGGAACTTGCCGAAAAACGCCGGCAACTTCGTGATGTTGACGATGCATTGGCTGCATCGGCGCGCGAGGAGGCCCAAAGTGTGGCGAATGCGGCCTGATCGGTAGCAGTCCCTGTCATTTCCTGCTGACCGCAGGCGACGATTTGTCTGGCGATGCCTCCGGTATCGGCGTGGTCCAGGAATGCCCCTCGGCGTCATAAGGCCGAATGACTATTTCTCATCGATCAGTGGCTGCCCCTTGCCGGCCGCAGCGTCAGCTTTTTTCCCTGATGATTTCTGCTTGACCCGGATACGGAGCGGGCGGCCCTCTGCGTGATCGATATCGAAGTTGCTTGTTTTCCTGACGAGATCGCTCAGCTTCCGAAATCCATAGGTTCGCGGATCGAAATCGGATGCCAGGTTTGCAAGTTGATTCCCGACCGCGCCGAGTGGCACCCATCCGTCTTCGCTTTCCATCTGGGCGATAACCTTCCTGATGATTGGCGTGGCCGCGCTGGGAGGCTGGAGCGAGGGTGTTTCATGTGCAGGATCTGTGCCGTTCGACGCGACCGCAGGCAAAAGGTTCTCGGTGTAGATGAAACGCCGGCATGCTTGCCGGAAACTCTCAGGCGTCTTCTGTTCACCAAATCCGAAAACGTCGATGCCTTGTTCACGGATACGCGATGCCAGGCGGGTAAAGTCGCTGTCGGAGGACACAAGGCAAAAGCCGTCGAAGCGCCCGCTGTGCAAGAGGTCCATCGCGTCGATGACAAGTGTGATGTCGGAAGCATTTTTGCCGGTGGTGTAGGAAAATTGCTGTTGAGGGATAATCGCGTGCCTTGCGAGAACGTCGATCCACGCCTTTGAGCGGGCACTCGCGAAGTCGCCGTATATGCGTCGAACGCTTGCCTCGCCGATCTTCGCAATTTCCTCGAACAGACCATCGACAATTTTCGCGGACGCATTGTCAGCGTCGATCAGCACCGCAAGCCGCGGCGAGCGGGGTTCTGCCATGCAACAATATCCTGCCTACCACGGTTGACGGTGACTCAGCATCAACGAGCTCGTACTGTCTGGCAACCACCTTTTTCCGGCGTCACCGATATATCCCGCCTCCCTTAGAATATGGCACGCGATGAATGGGCCGGTGCGTCTCGCCTTTACTTCGGGCCGTTTGGTTGAAGCCGCAGCGGGTGAGATAGCGCGTCGGACCACGCTCTTTGTCAGGTGCACGATGATAATAATCCTGGGACTGAAGCCTGGGTGGATGCACGCGGCGCAGCATGTGCATGGCTGCATTGCACAATAATTAGTTTTCTTATGGTCAATAAATGAGCATAAAGCCTGTAGCTGATGCATTTGACGGTTTCCTCCCAGTGCCGTCGCACCAGCTGTTCCCCTCTGGAGGTCAAGGATCTCCACACTTCATGGGCCGCGGTTTCCGCAGGCCCATTTTTTTGCTTTCAATCCTTCCTGACACTGCCGGTGGCCGCTTGTGCTCGGCAAGCCCTTCGTACTTCGGCAAGTGCCGAACTGCGGATGAAGGAAAATAAGAAAAAGACAAAATGAGGAAGGGAACCGGTCGCAGGCCAGTCCTCCCGTTGCCGCTATCGCTCAACCGCCCCCTCACCATCCCGGCCGCGCGGCCTTCGCAGGGCTGTAAGCCCCGCTTTGCCTTTGCAGCAGGGATGTTCGCGCGCAGTTGCACCGGTCCGGGCGCCCTGCCGTCCGGGAGATGTCTTCGGAAAAAAAGAAGACGCGAACAGGACCGGCACAGGGCCGGCTCCGTATCCGGTAAAGGAAAAACCGATGCATCTCATTACCCTCGATCCACGCGCTCTGAAAGACAATCCCGACAAGAGCCGCCAGTCGAAATCCTCGCCCCAGGGCGACGCCCTGCTGCTTGCGACGATCAAGGCGGTCGGCATCATCCAGCCGCCGGTCGTCGAACCCGAGAAGAATGGCGGCAATGGCTATATTATCGATGCCGGCCATCGCCGTGTGCGCCAGGCGATTGCAGCTGGTCTCACGGAAATTCAGGTGCTTGTCGACGACGCCGCCAACGACAATGGCGCCATGCGTTCCATGGTCGAAAACACTGCGCGCGAGCCGCTCAATCCGGTTGACCAATGGCGCGGTATCGAACGCCTCGTTGCACTGGGCTGGACCGAAGAAGCGATTGCGCTGGCGCTCACGCTACAGGTCCGCCAGGTCCGCAAGCTCAGGCTACTGGCCAATGTCTTGCCCGCCATGCTCGACCAGATGGCGCTCGGCGACATGCCATCGGAACAGCAGCTCCGCATCATCGCGGCTGCAAGCCTCGACGAGCAGAAGGAGGTCTGGAAGGCCAACAAGCCGAAGAAGGGTGAGACCGCGTCCTGGTGGTCGATCGCCAATGCACTGACGAAGAAGCGCATGTATGCCAAGGACGCAAGCTTCGGCGACGACCTCGCTACCGCCTATGGCATCGAGTGGGTCGAGGATCTGTTCGCCCCGGCTGACCAAGACAGCCGCTACACCACCAATGTCGAGGGGTTCCTCGGCGCCCAGCACGAATGGATGACGGCCAATCTTCCCAAGCGTGGCGCCGTCGTCGAGGTGAATGGATACGGACAGCCCGAATTGCCGAAGAAGGCCGAGCGGGTTTACGGCAAGCCGCAGAAGTCCGATCAGACCGGCCTTTATCTCGACCGGGACGGCAAGGTCCAGACGGTTCATTACCGGCTTCCTGAAGTGAAGAAGCCCGGTGGCAAGGGCGCTACCGGTGAAGGAGTATCCGTGGTGGACGACGCGGCAAAACAGCGCCCTGATGTCACCCAGAAGGGCCTCGACATTATCGGCGACTACCGCACCGATGCCCTGCATGAAGCACTCGGACGCGCTCCGATCGAGGATGATACGCTGATGGCACTGCTCGTCCTTGCCTTCGCAGGCGTCAATGTCCGCGTCGATTCCGGCGTAGGTGACCACATGACCGGCACGAAGCGCTTCGCCCGACACGCAGCTCGCCTGATCGACGAGAAAGGCAAGTTGTCCTTCGACCTCGACACCCTGCGCGTTGCCGCCCGCTCGGTTCTGGTTGACGTGCTCTCATGCCGCCGCGGCATGTCGAACAGCGGTATCGTCTCGCGCATTGCCGGCGATACCGTGGGGGCAGACAGCTATCTGCCGAATATGGGCACGGAAGACTTCCTCGTTTGCCTGTCACGGCAAGCGCTTGAAACGGCAGCCAAGGACGTGAATGTCTCGCCGCGCCAAAGGGTTCGGGAAACGCGCGCAGCGCTCGTCGACCACTTCAAGGACAGCAGTTTCGTGCATCCGTCCGCCCTGTTTGCTCCGGCACCCAACGCCGTGGCTGACCTGATCAAGCTTGGTGAAGTGGTCGACGTGGAAGAGGAAGAAACGCCTTCCGAGGGTGACGAGGACGTCGCTGAGGAACACCTCGATCCGGCATCGGATGCGGAGGACGAAGCCGGCTTGCCGGACGACGCCTTTGATGAGGGTGCAGATCCATCGACCGCTGATGAAGATGACACCGCCTATGGCATCGCCGCCGAATAGGCCACGCACTCTCCACTCCTGAACGCAATACCGCCGCCGGTGATCACCGGCGGCGTTTTTCTTTCCCGTTTTCGCCACTCAAGGAGATATCGCATGTCCGCCTCTCTCGTTTTCAATCTCGTTCCCATCGGCTCCGTCGTCTCATGGTCCGATGGCACGCCTCGTCCCCCGGAACGCCACAAGAAAAAGCTTGGCGCCTGGAAAACCCGTAACAGCTCCGGGCGCCTGATCCGTAAGCAGGCTTCGCAGACCCGCGGCACCTACACCGCACCTGCTTGCTTCACCATCCATGAAGGCGATTATGGCACCAACGGCACCGTGGTCCTGAAAGTCTTTCGTACCTTCGATGTCGGTGCGAGCACCTTAAGTTTTGCGGTCGTCGAGCGACCTGCGATCGGTTCGGTCCGTATCTTCGATCGTCCCGGTGAAGGTGCGGAGCTCGTTCACCTCGCGGCGGATCGGCAAGCCGCCGAGGAGTGGCTCCTGAGGCATCGGCATCCCCAGGCCGTGCTGGAAGAGGTTACCCGCACACAGGAAAGCCCTTCGGCCGACCAAGCGGCCGCGTAATCACGCGCCGCCGGATAACGTCCGGCGGCGCTTTCGTTTCCAGCACTCGCCGCAATAGGAGAACAACCATGTCCGCACTCATGATTTTCGAACGGGCGCCGCTCGGCTCGATCGTTTCCTGGAAGAACGGCAAGCCGCGTCCCCCGAGGGACTGCATCAGGGCCAGCGCCCAGTGGCGGCGCGACAACGCCGAGGGTCGGCTCGTCCGAAAACTCTGCCATTCTGTCATGGGGCAGTCGCTCATCCCCGCCAGTTTCAAGGTGACCACCGACGGAATTGACGATCTCGGCGATGTCATCGGCTCGGATTTCCGCACATTTTCCGTCGACAGCCAGTTCAGCTTCACAGTGATCTCCCGGCCGGAGGCCGGCTCCGTCCGTGTCCTCGATCATTGCGGCGACGATGCCGAACTTCTCCACCTCGCCTGCAACCAGGTTGATGCCGAGACATGGGTGACCAGCTGCGGTTTCGGTCCAAGGGTCATTGTCGAGGTGACGGCGGACGAAGTCGCGGCCGACAGGATAGAAGGGAGAACGGTCCGATGAAATCGATCATTCATGACGAAACCGATACCCCTGAATTTTCAGGGGTCCAGTTCGCGCGCAGCGCCGAGGACTTTCCGGTCGCCCGCATCGACGACATCACACTTGCCATGCTCCCGTTTGCCGACGGTGGCGGCTTTCTCGGCAGTGCCTGGCGGGTTTCAAGGCCGCTCACCGCTTTAAAGCGCGGGGATTTTTACGGGCACGAAGGTCGGCTGGCCAATGAGGAGGCGTTCCGTGATCGGGTGTTGGAAACAGCACAGCATCGTCGTGAGCTATCCGCCCTCACGCGTGTCCAGAAGCGGACCGCTTGCAGCACGCCATGGGGCGCCTCGCAAATGGCGACAGTCTACGGCGAGGGTGTGACGACGCACATGACGGCCGGTCACGGTGGATTTCAGCTGTCGACCGAACGCAATCTGCGGATCCACCCGGCGCTACGCACGGCATGCCGATGGTACGAAGAAGATGCCGAATGGGCTATCGTGGCGCTGACCTTCCCAGAGTTGTTCACCACCTATGAACGCCGGGTTGCTGGCGAGACGATCCGCAATACATGGCCGGATGCCTGGGAGACGATCCATTGCTGTGTCCTTGACCCCGCTGAATCCTGGACCAAGGCCCGCAGGCTTTTCGATGAGGGCCATGCCGGCGACTGGGTGGTCATTTCGGCGATCCTTTCCAGCCATCACGACGGCATGACCGAAGTGATCGCGACGCTTGGCGGCAAGCGCACCCTCGATGCCGCTGAGCGCCGATATCTCGTGCCCAGTCCGGACTATGGCACCCGAAGTCCATTCGGGTTTGTCATCGATGAGGCCCTTCATCAACTCTATGACGGCCCCTCCAGCTTCATCGGCTGGGATGCGCGGAGGACAACCGCATGAAACCCGCAAACCCTCGCGTTTTGTTGAACCGAATGGAAGCAGCACATCGCGAAACCCGGCATCACCTCGATCGTGTGCATCGACAACTCGCCCGCCGGGCCGAACGCATCGCGATCACGCAGACCACGAAAGCCAGACACCGCGCCCGCAAACGGTCCAGGTCGCGATGGAGCCGCAGTGACGAGATGTTGTTTCAGACGCATCTCGATCGCCTGCAATTCGAACGGTGGTTCGAACTCGATGGCCTCGCAGGCAGACTGGCCCGTCAGGAGCAAGCCATCCACACGCTGCGGCAGACACTCGGCGAAGACGTCTGGCGCAAAGCTGCATGAGGGGCCCGAACGGAGGGTATTGCGGCTGAGAACACGGGCTCGCGGCGCGGCGATCGCCAGGAAGGTGAGGGGACGTGATCTCAGGTTGGGTCCGCCCCCGCGTTTCCGATGACGGTCTCGTCCCCTTGCCGCTCCGCCCATCGGTTGTGTTGCGGTCTAATCCGGCGGCCGTTTGCTTCAAGGCCGCTATCGCGCCGCGCGGCGGCCGGAACAGCCTGCCTCTCATCACCAGCCCGCGTCCCGCGCAGGGCAGAGCCCCGCTTGGCCGCAAGCCGATGCTGCTCGTCATGGCCGCCCCGGACCCTGAAGCAACCGTCATTCCGCCGGCTTTTCGGGACCGCACCCGAGGGACGGAGCGGCAAGGGGCCGCTTCGGGTCCCCGGAGGAAAACCCGAGAAGGAAACCAACATGGCCAAGTCCGCAACCCCCTCCCGTCAGTCCGCCCGTCCATCGGCCCGCGTCGTCCAGCTCCGCAAAGGCGCGACCCTCGAAATGGTCCGGCTCACTTGCCCCGATATTGCACAGGCGCTCAAGATCGCCGAGAGCTTCGGTACCGCGGTGGTTGACAGCGATGGCATTCGCGATCTGCATGAGCGACTGATCATCGAGACCGCCGACAGCCTTTCAGAAGGCCTTGGCGAGAGGGCGATGCAGATCCATCTCCAGCGCCTCGTCGGAGCTTATGTCGGATCCGCCCATGGAGCGGGGCAGTTCTACAGTCGAGCCGTCTCCGAAGCGCGCGACGCCACGGCCAAGGCCGCCAACGACGCCCGCGATGAGGATCTCGATGGCCCGGTCGGCTATGACAGTACCGCACAGCGCAAACGCGAGTTCGCCGCCGACATGGGCATCCAGTCCCACGCGCTTCGCATGGCGGCCGAAGGGGCCGTCGCAGCATACGAGCAGGTTGTCGGTGAGGCCTGGAAGCCATTCGATCGGCCGGTCGAAAACCCCGGCCATTCCCTCGACCGCAAGGCGGCCGACGCGCAGATGGACGCTCTTGGTTGAGCCGCCCGCAGGCGGGGCTTCGGCCCCGCCTTTTCCCATGTCGAGACGCAACCCGCTCAAGCGCTTACAGCGCTTTTTCCGCATGTGTGCTTTTAATCGTTACCCTCATGTATCTATATCGACATTGACGACTTCATTCTCGAGGCCGAAATGGACAGCAAACCGATCCCGAACGTAAAGCCCTGGAACGCTTCGCAAGGACCGATCCAGGCCAGTGTCCACGATCTGCGTAAGGCCGCTGCGATCAATGAATTGCTGACGGAACCGGCGCCGGTCCTTCCCGTGAAGGATACTGATCCCGTCTTGCCTTTCGAGATCGGACTATTCGCCTCGTTCAGCGCCCGTCTTGAGCCCGGGATCGCAAAGATTCGCCTTCGCCGGGCGATATCCGCTTATGCATCGGCGAAAAGCTACCTTCTGGCATTGGCGCAGCCGAATGCCATGCGCCACGATATAGAAGGCCGCCCTGTTAATCAGGTCAGTCCGGAGGACAGAATGGCGGCGCAAATCCGTGTCACCGAGATCCGGCTGCAACGGAAATCGCAGAACGCAAGCGCGGGCGGCCCAGGTGGCGAGCAGTCCGCGAGCTGTTCCGCTGATCACAACTGACCGGGTTTGCCGTGGCCAAGCCATTCGCCCTCCAGCCGTTTCTTTTCGCGTTATGAAGTTCTGATCGCCAGCGCCCGCTACGGCCCGTCCTGGCTGTCGGTCCTGCAGGAGCCGGCGGCATGCCGCAACGGCTGCGCCGTCCTGCACTTCGTTGCGGCCGTTCCGGTGCGGCCTGCCCCCTGACATCTCCTGCATTCGTCCCTCCGCGACGGGGCCGCAGCAGGTGCGGCCTCCTGAATGGAGGTTAGAAAAATGAGCAGGAAAGAACAGGGCGCCAAAGCCGATCTATACGCCAGGATCACGGACCGGATCATTGCCGAACTCGAAAAAGGCGTGCGTCCCTGGATACAGCCGTGGAGCGCCAGCAATGCGACCGGCCGGGTGACACGGCCACTTCGTCATAACGGACAATCATACTCTGGTGTAAACGTTCTGCTTTTGTGGTCGGAAGGTATGGCTAGAGGATTTTCCTCGCCGATATGGATGACTTTCAAACAGGCCTTGCAGCTGGATGCAGCCGTCCGCAAAGGTGAAAGCGGCTCGACCGTTGTCTTTGCCAGCCGGTTCACCAAGTCGGAAGATGATGGCGAAGGTGGCGAGGTCGACCGGGAAATACCCTTCCTGAAAGCCTACAGCGTTTTTAACGTCGAACAAATCGACGGTCTGCCGGACCACTATTACCATCGCCCGGTACCCAAGATCGATCCGGTCGCGCGGATCGAGCATGCCGACCGCTTTTTTCGCAACACGGGGGCGATCATCCGGCATGGTGGCACTCAAGCCTACTTCTCGCCGGGCCAAGACTTCATCCAGATGCCACTTTTTCAGTCCTTCAAGGACGCAGCGAGTTATTATGCAACCCTGAGTCACGAAGCGACACATTGGACGGCGAGTGCCCACCGCGTTGGACGTGACCTCTCACGCTACGCAAAGGACAAGTCCGAACGAAGCCGGGAAGAGCTAATTGCCGAACTTGGAAGCGTTTTTTTAGCCGCAGACCTCGGAATATCACCCGAGATGGAGCCCCGACCGGATCATGCAAGTTACCTCAATTCATGGTTGAAGGTGTTGGGCGGTGATAAACGTGCGATCTTTCAGGCGGCAGCCCACGCGCAGCGCGCGATTGCCTATCTGCACAGTCTCCAGCCGGGCACATTTCAAACAAAGGAGGCTGCATAGTTGCGCTTCGTCCGCCAGACTCCGAATCCTTGCTTGCCTGGCAATCAAATGCCATAGGTGTTTTCCGGCAATCTGGACATTCCGGACAATCTGTACTATCTATTAACGTAGATAGGAGCACGAACATGGTCACATCCGTCAGAAGATCGTCTGCAACCAGCCTGTCCGGGTTGAACCCGGCGGCCATTGCCGATGTCGTCGAGGTCCTTGCCCGTCATAACCCACGTCTTTCCAAGACAGCGCTTGCCGCGACGGGGCGTGTCGTCGCCGCCGTCACCGCGGCAACCGCGCGGCTTGCCGCCGATCAGCAACGCCGGATCGTTGCAGACGAACTTGAGCTGGCGCAAGCCGTCGAGGTCGCTGTCGCTGGCCTTGTGTCAGACACCGGACCCCGCCTGAAGCCGCTTGCGGTTGGCAAGCCGATCGAGGTCAGTCAGGGTGCCGGTCTTCCCGCACCAATCGATCTCGATGAAGGAAGGCGCCGCCTTGCAGCCTTCGCAGAGCCGATGCGTCTGGAAGACTGGGCTGGTCCCGTTGCGGGACCGGCCGAGATCGAAAAGACGTTCGGCACGAAGCGGTCGACCCTGCACGACTGGCAGAGGCGTGGCGCGGTGATTGGCTTGCTCAAGGGTGAGCGCAAGCACGTCTTTCCATTGGCCCAGTTCGTCGATGGACGCCCGGTTGAGGGCATGGCTCAGGTGACGCGGATCATCGCCAACCCTCGCGTCGCATGGCAGTGGCTGATCCGAAGAAAAGCAGAGATGGGCGCCACGCCGCTCGACCTCATGAAAAGCGACCGTCTGGACGAGGTTCTTGCCGCCGCCGAGCGGGATTTCGGCTGAGACTGTGAAGCTCGATCCTGCAACCGTTGCCGATCTCGCACTGGCGTTTCGGCCCGATGCCTGGCTGCGCGTTTTGCCGCGCAGCCATATGGCGACGCCACTCGGCATGGGTTTTGGTAATAGCCGCTTTTCCAGTCCCCACAGGCGCTTTCGTCTGGTCTATCTCGCACGCGACCTGGCAACCGCCATTGCTGAGACGATCGTGCGCGACCGCTTCGAAGGGAGCGCTGAGCGCGTACTCGATGAAACGGAGTTCGAGGACTGGGCGGTTGCCGAGGTATCGGCAATCGATCCCTTGACGGTCCTCGATCTCAGAACCACAGGTCTTCTCAGGCTTGGCGTCAGCACCGATGCGGCCCGCGCGAAAACACATGAAGACGGCCAGGCGCTGAGCGAGGCCGTCTATGGGACCTTTGACGCGGACGGGCTGTTATATGCATCGCGGCTGACAGGCGCCTATTGTGTCGCGGTCTATGACCGCGCGGTAACGCATAAACTTGCAGCGACGCCCGCGATCGAACTTCTGCGTCATCCGGGACTGGTGCCTGCGTTGAAGGAAATCGGTGTCTCGGTCCGGAGTGCCCGCTTTCCATGACAGGCATCCTCACGCTCTCACGGTTTTCTGGTCGGTTCGGCAGCCTCAACGGGACACTGACCCTGACGGCCACCCGAGCGGATTTTATCCGGTCTCTACTGACGGTCGGTTATCCGAGCCGGCGTGCAGCTATCCGCACGGTCGGTCGCTGGCGCGAGGAAATGCTCGTTGCCATGGCGACCGGATATCTTGATCATAATCTCCATACGACGACCTATTTCCGCAATCTGGAGCAGACCGAGAAGGTGGCCGTGTCGTTCCTGTTTGGCGAGGCGTTCACACATTGGTGCGCGCAGGACCGGATGAACATCGAGTATCTCGTTCATGTGGCGGGTCTGAGAAGCTGTACATGGGGAGCCGCCACGACACCGGTTACGCCGAAACCCGGCGCGCTGCCGCCGGCGCCGAAGTCACGACCGGACTTTATCGGTATCCGCCGCAGGGAGCGGCATGTGTTCGAAAGCAAGGGGCGGATCAGACGGCCAAGCACTGCAACCGTCAACAAGGCGCTGGGGCAGGTGTCGGCACTCCATTCGATCAATGGCCGGCCCCCGACGACGCGTTGCGCAAGCTTCTTCATGATGAAGGCATCGGGACCGGAAGGAAAGGTTGTCGACCCGCCGAAGGGCGGTGAAGGCATTAGTGTCCGTTTCGACGAACATGAGGCGATCGCCAGAGCCTATGCGTTCTTCCTCGATGGGGACGGGGAGGGGCTTGATGCCGACGTCGGCGCCGGTTACGTCGGGCGGGAAATCGATGACGGTGTCTTCTTCGGCGTCGACAGGCAAGTCCTGTCCCTTGTCCGAGAAACGCCCACCAGTGCGTCGGGTCGCAGGCGACGGGTGAATGAACTCTTCAAGCTTCTGGAGGACAGAGCGCAGTTCTACGCTGGTCGAAGGGACCGGAACGCTTCGCCGGGATCAGACGGCCTTCTCCTGATCGACCGTCGGCCTCGCTTCCGAACGCGTAGTTGAATTGAAGTCACCGTTAAAGGCAGAGCGATCACGCCGCTTAAAGCGGAACTCACGGTGACTGCCCACGCGTCCATGGTGACCATCCGTTTCCTGCCGCACACCCCGGTAACCTGGCATGCCCACCAGTCGACTGGGATGGGATGCCGTAGAAAAAGCGCGGCGCTCAAATCGTTACCAGGTTCGCCTGGCTTGGCCGGTTCGCGGTCAGCGGCCGACATTTCCTGCCATGCAGGCTAGAGCCGGCGTGCCGCGGCTGGCATCAGGCGCGCTGCATCAGCAGGCCGTTCGTGGCGACGATGGTCAAGCAACGGCAATATGCGGCCGATCGGAACACAAGCCACCATTGACAAAGAGAGTCCGAAGACATTTACGAGGCCAGCCGTTATCAGACGGCAAATTCCCCCGACGATTGATGGGGCCAGTGACGTCATCCGTTCGGACCTGAACTATGGGCGCGTCCAACACGGCCTCGATTTGACATGTCTGATCGAAGAACGGCTGCGCCTCGATCGTTCTCCCGCAACGGCATCGCCAACTTTCTTCCCCTGCGAACTGCGTTCGCATTCCTCGCGGACCAAGAAAGTCGTCTCTTGGCCGCCCTCCATTGCATTGCGGTCCCTTCGGGATGCGGTCCGATCGTCCCCGATCCATTCGACAGTCATCGAGGACGCGATGGTCGCGGCCCGATCAACCCGAAAGGATCACGACAATGGCAGTCATCGGCGAATTCACCTCAAACGGCAACACAATCAGCGGCAACGTTCGCACTCTGACCGTCGCAATGAAAGCCCGCCTCAATCCCATCGAGCGCGTCTCCCGCGATGCCCCGGACTTCCGTGTCACCTCGGGCGCTGCCGAAGTGGGCGCCGGCTGGAATTCAGTCTCGGCCAACGGCGAGCCCTACATCTCCCTCAAGCTCGACGATCCGAGCTTCAACGCTCCGATCAACGCCGCCCTGTGGCCGACTGAGAAGGAAGGCGACTACGTCCTCGTCTGGTCCCGTCCGAACCGCGAGGCCGCATGACCGGGATCTCCGGATGGCCCCGCCGCAAGGCGGGGTCGTTCACCCGAAAACAACAAAGCCGGACCCGGGCAGCGCTCCGGATCCGGCTGTGCTATTGGGGGCTCCGTGGGCATTTCTACATTAATACACGCTAAGGGAATTTGAAGTTGTTTGGATTGAAGCGGTTAGCCCGGATTGGCCTGAAGCGTTCGAGGGGTCGGTCAATTTCGTTCCAGAGGTAGTCGCCGGTGAGCGCGATATGCGCCCATGGTAGTGGTGCGACCTGGGAGAGCAGCTCGTCCGGAATGATAATACCCTGACTGCTGATATAATCGACAGCACGGCTGAGATAGACAGTGTTCCACAGGATGATGGCGTTGACGACGAGGTTAAGACCGGACGCGCGGTAAGCCATGGTTTCGGCGACGCGGTTGCGCAATTCGCCGAGCTGGTGGAGGAAGATGGCGCGTGCGAGAGCATGACGGCTTTCACCCTTGTTGAGGATCGCATGCGATCTGCGGCGCAGTTTCGTATCGAGCAGCCAGTCGCAGATGAAGATCGAGCGTTCTATCCGGCCCATTTCGCGCAGGGCCTGGTTCAGCCGGTTTTGTCGCGGCGACGCTGCCAGCTTCTTGAGGATGACGGAAGGCGGCACCAAACCTGCAGCGATCGAAGCCTTCAGCCGCAAGACCTCATCCCAGTGGTGCTCGACGACATCCATGTTGACGGTTCCAGCGATCAGCGCGTCGAGCGGTTCGTAAGCCGGATCGCGATCAATGACAAAGAGCCTGCGATTGCCGAGATTGCGGATACGGGGAATGAGCCTGTAGCCAAAGGCGTGGAACATGGAGAACGTCGTTTCGGTGGCGCCAGCGGTATCGGTTGCGTGCTCATAGATTTCGACGGAGCTTTCGTTGTGAAGGAGGCCGTCGAGAACGTAGGGGGCTTCGCCCTCGGATGCCTGGATCATGCGGGAGAAGAAGGAAGCAAAACGGTTGGACAGGAAGCCATAGATCGACGCCCCCGGTCGCTTGCCGTATTTTGCATTGTAGTCGAGGCTGGCTTCGCCACGCCCGCCAGCCGGAAAGAACTGTCCGTCCGAGGAGGAGATATGGCCGTCACCCCAGATCGCGGCAAAGGGATGGGCCTGCTGCGCATCGACCAGCACGGCGGTCGCCGTGGCGTAGGTTTCCGATCGCATATGCCTGTCCACCATCAGCATCATCTGGTGGATCGTGACGCCGCGTGAGCTTTCCGCCATACGTTCGGCTCCGGCATTGGTGGCGTCGGCAAGGATCGCTGCCATCAGCGCTGCCTCGTCGTTTGCCGTCTCACCGGTACGATAATGCGTGAAGCTGTCGAGGAATTTGGTCCAGCTTTGCACCTCGGCAAGCAGGCTGGTGATCCTGATCCGTGGCACCAGAACATATAGTCGGCGGCTGAGCGCGACGATGCTGTCGCGCTCCTCCTCGCGGATCGGCGAGATCGACAGGCCCTTGTCGGAAATCGCTGCATCCGGAATAGCATTGGCAGCCGCCGCCTTTGCCAGCTCTTTCAGCTTCGCATCGAGCGTGGCGGTCCGTTCTGCTCGCCATTCGGCAAAGCTGTCGGGGAGTGCGAGCCCGAGCCGCCCCTCGGCGCGCATCAGCTCGAAGATCGGCCGAGGCAGAAGATAATCCTCGAAACTGCGCCATGCCCGGCTGCCTTCGACCCAGATGTCACCGGCCCTCAGACGCTCTCGCAGGTGAACGAGGACCGCCACTTCCCAGGCGCGCAGGTCGATATCGGCACTGTTCGGGCGCACGCAGCGTCGCCATTTGCGGGTCAGAAAGGCGAGCGGCACCTGCGCCGGCAATTTCCGGCCGCCATAGAGCGCGCGCAGATGGTCCACTGCTACAAGGATCGGATCATCAGCACGAAACGACCGGAACGAGAACGTGCGGAACATCAGTCTGCCCAGCTTGCGCAACGATTTGTGCCGCTTGATGAGCTCGTCGAATTCGTTACTGCGATCAGGGTGGACGACAGATCTGGCTGCCGCCATGCTGGCGACCAATCCGTCCCAGCCGAGGGAGGCTGCGATCGCCGATGCAAGATCGGTTTTGCTCGCACGAGCGGCCAGAAGCGCCTCGCCGAGCTTGAGATGCTCAAGCGCCACCCCATCAAGAACCTCGGCCTCTTTTAGCCGGCGTTCCGTGCGGCTGATCTCGGCCTTGCGGCGGTTGCTCCCAATCATTTTGCAGAACATGTCGATCGTCAGGTCGGTGATCGACGCCTGTCTCTCGATGACGAAGGCGGCCAGCGTGGCGTAGCGACGTTCGGATGTCAGGCGTCGTATCTCCCGGGCATGCAGAATGCGTGCATCCCTGGCGATGATGCCGTAGCGATTGGCATGGATCGTCTTGCGACGGTCGTCGGGAATGGCGGCTGAGCGCAATACCTCGAGGCGGGCGATCAAGCCTTTGAGGTTCTTCAGCTTCGCCCCTTCAGGTGCTTCCGCAATCCAGCCAAGGTGGCTCCGATCGCCGGCCCGCTCAGCGAGGAGCTGATCAAGCGCCTCGATCGAAGGCTGCTCCAGATCCCGGATCAATTCGCGATAGGCTTGTCGACGCGCCGCCGCCCGGCCGGCCAGTGCCAGACGGATCAGCAGCTCCGGCATAGGAACGAGCAACTTTCGTTCCTTCAAGGCTTCGATCACGGCCTTGGCGATCGGCGCACCTTGTTCAGTGGCCGCCGCCTCGCGTGCCGCCGCCGTTATCAACTCGCGATAGTCACTCGTCCGGACAGGCTGAAGCTCCAGTGCAGAGACGATCTCGCGCGCGTGTTCCCGGCGCGTTTCGTCGCGCTGGGCGTAGAACTCGAACACTGCAGGGTCGATGCCCAGCTGGTCGGCGACAACAGAGACAACCGCCTGAGGTGGAACTTCGCCTATTCGCAGCAGACGGCCCAGATCACGCACCAGTGCGAGTTGGATCGCAAAGCCAAGCCGATTATGCGACCGGCGATGTTCCTTGACGAAGACAATATCCTCGGAAGTCAGTGCATAGCGCGCTTGCGCATCTTCATAAGCTTCGGGTGGTTCGAATAAAACGGCACGCGATTGCTCATCGAGAAACGCCATCAGCCACGGTCACTCGTCAAACTACGGTTTCGGGCGTGCCGGTCTTGCCGGGGCCTGTCCATCCAGTCCGCTTCAACGTGTCGATCAAGGTCGAGCGCGCCACCTTGAACGTCCGGCACACGGACGCCTTGCTGGCGCCAGCTTCCAAAGCAGCTAGAACCTGCTCGACCTTTTCCGCATCGATCGTTGGAGGTCTCCCGCCCTTACGGCCACGTCGGCGAGCCGCCGCCAGGCCGGCATTGACCCGCTCGGTGATCAGCACTCTCTCGTATTCTGCAAGCGAGCCGAACAGGTTGAACAGAAACGCGCCGTGCGAATTCGTGGTGTCGATCGCCTCCGTGAGAGATCGGAAGGCGACACCACGTTCCTTCAAATCCTCGACGATACGGATCAAGTGGGAGAGTGACCGGCCTAACCGATCTATCTTCCAGACGACCAGGACATCGCCTTCGCGCAATTCGCCGAGGCATGCCTTCAGACCCGGCCGGTCATCACGCGCTCCGGAAGCGCGATCCTGATGGAGATGGCGCTCATCGACCCCGGCCGCGAGCAGGGCATCGCGCTGCAAGGCAACCGACTGGCGCTCGTCACTACTCGATACCCGCATGTAACCGATCAACATGTGCGACAAACCTCAAATCAGGTGTTGCCGCACAGCCTAACATTCCGACAGGGTTTGTCGCGCAAAAAATGCCCTATTGCGTGGCCAGTTTGCCCCGCGATCACGGTGAGCGGAAATCATGTGTTTCCCGTCACCTGCAAAATGCCCTTAGCGTGTATTAATGTAGAAATGACCACAGAGCCCCTAGACGAATTGCCCTTCGCCCTCTTCTTCTCCTCGGGCATCCGATAAGCGACCGACTGCACCTTGCCGTCCCGGTCGAGATACATGGCGACATGATCGGACTTCGACGGCTTGCCGTAGACGCGCTCCGCTTCTTCGGCAGTTCCGGCTGGCCCCAGTTGTTGACGTCGACGATCGTGCCCTTCTTCGGCAAGTTCGATGTCATCCATTCCTGCTGGGCGCCAAGGAATGCTTCGACATTGGTCGTATAGCGGCTGTCCTGATCGGCAGGCGCGAACAGGTCCTCGACCATTCGATCCATAGGCTTGTGCGAGATCGTCCCCGAAGCTCGCATCCCTGGCGAACATGCGGGTCTTGGAGAGCGCACGCGCAATATTGTACCAGTCGGCCCGCTCGGACTTCTTGGGCTTATTGGCCTTCCAGACCTCTTTCTGCTCGTCGAGCGAGGCTGCGGCAATGGTCGGAGCTGCTGCTCGTTCGGCATGTCGCCCAGCCCCATCTGATCTAGCATGGCGGGCAACACATTGGCGAGAGCCTGAGCTTCCTGATCTGGCGGACCGGCAATGCGAGCGCGACGCCGATCGCTTCCTCGGTCCAGCCGAGTGCAACGAGGCGCTCGATGCCGCGCCATTGATCGACAGGATTAAGCGGCTCACGGGCGATGTTCTCCACCATCGAACGCATGGCGCCATTGTCGTTGGCCGCTTCAACGACAAGAACCGTGATTTCCTCGAGCCCGGCCACGATCGCCTGCTTCACGCGGCGGTGTCCGGCCTGGATGATATAGCCATTGCCGCCATCGACTTCCGGCGAGACGACCGGAGGCTGGATGATGCCGACAGCCTTTACCGTCGCCAGCAGCAGCGCATCGGATTGCGGAGACGATTTCGAGCGGCGGGTGTCGTCGGGATTGTCCTTCAGAGCACGGGGATCAAGCTTGAGGATCTGCATTGGATTTTTTCCTTCCGTGATATCGGAACCGGCACCTCACCGGTCCTTCATGCCTTCAGTTCTTTCCGAAGACATCTCCCGGACCGCAGGGCGGCACACCGGCGCAACTGCGCCCGAGCGGCCCTGGCTGTCAGGCGAGCGGGGCAAAGCCTTGCGAGAACGACGGCAGGGTTGCGCAGGGGCGGTTGAGCGAAGCGTCGCCGCGTAGGCCGGTCTGCGAGAGGGGTTTTCCTTTTCCTCCCTTCCCTCTTTTGCTCATCTTGAATTGCCACCATTAAGGTGGCATATTGAGGAATGGAAAAAATGCGGCCGACATACGATCTCGAAGCAATCAAGGCTGCATTCGGATCCGTGCAGGCTTTGGCGATCACGACAACGGCCCTTCGTGACGCAGCGTCTCTCGGCTATGATCGCTCTGCCATCGTTTCAACGATCGGAGGATCGACCGGCGCATGTTTTACAAGTCGATGACGACCAATGCCGATCATCGCGTCTGGCAGGACGTCTACCATGTTCCCGTGCCGGACGAAGACATGGTGCTCTATGTAAAGTTCCAGGCGGACGTGATCACCGAATTCCGGGTCATGTCGTTCAAGGAGAAATAGGATGGCATCTGCGGAAAAGATACTGCCCGACACAATGGTCTCTCCGGAGACCAGCGAGGTCCTGCGCCGTGACGTTCGCGCCGTTCGTTGTGACCTATAAGGGCAAGAGCAGGGACGGTCGATCTTCCCGGTTATTATCCGGAAAACGGCGACGACGGCGTGCATGTCGGCGACGACATGGAGGTGACGGATGCGGCGCTGCGCGCGCTTAAGGAAGAGGTCGAGGGTATTCCCTCACCTACCACGATCCGGCGCGTGCGACAGAAACTGAACCTGTCGCAGCGGGAGGCAGGAGGCATTCTCAAGGTCGGTGAGAACGCCTTCGACAAGTACGAACGCGGACTGGTCGAGCCGAGCGGGCCGACCAGTCAGTTGCTGCGTCTCCTTGACCGTCACCCGGAGCTCGTCGAGGAGTTGCGTCAACAGACCGGCTAAGCGGCCGTCCTTACGGTGTCCGCGCCGTCGAGCAGGGAGTTCGCGAGCGCTTCCTCGACTTCTCGGAGCTTCCGGCGCTTGTCGACCAGCTCATCGGCGAACGCGAACTCCCCGCCCTGCCGTGATTGATAGGAGGTCAGCCGGCGTCGATATTCTTCCAGCCGCTGGCGATAACGTTCCCGCTCGTCGTCGAACCCGTCGAGGGAATGTTCGAGGCGCGAAATCGCTCCGAGCGCGTGACAGTTACCGGCAACTCGATCTCGTAGTCGGGCCCGTGCGCTGGAGCAGCGTCTGGTAGTGGTAATTGTCCCCACGGCCGAACTCTCTGCGGAACAAACGAGATCGAACCCACCTATCCTCGCGATGTGGATCTCCCCCTGTTGCTGTAGCTGAACCAGAGTGAGGATTTCTTCATCAGCGCTCGCCCAGCTTCCTTGCGCTCCGTATATGGCTTGCCCGCCACGGTCATGACAAGCTTTCGCCTGACGTCGGAAGCAGCCGTTCGATATCCTGGCCGATCTCATCGATCCGCCGGGTCGATATCTCGATCTCACGCTCGGCATCACGCATCTGCCGACGAACGGCATACTGATCGTCTTCGTGGGCAGCGCGCAGCCGCTCGAGCCGCGCGATGTCAGCTTCCAGTCCGGCCTTCTGCATCAGCCGCTCATCGCCGGAAGCGATCGCCTTGGCCATGGCGAACTGGTTAGCCGCCCCTTCGCTGACATCCTCCAGGCGCCGGATCGAGGGGTCGCCGGAGAGGGCGGCAGCGATGAATCGCGCCTTGCGCTCATTGTTCTGCCACATGGAGGCGTCCAGCGAGCCTTCCGTGGCATAGGCGTAGATATCGACCTCCTCATGCTGGTTGCCCTGGCGGACGATACGTCCCTCGCGCTGTTCGATCTGCGAAGGCAACCACGGCACATCGAGATGGTGCAGCGCCTTGAGCCGAAGCTGGGCATTAACGCCAGTGCCCATTGTCTCCGACGAGCCGATCAGGAAGCGAACCTTGCCGGCTCGGACATCGCCGAACAGCCGCTGCTTGGCCTCGGTTTTTTTGTGATCCTGCATGAAGGCGATCTGGGATGCAGGCACGCCAAGCCGGATGAGCTCGTCACGAATGAAGCGATAGGCCGAGAAGCCGCGCGATTTTTCGACATTGATCGTGCCGAGATCGGAAAAGATCATCTGCGCGGCGCCCGGCAGCTCAAAGTCCTTACCGTCCGGGCGACGGTAGATGGCTTCTCCAGTCTCCTTCCAGATCCGGTATGCATTGCGGACGAGCAGATTGAGCTTATTGTTTTCCTCGTTCTCCGCGGCCGGCATGACGAAACGAAGATCGATGGCCGCATGGCGCCCATCGGTGATGACCGAGAGCAGGATGTCGTCGCCCGGCTTGGCCGGTCCCTCCCTCTGTTCGATCGCCTTGATGC
>NZ_CP031366.1:0-34917 GCF_017357485.1 Rhizobium sp. ZX09
GTTGAACAGAAACGCGCCGTGCGAATTCGTGGTGTCGATCGCCTCCGTGAGAGATCGGAAGGCGACACCACGTTCCTTCAAATCCTCGACGATACGGATCAAGTGGGAGAGTGACCGGCCTAACCGATCTATCTTCCAGACGACCAGGACATCGCCTTCGCGCAATTCGCCGAGGCATGCCTTCAGACCCGGCCGGTCATCACGCGCTCCGGAAGCGCGATCCTGATGGAGATGGCGCTCATCGACCCCGGCCGCGAGCAGGGCATCGCGCTGCAAGGCAACCGACTGGCGCTCGTCACTACTCGATACCCGCATGTAACCGATCAACATGTGCGACAAACCTCAAATCAGGTGTTGCCGCACAGCCTAACATTCCGACAGGGTTTGTCGCGCAAAAAATGGCCCTATTGCGTGGCCAGTTTGCCCCGCGATCACGGTGAGCGGAAATCATGTGTTTCCCGTCACCTGCAAAATGCCCTTAGCGTGTATTAATGTAGAAATGACCACAGAGCCCCTGATTGACGACGCCCTGCGGAACCGGCCGCCGAGCCGCAAGGGGTATCACTGAATCCGGCCGGTGATGGATGGCGCGGAGCTGTTCCAGCTCGCGCGTCTGATTATCGGCATCCACCGCCCGCCAGTAATCGGCGGGCGTTTCCCTGATGTCGCGGTTATAGGCGGGCCGTGAACGGCCTCGGTCGATGTCGCGGTAATCGACTTGGCGACGCGGGAGCCGAGAGCCTGGTCGATTGCGGTACTGGCGCAGGCGGCTATCCGGCCGTGCGCCCCGCCGCTCCATCTGCTGCGCCTTCGGCCCTTCGTGGACGGTCGGCGCGCGCTCGATACCTTGTGCTTCCAGCGTGCGCCGGTCGATGCGTTCGGGCCGCCCTGCCCGCTCTAGGGCGCGGTTGGCGTGGTTCTCCCAAAGCGTGCGCAGGCGCTCGGTGCTGCCCATCTCGCTCAAGCCCGCCACGCGCTTGCCGGTGGCAGGGTCGCGGTCGCGGACGAGAAGATGGGCATGGGGATTGTTGGCGTCCTTGCCTCGGTCATGGAACGCCGCAAGCCATGGTGCCCGCCCCTGTGTCACCTCCTCGGCATAGCCGCGCACCAGCTCGGCCCGCTGCTGGGCGTCCAGCTCGCGGGGCAGCGCCAGCATCAGTTTGTCAGACACCCGTGCGTTCTTGCGGTCGCCGTTCTCGGCGTCCACCATGAACGCCGCCGCATCGCGGGGTCTTGTGGGCATCCGTCCGGCCTCGATACGGCTCGCGGCCGAGGGCCGCGTGATGTAGCGCACATGGGCGGCCGAAGTGTGCGGCCGCGCCTGCGTGCTTTTCCCTATCGGCTGATGATGCAGGCTATAAATAGCCATTTCATGCGCCTCGGACGGTTGGGCGGAGCGCGGGTTTCGGAACGAAACCCATAAGTGCGCTCTAGCCTGCCTCTCCCCATGCTACACAACCCGCTGGGAACCGCAAGCGACCGACTGACCGTGACCGATGCAGCGCATGGGCCGGTCGCGGTCGCGTGATGCCCCCCCCACCCCGCAACGCACAAAAAACCACCGGCGTGGCCGATGGAATGTCGGAATGGGAGGGGTCTAGCGCCCCTCGTCCTCCGGCTGGGTCTTGTCGTTGGCGTCCAGCTTGCGCACAACAAGCCGCCCGTCGAGAGGCAGGCAGGTGAGCTTGATACTGAACCCGTCGCCCTTTTCGTGGGGCCATGCTGCGCCCACTTTCGTCCAGAACCCTTGCGGTCGTTTTTGCCTTCCTCGACTTGATAGACGCCGTAGGTGGGGCGATTGGTGGTGGTCATGTGATGTTCTCCCGTTGGTTTTCCGTCCGCGTCCATCGCGGCCGGTCGGGTCATCAGGGGAACGGTCGGTGTGAGGCGCGTTCCGCGCCGGTCGCAGTCAATGGGCTTTACGGGAGCGCAGCGAATGGAGCGCAAAGCCCGTTGACGGCGGCACAACACCGTTCCACCACCCCGACCACTCTAGGCCGCGTGACGCGAACGGCGACGGGAGGCCACGACCGCCCACGCGCCGCTTTCGCTCTTTAATCGTCGGGGAACAGGATGGCTTCGTAGTTCTGGGCGCCATTGAGGACGTGCAGAATGTCCACCACGTCGGCGCCGACGCGGTAGAAAATCAGGTAATCGCCATGGGGGCGGCGGCGCACGCCGGTATGTTCGTAGCGTGGCACAGCGGGAAGGCGCGGGGCATGTGGGCGAGGGCATGGCACCTTGCCAGCAACTCGCGCACGAAACTTTCGGCACGCACCGGATTATCGGCGGCGATGTAGTCACCGATATGTTCGAGGTCTGACACGGCCTCGGCGGCAATAACGACCTTCACAGTCAGCGTTCTTCCGCCATTTTCTTGTATTTGGAGGTCAGGCGCGCCTCGACTTCCTCAATAGGATAGGTGCGCCCTGCATCTGCATCGGCAAGGCCGCGTGCAATCGCGGCATCGAGGGCGACGAGCCGTTTTTCACGTTCTTCGACAAGACGCACGCCCTCCCGCAGCACTTCGCTGCGTGAGTTATAGCGCCCCGTTTTCACAAGGTCGGCAACGTAAGTTTCGAGCTTGTCACCGAGATTTGCACTGCTGGCCATGGTCGTTACTCCTTTCCCCTTTATGACACGGGTTGATAACTGTTAGCAAGTTTTCTGACAGGGGAAGGCGGTGGAAGGCGGTGGTTTGCTCTGCAAACCCTAGGTGCGGTCAACACCGCACCGGCCTATTAACCCGCATCCGCGCCACCGCTGATTGTTGGATTGCACCCACTCGCCCCTGCGTCTAACGTGGCGGCAGGCATAGGGACTGATATGGAACTTCTGGTATTTGCATGTGGGCTGGGCGCCCTCTTTTTCGTGGCGTTCATGGTCACTCAAAGCGGGGGCATTGGCGGGGGCGCCGCGCGCTCGCGGGCGAGATCCGCCCCGCCACTTCCCGCCGCAAGGTCTACCACGCCCCTCCCCTCGGGCGCCGACCCGCTCGCCGAAATCGAAGCCTTCCACGCCAACGAATTGAACGCCATCACCATGACGGTGGCCGAGCTGACGCCTGACCTCCTGAAGGGGTCAGCTTCCACCGGCTCGCCCGCTCCATCGCCGACAAGCACGCCCACCTCGACCGGCGCGCAAACGACGAGGATTATATTCTTAAGGCAGCGGGCGCCGTCGAACGCGACTATCTGCACGCGACGGCGGAAATGGCGCTCAAGGGCGCCGCGTTTCAGCGCACCTTGCGCGATATGACGGAGGCCGAGCGGGCCACGCTACGCCTGACCGACCTGCTGGCGAAGGTGGGGCAGATTGACCGCCGCGAGCGGCTGGCCATCCTCGCCCCGATTGTGTGGAACGAGGGCAAGGGGCTACTGGTCACGGGGAGCCTGCTCAAGTCGGCCGACCTCCTCGCCGAACTGCGCCGCACGTTGACGACGCTGATAGAGGGCCACCTTGGCCCGAGCGGGGCCGCGACCGAGCGCCTGCAACAGGCGCTGCGGGGTGCCCTCGCCTCGCCCAACCGCCTGACGGAGCGCGAGCGCACCGTGTTGTCGCGCCTGCTGCACAGGGGCGCGCAATGGATGGCGCCGGAGGTGGCAAGCACGGCGCTGTGCTATGCGCAGCCGCCGCGCCCCTCGGTGCTGCGGCTCGGCCGCATCGAAGGGTCGGACGCCGAATTGCTGTATGACCGCAACGAAAGCCTCATCACGATAGGCCCTCCGGGTCAGGGCAAAAGCCAGTCCGTTATGCGCAACCTGCTGACAATGGACGGCGGCGCCGTCGTCATCGACATCAAGGGCGAGCTGTTCAGGGATACCGCCGTATGGCGCGCCCGCAACGTCGGGCCGGTCTATCGTTTCGCCCCGTCCGACCCTGACAACTCCATCCACTTCAACCCGCTCGACACGGTGCGTTCGTCGTCGGTGTCCGACGCCTACGAGGACGCCAAGAAGCTGGTTGACCTGCTGATGGTGCCGCAGGAAGCGGGTAAAAAGGACTATTGGGATAAGCGTGGCCTATCGCTGCTGGCGGACGCCCTCCTCGATTCCGCCCTGTTCGATGAACCGCATCAACGCAATATGTCGTCGGTCTTCGACCGCCTGTATCTCGAACCGCTCGGGCCGGACGGGTCGGAATCCACTATCGCGGGCAGCGAGCTGGAACTCTGGCTGAACCACCTCGCGCAATCGAACGTCAAGAAGCTGCAACGCACCGCCAAGGCGGTGCGCACGATGCCCTACAAGGTGCGCGAAAGCGTCACCGAAACGGCGCGCACGCACATCGACACATGGCAGGCGCCGCGCATCGAGGATTTGACGATGCGCTCGACCTTCGACCCCATCAGCCTCCGGCGTGACAAGGCCACCCTCTACATTTGCATCAGCATCGACGAGCTGAAGGAATACACCTCGTTTTTCCGCGCACTCGTCGGGCAGGCCTTCTTCACGCTCTGCCGTGGCGAGGCCGACCGCACCACGCCCGTGGTGACGTTCTTCCTTGACGAAATGCCCGCGCTGCACCGCCTCGACATTCTGGAAACGGCCCTCGACATGGGGCGCGGCCATGGCGTGCGCCTGTGGATGTTCGCGCAGAACTACGGGCAGCTTAAAAAATATTACGACAACCCCGAGGGTTTCTTGGAAAACAGCTATGTGCGGCAGTTCATGGGCTTGAGCGGCGAGCAGGCGCTCAAAATCTCCAAGCAACTGGACGAACGCCACGGACTGATTGATGGCCAACGCAAGCCGTTGGTATTCCCGCACGAGCTGACCGGCGAGGCCTTCCGCGACCTGACCCTGACCGTGGCGCAGGGGTATTCCCCTGCGCGCGTTCTCAAGGCTTACGGTTTCGCGGAATATGGCGCCCGCATCGAACCAGCGACCGCCTTTGACTATTCGGGCGGGCTTCTTAAGCTCGGCTAAGAAGCTGCGCCTTCTGCTGGTCGAACTCGGCCTGCGTCAGGTGGCCAGCAGTCAACAATGCCGCAAGCTTGGTGAGCTCATCAGCAAGACTCGACGGGGGAGCCGCAGGCGGAGCCGGTTTCCTTTTCGCATCGGCCATACGCCCCTCAATCTCGGCCTTGAGCGCTCGGAACTGCCCCAGTACGGCCTTCTTGAACAGAAGGCATGACGGCGTCTTCGCTGCATCTTCCGAGCTGGAAATCGACTTCTCGCCCGCTGTAAGAATCTGAATGAATGGCGGGCTCATGAATCCGCCCTCGGATATGTTCACGGAGTGGATGGATTCATACGCTGCGGTGTATCCACCCTTCGTCGAGGTGGCGAGATTTATCGCCATATCCAGAAACCCCGTCCCGCTCATGTCGGTGTTCTTCTTCTGGATGACTACGGCATCTTCCAGTAATTCGATTGTGCCACCACCTGCATTGAACAAGCCCGGCCCCTGCCCTTCAAGTTTCATGCTACCCCCATTTTGATAATGCCTTAGCCCAAGAGCTGGGCCTTCTTCGTATCGAACTCGGCTTGTGTTAGATGGCCAGCATTCAGCAGCGCGGCGAGTTTGGCGATTTCATCAGCCACACTTGCCCCTCCCGTGGGCCAATCCTCGACATAGCCTGCCGCCTCACGATTGCTTTTAATTTCGCGCACCACCTTACCGGCGGCGACACCGGTTTTAACCGCCGTGGCGCCCAAGGACGCCATACCGGCCGCACCTGTTGCTAGCCCACCAATAAACAGCGGTATGCCGACGAGGGCGCCCACGCCCGTGAAGCACAAGAAAAGGCCCGCAATGAACATGAACGAGCCAACAATCAACTTGACCATTCAATCCCCCAGCTAATCAACCCTAAGCGGCGGATACTAAGCATCGCGGCGGATATCCTGCAAGTGGGGGCTGTCTGCCCCCACAACCCCCGAAGGTATTTTTCCAAGAGCTAGGCCATTGCTTCCGTGAGGCGTGCGTGATTCAATTCTGGCACGGTACAGGCTGAGGAGCCGATGACCGTCAAGGGCTAGGCCGCTGGGTTCGCCCAGCGCCTACCATGCCATCACGCCACCACAGGACGCCGTGGAGACGTTTTCGACCCATCACATGAGGCTTGCCCTGTCAGATGGACGAAAACGCCCTGTATGCCCCTTGTGATGAGTGAGTGGTTTTCAGTCGTCGTCTACGGGTTCTCAATCCTCTTTTTCTTCTCAAAAAATCGAAAAATTCTTTTTCAGAAGATTCAGTTTGATGTTTAGAAAAAGTGTTCCGCAATGTTCCGTAATGTTCAGTTCTATATATAGGCGCGACCGATTCAGCGTAAAAGCGCGACCGATTCAGCGTAAGGGGCGCGACCGATTCAGCGTGATTTGATGCCTAAGCGCGACCGATTCAGCGTGACCCGCGACCGATTCAGCGTGACCCACCCTATAAGCCATTGAATCCTATGGGGTGAAAACCCATGCTGGCGCGACCGATTCAGCGTAGCTAAATCCTTATGGTTTCACGCTTTTTTCGTGGAACGCTTGGCTGGTATTGACAGCACGTCCGAATCGGCTGGTTTCAGCCGGATTCCGGTTTCCGTCACGCTGACGGGGAGCTTGGGAAACACCTCGCAGATATGCTTCAGCTCTTCCTTGAACTTCGCACGGAAATCGCGGTCGCGGGTGTAGCCCCCTGTCTTCCCCGAGGTCACGAAATGCCCTTCGCCGAACTGCTCCTTGAGGGATTCCCAGCTAATCGCAATCGGTTCGGTGAGGCTGTAGCTGCGGTGGCTAAGCCAATAGTAGATGTCGATTTTGCGGGGGGAATCCGAGAATGCCCGAATGGCATGGACGTTGACCGGCAAGGCGTGTTTGGCAAGCGTGTCGTAGAACTCGCGGCTGAACGTGATTGTGCTGGGCCAAAGCATTTGCTGGTCTGGATTGGTCGGAAACCATACGTCCAGCGACGCAAAGGGGGCCGTGTTGACCGTCTTGGCCCGACCGCCCTTCTCGTCAAAGGTGCCGATGGTCATTTTGCAGGCGGCGAGCGCGTTCACCTGCTGCTTGAAGGCGGTCAGGTTGCCGCGTGGGCCGCCGTTGGCGTCAAAGCCCATCTTTTTGATGAAGGCGGTCAGGCTGTCGTCAATGTTGATGGTCGGGGATTGCTGGCGGATAGCTTCGCTGCACAGGTGGAGCAACAGCAGGCGCGCCCGCGAGCCGTAGGGCAAGGGCTGCTTGACGAACTCGCCTTCGGGCGACAACAGCTCGCCCGCATTGACGATGAGGCGCATGTTGCCCTGTTTGCTGCGATATTCGCGCTCCTCGATGGGCTGGCGGCTGTAGGGTAGGCCGCACAGGGCAAGAACGCTGTGAATATGCCGGAGGTCTTCACGCTGGCCGCCGACTTCAAGGGCGTCCTTGCTTTTCGCCCGTCGGCGCGCTCCGCGCGGCATGGCTTCGAGTTCGGCCGAACGTGCGGCCTTGGCCTCGTCGCGCTTGGCCTGCTCCTCAATAAGGAGCTGCACCTCAAGCTCGTACATTCTGGGTGCCAAGTTTCGCCGCTGGTGGCGCACTAGCTCCTGTTTCAGGTCGGCGTCACGGATAAGCGAAGGGTCTGGCTTGGTCTGTTCGGTCATGCCCCCCTCCCTTCTCCGTAAGGCGCTGTAGTGCTACAGCGCTATAGCATTGTAGCGTTATCACGCTTTGCTGCTTTCCCTGATTTCGGCGGTAGTCGAGTATCCGCGTTTGGTCAGCACGGCGTCGATGCCTTCAATCAGGAGGTCGTTGAACTTCTTGCGGCCTTCGTGGAAGGCGATTTCATGCAGCTTGTCGGCTACCGCGCGCGGAATGTAGACGCTGGTGCGAAACATATCGGCTTCGTTCTTGGCGGGGGTCTGGGCTTCCTTCACCTCGGCGCCATCGGCCGGAGCGACGGCGGCGGTGAGATTGCCTAGCACGGACGGGCGGGGTGCCTTGCTCATGCGGATTTTCCTTTCATGCGTTTATTTGCCCATTGCCAGAGGTCGCGCATTTCCTGCGCGGCTTTGCCGTTGGGGTCTCGTTCCGTGACCCCCTGCCCTGCCGCATAAGCGTCTTGGTAGTCGGCGCGCTGGCAGATGAAGGGTTCGGCCAAAACGCCAAGGGTGCGTAGCCCTGCGGCCATTTCGGCGGCGCGCGAGTTGCGCGGAATGGTCGAGCATTGCGACAGGACGAACGCAAACGGTTTGCTAAGGCGCTGCAAGGCCTGTGTGGTCGGCATGACGGCGTTACCGTCGATGCTCGTCGGCCGGAGCGGTACAAGGCAGAGGTCGGCCGCCTGCATGGCAAGGTGGGTGGTCGGATTGTCGGCTCCTGCGGTGTCGAGGATGGTCAGGGTAAACCCTTGCGCCTTCACCCCCTCCAAGAGCTTGGGCAGGTCGGCGACGATGTTTGCAGGAACCAGCTCGACATGGGGAAAATCCGCCTCGCGCAGATTGCCCCATGCGTTAAGGGAGCCTTGGGGGTCGAGGTCGAGGGCGAGAACTTTCTCGCCCGCGTCATGGGCGGCGACGGCAAGCGACGTGGCAATGGTGGTTTTGCCCGTTCCGCCTTTCTGGGTGACAAGGGTAATGATTCGCATTGTGGCATTATAATGCCGCAACGCTTAAGCGCTACTGTGTTGAAGCGTTTCGGCGCTATAATGTTAGAGCGCTGTTGCATTTACGCATTGCAGCGTTATAGCGCTGCAATGCTATAGCGTTGTAATCCCAGGCTCAATACTCCTCGGCGAGCATGATGGTCAGCACGCGCCGCGTTTGCGTGGGGTCGGCCGGGTCTTCCGAGCCGTGCAGCATGTCCGGGGCGTAGTAGTCGATTTTCCAGAACACCTTGCGGCCCTCGATGCTGAAGGATCCGAAATCGTGTTCGCCGTGCGGGTCATTGTCGGGCGTGAACGCGTCAAAGGTCCGCACATGCTCGATGGCGGACAGCATTGCGATGTCGGACAGGCTTTTGATGCCACGGGTGATGAGGATATTGCCGCCGAGGCCGGTTCTGCGGAGCGTGTCGTTCAGCTCGCGGATACGGAGGGTTTTCGGGTTGGTCATGGTCTTGGCTTTCGTTGGTTGATGCGCCGGAGCGCACCACCTTCAAAAGCGGGGGAGGGGGCGGTGTCCTGCCCAACACGGATGGGAGCGGGCAGGGCATGGATGCCGACCCATGCCCCGCTTAGGTGTGCGGTTCCCTCCGGCCGTCATCACGAAATGCCATAGACCCGCCCCGCAAGGCACTACCGTGGGCTAATGATAGCCCTTGCGCACCTTGGCGGCGCGCAGCTTTTCCATCGCCTGTTCGGCCTCGGCCTGCCCTGTATAGGTGCTGTTCCTGACCTGTCCGGCGCGGCCGATGCGGCCCCACTCGCGCACCAGCGACCATTCACCGAACAAGGTGGCCTGCACGCTCATCAGGTAATAGCGGGCCATGTTCCGGCTCGCGTCCGTGCGGGTGAGATAGACGCGGGGCGTCATGTTAGTGCATCTGCTTCCTTGGTGGGCGGAGGAGGGCGGCGGCCTTGTCCGCCACGATTTTGAGGGTTTGCCATCCAGTCAGGTCACGTTCGGCGATACGCTCCTGAATGGCGACCAGCACCCATGCGGCGGCGGTTACATCCTCGGCCGCCTTGCATGCCTTGAACCGCTCGAGGCATGCAACGATGCGCGGACGGGCGGAGCCGTTTTCCAGCCCGATACCAGCGGCAAGGGCCTGCGCCTCCCCGTAGGTGTCCATAAGACGTTGCCGGTGATGTCCTTCGCTGCTGGCGATGACGCCCAGCGTGAACGTTAGCGTATTCATGAGGTCGGTAGTCTCATCGTGCATCTTGTTCCAACCCTTTAGCCGCCCAGCGCCCTGTAGATGCTTGACCGGCCGACCCTGTAGGAGCGGGCAAGGTCGCTGACATTCTCGCCGTTGGCCTTGCGGTCGCGGATTTCGCGCATCTGGTGCGGCGAGAGTTTGGCGGGGCGGCCCATATGCTGCCCGCGCTCCTTGGCGCGGGAACGGCCTTCGCTGGTACGGGTGCGTATCAGGTCGCGCTCCACGTCCGCCAAGCCGCCCAACACCGCAATCATCATGCGGCCGGTACTGGTGGAGGTATCCGCCCACGGTTCGGCGAGGGACAGGAACTGCCCACCGGCATCCACCACCTGCTTGATGATGGCGAACAATTCAAAAGTCGAGCGGGCCAGCCGGTCAATCCGCGTCACCACCAGCACGTCGCCGCGCTCGAGCATCTTCAGCAGGCGGGTCAGTTCCTTGCGGTTGGCCTGTGCGCCGCTGACCTTTTCACGGAAGATGGTGGCACAGCCTGCGGCGGCAAGCTGTTCGAGCTGGGCCTCAAGGGTCTGGCCCACGGTGCTGACGCGGGCGTAACCAAGGCGGGAAGGGGAGCGTATTTCGGTCATATCTTCTGGGAATCGTAACCCCTTGTTGGCAAAGGGGCAAGGAAACTTCCCAAAAGTCTTGATTTATGCGTCATCGGCAAAGCAGTGCTATTGTGTTACACACCCGCATCAACATGGGCGGGCTTGATGACGCCCCTTTTCGGTTCCTTCCGTATATGCTCCCTCCAGACAGCTTTCAGGTAGCTGAATCGCAAGCGCGGTTTCTCTCTGCGATTACCAACAGCAACCGCCTCAAAATCCTCCTCATTCTGCGTAAGGGCGAGGTGCCGGTGGGCCGCTTGGCTGTGGCTATCTCTCTGACGCCCGCAGGAATATCGCAGCATTTGTCGATACTTCGCGAGGCTGGCATGGTCGCCGCGCGTCGGGAGGGTCAGGTGGTTTATTACCACCTTACGTCAAAGGAATTGGGTGACTTGATCGCGCGCTTTACTGAATTGTTCTCCCCCTCGTTCAGGTGAGGACTTGCGGGAGGCGAGCTGGCCAGCTTCGCGAGATTTCTAGGTGCGGGATACAAACCGGAGGCTTAGCGTGAATTGAGGATTGCAACCCTGCTGTTTTTGACGCAAATTAAATCAGTATGGCCAGTGCATGATTTGAGAAATCACCTCCTCCCCCGTTGGTGTGTCTCCAAGCCCCGCGAGGGGCTTTTTCTTTAGGCTAGGATTGCACCGTGCTTATGGCCTCACCGGACACGTCCGCAGAGATCGAATGGCAAGCGAAGACGCTACGCGGCTTCGCTCATCCGAACCGGCTTAAAATCCTGTTCATGCTCCGCCGACACCGCCAATCAGTGGGGCCGTTGGCGCGGAGATTGGGCGTGTCGGAGACAACGATCCTGAAACACTTGGCGGTCTTGCGCGCGCGAAATATTGTCGCCGTGCGGCGCGAGGGAAAATCCGTTCTCTATGAAATTGCGCGACCTGAATGGGATGCGTTCCTGACGCTCTTGTTCGCCGTTTCCATGCGATCCTGACCGCGTAGCGCCTCCGCCTTATTTGGGGAGGTTCAGGCAAGCCTTTAAATCATCAAAGGCTATTTCTTCTCCGGTCATGACCGATATGACGGAAAGCATCTCCGAGACGTCAAACGCCTTGTATTCTCCGTCATTGATGATGGCGATGCACGTATCATCGACGAAAGTGAGCCAGCCCGCATATATTCGCTCGCGGCGGTCGGCAGGAGATAGGTGCGTAAGGACGATGTGCATTAATGTCCTCTAAAGGCTCTGTTGCAAAGATTGGCGGCAGTCAGAGGTAGGCTGTCGCTCTGCGCCGATCAGGCGGCTGCTGCGAAATGGTGGTTGAGCATGCCCATGGCCTCCGTCAGCGCCGAGGGCCCAATGCCAAAAGCTCTCTCCACAAGGCGCACCTCGCCCCTGATGCCGGGCTGCAGGCACCAGGGGCGAGCCTGTCCTTTGCGCAGGGCTCGCATGACTTCGAATCCCTTGATCGTGGCATAGGCCGTGGGGATCGATTTGAAACCGCGCACCGGCTTGATCAGTATCTTGAGCTTTCCGTGATCGGCCTCGATCACGTTATTGAGATACTTCACCTGCCGGTGGGCCGTCTCCCGGTCCAGCTTTCCTTCGCGCTTCAATTCGGTGATCGCTGCACCATAGCTCGGCGCTTTGTCGGTATTGAGCGTGGCAGGCTTTTCCCAGTGCTTCAGGCCTCGCAGGGCCTTGCCCAGGAACCGCTTCGCTGCCTTGGCGCTGCGGGTCGGCGACAGGTAGAAATCGATCGTGTCGCCCCGCTTGTCGACTGCCCGGTACAGGTAGGTCCACTTGCCCCGCACCTTGACGTAGGTTTCATCCAGGCGCCAGCTCGGATCAAAGCCACGCCGCCAGAACCAGCGCAGCCGCTTCTCCATCTCCGGGGCGTAGCACTGGACCCAGCGATAGATCGTCGTATGGTCGACCGAAATGCCGCGTTCCGCCAGCATTTCCTCAAGGTCGCGATAGCTGATCGGATAGCGACAATACCAGCGCACCGCCCACAGGATCACATCACCCTGGAAATGGCGCCACTTGAAATCCGTCATCGTTCCGTCCGTCCAATCTCCGCCAAGCATGCTCAAGCTTCACGATTTTTGCAACAGAGCCCACACGAGTATTGAGCATAGTCGAGATTGGTGCAGATCACTTCTGATATTGAACTGTCAGGAGCTGGCTGCACAACAGCCATTACGCCCAATCAACTGGTGCAGTCGTCTTCTGAAAATGACATTTGGTATCTCTCATAAACGGATGTTTTTGAGAGAACTATCTTCGGCCTTCACACGCACGAAAGGCGGCGAAGCTCCGCCGTTAATCCGTCCGCCGGAGATCTCGCCCAGGCAGGCTGAAGGCCGAGCAAGCCTGACAGGCCCGAAAAGCCCGGCACGGGCGTCGGCGGCGATGACGGCGGCGGCATTATCCAGGGTTGATGATGGAAGTGGAGGATATCGACAACCTCTCGCGCAACCAAGACATCGCGGTCGGACTGCAAGTGATCTTGAAGCCACGGGCCCGTCCCACCCCGACATGGACCTCGATGCCCGAACGGACGTTAGATTTCGAGTTCTAGGCGTTCTGCGATGAAGGTTGGATCCCAGCCGGGATTGAAAGTGTCGACGTGGGTGAATCCGAGCCGCTCGTATAGGCCACGCAGGTTCGGGTGGCAGTCGAGCCGCAGCTTGGCGCACCCCTGCGTTCGCGCGGCATGGCGGCAAGCCTCGATCAGCGCGGAGCTGACACCCCGGCCCGCATGTGTCCGTCGCACCGCGAGCTTGTGCAGATATGCGGCCTCCCCCTTGAGGGCGTCGGGCCAGAACTCGGGATCCTCGGCCGACAAGGTGCAACAGCCGACGATGCCGTCGCTGCAACTCGCGACTAGGAGCTCGGATCTCAGGACGAAGGTCTCCGCGAATGTCCGGTCGATCCGCGCGACGTCCCAGGCGGGCGTTCCCTTGGCGGACATCCACGCCGCAGCGTCGTGCATCAGCCGCACAACCTCGTCGATATCACCCGAGCAGGCGACCCGAACGTTCGGAGGCTCCTCGCTGTCCATTCGCTCCCCTGGCGCGGTATGAACCGCCGCCTCATAGTGCAGTTTGATCCTGACGAGCCCAGCATGTCTGCGCCCACCTTCGCGGAACCTGACCAGGGTCCGCTAGCGGGCGGCCGGAAGGTGAATGCTAGGCATGATCTAACCCTCGGTCTCTGGCGTCGCGACTGCGAAATTTCGCGAGGGTTTCCGAGAAGGTGATTGCGCTTCGCAGATCTCCAGGCGCGTGGGTGCGGACGTAGTCAGCGCCATTGCCGATCGCGTGAAGTTCCGCCGCAAGGCTCGCTGGACCCAGATCCTTTACAGGAAGGCCAACGGTGGCGCCCAAGAAGGATTTCCGCGACACCGAGACCAATAGCGGAAGCCCCAACGCCGACTTCAGCTTTTGAAGGTTCGACAGCACGTGCAGCGATGTTTCCGGTGCGGGGCTCAAGAAAAATCCCATCCCCGGATCGAGGATGAGCCGGTCGGCAGCGACCCCGCTCCGTCGCAAGGCGGAAACCCGCGCCTCGAAGAACCGCACAATCTCGTCGAGCGCGTCTTCGGGTCGAAGGTGACCGGTGCGGGTGGCGATGCCATCCCGCTGCGCTGAGTGCATAACCACCAGCCTGCAGTCCGCCTCAGCAATATCGGGATAGAGCGCAGGGTCAGGAAATCCTTGGATATCGTTCAGGTAGCCCACGCCGCGCTTGAGCGCATAGCGCTGGGTTTCCGGTTGGAAGCTGTCGATTGAAACACGGTGCATCTGATCGGACAGGGCGTCTAAGAGCGGCGCAATACGTCTGATCTCATCGGCCGGCGATACAGGCCTCGCGTCCGGATGGCTGGCGGCCGGTCCGACATCCACGACGTCTGATCCGACTCGCAGCATTTCGATCGCCGCGGTGACAGCGCCGGCGGGGTCTAGCCGCCGGCTCTCATCGAAGAAGGAGTCCTCGGTGAGATTCAGAATGCCGAACACCGTCACCCTGCTGCGTAACATCGTTGCTGCTCCATAACATCAAACATCGACCCACGGCGTAACGCGCTTGCTGCTTGGATGCCCGAGGCATAGACTGTACAAAAAAACAGTCATAACAAGCCATGAAAACCGCCACTGCGCCGTTACCACCGCTGCGTTCGGTCAAGGTTCTGGACCAGTTGCGTGAGCGCATACGCTACTTGCATTACAGTTTACGAACCGAACAGGCTTATGTCCACTGGGTTCGTGCCTTCATCCGTTTCCACGGTGTGCGTCACCCGGCAACCTTGGGCAGCAGCGAAGTCGAGGCATTTCTGTCCTGGCTGGCGAACGAGCGCAAGGTTTCGGTCTCCACGCATCGTCAGGCATTGGCGGCCTTGCTGTTCTTCTACGGCAAGGTGCTGTGCACGGATCTGCCCTGGCAGGGCATCAACGAAGACCAGAACCTGGGCATCGCCATCACCCGCCGTGCGCTGGAAGCCCCGCTGCGCGCCATCGTGGCCAACGCCGGTGAAGAACCGAGCGTGATCGTGGCCAACGTCAAGGCCGGCGAAGGCAGCTACGGCTACAACGCCGCCACCGGCGAGTTCGGCGACATGATCGCCATGGGCATCCTGGACCCGACCAAGGTGACCCGCTCGGCCCTGCAGCACGCCGCTTCCGTCGCCGGCCTTGCGATCACGACCGAAGTGGTCGTGGCCGAAGTGCCGAAGAAGGAAGAGCCGGCCATGCCGGGTGCTGGCGGTATGGGCGGCATGGGCGGCATGGATTTCTGATCCGGTTGGCCCGGTCGTCAGGGAACCGGACCGCGCCAGCGCGGTCCGATCCCGGCAACGACCCGACATCAAGGCCCCAAGGACGGGGCCGGAGCCCGGCAGCGATGCCGGGCTTTTTGTTGTGCCCGCGCCGCGGCAATGTCTGACGCGAAGATCAGAACGCACCGATACGAACGTGCGAACACAGGCGCAACACTGAGCAGCCGTCCCCGCACCGGAGCGCTGCGTGCCGCGCCTCGCCACATCCCGGCGGCAAGCCGCGGGATGCGCGCCACTGCCGTCCGCCCACACCGGTTCGCGGTACGCGCGCCACGCGCCCGAGCGCACGCTGCTGTACGCGTTGGTAGAGGCGCACTACCCGGACTTCATTGCACGGATCGAAGCGGAGGGCCGCTCGCTGCCCGGGTATGTCCGCGAGGCGTTCGATGCCTACCTGCGTTGCGGCGTACTCGAGCACGGCTTCCTGCGGGTGGTGTGCGAGCACTGCCGTGCAGAGAGGCTGGTGGCCTTCTCCTGCAAGAAGCGCGGGTTCTGCCCGAGTTGCGGCGCGCGACGCATGGCCGAGAGTGCGCGGCACCTGGTCGAGGAGGTGTTCGGCCCGCGGCCTGTGCGGCAATGGGTGCTGAGCTTTCCGTACCCCTTGCGTTTCCTGTTCGCCAGCAAGCCAGAAGCCATTGGCCCGGTGCTGGGCATCGTGCAGCGCGTGATCGCCGGCTGGTTGGCCGATCAAGCCGGCATCGACCGCGCCAGCGCCCAGTGCGGCGCGGTGACGCTGATCCAGCGTTTCGGCAGCGCGCTGAACCTGAACATCCACTTCCACATGCTGTGGCTCGACGGCGTGTACGTGGAAGCCACCGAGCTGCCGCGGCGCGAACTGCGCCTGCACCGCGCCCGTGCGCCCACCACCGCGCAGTTGACCCAGCTGGCAGCTACCATCGCGCACCGGGTGTGTCGGCACCTGACGCGCAAAGGCTGGCTCGAAGGGGAGGGCGAATCGGCCTTCCTGGCAGACAGCGCTGCAGGCGACGACAGCATGGATGGGCTGCGGATGAGTTCGATCACCTACCGCATCGCCACCGGCCGCGACGCTGGCTGCAAGGTCGTCACGCTGCAAACGCTGCCCGGTGACGCCGGTTCGCTGGAGGGCGAAGCCGGCAAGGTCGGCGGCTTCTCACTGCATGCCGGCGTGGCGGCCGAAGCACACGAAAGCCACAAGCTGGAAAAGCTGTGCCGCTACATCACGCGCCCGGCGATCAGCGAGAAGCGGCTGTCGATAGCGCTCCAGGGCAGGGTGCGTTACCAGCTCAAGACCCCGTGGCGCAATGGCACCACGCATGTGGAATGGGATCCGGTGGATTTCATCGCCAAGCTGGCGGCGCTGGTCCCGCCACCTCGCGCGCATCTCACCCGCTTCCACGGCGTATTCGCCCCGAATGCAAACCTGCGTGCGCAGCTGACGCCCTCGGGGCGCGGCAAGCGGCCTGCGGGCGATGCGGCGCCAGTGGACGTCAGCGCCCACGACGCGCCGCGCAGCCCCGAGGAGAAGCGCCGTGCGATGAGCTGGGCGCAACGGCTCAAGCGGGTCTTTTCCATCGACGTCACCGCCTGCGTCCACTGCGGTGGCACCGTGCGGATCGTCGCCAGCATCGAGGAACCCACCGCCATCCGCGCCATCCTCGCCCACTTCGAGAAGCACGGCGCGCGGGAAGAAGCGCACTACAGGCCCGCAGCGCGCGCGCCGCCAGTGCAAGCCGCGTGACGATCTGCCGGCTGCACAGCCGACGGCGAAACCGGAATCCGAGCCGATGCGGCCACGATCCGCAGGGCGGCGCTCGGCCCGCTGTCGGGAATCAGCGAAGCATGGCTGCTGACAACGCCGCTGCGTGGCCCCGCGATGCCGAAATCCCACTCACAGACGTCCGATCCGTGCCCAAAACGGGGCTTGCGCGACCGCCGCCTACCCAGCAGACTGCCCGAAAAGGGCGTTTGAACTTCCTATACGCAAGGAACGTCTCGCCTGCCAAATCGGGCCATGTGACGGCTGACCGCTTGGCGAGCGGATGCCGTTCCGGTAGCACCGCCAAGAGCGGTTCGGTCCATGTGCGACGGGAATGGCAGTCGGGTGGTTGGGGCGTGCCCGCGACGAACGCCACGTCCAACCTGCCGGCGCGAAGCTGCACCACCGCTTCACGGGCCGGGCCTTCGGCGATCTCGACTTCAACATCGGGGTAATCCTTGCGGTATTGGCCGATCAGCTTTGCGAGGAAGCTATGCGGAATCAGGGCATGGATACCGATACGAAGCCGGCCGCTTTCTCCGGCTGCCGCCATGCCGGCGGTTTTCACCGCATGGTCGAGTTGGTCAATACCTACGGCTATCCGCTCGACGAAATGGCGTCCGGCCTCGGTCAGCCGAACGCCGCGCGCATGACGCTCGAACAAGAGGATGCCGAGGTCTTCTTCCAGTGCCTTCACGCGGGCGCTGACGCTGGACTGTGCAACGCCGAGCGCGTTGGCGGCGTGACGGAAGTTGAGATATTCGGCGACAGCGAGAGTGTGAACTAAGGTCATCATTGGCACTCGCCCCGAAAGGAGATGATTGCTCAACAGATTTAATCCGTCATTTCTCCTAAGTCTACGCATGCCAAATCGCCATGACTAAATCACAATGAAGTTGCGAATGGTCTGCGTAGTATTGGCAGACATATTAAATAGAGGATCGCGCCGACAATCCAAACCCAACCGTTCCATGCCCCGGCGGTGGCAGAATAGAGTGCTGTGAAGCCAAGCGGTCCTGCGATAGAGCTTAGATTGGTGAGGCTCGTTAGCGTTCCTTGCAAAGCCCCTTGCTTGTTACTGCTGACATTGTTTGAGAGCATTGCCTGCAAGGCCGGCATGCCAACACCCCCGGCGGCAAGCAGCAACAGAATCGGGAACACCATCCATCCCTGCGTGGCAAAAGCCAGAAGAACGAAGCCAGTCGCATCCGCAGCCATGCCAAACAGCAGCGTGCGCCGCTCTCCAAGCCGGCTTGAAAGCGGGCCGGTAACAAACGCTTGGAAGATCGCATGTGTTGCCCCAAACGCCGCGAGCGACAAACCAACGGTCGCGGTGTTCCACTGAAAACGGTCCTCGCCATATATGACCCATAGGGCTGCAGGCACTTGGCCGATCAGTTGAATAATGAAGAAAACTGCGAAAAGCGCACCTAGCCCGCGCAATGCATCATCCAGCCGTAACAGAACGAATGGTTTGATGCGAACCGGCTTTCCGGTCCCGCCATGGCTGTGATGAGTCTCCTTGAGGAAAATGCAGGCAAGCAGGAACGCGAACCCGTTGAGAAGGGCGGCGGCGATAAACGGGGCATGAGCAGAGATACCACCGAGCATGCCACCAAGTGCTGGCCCGGCAATCATGCCCGCCCCATAACAGGCCCCCATGTAGCCGAACCAGCGTGCGCGAGAACCTTCCCCCGTCGAATCGGCAATGGTTGAGGCTGCTACAGCTCCGGTTGCGCCCGTGACGCCGGACACGAGTCGGCCGATATAGAGCACCCATAAGACCGGCGCTGATGCCATAATCGTGTAATCGACTGCGGCTCCTGCAAGAGAAGCCAGAAGTACCGGACGCCGACCGTAAGAATCCGAAAGCTGTCCAAGCATGGGCGCGAAGACGACCTGCATCAATGCATAGAGCGACAGCAAGGCACCATAGTGTCCAGCGACCTGCTCTGCTGGCACAAGCTCACGCAGAAGCGTCGGAAGGACGGGCATGATGAGGCCGAGACCCATGGCGTCAAGACCCACGATCAGCAGGGCAATGATGGCAGAGCTGCGCACCTGAAACTCCAGCGCCGCTCAATGGAGCGACTTTATCAACGATAAGGAGATGGACATATAACTTATCGGTGATAAATTGTCAAGCACTGGCGAAGGAACGTGAATGACCAAACTGGACAAGGGCACCGTGATCGCGGCGGCGCTAGAGCTGTTGAACGAGGTTGGCATGGACAGCCTGACGACGCGGAAGCTCGCTGAACGCCTCAAGGTTCAGCAGCCTGCGCTTTACTGGCATTTCCAGAACAAGCGAGCGCTGCTTGATGCGCTCGCCGAGGCGATGCTGGCGGAACGCCATACCCGCTCGCTACCCGAAGAGAATGAGGACTGGCGGGTGTTCCTGAAAGAGAATGCCCTGAGCTTCAGAACGGCGTTGCTCTCTTATCGGGACGGCGCGCGTATCCATGCCGGCACTCGACCGACAGAACCGAATTTTGGCACCGCCGAGACGCAAATACGCTTTCTCTGCGCGGAGGGCTTTTGTCCGAAGCGCGCCGTTTGGGCGCTCCGGGCGGTCAGTCACTATGTGGTCGGTTCCGTTCTCGAGCAGCAGGCATCTGATGCCGATGAGAGAGTTCCGGACAGGCCAGATGTGTCCGAGCAAGCACCGTCGTCCTTCCTGCACGATCTGTTTCACGAGTTGGAAACAGACGGCATGGATGCTGCGTTCAACTTCGGACTCGACAGCCTCATCGCTGGTTTCGAGCGGCTGCGTTCATCTACAACAGATTAGAGGCTTATGCCCCTTTGCCGCCCCAACTGCCACGACACCGATCCGCTTTGCACGATGCCCATGACCTCACGGCCGAGCTGGCGGTCGATGACCGGCCGCCACGGGACAAGGGAAATGAGCGGTATCTTGCCAGACAGGATACCGCCATTCACGAGGTTTCGAAGATTATTGCGCCGCATCGGAGCGGGCTTGCTTCCAGTCGTCGGCTAGACGACTGGCGACTTCTCGGTGGCAGCATCACGGGATCGAAGGAGCGCCAGCCCCAACGACACCAGCACTGCCATTGCCGTGGCGTAACAAATCACGGGCCACGCTGTATCGCCGTTTAACAGCGTCACCGCCAATGTCCCGACGATACTGACTATCAGGCTTTGGATGCAGAAGTAGAACGCAACCGCTGATCCAGCGATGTCGTCGAACTGCGCAAGTGCGCCGTTGGCGGTAACGGACACCGTGAAGACAATGCCGACCGCGACAACCCACATCGGCAGGATGAAGCTGAAAAATGACGGCGATCCGAAAAGTTGGCCGATCCCCAACAGGATCGCGCCGGAAACGAGCAACGCCATCCCGCGCGCTACGCATCCCGCGATACCCCATTTGGCAACGAAGGACTTTGCGAAGCGGGTTGTCGTGACCATGACCAGCGCGACAGTCGCGAAGGCCAAGCTAAATCCGATCTCGGAATAGCCGGCTTGGCCTATGAGAACACGGGGGGCTGTCGAGAAGAAAACGAAGAATGTGCCCATGCCGGCACTAAATCCGACCGTGTAAACCCAAAAGGCCGGACTCGCGAAGATCGGCAAAACAGATCGTTGCGTTCTGGCCTGATCCAACGGTCGGGTTTCATGCCACCTGAAACTGGCGTTTAAGAGTGCGAGCGAAGCCAGTGCAGCCAGTGTGATGAAGATCGCCTGCCATCCCCAAAACTCGCCGATCAGCGCACCGGCTATAGGGCCGAGCGCAGGCACGAACGCCAGCATCGAACTGAAAAGGCCGTAGATGACGGCACCTTCGGGACGATTGGCATATACGTCGCGCACGGTCGCGAAGGTGGCCACCAGCATGGCCGATGCTCCAACAGCCTGAACCAGACGAAACGCAACAAAGGCTAATGCAGTTGAAGAACAAGCCGCTCCCAGAGACGCAGCAACGAAAGCCGTTGCGCCTACAAGCAGGATCGGCCGTCGCCCGACGCGATCGGAGAGTGGCCCAAAGATCACTTGGCCCACACCGAGCATCACCATGTAGAGGCTCAACGTGAGTTGGATTATGGATGGAGTCGTGTTCAGGACGCCCGGCATCGCCGGAACGACTGGAAGATAAATATCCATCGCCAGCGAGGCGAGGATGTCGAAGGGAGCCATAAGCAGCAAGGCTGCCGGCAGCGTATAGGCCCACGCGGGGCGTGTGGTGGTCATGACGAATCAACCGCTCGATTAAGGATACCGGGCAGCGTCTGCTCGTCAGCAATCAGATGGGATTGGTCTTACAGAGCGCCGCAACAACAATTCTGATGTTGCGGCTTACTTGTCTGCTGACTTGGAATTTCCCATGCTGATGGCTCCACGATTACGAAATTGAATAGCAGCTCTTATCGAATTAGTTGTTGCGTTGCAATGCGGTATCGTTGGCTCCTATAGCCCCAACCCCCGCTGCCGCCCTAACTGCCACGACACCGAACCGCCCTGCATGATACCCGCGACCTCGCGGCCGAGCTGGCGGTCGATGATCGGCCGCCACGGGACAAGGGTGAACTCGTGGCTCTTTTCCACGATGGCGAACTTGCCGCTCGTTAGCTGGACAGTCCCGGTGAACTTGCCGCTGACACTCTCACCATCCTTGGCGGCGCGGAACGGCAGCGCCTTGCCCTCGGCCATCTCCGCACCGGCGCGCGCAACTTCCCGCTCGCGCAGGGTGGCGAGAAGATTGCGCCGGTAGAAGATTCGGCCGTCCCTGTTGCGCGTGGCGTCGCGCTGTTCGATATGATGCTCGCGGCGCTGGTCCATGGCTTCGCGGACCTGTTGCCCGAAGCCGGTCGGCGCAAGGTCGGCCGTTTCGCCATGGACCAATCGCCGGTCCATCCCCGGATCGAGGATGAGCCGGTCGGCAGCGACCCCGCTCCGTCGCAAGGCGGAAACCCGCGCCTCGAAGAACCGCACAATCTCGTCGAGCGCGTCTTCGGTCGAAGGTGACCGGTGCGGGTGGCGATGCCATCCCGCTGCGCTGAGTGCATAACCACCAGCCTGCAGTCCGCCTCAGCAATATCGGGATAGAGCGCAGGGTCAGGAAATCCTTGGATATCGTTCAGGTAGCCCACGCCGCGCTTGAGCGCATAGCGCTGGGTTTCCGGTTGGAAGCTGTCGATTGAAACACGGTGCATCTGATCGGACAGGGCGTCTAAGAGCGGCGCAATACGTCTGATCTCATCGGCCGGCGATACAGGCCTCGCGTCCGGATGGCTGGCGGCCGGTCCGACATCCACGACGTCTGATCCGACTCGCAGCATTTCGATCGCCGCGGTGACAGCGCCGGCGGGGTCTAGCCGCCGGCTCTCATCGAAGAAGGAGTCCTCGGTGAGATTCAGAATGCCGAACACCGTCACCATGGCGTCGGCCTCCGCAGCGACTTCCACGATGGGGATCGGGCGAGCAAAAAGGCAGCAATTATGAGCCCCATACCTACAAAGCCCCACGCATCAAGCTTTTGCCCATGAAGCAACCAGGCAATGGCTGTAATTATGACGACGCCGAGTCCCGACCAGACTGCATAAGCAACACCGACAGGGATGGATTTCAGAACCAGAGAAAGAAAATAAAATGCGATGCCATAACCGATTATGACAACGGCGGAAGGGGCAAGCTTAGTAAAGCCCTCGCTAGATTTTAATGCGGATGTTGCGATTACTTCGCCAACTATTGCGATAACAAGAAAAAGCCAGCCTTTCATGATATATCTCCCAATTTGTGTAGGGCTTATTATGCACGCTTAAAAATAATAAAAGCAGACTTGACCTGATAGTTTGGCTGTGAGCAATTATGTGCTTAGTGCATCTAACGCCGGAGTTAAGCCGCCGCGCGTAGCGCGGTCGGCTTGAACGAATTGTTAGACATCATTTACCAACTGACTTGATGATCTCGCCTTTCACAAAGCGAATAAATTCTTCCAAGTGATCTGCGCGTGAGGCCAAGTGATCTTCTTTTTGTCCCAGATAAGCTTGCTTAGCTTCAAGTAAGACGGGCTGATACTGGGCAGGTAGGCGTTTTATTGCCCAGTCGGCAGCGACATCCTTCGGCGCGATTTTGCCGGTTATTGCGCTGTACCAAATGCGGGACAACGTAAGCACTACATTTCGCTCATCGCCGGCCCAGTCGGGCTGCGAGTTCCATAGCTTCAAGGTTTCCCTCAGCGCCTCGAATAGATCCTGTTCAGGAACCGGGTCAAAGAATTCCTCCGCTGCCGGACCTACCAAGGCAACGCTATGTTCTCTTGCTTTTGTAAGCAGGATAGCTAGATCAATGTCGATCATGGCTGGCTCGAAGATACCCGCAAGAATGTCATTGCGCTGCCATTCTCCAAATTGCAGCTCGCGCTTAGCCGGATAACGCCACGGGATGATGTCGTCATGCACGACAAGGGTGACTTCTATAGCGCGGAGCGTCTCGCTCTCGCCAGGGAAAGCCGAAGCCTCCATAAGGTCATTGAGCAATGCTCGCCGCGTCGTTTCATCAAGCTTTACGGCCACAGTAACCAACAAATCAATATCGCTGTATGGCTTCAGGCCGCCATCCACTGCGGAGCCGTACAAATGCACGGCCAGCAACGTTGATTCCAGATGGCGCTCAATGACGCTTAGCACCTCTGATAGTTGGTTCGAAATTTCGATGGTCACCGCTACCCTCATGATGTCTAACTTTGTTTTAGGGCGACTGCCCTGCTGCGTAACATCGTTGCTGCTCCATAACATCAAACATCGACCCACGGCGTAACGCGCTTGCTGCTTGGATGCCCGAGGCATAGACTGTACAAAAAAACAGTCATAACAAGCCATGAAAACCGCCACTGCGCCGTTACCACCGCTGCGTTCGGTCAAGGTTCTGGACCAGTTGCGTGAGCGCATACGCTACTTGCATTACAGTTTACGAACCGAACAGGCTTATGTCCACTGGGTTCGTGCCTTCATCCGTTTCCACGGTGTGCGTCACCCGGCAACCTTGGGCAGCAGCGAAGTCGAGGCATTTCTGTCCTGGCTGGCGAACGAGCGCAAGGTTTCGGTCTCCACGCATCGTCAGGCATTGGCGGCCTTGCTGTTCTTCTACGGCAAGGTGCTGTGCACGGATCTGCCCTGGCTTCAGGAGATCGGAAGACCTCGGCCGTCGCGGCGCTTGCCGGTGGTGCTGACCCCGGATGAAGTGGTTCGCATCCTCGGTTTTCTGGAAGGCGAGCATCGTTTGTTCGCCCAGCTTCTGTATGGAACGGGCATGCGGATCAGTGAGGGTTTGCAACTGCGGGTCAAGGATCTGGATTTCGATCACGGCACGATCATCGTGCGGGAGGGCAAGGGCTCCAAGGATCGGGCCTTGATGTTACCCGAGAGCTTGGCACCCAGCCTGCGCGAGCAGCTGTCGCGTGCACGGGCATGGTGGCTGAAGGACCAGGCCGAGGGCCGCAGCGGCGTTGCGCTTCCCGACGCCCTTGAGCGGAAGTATCCGCGCGCCGGGCATTCCTGGCCGTGGTTCTGGGTTTTTGCGCAGCACACGCATTCGACCGATCCACGGAGCGGTGTCGTGCGTCGCCATCACATGTATGACCAGACCTTTCAGCGCGCCTTCAAACGTGCCGTAGAACAAGCAGGCATCACGAAGCCCGCCACACCGCACACCCTCCGCCACTCGTTCGCGACGGCCTTGCTCCGCAGCGGTTACGACATTCGAACCGTGCAGGATCTGCTCGGCCATTCCGACGTCTCTACGACGATGATTTACACGCATGTGCTGAAAGTTGGCGGTGCCGGAGTGCGCTCACCGCTTGATGCGCTGCCGCCCCTCACTAGTGAGAGGTAGGGCAGCGCAAGTCAATCCTGGCGGATTCACTACCCCTGCGCGAAGGCCATCGGTGCCGCATCGAACGGCCGGTTGCGGAAAGTCCTCCCTGCGTCCGCTGATGGCCGGCAGCAGCCCGTCGTTGCCTGATGGATCCAACCCCTCCGCTGCTATAGTGCAGTCGGCTTCTGACGTTCAGTGCAGCCGTCTTCTGAAAACGACATTTGAACCGGGAACCTTCCCTTTTTGGCTAGGCGTGAAACAATGGTCATTTTCCCTATACCCAAAATGACCAGGAGGCCCGCATGAAAGTCGCACGCATCTACCTGCGCGTGAGCTGTCATTTTCAGAAGACGACTGCACGGAATATCAGGAGTCGGCTGCACTGGTGGATTGCAGCGCGGTGTACAGGGCCGTCTTGCTCACCTTGAGCCGTGTAGCGGCCTCTCGGACATTAAGCCCGTTGGCGATGTGCTCCCGCGCTCGCTGCAACTTGTCGGCGGTGACAACCGGCTTTCGCCCGCCCTTCCTCCCACGAGCGGCGGCGGCAGTCAACCCGGCCTTGGTGCGCTCGCGGATCAAGTCGCGCTCGAACTGGCCCAGCGCGCCGAACACGTGGAAGATGAGCCGCCCGCCTGGCGTGGTGGTGTCGATGGCTTCCGTCAGAGAACGGAAGCCGACGCCTCGCGCTTCCAGCGCGCCTATCGTTTCGATTAGGTGCGGCATAGAGCGCCCGAGCCGATCCAGCCGCCAGACGGCCAGCACGTCGCCGTCGCGCAGGTAGGCCAGCGCATCAGCCAAGCCGGGGCGGTCGGCCTTGGCCCCGGAAGCCGTGTCCTCGAAAACGCGCTCGCAGCCTGCCTTGCGTAGCGCATCCGTCTGCAAGGCGGTGTCCTGTTCCGCCGTCGATACCCGCGCATAGCCGATCAGTGCCATTTGCCGCCTCTCTTGTCCGTCATTCCGTCCGCCTATCTTAATGTCCGACAACCCGTTGTGCAATAACTTTGCTGGACAGTGTCCGGCATGGCCGACTAATGATCGTTTGGCGGACAAGGCGACTGGCATCAGCCGAACAGCTCGCTATGGGAGCCAAGCCGCGCCAGTCGCAGGGTGTCGGCGTCGGACTTGCGGTAGATCAGCAGCAGGTCGGGCTTGATGTAGCATTCGCGGTAGCCCGCCCAATCGCCGGAAAGATCGTGGTCGCGGTATCGCACATCCAGGGGCTCTGTTGCAAAGATTGGCGGCAGTCAGAGGTAGGCTGTCGCTCTGCGCCGATCAGGCGGCTGCTGCGAAATGGTGGTTGAGCATGCCCATGGCCTCCGTCAGCGCCGAGGGCCCAATGCCAAAAGCTCTCTCCACAAGGCGCACCTCGCCCCTGATGCCGGGCTGCAGGCACCAGGGGCGAGCCTGTCCTTTGCGCAGGGCTCGCATGACTTCGAATCCCTTGATCGTGGCATAGGCCGTGGGGATCGATTTGAAACCGCGCACCGGCTTGATCAGTATCTTGAGCTTTCCGTGATCGGCCTCGATCACGTTATTGAGATACTTCACCTGCCGGTGGGCCGTCTCCCGGTCCAGCTTTCCTTCGCGCTTCAATTCGGTGATCGCTGCACCATAGCTCGGCGCTTTGTCGGTATTGAGCGTGGCAGGCTTTTCCCAGTGCTTCAGGCCTCGCAGGGCCTTGCCCAGGAACCGCTTCGCTGCCTTGGCGCTGCGGGTCGGCGACAGGTAGAAATCGATCGTGTCGCCCCGCTTGTCGACTGCCCGGTACAGGTAGGTCCACTTGCCCCGCACCTTGACGTAGGTTTCATCCAGGCGCCAGCTCGGATCAAAGCCACGCCGCCAGAACCAGCGCAGCCGCTTCTCCATCTCCGGGGCGTAGCACTGGACCCAGCGATAGATCGTCGTATGGTCGACCGAAATGCCGCGTTCCGCCAGCATTTCCTCAAGGTCGCGATAGCTGATCGGATAGCGACAATACCAGCGCACCGCCCACAGGATCACATCACCCTGGAAATGGCGCCACTTGAAATCCGTCATCGTTCCGTCCGTCCAATCTCCGCCAAGCATGCTCAAGCTTCACGATTTTTGCAACAGAGCCATTTCGTTCAGGTTATAGCCGAGCGTTTTGCAGAAATTATCGTTGGCCCAGAGGATGGAGCCGTCCGGCGTGAAGTGAATAACGGCCTGTGAGCGGTCAAGAGCCGCCATGATGGCATCATTTCTGCGTAAAAATAATTGTGTGAGGAGTTGCATGTTCTTGGATTATTTTTATGTTTATGCTTTTTAATCTGAAATATTTTGCATTCCAATAATAAGTAATTGTTTGACATTAGATATTGATTGGTATCATCACACTAACACAATGACATTACTATACCGATGATTAGGAAATACGCAAGCGCACGTAGTTTTGCGGTGCCTTATTGACGGTTCACGCCTGTCCAACAAGTCCTGATTATTGAGACGCGCCCCACTTACGCCTTTGTTGGCGCAGGAGGTCGGGGTAGCAAGGACAAGAGTTTCAGGCGACGGGCGCGCGCGAGCTGTCTTGCAGCACGGCGCCGAGGAACGACAATTCGCTGGTGTTGACGGTGTAACCTGTCGGGCGGGCCGCTGCCGCGGAGCGCCTGTCAGTTGAGCCAGTTCTCGACGTCGCGGGGACCGTAAACTACTGCCACCACGAAAATCCCGTAGGGCATCGGGTCATAGATGATGATGTAACGGCCGATGAGGATACGTGCGGTAGGGCTGATTTCGGGGCGGGATGCCCCATGTGGGGATGCGCGGCCGCCAATTCGGCCTTTTCGGCAATCCGGCGTAAAAGTGTATCGGCAGCACGCTGGTTGTCAGGGACAATGGCCCGCCAGATGTCGCGTAGGTTGTCCTCGGCGCGGGGCTGAAAACGCACTTAGCCACGGTTCTTGGCTTCTGCCTTCAACTCCGCAAGAAAGGTGTCGATGTTGATTTCACGACCTTCACCGTTGGCTTTGCCCTCGTCGTAAGCCTTCTTCAGACGAGCGATTTCCATTTGCCGCAATTCCTCGCGCTGCTCCCACAGGCGCAACGCATCGCGGACGATTTCGCTGTTGGAGGCATAGCCGCCGGTTTCGACGGCGCTCTGCATCATCGCCGCTTGGTGCAACGTCAGGGATACGGTGAGGGTTCGCATGTTCGTAGCTTTCATTGTTCAGATTATAGCACACCTCACAAAATTTAACAAACTTTGTTAGGGGGGACTTTTTTATAAGTGCAGGTTGCAGGTCTCCTGCAACCCTGCCCGACCGGCGAGGTCGGGGGTAGCAAGGGCAAAGGTTTCAGGCGGCGGGCGCACAAGCGCAGCGCGGAGCCTCGGGAACCGCCCCTTGCCCGCGCGAGGGGCAACGCCCCTTAGTTCTATATCTGGTGGCCGTGCCGGCGTCCTGCAGCACGCCGGCGCACAAGAGGTTGTGTCAGGTGTCGAGCGCGCGGAAGCTGTATTGCAGCACCGCCCCAAGGAACGACAGTTCGCTGGTGTTGACGGCATAGGCTTTGTTCACCTCCATGGTGATGACCTGACGCTTGCCGCGCCATTCCGGTTTGCACGCCAATAGCTCGGTCAGCTCGACCCACCACAGGTGCCCGTCCCGTTCGAGGTCGAGGCAGGCCATTATCGTGGTCAGATTGAACATGCGCGCGAAGCGCTGCTGTTTCTCCAGCTCGGCCACGTCGAAAATCAGGCGGCCCTCGTAGAGGGTTTTCGCCTTCACGTCGAACGCGAGCGTGCCGGTGCGGGGAACGCCCACGAGGTAATCCGGCCGCTTGATGCGGCCCCGCATGGCCTCGGGCACGGTGAGCGGGGATTGCTCGACGTACATGAAGGCGACGCCGGAGCGATTAAGCCATGCGCGGAAATCGGCCTCGGCCTTGTCGCCCTTGGCTTTGAGTTCGGGAGGTAAGCGGAACATGCCGGATTTAGGGGGCAAGCCTGCGGCTACGTCCACGACTCTGCTCATGAATTGAGCATTGCCGTTGGAGTGGCTGGGGGAGGGGAGCGGAGCGCCAATCACTCGGAGCGCAGCGACCCCAGCCCGTAAACGGCAACGGTGGGCGTTAGCCCGCTGCGGCCTTTAGAGCCGCATAGGCGGGGGCGCGGGGGTTGCAAGTTCCCCGCTGGGCCTCCCACGGCCCACAGGGAGGGTTTGGGAGGGCGTTCCTCCCATTCGGCTGGGTCACGCCTGTGTCACGGCCGACACAAGGGCAGGGCGCCGCCCAGCCCTGTCACTACCGCGCGCAGGTAGTGACAGGGCGCGCCGCTATCGCTTGCGCCGCATGGGGCAGGCTGATTCCGCATGTCAGGCAACGGGTGAGGGATGGATGCATAAGGGTGTGGCGAGGTTCACTCGGGCCTCGCCAGCGCTGGCACGAGACATCTATGCAACAAACCCACGGGCTAGGAGCGCCCATTTCAACCGAAAGGACAACCTGATGACTGCTGAAACCGACGCGCCGGATGGCGCACCACAGAACCCCCGCCCGCTTGTACGGCCCTACGGGCACGACACGGGGGAGCCAAGCTAGGCAACCCACCGAGAGGACGCACGATGCACGACCGCATGACGCAACGGCCTGTGACAGGGCGACACCGCAGGGAGACTGAACGACCGTAGAAACGGAGATAACAACAGGGAGTATCCGGCCTTTTCCTTGCCGTTGGCAAGGGCCTTGGACGCCGCACGCGGCCCCATGGCTGGTCATTAAAACTTACCGAAAGACATGAACCATGGACGAACTAAGCTTTAGCCTGAAAACCCTTTGCACCCGCTCGGGTGAGGGGAGTTTTGGCACCCGTGCGCTGCGGCAGCGGGGCTTGTTGGCCATGGCTGACGATTTAAAGGCGCTCGGGTATCGTCTGCCTGACGCGCGCAGCCTGAAGGGCAAGCATGTGACCGCGCTTGTCGGCCGCTGGAAAGCGGGCGGGCTGTCTGACCAGACGATTAGGAATCGCCTGACATGGCTACGATGGTGGGCGCATCAGGTGGGCAAGACGGGCCTTCTGCCGAAGGCGAATGACACCTACGGCCTTGCGAGCGCGGCCGGTTCTCCGGCAACCGTGCCAAGCGCCTCGAGGGCGCCGCGCTCGAGCGCGTCGCAGACGCGCGGGTGCGCCTTGCGCTGAAGCTCGAGGCGGCTTTCGGGATGCGACGGGAGGAGGCTTTGAAGTTCCGGCCGGTGCTGGCCGACAAGGGCGATCGCGTCGCCCTGAAGGCAAGCTGGTGCAAGGGTGGGCGGTATCGGGAAATCCCGATTACGCATGACAAGCAACGCGCGCTCCTCGACGAGGTGCGCGAGCTGGTCGGCGACGGCTCGCTGATAGGGCAGGGCGCAACTATTTTCAGGCCGTGAAGACCTATGAAAATCAGCTCCTGAAGGCAGGTATCAGCAACGCCCACGGCTACCGCCACGCGTATGCCCAATGGCGCTACAAGCAGCTCACGGGCTGGTCATGTCCTGCGGCTGGTGGCCCGACCGTTGACCGCATGACGCCCGCGCAGGCCGCGCGCGACCGCGCGGCCCGCATGGAGATTTCGCACGAGCTGGGGCACGGCCGCCTCGATGTGACCGACACCTACCTCGGCCGCCGTTACGCGGTGGCCGCCAAGCAGGGTGCGGCGGCATGACGAAGCCCATCACCGACCAATCGACCCTAGAGCGGGTCAAGGAAATGACGCGACAGGCGCTCGAACGCGAAGCGGAGAAGCTGCTCGCCCTCGATGCCGTGAAGGTGCGGATTTCGGACGCGGCAGGGGAGGGCTACACGCGCCTCACGGTGGCGCCGGAGCGCGGGGTGGACGTGTCGAAGACGACCACCGCCAAGGCCACGGTCGCCACCTTACTGGCCGAAGGGTTCAGCACCGAATGGGAGGTGCGCCAGCACCCTGACGGGCGCACCTCGCAGGCTCTTATCGTCCGCTGGTCTTAATCGTCGTCGGCGCGGCCGCCACGCGGTTTGCGCGCGGGGTCGAGCCGCCCCTGCGGCGGCCGACCGTCGGGCTGCTTGCCCTCCGGCCGCTCGTTACGGAAGTTGCGCAGCTTATCCATGAAGGAGGTCGGCTGCGCGCCCTGCCCCATGGGCTGCTGCGTCGGCATGGTGTTCTGCGGCTTCCGCCATTCCGTGCCCTTTGGCTGCGGCTTGCCTTGGCTACCCGATGAGGTGCCCTGCCCTTCTGACGGGCCGTATTTGTCGCCAAAGGCCCGCTCGGACGCATCGCGGTTCTTGCGGTCTTTGGCGTGGTTATCCCAGAGCTGCGGAAGGTCGCGGCGGGCCTCATTGGCGTCGGCGCGTTTGGCGCGGCCGTCCTTGGTCAGGGGATTGCCCTTTTTCACACCGAACTCGCTCGGCCCTGCAAACTCACTGAACTTGTCCTTGAGCGCGTCGGCGCCCTTGTTCTTGTAAAATCGGTCGATGCTCGGCCCTGCAAGGTCGGGTCGCATATAACCCTTGTCGAGGGCGTTGTTGCGCGCCGCGCGGCTCTTCTCTTCGCGTGTGCGGGCATCGGCCAAATCAGCCATGCGACGGCGTTTCTCCTCATCCTCTACACTCATCACATTCCCCTTGCGACCTAGGTTTTTATTCCCAATAATGGGCGGGTGATTGATATTCTGCTCGACGGGTTTTGCTGGCTGTTCGGCCGCCCGTTGGGATGGTTCGAGGATTTTGTCATGGCCCGCTCGCCGCGCAATCCCCTGCGGCGCGGCTTTCTGGCCGTCACGGGCTGGTGGGATAAACGGGAGGAGGCCGCTTTGCTGGCCTTCCGTGCCGCGCAGGCCCGTGAGGTTGCGGCCGACAATGCCCGTATTGACGGGATGCTGATTGGGGCTCCGTGGGCATTTCTACATTAATACACGCTAAGGGAATTTGAAGTTGTTTGGATTGAAGCGGTTAGCCCGGATTGGCCTGAAGCGTTCGAGGGGTCGGTCAATTTCGTTCCAGAGGTAGTCGCCGGTGAGCGCGATATGCGCCCATGGTAGTGGTGCGACCTGGGAGAGCAGCTCGTCCGGAATGATAATACCCTGACTGCTGATATAATCGACAGCACGGCTGAGATAGACAGTGTTCCACAGGATGATGGCGTTGACGACGAGGTTAAGACCGGACGCGCGGTAAGCCATGGTTTCGGCGACGCGGTTGCGCAATTCGCCGAGCTGGTGGAGGAAGATGGCGCGTGCGAGAGCATGACGGCTTTCACCCTTGTTGAGGATCGCATGCGATCTGCGGCGCAGTTTCGTATCGAGCAGCCAGTCGCAGATGAAGATCGAGCGTTCTATCCGGCCCATTTCGCGCAGGGCCTGGTTCAGCCGGTTTTGTCGCGGCGACGCTGCCAGCTTCTTGAGGATGACGGAAGGCGGCACCAAACCTGCAGCGATCGAAGCCTTCAGCCGCAAGACCTCATCCCAGTGGTGCTCGACGACATCCATGTTGACGGTTCCAGCGATCAGCGCGTCGAGCGGTTCGTAAGCCGGATCGCGATCAATGACAAAGAGCCTGCGATTGCCGAGATTGCGGATACGGGGAATGAGCCTGTAGCCAAAGGCGTGGAACATGGAGAACGTCGTTTCGGTGGCGCCAGCGGTATCGGTTGCGTGCTCATAGATTTCGACGGAGCTTTCGTTGTGAAGGAGGCCGTCGAGAACGTAGGGGGCTTCGCCCTCGGATGCCTGGATCATGCGGGAGAAGAAGGAAGCAAAACGGTTGGACAGGAAGCCATAGATCGACGCCCCCGGTCGCTTGCCGTATTTTGCATTGTAGTCGAGGCTGGCTTCGCCACGCCCGCCAGCCGGAAAGAACTGTCCGTCCGAGGAGGAGATATGGCCGTCACCCCAGATCGCGGCAAAGGGATGGGCCTGCCTGCGCATCGACCAGCACGGCGGTCGCCGTGGCGTAGGTTTCCGATCGCATATGCCTGTCCACCATCAGCATCATCTGGTGGATCGTGACGCCGCGTGAGCTTTCCGCCATACGTTCGGCTCCGGCATTGGTGGCGTCGGCAAGGATCGCTGCCATCAGCGCTGCCTCGTCGTTTGCCGTCTCACCGGTACGATAATGCGTGAAGCTGTCGAGGAATTTGGTCCAGCTTTGCACCTCGGCAAGCAGGCTGGTGATCCTGATCCGTGGCACCAGAACATATAGTCGGCGGCTGAGCGCGACGATGCTGTCGCGCTCCTCCTCGCGGATCGGCGAGATCGACAGGCCCTTGTCGGAAATCGCTGCATCCGGAATAGCATTGGCAGCCGCCGCCTTTGCCAGCTCTTTCAGCTTCGCATCGAGCGTGGCGGGTCCGTTCTGCTCGCCATTCGGCAAAGCTGTCGGGGAGTGCGAGCCCGAGCCGCCCCTCGGCGCGCATCAGCTCGAAGATCGGCCGAGGCAGAAGATAATCCTCGAAACTGCGCCATGCCCGGCTGCCTTCGACCCAGATGTCACCGGCCCTCAGACGCTCTCGCAGGTGAACGAGGACCGCCACTTCCCAGGCGCGCAGGTCGATATCGGCACTGTTCGGGCGCCACGCAGCGTCGCCATTTGCGGGTCAGAAAGGCGAGCGGCACCTGCGCCGGCAATTTCCGGCCGCCATAGAGCGCGCGCAGATGGTCCACTGCTACAAGGATCGGATCATCAGCACGAAACGACCGGAACGAGAACGTGCGGAACATCAGTCTGCCAGCTTGCGCAACGATTTGTGCCGCTTGATGAGCTCGTCGAATTCGTTACTGCGATCAGGGTGGACGACAGATCTGGCTGCCGCCATGCTGGCGACCAATCCGTCCCAGCCGAGGGAGGCTGCGATCGCCGATGCAAGATCGGTTTTGCTCGCACGAGCGGCCAGAAGCGCCTCGCCGAGCTTGAGATGCTCAAGCGCCACCCCATCAAGAACCTCGGCCTCTTTTAGCCGGCGTTCCGTGCGGCTGATCTCGGCCTTGCGGCGGTTGCTCCCAATCATTTTGCAGAACATGTCGATCGTCAGGTCGGTGATCGACGCCTGTCTCTCGATGACGAAGGCGGCCAGCGTGGCGTAGCGACGTTCGGATGTCAGGCGTCGTATCTCCCGGGCATGCAGAATGCGTGCATCCCTGGCGATGATGCCGTAGCGATTGGCATGGATCGTCTTGCGACGGTCGTCGGGAATGGCGGCTGAGCGCAATACCTCGAGGCGGGCGATCAAGCCTTTGAGGTTCTTCAGCTTCGCCCTTCAGGTGCTTCCGCAATCCAGCCAAGGTGGCTCCGATCGCCGGCCCGCTCAGCGAGGAGCTGATCAAGCGCCTCGATCGAAGGCTGCTCCAGATCCCGGATCAATTCGCGATAGGCTTGTCGACGCGCCGCCGCCCGGCCGGCCAGTGCCAGACGGATCAGCAGCTCCGGCATAGGAACGAGCAACTTTCGTTCCTTCAAGGCTTCGATCACGGCCTTGGCGATCGGCGCACCTTGTTCAGTGGCCGCCGCCTCGCGTGCCGCCGCCGTTATCAACTCGCGATAGTCACTCGTCCGGACAGGCTGAAGCTCCAGTGCAGAGACGATCTCGCGCGCGTGTTCCCGGCGCGTTTCGTCGCGCTGGGCGTAGAACTCGAACACTGCAGGGTCGATGCCCAGCTGGTCGGCGACAACAGAGAAACCGCCTGAGGTGGAACTTCGCCTATTCGCAGCAGACGGCCCAGATCACGCACCAGTGCGAGTTGGATCGCAAAGCCAAGCCGATTATGCGACCGGCGATGTTCCTTGACGAAGACAATATCCTCGGAAGTCAGTGCATAGCGCGCTTGCGCATCTTCATAAGCTTCGGGTGGTTCGAATAAAACGGCACGCGATTGCTCATCGAGAAACGCCATCAGCCACGGTCACTCGTCAAACTACGGTTTCGGGCGTGCCGGTCTTGCCGGGGCCTGTCCATCCAGTCCGCTTCAACGTGTCGATCAAGGTCGAGCGCGCCACCTTGAACGTCCGGCACACGGACGCCTTGCTGGCGCCAGCTTCCAAAGCAGCTAGAACCTGCTCGACCTTTTCCGCATCGATCGTTGGAGGTCTCCCCGCCCTTACGGCCACGTCGGCGAGCCGCCGCCAGGCCGGCATTGACCCGCTCGGTGATCAGCACTCTCTCGTATTCTGCAAGCGAGCCGAACAG